>NZ_JANIPD030000039.1 GCF_024609215.1 Curtanaerobium respiraculi | reverse complement strand
TAATGCCCTCGGCGTTTCTCCTTGTGCTTCTGCTGCTTGAGGTCGAACTGACGCTGCTTCTCTGCTTCGCGCTGTTCTTTGCTGGCGTGTTTTCGCTCTGCCTTTGCAACTTCAAGCTGTAGTTGCAGCGCCTTTTATGATTTGGTGCCTATGCCTGATTCTTGCATCTGTTTTCGGGCAGCACGCTGGCGGCGCTTTGGGTTCTCGCTTGTGCGCTGCTCTTCAGCGGCTACCGCAGGGCTGAACTTGAGGTCGCAGAAGTGCCTGAGCGCAAAGTCGTGCACCTCGTAGTCCTTCGGCTCCGCGCCAAAGATGACCTTGGCCACGGTAAGCCGGCCGCTCTCGACGCGCTCGAAGATGCCCACCCAAAAGGGCGCATCGAACAAGACGGTCAGCGTGATGCTGGATCGCTCCATGGATTTCCTCCTTGTATGTGGTTGCGCAAGAGAACGGACAACCCAAGGAGGGAGGGTTACTTGCCTCGCTTCTGCGAGACGGCCGGGCTACCTACCGGCTCTAGCGCACCTCGTGTGGCGCGCATTGCGTTTTTATCTTTGCGGGCGCTGCTTTTAGGAAGCGACACCGCACCCCATTATGGCAGAAGTGCTGGAATGGCGCTCAGAACCGGCTTTCCTCGGTATCGCTCTCCGCTGAATCCGCTGTCAGATTTTCCACAAGCGCATACGTTGCGGGGCCGAAGCCCATCAGACGGCAGACCTCGGCCTCTATCTCGATTCCGTCTGCATCATCGCCTACGAGCATGTTGAGCGCGCGATGCGCCGAGACCGCCTGGGCGGGCAGGCCGTCGGCGATGCGC
>NZ_JANIPD030000038.1 GCF_024609215.1 Curtanaerobium respiraculi | reverse complement strand
GTGTTGCCGTTGGGCAGGCGCTGGGCGTCGCTGGTCAGCGGGCTGTAGAAGTAGTGGGCGTTGAACATGAAATCGCCGTCGGCGTTGGTGTCCTTGAGCTCCCACTTGATCTCGAGCGTGGTGGGGTCGAACTCCACGACGCGGCTGCCGTCGCGGCGCGTGACCTTCAGCCCCATGCGGGAGTGCTGGCAGGGGTCGCCGTAGCCGGCCCAGCCGCCGTTGTCGTAGACCATGACGTTCCCCTCGCCGGGCAGCCCCTTGGGGATCATGTGGGTGTGGTGCGGGCCCACGACGGTGCCGAGCATGCGCAGCTCCCGCGTCTGCGTGAAGTCGGGGCCGACCTTCCAGACGACCTTGCCGGTCCCGTGGTCGACGATCCACATGATGTTGGCCTCGCGTGAGTCCATGATGATGTTGTCGGGGGCGAAGCGCTCGTCGCCGGCGTCGTGCCATTTGTTCGGCCCCAGGTAGCTGGCGCAGTTCACGTGGAAGATGTCGCCCTCGCCCTCATCACCGGCCTCTTGGCGGTTGGGGTTGCGGAACATCACGTTCTTCTGCGCCTCGGTCATGCCGAACTCGTTGAAGTGGTCGAGCATCCTCCACTCCCAGACGATGTTGCCCTCGCGGTCGATCTCGATGAGGCGGTCCTCCAGGAGCAGCTGCGGCGAGATCTTCGGCTTGCGCACGTCGTTGTGGGTGAGGATGAGCATCTTCTGGAAGTCGGGGCTCGACTCCATGCCGGGCACGAAGTAGCCCACGGGGTTGCCCTCGATCTGGTAGTCGTGGTGCTGGCGGGCATACCACTCCTTCGTCCCGTTGTCCTCGATCTCCTGGTTGCGGTTGAACGACCA
>NZ_JANIPD030000037.1 GCF_024609215.1 Curtanaerobium respiraculi | reverse complement strand
CGCGCACGTGAAGTACGAGATGCCCGTCCCTATGCGGCACACGTCTCCCGTGTGCGGCTCGTGTATGTACTGGTCGCCCCCGATGCAGATGGCCACGTGCCCCGGGCGCCAGAGGATGTCGCCGGGCCTGGCCTCGGAGAGCGGGACCTTGGTGCCGGCGTTGGCCTGCGCCTCGGAGTTGCGCGGGATGGAGATCCCCGCCTGCGCGTAGCAGTACTGGGTGAGCCCCGAGCAGTCGAGAGCATGGCCCGGCGAGGTGCCGCCCCACACGTAGGGCACGCCGAGCTGGCTGTAGGCGGCCTCGACGACGGCACCCCCTCCCGCGCTTCCGTTCTTCCAGTCCTCGACGGTCATCCCGTCGAGGTGGTAGAGGCCGTAGGTGGCCATGATCGACTTCAGGGTGTCCACGTAGGCCGAGTCGGTGGCGTAGCCCGCGTCCTTGAGGCCCTCGGCCATCTTGTCCGAGTCGTGCTCCGCGATGGCCTGCTGGATGAGCGGGTTTCCCGCGTAGCGCTGGTTCTGCAGGAGCACGCGCGAGCGGAACACGATGCAGTCGCGCATGCTCCTGAAGCTCGTGAAGTCGGCCATGACGGTGACGTGCTGCCCGCCGTACTCCTCGCCCGTGGACCAGGACGACTTGCCCGCGACCTCGGGTGCGAGTGCGAAGCTCGGCGCCCACTTGATGCCGAAGAGGTTGCTGTCGCGGGTGGCGAGGCCGGAGAGGTGGTCCCCGGCGCCGCTCTCGCAGATGATCTGCGCGATGGTGCATCCGGCGGGATGCCCGTACTCCTCCTGGCACTCCAGCGCCGCCTCCACCATCTCGGAGGTGATGTAGGGAGGAAGGCCGAGGCTGTTGGCCGCCTGGGCCTGCGCCTCGTTGTCCCAAAAGCCGAAGAGCG
>NZ_JANIPD030000036.1 GCF_024609215.1 Curtanaerobium respiraculi | reverse complement strand
CGCTCCTCCCCTCCTACGAGCGCGCCTCCCGGGGCGACGCCCGTCCCGCCGCCCCGGGGCCGATCCACGCCGGCTTCTTCGAGCGCGCCGCCGAGGATCCCGGCCGCATCGCCCTGAGGTGGGGGGAGTCGGGGTCGATGACCTACGGCGAGCTCGACCGGGCGGCGAGGAGCGTGGCCGCCTGGCTCGCGCGGCGGGGCGTCGGCCCGGGCGGGCGGGTCGCCCTCCGCCTCCCCAAGGGCCCCCAGCAGGCGGTCGCCTGCCTGGGGGTGGCGGCGAGCGGGGCGTCCTACGTCCCCATCGGCGCCTCGCAGCCCGACCTGCGCGCCGCCTCCATCATCGAGCAGGCGGCATGCGCCGCCGTCGTCGGCCCCGACGAGGTGCGGCGGGCCCTCGCCTGCCCTCCGCTCGCGTCGCCCGCCGCCCCCCCGGCGGACGCCGAGGCCTACGTCATCTTCACCTCGGGCTCCACCGGGGCCCCCAAGGGGGTGTCGATGTCGCACGGGGCGGCCCGCAACACCCTCCGCGACGTGGTGGAGCGCTTCGGCGTCGGCGGGGACGACCGGGTCTTCGCCGTGTCGGCCCTCGACTTCGACCTGTCGGTCTTCGACCTGTTCGGCGTCCTGGGGGCGGGCGGGTCCCTGGTCATCCCCACCGAGCGGCAGCGCCGCGACGCCTCCGAGTGGGCGGGGCTCTGCGAGAGGCACCGGGTGACCCTCTGGAACTCCGCCCCCGCCCTCCTCGACGTCCTCGCCGACTCCTACCCCCGCGCCCTCTCCTCCATGAGGCTCGCGCTGGTGTCGGGGGACTGGGTGCCCCTCGGCCTGCGCGGCAAGCTCCCCGCCCGCGTCCGCCTCGTCGCGCTCGGTGGCGCCACCGAGGCGGGCATCTGGTCCAACTTCCACGAGGTCTCCGAGGTCGACCCCCTCTGGCGCTCGATCCCCTACGGCAGGCCCCTCTCCAACCAGTCCTTCCGCGTGGTGGGCGCCGACGGCCTCGACTGCCCCGACTGGGTCGCCGGCGAGCTGCTCATAGGGGGCGCGAGCCTCGCCTCGGGGTACGTCGCGGACCCCGAGCGCACCCGGGCCTCCTTCCCCGTGGACTCGCGGGGGCGCTGGTACCGCACCGGCGACGAGGGGCGCTTCTGGCCCGACGGCACCATCGAGTTCCTGGGGAGGCGCCAGTCCCAGCAGCAGGTGAAGGTGCGCGGCCACCGCGTGGAGCTGGGGGAGATCGAGGCGGC
>NZ_JANIPD030000035.1 GCF_024609215.1 Curtanaerobium respiraculi | reverse complement strand
GGGTTATAGGCCAAAACGTGTTGATGAATGTCGCTATAACCCCAGTTCAAATGTCCTAAAACAGCCCTGAAAGTTCATGCGCCCCAACTTTGCAGTCGGCCAAAACGTGTTGATGGATTCTATCGAAACCGCAGTTCATGGCGCGAAAACCGGCCCTCAAAGTTCGCCGGGCCCATCATGTCGCCATGAACACCGTGAAATGCCCCGTGTGCGGGGGTAAAATGGTACGGAACGGCAGGACTGCTGCGGGATCGCAGCGCTGGCTTTGCAAGTCCTGCAGGGCGACCTCTACGCACAGGATCGACAACGAAGCAAAGCTGCTGAGGACGTTCCTGGGGTGGCTCTTCTCGTCCAGGACGCAGGCCGAGGGGCCCTGGAGCGCCAGGACGTTCAGGCGCAAATGCGCCAGGTTCTGGAGCGTCTGGCCCATCCCGCAGCCCACCGGGGAGGTCCACCGAGTGGTGTTCGTCGACGGCATCCGGATAGCGAAGAACGTCCACATACTCATCGCCAGCACGGACGAGGACGTCCTGGGCTGGTACCTCGCCAGGTCGGAGAACTCGAGGGCGTGGTCGGCGCTGATGGCGCCGACCCCCGAGCCCGACATGGTGGTCACCGACGGCGGGAGCGGCTTCGAGAAGGCCAGGAAGAGGACGTGGCCGGGGGCAAGGGTGCAGAGATGCGTCTTCCACGCCTTCGGCCAGGTGAAGAAGCAGACGACGACCAGGCCGAACCTGCCCGCGGGCGTCGAGCTCTACGGCCTGGCCAGGGGCCTGCTGCACGTGAGGGACGCGGGCGCCGCTGCCGCATGGCTGGCCGGGTACAGCGACTGGTGCTCCCGCTGGGAGGACTTCCTGGCGGGGGAGACGATAAACGAGGAGACCGGCAAGAAGGAGTTCACCCACGCCCGCCTCGTGACCGCCAGGAACGGGCTCAACACGCTGATCAGGCGGGGCCACCCGTTCACGTTCCTGGACCCGACGCTCACGGGGGACGGGCCGCTGCCCGGCACCAACAACCGCATCGAGGGCGGCGTGAACGCGCCCATACGCGAGGTGCTGCGCCTGCACAGGGGCATGAGCGCGCTCAGGCGGGCGAAGGCGGCGTTCTGGTGGTGCTACATGCATTCGCCGGATCCCATGCCCCCGGCGGAGATTCTCGGGACCATGCCCACCGACGACGACATCGCCGAGCTCTACCACAGGGCGGCCTTCGAGCCGCAGAAGAAGGAGGGGCCTGCGCAATGGGGCGACGGGCTGGTCTGGTCGGAGCTCCACCACTCGGCCAAGTGGCGCACCGATTGGGATTAGCCATCAACACGTTTTGGCCTATA
>NZ_JANIPD030000033.1 GCF_024609215.1 Curtanaerobium respiraculi | reverse complement strand
CTCCTATCTTTTAGTCGTTGCATTTTCGAGCCGATTATCGAATGCTTGTGGATGCAATGCAGATTCTGGCGGGCAGGGTTGCCGACATTTCGTGTGAGAGCCCCGCTTCTCGTAAAGGAGTCTGGCAACCTGCCCCACCCGGGCGAGGCCGCGGATAAGCTGGATGAAGGTGGCTCGCCCACTCTTCGGATCTCTTCTAGGAGGTAGCGGTCCCGGGTGCGCAGGCAGGAACCCGCCGATAGCAGAAGGGAGCGCCCTATGATCTACGCAGGTGTGGACATCGCGAAGATGGGCCACGTCATCGGCGCCGTCGACGAGGAGGGCGCCGAGGTCGCGAGGCCGATGCCGTTCAAGAACACCGAGGCAGGCTTCGAGAGGTGCGTGGCGTGGCTCGAGTCGGTCGCCGAGTCCGAGGACGACGTGTTCGTCGGAATGGAGGCTACCGGCCACTACTGGAAGGCCTGCTTCGCATACCTCATGGCCGCTGGCTACAAGGTTTGCGTCGTGAATCCGATGCAGGTGCACGCCATGCGCGAGCTCAAGGGCATGAAGGGCATCAAGAACGACCGGGTGGACTCCCGGCTCATCGCCGAGACGCTGCGCCAGGGCGACTGCGAGCAGACGCGGCTGGCCGCCGACGAGATGCAGGCCCTCAAGCAGCTCACGCGCTACCACCAGGGCCTCAAGCAGGAGCTCGCGACGGTGAAGACGCAGGCCATCTGCGTGATGGATGCCTACTTCCCAGAGTACGCGGGGCTGTTCTCCGACATGTTCGGCGCCGCGTCGCTGAAGGTCCTCGCCGAGTGCCCGACGCCCGCCGAGGTGGGCAGGAGGCGCGCGTCGACGATCGCCAGGCTGCTCTCCGGGGGTCCCGCGGCAGGCTGGGAGCGGAAAAGGCCGCACAGCTCAAGGCCGCGGCGAAGTCGTCGGTCGGGATAAGGCTCGGCCAGGAGGCCGCGTCGTTCCAGATAAGGACGATGGTCTCGCAGGTAGAGTTCCTGAACGGGGCGATATCCAAGGTGGAGAGGGAGGTCGCCGCCCTGCTGGCCAGGGTGGAGCCCAACATCACGACAATTCCGGGCGTGTCGACGACCACCGGCGCCCAGATAGTCTCCGAGATAGGCGACGTCAAGAGGTTCAAGAACGCCGCCTCGATCGTCAAGTACGCCGGCCTGAACTCCGGCGTCGACGAGTCCGGCAAGTTCTCCGCGAAGGGCGTCCCGATAACGAAGCACGGGTCGCCATACCTCCGCAGGTCGCTCTGGCTCGCCGCCAACAGGGCCAGGCAGTACGACCCGAAGCTCAAGGCCTTCTACGACAAGAAGCGCCGCGAGGGCAAGCCCCACCGTGTCGCCGTGACCGCCGTCGCGAGGAAGCTGTGCCACGTGGTTTACGCCGTTATGCGAGACGGGGAGCCGTACGATCCCGACAAATAGCCCCGTAAAACATGCTGCGTGGGAGCCATCGCGTATCCGCGATGCGGTTCATTGCGCCCAGAAGCATTCGATATTCGACTGTCAAAGTGCAAATCCAAACAAAACTAGAGACTTTGAAAAATCTCTAATCAGGTCTTGACTTCATATAGCTGGTCTCCTTTC
>NZ_JANIPD030000032.1 GCF_024609215.1 Curtanaerobium respiraculi | reverse complement strand
TCGCCGGCGATGCCGACGAAAAGGTCGCTCAGCAGCTCGACCTTCGCGATGAGGCGCTTGTCCATGGCCGAGCAGTCGCGCAGGCGGCAGAGCTCCTGGTAGACCTGGCGCATTGATTCGCGGAGCATCTTGTAGGTGCGGATGTCGGGCGCCACGGTGAACTCCCTGTCCTCGATCTTGGCCATGATGTACTCCTGCTGTGTGACGCCGGCGGCCCTCGCCGGGAGCTCTATTCGCTCGCTCTCCTCGCGGCTCACGCGGAACGCCTTTGAGATGGTCCGCTTCCTGCGGTAGTTGGGGCAGGGCACCTAGAACCCTCCTCTCTCGTCGTCGAGCACGTTCGCCATGTCATCCTGCACCGTGGGGAACAGGTGTGCGTAGCGGAACGTGATGTCGGTCGCCTCGTGACCCATGCGCTCGGCGATAGCGAGGGCGGTGAAGCCCTTGTCGATGAGCAGGCTCACGTGGCTGTGGCGCAGGTCGTGCACGCGGATCCTCTTGACCCCGCTCTTCTTGCAGCCGTTCTTCATCGCGCGCGAGATCTGGTACTTGGTGACCGGGAACATGCGGTCGCCGGGGCCAATCTCGGGGTGACGCTCGAGGTAGTCGGCGACCTCCTCGACCAGGAACCTCGAGAGCTTGATGGTTCGGATCGACTTGGGCGTCTTCGGGTCCGTGAATACGTCCCGGCCGTCGAAGCGCTGGTAGGACTTGTCGATGCGCATGGTCCCGCGCTGCAGGTCGAAGGCCGATGGCATGAGCGCGAGCATCTCCCCCTCGCGGATCCCGGTCCAGTAGAGGATCTCGAACATCAGGAACTCGCGCGGCTTCTCCATCATCTCGTCGGCGAACTCCAGGTACTCTTCCTTGGTCCAGAACCTCATCTCGGACGTTTCCTTGCCGCCCATCTTCATGGTGCGCACCGCGGGGTTGGGGTGGAGCCCGTAATATCGTGCGGCGTGGTTGAGGACGGCAGATAGTTGGTTGTTCACGGTGCGCAGGTACGTGGGCGCGTAGCCCTGCCCGTTGTTGTTGCTGCCCTTCATGAGGTCGTTTTGCCAGCGGATGATGTCGATGCCCTGGATCTCGCTCATGCGGTAGTTCTTGAAGAAGGGCATGATCTTCGACCTGACCAGGTAGTCCTTGTTGCGCCACGTATGTTCGCGCAGGCGCGGCCGAATGTCGGCTTCGTATACCTCGTAGAACTCCTCGAACGTCATCGCCATCGTGCACCCGGCGGAGGCGATGAAGTCGTCCTCCCAGGCCTGGGCTTCCTCCGCGGTGCCGAAACCGCGCTTGCATTTGTGCACTTCCTCGCCGAACTTGTTCTTGCACCGGAACTGCGTGAACCAGGTCCCGTTCCTGGACTGCTTAACGGTCATGCCTCGACCCTCCCTTACGCCTGAAGAACGTCTCCTCGAAGATCTCGTTGCTCACGCGGCCGGCCATCACCTTGCATCCGCGCGCCCGCATCTCTGCGTTGAGCTCCCTGATGACCTGGTACGCCTTGCTGCGGCAGACCCCCAGCCTCTCCGACACCTCCGCCGCATTCAGCAGCCTTGGCTCCTCGCTTGCCATGTTTCCTCCTAGCGTTCGTTATTGAACGGTTTTGCAATTGCATGGTAATCGTTCACTTCCGAACGGTCAATACATACCGTTCAATTTCGTGCTATAGTTTCCACGCGGTCCAAGATGGTCCGC
>NZ_JANIPD030000031.1 GCF_024609215.1 Curtanaerobium respiraculi | reverse complement strand
TCCAAGACGTACGTCGACGCCGCGCTGAAGATGACCGCGAGGGCAACCTGCACCAGCAGGAGGTTCACATAGGTCGTGCCCAGGGCATTCGACGCGAGCAGCCACGCGAGCGCGAGTGCCGCGAATGCTGCCGCCTTGGCCAACCCCGAGTGCCTTCTCGCCATGCTGCCCAGTGAAATGCTCGCGAAGAGCCACGACACCGCCAAGGTGGAGAAGGCCAGGAATGAGATGGCCGCCACGCCGACGGTCTTCGTCATTTCCGCCATCGCCGACTGGGGAAACGAGACCAACCCGAGCGAAGTCGATCCGAGGGTCTCGAGGAGGGATCCCCGGGCGGCGGGGTTCACGAGGACGATGGTGGCGACGAACAGCGCGACTGCGATGATGCTCATGAGCGCGGTGAGCACCGTCCATATGATCCCGTTGATGGTTTTGCCCGCCACGTGGTCGACTGCGCGCGCCGGCAGGACGTTGGTGAGATAGCCGCGGCTCCCGAAGACCGTGTCATGGAAGTTGCGCGCCACGAGCACCAGCGTGACGACGCCAATTGCCACAAACAGGACTAACCAGGCAAGCATCATGATTATTATGATGGCAGAGAGGGGATCGTTGGCGGTACTGACCTTGCTCCCTCTTATGGCAAAAAGCATTCCTGTGACAATAGGTATCGCAGCAAGCGCGCCGTAGAGCGGGCCCATCTTTCTCCCGATCTCGCGGAAGTCATATTTGAGAAGCGTACCTAGCATGCGAATACCTCCCTGAAGAGACCATCTATGCTCTTGCCTATGCGTTCGCGCAGGTCGTCGGCGAGTTCATGAAGCACCACGCTGCCCTGCTTGAGGAAGACGACGTCGTCGAGCACCCCCTCGATGCCGGCGATGAGGTGCGTCGAGATGAGCACGAGCGAGTCCGGCGAGTAGTTTGAGATGATGGTGCGCAGGATATAGTCGCGTGCCGCGGGGTCGACGCCCGCGATGGGCTCGTCGAGCAGGTATGCATGGGCGCGTCGGCTCATCGTGAGGATGAGCTGGACCTTCTCGCGCGTACCCCGGGACAGCTCCTTGAGGCGGCCTGATACGTCGAGCCCCAGGTCCGCGAAGAAGTCCTGGTAGTAGTCGAGCAGCTGCGCCGTGCTCATGTACTCGGGCAAGAAGTCGCGGTCGGGCAGGTAGGCCACCTTGGCCTTGGTCTCTACGCATGGAGGCATGCCTTCTATGAGAATCTGACCGGATGTCGGCTTGATGAGGCCGTTGGCAAGTTTGATCAGCGTCGTCTTGCCCGAGCCGTTCGGCCCCAAAAGGCCAATCACCTGGCCCGCCTCGAGCGAGAGGTCGACGCCGTCGAGCGCCGCGACCTCCCCGTACCGCTTGGTGAGCGCCTTGCATTCCAGAATCGTCATCAGTTCCCATCCTTCCAGGCGGCGACCGCCGCCATGATCTGATCGTCATCCATGCCGATCGCGCGCAGCTTGCGGTAGAGTTCGGCGATGACCTCGGATGCGAGCTGCCCGCGCAGGACGTCGAGCACCCCGGCATCCTCCGTCACGTACCTGCCGCTCGTGCGCTCGGTGCGCAGGATGCCCTCCTGCTCGAGCTGCGCGAGGGCGCGTTGCATCGTGTTGGGGTTTACCCCCGCTTGAACGGCTAGGTCGCGCACCGATGCGACCTTCTCTCCCGGGGCGAGCCTACCACCCGCAACGTCAGACTTGATGCGCACGGCAATCTGCCGCCAGATGGG
>NZ_JANIPD030000030.1 GCF_024609215.1 Curtanaerobium respiraculi | reverse complement strand
ATTCCGCCAGCCCGGGGGCGGCATGCTGGCGCCGGAGCGGCCCGATCCCCGTCCGCGCACGCCTGCGCCCGCTCGGCTTCCGCCGCTTTGGCGCTCAGCCCGCCGCCCCCGGCCAAGGCGGAATTAATTCTACCAGTCGTTTTCCCTAGAATGCTTCTCCGGGAGGGCTATGCATGGCCCTCCCGCTGGCCGTCGCGGAGCCCGGACACCGGCTCAAATTAATTGCCCTCGCGGCCTCGCTGATCATGCCACCGGGCTCCCGCGGTCGTTTATCGCCCGTAAGGTTGTTGCCGCCGCTCGTGGAGTTCTGCCGAAGGCGACCGTCGCGACGATTCCAGGCCAGCCCGCCCCCGATGGAAGGAGAAGCCGTTGAAGAGAAGCGAGATCGCCGGCTATGCGGTGTTCTGCGGCATAGACGTGGGGAAGACGTCGAACCACGTCGTCGCCATGGGCGCGGACGGCGAGGACCCGTTCCTGAGCGAGCCGGTCGCCCAGGGCGAGAGGGAGCTGAGGGACGTGCCGGGGCGCGCCTCGGGCCGCGGGAGGACGCTCGTGACGGTCGACCAGGTCGGCGCGTTCGGCCGCCTGGCCGCCGCCGTCGCGCGCGACATGGGGCTCGACGTGGCGCACATGCCGCCGAGGAAGTTCGCGCAGGCGGCCGAGACGTACGGCGAGGACAAGGCCGGCCGCCTCGACGCCTGCATCGTCGCCGACGCGGCGCGCAGCAGCCCCCGCCTGGTGGAGCTGGTCGGCGGGCGCCCCGAGGCCATCGCGGAGATCAAGGCCGTGGCGTCGTGCCGCGACGACGCCGTCCGAGAGCGCACGCGCTGCTACAACCGCCTGCACGGCCTCATCCACCAGGAATGCCCGGCCCTGGAGGCCGTTTTCTCCAAGGAGAAGCCGCACAACGACCTGGAGATACGGCTCATCGCGCGCTACGGCGGCCCGATGGGGCTCAGGAGGGCCGGGAAGAAGCGCGCCTCGGAATGGGCGTCGGGGCTCAAGCACCATTGCCGCCGCGGGCCCGAGCGCGTGGGGGAGGCGTTCGAGGCGCTTTCGCGCCAGACCGTCCGGCTGCCCGGCGCCGCGGCAATCGAGGAGCAGGTCAAGGGGGCCGCGAAGCGCGCCATCGACCCCGAGGCCGAGGAGGAGAGGCTGAACGCCGAGCCCGACCGCCCCTCGGCGGCGTTGCCGGAGGTGGCGCTGCTCATGGGCATCCCCGGCGTCGGGCGCGTCTACGGCGCCGCCATCGCCGCGGAGATAGGCGACATCGGGCGGTTCGGGGACGCCGCCCACCTGGCCTCCTACGCGGGCGTCGCGCCGGCCAGGAAGGAGTCGGGGTCGAGCCTGAAGAAGTCGAAGGAGCGCAAGGGCGGCAACCGCAGGCTGAAGAACGCCCTCATCGAATCGGCGCGCATCGCCATCGAGTCCGATGCGCGGGCCAGGGCCTATTACGACAGGAAGAGGTCGGAGGGCAAGAAGCACGTGCAGGCGCTTCGGGCCCTGGCGCGCAGGCGCGTGGAGGCGATCTACGCGATGCCGGTCAGCGGCGCCCCCTACGCGCCGCTGACCGAAGCGGCATAGGATGATCAAAGACAGCAACCCTCGTCCGCCCCCATGCATTCTAGCAGGGGCGGCGCCAGCATGCCCGTAAACGCGCGAATCGCCTTCGGCCGGGCTAATCGGAGCTGACCGTCCGGCCATCCGAAAATGCGTCGTACAATAGAAAACAACTTATAGGTTGATCAG
>NZ_JANIPD030000029.1 GCF_024609215.1 Curtanaerobium respiraculi | reverse complement strand
CAATGTCATTAACTTAAGCGAGTGACATGCAAGCCGGCATCGCTTAGAACAAGCCCCCGCGGCGGTTGATTCGCCGCGGGGGCTTTTTCTGTTCGCCCGGTTTTCGTCCGCTGGGGGCGGTGGGTGTTTTTGCCATGGCTCCGCCGCGGATTGCCGTGCGGCTGCACTCAGAAGACCCGTTTGTGCGTGTTGCTGTAGCGATTCGCGTAGTTGTGATCCACCCCGTCGCGGGGATAGGCCCTCTCGCGGCGGATCGGGACGAGGCAGGCGCTCAGCTCCTCCACGATCCGCGCCATGATGGCGTCCCTCTCCGGGTCGTCCGCCATGATCATCCCCAGCAGCTCGTCCTTCACGACCCCCAGGGCGAAGCTCCTGTCCGCGGTCATCTCGTGCTTGTAGCGCCCGCCCCCGCCGCGCTCCCGGGCGGCCTCATCCGCCTCGTTGGCGATGTCGAAGGCGACGTTGAGCAGATAGGCCGACGCGTAGATGCCCTGCTCGATGAGGACGGGCTCGGTGCCGGTCATGTTCTCCGCCTGCAGGCGGTCCTTGAGCATCTGGAAGCAGGCCTCCACGCCCCACCGCAGGTGGTAGAGCTCCTCGAGGTCGCCTGGCGAGAACTCCGATTCCGGCAGGTTGGTGATGAGCTTCCCGGGCGCCGCGCCCCCGATGTCGACGAGCACGCATCTGACGTCGACGGGGGCGTGTCCCAGCAGGGAGTGGAAGACGCCGGGCTCCTTCCTGCGGATGCTCGCTATCCTCTGGTAGCCGAAGCCGAACCCGCAGGTGGCGTCGCCGCCAGCTGCCTCCGCGATCCGGAACTCCTCGTTCATGAACACCGACTGCGCGCGCATGAGGTAGGGCACGCTGTTGTCCGCGAGCCATGCGAGGAGCGGGAAGGACGGGTAGCCGCGGTCCACGACCAGGACGAAGGGCTCGCCGCCGAGGACCCCGCGGGCCGCCTCCACGTGCGCGGGCACGAAGGCGCGCTCGTCGAAGTTGCCGGTCGTGATGTCGAGGCTCACCATCTGCCTGGCGACGACGTCGAACGCGGCGGAGAGGCCGCAGAACGCCTGCACCTTGCCGTGCTTGGCCGACGACCCGCCGTAGGCGGCCACCGTTGCCCCGTTGGTGGGCACGTTGGCGGACGAGCCGTCGATTGCGAGCACGTGCATGCCGTGCCAGGTCGGGGCGCCGCCGTCGCGGTAGACCCGCTGCGCGTGGTGCCGCATCAGCATGGCGATGGCCCCGGGGTTGAGCTTCTCGCGCTGCTTGAGGTAGCCGGGCGCGCTTATCGTGCTCCCCATGCCGGAATCCCTCCCGAACTCCCGCAGCTCGATCCTGAGCGTGCGGCCCTTCCTGCACAGCATGCTCTCGACCAGCGAGTCGCAGGGCATCTTGCGCCTGCGCGTGAAGTCGGCGGGCGATCTGCGGCACGCCGCCGCGAACGACCCGCTGCGAACGATCTCGAGGCCGGCCCCGACGCGCTCCGACGCTCCCATGGCGCCACCCCCATGCTCAGTCGCCCCATACAAGCCTCGGCCTCTTGTCCGACCAGGCGGCCTTGAGATAGGGCACCTGGTCCTCGGTGACCCGCCCGATGTCGACCACGGTGCGCTGAACGACCCTCTTGCCCTCGCGCCTGTTCTCGACGACCGAGGCGTAGAGGAGGTCCTTGCCACCCGAGCCCTTCTTGCGCTGCACCTTCAAGAACATCTTCTAACTACATATCCCCCGGTAGTGGTTGCGGTCAACCAAGATAATTCCCACTACATTATAACACGATGACAAGGCATTACGCACGGCATGGGGGCACTTTAAGGATGGTTGAGCGGATGCGGGATGCGATGATATTCCCACTGCATCCACATGGCGCGGAAAGACCCTGCGGCTTCTGCTGCAGGGTCTTTGCTAAGCGATGCCGGCTTGCATGTCACTCGCTTAAGTTAATGACATTGG
>NZ_JANIPD030000028.1 GCF_024609215.1 Curtanaerobium respiraculi | reverse complement strand
CCCGAGTTTTGCAGTTAGATAGACTCCCCCGATTTCGCTTCACCCAGGTCAGGCCCCGCACGGGCCTTCTTTTTTGTCAAATCAGCATGACTGTTTATGCCTGTTACTGCATGTTACCATGGTGCAATGATGCCATTGTCATCGCAGTCCAGGAGTTGTTTCTTGCATCTGAAGCAGCAGAAGAGGGGGAGCGGCCGCGTCTACCTGTCCATCGAGGAGAGCTTCCGCGTCGGCGGCAAGACCAAGTCGCGCCACGTGCAGGCCGTGGGCTACGTAGACGACCTCGCCACGGCCGAGTGCCCGGACCCGGTCGCGTTCTGGAAGGCCGAGGTCGCCCGCCGCAACGCCGAGGCGAAGGCGGCCGCGGCGCCCATCATGGTGAAGTTCACCGCCGAGCGGAGGATCGACAAGCGCGACCGGGAGGGCCAGGTCGACCTCGGCGCCGCCGTCCCGTCCGCCTACTTCCACCGCGACCTCGGCATCGGGGGCTTCTTCGAGAGGAGGCGGACCGCCCGGAACTTCGACTACGACCCGTGCCGGATACTGGAGCTGCTGGCCTGGAACCGCATCGCGAGCCCCGCATCGAAGAAGAGGGCCTGGGAGGCGCGCGGGCGCTTCCCCCGCAAGTGCCCCTTCTCGCCCGACGCCGTCTACCGCTCGCTGGACTACCTCGACGCGAACGCCGACGCGCTGGTCAGGCACATGAACGCCAGCATGGACAAGGCCCGCGGACCCAGGAACAGGACCCGCCTGTACTACGACGTCACCAACTACTACTTCGAGGTCGACGGCGAGGACGACGGGGACGGCCTCAGGAGGAGGGGGGCCAGCAAGGAGCACCGCCCCGAGCCGATCGTGCAGATGGGGCTGCTGCTGGACGGCGACGGCGTCCCCATGGACTACGACCTGTTCCCGGGCAACACGGGCGACATGCCCACGATGCTGCCGGTGATGAAGAAGGCGGGGCTGAGGCGCGCGGAGGGCGACCCGGGGGCCGGGCGCGTGGTGATGGTGGCCGACAAGGGGCTCAACACCTCGGACAACATCGCCGCCTGCACGCTCGACGGCAACGGGTTCATCATCTCGCAGTCGGTGCGCAAGGCGACCAGGGCGCTCAAGGCCTGGGTGCTCGACGGCGCGGGCTACGAGGGGAACGCCGCCGGCACCTTCAAGATCAAGAGCCGCATCTCCGACAAGCGCGTGCGCGTGACCTGCGAGGATGGGAAGAGGCGCGAGGTGAAGGTGCCCGTCAAGGAAATCGCGTTCCGGCCCAGGGACTACTTCGAGCGCAGCCGCATCGAGCGGGAGAGGGTCGTCGAGAAGTCCCGGGCGGCGGTGGCGCGCGGCGACATGGCGGGCGTCGTCGCCAGGTCGGCCGCGAGGTACGCCAAGGACCTGCCCGTCGTCAAGGCAACCGGCGAGGCCGCCTCCCACAACTGGACCATCGACGAGGGGAAGATAGCGGCCGACGGAGAGATGGACGGCTACTACTGCATCATCACCAGCGAGCAGGAGATGGGCGACCTCGACGTCATCGACGCCTACCGCGGGCTGTGGAGGATCGAGGAGTCGTTCCGCGTGACGAAGGGCGACTTCGACGCGCGGCCGGTCTTCGTCTCCACGCAGGCCCACATCCGCGCCCACTTCCTCATCTGCTACGTCGCCCTGCTCATCATGCGCCTCATGCAGCTCGACACCGGGAGGAGGCACTCCGCCGAGCGCATCTCGGAGGCGCTGCGCAACGTGGTGGGGCACCGCATGGACGCGAACCTCTACCTCTTCGACTACCGCACCGACCTGACCGACGAGCTGGCGGCGGCCGCCGGCATAGACCTGTCCAGGCAGGTGCTCAGGAAGGGGCGGATCAGCCAGGTCATGGCAGACGTGAGGAAACCGAGGAGCTGAGCGGTTCCGCCACAGGAAATGTCACCGGAAAGAAGGCCGATTCCCCATGTCAGGAGGGGGAATCGGCCTTCTGCTGCTGCAAAAGTCAGG
>NZ_JANIPD030000027.1 GCF_024609215.1 Curtanaerobium respiraculi | reverse complement strand
GGTACCGCACCGGCGACGAGGGGCGCTTCTGGCCCGACGGCACCATCGAGTTCCTGGGGAGGCGCCAGTCCCAGCAGCAGGTGAAGGTGCGCGGCCACCGCGTGGAGCTGGGGGAGATCGAGGCGGCCCTCGCGGCTTGCAGGGGGGTCGATCGGGCGATAGTGGTAGCTTGCGAGCGAGATCATTCAGTTACGCTCCATGCGTATGTTGTTCCCCGCAATCACGAAGAGGCAGGCAATCAGGCATACTTCGATGAACTGGAGCAGCGTCTTCCCTCTTACTTTATCCCAGCGACGATCGATGTCCTGCAACAGGTGCCCACCACGGCAAATGGGAAGGTGGATCGAGCCAGCTTGATTCGACGGGCGGCGTCGATGGAGATCGCAGATAGTCCGTCTTGCGCCTTGGAGGGCACGGTCGAGCACGATGTCGCTGCGGTATGGAGAGATGTTCTTAGGGTTGATGGCATTGATGCCGGGAGTGATTTTTTTGCTCTTGGCGGTGACAGTCTGAGAGGATCGCGGGCTATCGCCGCACTTCGCAGGCGGGGATACCATGAAGCGTCATTGCAGGGGCTGTTTCGCTGCCGAGTCCTTCGGGATTTCGCGCGGCAGGTGGGCGTCAAGGCAACACGGGAGGTAAAACCGGCGATTTCGCATGACGAGCAGGCTCATTTTGAGGATTTCCCGCTCACGGAGATCCAACATGCCTATGCCATGAGCAAGTTGGGCGAAACACGTTCCCGCGATGCGGCAACGACGTACACGTTGTTCTTACGGGCGCCATACCTGGCAGCCGATGCCTTCGAGATGGCATGGAAGCGTGTCTGGATGCGCCATCCCATGCTGCGGGCAGAAGTGGGGCAGAGTGCTCAGCGCTTTATTCCCGATGCTGCGTTTCCCGGGGTGGAACGGCAATCCTTTACGCAGGAACGTCAAGCGCAGGCCTTCATGGAAGAGTGGCAACGGGCGGCATATCCCCTTTCTAGATATCCTTCGTATGGGGTGTGCATCATCGCGTGCGACGAATGGGCAGACCAAAGCGTTATCGGTTATTCATTTGACTTCATGCTGTTGGACGCAACGAGCGTCATGCACGTCATAGCGGATACTTTGAGGTATATGGCCAACCCTTCGCTTGCCCTGCCGGCGATCTCCCTTGATTTTAGGGATTGCGTTGTAGGGTTGGGCGAGAATGAACATGCCCGCGAAGAAGCCAAGCGGTATTGGCACTCTCTGCTTGCGGATTTTCCAAAAGCGCCACTTGCTTCCTTGCGGGGGCTTTCGACGGAATCCCACCGAATAGTTCGATTGCAGAAAACGTTGACGACTGATGAGTGGAATGCGCTATCGCATCGGGCTCACGCCGTGGGGGCGACGCCGACAACCCTTCTCTTAACCTGCTACGCGAAGGTGCTCTCCCGGTGGAGCGGGGGCGAGGATATTGCCCTTAATGTAACGGCGTTTAATCGACCGGATGGTCATCCAGAAATCGATCTTGTAGCAGGTGATTTCACCACCCTTGTCCCCGTCCGCTATCGGCAGATAGCGGGTGAGTCCTTTGGCCAAGCGCTCGATGGCATGAAAACCGAACTTGCCGCCGCCCTGGACCATCGCGCTGTGTCTTCTGTATGGATGCAAAAACAGATTGCCGAAGCGGGAGAAGAGGGAACGGTAACCCTTCCGGTGGTGTTCACCAGCGCCCTTGGTATGGCAACCGAAGACGAGATCTGGAAAGCGGTTCGCTACCAGGGGGGCCTATCAGCAACTCCCCAGGTGATTCTCGACAATCAGATTCTTGAGTTCTCAGATGAAGTGGTTTTGTGTTGGGATTTCGACCAGGGAGATCTTCCTCGTGAGTGCATTGAGGCCATGTTCTCGGAATACCTCTCGGCGCTGAATGCCCTCGCGCGGGGCAGCTGGGACGAGCCGCTCCTCCCCTCCTACGAGCGCGCCTCCCGGGGCGACGCCCGTCCCGCCGCCCCGGGGCCGATCCACGCCGGCTTCTTCGAGCGCGCCGCCGAGGATCCCGGCCGCATCGCCCTGAGGTGGGGGGA
>NZ_JANIPD030000026.1 GCF_024609215.1 Curtanaerobium respiraculi | reverse complement strand
GGTACCGCACCGGCGACGAGGGGCGCTTCTGGCCCGACGGCACCATCGAGTTCCTGGGGAGGCGCCAGTCCCAGCAGCAGGTGAAGGTGCGCGGCCACCGCGTGGAGCTGGGGGAGATCGAGGCGGCCCTCGCGGCTTGCAGGGGGGTCGATCGGGCGATAGTGGTGGCAACGGGACGAAGCAACCGCATCAGTGCCGCTATCCTTCCGCAGATAGGTGCTGTGCAAAAATCCCATGGCGCGATCGAACGGGTATCCTCGCCGGATATGGACGGCGGGTCAGTGCTGGCTGATGCCTTTGGAAGGATGTGCGCTTCTTTAGGGATAGGAACTGAACCTACGGCGCAAGATCTAATAGGAGCGGAGGTCGATTCGCGCTTTATACCCGCGTTTGACGCCTGTTCTCGACGAATCCGGTCTTGCAGTGAAACGGCATCTCCTGATGCAAGGCGCAGGTACAGCGATGACGATATCTCGTATCTGCTTTCCATCGTCTGCGGACGTATCGATCCGTCGGATCTTCTGGTGAATGATCGCTTTGCGCCGGATCGCCTCTTCAGGAGGAGCTCGGAAGGGCAGGCTTTCATAAAGTCAGTAGGGGACGCGATATCCTCAACCGCGCGCCGTCTCGGGCGCGGCCTTCGCATTGCCGAATACGGCTGCCGGACGGGGTGCATAGCACGCGAGCTCCTCTCATCTGCCGCAGGGTCGGTTGAAGAGTATTGTCTTATCGATACGTCCGAAGCGCTCATTGCGATCGCATTGGACACGCTTGGGCCGTGGAGCCACCTGACGACATCCTATTGCAATCGCGGTGTTGTGGATGAGCGGTTGTGCGGCCGGTATGATCTGGTCATCGCAGCAGCCTCGCTCCATGCGTCGTCTGATACGTGGGCGGCGGTTCGCGAATGCTCCTACCTTGCCGCCCTCGACGCTCAGCTGATGATAGCGGAGCCAGAGGATTTCGATGAAGAGAGCCTGCTTCCTGCGGCGCTTGTGCAATGTGCGTTTCCGCAAGAACAGCATCACGTGCTGGAAAACCTGCTTCCCCCTGAAGCCTGGCTGGAGCGAATGCAAAGCGCAGGGTTCAATCTGGCCGCTGCTCAAGTGCGAGGTAACCTTGCCCATGCGATTGCGCGCAAGGCGACGCCTGCCATTGCTTTCGAGGGGATCAGGGAAGATCTGGCCGCCTCCCTTCCCGATTACATGCATCCCTCTCATTTTGGGGCGATCGCACGGGTTCCCCTTTCGGCTAATGGGAAAGTCGATACATCTTCTCTTCGCGTTTGGGCTCAAAAGCAAGGCGATATATTTGAAGCGGGAGATTCCTTCGAGCCGCCTCGCGATGGCATCGAGCAGGATATCGCACAGGTATGGTCCCAAATCCTGCGCATTGAGCGGATTGATCGGCATGAAAGCTTTTTTGCTCTTGGCGGAGACAGCTTGAGCGCCACGCGCATGATCGCACTGCTCGCTCAGCAGGGGATGCAGGCTACCCTGCGCAATCTCTTCGCTTCGCCTACACTGGCCGCATTTGCGAAGACGGTCGCCGGGGAACAGGGCGATCCCGCACTCGCAAATCAGATCGTACCCCATTCCGCTGACCGCTATGAGCCATTCCCTCTGACCGAGGTGCAGCTGGCCTATACGGTTGGCCGCGAGGGAGATCTACCGCTTGGGTCAGTGGGATCGTATTGCTTCTTCTTATTCTCCTTTGAAGATTTTGAGCATGAATCGTTCATGCGTGCTTGGATGATCATTTTTGAGCGGCATGACATGCTAAGGACGCGCTTGGAGCCCGATCATGAGCATCAACGGGCACTTCGGGCCTCCGATGGCATCCTGCCCGTTTCGGTGCGGTATACCGATGAAAGCCTGACGGCTGCATGCGACCATCTGAAACAGGCGATGTCCCACCGTGCGTTCGACCTAACAACCCATTTCCCCTTTGAAGTTTGCGCCATGGTGACTCCTGCTCACGTCTGTGCACTGGGGGTGGGATTTGACAATACGATGATTGACGGTCTGAGCATGAGCATCGTGCTAACGGAATTTTCGCGGTTCTACCAGGATCCGCCTCAGAATGATTTGGAACCCGATCTGCGTTTCCGCGACTACGTTACCCAGTACTTGGCTCATCGTGAAATGAAAGCGCAAGACCAAGCGTTCTGGAAGAGGCGTGCTTCGACGTTACCGCCGGCCCCCCAGATTCCCCTTAAAAAAGATCCAGCCGATATCGTTGACGGGCGTTTTAGCCGGATTGCGAGAAGGCTAGACCGTGCTATCTGGGGCAAGATTGCCGATAGCGCGCGCAAAGCCGATATAACGCAGGCGGCGCTGCTGCTCGCCTGCTATGCGAAGGTGCTCTCCCGGTGGAGCGGGGGCGAGGATGTGACCGTGAACCTGACGGTATTCGATCGGCCCGATGTCCACCCAGATACCGGTGTAATCGTTGGCGATTTCACCACGCTTCTTCCTATAGCGTGTCCCGTGTCAGGTCAGCCAAGTGCCGAGCGTTCCATCAAAGCCGTTCAGTGCGAACTTGCCGATGCGCTTGAGCATCGAAGCGTTTCGACCATCAACGTGCAACGTGAATTATCCCAACGGACCGGTTACGGCGATGTATCGATGCCAGTGGTATTCACCTGCGCATTAGGCGTTGCTGATTTTGATCTGGGTGCCGGAATCCTTACGTATCGCGATGGCGCAAGCCAAACGCCACAGGTGTGGATCGATCATCAAGTGATGGAATACGATGGCGGTGTGCTGCTGTCTTGGGACTATGTTCGGGAGCTCTTTCCCGAAGGTTTGATCGAGGCCATGTTCTCGGAATACCTCTCGGCGCTGAATGCCCTCGCGCGGGGCAGCTGGGACGAGCCGCTCCTCCCCTCCTACGAGCGCGCCTCCCGGGGCGACGCCCGTCCCGCCGCCCCGGGGCCGATCCACGCCGGCTTCTTCGAGCGCGCCGCCGAGGATCCCGGCCGCATCGCCCTGAGGTGGGGGGA
>NZ_JANIPD030000025.1 GCF_024609215.1 Curtanaerobium respiraculi | reverse complement strand
TGCAACTACAGCTTGAAGTTGCAAAGGCAGAGCGAAAACACGCCAGCAAAGAACAGCGCGAAGCAGAGAAGCAGCGTCAGTTCGACCTCAAGCAGCAGAAGCACAAGGAGAAACGCCGAGGGCATTAGACAAGAAAAGGGCCCGCACATGCGAGCCCTTGCTCATCGCCCCCTTTCCTCCACCCGTGACGCCGCGCCGGACGCCCTGCAGCAGGCGTAAGCGGCGAGCGCCGCGAAGCCGGAGAGGAAGCCGACTATGCAGGCGACGATGCTAGCCATCCTCTCCCTCGTCCTCCTCGCGGCGCGGGCCGATGCTGCGCGCGATGCCGATGACGGAGGCGGCGCAACCCGCCGCAGCCAGGGCGCAGATGCCCGCTATCGGCAGCTCGTCTCCCGTCTGCGGGAGCTTGCCGCCGGGCATCGGTGCCTCGGGAGTCTCGGGCAGCACGAGCTCCACGGTCTGCCCCTCGTCGTTCACGTCGGCATGGGACGCGACCTCCTGACCGTCCAGGGTGAGCGACTCGAAGGCCACGACCGCGTGCCCTGAGAGCTTCGCGCCGTCGAAGGTGAAGGTGACCTCCTGCGTGCCGTCCGCCGCGTCGGGCACGAAGGCCACAGTGGAGGTGGCGGCCTTGCCGTCCGAGCGGACGGGCTCGCCGGTCTCCCTGTCCGCGAGGGTTCCCGTGAGCGTGTACTCCTTGCCGGGCGTGAGCCCCGTGTAGGAGACGGTGTCCACGATGGTCACCGAGTCGTCTGCCACGGCCTCGTGGTCGCCGTCGTCCGCGTCGGTCGCCTCGGTGCGCACGCCGGGCGAGGGAGGCGTCTCGCTGGGCGGGACGTCGTTGGTGAGCGTGCCCGGCTCCACGGTCGCGCTGTCGCGGTAGACCGTGACGTCGAAGGCCGGGATGAGCGTGCGGTCGGCGTTGGCCTCTGAGGGCAGCTCCTCGACCGTGTAGTCGTCGTAGGGCAGCGCCCCCTTGGCGTCGTCGGGCTCGGAGCCTCCGAACCACACGCCGGAGTCCGCCGTGCCGCCGTTGGTGTCCTTAGTGTGGGCGTTCCAGCTGGCAGCCGTGGAGGCCTGGCCGTTGCCGTCCGTCACGATCACGTGGGACTCGCCCGTGGTCGTGCTGGTGATCTTGAAGGGCACGCCAGCGAGTCGCTGCTGGGTGCCGTCGGTCACCTTCACGAGCGCGAGGTCGCCGCGCACCACCTGCTCGGTGAACTCTCCCTCAGGCGTGAGCTCGAAGACCGCGGAGCCGTGTCCGGCGTCCTCGGCCGTCACATCGAAGACGTGCTCTTCCGTATCGGGAAGGTAGCCCGTTGGAGGCGTCACCTCACGCACGGAGATGCGACTCAGCGGGATTCCCTCGAAGGTGACCTCGCCGTTCTGCGTCGTTCCCCTGACCGTCTTGGCCTTGCCGCTCTGCTCGAACGTCGCCTCGTAGACGGCGCCGTCGAGCGATGCCGCACCCTGGGGCGTCGCCTCGCCAGTCTCGGCGTCGGTCTTCTTGAGGCGGAAGGTGACGGTCACGGGCGTGTCCTGCGCGTCCACCACGGCGTCGTGGCCGGAGACGGTGACCTCGTACTCATCGCTAGAGAGTGCGTAGCCCGCGGGGGCCTCGATCTCGCGCACGGTGTAGGTGCCGTCGGGCACGCGGGCGTCGGTGCTACCGTGCCCGTCCTCTCCGGTGGTGATACGCGCCACGAGAGTATCTCCCTGGTAGACGCCGTAGACGGCACCTTCGAGGCTGTAGTCGCCGTCGCCCTCGGTGACGCTCGTATCCGCTGATGCCTTGGCGAGTCTGATGCGCCCGCCGCCGCTCGCTATGAGTATGGACTGCACGGCGGGATTTCCCACCATGGTGCACACGGTGCCGAGCCCGTCGATGGAGGCGTCGCCTCCCTGGTAGGCCGCAGCCTCGCCCGCGAGCTCTTTGGCCGCCGCGACCATGGCGGGGTCGGCGTCCGCGAAGTCGCCCTCACCTGCCGTACCGGAGGCGAGCCAGACGGCCATCTGCGTCACGGCCTGCGCCTTGGCATCAGACCATTCGGTTCCGCCTATCGTGTTCGTCGCGGGGTAGCCCTTGGCGAGGAGGTAGTCCTCCGCATGGGCGGCCTCGCGCAGGTCGGTGTAGTCCTGGCCGGCTTGTCCCGGCCCGTGGGCGTCGTGGTCGTAGCAGTAGGACACCTGCCCCTCTGCGGTGCGGTACCCAACGCCCTCGTTCACGGGCGCATAGCCGTCCTCTATCTCGTAGCTGCTGATGTGGACGCTCCCCGTGTCGGCAAAGGCCGCCGCCTGCGGCAGGCAGGTCGAGAGCGCGAGCGCTGCCGCCAGGGCCAGGCGCGCCGCGCGTCCGATGAGTCCCTTATCTTTAGTCTTCTCCATGGCGCGCCTAGCCGATCTCTCGGGCGTCCGGTCGAACGCGCCCGGAACGGTCGATCGCCTCGTCGGAGTCCTTCGCGGCGCGTCCCCGGTCGGCGAGGGCGCGTGGGTCGTCGCCGTGCTCCTCGGCCCAGGCGTGCCTAGAAGCCGAAAGGGCGTCCTTGATCTGCTGCGGCATGACCTTCACCACGTCCCTCACGCGCTTGCCGTCCGCGTCGGTGACGGGGTGTCCCTCCGGGTCGAGCACCGACCTCTTGAGCCACACCTCGCGGTCCGCCAGAAGCGGGATGTCGCGCCACTCGGGCCCCTTGAAGCGCGACTGGTCCACGAAGAGCGGGCTGAACTCGTAACCGCCCACGTCGCGCCCGTCGATGACGGTGCCTGCGGGAAGGCGCACCTGGTTGAAGGTCCTCTGTTCCCCCGTGGCGCGGTCTGTGTAGGCGACGTTCTCGCGCACGAAGTTCTCGTGCAGCGTGAGGTAGACGTTCTTGCCCTTGTCTCTCTCGCCTGCCATTTCTTCCTCCTTGTCGTCGTGGCGGTACGGGGTCTCCGCCTTTGCCTTTGCTTGCTTCTTGCCTCTCTCGGCCTAGGTGACCATGGCCGCCTCCTTCCTTTGCTAGCCGCCCATGACGTCGCGCGCCCAGCCGCCGCTCTTCACGAGCGCGAGGATGAGCAGGATGCACATCGCCAGGTACTGCAGGGCGTAGCTGAGGCCCCCCACCACCGAGTCGAGCACGGGCACGCCCGCGCTCGCGGCGTTGAGGCCGCCGAGCACGATGGGAAAGCTCACGAGGAGCACCAGGATGACCACGCCCGCCAGGCACACCGAGGCGAAGTTCCTGAGGTAGCCCACGCCCATCTGGCGCGTCTCGTCCTCGGAGAGGAGCGCCAGGGGGATCGGCGAGAAGGCGGCCATGATGTAGATCTGCAGGGCCCGCGCCCAGCTCACCACCAGCGCCACCACGTATGCAGCGATGACGACGACCCAGCTCACGAGCGCGACGACGAGCATCCCGAGGAGGGCCGCCACGTTGTCGTCGGTCGTGGTGATTGACACGGTCTGGAGGTCCAGGGCCGAGCCCGTCCCGAAGAGGTCGCTCACGCGCGAGACGGCGAGGCGCGAGACCTCGTAGACGCCCTGCATGAGCTCGAAGCTGTGCTGCAGAACGAAGAGGAAGACCGCGTAGAAGACGAGCAGGAACACGACCTCCTTCACGCCCGGCATGGAGGCGTTCCCGTCCATGCGCTGGCTTATGCGGATGAGCTGCAGGGTGAAGGCGAGCGAGAGGACGCCGCAGCCGATGGGAAGTATCGCCGCCTCCCAGACGCCGTGCACCACGTCGCGCATGGTGACGGTGCCGGCCGATCCCAGCATCTGGTCGAAGCTCGCCGAGAGCACGCCGTCGGTGCCGATGGACTTGAGCACGTCCACCTGGCTGTTGAAGATCCAGTTGCAGGTATCGCGCAGGACCCCGCAGAGCCAGGAGTTCACGTCGTCGGCGATGGAGGCGAAGGCGGGCTCCGGGATGAGGAGTGCTGAGAGGAGTCCGAAGGTGGCGACGAACGCGAGGACGAGCCTGCGGTCGCGCGCGAGGGTGAGGGCGCGTCCCATGGCTAGCCCGCCACGGCGAAGGCGCCGCCCTCGTAGGTGACCTGGAGTATCGTCGCCGCCGCGTCGTCGCAGTGGAAGGTCGCCGTGACGACGCCGGCGTTCGTGTCGAGGTAGACCTCCCCGTCGAAGGTCGCCCTAGTGGCCGTGGGCACGTGCGCGCGGCAGTAGGCGGCGACAGCGAGCGCGAGCTCATCGGTCCTGTCCTCTATGAGCGTGGTGTAGGGCTCGCTGACCCCCTCGACGGCGACCGCCTCCCTGTGGGGAGATGCCTCCACGTAGGCGTGCGCGCAGGCGAAGCTGTCCGAGGAGACCTTCCAGGAGCCCTCCTTGCCGGAGAGCGTGATGGTCGTCTTGACCTCGCCCTCCCCGCCGTCGCGGGCGAGGCGCACGTCGAGCGAGGTCTCGATGGCTTCGGTCACCTCCATGGCAGTGACGTGCACGCCCGAGGCGTCCGTCTCCACGATCGATCCGTCCCTGAACTCGACGGTGACGTTCGGGTCTCCCTCCGCCTGCCAGGCGTGGGACTGGAGGACGGCGAGCGCGTCCTGCGCGTCGTTGTCCTCCGGGGCCGCCCCTGCGTCGCGCTTGCGTCTGTCGCGGCAGCCTCCTGGGCCTGCGGCTCCTCAGACTGTGCGTGCACGGCGGCGCAGCGCGCGACGCCGGCGCCGATGCCGAGCGCGAGCACCGCCGCGAGCGCTATGGCCGCCGTCCTCTTACGTCTCTCCATGTCTCCTCCTAGAAGCGCACCGCGCACGTGAAGTACGAGATGCCCGTCCCTATGCGGCACACGTCTCCCGTGTGCGGCTCGTGTATGTACTGGTCGCCCCCGATGCAGATGGCCACGTGCCCCGGGCGCCAGAGGATGTCGCCGGGC
>NZ_JANIPD030000024.1 GCF_024609215.1 Curtanaerobium respiraculi | reverse complement strand
TGCTCCGCGAATCAATGCGCCAGGTCTACCAGGAGCTCTGCCGCCTGCGCGACTGCTCGGCCATGGACAAGCGCCTCATCGCGAAGGTCGAGCTGCTGAGCGACCTTTTCGTCGGCATCGCCGGCGATGCTGAGTGCGGCGAACTCGAGAGGGAAGACGACCTGATTGCGGAGATGGAGCGTGAGTAGACGCTTTGCTGCTTCTTGGGGTGAAGTTGGCACCAGACCATACGGAGATACGGATAGATATGGCCTTTTATGGTTTAGACCTTTTGGATCGAATTTTTCGGTGCAGAAAGACCCTGCCGGGAAGAGCGCCTCTCCCGTCCCCTTGATGATGTACAGGTAGTGAGGGCTCCCTTTTCCGCAAAGGGACGAGTGCGATTTGCCAGTATCTTCCTTGCAGTTAGACCCTTCTCATTTCGGGAACGCTTCATTCCGTGTCTTGGCAACAGATGCAGGCAAAGATCACTTCACGGATGGTCTGTTTCATCGCTGCCTTCAATAACTTGCTAGTAACTCGTGCGCAAGACAGCGCTTTAGAGTTGTCAGCAGGTCAGGCCAATTTACCTTCACAGCGTGGGAGCTTAGCCTTTCGCGCTCGGGTCAACCCACTTAGAAATTCGCTGAGCACAGTATGCGGGCAAACAACTTGCATACTCAGCGATGACAGCCTTATGTGCAATGGCCTCAAACCGCAACATGTCGACGTCCGATGACCCCGATTCCCCCAAGATTGAAATGACTTCCTTTGCGACCATACGGTCGTCAAGCACGTTTTCGCAGAACATAGCTGCACGCGCACTGGAAACCCCATATTTGACCTTTCTTTGCAACAGGCAGAGATTGTCCAAGTTCTCCTCCGTTGCAAAAGCTGGATGCTGCTTGATGGCGTCAATGAGGCATGATATGAAATGGCTAAGGGAAAACCGGATGACTCCAGAAACGATGCCCTCGACTTTTGTAAGCCGAAACTTTCTGCTGGGCCTAAACGTATCGTTTAAATAGCTTGTGATTTGAGACACGTCACTGCCATCAATCCAGAGGGTGGTAGCGGCAGCAAGCATATGGCTGTCGAGGGGATGTGCTGCATCGGGATTTGGCAGAAGAAACGCGTTTGCTACTGAGTCGATATCTGAACAGCCGCCTTCGAGGAATTCGACACCTTCCTTAGATTCAATCCAGCCCGATAGCGAAGCCGCACTCCTTATCCCCGATTGCATCAGGTGACATAAAGATGCTTGGTCGGCATTAACGGTATCCAGAGACTCGTAAATCGCCTGGAAGAGCTTGAGGAGTCGTTCCTTCATCTCGTCATCGGAAGAGACATATGCGAATGTGGAAACGCATATGTTCATCACATCGTCTTCGCTTCCATCCGAGGACATAATCCCCGAAATGTAGCTTTCAATCGCTTCGAGAGGGCGCACCTTCATTGCTGATAGAGCGCGTGCACGCGCCCTGTCGCACCCTAAATTTATTTCGAAAGCATTTGTTAGCTCGTACTCCAGCTGAGGATCACCAATATGCTCCAGGATTGTGTTCAGTACGGATCGGCCGGAAAGGGTTCGGCGGGGATTCTTCTCTCTATCGAAAACATCTGTGAACAGGTTTAGTATGGCACTCTCGCACCGCTCTGTGTTCGATTCTTTCATGAGCTCAGAGTACATTCTGTTGCTGCTTGTCCTGCCAGTATCCTCTGCAACCAGAATGCTTCCCTCGCTGTATTTGCCGGATCTCGCTGTCCTCCCGATTAGATTCTGGAAATCCCTTGTACGTGGAGTTTCGTTTCCCCGACGTGCGCCAGTGACAATCAGGTACTTTATAGGCAGGTTTACGCCTTCCGCAAGCGTAGACGTGCACGCGATACATTTTGCAAGGCCACGCTCGACGGCGAACTCTACCGATTGGCGAATAGCACCCTGCAAGTCGCCGTAGTGAGGCAGCACTCCCGCACTGATTCCTGAGCTTAGTCCACTATCGTTTCCGTAATGGAGGCGGACTAGATTGGAAAGCCTCTCCAATTCCTCCTCAGATGCGGATGACTTCAGGTTCGGAAGGTCTGCTTCCCGATGGAGCAGATCATCCAATCGCTTAAATAACGGTTGTATCGAAATTTTCTTGGGAACGTAGATCGCACAAGCACCATTCGGAAGCAGCCTATTCGCGTAATAGATGGCAAGATCGCGAGCGTAATCCGCGTTCTTATTGCCCATTTCCGGGAAGTACCGCTGCTTAGTCTCTCTGCCTACTCGTTTCAGTGGCTGAGAAGTCAAATCGACTCGGACGAAGAAGTCTTCATTCGATATGTCGTCAGCTTCAACATATGAAACCCTTTTGCCCCTCTGCTGTATGAAGCCAACTGACTTATCAGTTACTTGGATATTTTCACCTATAGCAAGAAGGCTCGAATCGCCAAAAGCCCAGTTCGCAATCTCGTCAGCATTGGAAACAACTGCCGAGATAAGTACCTTCTGGGCATCAGGCTTCGCTCTAAATATTTCAGTGAGAAGAAGTTCGTAGCTAGGACCTCTCGATACGCTGTCCAGCAAATGAGCCTCATCGAATACGAACAGCCCGGCATCGTCTAGAAGAGGGGCGCTGTGATGGATTGCGTAGCCTAACTTCTCAGGGGTGAAAACCAGGACTTTTGGCCCACTCGAGCTTTGCTCCAACCACGAATCGACTTCCATTACGTCCGACGTCTGCCTGACATCCGCTATTCCCCTAAGGGCGGCCGATAAATCGCGCGAGATTTCGGAGCAAAGAGCACGTAGCGGCGCGACGACGACGGATAGGGTGCTTCTACCCGCGAGAATGCTTGACCGTAACAGCAGCTCGATGCTCTTCGTTTTGCCAGTTCCCGTAGGCAACTGCACAAAGGCATTTCCTCCGGAAAACACTCCTGCTCGCCCTATCTGCTGCTGTGCCTGCCACAGCAATTTTGGGAACGACGCCTGCGCTAGATAGGGCTTCCACTCTTCGAGCCCAATTTTGGTGTAGACGGGCAGAAGCGATCTTGTCGAGAATGAGAGTGAATCGAGAATCGAGACGTACAACACTCCGCCAAAGAAGAGGTCTTCGGGATTTGCGTCGGTACGTAGCGACGCCGCTTCCTCGATGACATCAGCTTCATCTACATCTCCGCCCTCTAAGTATTGCCCCAAGATACGTAGTTCTTCAGGGATAGGATTGCCGGGATTCAAAAGGTACGAGACAAAGCCGTGCAGGGTTCCGGCCCTTGTGCCGTAATAATCGGCGTTCTTGACCTTGCCGGCAGCGACTTTGGAGCTCCCATAGTTTCCTAGCAAGAAGTAGGTCGCCATAGCAAGCGTCCAATAGCCGTCGCTGAATTGAGCATTTCGGCCATCATTGGACGCGGCATCGTAGAAGGCCCCTGTCTTCTTCAAGTCCAGCAGAAGCTCCTTCCCGTTATTGCCGGATAGTCTGGCGTCGACGTACGACGACAAGGTCAATATCGATGAGTAATGCAGTTCGTCTGAATTCATCCCGAAGTCCGGGATAGCAGACGAGTCTACGAAGAATTCCGTAGCCTTTGCCTGCGCCTTCGCGTATTTTAATTCGCGGTCCGACCGTTCGCCGTAAATCATGATGTACACCTGTCGTAAATCTCATGTATCAAATCCATGAGATGCGATTTGTGAATGACGAAAACCGTTTCGCCTTCGGCGACACACAGGTCTGACGCGCTTAGCCCTTCTAGATGGCGTTCTGCATCGCCAATCCCAGCAATCGCGGCTATGGCAAAAGCTTCCTTGAAGGGGTGCTCGCTCGCATTCATGAATCGCTTTAACTCGCTCGAGGTGAGGACGTCTCCTGCGTCCAGGCTTCTCTTGCCATAGTACGCGAGCGTCATTGCAATTCTGCTCCGATCCTTAGGGGAGTCTTTTGCTGCATCTGAAATAGCGCCTTTGAGATCTGTGCTACTACTCCGGGATTTGACTTCAATCGCAAGTAGTTCATCGGACTTTGATGGGCTTGGCGGGTTCTTCATCTTGAAGGCAACGATATCGGTGCCATGTTCCGAGCTATTTTTGTCTGACCTACCATGCTGCTTGTAGCGAGGAACTTCATACCCCTCCACGAACTGGACCAAGTCGCTGATTACTATCTCGGCGAAATCCCCTGCTATGATCTGGGGGACATCCGGGATGACCTGCTCGCGAAGATACTCATTTTCTCCAATCTGGTAGAACTCAGAGTATTCGTGGAGCTCATCATCCCGGATGTAATGTCTTCGAATGTGTCGTGCCCATTCAACGAGTGCCGCATCATCTATTGAACCCTCTAGACGGAAACATTCTACGCTGCATCCTTCAATGGACACTTCATCTTCCCGGACCAGCCAATCAATAAAGCATGGGCGTGGGAGTTCCCTGATATTCGATTGGTTGATAGCAGTGTTTGCCAAAGTAACTCACGATTCCCTGCAATTGCCTAATCTAAATCCCAAGTTCCTTGCGGGCGGTGGCAATGATGTCGCTGCCTTGATGAAAGTCAGAGCTCACTCTGCTCGCCGGATCCATCGGCGCTGTGTGCTCGGTCAGGTACTGGAATAGGTCCTTAGCTTGGACGTTTTCGAGCACTCCATCTTCGCTCTCTCCGCCCAGGCGTATCTGCGTGACTGTCTTGGCCTTCTCGAGAACCTGCTGTTTACGGGGCATGACTTCACTCGCAAGCTTCTTACTGTTTGCCATCGAATAGCTCCTTGTTCGCGATGACCTCGTCAATGGCAAGCGACGTGATGAGAGCGGAGAGGCTCACGCATTTCTCCCGCGCAATCGTTTCCAGCGCCTCCTTGAGTTCCGGCGTCGCCGCGAAGATGATCCGCTCGGTCTTCTTTGCGCCGAGGACATGTTTCCTCAGCTCCTGTTCGCCCATCAGAGTCCGCCTCTTCCGGTCGTGTTCCTTTCATAAAAGTTATGAAAGATTTTACCACGGCGGAGTGAACACCGAATAGTGCCCAGTGCGTATGACGATAATCCCATCAACGTGCGGCTCAGCCTATTTCAGCACGGTGCACTATAGGACAAGCCAGAACCCTGGATGTAAGCCAATCGTCCCAGTCGAGAATCTCCATCTGAGGCCGGGGAGGGCTAGCATGACGTACACGGTGCCCGATACTGCCTCAGCATTCGGAATTCAGCATCGCTTCGCGCGCTGTGAGAATCGGACCAAGCAGTTTATGCAGTAGCACGTGTCAAGAGCGCGATGCCGTTGCGATTTCTGAAGATGCGAGCGATGACGCTGCTTTAGTTCTACCGGACTCGCCAACCCGCCTTCTGCGCCCACCTCCATGCACGGCTCCCCGGATAAACCACGTCGGGCGCTCCCTTCTCGACGCCTAAGCGCCCCACCCTGCTGAGTTCCCGGCCCCCCGACGCAGCCACCGCTGCGCATTCGCCATCCGACGCCCACTCAGGCAACGACATCCGACCCGCGAAGCGGAAACATGCCACCTTGGAGCCTCCGCC
>NZ_JANIPD030000022.1 GCF_024609215.1 Curtanaerobium respiraculi | reverse complement strand
GCTGCCCCTCGAGACAGAGTCCTCCCCATCTAGAGACGCAAGGCCAAATATTACGTGTTTGCCCGGAATAATGCCAGCCTTTGGCACGGGCCGCCAGGCTCGCGAGTCGAACCCGCGGATTCCTCGGTCTCGGAGCCCCTTGAAGGAGCTCCCCGATACTAAAGAAACCCTTTGGTTATCTGCGGAGATGTGATATAGTGACTACGATTTGTCTGTAACGGCGGGCTTTTGTCTAATTGTGATAGGAGACGTACCCCGATGAAAAACTCGCATAGGCTACGGCATCGGATGGCCACGCTGGGCCTGACCGCCCTGCTGGCCCTTTCGATGACCCCTACCAGCGGCATCGCGTATGCGCTGGGCATGGGGGAGGGCGACGCGCCCGCAGCGACCGAAACCACGCCCGATCCGGCGGCAGTCGCAGACGCCGGCTCGCAAGGTGCCGACGGGCAGACTACAGGTGCCGCCACAGACGAGGGGGGCTCTGCGTCCAGTGTCGCGACCCCCGCGGAGAAGGGCACCGCCTCGGACAACTCGGCCGAGGCTGCCGCGCCGAGCGGCGACGCCGTGACCATGCTCCGGGCCCCCATGGCCCCCGCGGCGCTGACCGAGCTCTGGGTCGACGGCGCGGCCGGCGACGACGCCAACGACGGCTCCGCCTCCTCGGCGCTCAAGACGCTCGCCAAGGCGCTGGAGCTCCAGGCGGCCGACCCCTCCGTCACCACGATCCACGTCAAGGGCGACCTCGCGCTCTCCGCGACGGCCACCATCCCCTCGGGCGTGACGCTTTCCATCGCGGCCGACGGCGCGAAGATCAGCGGCAGCGGCAACAGCATCGACGGCATCGTGCTTGCGAGCGGCGCCACCCTCACGGGCGAGGGCACCCTCACGATGACCGGGTTCAAGACGGCCCTCACCGCGCAGCCCGGCTCCACCATCACCGACGGCACCTACGTCTTCAAGAACAACGCGGGCGCAAGCGGTTCGCGCGGCCTGTCCCTCGCCGGGACCGTCAAGGGCTCTTCAGGCAAGGACAAGCTCACCATCACGGCGGACGACAAGAGCAACACAAACTTCTACGAGTCCGGCATCACATTCGAGAACTGCACGGTCAACGTGAACTCCCAGGCCCGCACCTGGTTCGACGCGCGCGACCTCAACCTCAAGAACGCATCGCTCACGGTGAAGGGCTTCGGCCAGACCTTCTACGTGAACAAGCTGAACATGGAGGGTTCCGACCTCACGATCAACCCGTCGTTCTACGGCCAGACGGGCATGACCGTCCAAGGCTCCTCTACTATCGCGAACTCGCATATCACGGCGAACGCCGGCTCGACCGCGGGCATCTCGGTCGGCGTGACAGGCGGGACGGTCAACGTCACCGACTCCACGCTCGAGTTCACCAACGGCGGCGTCGGTGGCCTGAACGTGAACACCGGCGACGTCATCCTCACCAACTCCACCATCAAGGGAGACGGCAACAACAGCGGCGCCCTCTTCGGGGCGCAGACCGGCGGGTCGATCGAATTCAAGGAAGATTGCCTCGTCGAGACTCCTGCGGCAAGCAATGCCGACAACGGCGCCGGCCAGACGATGAAGAACTTCGTCGTGACGGGCGGCTCGTACCTCGTCAAGTACGCGCCGAGCTACAACAGCAGCATGGGCAGCACCATTCCCGTGAACGGCGCCGCCAACGGCGACGAGAAGCTCTCCCTGTTCACGCTTGCCGATCCGTCCACCGCTGCGCTCAAGCCTCTGAACAAGAACGGCCAGACCTATGATTATTCCGTCGCCAAGGCATCGAGCGATGGCGAGAAGCATGTCTGGGTTCCCGCTGCCAAGGTGACGTTCAAGCTCAATGCCGACGACGCGACGCAGCCGGTCTCGGGTTCCTTCGCGGATGGTTCCACCGCCGACCAGACGGCGCTTGCCATGCGCGGCTACGCCCTCGGGGCTGCAAAGTCCGTCGCGGGCGGTTCCGTCGCGGTTCCGGGCGACCCGTTCGCCCCGGGCTATAAGTTCCTCGGCTGGTTCTACAAGGATGCGGCAGGTACCGAGCAGCCGTTCTCTGCGAGCGATGCGGTTTCCTCCGATATGACGGTGTACGCGAAGTGGGAAAGCGATGCATCGTCCTATGCCGTCAAGTACCATAACGGCGCGGACACCGACGTGACGTACCTCGCAACGTCGAGCGACCCCTCGCGCACCATCAAGGTGCTCTCGGACGACGAGGTCGCGGCGGCGGTCCCTGCATTCGCCCTCGAGGGCAAGACCTTCAAGGGCTGGACCACCCAGCCTGACGGCGCGGGCGACGAGGTCGCCGCGGGCAGCATGCTTTCCGTGCCTGCCGGCACGAGCGTCGTCGACCTGTACGCCAAATGGGAAGACCAGCTCGTGACCGTCAAGTTCTCCGCGAACGGTGGTGCCTTCTCTGCGGGTAGCGTGTTCAAGAAGAACCCTGCCGTGTTCGATATCGAAACCGACGCGAACGGCGGCGAGGTTGCCGTCGTCAAGAGGCAGCCCAAGGTCTCCGACAAGACGACCCTCGATGCGCTGCTTAGGTCTCTGGGCGATGGTTCCATCTCTTCGTCGACCAAGGGTATCGCAAGCCCGACCGATACCGATATCGACGTTGCATACACGGGTATTGCGATCTACAAGTACCACGTGCTCGGAAACAAGCATATCCAGGAAACGCAGTGGTTCTGGACCGTCGACCGCTATTACTACTGGTTCAACGATGCCGCAGGCTCTTCCCATGCCAAGATCGACGGCACGGCCAAGCTGACGCAGGATGTGACCTACTACCTCAAGTGGGATAGCGATCCCGCGATCGAGCACGTCGAGGGTGACACCACGATTCCGAGCGACATGTGGAGCGGCTCCCAGGACAAGACCACGTCCATCAAGGAAGTCTCCACGGGTGAGACCTTCAGCATGACCGGTGCGGTCGACGCCTCCGGCATCGTCAGCCAGATGGACGCCCTCGAGGCCTCCATTGCGGGCGGCCTGGACGATCTCACCAAGATCACGCTCTCCGACACCTCGTCCACCTTCAAGGCGACCATCACGCTGCCCGACGGCGTCGTCGTGCCGCCCAACCCGACGGTCACGGCGACGGGCCTCGGGGACTGCTTCGAGGTGAAGAGCACGGAGGTCAACGGCCAGAACGTCACCGTGACGTTCGGCCTGAAGGGTAGCTACGGCAATTACAAGCAGCTCAAGGATGCCGTGGTGTCCACCGGCAAGGACGACGCATCGACCGCTGCGCTTCCCAAGCCGATAACGGTCACCGTCGACGGCCTCTCGCTTGATGCCGACAACGTGACCAATGGACAGGAACTCACGGCCACGGGCGTCGTGGAAGGCACGTTCTCCTCGTACGCCAAGAATACCGTGACCGGCAAGGTCAAGAAGTTCGACTACGGCTGGACCGGTTCGCAGATCCAGGTGAGCAAGGACCCGCGCGGCACGGGAATCCAGCAGACGATTCTCGTGGTGAAGCCTGCCGCTCAGACGCTTCCTGCCGACATCCTGGTCGGAAACGACACCGAGCACGACAGCGTGTACCCCGTTCTTCCCGGCCAGACGATCGACTTCACGGGCACCATCGAAGCATCTACGGTGAAGGCCCAGATGAAGGGTATTGAGTCTCAGTTCCCCAATACGACGGACTATGCGGGCATCAAGCTCTCGGACATGTCCTCCTCCTTCACGGCCACGTTCACCATTCCCGATTCGATGACCCTTCCCGAGAACCTGAATAAGGATTCCATCAGGACGGACGGGTTCTCCGACACCTTCACCGTGTCCGACGTGTCCGTCAGCGGCAGGACCGTGACCGTCAAGATGACGCTCAAGGACGGCATCGAGACGTACAAGGACCTCCAGGAGGCCGTCATCGACAACCTTGGCGACACCATGGGGATCACCATCCCCGGCGTCAAGGTGAACGACGACTTCCCCGCGGGCGATACGGCTACCGTTTCCGGCACCGTGACCGGCGACTTCAAGGCCCACGCGACGAAGACCGAGACGGGCACCACGAAGGTCTTTGCCTTCACGTGGGAGGGCGTGCAGAAGCCCGAGGGCATGGACGCGACCGCCAACTCCGTCAACGATGGGATCCTGTTCACGGTCCAGGCCGTCACCCCCGTGGCCTCCAAGCTTCCGGCCGACATGCTGGTTGGCACCAACACGGAGCATGACGCCGTCATCGAGTCCGCCCAGGGCTCCACGTTCGACCTGACGGGCGCCATCCTCGCGGCATCCATACAAGAGCAGATGAACAGGATCGAGGCGGCCTATCCGGGTGCGAACCACGACACCATCGCCCTTGACGCCATCAAGTTCTCGTTCGAGGCCACCTTCACCGTCCCCGAGGGCATGACGCTCCCGTCCGACCTTGACGCGAGCAAGGTCAAGGCCACCGACTTCGGCGATGGCTTCAAGGTCAGCGACGTGAGGGTGAGCGGTCGGACCGTTACCGTCAAGTTCGTCCTGAGCGACCCTGCTTCCATCGCGACCTACTCCGACCTTGAGAGGGTCGTGGATGCGGCCGGTGCGACCGATGGCTGGATGAGGCTCACGGTGCCTGGCATCAAGATTGATAAGGATGCCGAGGTTGGCAGGAACCTCACTATCGTCGGTACGGTCAAGGGTTCGTTCGGCGCTACGGCAGACTCCCAATCCGGTACGCACAAGGTGTTCTCCTTCACGTGGGAGGGGACCCAGTGGCCCGACGGCAAGGATGCCGTTGCGACCGATGACGAGACGATCCAGCTGACCGTGAAGGTCGCCAAGGGTGACGAGTCAGTGACGCCTCAGACGCCCGGCAATGGCGGCACGAAGCCCACCGTCACGAAGACCATCAAGTCGGGCCGCAGGGGCCTGCCGCAGACTAGCGACAACACCCTCTCGCCGGTAGTGCCCGTGGTGGTTGCGGTGTGTGGCGTAGCCGCCATCGCCATCGCGGTTTACGTTCGTCGTAAGCGCAAATAGCACCCCTCTGGGGTCCTGCGGGAAGTAGTCGCAGAGCAGAGATCGGGCCCGCCAGCGGTAGCGTTGGCGGGCCCGACGCCTACAAGCGGGAACCAACGGGCGGGACCAGCTCCTCGCCGTGCCCAAAAGCTGCTTGTAACAAAAAAGGGGCTTATGTGTACTTTGACCGACGCTGATTCCGCATTCGATGGCGGAATTCCTGTCTTTTCGTTGTAATTACAACGAAAAAATGCAGTTATGCGGCTTTTTGGAGGCGTTAATCCTCAACGGGGGCATCGCCACCCTCTCCGAAGTACACATAACTGCCTATTTTGTTACATCCAGCTTGTACCTACCGCATCCAACCTCCGCCGCACCCATCCCCGTTCGTCACGCCGAGGCGCATTCGGCATCTCGCGTGCAGGGCAGCGCCCCGCGTGCGTGGGGAAACTGCGGAGACAGGGCGGCCCGTGCCAAAGGCTGGCATTATTCCGGGCAAACACGTAATATTTGGCCTTGCGTCTCTAGATGGGGAGGACTCTGTCTCGAGGGGCAGC
>NZ_JANIPD030000021.1 GCF_024609215.1 Curtanaerobium respiraculi | reverse complement strand
AACGTGGACGTCGCCATCCGCTTTGATCAAATCGCGATGCTGGTCATCGGCGAGGACCGGGCGCTCCTGAGGCACCACATCAACTGCCTGGGGTCCGGGACGATCGCCGCCGCGACCGAGTAGCGATTCGCCGGCAACGCCGATGCCGCCCCGGGCATCGCGCCCGGGGCGGCATCCCGAACAACCAAAAGAGGAGCGATTCACATGACGCTAGCGACGATGGAGACTGGGGCTCGAGTCGCTGCTCACGATCAAGGACCTGGCCGCCTACCTGCAGGTGAGCACCACGACGGTCTACCGCCTCGTCAAGGACGGCGCCCTGACCAGCACGCGCATAAGGCAGTCCCTGCGCTTCACGCGCAAGAACATCGAAGACCTGCTGGAACAATGCACTGTCGATAGGATTCAATAACAGCGCAGCATCGGCCCCGAACTCGCACAGGTTCGGGGCCGACCATCAGAACGGGATGTCCCCGCAGTACACTGGAACCTGCCCTGACGGTTCCGCTTCCCGCCCGGTGCGCCGTTCGTAGAGTCTCCATAGGAATATTCCGAGTGTCGCCGACACATTGACGACCGTTTCAGCCCAGAGGGAATCATCCACAACGTACTCACCTGGTGCCTTCCCGTGTGCCGTTGATTTGTCGCTCCTCAAATTATCGATTGTGCTCCCCAAACCCCGAAGCTGCGCGGCGAGGGTCTTCACCTCCTGCGGAGTAGATGGATCACAGGTGTCCACCAGCTCTTTCACTACCTTGGAGGTTAGTTTTGAGAGAGATAAGTTTCCCACGGAGGCATCCTGGTCCACGTTTTGGATAATTGCCTTGAAGACCCCTTCCAGCGTTGACGCCGCAAGAGCAACGGACTGGTCGGGATAATCGTAAACATCGCGCACCGCGCGTTCGAAGTTCGCATACGCATTTGCGTTGGTCTCGCCCAGAATGTTCTTCATCATCGGGATGCATGGGAGTAGCCCGGGAGTCTCGATGCCAATGTCGGCTGCCATTTTTATCAGAATATCATTGGGCATTTCTGCAAGTGTGCGCCCAAGGTCTATGTGGCCGTCCTTTTCGTAGACGGAAAAGTTTTCCCAGAAATTGCCGTCATCTTCATGCCAACGTCGAACATACTCTTCGACCTGTCTGTATTTCGATTCGTCGAACAGGTCCCAAAGTGCGCTTTCCACCCGGATTTTCAGCCTCTGCATGTACAGAGGGGATATCTTTCCGTAATCGTCTTCCATCATGCTCATCTGTTCCATACGGTCGTATCCTAATCGTCGAGTATTAGTTCGGGCAACCGAGGAGCCGCTCGAATTGCTTTCCGAATCGCTTAGCGCTGCTTTGGAAATCCATGTTCTTCTCAGATTGAAACAAAATTTCCCAAATTGCAGAAGAATCATGTTCGGTCGGTGTTGCAACCGCTTTTGTTTTCTTAGCCCATTTATTTTACCAGCGAACACAAGCCCTGACGGTCCCTTCAGCCCGAAAGGTCACAGTAGAAAATAACGAGGTTGATTGAAAATCTCAACGCAACACTGAAGGACTTACCGCAACAGTTGCGCCTTATCTGGCAGTTTCAGTGAAAGGCCGTTGCGTTTGGCCTGCATTTCATCCATCCGGCCGTCAGCCGACCGGTCCCATGGGGTGTCTCTCGCGGCCAATGGCCATGCTGGCGCCGGCCCCCTTGCCCGGCGCGGAAGAACTTGGCGCAACGGCGGCAGCCGATCATCCGGTCCTTTTGTCTGCCCTCCCAGAAAACCTGATGGCTAGGCCTTTAGAATCACATTCGCGTTGACGAGGGACGGCTTCGGCGTCACCTCGTCGGCGGACACCCGCTCGACCCCGAGGGCCTCCAGAAACCCGGCGGGGAAGACGGACTTGGCCAGGTCCAGCGGCGCCGCGCCGCCGAGGCCTGGCCTCGGGTAGGAGTTCACGTGCGACGTGCACGGCGCCGCGTCCCACGGCGTGAGGGCGTCGAGGTCGCGCCTCCCCTTGGGGAGGGTGCGCCGCGGCTCCTCGTGGCTGCGCTCGCAGGGCGACCCCTGGTCGGCCTGCATCGCGTCGCACCAGTACACGCGGCAGCGCCTCGCGCCCTCGACCAGGCAGGACCTCTCCATGTGATACCGCTACCATAAAAATCGACAGCTAGACTACCGCACCGCATCGTTTTCGCTACCAGAGTCTCGACAGCTTCGTCACCGTACTTTCGCCAATCACGCTACTGGCAATATGCTCGATTCCGACCGGGCGACCGTCGGAAGGAGCGCGATTGGAAAGGAACATCATGGGAGGGCTGAACATGTACAGACAGCTCGGCGTGAAGCCCAACTTCACGCAGATCGGGAAGAAGTACGGGCTGCACAGGCAGACTGTAGCCAAGTACTGGAGCCAAGGAGACGGGATCGAGGACCACAGGCGAGACAAGGGGAGCGCGTTCGACGAGTTCAGGGGCGTGATCGAGCAGAGGTCGTCGCTTCCCGGCGTCACGAAGAGGGCCATCTACGAGTTCCTGCTCGACCGCCACCCCGACGCCGCGCTGCCGAAGTACGGCGCTTTCACGAAGTATTGCCGGGAGCGGGGCATCGAGTGCGCCTCCGCCTCCGACCCCGAGCCGCACCCCCGCTTCGAGGCGCCGCCGGGGCGGCAGCTCCAGTTCGACTGGAAGGAGAACCTGGAGCTGGTGGACGCCAACGGCGAGCCGTTCGAGTTCAACGCGTTCAGCGCCACGCTCGGCTACTCGCGCGCGCACCGCTTCGTCTACTCGAGGACGCGCACCGAGGACGACCTGCTCGCATGCCTGCTGGCGACGTTCGCCCGCTTCGGCGGCGTCCCCGAGGAGGCCATCACCGACAACATGTCCGCCCTGGTCGGATTCGCGGGCGGCAGGCGCGTCAAGTCGGAGCGCGCCTGGCGCTTCGCGCGCGAGGCCGGCTTCGAGCTCAAGCTCTGCAAGGTGCGCACGCCCGAGACCAAGGGCAAGGACGAGTCGGCCAACCGCTTCGTGAGCAGGCTGCTCGCCTACGACCGCGACTTCGTCGGCGAGCAGGGCATAATCGACGCCATGGCGCGCGTCGAGGCCAGGAGCAACGCCGAGCCCAACGAGACCACGGGGCTGCCGCCGGCGGTCCTGTTCATGCGCGAGAAGGAGCACCTGCGCCCGATCGGCAACCTGCGCATGCTGCAGGAGATGGTGGGCGACGTGAGCGTGCAGAAGGTGCCGCCCACCATGCTGGTGCGCGCCGCGGGCCGCCAATGGTCGGTTCCCCGCGCCTGCATCGGCAAGGGGGTGCATGTCATCGCGATGCCCTCCGGCCAGGTGCGCGTCACCCTCGACGGCGAGGAGGTCGCGGTGCACGACGCATCATCGGCGGCCGCCCCCATCGTCTACGCGGAGGAGCACTACGTGGAAGCGCTCGAGGGCAAGGCGTGGTTCGGCGACATGGACATACGCGACGCCGCACGGGCCAACCTCGAGCTGCTGGACCGGCTGGGGGGCGAGTGACGTGGAGGCGCTGAACGAGTCGAGCCCCTACATGAGGGCGCAGGCGAACCTGGCCGAGCTGAGGCTCGACGAGATGTGCGCGGCCCTGCCCGACTACGTGCGCATGGTCGGCGACGGCGCGCGGGGCTTCGCGCAGGCCATGGCCGAGATGACCCAGTCGGAGGTCTCGGCCAGGCGCGAGAGGATCATGCGGCAGCGCATCCGCTCGTCGGGCTTCCCCTACGTGAAGACGCTGGCGGACTTCGACTGGTCGTTCCAGCCGAGCGTGCCCAGGGCAGGGGTCGAGGAGCTCGCGACGCTCAGGTTCATGGAGGAGGCGCGCAACGTCCTGCTCGCCGGAAGCCCGGGCGTGGGCAAGACCCATCTCGCGGTCGCGATCGGCGTCGAGGCCGTGAAAGCCGGCCGCGAGGTGCGCCTCGTCGACTGCGCGAGGCTCGTGGACGACCTCAAGGACGCCTCGGCGCGCGGGATACTGAAGAACAGGCTCAAGTACTACGCGCACTCCAAGCTCCTCGTCATCGACGAGCTCGGCTATCTCGACATCGACGAGCAGGGGGCCGATCTCATGTTCCAGCTCGTGTCCACGCGCTACGAGCAGCGCTCGACGGTCATCACCACGAACGTCGGCATCGGGGGATGGGCGAGCGTGTTCGGCGACGAGGTGGCCGCCAGCGCGATCGCGGACAGGGTCTGCCACCACTGCACGATGATCAAGATAACGGGCAGGTCCTACAGGCTGAAGGACCTCCCAGCCGACAAGAGAAGGGAGGAGTAATCGAAAACGGCGAAAGTACGGTAGCGCAATCGTCGATAGTGCAGTCGCTCTGGCGTCGGTGAAACGGTAGCGTGATTGACGAATTTTATATTGACGTTATCACCATGCCCGCGAAGTCGTCGAACTCGCCGCCGCAGTCGCACAGCAGCGGGTCGAAGAGGCGCCCGAACTCCTCGGGCGACCCCAGGCACGTCTCCAGGGCGTCCAGCGCGGCGACGACGGAGGTCGGCTCGCCGCTGGCGACCAGCACGTAGAGCTGGAAGCCGGGCGTCGGCTTCTGCAGCGTGAGCAGGCGCTTGGTGTCGACACCGCGGCGGCCGACCACGGTGTCGGCCTGCGTGGCCCACGCGCGCTGTCCCTCGGGCAGTCCTATGAAGTCCTCGTACCGGTGCCCGGTGCGGTCCACGCGCTCCCTTCGCGGCTTCTCCCTGGCTCGCTTCCGCGGCTTGTAGCGGACCTTTGACGGCATGTCCATCGCGGTCATGCCGCACAGGCCGGCGGCGACGTGCTTGCGGAACGTGCGCTCGCAGACGGGCAGCTCGTCGCCGTGGGTCGCCCATATGGCCTCCACGCTCTGCCCCTTGCGCTGCAGCGGCACCACGACGTCCACCATGGCCCTCAGCTGCTCCTCGGTGAGGTCTATGCCGCTCCTGGACTCGCTTCGAGCAGCTGGCCGGACAGACGTACGGCCACGACCCGGTCCCCTCGCACATCCTCATCAAGAGCTTCCCGCGGGTGAGCGCGCAGTCCCTGGTGACGCACTTCTTGCAGAGCCGCGGGGTCGATCCGCACGCCTTCCCGCATGCGCTGCCAGCCCCCGCACAGTCACGGCAGTTGGCACAGCCCATGGCCCCGCGCTTCCTGCTGGGCGGCCTGACGGTCCTGTTGGCAACGACTTCGCGGCCGACGGTAGACGCAGCGACATGCAGGCGACGCGCGATCTCCCGCATCGAGAGCCGCTCACGTATGCCTGCGTCGATCACGTCGCGGTCGCTCCGATCAAGGTGCTTGCCCTCCTCGTCCGTCGGGGCGGTGGTCACGATGGTGATGTCCATGCCACGGGTGCGGTCGATCTTGTCGTAGTCGATCTCGGGGAAGATCAGCTGCTCGGTGACGCCCATGGAGAAGTTGCCGTGGCCGTCGAAGCTCTTGGTGGAGATGCCGCGGAAGTCGCGGATGCGCGGGATGGCAATGGCGATCAGGCGATCGAGGAACTCGTACATGCGGTCGCCGCGGAGGGTGACCTTGGCGCCGATGGGCATGCCGGCACGCAGGTGGAAGGTGGCGATGGACTTGCGGGCACGGGTGACCATGGGCTGCTGGCCAGTAATGGCGCGCAGGTCGGACACGGCACCGTCGATGGCCTTGGAATCGGTGGCGGCCTCGCCGACGCCCATGTTCACCACGATCTTCTCGATCTTCGGAATCATGTTGACGTTCTTGTACTGGAACTGCTTCTGCAGCTCGTCACGGACCGTGGAGACGTAGGCCGTCTTCAGGCGCGGCACGTAGCTCTCTGCCATGCAAACACTCCTTCGAACACGGGGTTTTAAGCGCGGGGTTGTGGCCTCGCGCCTCCCGGGCACCATACCTGGGAGCCCAGCTGCCCCTCGAGACAGAGTCCTCCCCATCTAGAGACGCAAGGCCAAATATTACGTGTTTGCCCGGAATAATGCCAGCCTTTGGCACGGGCCGCC
>NZ_JANIPD030000020.1 GCF_024609215.1 Curtanaerobium respiraculi | reverse complement strand
GCATCGTGTTGGGGTTTACCCCCGCTTGAACGGCTAGGTCGCGCACCGATGCGACCTTCTCTCCCGGGGCGAGCCTACCACCCGCAACGTCAGACTTGATGCGCACGGCAATCTGCCGCCAGATGGGCGAACCGTCCGCAAAGTCCCATGGCACAGGCATCACCTTATTGTCTTATTGTATTACTTAAATAGTACAATAAGACAATAGCGAGGGCCCGTCAAGCAAAATTTCGTTGAGGACTCAGGTTGTGCTGGCATATATCGTTCGCAGGATCACCGTCGCCCGGTACGCCGCCAGGCAACCGCGACCCGGACGCGACTGTCAAGGCCGAGCCTGGAGATGATGCGGGAGACGGAGCGCTTGACCGAGGCGGGCTCTATGGACATGCGCTCGGCGATCTCGGCATTGGAGAGCCCCTCGGCAACGAGGGACGCGATCTGAAGCTCACGTGGGGGGGCAACTGCGAGAACAGGTCGATACCGTGCCTGGAATGGCATGCGCGATGACCTCCCTCGTCACGCGCGGTGAGAGGACCGATGGGGCGGCGGGGCTTGTGCCGTCCTCAGCCTACCAGTTTGCGCTTCCCCTAGAGCAGGTGGGATTTGCCCTCATGGGTGCACTCGTGGTCTACATGGACGAAACCGGGGGAATGGCCACGTCGCTCCTGGCGGTCCCGCGTCGAGGTAGGCTGCTCGCCGCATGTTCTCTCGCCCATGCGCCGCCCGCGTGCCAGGAGGCAGGACTCTCCTCCCTCGTGCAGATGAGGAGCTCATTGTCCCTGCGCCGGTATCCGTCCGGCTCATTGCCCCCCATCGCGGCTTCCGCGCCCGTCCGGCCCTCTGCGGGAATGCGGGGCGCTATCGCCGGAGGCGACGAGGACGGTGTTCCGCTGGACCCACTCCACGAGCTCAAATCGGGCGATGAACATCCCGCGGGCCCTGTGCGCGAGCCGTCGGAACGGGAGGGGATCGCCCGGCCTCCCGGCGAGCCGGCGCACCTCGTTCTCCCCGATTCCCAGCAGGGCCGAGACGTCGGCGACGCTGTAGTAGTCCTTAAGGGGGATGTGGCCCCGGCTCCTGTTCGCAGCGGGCATGGCCGCCTCACCTCTTCTGCTTGACTGTCTCGCAAGCGGCAAGGTGGTGGCGGCTGGTTCCCCTGTTCTGGGTGCATCGCCTCCGAGCGGTGGGGCAGTTGCGCGCGATTCGTCTCGGCGGGCAATCGACCGGGGGCCATCGCGATGCCGCCTCGCGGTCGATTGCCCGGGCGTCTCCCGGGCGTGGTGGGCGGTCGGCCCGGGCACGTCCGCCCCGTCGCGCAAGCAAACCGCCCCGCCGGGAGCGATGGAATCGCTTCTCCGGGGGGCGGTTTCCCTACGTAGGCCTTCTCTGTCCGGCTAGGCGTCTACCTCTTCGAATGGCGCGCGCGTCCGGCGGCGCTGCCGTCCGGCTCCGCCGTCAACCTGCGGCGGGCGGCAAGCCCGGCCGCCCCCGCAGCGAGGGCGGCTGCCAGAAGGGCGATCGGAGCCACGGTGTCGTCGCCGGTCTTAGGGAACAGGGACGAGGCCCCGCCGTGCTTGCCCTGGGACGGGCCGCCGGGGGTGCCGGGGGTCTCGTCCTTGGTGTTGGTCACCGTGAAGCCGGAGGTCGCGTCACCGGTGATCGCCGCCGTGTAGCCCTCGGGCACGCCGACCTCCTGCACGGTGTAGGCAACGTCCTTGCCGTTGGATTTCTGGGCGAGGCCGGTCCACGTGTAGGACCACTGATTGTCGCCCCTCAGCTCGACAGCGTCGCCGGAGGCCTGGCCGTCGGCGTAGAGCTGCACCTTGATGGCATCCGGGCGGATGCCATCCTGGTCGCCGGCGTCGTCCCATGTCTTGGAGACCGTGACGGACGTCTGGCCCGGCGTGTGCGTGTTGGTGATGTCGGTGCCGGAGACCGTAGTCGAGTAGCCGTTGACCTGGTTCTCGGTCACGGTGTAGGCGATCTCTTTGCCGTTGTCGTCGTATTTGGGAAGGCCGGTGAACGAATACGCTCAGCCGTCGTCCGCCTTCACGGTCTTCGAGTCCTTCTGGGCGCCGTTCGCAAGTAGGTTCACGGTGATGGACCCGGGGCGCGCTCCGTCCTGATCGTTCGCGTCGTCCCAGGTCTTGGTCCCGGAGACGTCCACGGTCTCGGTGCTAGTGTTGGTGATGGTGTACCCAGAGGTCGCGTCGCCGGAGACGGCGGAATCGTAGTTCGCCACCGGGTCCTCGGAGACGGTGTAGGCTATCTCGGTGCCGGAGCCCGCCTGGTACTTGCGCAGCCCGTCGAAGCTGCCCTTCCAGCCGTTGCCGGAGGAGAGGGTCACCGTCTTGCCGGTGTCCGCTCCGTCCGCGAGCAGGTGCACGGTGACGGAGGAGCCCTCGGGGCCGACCCAACTCTTGGCTACGTTGACGCTAGTCATCGTAGGCGTGTCCTTGACAGTCTGGACTGCCCCGCCATCGGGACTGACCGTGAGCGTGTACTCTTGGTCATTCAGCAGATAGCCTGTAGGCGCCGTCTTTTCCTTCACCTTGTAGGTGCCGGAGGTCAGGGTGCCAGAGGTCACGGTGCCGTCAGCACCAGTAGTAAGATCGAACGTGGAGCCGTCAGAGGCAGTCACGGTGAATACTGCCCCAGCGAGCACGACGGAGGAGTCGTCTGCGTCCACCTTGATGAGCTTGATCTTGTTGGCGAGGGTGCCGCCGCCCGAGCCGCCCGATTCGGCGGAGTGGTAGGACGAAGAGACGACCTTGCTCTCCTGGTTCGTGGAGCTGAGCGTGAGGTTGTTCTTCAGAGTCGTCCCGGGCGTGTAGGTGGTCTTGTAGGAGAGACGGTACTGGGTGCCGTCGACGTCGCCGAGGTTGATGGTGAAGGACTTGTTGTCGGGGGCGACCGTCAGCTTGTCGCTAAGGTCTATCTGCTCGATCCACTCGAGAACGCCCCCCGTAGAGTCCATTGTGACGCGCCACAGCTCGAAGCTGTCGGGAATGTAGGTCTCGTTCCCGGCCCCCTCGGACAGGTGGTCGGTGAGCACCACGTTCTTGAGGCTGGACTTCATGTGGTTGATGCGAGCGCCCCATTCGACCTGGCCGGCGTTGGCCCCGTCCTTGCCGCTCCACTTGTTGAGAACCTCGTCATGGAGCTTCGGGGATCCGTTGATTTTGATGGTAATTGGGGTGACCACCCCGTTGACCGTCACGCTGAAGGTGTTGTCCTCGTCGAGCTTCACCTTGGACTCGTAGAACTTCGCAGCCAGCCTGATCGACCCCTTGACGTTCTCCTTGCCCTCGACCCAGTCCGTGAATGTCACGCGCACCGTGCCGCCCGCGTCGTTGGCGCCCGGCGCGACGTGGGCCTTGGCGATCACGGCAGAGCCGTCTGGGCCGATGATGTCGAAGTCGCTCGCAGTCGTGTCGGACGGGAACCTCATGTTGTCGGGGAGCGTTATGTCGAAGTAGTCGCCCTCGTGCAGGTTGGCACCGTTCTGGCTCGCGTCCCAGTCCATCGTCAGGTAGAACGTGTCGAAGGTATGCATCACCCCGCCGGCACTGCCGTCGAGGTGCGTGATTGTCAGATTAGTGACGGTCGCGGCGACCGCCTTGGCAGTTCCAGGGGCGCGCAGAGGTGCCCTCGCAGCTGCGGGGGCGGGGACGTCGGCAGCCGATTCCTCGGTCGGGCTGCCCCTGGTGCCGTTCGCCTGAGACTCGCCGGCAGCCGTCGGTTCGTCCGCCGGGGCCGGGACGGCCTGCGAGGCCTCTCCGGGGTCGGAGGCGGCCCCCTGCTCGCCCTGCTCCCGCGCGACGGCCGAGGTGACCTGCGACTCGTCCGCCGCCTGGCCGGAGGCGGCGGGCTCCTGCGAGGCCGTTGCCGACGTCGAGACCTGCCCGCCGCCGTCGGCCGCCAGCGCCTGCATCGCCCTCCCGGGCACGCAGATGCTGAGCGCGAGCACCACGCTCATGATGCAGCATAATTTCTTTCTCATCGTGTTCCTTTCCGTCCTTTCGCCGTTTCGGTCGGCTCTGGGCATAAAAACCTACAAATTTACAGGAAAAACTTTACCCCCCCCCCGAAAACGCAAGCTAAATCCGATTGTCAGCAAGCAGCCTATCTTGTGCGCACAACGCACGAGACAGCTCTTGCCGGCACCGGGAGCCGCGCCCATCGCGCTGCCGCTTCGATGGTGCGTCGCCCCACCCGGATGCCGAGTGGCGGGAGCACGCGCGCGTGCGCGATACGCTCCCTTGCGGGGGATACCCCGCGCCCCTGGGAAGCCCGGACGACCGCCCGGGCAAGACGCGCCGCCTCTCGGCGCCTAGGGGAACCATGGAGAGATACGACAGGCGCCTGCACGTGCGCGTTGGCCAAGCGGACATCGAGCGCGCGCAAGCACTCGCAAGCACGCTGAACATCACCACGTCCGCACTCGTGAGGCTGCTCCTGCAGCTGCCAGCCGAGGACGTGGAGGCACGCCGCCACGTGGTGCTTGACCTCACCTGCGCGAACCGCCTCTACCGCGAGCTCAACCAGTGGGGCTACCAGCAGAACCAGGCATCCCGCGCCCTGAACCGCATCGCCTACTACCTCAAACGAGAGGCCATGGACGCCTCCGACGTCCTGGAGGAGCTTTCCTCAGTGGAGCGGCAGCTGGAGCACCTGCACGAGAGGACGGGCGAGCTTGCCAATCCCGTGCGCAAGGTAGCGGAGTCTCGCCCGCTCTTCCTGTAGGTGCGCCCATGCCGTTGCTCAAGCCCGTATCCGGTCACACGTCCTGCAAGGGCGCCTACCGCTACCTCACCGAGGACGGGCGAGCTCTCGCCTCCGACTACCTGAACCTCGACGCTCCCGAGCAAGAGAACGCCGCCTTCGACTGGGCGGCGGCGATGGACGACACGCGCACGCTCACGTTATCGTGAACAACACCAACATCGTCACGGGCCGGCGCCTTCGGGACCCCGACCCCAAGGAGCTCAAGCACTCCCTGCAGCACATGGCCAAGGAGCGCGGGCTCTCGGACCTCGACAGCGCCGAGGAGAAGGCGTCCGTGCGCGGGCGCATGCGCCCCCGCACGCTGCAGGCAGAGCATGTGCGCCGCGCGGAGCGAGAGATCGCCGAGAAGGGCGGCTACTCCTGGGTGGCGGACATCCGCGCCCGCATCCGCGTTGCGCGCTCCGCCACGAGGAGCGAAGACGAGTTCAGGGGGCTCCTCAAGAGCCTGGGCGTGGGGATCGAGGACAACTCCACCAAGGCAAGACGCCGCGACTGGATCTTCTCGCTTTCCGGGCACCCCACCTGGCACGTCTCGGGCGAGAGCCTGGGGCTCGGCTACGGGCGCGAGTCGCTCATGCGCGGCTTCTCGCTGGGTGCGGCAGGGCACCTCGCGGACGCAGGCGAGCGCAGAGTCGCGGAGCTCGCGCGCTCCGCCGTGGAGCTCGGCGACCTCTCCGAGTTGGAAAGGCTCTCCGAGGCGCTTGCGTGGCTCAAGGGCAACAGCATCCGCACGACAGCGGACCTCGCCGCTAAGGGCGCGGGCAACCCAGATATGGCCGCCTACGTGCAGGGCCTCGGCATCCTCAAGGACCGCAGCGCAGAGCGGCGGCACGCACCGAAGCCATCGAAGCCCTTCTCCCGTACCCAAGGCGCGAGCGCACAGCGCAGCAACGCCCCAGAACACGTAAGCGAGCACCAGCGCACACGCCAGCGCGACGACGGAAGGGAAAGCCAGCGATGATCGTGAAGACCTACTACCAGGGCGGGCGAATGGACGCGTTCGACACCGCCAACCTCACCGACGCGAGCATGTACCGCGGAAACGTCGTCACCAACTGGTCGCTCGACCTCTCCGGCGCCATGCGCGAGGGCGGCATGCTGCTCCTCTCCATGCGCTGGTACCCCGCGCCGGGGCAGGACGCGCCCGCCGGGCCGGAGGGCCTCCCCATAGCCCGCAGGCGCGACGGGCTCTGCGTCGTCGTGGCGGACAGCGAGGACGTGCCGCGGCTCTCCATGGTGACGGTGGACAGCGAGCTCGCGCCCCTGCGCGTGGGAGACGGCCTCGTGGGCTGCAACCGCCTCGCATGGGCGTCGCGCATCGCCGACGGCCTGCCCGCCCAGGCGGTCTCGGCGCATCGCGCGCTCAACATGCTCGTAGGCGATGATGCAGACGGAATCGAGATAGAGGCCGAGGTCTGCCGTCTGATGGGCTTCGGCCCCGCAACGTATGCGCTTGTGGAAAATCTGACAGCGGATTCAGCGGAGAGCGATACCGAGGAAAGCCGGTTCTGAGCGCCATTCCAGCACTTCTGCCATAATGGGGTGCGGTGTCGCTTCCTAAAAGCAGCGCCCGCAAAGATAAAAACG
>NZ_JANIPD030000019.1 GCF_024609215.1 Curtanaerobium respiraculi | reverse complement strand
TGCTCCGCGAATCAATGCGCCAGGTCTACCAGGAGCTCTGCCGCCTGCGCGACTGCTCGGCCATGGACAAGCGCCTCATCGCGAAGGTCGAGCTGCTGAGCGACCTTTTCGTCGGCATCGCCGGCGACGTGGAACGCGGCGAGCTGGAGAAGGAAGACAGCCTGATCGCGGATATGCAACGAGGGTAAACATTGAGAGGCCAATACAACCCGCGATGTCGCATCAGTGAGCAATGGTCTTGACCTCGTCGGAGTCGCCCCCGTGTTGGGTAGCTCGATACTGCCGGATGCCCCGTCTCAAGGTGAGTAGAGACGAACAATGCCCACACCTTTATCGGTACAGGCATTGTCGACATGCGTCACAAAGTGGCGGGCACGCGCCCTGCATGTGATTTGAATCGCAGGGTGGCTACGCCAGACGGTACCTCCTCGACCTGGTGACACTCCCCGTAACGACGTGCCCCGACGCAATTAGCTCTCCCAAAAGCTCGTTGATCCCCGTCCTTCCCAGCCCAATGGAGTCTGTGATGACAGTCGAGCTCAGGGGGCTTTACGGACGAGTTCAAGACTCTCACGATCTCCGTCTTCACCTCTCGAGCTCGTTTCGACCAGTCGAAACACCGGACACGTACGTCAGCAGCATAGTGAGGGTCGTGCGATTCGGACCAAAGGCCACCTCGTAGCTCGGCTTCTCATAGCCTGTCAAGGCCCAACCCCGCGATGATCTTGTCCATGCCGCCGCCGGCACGCTCGCCAATCTCAATCTTCGCGAGCATCTTCATCATGGTCTCATTGCGAGGATCGGAGTTGCTGGGCTTCATGGCCTCGGAGACGGGTATGCGGAATTCGCCGGGGCTGGCTATGATGATGGCGTAGTCGTCCCATGCGATGCGCGGCACCGCCCTGGACCCGTCGCGACCCCGAGCGGCTTTCATCTAAAGCTGGTTGCCCTCCTTGAATGCCTTGAGTTCGTCGAGGTTCAACATAAAAGTCCTCCGCCTGCGCTATGCCATGGCAGATTCGTTTTCACCTGATTCAGCAAGTAGCCTGTCGGTCAGTCTGCCGAACACGGCACGGTCGATTTTCGTCTTCATGATGCGCATGTTGTCATACTTCTCTGCATTGTCTTGGAACCACGTCTCGATGTCTCTTGAGTCGATATCGTCCTTGTCGTCCTGGTCGAGGCTTTTGTAAACCTCTCTGAAGTGCCTGCTGGCTATCTCCCGCTTTGCCTCCACGGGGAGATCATCAAAGGCGATACAAGCGCCGATACGTGAGTACATCGCAGCGCCTAGCTCGCGACGAATTTCAGCCTCAGTCCCGAAGTTCGACGTAAGGATGAATATCCCTCCGGGCATGTGAACCTCATAGTTCGTGTCAACGAACACACCCTCGTCAAACAGCTGGTAAAACGCGTTGTAGAGTGAGTTGCTGACCTTGTCGAACTCGTCTAGGAGCACGACGTTGGACTCCCTTCCGAGAAGGTCCCTTGCGAAGCTTCCCTTGGAATGCTCGGCACCGAAAAGGTACTCGTACGCCTCCGTCGTCTGCATCATTGAGATCTGAACCCTTGTCATCTTGCCACCGAGAGCCTCGCTGAGGCATTTCGCACTTTCGGTCTTTCCGACGCCTGACGGCCCGTAGAACATCAACACGACCGGACGGTCTCCACTCATGACGCTGAGCCTATACAGCGACAGGGCGATCTCCCGCTTACAATCAAGCTGGCCAAGTATCCCTTCTTCCATCGCTTCATAGATCGATTTGACTGAAGGCTTGTCGATTTCTCGATACGTCGTTGCCCGAGCCTCTATCGCTTCTGGGAACGCCGACTCAAGCGATGCCCTTACGCGCTTCGGTGCATTCTGAATGAAAAGGTTGCGCACGTTGTACGATTGCGTCACGATTGCCGCGAAGTTCGATATCACATGGTCAACAACTGAGCCGAAGTCGGCTGCCCTGACGATACCGTTGTCGGCGTCGGGCTTATCCTCAAGGCTGTAGTCGTTGGTCGCATAGTCGTTTGACCTGACCCGATAGTTGTATTTCCTTATGAGTGTGAGGAACTCGACAGTATCGTCCCTCTTGTCGATACTTTCATTCAGAAGCTTCTGGAAGTCGGCGTCGCACCCGTCGAATAGGACGACTCTCTCAACCATGTGACCTCACCCCGGCAAGAAGAACGTCGTACACCTTGAGCTTCTCAGAGTTAAGGCCATCGTCATCAACAGGTCCTGCAGGCTCGTAGTCTGGGTTGCTAGTCGTTATCGTATGCGCTACGTTCAACTCGTTGCTCACGTCGAGTTCTTCAAGAGTGCAGATTCCGACTTCGGCAGCATAGATGGTCAGGTCCATGCGCAGCAGGTCGGTGACCTTGTAGTTGTTCTTGAACGATTGCCTGTTGAAGCGAAAAACGACCCGTTCTTTTTCAGCTGAACCGAGGAACTCGAAATACCCCTTGGCGTCTTTGATTGTCGAGTCTAGCTTGTCGAGGGCAAGATTGAAGTCGCCAGCGGGAATGTTGCCGCCTCGCAGCATGGCAAGGTAAGGCGTCATGAGAGCATAGCTGGCAAGCGAGTTGTCGATTGCCTCCACGGAAAACCCCTCAAAGAGCCTGATGTCCTCGCGCGAGTCCGTAGCTCCGAGGAAATCGGTCAAAACGGTGTTGCTAATTATGCTTTTTGCGACGGCGCTCGTATTGAAAGACACGCTGGCGGCACCTGATGCTTCTGCCGAAATGTCGATGCCCGTCAGTATCTCCAAGAGCTTTGTCTTCAGACTGGCTTTCGCATCGGCATTGCCCTGAAGCGCGCCATCCCGCTCGCTTGTCTTCTCTTTCACGGTGGTGGCATCGCCGCCGTTAACCATCTGGATGTAATCAGTAGCAGATCCCTCATCAAAGCAAACGATCTTGGCGAACATGAGGCTATTCTTTTCTCTTGCCACGGCTATTCATCGCCTTCCGTCATCTTTGCGTATAGCTGGAATAGGTGGGCGACAATCTTCTCCTCGTCACCGCTATAATCGATGCCATAAGCAGCTTCGACAGCTGCGTCTAGTGTCTTATGAGCAGCGTGAAGATCCTTGGGCATCTTATCTGGATCGTACATCTTCGCTAGGGGTACATCGGGATGGCATTCCCTGGCAGCAATAACGTTTTGCGCAGCCTCTTCCACGCGAGCACGCTGCTCCTCCGATGGGTCAGGATATGGGAAGTTGTAGTACACGGAGGGCGCGTAGCGATAATCGCTCTTCAACCTACCGGCAATCGTTCGCATCCACGCGTTGTGCGTGCGTGAGGAGAGCAGCCCGAAATCGTAGAGGCTTGCGTTTGTCACGATTACAACAGCGTCGTTCGCAATCACATCCGGCGACACGTATCCGATAGGGATGTACTCACGGCGAGACGAAGATACCCTCGGGATTATGAGATACTCGCTATCGGGTTGCCGGACTTGCGTAAATAGATGCGGCGCATCTGCAGTCTTCCGGATGCGCGGTATCTTGTTGTTCATGCGATACTCGCGCACGTGGTCTATGCGCTCTCGTATTTCAGGGTTTCCCTCGTATGCCGACGGATTAACCCCTACAAGCCAGAGGCAAAATCGAGTGTACTCCGTATCGTTCAGGAACTCCCTACTTCCAAGCACGGGTTTGAAAAGAGCCTCCGTCCCAGGGTATTTCGTCACGAACGCATCCCGCTCCGCTTTCGTGAAGTTGAGCTGACCATCTTCCATTGGTTGGCTTCCTTGCGTTACGACGCACTGCGATGCATTGATGCACTTCGTCCTGTTGCGGACAAAGACGTTAGGAGCGTCCTTTAAGTATCCGTTGATGTTAGTGGCTGGACGGACGCTGCCATCTGCGGCAATAATTGTTTTTGACGAGGCGTGGTTGTACATCGAAAAGCCAACTATCACAACGTGAACGTGCGCTTTGTCGGAAGCCTCGTTGTTCCAGACGAACGTCGTGTAGGCGAAATCTATGGTACAGCCCCCGTCGAACAGCCCCTTCCAAAGCGCGGCTACCGACTCCCCTTGGCAGATCGAGTTCGAAGACACGAACGCACAGCGTGTCAACGCATTCTTGGTGTACAGAGCAGCAAGTTTGAACCAGCCGGCAACATAGTCGAGCTTGCCGGCGTTAGACACCCCTGGGAACAGTCGCGTGACCTCATCCGATTGTTGTCGAGTTTGCATTGCCTGCCCTATAAAGGGTGGGTTCCCGACAACGTAGCTGCACTCGCTCGCGGACAGTACATCCTCCCAATCCATGCGCAGCGCGTTGCCCTCGTGTATGTTCTCGTTCGCCTTGAGCGGCAGGGGGTCAATCCACATGGAGAGGATCTCGCGCGTCTGGTCGAGCATCTGCAGTTCGGCGATCCAAAGCGCGGTCTTGGCGACCTCGACTGCGAAGTCATTGATCTCGATGCCGAAGAACTGGTCGGTGGTCACCTGGATGGGGTCGAGCTCGCCCATGACCATCTGCCCGCCGTACAGGTCCTCCAGCACGCGGTTCTCTAGTTTGCGCAGGGAGAGATACGTCTCGGTCAGGAAGTTGCCGCTGCCACATGCGGGATCGAGGAACTTGAGGCTTGCGAGTTTGGCTCTAAACGCCCCCAGCTTGAACCTGCGCTCCTTCTGGATGGCTAAGCCCTCAATGGCCGTCAGCTCGTCCCTTAACGCGTCGTAGAAGAGCGGCCCAGTGAGCTTGTGGATGTTCTCGATGGACGTGTAGTGCATGCCGCCCGCTCGGCGGGTCTCGGGGTTCAGCGTGCTCTCGAAGACCGCGCCGAAGATGGTGGGGCTGATGTCCTTCCAGTCGAACTCGGCGGACGCCTCCTGGAGCAGGATGAAGCGCGTGTTCTCGTCGAACTGTGGGATGATGATCTCATCCTCGAAGAGGCCGCCGTTGACGTACGGGAAGGCCGCGAGGTCGGGGCCGAGGTAGTAGTCGCGTTCCTCCCTGGGCGTCTTGAGCACGCCGAACAGGTCGATGAGCGCCTGTCGCATGTGATTGACCTGGAAGCCCTTGAGATACTTGTAGAAGGCCTCACGCTCCTGCAGGAGCTCCGCGTCCTCTGCAAAGAGGAGGAACACGATGCGGGTGACGAGGATGTTCAGACTCCTCTGCTCGCGCTCGTCGTGCTCGATATCGCGGTAGGCCTTGGCGAATGCGTCGTAGAGCTTGCCGACAACCTCGCCCGCCTTGACCGAGAGCTGCTTCTCGCGCTCGAGGCGGCTGTTCTCCTTGCGGGTGAAGAACGAGAGGCGGTGGTACTGGTTCGGCAGATCCTCAAGTCGGATCGTCTCGTAATCGGACTCCGCGTCCTCCTTGTCCAGGTCGTGGATGCGAATCTCGTCGAAGTTGCAGGTGATGATCCACTTGGGCATGACGCTGCGGGGCGTGATGTTGTCCGCGTACCACTTGGCCTGCTCGAACGGTGTGACGAGGCGCTTGTTGCCGTAGCGATCCTTGCCGCGATGCTCCGGCTCGTCGAGGCTGACGCCTCGGCTCTTGTTCTCTATCAGGATGGATCGATCCTCGTAGAAGACGTCGATTCGGCGGCCCTTCACCTTGCGCTCGAAGTCGAGTTGCTGGGTGGGGTTCGCGATACCCAGGACCTGGGAGCACAGCTCGATCCAGAAGCTGTTCGACTCGCGCTGCTCGTTGCCCTCGGCGGCTTGCCAGCGCTCCACGAACTTCTTGGCGGCTGTTTTCTGCTCGTTAGGTGTCATGCTTCTCCTACCCTTGCTTTGAAAGCTTCTCGATGATGCAGAGCTTCACGAAGGAGGTGAAGTTCATTCCGTATAGTGTCGCAGCCTCCTTCGCGGAGTCCCGCAGGTTGCTGGGGATCCGCATGGTGACAGGAACGTTGTCGCCTTCGGCGAGAAACGCCTGGATTTCAGTGGCTGATGCCCCGCTTTGGAGTAGTTCTGCATATGTCATGGGCCATCCTTCGCCAGAATGCTGGTTGCAATACATATGAATTCATTCTACCGGAGGCATAGGACATAAAAGCATCATAACCAGGGCATGATGCATACATGATCCGTCTTGAGAGGTTAAGGCTGCCGTCCCGTACAAGCCAACTTAGTGTTGATGAGGACTTGCTTCGTTCGTACGACGAGAGAAGAGAGGAACGACGCTCTCGGAGCTCGTTGCCATCCCAAAGCGACAACCTGCAGGTGTTTGCACGATCGAAACTCCATCCGACATACGAGTCGACGAATTTTTCTGTGCCGCCCAGTCACGGGAACTGGCATGCTATGGCACTGGCTCGTTGCGGGTCGTTTGCACCGCCCCGCCCACGCCTCCTCATCACCTGTCTCGCGTCGAGCCGCTGGCGCCGCTGCGCGCTAAACCCTCGGGAGTTTCCTGCATCGCATGGGCCGGCTGGCAGGGTGTGGGGCGGTCCGGTCAGGTCACCCGCAGATCACGCGCCCAGCAAGGCCATACGTTGTCGGTTGGCTGTCAGCTCTGTGGTCTCCTCGCATGCGCGTATCCAGTAGCGTGCTCACCCAACTCTATGCTTGCCGCTTCCACCTACATGCACGGCTTCCCGAATCAACCACGTCGGGCGTTCCCTTCTCGAAGTCGAGCGCCCCACCCTGCTGAGTTCCCGGCCCCCCGACGCAGCCACCGCTGCGCATTCGCCATCCGACGCCCACTCAGGCAACGACATCCGACCCGCGAAGCGGAAACATGCCACCTTGGAGCCTCCGCCCGTCCGATTGACAGCCTCCTGGGATCCAGCGGGAACCCCTTCGGCTCCTGCCTTGGACACGCATTGACGCACGGAACCCACCGGACGCACAAGGGCACGCGATGTTTTCGAAAAACTTTAGCCGGGAGACCGGTTTTCCAGGGCTGGCGAAACTTTTTAGAAAACACCGGAGGACGACATGCCTTCCAAGCCCTCCTTCGCTTTCCGCCCCTGCACGCCCGCCGGAGCCCGAGCGTCAGCCGCGCCGCAAGGCGGAAGGCCAAAGGGGCGAACCGCCGGGAACCAAGGAGGTCAGCCATGTTCGAACTCAAGCAGAAGGCCATCAAGGCAGCGGCAAC
>NZ_JANIPD030000018.1 GCF_024609215.1 Curtanaerobium respiraculi | reverse complement strand
CCATGTTTCCTCCTAGCGTTCGTTATTGAACGGTTTTGCAATTGCATGGTAATCGTTCACTTCCGAACGGTCAATACATACCGTTCAATTTCGTGCTATAGTTTCCACGCGGTCCAAGATGGTCCGCTCTCCCGAAACCGCCGCAGGCAAACCCTCCCCGACCACGAAGGGAGTATTCAAGAACGGCGTCGGCAGCGCGGTTGCCGGCAGCGCGATAGACGAGCGTCTCCCGCCATCTGAGCGTGAGTCTTGCGTTGGGATGCCGTGGCATGGGGTTGCCCTCCCTGCTGCAAGCCCAGACGACTGGCAGTGTGCGGGAGCCATCCCTGTTTGTCATCCGTCGGACGCAAACAACGTCTTGGCACTAAACAACTAGCGCTCCATGTGACTTCGCTTGCACGCATCCCAACAGGTATCTCTCCGCTTGTCCCGTCCAGAAGACGCGACTCCTTGGGTCTTCTGCAACCCGAGGGCACCAGATGCAAGACGAGAGGCGGTTTGGCCACTTCATGAAAGACGACATCCTCCAGGTATTACGCGACGCGTTCCCAGCAAAGTGGGGAATATCGGACAATGATGCGGAAAGCCGCAAGAATGCCGGGGCGGAGAAACGTGAATCTGCTGCCTCCTCGACATCCGAAGCGAACGACCTGCCCGACGGCCTCATGGACGTGCCACAGGTCGCGGAATACCTGCGCGTATCGAAGAAGTCGGTCTACAAGCTCATCGATCGGCTGAAGATTCCCGCCATAAGGATCGGGGGACTGCTGCGTGTCAGGAAAGACGAGCTAGACGAGACGCTCCGCGCGTGGAGACGATAGACTTAAAATCAGAAGCAAGCCCAACAAATCTCATTCCTATTCCTCAAGCTCGCATTTTGTGAAGTTTCGGGAATAGGAACATTAAGCTGTAGGTATGAGGCCTGCAACAACATTCATACCGGCGGGAGGCACGACATCTTACAGATCTCTATATCCTAAATTGGAGCCTCGCTAAACCTCCCAGACCGGCACGGCCTGAACATTGTGCGTCACAAGATAGGGCTCATCGGTCTGGCAGACCACGTGCCCAAACCCAACCTCGTAATCCGAGAGGCTGTCCAAGCAGCCGAAGTTCTTGACGACATCACTTCCAACGGTGGCAGCCATCTTAATCTCCACGGGATGCAGCACATGACCTTCCTGTATGACGAGATCGATCTCGCGTTTCTTTGCGTCTCGGTAGAACCACACGTCGCGAAGGTTCGCGCCTGCGTTCATGTAGCTCTTGAGCACCTCCGAGACGACGAACGTCTCGAAGACATGGCCGGCGACTGCACCGTTGCGGAGCTGATCGGGAGTAGTCCATCGTGTGAGGTGACACACCAGCCCTGTGTCCATGAAGAAAACCTTCGGGGTCTTGGAAAGACGCTTGTCTACGTTTGGCCAGAACGGCTGGATGACCCTCACGATGTTTGAGGCCTGAAGCACCGAGAGCCACGCCTTGGCTGTTTTGTGGTCTACGTCGATTGCGTTTCCGATGTCGGTAGCGTTGAACAACTGCGCCGATCTTGCAGCACATGCGACCATGAAGCTGTAGAACTTGGTCTCATCCTGCACGTTGATGAGGTCGCGGACGTCGCGTTCGAGATATGCGGATACGTAATCCGAGTAGAAGGAGTCCCAGTCCATGGAGTCATCTTGGAGCTCGGGCATAGATCCCCTGTGGATGAGGCTCCAGATATCCAGGTCTTTCACATGCTTGGGTTCTGTAATACGTGTCGGCACGTAAGGATGAGGACTGTTCGCAGCGTCAATGAGCTCCCTTAAGCTAAGCGGAGGCATCTCGATAATCCTGATCCTGCCGGCCAAGGACTCGCTCACGCCCTTCATCAGATGATACGTTTGCGACCCGGTAAGCACGATGCAGCCCTTCTGGTCGGATTGGTCGACAATCCACTTCACTGGGGAGAACAGCTCGGGCACCCGCTGAACCTCGTCGATGATGAGAGGTAGCTCATGGGAGTTGAAAAAGAGAACTGCATCCTGCTTAACCAGCAGATAGTCGCGCGGATTTTCCATCGAGACATAGCTGAAGGAGTCCCCGAGGTGCTCTTTGAGCATTGTGGTTTTGCCGACTTGCCGCGCACCGGTGACAAGAATCACCTTACCCTGTGTAAGCATGGTGTCGATGGTCGACTCGATTTCGCGCCTGATGTACATGAGTTGCCTCCTTTGCACGGAGGCAATTTTCTCATTTTGCATTGATGTGGTCAAATTTGGGAATGATATTCCCAAATTTCCCTATTCCCACTCGATGGTTCTGGTTCTGTCGTCCCGTCACTCCAGTTGCACCCAGTTGTCGGTGCCGTCTCGAGCCGAGTGCCGCCAAGCATCACCATGTCGTGTTTCATCAGCTTTGGGGACAAAGGCTGGGACAACTTCAAAAACTATTTCCAAACTCAGGGCTTTGAGTTTTGACTTTTGTCCCAAAGGGCGCGGCGGGACGCCTTTGGAGGCTCGATGGCGCCGAAAACGCCCGTTTTGAAACTCAACTGCCCTTTAGCGCGCAAGCCGCCAGCTGCAATCGCAAGTGAATCAGCGCAGGTGGCTTTCGAGCAGTTTGCAAAACCGCAGGTCAAACTATTTACCCTTGTCGAAATAAGGGAATAGTTGCAGGCGGTTGCGCCATGAACCGACGAACGGTCTTCGCGGTAACGCGAGAACACGCTGGTAGAATGACCCATGCAGGTTGGCGACAGGAAGCCGATGATGGCAGACGCCCAAAGCAGAAAGCCCATCCCCGCGGGAGAGCAGCAAATCGAGCACCTCAAACAGAAGGGCGTCTTCTTCGTGCTGTACACCGAAATGGAAGCCGCGCGCATCCGAGATCTCGAGCTTTTCAATCCAACTCAACCCGCATCGCCCCTCTCGAGGTCATGCGGTGCGCCTGCGATAACCGCTCGTGCTACAATGCGGACATCAGAGATGAAAACACAGTCCCCGTCGGGTAGTCGTGGGCGTGCGGGAGTCCGCATCAGTAACCTGCCTCCTTGGTTGTCCCTTCTCTGCATGGTCATCTACATAAAGGAGGAATCAACCATGCAGATCAGTGTGTCGTCCACTCTGATCGTATTTCATGACGGTCAATTTTGGGTCGGGCTGGCGGAACATGTCGAGGACGGAAGGTACGGCGTCGCTCGCATCGTCTTCGGCGCGGAGCCGTCCGATGAGGAAATCCTGCAATTCGTTAGAAGCAAATGGGCGAAGCTCGCGTTCTTCGGTGACGATCCCGCCGAGGGAAGCAAGCCTGCGAAAAACCCCAAGCGCCGCGCCCGCGAGGTGTCGAAGGCCCTTAAGCAGCCGGCGATGGGAACCAAGGCGCAGCAGGCGCTCGCGAGTCAGCGGGAGACAATGAAACGGGAGTCGGTCCGCGCAAGAAGCCAACGTCGCGCAGACGAGGCGGAGGCGCGCTTCGAGCAGCGGAAGCTGAGGCGCAAGCAGAAGCATCGCGGGCATTGATCGCCATCTGTGGCAACCCTTAAACCCTCATACAGAAGCGGTGTCAGTTTCACTTGAAACTGACACCGCTGTCTATTGCACCGCTCGTCAACAGCCAATCTCCATCCCGCTCAGAAGGTCCTCCCTTCCTGCATGAACTCGGGGATGTTGGCATGGATGATGCCGTCCCTTTGCTGAATGGGATCGCTTCGCGTCAAAAGGTACTTGGGGTAGTTGTCTCTGATCTGCTCGAACGGGCGGTATTCGCGCTCCTCGGTGGACCGGTCGGCCATGATGGTCATTGCGACCTGAACGTATGCGTAGCCCATCTCTGGGTTTCTGAGGATGAAGTCACATTCCAGCTTTCCAATGCGCCCGACGCTGACCTTGCAACCCTGCGCGCGAGCGTAGCGGTAAACGATGTTCTCGAGGACGGGCCCGTAGTTGATGCGGTTGTCGGTGTTGAGGGCGAAGTAGAAGCTCAGGTCCGCCAGGTAGTACTTCTGCTCACCGCGCAGCGATTTTCGCGACTTCAGGTCGAAGCGGACGCACTTGCTGACGATCTTCGCGTCCTCGAGGATCTGGAGGTATCGCGCGAGAGTCTCGCGCTTGACCTTCACGCCCTGCTTGCTTTCGAGGTCGGACTGGATGTTCGCAAGCGAAGTGGTGGCGCCGAAGTTGTTGATGACGTAGTCGCGCACCTGGTTGAACACGGAGACGTTCTTGATCTTCACGCGCCTGCGGATGTCCTTTTCGAAGATCTCCTGGATTACCGCCGCGACGTAAGCGCGCTTGTCGGTGAGCTGGGGGTAATCCATTGCCTTCGGGAAGCCTCCCTCGAGGATGTAGGCATCGAATTCCGCGACCGGATTCGGGTTCACGGGCAGCCCCGAGAAGCGCTTCATCTGGCAATACTCGCCAAAGTCCAGCGTCTGCATCTCGAATTCGATGTAGCGCCCGGTTAGCTTCGTGGCCAGCTCGCCTGAAAGCAGATAGGAGTTCGACCCGGTGATGAAGATGGAGAAGCCGCCTTCGGTGCGAAACCCGTTGAGCACGTCTTCGAAACCCTCGACGTTCTGCACCTCGTCGATGAAAAGGTACTTCGTCCCCGAGACAGCGAGCAGGGGCTCGATGAGGGCCTCGAGCTGTTCTGGAGCCTTGACAGATCGGTACCCGTACCGGTCTAGGTCGAAAAAGACGATGTGCTCGTCATCGACGCCTTCGGCCCTCAGCTCTTCGGCGATGCACTGCATGAGGCAGGACTTGCCGCAGCGGCGGACGCCGGTGATGACCTTGATCATCCCGTCGTCATGGTAGAAGCCGCGGATCTTCTTCAGATAGTTTTCACGAGGGAATAAACGCATACTGGCTCCAATCTTCATTGGAGCCAGTATATCAAATCATATATTTATGGGGGTATAGTTTATCAAAGGTATGATTTGCACCCCCATAACTAAGGAATTTCCTATTCCCACTCTATGAATACATTTTTTCATCTGGTGCGCAAGATCTGGAAAGATAAATCAGCGAAGCTATTCCCGTACGGTTATCCATTGTCGTTTGTCGCCAATCAGGCCCATCAATACATTTTGATTTTCCGTAAGGAAAAATAGCCGATAATCAAGCCCACCTACCGCGTCGGGTCAGTGGAGCGGTGGGCTTGATAGTAAATTGTGAGGGGAGGGCCGGCGCACGGAAGAGCGCTGGTTCAGCTTACGGTAAGCGTCCTTCGGTGCCAGGAGGTCGATTGCTATCCCGCAGTTGAAGATGCACACGCCACAGCGCCCATGCGCTCACTGCATGTCGATGAAGAAGAAGTAGACGCTTCTGGCTAGCGGGCAGCTCGCTGGCCAGAAGCTGCAATCTGCACGCTTGGGTGGCCGTTTTCAGTCGAAAGAATCGCGCTATCGATGACCGTTCCTCCGTTCAGAAGCTGAACCGTGACCGATCTCGGACGCTCGCCTTCGGCATCGCCCTTCCACACCTTGCTCACCTCGACCTGGGGTGCGGTACGGGCGTTATGGTCCCTTTCTATCTTGCGGCCAAGGCGGGGGAAATCGTGGCGGTCGATATGTCTGAGAAGATGGTCGCGCATGCAAAGGAATAGTTCGGCAACGAGCCATCCGTGAAGTTTCGGGCTTGCGACGCGCTCTCGCTCGACGAGGGCGAGCGTTTCGACGCCGTGGTCATCTACAACGCCTATCCCCACTTTCCTGATAAGCCTGCGCTGGTAAAGAAGGTATACCGCCTGCTCAAACCAAGTGGGCGGTTCGTCGTGGCACACGGAATCGGCAGGGAAGCCACCAATCTCCACCATGAGGCGGTCGCCGCGGGGTGAGCTTCGGCTTGCGCTCGGCGAGCGAGGAGAGCGCTCTTTGGGAGAGAAGGTTCATGATCGAGGCGCTGGTGGACACGCTGGGCTTCTACGCGTTTTCAGGCGTTCGGAGATAGCGCTTCTCGCGCTCTGTCTTATGTGCTCGGTTGCGTTCGTAGGCAAGCGGAGGTCATGCGAATTAAGGATTTGTGACCGCAATTCGGGGAAATCCACAAAGTCTTCGCTTACGAAACGCCTTCGGTTTGTGCTTAACTTGAGGAAGTCAAAAGGCGCAGGGAGACGCTGCATACGATGTGCAGAGGTGGTCGCAACGAGCATGTTGCGGCCATTTTTTATGTCGACGTTGTCTTTTGGCGAGTATTCCCGAAAGAAAGGAACAATTGAAACAGTGACTTCGAGCAATGCCAAACTTCTCCGCGCCCGTGTCGAGGTGGCGCATCCTTATCTTGCCCTCATGGGACTCTACTGCGGTGGCTTCGCCGGCATGTACAGCGAGACCGCGCTCAATATCGCCCTGCCCCAGCTTTCCCTCGCTTTCGGCGTCGACGTGTCCGTCACGCAATGGCTCGTGGTGGGCTATATGCTTGTAATCGGCGTGGTTCTGCCGTTCGCGAGCCTGCTCATGAAGTGGTTCTCTGCCCGCAAGCTCACCTTGTTCGCGCTCGGCGCCTTCTTCATCGGCGCGGTGGCGAGCGCGGTTGCCCCCTCGTTTCCCATAGCACTCGCTGGCCGTGCGTTGCAGGGCATCGGCACGGGGCTTGTCCTGCCCATCATGTTCGCCATGGTGCTCGAGGTGATTCCTCCGCACAAGATCGGGGCCGCCATGGGGACGAACGCGCTTGTCATCATGTTCGCGCCGGCTATTGGTCCGACGCTTGCGGGCGCTCTTATCGGCGCCGGCTCGTGGCGCCTCGTCTTTGCGAGCTTTGCGGTTATCGCCCTGGTGGGAATCATCTTCGCATGGAAGTTCGAGGTAAATCCCTATAAGCTGACCAGGCCTTCTATCGATGCGCCTTCCGTCGTGCTTTCGGTCGTGGGCTTCGGCGGCATTGTGCTTGGCGCGGGAATGGCGAGCTCTTGCGGATGGGCATCCCCCATCGTTTTGGGCGGGCTTGTCGCGGGCCTCGTGTGCCTTGCGCTCTATGTTCGCCGTCAGCTTTCCATGGAGGTGCCCGTCATCGATATGCGCATCTTCTCCCACCAGGGATTCCGCGTGGGTGCCGTGTGCATGATGGTCAACTTCGGCATCACCCTTTCCGCCATGTACATCCTGCCGCAGTTCTACCAGAGCGGCATGCTTTTGGCAGTGGCCGTGACCGGCGTGGTCATGTTGCCCGGCGGCATCGTGAACGCGCTCATGAGCATGATCTCCGGCCGCATCTATGACCGCATCGGCGCGCGCGGGCCGGCGGTATGTGGCTTCGGGCTGACCATCGTCGGCGCGGCGGCGCTGCTTTTCGCGACGCCTGAGTCTCCGCTTGCCTATGTCGTTGCCTGCCATGTGGTCATGATGGTTGGCGTGCCGCTCGCGATGTCGCCCTGCCAGACGCATGCTCTCTCCTCGTTGCCCCGCGAGCTGTCGACCGACGGCTCCACGGCGCTCAACACGATGCAGCAAGTGCTCGGCGCCGTGTGCACCGCAGTGGTGACGAGCCTTCTTACCGCAGGCCAGGCGAACTATATCGCTGCTGGTGGGGCCAACTCTGCGCTTGCCTTTGCCGAAGGGTCTCATTGGGGATTCGCGTTTGCGCTTGCGCTTGCGGTGGTCGGCTTCGCGTGCGCGCTGCGCATCAAGGCGAAAAAGCGTGCGAACGTGGGGACGGGCGAGGTTGCTGCCGCCGATGCTGCCGCTCGTGCGGCTGCGAAGGCTTCGTCGGCAAACGTCGCGACGGGCAACGGCGCCTCCGCGTGCGACGCGGCGAAGTCGGGCGCTCGCGCGTAACGTGTCGCGACTGGTAGGTGTTGATATCGCCGAGGCGCGTTCCTCTTGACTTCGACCTATGAGGGTCCAAGCGTAGAGGGTGAATGTTGGGCGCCCTGGGAAAACTCCCTTCTTTGGCGGTCGGGCGCTCCTGCGCTCGACAGAGAGCCGGTTGTCCACGGTTCTTAGGTACGTTTCCGTGTAGGGCTTGCCGTTCTTGCCGGGTCGGGTCATGAGCTCGTTTTGCCAAGCCATGATGTCCTTCGCGGTGATTGACGACATTTTCTTTTTCCCGAAGTAGGGAAGGATTTTCGATCTGACCACGTTTTGCTTTTGGTCCCATGTGGTGACCCTCACCCTAGGGCGAACATCCGCCTCGTAGAGCTCATAGAACGATGAGAATTTCATGTCTATGCTGGCGGATGCGTCGGCTAGAACATCACGCTCCCAGGCAAGCGCCTCCGATTTCGTCCTGAACCCTCGCTTGGTCGTGTTGACGAGCTTGCCTGCCGCGTCCTCATAGTGCAACGCCACGCGCCAGGTGCCGCGTTTCTTGTCTTTGTGGACGCTCATTTGAGGTCCTCGTCGATCTCGACTTCCTCCAGGTTGCCGAAGAGCCGCTGCTCGTAGTAGTAGCGGTTCGTCTTGCCCTTGACGACGAAGCATCCGTCTTCTTCGAGCTCCTTGTTGAGCTGCTTGATGATCGAGTACGCGTACTGAACGCTGATGCCCAGGTCGTCGGACACTTCCTTGGCGGTGATGAGCCTTGCTTTTTCCATTTGGTCTCCTATCTTTTAGTCGTTGCATTTTCGAGCCGATTATCGAATGCTTGTGGATGCAATGCAGATTCTGGCGGGCAGGGTTGCCGACATTTCGTGTGAGAGCCCCGCTTCTCGTAAAGGAGTCTGGCA
>NZ_JANIPD030000017.1 GCF_024609215.1 Curtanaerobium respiraculi | reverse complement strand
TGCGCATGCTCGGCACCGTCGTGGGCCCGCACCACACCCACATGATCCCCAAGGGGCTGCCCGGCGAGGGGAACGTCATGGTCTACGACAACGGCGGCTGGGCCGGCTACGGCGACCCCTGCCAGCATAGCAAGACCGGCCTCAAGGTCACGCGCCGCGACGGCAGCCGCGTCGTGGAGTTCGACCCCACCACGCTCGAGATCAAGTGGGAGCTCAAGGACACGAGCGGCGTGGAGGGCTTCGCATTCAACGCCCACTACTTCTACAGCCCGCTGACCAGCGACGCCCAGCGCCTGCCCAACGGCAACACCCTGGTGTGCGAGGGCACGAGCGGCCATCTGATGGAGTTCACCGCCGACAAGGAGCTGGTGTGGGAATTCCATTATCCGTACATGGACAACAACGTCATGTACCGCGCCTACCGCATCCCCTACGAGTGGATCCCCCAGCTGGAGAAGCCCGAGGAAGTCGCGATCGAGCCCATCGATATCGCCAAGTTCCAAATGCCAGGTGCGCATTTCGTCGATCCCGAGGAGAATGTCGTGCGCGTGGAGGGCGCCGTCGCCCCCGCTAGCGATATGGCTGAATGCGTGGAGGGCCTCGACTAGCAGCCGTTCCATTCCTCGCAACGAAGTTTGGGTCATTGACCGGAACGTATAACGGCCGGGATGTCGAATCGGCGTCCCGGCCGTTCCGTATTTTTTTCATATTTCATCGACAGCTAGGTAATCACTGATGAATTTGGCTTCACCTTCCCCATCCCCTCCGGATGATGATCTTTCAGGCGGCTGCCATTTAATTCGCCTGAGGCCGACGAAGCGATTAATAACTCGGTGTTTCCCTAGATGCACCGGTGAATTCCGCCTTGGCCGGGGACGGCGGGCTGAGTGCCGGAGCGGCGAAAGGCGAGCGAGCGCACCGGCGTGCGTGAACGGGGATCGAGCCGCTCCGGCGCCAGCATGTCGTTCTCGGGCCGGCGGAATTCGTCAGCGGTTTCCTAGGGTGGGGTGGAAGGCGTTTGCGTTCATCTCATTGGACTGCCGGGAGCAGCGAGCTGTATCGGGCCATTTTTCGAGCTAAATCGCATTTTGGAGCAGAGATTAACGACCCGGGTTCCAATTAAAGAGGATAATCGCGAAATTGTCCTTCGACTCCTACGGAGAAGGTTTTCGAGATGGTTGGTGATCAGGGCTTATTGCAGGAGAATTGCCCGCCGCATCTATCTTGCGCATGGCAAAGCGCGATTATGTTCAAAATTTGGCCCGGACAAGAGGAAAGCGCCTCGGAAAGCGCGATTACCCCGCATAAATGGCCCGCGCGCCTTTGATGAGATGGAAGCGAACCACGAACCTCATTGCTATCGTCAGGTGGATGCAGCGTTCCGGAGCCGGGGCATGGTTACCGATACGGGCATGGTTGCCGATACGAACCGGATCGGCAACCATGCCCCGGCTTTCGATCATTGGACCGTAGGCGTTGCTAAGGATGCGCCAGGGTCCTGAATGTGTTCCGAGCTGATGTTCGGCTTTGACGACTGCCCAAGGGGTGACTGCCCAAGGAGGGAGGCCATGCGTTGCCGCCCTCCAATTAGAGGAACCCACTGCTGCAGAATAGGCTCATCGATTCCGAGGCCGGGAGGTCTTCCCGCGTAAGGCAGGCCCCGGTCTCTTGTCCGTGTGTTGGCGTGGATCTATCGGATTCCATGTCGGAGATGCAAGGACAAGGGCGCTCCCGACGGGCGAGCGTATCGCGCAGGTTGCGCATGGCATGTGAGGGATTCGGTTCCCCCTGAGGCTGTCTAGAAACTCTTACCAATCTGTTCAAACATACTGTCATATGAGTAGAAGTCTCAGAGGGAGTTTCTAGACAGCCTCCCCTCGATACCGCACATGAAAAACCCTCCCGGAGGAGGGTCCCGATGCCATGGAACTATCGGATCCCATGGTTGCTGCAGAGGTGTGAACCTATCAAGCGATGATCTCGTTGATCTTGTCCTCGAACTCCTCGATGTCGTGGTCGCCAGCCTTCTTGCTCACGACCTCGCCGTCCTTGAAGAACAGGATCTGGGGCACACCCTTCAGCGAGAAGCGCTGGAACAGATTGCGCTGTTCCTCGACGTCGACCTCGTAGAAGCCGAACTTGCCCTTGTAGTCCTCCTCGAGCTCTTCCAGCTTGGGATGGACCGCTTGGCACACGTGGCAGGTCTTGCGGGTGAACATGACCAGGCAAGACTCACCGTCATCGTAGGCGATCTCGTCGAAGGTATCGGAATTGAGTTTCTGCATGATAATTTCCTATCTTTTCATTTCCCATCCACCTGCTGTTATATCACGAGAGGGTGGGAATCACATCGCAAAACGGTTGATGCCAACGCACTGTCACAAGTCTCGTTGACGCATGCGATAGCGCGTTGAGCAGAGGAAGAGCCCCGGAATCATCTGAGGCTCTTCGCGATATCTAAGCTGCGTGTGCAACGTAGATGAGGTTCGAGACTAGTACTTGAACGCCGCGGAGGTGCGGAACGTCTCGCGCGAGAAGATGTAGTCGTCGATGAGCTTGTCGCTGAACGGGATGCCCGTGACGGAGAAGAAGCGCTCCCAGCCGATGCGCTGGATCCACTCTCCCAGGCGCTCGCCCTTCTTGGCGCCGTCCTTCCAGCACTCCACGATGTGGCGGATAGCCTCCGTGCACTCCGGCCAACGCGGCGGGGTGTTCGGCAGGAACGGGATGACCATGCGCGAGAACTCCGGGTTGGTGCGGGCATTGGACACCTTGCCGCCGATCATGATGGCCAAGCCGTCGTTTTCGGCGTCGCAGATCTTCATGCCGGGGCTCATGGTATAGCAGTTGCCGCAGTACATGCAGCGCTCTTCAACGACCTTGACGCTCTTGTTCTTCGGATCGGGGCGGATGGCGCCAGTCGGGCAGCACGCGACGAGCGTCGGGATCTCGGAGGATTTGCGGACCGTCTCGTGGTCGATGACGGGGGCAACGCGGTGGATGCCGACGATGGCGATGTCGCTGCAGTGGGCGGCGCCGCACATGTTCAGGCAGCATGCCATGGAGATGCGCAGCTTCGCGGGCAGCTCGTCGTCGTTGACGAAGTACTCATGCAGGTCGTCCATGACCGCCTTGACGATGCCGGAGGCGTCGGTCGCGGGGGTGTGGCAGTGGACCCAGCCCTGGGTGTGCACGATGCTGGTGAGAGCGTTCTTCGTGCCGCCCACGGAGTAGCCGAGTTCGGTGACCTCCTTGATGATGGGGTCGACGTTCTCTTCCTTATCCGTCAAAAACTCGATGTTCTGGCGGCTGGTGAAGCGCAGATAGCCGTCGCAGTATTTGTCGGCGACGTCGCAGAAGTCGCGGATGGAGTCGACGCTCAGCAGACGGGGTGTGCCGGCGCGGACCGTCCACAGGGTGCCTGCGGGGCCGACATGCTTCAGCACGCCGGGCTTCGGGAACTCGTGGTACTCCCATTTGCCGTAGTTGGCCTGCACCATCGGATGCAGCTGGTCTTTGTAATTAATGGGCCCCTGGTCGGTTTTGGCCCTAACTTCTGTAGCCAATTATGATCGCCTCATTCTTTCTGTAGCGTAAAGTGAATCGGTAGGCGGAAGGTTTCGCTTCCGGTTGCGGTTAGGCCTCGGCGGATTCCTTCTCGATATCCTCCGGCTGCCAGAACACGTAGGGATTCGCACGCGGGCGATATACCATCTGGGGCACGGCGGGCATGTCGATGCCGCGCAGGAATGCGCCCATGCCGAGACGGTAGATGGTCTCGCCGAGACGCTCGCGGGTCTTGCCATTCTCGTCCCACCAGTCCCAGATGCGGTTCACGAGGTCCTTGAACTCGTCGTAAGGCGCATCCATCTTCATGAAGGGCACGAGCACCCAGGACATGTTGGCAGATTTGACGATGGTGGACTTGGCGCCGACCAGGATGGTGGCTCCCTTTTCCTTGCCCTGCTTGATGGCCTTGGGCATCATGTTGATGCACTGCATGCAGCGGGTGCATTCGTCGGTGTTGCAGGAAAGCTCGTCGGATTCCTTGTCGTATTTCAGGCACTTCGTGGGGCACACGTCGATGACGCGGGATTTGATGGGGAAGCCTTCGGCGACGTACTTCTTGACCTCGTCGTTGTCGATGGTCAAGCCGTCACGCCAGGTACCGATGACGCTGATGTCGGCGCGGGCGGCAGCGGCGACGCAGTCGTTGGCGCAGCCGGACATCTTGATCTTGGACTTGTAGGGCCACATGGGGCGGTGCAGCTCGTCCTGGAACTCGTTGGTGATATCGAGGCACATATCCAACGTATCGTAGCAGGCATGCTCGCAGCGGCCGGGGCCTACGCAGCAGCTGGGGGAGCGCAGGTCGCTGCCCGAACCGCCGAGGTCGATACCGTGCTCGGCCAACTCGTCGTATGTGGGCTGCAGCTGATCGGTGGTGGTACCGAGGAAGATGATGTCGCCGGTGGAGCCGTGCATGTTGGTAAGACCGCTGCCGTGCTTCTCCCAGATGTCGCAGATCTCGCGCAGCTTGCCGGTGCTATAGAACCAGCCGCTGGGGGCGGAGATGCGCATGGTGTGGAACTCGCGCAGTGCCGGGAACTGCTCAGGCAGGTCGGTGTAACGGCCGATGACGCCGCCGCCGTAGCCGCGAACGCCTACGATGCCGCCGTGCTTCCAGTGGCCGATGTTCTCCTCATAGGAAACCTCGAGCTGGCCAAGAAGATCTTTGCTCATATCGTTCTTGGCGGCCTCGCGCTTGATTTCCTTGACGAAACTAGGCCAAGGGCCCTTTTCCAGTTCGTCTAGCTTCGGGGTCTTTACCTCTTCAGCCATATCCTCTCCTTCTTCTCCCACGATTTCCCCTTTAGAAACCGTTTCTTCTTACATCTCGGTAACGGTGATGGCGCCGCTTGGGCAAACGGAAACGCAGGACATGCAGCCCAGGCATTCCGCTTCGTCGCCGGAAACGAACGCATGGCCATCTTCGAACCCAAGGATGTGGGCCGGGCAACCGTCGGCGCACGAGTCGCAACCAGTGCAGGTGCCTTCGTCGATCGACACAATGAACATGACAACCTTCCTTTCGTCAAAGTGCGCGTTCAAGCCTCTCCGCGCACACTTTCACAACGTATTCATATTTAATCACTAAGCGAATTTATAGGAAAATACCCACGGTTGATATGGGTATTGCGTTAACCTATGACCAGCTTGATTTTCGATATTCTGCCTGCTCAGATGGACTATTTGGAGTTTAAACGGTAGTTTTGAAATAGATATTAGCTATTAACAATATTAAAAAACTATGGCAAATCAAATGATCGCGTGCCGAATGTTGGTGTAAGGGGCCGCTTCCCTTGCCGCAGAAAGCAGGAAGCGGTTATCGCCTAGAATTCTAATTGCTGAAGTTAGGATTCGTAGAAAGGCAATAACCGCATATGGACAAGATACACGAGATCGCGAGCGACGGGGCCGAGATGCCCAGATTCGACGACGGCATGGTGAACATGGCCGAGCTCATCAGGGTGATGGCCGAGTCGCTCGTCAACGAGATCGTGGACGCCCGGGCCGACGAGGCATGCGAGGCCGGCAACCAGAGGAACGGCTACCGCGAGCGCAGGCTCACCACCAGCGCGGGCACCATCAACCCCAGGATCCCGAAGCTGCGCGCGGGGAGCTGCTTCCCCGAGGACCTGATCGAGCGCTGCTCGCGCGTCGACCGCGCCGTGGTCGCCGCCGTGTCCGGGATGGTGGCCAACGGCGTGTCCGCCAGGAAGGCGAAGCGCGTGGCGCAGTCCACGGGCATGGACCGCATGAGCGCCAGCCAGGTGTCGAGGACGTGCTCCTCGCTCGACGACGCGGCCGCCGACCTGCAGGAACGCGACCTCTCCGACGTCAAGCACCCCTACGTCTGGCTCGACGCCACCTACATCAAGTGCAGGGACGACGGCCGCGTGCAGTCCGCCGCGCTCGTCGCCGCCATCGGCGCGGGTTCGGGCGGCTGCAGGCGCCTGCCGGGGCTCGGCGCCGTCGACGCCGAGCCCTACGACGGCCGGAGGGCCTTCCTGCTCTCGCTGCGGGCCGCGCGGCGTCGAGGGCGTCGCCTGCGTCACCAGCGACGCGCACGAGGGCCTCAAGCGCGCCATCCAGGAGGCGTTCCCGTCCGCCGCGCGGCAGAGACGCATCGTCCGCCTGATGCGCAACGCCGCAGGCAACGCGCCGACCAGGCAGAAGAGGGGCGCCGTGCTGGGCATCCTGAAGGCCGTGTTCGCCTCCCGCGACCCCGAGCTGGTGCGCGAGCTGTACCAGCTGGCCACAGAGCAGATCGAGGGGTTCTGCCCCAAGGCCGCCGAGGTGCTCGAGGAGGCGGAGGCCGACGCGCTGGCCTACCTCGACTTCCCCTACGAGCACCGCGTCAGGCTGCGCACCAACAACGTGCAGGAGCGCGCCAACCGCGAGCTCAAGCGCCGCAGCCGCGTGGTGCAGGTGTTCCCGAGCAGGAAGTCGCTCATCAGGATGATGGGAGCGGTGTTCTCCGAGATGGACGAGGACTGGGCGGGGCGCCGCTGGTTCAACGACGACTCCATCGGCAGGGCCGTCGAGGGCGCCAAGGTGAACGCGCCCGCGCCCGCCTACGAGGGCACCGCCGCCGAGCATGCGGCCAGGATCATCGCGCTCGTCGTGGCCGACAACCCCGTTGCCGGCAGGAAGGCGGCCTGACATGCGCTAGAATGACGGCATTCTAGGTGATTCTCGGTTCCTCGGGCAGCCTGCGGCTACCCTCGAGAACCGAGCTCTACACCAATATTCGCGACACTACCAATCAAATCTATTACCATAAGACGGGATCGAAAAAAATCCCGCCATCTCGAACTGTCATCGAGATGGCGGGAAGGGACGCTTACATCAGCGGATGTAGGACGGAGGCGGTTCCAGACGATCCTATCCGAGGAATTCCAGGAAATGCCCCTCGGTGCTTTCGAGCGCCTCGACCATGATGTCTGCCAAGCCGGTGTACTGTAGATTGTATGTGCCCGTGGCCTTGTAATATTTGAAGATGTCGCGAATGGACCCCTTGCAATTGGAGCAGGGAGCACACACGATCTTCGGCAGGCTCTTGTCCGCCATCTCCTCGGGCGTGAATGCGTTCAGGATCTGCTCGAACTTCTTGCGGCTGCTCACCTTGGTGCGGAACTCGTCGAAGCCGAAGGAGCTCATGATGGCGAAGCCGCTCCCGCCGCCGCAGCAGTAATTGTCGACACCGTGGGGCGTCATCTCGCGGAAGTTGGGGGCGATGGCGCGCAGGATCTCGCGCTGGGGCTCCACGATGCCGAGTTGGCGCACGTAGTTGCACGGGTCGTGCAGCGTGACGGGGTAGGGGATCTTGTTCGGGTCGAGCTTGATCTTGCCCGTGCAGACCAGATCCGCCATCAGGGGGATGAAGCTCTCCACGGGGACGCGGTCCTCGGGCGCGACCATGCGGTCGCCGCTGATCGCGAGCGACTTGTGCATGTGGCCGCACTCGCCGATCACGATGCGGCGCACGCCGAGCTTCTTGGCGACCTCGTACTGCTTGGAGACGATCTTCTTCGCCTGGACGTCATCGTACCAGACGCCGTAGTTCACGCCGTCGTAGCCGAGCATCTCGGAGCTGAGCGTCCAATCGATGCCCGCCTCGTCGAGCAGGATCGCGAATGCGGTGGGGTTCTCGGGCCATGCGATGAACTCGCCGGCATTGTGCATCAGCAGCACGTCGGCGCCCTCTTTGTCGATGGGGAACTTGATCTCGCGCCCGGTGAGGTCGGACATGTCCTCCTCGATGAACTCGATCGTGTCGAGGAACGCGGGCTTGGTGAGGCCCGTGGTGGATCCGACCTTCAGCTGCAGCTCCGTGCCCTTCTCATGCAGCGGGGTGGGGGCGATGCCCATCTCCTCGCTGAAGATCTTGCGGATCTCGCGCGCGGCAAGGCCGTTGTCCAGGCCCAGCGGGCAGGTGGACGCGCAGCGTCGGCACAGGTTGCATCGGTAGGCGCTTTCGCCAAGCCGCGCGATGCTCTCCCAGTTGACCTCCACGTCGGCACCCACGAATCCGCCCAGCAGCTTGCCGGAGGGCGTGAAGTACTTCTTGTACATGCGGCGAAGCACGTCGATGCGCCAGCTGGGACGGTAGATCTCGTCGCCGTTGCTCTCCTCGTAGATGTGGCACGCGTTGGAGCACGTGTTGCACTTCGCGCAGAACTCGAGCGTCAGCGCGAGGGGCATGGCGGCGTTCTTGTTGGCGTCGGAGAAGAGCTTTTCCAGGCCCTTCAGGAACTTCTGGACGAACTCGTCCTCTTCTTCCTTGGTCTCGGGGCGGTTCAGGCCGTCGAGAGCGATGTAGCCGTCGAGCGAAGCGCAGTGCTTTTCCGCCCACTCGGGCTTCTTGTCCTTGAAATCGGGGTCGAGGCCGTTGGTGTCGTAGGGGGCGGGCAGAGGCTTGATATCGTCAACGGGGGACAGGACGGCACCCTTATTCTCGGCGATCTCGCGCGCCCTGAGATGTTTCGTGGATACGGACATGTCTTATTCCTCCGATTCGGTCTTAGGTGCGGGCATATGCGCGGACCATTGGGTAGCGGGCTTCTGGGCGGCGGAGCGCTTGAAATTGCGCTCCGTCTTGCTGCCGGGGACATTGGGATCGTTATCCCAAAGCACCGAGCGGAAGCTGTAGAACTTGCCCACGTAATGCCCCATCTTGCTGACGGGGATGTAGAGCAGCAAGAAACCGAGCAGGATGAAATGGACGATCATGAGCGGCGAGAGCGTCGTCGCGGACATCGTGAAGACCTGCTTGGCGATGACGAACGGCGAGGCGCCCGTGGTCCAGCAGACCTCGCCCGTCACCAGCACGGCGAGGATGAGGAGCAGGTTGAAGAACTCGGCGGGGGTGGTGTACACGCGCAGGCCCTCGTCGGTGACGCGGCGGATGAGCAGGATCGCGGCGCCCAGCGTCGCCAGGCAGAATCCGATGACGCCGACGATGCCGGTGAAGACCAGCAGCCAGGAGGGGCTCCACGCGACGGTGATCAGAAGCAGCACCGACCAGGCGAACAGGAAGTACAGGCCCCAGTGGAAGATGAATGACGGGCCCCACATCGCGCGCTGGTTCACATACAGCTTCTTGATGAGGAACATCTCCTTGAAGATGTCGATCGTCTCCGTGCCGCGGTCGATCGTGCGCGGCTTGTCATTCCACCACTCGACCTCCTCCATGTAGGATCCTCCGTACGCTGCCCTCTTCTTGCCTTCCTTCGGAACGGGATACAGATCGAACCGGGAATGCGTAGCCATCTTCGAGTACTTGCTCGCTTTGACCGCGGTCAGCAGGAGGAATCCCACGAAGGCGATGATAACGAAAACGGATACCAGTGTGGTTGCAGGCATTTTAAACCCCCTTCGCGCAGCGGGCCGGGGGCTCCCATACCATCACCGGCCACGATCTGCATTTTCTCCAAGTAAAGACTATGCCACGGGCACCTATCTGGTGAAGATGGGAATATGCAATCGGGGTATTGATAGTTTTTATGGCATAATCGGAATATTCACGTGTGGAACTCCTAAGGGGTTTGCCCTATTGTGTTCTGCGTCTGGTCGTCATTCTTGGATTAGAGGGAATCAAGTGGCTGAGAAACCGAAAACCGTTGTCATCGTGGGCGGTGTGGCCGGCGGCGCAAGCGCCGCGGCGCGCCTCCGCAGGCTCGACGAGACCGCGAACATCATCATACTGGAGCGCACCGGCTACGTCTCGTACGCAAACTGCGGGCTGCCGTATTATATAGGCGGCGCCATCAAGGATCGCGATCGCCTGACGCTGCAGACCCCCCAGAGCTTCAGGGAGCGATTCAACGTGGACGTGCGCGTGAACTCCGAGGCGGCATCCATCGACCGCGCGGCGAAGAGCGTGCACGTGCGCGATTTGAAGGGCGGCGGGGAATACGACCTGTCCTATGACGCGCTTATCCTCTCACCGGGCGCCCGCGCGGTGAAGCCCCGGATCCCCGGTATCGACGGCGAGCGCATCTTCACGCTGCGCAACGTCGAGAACACCTTTGCCATCGATGATTTCATCAGGGATGCGCGGCCTGCCTCCGCCGTCGTGGTGGGCGCGGGCTTCATCGGCATGGAGATGGCCGAGAACCTCGTCAAGCGCGGGCTGAAGGTGACGGTCGTCGACAAGCTCGATCATGTGATGCCCACGCTGGATGCCGATATGGCCGCCCTGGTGCAGAACCAGATGTACGACGAGGGCGTGCTGTTCCGCAAGTCGGCGGGCGTCACCGGCTTCGCTGCGAGGGAGGGCGGCGTCGAGGTCGATCTGGACGACGGCTATGCCCCCCTCGAAGCGGATATGGCGATCCTCGCGATCGGCGTGGAACCCGAAAGCGACCTCGCGGCGGCCTGCGGGTTGGAGCTGGGCGTGCGCGGTGCCATCAAGGTGGACGACCGCATGCGCACGAACGACCCCGCTATCTACGCCGTGGGCGATGCGGTGCAGGTGAAGAACCGCATCACGGGAGAGGACGTCGCCATTCCGCTGGCCGGCCCCGCGAACAAGCAGGGGCGCATAGCCGCGGACAACATCTGCGGCATCGAAAGCACCTACAAGGGCAGCATCGGATCCTCGGTCATGAAGTTCTTCAACCTGACCATCGCCTCGTGCGGGCTGACCACGCGTGCGGCCGAACAGGCGGGAATCGATTTCGACTTCGTCATCACCAATCCCACCCAGCATGCCACGTACTATCCCGGGGCGCAGTACTTCATGCTGAAGGTCCTGTACGAACGCGGCACCAAGCGCATCATCGGAGCGCAGGCCGTGGGTCCGGACGGCGTGGACAAGCGCATGGACGTGCTCGCCGTGGCCATCGCGCAGGGCATGACCGCCGACGACCTGGTCGATCTGGAACTCTGCTACGCGCCCCCGTACGGCGCCGCCAAGGACCCTGTCAACATGATCGGCTACGTCATACAGAACATCATGGACGGCCTGGTGGAGACCGCCCCCTGGAGCGTCGTGGAAAATCCGCCCGAGAATTCGATGCTGGTGGACGTCCGCAGCAAGAAGGAATTCTCGCAGGACCATCTGGACGGCGCGGTCAACATCGACGTCGACGGGATGCGGGAGAAGCTTCCCGATCTCGACCCGTCCGTCACCTACCATATCTACTGCCAGGTGGGCATCCGCGGCTATATCGCCACGCGCATCCTCACCCAGAACGGATTCAAGGCGAAGAACCTGCAGGGTGGCTACTCGTTCTACAATGCGGTCGATTACGCCTCATGGCGCAAGGAGGCGACGTCCGCCTGCGGCATGCCGGTGTGACCCGGCGGCATCGCGATTTTCTGTTGATGGTTTTCCCGGATCGAGAGGAGAGCGAGCGTGTCAACCCTCGAGCAGTTTGAAATATTCAAAGAGGTTGCCGAGGCTGGCAACATCACGCAGGCGTCGAAGCGCCTGCACATCAGCCAGCCGAGCGTCAGCGTCCAGATTCAGAACCTCGAGAAGGAATACGGCGCGGAGCTGTTCAGCCGCACGAATCGGGGCGTCGTGCTCACCGAACCCGGCAACATCCTGTACGAGAAGGCCATCGTCATCCTCCATCTGATCAAGCAGGTGAAAGAGGATATCAGCGCGTTCGAGGCACACCAGAACAGGTACATCCACATCGGGGCGACCATGACCATCGGCGAGTACCTGCTGCCGCGCATGATGCAGATGGTGCCGCCGGATGGCACGCCGCCGCGGTTCAACGCCCATATCGGCAACACGCGCGAGATCGCCCAGGAGGTGCTCGAGCGCACTCTGAGCATCGGGCTGGTCGAAGGCCCGGTGCCCCTGAACGAGGACCTGGTGCTCGAACAGTTCTGGACCGACGAGCTGGTGCTAGTGGTGTCGATCAACCACCGGTGGAGCAGGCGCACGGAAGTGGAGTTCGAGGAGCTCGCGACCGAGCGCTTCATCACGCGCGAGGAGGGGTCGGGCACGCGCCGCACGTTGGAGCAGGCGATCCAGCGCAGCGGATTCGACCCGGGCGTGCTGAACGTTGTCATGGAGCTGAACAGCACCCAGGCGATCAAGGAGACCGTCGCGGCCGGTCTGGGCGTGACGATCATCTCCGCGCTCACCGTGCAGGAGGAATGCCGGCAGAAGCGCCTGACCATGCTGCGCATCAAGAATTGCCAGCTGGTTAGGCCCCTCAATATCATCACCTGCAGCAGAGCGAGCTTCACGCCCGAGGAGAACTGGTTCTTGGAGCAGATCCGCTCGCGCGAGACGCTGCGCCCCTACATCCCCGTGCCCTTCCTGCCGTATCCCGCTTCCGACAACGGGGAGATCCGCTACAAGGCGGATGAGACGCATCCGCAGGCGATTTTGGGAAAGGTCGGCTCCAGCCCGGAGGAATAATAGACTGGCATATTCCGCGCCCTGCGCTATAATCCGCATTTGCCCCTGTCGTCTAGCGGCCAAGGACGCCGGATGTTCAATCCGATAACGGAGGTTCGAATCCTTCCAGGGACACCATGGATCCCCACGCCATTCCCCCGGATGGCGTTTTTCATTACGGGGCGCCTGCAATTTCCATTTACCATGCTCGCAACAAGGGCAAACGGCTACAATAGCGAACCGACGAGTACCGGGGCGGCGCCGCGCCGCCCGAGAAATAACCTTGGAGGAAGCATGCTCGAATTGCAAGACGTCGTGTTCGACGCACCGGTGGCGGAAGGCTCCACCGAGATGCGCCGCATCATCGACGGCATCTCACTTTCGATCCCCGAAGATCGTTTCGTTGTCATCACGGGTCCCAACGGCGGCGGCAAGAGCACGCTTGCCAAGCTGATCATGGGCATCGAGGAGCCCACCGGCGGCAAGATCCTCTTCAACGGCGTCGACATCACCCACGCATCCATCAGCGAGCGCGCCGAGCTGGGCATCGGGTACGGATTCCAGCAGCCGCCCCGCTTCAAGGGCATGAAGGTGAAAAAGCTTCTGGAGCTCGCGGCGGGGGAGCGCCTTCCGCTGTTCGCCTGCAACGAGTATCTGGCGAAGGTAGGCCTGTGCAGCGCCGATTGGCTGACGCGCGAGGTCGATAAGAACCTTTCCGGCGGCGAGGTAAAGCGCATCGAGATCGCCACGCTTCTAGCGCGCGATCCGCACCTGGCCATATACGACGAGCCCGAGGCCGGCATCGATCTGTGGAGTTTCGACAGGCTCACCAGCACGTTCCGCCAGATCCACGGCGCGCGCGATGGCCATACGATCATCATCATCAGCCATCAGGAGCGCATCATACAGCTGGCGGACGAGGTTGTGCTGTTGAAGGACGGCACGATCGCCGGTTCCGGCACGCCTGCCGACATGATGGAGAAGCTCGGGTTCATCCCGCGCGTGAATCCCAACGAGGCGTGCACGTTCAGCGAGCCGACGGACATCAACGTCGGCGAAATCAATGTACATTGCTAAAGGGAGGTCACCATGGCAGTAGATCTTTCACCCATAGACGAAAACCTTCTCGCGACCATCGCGGGGCTCCACGGCATGCCCAGCGGAGCGTTCAACATCCGCCGCAACGGCGAACTGGTGAGGCGCAGCAACAGCGCCTTCATCGAGATCGAGACCAAGGACGACGTGCCGGGCATCGACATCCGCGTGAAGGACAACACCCGCGGCGAGACCGTGTACATCCCCGTGGTCATGAGCCAGGTGGACATGAAGGACATCGTGTACAACACGTTCTACATCGGCGAGAACTGCGACGTGAACATCGTCGCGGGGTGCGGCATCCATAACGAGTCGCACCAGTCGAGCCAGCACGACGGCATCCACGAGTTCTTCGTCGGTAAGGGCAGCCGCATCAAGTACAGCGAGGTGCACTACGGCGAAGGCTCGTCCGACGCGACCCGCATCATGAACCCGGTGACGAAGGTGCATTTGGGCGAGAACGCGTTCTGCGAGATGGACATGAGCCAGCTCGCAGGGGTGACCAGCACCAAGCGCGAGACGGATGCCGATCTGGCGGCGGGCGCCAAGCTGATCATCACCGAGAAGATGCAGACCGCCGATGACCAGTGGGCGGAAAGCAACATGAACTTCGAACTCAACGGCGAGGACAGCAGCGTGCAAGTGGTGAGCCGCAGCGTCGCGAAGGATAATTCGCGCCAGGTGTTCAGCCCGCTGGTGGTGGGTCGCGCAGCCTGCCGCGGGCACGTGCAGTGCGACAGCATCCTCATCGGCAACGGCCAGGTGAAGAGCGTGCCCGCCATCGAGGCGGCAAGCCCCGATGCGATCCTCATGCACGAGGCGGCCATCGGCAAGATCGCGGGCGAGCAGATTATCAAGCTGCAGACGCTCGGGCTCACCGAGGAGGAAGCCGAGCAGGAGATCCTCGACGATTTCCTCTCGTAGCCTCTTCGGCGAGATAATCAGAACGCAGGGCGGGGCGATGCGCGAAAGCGTTTCGCCCCGCCACTTGTTTCATGCGCATTGTGTTGTCGCGCGGGGCGCGAGCAAAGCTGCAGACGCCAACTTCGACGCTTTCCAGCCTTTCGCATGAACTGAATCTCGGATTTCGAGGTCATATGCGCCAACTTCGGCAGTATCTAGCCTTTTGAGAGGCTGGTCTTGGCGGATCGCTTCGAATTTATTTCTATTTTGCCTGGTCAGAAACTTGATTGAAATATATGGGCTTTTCTGCAGACTGCGAAAGGGCTTGAAACCCTCGAAGTTGGCCCTATAAAGTCGAAATAACGCTTTCCAGGTTATCGAAAGACTGGAAACCCTCGAAGTTGGCCCAAAGGAGGCTCGATGGCATTACGCGAATCCCGACGTGATCCGTCATCTTCCCGTAGGCCCGATACCTGCTGCGTTCGGCATTATTACTAGATGCATCTCCTATCCTCATTGCGCATATTTCAAACGGTTAGCTGGGAATTCCATCTGCGAAAAAAATGCTCAGACGCATTGCATACCAGGCCAGTTCGGGTTGGGTGTAAGATCTGCGGGTTTCATGGTTTTGGCTCCGATGTCATCGCAGGACGGCTTTCAGGCGTCGGTGAAGGAAATGTCCTCTTCGGGAATTTGAATTTTCCGCCGGGAAATCGGCTCGAGTTCCTTCGCGATTCGATGAAAGGTCAGTGGCCGATACGCGTCAACAGCCAATGGCGCATCTGCTTCAGGTTCGAGAACGGCGATGCTTACGATGTCGAATTTTGCGATTATCACTAGAAGGTATGAAAATGGCGACCACGAACGACGCTCCGATCCGATGCAAGCCGGCAACGCCTGGCGAGATCCCACGCGAGGAGTTCATGGAGCCGATGGGGATCGGCGCTTCCTTCCTTGCCCAGGCGATCGGTTTTTCCCGCCAAAGCATTTACCAGGTGCTCAATGGGTCGCGAGCGATAAGCGCCGATATGGCGATTGCCCTGGGGGAATGCCCAATGTCATTAACTTAAGCGAGTGACATGCAAGCCGGCATCGCTTAGAACAAGCCCCCGCGGCGGTTGATTCGCCGCGGGGGCTTTTTCTGTTCGCCCGGTTTTCGTCCGCTGGGGGCGGTGGGTGT
>NZ_JANIPD030000016.1 GCF_024609215.1 Curtanaerobium respiraculi | reverse complement strand
GCGGGATGCCCGTACTCCTCCTGGCACTCCAGCGCCGCCTCCACCATCTCGGAGGTGATGTAGGGAGGAAGGCCGAGGCTGTTGGCCGCCTGGGCCTGCGCCTCGTTGTCCCAAAAGCCGAAGAGCGAGCTCACGAGCTGGCCCGCGAGGAGCGCGGCGAGGACGACACAGAGCGCGGCGGCCAGCACGCCCGCCACGGGGGCTGCTGCGGACGACGCTGCGGCGACGATGCCCTTGGAGCCCGCCGCTTCCGACGCCTTCGCGGCTGTCGCCGTCTTGCCGGCGGCGGCCTGCGCCTCGTGCGCCTTCTCCCAGGTGCGCCTCGACTGCACCTTCCTGCGGGCGCGCTCGGCTCGGCTTCCTCGCTTGCCCCGCTTCCGGGAGAGGTCCTTATCGCGCGCCTTGAGGCGGTTCCGTACCGCCTCGGCCGAATGGGCGGCTGCCTGAGCCCCGCGCTCCATGCCGGAGACGCCCTCGAGCTCGTCGGAGTCGTCGGCCTCGTCGACGGCGGCGTCTGCGAGGAGCGCCCTCACGTGAGCGCGCCCCTGTATGGCCGCCTTGGTCCTCTCGGCCTCACCCTCTTCGGGCTTCGCCTTCGCGGCTGCCCGACGCGGGGGTCGGGAAGGGGCCGCATGCCGTCTCGCGTTCGGGCGCCCTTCCCCGCCGCGCACGATGCCGGCAGAGACCGCGTCGGTCCTGCCCGCCCGCGCCATGGCGGCCGGGTCCGTCTCCGCGTGCGCGAGGCTCTGCGAGCCCTCCTGCCCGTGCGTCTCCGCCATAGTCTCGGCCGCGTCGGTCATCGGGCGCCGGCCTTCCTGGCCCGCGCCCTCGCGGCGAACTCGGAGGCCTTCTTCATGGCGGCTATCTCCTCGGGCTTGGTGTTGAAGAGGTCGTAGAGCGCGCCCTTCGGGAAGTCGTCCTTGATGGGGATGCGCGCGCCGCCGGCCACGAGCAGGCCCTCGCCGGCCTTGATGGACTCGTCGAGGTAGCCCGCCTCCTGCGCCGAGAGGTCGAGGAGGTCCGCCCACGCCTTGCGGTCGAGCGGAGACTGCTTGTGGAGCAGGATGAAGTCGGAGTTGAGCACCATGTTGCGCGCCTCCTCGTGCTCGAGCATGTAGACGCTGTTCTGCGTGATGCCCGTGCAGACGAGGTTGAACTTGCGCCCCTCTGCCCAGAACTTCGAGAAGTACGAGATGACCGAAGGGTGGCCGAAGAGGCTCTGCACCTCGTCGATGTAGAGCCAGGTGGTGACGCCGCGCTCGAAGTTGTAGTACATGCGGTTGCGCACGCACTCGAGCACCGCGACGATGCCGAAGGCGCGCATGTTCTCCGAAAGGTCCTTGAAGTCGATGTTGGTGATGCGACGCTCGAAGGTGACGTTGCTCTCGTGGTTGAAGAACGATAGCGCACCCTTGACGTAGCGCTCGTAGCGCAGGGCGATCTCTGCCGCCTCGCGCTCGGGCTGGATTAGCAGCTCCTCGTAGAAGTCGCCGAGCAGCGGCAGCCTTCCCTTGTCGGCGCATCCCTCGTAGGAGAGCTCCACGCAGCGGCTGATGATGGACTTGTCCGCCTCGGGCAGCCCCTGGCTCCCCTCCGCCATGGTGGCAGACGACAGCGCCAGGAAGGCGTCTATCTTGAACGCCATCTGCGAGGCCGTGGACTGGTGGGCCACGTCGGAGAGGTCGAAGGGGTTCAGGTGCGTGCCGGCGTCCGGCGCGAAGCGTATGCACTCGCCGCCGTTGCCGGTGACGACGGGACTGTACTCGCCTGCGGGGTCGAGGATGATGATCTCGTCCTCCGGGTAGGCCAGTATCGTGTTCTCGATCTCGCGCTTCACGGAGAACGACTTGCCCGATCCCGGCTTGCCCGCGACGAAGCCCATGGGGCTCGCGAGGAGCTTGCGGTTGCAGAGCACGAGGTTGGAGGACTGCTTGTTCTGCCCGTAGTAGCCGCCGCCCTCCTGCGCGAGCTCCTGGGTGGCGAAGGGCATCTGCACGGCGACCTGCGCCGTCGTCATCATCCGGGACACCTCCACGTGGTTGTGCCCCAGGGGCAGTATGGAGTTCATGCCCTCGCGCTGGCGGTAGTCGAGCGCCTCGGCCTCGATGGAGTGCTGGCGCGCGGTGGAGACGATCTGGTCCACCTGGTCGTCGAGCTCATCGCGCGTCGCCGCGTAGGTGTAGACGAGCCCCGTGTAGACGAAGAGGCGCTGGTTCTTGTTCTGCAGGTGGTCGAGGAGGTCCTCGGCCTCCTCCTTCGAGTACTTGAGCTCGCTGGGCAGGATCTGGAAGTCGTAGCCCTTCTTCACCGCGCCCATCTGCTCGTCGATGATCTCCTTGTCCATCCACGCCAGGCGGGTCTTCACGAAGGCCACGGCGCGGGCCTTGTCGATGGCCTGCACGTGGAGCGAGACGGAGAGCGGCATGGGCAGGTCGATGATGTCGGCGAGGCAGCGGTCGGTGAGCTCGCTGCCGAACCGGCGCAGCACGAGGACCTGGCACCAGGTGCCGTCGCTCGTGAAGCAGCTGCCCGAGCCCTCGGGCTTGAAGTCGAGGGAGGCGGGGCACACGAAGTCCTTGGCCGTGAGGCTGGAGGCTCCGCCTACGGCGTCCCACGAGAACGAGAAGGGGCGTCCTGGCCTCAGCTGGGAGCTGATGGCTCGAAGGCGCTCCTCGCCGTCGAGGATGCGCGCGTCGCTCCTGATCTTCGCGAGCGTCTGCATGGCGTCGCCCCTCATGCGCGCGAGCTTGGGGACGGCGGCCTCCACGCTCTCGGCCCCCGTCGAGAAGGTCAGCAGGCGCTGGCGCGTGAGGTTGGAGACCCCCTCGCGCATCTTGTCGTTGAGTATTCGGTTGTACTCGCGCGCGAGCGGCGCGGTGTCCGGGTCGGCCTCCGGGAAGAACTCGCGGTTGCCTATCTCGGAGGCGGGGATGGGCGTGTTGGCCACCGTGACCTGCACGCAGCTCTCGGTCCCGAAGTAGTCGAAGAGCTGGCACCAGCCGGAGAAGACGGCCTTCTTTCCCTCCTCGCGGGCGCTCTGGTAGCTGATGTCGTCGAAGGCCACGGTCTGGGAGAAGAGGCCCTCCTCGACCTGGCAGATGCCGTCTCTGTACATGAGGTCGAAGCCCACTGCTCCGTAGACGTCGCGCGCCGCGCGGCGGCGTCGGCGCTGCTCGGCGGTCTGGTCGGTGAGCTGGCGCTCCTGCTCCCTCATGCGCCGCTCGATGGAGCGGCTGCGCGAGGCACCCTTCCGGCCGCCATCCTCCTTAGTGCCTTTGCGTTTCCAAAGTGGGTTCACGTCTCTCGGCCCCCTTCCTCCTCGATGCCCTCTTGGCCCTGCGGTCGCACTTGGCGCATGCGATGCCCGGCGCGAGCGCGCCCGTGCGCGCGGCCGTCGAGTAGCAGACCTTACCGTCGCCCAGGACGTGCGCCAGGTAGAGCGGGATGAACTTCTCGGCCTTCATGCCCTTCGGCCGCCAGAAGCCGGCGAGCCAGAACGGCATCGAGGCCGCCATGACGGGAAACGTCGCATCGGACACCTCCACGCCCAGCCCGAAGTGGGCGGCGGCCGCGGCCCCGACCGAGGCGGTCAGCCCGCCGACGACGCACGCGAGCGTGCGCGCGGAGAGCTTGCCGACGACCTTCTCGGTGTACTCGGATATGTCCTTGTGGACGATCACGCTCAGCATGGGCGCGCCCTACGCGGGGAGCCACGACGTGTCGAGCATGCCGAAGTAGACCGCCGCGGCGACGATGATGGCGCCGCCTGCGATGGTCGAGATGGCGCTCGCTATCTGCGAGCCGCCCTGCTGCTCTCTGATGGCGAGTCCCAGCGAGACGGCTCCCCACACGATGAGGAACCCTCCCAGGAAGGTCACGCATCCCGAAACGAGCGTGATGATCTGCGAAAGCATGTGCTCCTTCTCCTTGTCTCCCATACGCGGCTCCGTCCGCCGCGCGTTTTGCTAGCTCACTTGCCGCGCGGCATCGCGGCGCGCCTCGAGGTAGGCCTTGAAGTCGAACGGCTCCGCGAACCTCGCGCCGGGATGCCCCGGGTAGGCCTCCGGCCACATGGGGTGGCGCGTGATGTCGTACTTTCTGTCCTTGAGCGGCATGGCGCCCGCGATGAGCACGAGGGCGGTGTCGCGTGGCAGGCGCGCCACCTCCGAGCCCTGCACGAGGTCGCGCTCGAGGGTGTTCCAGTTGCGCGTCGAGCCGGGCGTGGCGCCTCTGCTCTCGTTCCAGGTGAGGGTGTCGACGGTCTCCTTGCCCACGGACTCCGAGATCTCCTTGACCGTGTCGGTGGACTTCCCGCCCAAAAAGAGCGTGGTGTCGCAGCAGTCGACGATGGTGGCCGCGTCGTCCTTGTAGCGTGCCTTGAGCTGTGAGACCGACTGCAGCACGACGGACATCGAGATGTTGCGGCTGCGGATGACGGCGACCATCTTCTCCACGTCCGGCAGGCGCCCGATGTTCGCGAACTCGTCGAAGACGAGGTGAACCGGCACAGGGAGGCTCCCGCCGTGGTCGGCGAGCGCCTTCTTGCAGAGGACGTTCATGGTCTGCCACATCATGATGGCGAAGAGGAAGGAGTAGAGGCTCGAGGTGTCGGACATGACGGCGAACACGGCGCGGCGGCTGCCGTCGCTACCCAGGCGGTCGAGGTGCATCTCGTCATAGGAGACGGGCTCGCCGGTCCTCACCCACGAGAACTCGGAGGACGCCGCGCGGTACGAGATGCGCGAGCCGGCCTCGAAGGAGCCCTCGCGTGCGGTGGACGTACGCATGTAGCGCATGCCTGTCTCGACCTCGCGGAAGAGCAGGTCGAGCGGGCTCATGTAGTCCTCGTCCGTCTCCTTGGCCTTGGCGAGCGAGAGCAGGGTCACGAGCCCCGAGAGCGAGCGGTCCTCGGGCGGACAGTAGCGCACCAGGTAGCCGATGAGCGCCACGTAGAGCAGGCGCTCGGCGTTCTCCCAGAACGGGTCGCCAGTGTGCTCGCGGTCGCCCGTGGTGTTCTCGATGAGGCAGGTCACGAACTCGAGGATGTCGGCCTCGTCGTTGACGTAGGCGAGCGGGCTGTAGTGCATGGAGCGCGAGAAGTCCACGGTGTTGAACGAGAGGACCTCGTAGCCGTGGGCCTCGAGCATCCGCCCCATGCGGGGCAGCGTCTCGCCCTTTGGGTCGGTCACGAGGTAGTCGGAGTTCATCTGCATGATGTTGGGCTCCACGTAGCCGCGGGTCTTGCCCGATCCGGAGCCGCCCACGACGAGCACGTTGCGGTTGCGCTCGTAGCGCCTGTCGCGGTCCTCGCGCGAGAGCGCCAGCGCGAAGTTCTCGGTGAGGATGATGTTGCGCTCGGGGTGCTTGGTATCGGCGAAGCGCCTTCCCTCGCGGCGCGTGCCCCAGCGGGCGCTGCCGTGCTCCTCGCCGGCGCGCTCGCCCGGGCGGTGCGTGAGCGAGTAGGCCCATAAGGCCCAGATGCCGCAGGCGGCGAGCAGCGCCGCAACGAGGGCGGCGGGTTTCGTGGTGAACGGGAGATTGCTCGATGCGAAGTCGGGGAGGGCCTCGAGGGCCCTCTGGAGGTTTCTGGTGGGCTCGCCGGAAAGCGAAACGAGGCAGCTTGCGTAGGCGTTGGCGAATAGCGCCGCCGCGACGGAGCCCGCCGCGGTCAGGGCGAGGGGCGCGCCGCGCCGCCTCACCTGCTCCTCGCTTCCTCGAAGCGCGGGTCGCGCGCCCTCTGGCGTGCCCTGGTCGCGCCCTTCTCGAGCGCCTCGGATGCCTCGCGGGCGTCCTTCGCGCGCTCGTCGAGCGTGCGGGCGTCGCGCTGCTCCTCGGCCCTGCCCCTTATCTTCTCGGACGCGCGCTCGCGCGCCGCGTCGGTCTCGTGCGAGAGCTCGCCCAGGGCATCGGCGACCTCCTGGGCGTCCTCGACGCGGAAGAGGAGGCACTCGCGCTTGGCTGCCTGGTCCTCGAACCAGGCGCTCTCAACGCCCTTGGACTTGAGCTTGGACTCCACGGCCGCCTTGGCGGCGTCACGGTCCTCGAGCTCCTCGAACTCGTGCATATCGAGCCGCGCCCACTCCACGCCGGCGTCCGCGGGCTCGGTCCTCGCCTCGCTCGCATGGGCGAACGCGCGGGACATGCCCCTGGATCGGTATATCATCGCCCGCTCTCCGGCCCTCTCGCTGATGCGGAAGACCGTGTCGAAGAGCTTCTCGCCGGAATCGTCGCCGAAGTCGTCTGCCATGGCGCGTTCCTAGAGGTCCCTGCCGGGAAGCGGTGCGGGAGCCGGGCGCGAGCCGATCTCTGCAGCGGCCTCGCGGCTCTCCGCCGCGCGGGCGGCAAGCCCGTCTCCGCGTCCCGCCGTGCGCAGGCGTACGCCCAGCGCCAGCGACTGCGCCGCCGGCTCGGCCTCCTCGGGCGATGCCGGGGAGAGGTACTTCTCCATTTCCTCGGGTTCCTTGGCGAGCGCGTCCACGGCGTAGTCGCGGAAGGTGCCCTTCGCGCCCTCTGCATCGAACTGTCTGGAGAGCTCCGCGAGCCTTCCCGCCAGCTCGGGCGGGCAGAGGTACTCGAGGCGCGTGCACTCAACGGGGAGTGCCGCCCGCATGGAGGCGACGTAGCCCTCGAAGTCGGCGCGCGAGCGCGTGACCATGTGGCTGCAGGAGACGGACTCGAAGTCCTTCCACGTGCCGTTGTCGTTCTTGAGCGTCCAGTACTCGTCTCCGCCGTTCACCTGCTGGATGAATGCGAGGTCCCCGTAGACGACGCCCTGCCTGATGACCCAGATGCCGCTCTCGAAGTACGAGTCGAGCGCGTCCATGTCGGGTGCCGCGACGAAGGCGTAGGGATAGTCCTCGAGGTACGGGTCGTCCTGCCACGCGTAGCCGCCCCGCTTTAGCCAGCCGTTCTCCTGGCACTTCTTCTCGAGTGCCTCGGCGGTCTTCGCGTCGACGGGTTCAAGGCTCCTGGGGTCGGATGTCATGGCGGCTCCGTTCTCTTGTCGGTATGGTGCGGGCCGCCGCGGCCGTGTCTCGCGTCGGCGTGTTTCGCCGGGCGGTCCGCCAAGGGGTGTATACAGCGTGCGCATGTCCGCGCGCTCGCGGCGCGGGGCGCTAGGCCACGCTTAGCCACGCTAGGTTCTGGTTCCTTGTTTCCTCCGCCTGTGGTCGAGATCGGGGAGGGGCACGGGCGTGCACATCTCGGCGAAGCGCGAGGCGATCGCCTCCGCGCTCTCGCGCTCTCCCGCCCTGCCGAGCCTCCTCGCCAGGGCGGCGGGCGCGTACTGCGAGGTCACCACGATCGGGCGCATATCCTCGTAGCGCGCGTTCACCACCTGGAAGATGGTCGTGAGGACCCAGCTGTTGCCGTTCTCCTTGCCGAGGTCGTCCAGGATGAGGAGGTCACACCCGGTGTAGCGCTCCACCCCGCCGGCCGTTGACGCGCCATGCCCGTAGGTCGCCTGGATGGAGTCGAGCATGTCGAGGGTGGTGGTCATGACGACGGAGGCGCCCGCGTAGACGAGCGCGCGTGCGAGCGCGGATGCAGCGTGCGTCTTGCCCGAACCCACGCGCCCGTGGATGTAGAGGCCGTCGCCCCCGTGGGGGTCGAACTCGGCGAGGAAGCGCGCGACCTCGGGGATGGAGGTGCGCGCCCCCGCGAAGCGCCGGGCGACACCGGCTGCGGCCAACTTGCGCGCGACCTCGGCCTCCTTCGACCTGCGCTCCTCGCGTTCTATGCGCTCCTGCTCGATGCGCTCGCCCTCGCATCCGCAGGACTCCGCCGTCACCCAGCGCACGCGCCCCAGGAACTCGGCTCCCAGGGGCGTGAGCTCCTTCCCGCACCAGCGGCACCTCATGGGCTTGGGATCGTCGAAGGCCAGCCCCAGTTCCCTCGCTTTTTCTGGAGTGAGAAACGCGTTTTCTCTCATGTCTTCGCTTTCCCCTTTCCTCTTGGGTGACGAGCCGTCACCGGTGCCCCCGACGAGCCGTCGGGGTTGAGCGCCCCGTCGTCTGACGTCTCGTCGGGGAGTGACGATTCGTCAGGGGGTGACGGCATGTCATGGACGGCATCGCCCAGGCGGTAGCTCCTCGTGACGTTTCCCGAGGGCGAGGTGCGGGTGCCCATCTGCACGACGAGACCGCGCGACACCAGCTCGTTCACTGAGCGCGTGACCGTGCGCGCCGTCGTCCCCAGGAACTCGGCGGTCTTGGTCCTGCTCTCGTAGAACTCCGAGGTGCCGTCCCGGCAGAAGCCGTAGATGCGCGCGAAAACGCTGAGCGTCACGCCGGAGAGCCCGAGTGATTTCCACATGAACTGGTAGACGACGATGAAGCGTTCCTCGGCGGGCGTTTCAGCGCGCGCCATGCTCGGCCCTTCTCACTTCGCTCACGAGGCGGGAGTTGCGGTCGACCCACTCCGCGAGCTCCCTGCGCGCGATGAACATGCCGCGCATGCGGGTGAACAGGCGCCTGAACGGCAGGGGGTCAAGTTCCCGGTACGCGAGGTCGCGCACCGCGTTCTCGCTCACCTGTATGAGCGCTGCCACATCCTGGGTGGTGTAGAAGTCCTTGAGAGGAACCTGCGGCTTGGTCTGTTTGGCTGCTGTCATTGCCGAGTCACCCCTTCGGTTGCTCGCCTTGCGTCCTCCCCGCGACCAGCGCTGGGCGGCAGGCGGCGAGGCGAGCGCGAGGGGGCGTCGAGCCCTGGGGTTGTGGCGATGCGGCGAGTTTTTCTCGCAAGGAGGCGCGCGGCCATGGGATTCCCGATCAGATGTCGTTGCCCATGGCGCGCAGCGTCTCGTCTAGCTCGTCTTTCCTGACACGCAGAAGTCTCCCTATCCTTATGGCGGGGATCTTCTGCCGCTCGATGAGCTTGTAGACCGACGTCTTCGATACGCGCAGGTATTCCGCGACCTGCGGCACGTCCATGAGGCCGTCGGGCAGGTCGTACGTTTCGGATGTCGAGGAGGCAGCAGATCCCCGTATCTCCGCCCCGACATTCTCGCGGCTTTCAGCATCATTATCTGATATCCCCCGATGGACTGGGAACGCCTCGCGTGGCATCTTGAGGATGTCGTCTCTCATGGGATGGCCTACCGCCTCTCGTCTTGCATCTGGTGCCCTTGGGTCGCAACAAGGCCCAAGGAGTCGCGTCTTTTGGACGTGACAAGCAGAGAGATACCTGTTGGAAAGCGCGTGTGCAAAGCCACAAGGGGCGTTAGGCCACGCTAAGCCACGCTAGGTTGCGGTTTGGAGAAGACTTTGCTCCAAGCGCTGTCACCAAATGCGACGTACTCGACATTACTATTCATCTTGAGTAATAAAATGAATATAAAAACTGATAATAATGCTACGAAAGGTTGTAGCCGTGGCAACTGATACGAGGCTTTCAGAGGGAACATTCAAGAAGTGCGATATGCACGTGCATTCAAGCTCGTGCTATAGCAGAAGTTACGACGAGGCGTCTTTCCTGTCGAAGGTACTGAGCAGCGACCTCGATGTGTTGGCAGTGACGGATCACAACAATATAGATGTCGAATTGCTGAAAAGCCTGCATTCTGAGCTGAATGCGAAGGGAAAGACGCTCATCGGTGGTGTCGAAATCAATATCAAGCTGAAGCAATCGACAATAGACATGTACCATCTCACCCTCGGCAATGGGAAGAAAGGCAACTACTTCCATGCCATTGTCTGGTTCGACATGAACAAGGCAGCAAAGATGGCGGACATAATCAAAAACCTATTCGTAGACGCGATATTGAAGGGCTCTAACCCAAATGGACTGACGGAGGATAGGCTCCGCTCGCTTTCAAGCAAGGATTTTTCTAAGCAGACTGAGGGAATCGCAATTTATCTTGAGGACTTCCAAAAAGAAGCGTCTGTGCTCCAGCACTTCTTCATCCCCCACGAGAACAAAGACAGAAGTCTATCCCAATACCTGCCGAATAGCTCGCATGCGAATGGGGATTACAAGGATAGGCTCTTCTACTACAGTCATGCCATGGCGGTAGAAGGCGGAGAGAAGAGTCGTAAACACATTTCAAGAGATTTGGCGCACGAACTCAACACGACGGTTGCCGCGCTTCTGTTTAGCGACGCAAAGGCTCTCGACGAAATTGGATCGAAGTTCACGTGGATAGACTTTGACGGCGACCTTGAATCGCTCCTACTTGCGATAAGCGACCCAGAAAGCCGAATTAGGACCTCGGACCGATATCCAATGCTGCCGCAGACGAACACTGCAGGGTTCTTAAAGTCAGTGTCCTTTGATGTGATTCGCAACGATGGAAGTCGTCATGTATCCACCTTGCCCTTTACACCAGGCTACAACGGCATTGTCGGATCGAGGGGAAGTGGCAAGACGCTGCTTGCGAGCTTGCTTGCTGGGAAGGGGCTAGACACATACGCCAAGATTGTGGATACAGACAGCGTCAAGTTTACGACCTATGGAGGCACGCCGTCGACGGACCACCCGCAGTGCTTGTACCTTGGTCAGGGAGAGCTTGAATGCATTTTTAGGGATGGCAAATACGAGGAAATTCCTTTTTTAAACGAGAGAATCTCGCCACTGAAGCAGTCTGCAGAAAACGAGTCGAAGAAGGCGAAAAAACGTCTCAATGACGTCATTTATCTTGAGAAGAATCTGCTACTCGCCTTCAACACAAAATATAGTTCGGGCTCCGTCCATATGGACCACCTCGACAGCGAAGCTCCCTCAGGCATCTCGATTGCAACGCCTACACGTCCAGACAAAGAGATTCCCAAAATCAATCAGGCTAAGACGGAGTTGGACGAGATGCTGGAGTCTTTGGAGGCTGCGCTTAATACATCAGCCTCCGTATCGTTCAAAAACACCTACCCTGAGGACAAGGAGCTTTTCGCCTCCTTGGAAACCGAGGTACGTTCTATCGAGAAGGAGCTGTCAAATCTGAAGCAGAAGACCACCCGTCTATCTAACCTTCTGGAAGGTATCAATTCCAACTGGTTCGATAATCGTGAACAGCTCATAACGGAGTTCTTCTCCACGGCTCGTAAATACAATAGCGAAAGCGGCTCAACAGCACTTACGCAGTACCGCGAGAAAACACGCGAAGTTGCGGCATTTTTCGATGATCTTGTCGAGCTCAGACTTTCTCTGAAGTGGCTTAGCAGTGAGGCTCAAAGCGCTTACGAAAAGATGCATAGCCCAATAGAGCCAGTTGAGCTTAATGACGGCGAAGATTCCATTGTCATTAGCCTTGCTTATAGCGAAGAGACGACGTTCGACGATAAGTTTGGTGAGCTTCTGAGCAGCCGCTCTGGCCGAGATTCTCAGACGCTCGTTGAGGCATTCCTGCATACACACGACAGCAATGAGATGCATGCAAGGTTTAACGGCACCAAGTTCAGAGGTGTGTCAGAGCAGCCCCTCAAAGAGCATTACGAAAAGTTCTTCGATCTGCTTAACAATGCAGTTGCTGAGTCCGATAAGTTGAAGACGGACATAACAGTTAACGGTAAGCAGGTTAATGACATGTCTCCAGGCACAAAAGCACAGGCACTTTTGAAACTGTTCCTGAACGATGGGGTCGTCGAGGGAAAGTCGATGTACATCGTTCTTGACCAACCGGAAGATAATCTTGACGTAGCGACCATAAAAGATTTCCTAATCGACAGGTTGAAGAAGCTCAAGTTCGATATTCAACTTTTCGTAGTAAGCCATTCGGCGCCAGTTATCGTCAACGGCGACGCTCGCAACGTCATCGTGTGCGAAAACGACGAAGATAATTTCAGCTATGTTCACGGTGCAATGAATGACGGAACGATAAAGCAGAAGATTGCTGACGTTCTCGACGGCGGTGAACGGTACCTAAAGATGCGTCTGAACAAATACAATTTCCAAGTAGGTGACGAGAGATGATTACGTGTGATGAGTCTGGCAGCATAGTCGTCAAAATTGATGACGCCGCATACGACCTTTCGAATTCAGAGCAGTATGCGGACTTTCTGTTTTGGGTGACTTCACCTGAAAAGAATGCAGTACCTGACGAAGGTGCAACACCTGACGAGAATGCAGCACCTGACGATAATGAGATGCCTGATAAAAAGCCGACCATTGATGACGATGTGTTTAAGGTTGATGACAATATTCCAAAGGAATATCGTGCGAAAGCATCCAGATATGCAGAATTTCTTATAGAGTACGCTCACAGAAGGCAGGACAAGCTAGCTGAGATGGCTAAAACACTCCCGACAGAGCAGCGGGAAAAAGAGATTCAAGCGTTTATCAAACGCCTGAAGGGTGAAGAAGCATAGGTCCAAGACGCTGCTTTGTGGATATGCGACCAATGTAGCCACCCAAGATACGAGTATGCGCGTTTCCCCAGTTCAGCGCCATCACTCTTCACTCGGAATTTGTCACTCTTGGGTCGGGGGGTGCCCCACCCCGCCTGCCCCTCTTCAGCCCATGTAGTCAGTTGCGCGCAACCGAACTGCGTTTCCGCAGTTCAGACGCGTCGCTCTTCGGTCGGGCGAAAATACTCCCTTCAAGTGACTACAGAGCGTGTAGTCACCGCTGACTACAGGGCGACTACACGGTTCTTGCGATAGGAGAGTAGAAGAAGCCCCAGCTCACCCATACCGCTGACTACATCAAAACGGGGCATGTAACAATCGAGTGGGAGTAGGGAAATAGCCCATTTCATCTAGTCTCATCCTGCACGTCTAGTCGCGGTGGTTAGCAACTAGTGCCCTGTATTGGACAAAGCCACCGGGACTTTTGGGGAGTGACAAACGCCAGAAAGCCCCGGAGTCTTCGGATTTAAGGGCCTATTCTATGGGTGCTAACCTGCGGAAATACTCTTCGCTCAATCGTGCTGGGGTGACGCGTTGCGACTTGTTGCAAAGAGAAGCGACTAGATGCCAAAACATGCCAAAGCGAGAAGAGTATTTTCATCGCGTTTTTTAGCCGCATGCCCGTTTTGAGCTGAGTCATGTAGTCACCCCGCTTTTTCAGCCCTCCATTTTGCAAAACCGCAGGTAGGAGTGAAGAGTAACAAATCGTGAAAATCCGCGATTCCCGGCGATTTCGGGCTGTTTTCGAGCCCTTCGGAGAGCTGTTTGTCGCTCTCAACACTGTGTGCAATAGGCGATTTTGGACCTATTTTCGGCCTCGAAAACCGGCGATAGTAATGCAAGAGTGACGATTCCTCTGCAATCGTTGCAACATTCAATTGCGGTTGTACATCCATGTTTAATTTCTGCGGATGTCAAGCATGGCGTTCAGGGGGAATGTGTCTCGCCATTTGAAGTCCTAGGGCTGTTGTTTAATGCAATTCGCGAAGACATTCAGGAAGCAATTCGCGAATAGCTTCCTGAATGAGTGAATGCTTCCTGAATCATGGTAAAATTTCAACAGAATAAGAACCCTAAATTGAAGTGAGTAATTCGCATGGAAGCCGAACTGTTATTAGAGACAATCGCCCAGGGCGAATCTGCGTCAGTTGAATTTAAGAGGTGCGGAGCTCAACCCGAACAGGATACCTTTGAGACCATCTGTGCGTTTGCCAACCACGTGGGCGGCAACGTCTACCTTGGTGTGGAAGACAACGGGAACGTTAACGGCGTTGCAGTAGGAGCAGCAACAGACATACAGCGCAATATTGCAAACGTCGCGCGCAACCCCAAGCTGTTCGGCCCCGCCGTGATGCTCGAAACCGAGACGGTCTTCGTAAACGGCAAGACCATCGTCCGCATCTGGGTTCCCATGAGCCCTGACGTTCACCGCTATAAAGGCGTCGTGTACGACCGCATCGCCGATGCCGATGTGAAGGTTAGCGCCAGCAGCCAGATTTCGGCCATGTACATCCGCAAGAGCAATCTCGAGACTGAGCGGCGAATCTTTCCATATTTGACGCTAAACGATCTGCATGCAGAGCTTATCGACCGTGCAAGGCAGATGGCCACGGCACGGCGGCCGGGACATCCCTGGGCAGGGTTGGATGACGAGCAGCTCTTGCGGAGTGCCCAGCTTCTAGTCAAGGACTACTCAACAGGACAGGAAGGCCTTACCCTAGCCGCTGGTCTGCTTTTCGGTAGCGATGAGACGATCGGCTCGCTCTGCCCCACCTACAAGACCGACGCCGTGGTCAGGCTGCGCGACGAGGATCGCTACGACGACCGCCTAACGGTGAAGACCAACCTCATCGATGCGTACGACGCCCTCATGGGGTTCTGCGAGCGCAACCTTCCTGATCCCTTTGTCCTCGAGGGTGACATCAGGGTAAGTGTGCGAGGCATCGTGTGCCGTGAGCTCATCTCGAACATGCTCATTCACCGGGAGTTCACGAGTCCCTATCCTGCAAAGCTGGAGATTGACCGTGCAGGGTTGCACACCCAGAACGCCAGCAGGACGTTCTTTGAAGGGAATATCACGCTCAATGACTTTAGCCCGATGCCGAAGAACCCCTCGATCGCCAATGTCTTCACCCAAATAGGCCTTGCAGAGGAGTTGGGTAGCGGCACTCGCAACCTTTTCAAGTACTCACGGAGCTTCATGGGCGGGGACCCGACTCTTGTGGACGGTAATGTTTTCCGCGCGACAGTTCCAGACGTAAATGGAGTTTTGTTCACCGAAGCGACAACTGTCGAGCGACTGGGAGACATTGACCAAGCCATACTGGAGCTCGCGGCATCGCGGTGCAGCTTCACACTTGCGGAGGCAGCTGAGGTAGCCGGAGTTTCCAAGCGCAGCGCCAGTGCTCACATATCCGCGCTCATAGAAGCAGGCAAATTGGTTGGAGAAGGTTCGACGAGGAATCGCGAGTTTCGGAAAGCTTAACCCTGCCATCTGTGTGATGTTAGGGTTCAATTGAGGACTTGGTAATTCTTGGCGGTTGAAGAATGAGACGGGATATGGAGCACCGCGTACATGAATCGATTGGCAATCTTCCAACAGTCAAGAAGCTACGACGAGAAGCGTCGGCTTTTGATGCTCTCGGCTGGTTGTTGAGGAATGAGGATACTAGAAAAACCGCGCGTGATATCACTGAAGAGCTTGACGGACTCGTTTCTCTTGCCGATAACTTCTATCGTCTGCTTGGCCCCAGGAACTGGGTCTTTTCTGATGCCCTTGATCTGGATAGGATGCGCAAAGTTGTCGTACAACCTACACCCGAAGAGGCGGAGCGCGAGCTCATCGAATATCTCAAGGAGAAGGATGCGCTTCACTGGATGATCATCAGGCTGAACCGTTTTCCTGACATGCGATCTCGCATCCCACTTTTGGAAAAGGCGGAGAGAGACTATCTCGAAGGGCGCTACTACAGCTCGGTTCTCGTAACAGTTTCCATGATGGACGGATTTGTAAACGATGCCTTCAAGTCCGAAAGGAAGGGGCTTCACGCAAGGGAAGCAGAGGAGCTTCACTCTAACGATTGCGTCGCTACCGTGTGGGATGGGTTGCCTTCCGTTCAAAAGACATTTACAAGGTCTATATCTGCGAGGGAGGACAAGCCCGTCTACGAGGTCTACCGCAACGGCATCATGCACGGGATGATTACTGACTACGACAACGATGTAGTCGCCTCGAAGGCATGGTGCATGCTGTTCGCCGTGGGAGACTGGGTCGATTCTGTAACCAGGGAGCAAAAAGAGGACGAAGGCAATCGCCAGAGCTTGGGCGAGACACTCAGATACCTCTCCGAGATACGAGAGCGCAACGCAGAGAATGACATAAAGCTGAATGCTTGGAAGAAGCATCAAGTGAATCTCGAGCATCCTATCAGCCCAGACGATGAGGTCCTAAGAAGCTGCAACGACTTCTTGGCGACATGGAAGGCGAAAAACTACGGAGCCTTGGGGTCTTTTTTTCCAAACACCGTGGGTATGACGCCCGGCAAGCTTGCAGGTCAAGCGAGGGAGCTTTACTCACCCCATCCAATCGAAGAATACGAGATCGAGGAGATAGATAGGCCTGCTGCTGCGATTGCTCTTGCAAGGATAAACCTCCGTTTTCAAAACAAAACATGGACTGCACTTATTCGTCTTTGTCGATTCAACGGGGCTGACCTAGCAGCAGAGTGGGAGCCGGGTGCATGGAAAGTGAATGGATACGGAGTCGATCCATTCACCGATATCAGGGAAACGGGGCCCACAAAGTAGATTCTGTCTACTTAGTTACGTGGCACCACAATGCGATTTGCCTACAAAAGACATAAGCGCAGTTCTGCTGTCACCAAACTAGAACCTAGTCTTTGTGGCATTAAGTGTAATTAATCGTTTTCATCCACGAATCTAGGGTCGAGGTAATCTTTTCTAACTGTTGATAATATTTATCTTGAGTTATGCCCAATAGGTCGAAAATGATGTGCCTATAAACTAGGCTGAGCTTGTTGATATAGAGGACGCAATCTTTTCCATCGAACTGTAGATGTTGCTGCTCGCGTTTGATATGCATAATGCGATGCCTATTTTCTTTGAGCTTAAGAAGTAATAGGTCCAGATTGGGTTCATTATCGAAAACCGGTGACCCGTATTGGTCAGCAAGCGCCTTAAGGCAATCTAACAGCAATGTCCCCCTCTTACCTGGGTGCAAATCCTCATATAAACCCTTTTGCTCCTTCAGGATCTCTACCATAGGTTCGGCAAGTTCGGTTAAAAATGCCAGCGGGACATCCATCGGCATGCCGTTATCTGAAACGGCGTATAGGTACATTTGGTTAATGATGTCGAGTTCATCGAGAAGCTTAAGCCATCGTCCGAAAAGTTCGCTTGTCAGAACATCTTGAAATTCTATTAGTTTGATACCGTCAATTTGCAGGTAATCTGCAGAGTCAAAATATTTCAAACGTTTCCGAAGAGCCTCTTTGCGTGCCTTCTCTGCTTCAAAGCCAGACTCATAAGACTCATTTAGGTTGTCTGTGAATTTCAGGTCGACCAACGGGATAAATCTGCCATCGAATAGCATAAGCAGCCGCTCTAATTGATAGAGCGGACCTAATAGACGGCTCCAATACACGAGCTCTGAAGCGACAATTCGGATGGTGCGTTTAGGTCCTTGTGAAATGCTGATGTCGCAACGTACTTCTGTGTCAGCTTTTGGCATACGCGGATCAGATGATTCGGTAATAATTGAGTTGAGCGTTAAAGGCCCTATTGGACCGGATAGGACACCCTTATCTCGTGAATACGTTGCTTCTACCTCAGAGAACATAAACTCGTGCTCCATTCCTACCTTGCCTTTCAACGAAACAATCTAGGTATCTTATATTCTTAATTTGCTAAGTTTAATTGTGCTCTCTTCAAGTAGAGTGGCTCTCTGCTCTCGATGAATACATACGCAGATGTCGTTAGACTCAGGGTGAGGCTAGGATTGCTGGGGAGGATGTGCGCAACTAAAGCCATGGCAACTGATAGCTCCCTTGTAGTCACTAGACATATGAGGATTTGCATTTTCCCAGTTCAAAGCTGTCACTCTTCACTCGGAATTCGTCACTCTTCGGTCGGGGAGCGCCCCACCCCGTCGGCGCCGTTTCCGCCCATGTAGTCAGTTGTGCGCAATCGAACTGCGTTTCCGCAGGTCATACACGTCACTCTTCGGTCGGGCGAAAATACTCCCTTCAAGTGACTACAGAGCGTGTAGTCACCGCTGACTACAGGGTGACTACACGGTTTTCGAGATAGGAGAGTAGAGGAAGTTCCAGCTCACCTGCCCTGCTGACTACATGAAAACGGGCAATGCGACGATTGAGTGGGAATAAGCCGAGGACAGAATTCTAAAGCCACCTGCAACCATTCAGTGCAACGTATGGCGACACACTGCGTTTCAACGGTTGCCACGCCACTTGCAACAAACGGGAATAATAATCCCGAAACAGCCTCCGAAACCGCTTGGAATCGGGGGCTGTTTGCGCTGGTGAGAGGTCGAATTCGATTCGTGGTCACTCTATGGAGTGGCGGGCGTTGGCGCGATTTGGCGCCGCCTGGAGGTTTCCGCTCGCCACGGAGGTCCGCCAAGCCACCCGCAACAATTCCCGAGCGCGAAAACGCTGATTTCCGCCTGATTCGAATCAAACCCGAATCATGGCGCTCCCAGAGGGCCCGAAATCGCAAAACCGCAGGTAAAGCTGGGGGAATAACAAACCGATAATTCACGCTGAAATGCACCGGAACGAAGCCTCCGCGGGCATGAAAAAGCGGCCCGAAGGCCGCTTTTCTGATTCGCAATTATTCCCCGAGTGGCTTGCTCAGACGCCGAATCCGGCCTTCCAGGCGTCGAGCTCCGCCGGGGTGATTTCCCCGGCCTTCTCCGAATCAAGAACGTCCTTCCACGCCTTAATCGCGGCGGCAAGCTTGGGCGACTTCTCCGTCGCGGAGTCGAACCCCAGCACCATCGTCCCGTCGACCTCCATCGGGACGAGCCCAAGCTCCTCGTTGAGCCTGAACAGCAGCTCCAGGGCCTGCCTGGAGGATTCCAGGGGCACTTCCTGCAGCGCCTCGGGAGAGATCGCAAGGGCGGAGGCGATGGCCTGGATCTGGGGCTCTCCCGGAGTCCTATTGCACAGCTCGTAGTTGCGGATGGCGGAGTCTGTCTGCCCGCAGGCGGCGGCGAGCTGCCTCTGCGTCATCCTGCGCATCTTCCTGTACTTCTTTATGAGCTCCCCGGTCTTCAACTTCCCCTCCATGGCGG
>NZ_JANIPD030000015.1 GCF_024609215.1 Curtanaerobium respiraculi | reverse complement strand
CGGATGCGGGATGCGATGATATTCCCACTGCATCCACATGGCGCGGAAAGACCCTGCGGCTTCTGCTGCAGGGTCTTTGCTAAGCGATGCCGGCTTGCATGTCACTCGCTTAAGTTAATGACATTGGAAAAACGGGTCGGCACCTGGAAACCCTTCGGTTTCAAACCCCGCCTGCTTCAACGCGTACAGCGCCAGATCGCGGATGTTGGTATCGTCCTCGACGTAGTAGATCATGAGAATAGTCTAGTTCTGCCAACGGGCCTTTTCCATGCCACACCGCATCAAATCCGTGCAAAGTCTTCGTTTCTATCTGTACTCGACTATGATAGCCTCAAGTTCTTCTGCGGCCGTTTCGACGGCGTCTGAGATTTTTTCGACGGCGGACAGGATTGCATGCGCGATCCTGCGCTGCTCAACATCGACATCCGTTCTCCCATAGAGTTCGTGAACGGCATCGATGTAGATACGGTCGCATTCGCTTTCTCTGTCTTGCACACTTAAAAGATGCCCCTTGAGTTTGCCGTCATGGGTCGGGAGGGATCCCAGCAGCAAAATCGCGCTTCTAAGCGATTGGATCGCGAGCACGACCAGCGATACCGTCTCGCGCCCCGCTGGCTCGATGCCCGAGCAGTGGTAATAGTACGCCTGTATGGTGACGTCCTCTATCGTGTCGCTGATGTCGTCGATTGCGTTGGCAAGCGCAGCCATGCTGCCCCGCTCGAAGGGCACGACAAAATCCGTGAGCAGATGCGCATGCACCTCGTGGCAGACCTCGTCAGCATCGTTTTCGATAGTGTGCAGTGCGTCCACGAGTTCCCGGGAACCGAAGTCCCCCGTCACAATCGCGCTCTCGAGATTGCATGCAAGCTCGTTCGCATAATCGACTTGCTTAAGGTAGGCGTCGTAATAGTTGAATCCGCGATCCTTGTTCATGAAGGTTCCTCTCTTGTATGCGGGCAATACGCCCATCAAGCTGGCTTCCACGGATGAACACCCCTCGCATCGACTATGGGAGAAGGATGGAGGGGCCGTGACAGATCAGGGAAAGAGATTCGTCAAAGTTTCGCAAAATCCTCCGCTTATTCCGTTTGGAACGGTATGAGCGGGAATAAATTCGTAAAGCAAATTAATATATATATATATAAGCTTTACATATATTGGTCATTGCTAAACTCCTTCCCAGAACGGAAGGAGTTTTCTTTTGGCTACCGCAATGGTGAACATACGCATGGACCAGGACGTCAAACACGATATGGAGTCGGTCTGCAAGAAACTCGGCATGAGCATGACCACCACCTTCACCATCTTCGCAAAGAAGATGGGCCGCGAACACCGCATACCATTCGAAGTGTCGGTCGATCCGTTTTACAGCGAGGAGAACTTCGCACATCTGCACCGCTCCATCGCCGACCTGAACGTCGGCCACGGGATGGAGCACGACCTAGTCGGCGGCGATGAATAAGGTCTGGGCGTCCGAGGCACGGGACGACTACATCTGGTGGCAAACTCAGGACCGAAAGACGCTCAATAGCGGGTCTCTCTGCAACTACATTTATATGCCGCTCATCTGCTCATATGCCCGGTTTCCTTCCACGGAAACTGCCGAAGAGCCCTTCGCCATCTTCGGCAGCTCCTGTGGCAGGAAATCATGAGTATAGGTAGATGAGCGACCGGAGCATGGCAATCTATCGGTCAATCGGAAATATAGTCGGACTGTTCGCACGAAACATCGTAGTCGACCATTTCCAAGCCGCGTTCCTTGCAGAATGCCTCCGCAAGCTCCCTGAAGTTCTCCCAGTAATCCTCCACGACAGGCGCATAGTACTCCTCGGCATTCACATACCAGTCGAAGTCGCGGTCGAGCTCGGACGACAAGGCACGCTCGAACAGCGCGTGGATGTTCTCCGCGCCAATATATGGACTCTCGTCTAGAACAGCCCCGACCGCATCTCGGGCAACCCGTTCATCCCTTACGCTCACCTTGATGGATGCTTTGCAATCGCAATAGATGTGGACGCCGCTTCGCCCCCACGCCGAATGCGTTTCCGCCTTCAGCGTCCAAGTCCCCACGCAGAATTCTTTAAAGCCTTCCCCACGCCTCGCCTCCCAGACCTCCAAGTTCTCATCGGAGAGCAAACTGGCATACATCCGGGCAATTTCCTCGGCGACGCCACAGGCGAGGAAGCATTCGACCTCGAGTCGATCCGAAAGAGACGGGACATCGTCACGGTGCTCCTTAGCCCACGGAATGGCCCCTGCAAGCAGCGTAGCCAGAGCAAGACGGGCTTCGCGGGGCTCGACATCCTCCAACTTCGCCAAGTAGCGGTATACGCTGATTGGCTCCCTTTGCAGGTAACCGATTCCTTCGGCGTCGGCCAATCGCTTGAGCGCATCCCCTAATTCGCTGAAAGGACCGCCGCGCTCGTGCCCCGTTTCGTCGTGCATTATCAAGTCTCCTCATTCCCATCGCCTTCAACCGCAAATGGTATAATCTCGTCTCGGACCTGCAGCCCCAAGGCAACCCGACACGTGCAGTCATTCTACCGAGAAGTCACCAAAATTCTCCTCTGCATAGAAGCCCCGACGCTAAAAACCAGTCGCTCGAGCAATCGACAACTCAAGAAGGCTGATACCATGGCTTCGAACAAAAGGCGAAAAGATTGGAGTGCTGTCGCATGGGAAAGAAATCGTCGCACAGCAAAGGCAACGGACCGTCCGATGAAGCTTATGAAGAAAAAGTGCGGACCGCGGGTCTCGTGCTCGCCCTGCTCTATCTGACGTCCTGGACAGAGGGCTCGGGCGACTACGCGGCCCTGCGCAGCTGGCGCTCCTACGATTGGGACGCCCTGGACGCTCTCTGGGACGCCGACCTTATCAGCGGGAACCGAAAGAACAAGTCCGTTTGGATCACCAGGGAGGGCGAGAAGACCGCCCGGCAACTCGTCGAATCTCTCAATCTAGACACTTCAGCCCTCGAGGTGTTCATGCCGCCCGTGCCCGACGTGCCGAAGCAGGGCCAAAAGGCGTACCGGCTGAACGTCCGGTTCGACTTCGAGAAGCTTTCATGCTGGCGCGAGCTCGTTGTTCCCGCAGAATACACCTTCTTCGATCTGCACATCGTGCTGCAGACGCTGTTCAATTGGCTTGACTATCACGTGTACAACTTCGAGCTCGACATCAAAGAGCGCAGGTTCTTCCTCGGCGAGGTGCGGTGTTTCGAACCGGATTTCTTCGACGAGACCTGCGAATGGCGAGGACGCGAGCTCGTCGACTTGGAGAACGTGACGCTCGAGGACGTCTTCGAGCGGACCGACGTCGTGCACTACACCTACGACTGGGGAGACAACTGGGATCTGACCATCCTCTTGCTGGGAACCGAAGAAGGATACCCATCTGCAGACCCGCGCTGCGAGAAGGGCGCGGGCGACTGCCCACCCGACGACGTCGGGGGCGAAGGAGGTTTCGAGGATTTTCTCAAGGTCATCGCGGACCAGGATGATCCCGAGCACTGGCATCTCGTCGAATGGGGCGAGGGGCAGGGCTTCGAGCACTTCGATTTGGGACGCATCAACAAACGAATGCCCTCCTGGAGGCGCAACAAGGCCATCCACCTGCGCAACCGAGCAGAAAACGAGCTGCCTGCCAACGTCATCCCGTTCGAAGACATCCTGGCATCCGCCCCTGCGAGCACCTCGACACCCGAAACGAACGCACCCGCGGACGACGAGTACGAGGCGTATGAGCGTGCATGCAAGGAGCGGGAGATGGAGAACGACGGCTACCTCAGGGAGTTCGGCGACTGGCTCAAGGCATCGGGGTTGAAGGACGCCACCATCCGCCGCCACATCGACAACGTCGGGTTCTTCCTAAACGTGTTCCTCCTGCGCGAGGACGCATACCCCATGCAGGAGGGGTGCTCTCGACTGGACGAGTATTTCGGCTACTTCTTCATCTACAAATGCATGTGGTCGACTCCGGGTAACATCAAGACGACGGCGGCGAGCATCAAGAAGTTCTACAAATGCATGCGTGACGCGGGGCGCATCTCGGAAGAGGATCTCCGGCTGGTCACCGAAACCATCAAGGGGAACATGGCCGGCTGGCAGGATGCGTGCAGGCGGTTCAACGATGGCAGCATGTTCGACTAGCAAGCAACCCGCCTAGGCAATCGGCGAGGCGCCTCCTGCATGTCTCCCTTGAATTGGGCGACGTCCTGCTCGCGCAACGGCACAAGTTCCATGCTGCACATGCTCCTTCGGATGATCGATGAAGGTCGCTCGAGGACCTCTAGCTACCCCTTGAACGAGAGTTTCCAGGCCTCGTAGTCGGTCTCTGAGATCTCGCCCGCGTCCAGCTGATCCTTCTTGCGCTTCCACGCCCTGAGGGCCCGGGAGAACTTCCGGGAGCCCTCTTCGGACGAGTTTACGCCCACCGCCAGGCCCTGGTCGGTGTCGATGACCTTCAGCCCCAGAGAGTCCTCCATGCGGAAGAGCATCTCCAGCGCCCCGCGCGCGGTCTCGGGCCCCATGTCGGAGAGCGCCTCCTCCGTCACGCCCAGCACCTTCGCGAGCGCGGCCATGTTCGCCTTGTTGGGGTTTCGGTAGCCCAGCTCGTAGTTGCGCACGGCGGACTCGGTCACGCCGATCTTCCCAGCGAGCTCGCGCTGCGTCAAGCCGGCCTCCTTGCGGAACTTCCTCAGGCGCGTCCCCAAGCTCATGTCTTGGCATTCTCCTCTCGAAGGGCTTCGTCATCCATTCTACGACAACACATATTTGTGCGTAATGCATTGATAACATCGAGGCATGCACGTTCGTGTCCTTGAGACCAAGCCTGCGCCTTCTAGCAAAACCCCTGCCCAGCACGATGACGAACTGGGACAACGGATTCGCCGCAGCTTACAGCGGCTTGGTCTACACTCCCACGGTTGTCGAGCTGGGCATCATGATCGGCATCTTCGCCTTAGGCGTATTCATTCTGCTAGCGGGATTAAGATACCTCCCGCTGCAGCCAACCGACAAGACAGAATAGCTGAATTCTTTCAGGAACATGCTGCAACATGGATGCCCCGCTTCTCGCAGGATGTAATTGCCAAGACGCGACTGCCCTTCTATCTCTCGGCCGCATTGCTGCTAGGAGCATTGTTCGAGAGCCATCCAGATGGAATCTGCTCGTAATCGTTAAGGCCCCACTCGTCGAGTCAATCGATCCTGGCCACACCCCTCGAAAAGCCACGCGTAACCTGCACTGGAGACGTTCTCGCCGACCTGCTCTCCATGGCCAGGAAGAGCGTCAACGAGGCTCTGGAGCGCCGCGCCCCGTTCACCGCAGGGACGATGCCATGGACGGCAGCGCCCTGGTCGCGGTAACGGTGGTAGTCGCTGAATCCAAGCCTGAAGAGAAGGAGGCTGCGGTAACACTGGCGGTGAATTCCCTCGTATAGCACAAAGTCATATGTCACCCTTGAGTGAGATTGATTTATGTCCTTATATATGCGTGTGTTTACACTATTACGTCCTTAATATTGTTGTTCAATGCTAAAATATTAACATATCCATTATAAGGAGGATGCATGGAACGACAGCTGATGGAACAGCTCGTCACCTGGAAAGATGGCAAGCGCAGGAAGCCCCTCATCCTCAACGGCGCGAGGCAGGTCGGCAAGACCTGGCTTCTCAAGGAGTTCGGGGGCGCCCATTTCGAGAACATGGCATACGTGAGCCTGGACAACGACTCCCTCGCGCGCAGCTTCTTCGACGCCGATTTCGATGTAAAGCGGATCATCAGCTCGCTCTCGCTCGAGCTCGACGCACGCATCGAGCCGGGCAAGACGCTCATCGTCCTGGACGAGATCCAGGCCTGCCCCAAGGCGATCACCTCGCTGAAGTACTTCTGCGAGAACGCGCCCGAATACACCGTCGCGGCGGCGGGATCGCTCCTTGGCATCTCGGCGACCGAGGGCACGGGGTTCCCCGTCGGCAAGGTGAACATGCTCGATCTGCACCCGCTCTCGTTCCTCGAGTTCCTAAAAGGCACGGGCGGCGGAAGGTTTGCCGACCTCATCGCGTCCGGGGACGAGCAAGCGATCAACCCCTTCGGCGGGAAGCTCTCGGCCATCCTGAAGCAGTACTACGTGGTCGGGGGCATGCCCGCCGCGGTGGAGGCGTTCGCGGAGGACGAGGACGTGCGCGCGGCGCGCGAGGTCCAGCGGGAGATCCTCGGCGGCTACGTGCGCGACTTCGCCAAGCACATCCCGGCAAGGCTGCTCGGCCGCACCATGCTCGTGTGGAACTCCATCCCCAGGCACCTCTCCCAGGAGAACAAGAAGTTCGTCTTCGGCCAGGTCCGCAAGGGGGCGAGGGCGAGCGATTTCGAGGAGAGCCTTGTCTGGCTCGAGCAGGCGGGTCTCGTCCGCAAAGCCCGGCGCGTCAGCAAGCCCGCCATCCCGCTGTCCGCATACTGCGAGCGATGCGCGTACAAGGTGTTCATGGTCGACGTGGGGTTGCTCGGCGCGGCCAGCGGTCTGGAGCCCGAGGCCGTCCTCGAGGGCAACCGCGTGTACACCAAGTTCAAAGGCGCCCTGACGGAGCAGTACGTCTGCCAGGAGCTCGTGGCGGCAGGCCTGTCGCCATACTATTGGTCGACCGAGAACTCTCGGGGAGAGGTCGACTTCCTAGTGCAGTCGAAAGGTGAGATTTATCCCATCGAGGTGAAAGCGGAGGAAAACCTGCGCTCCAAGAGCCTGCGCGCCTTCAACGAACGATACGAGGGGATGAGTCCGCGTCGGTTCAGCCTGTCGAGCTTCCGCGACCAGGGCTGGATGAGGAACATTCCGCTCTACGCCATCGGCAACTTAGGGGCCTGGGTCTAGGCGGGCGAGTTCCAGATCCTCCCCCAGGGCATCCATGCCACCCGACGCTTATAATGACGATGACCGCCCGCATGCAAACCCGCTGCAGAAAGGCGCATGATGGATAGCGAAAAAGCATACGCGATGGATTATCGCAAGGTTTACGATGCGCTGGTAGCCAAAGCCGCCCGGAAAGGCCGCACGCAGCAAGAAGTCGACGAGCTCGTCACATGGCTGACCGGATACAAGAACCCCTCGGCGCTTCCCGAGGAGCTAACCTATGGCGACTTCTTCAGAAACGCCCCGGCCATGAACCCCGCGCGCGTTGCAGTGAAGGGGAAGGTATGCGGCGAGCAGGTGGCAACCTTGCAGGATCCCCTGATGCGCGACATCCGCTGCCTGGACAAACTGGTAGACGACCTGGCGGGCGGCAAAGAAGTCGCATCGACCTGCCACGACCTGATACACCGGCTTGCAGGCGATTTTCTCGTGGATGACGAGCTGCTTTCCCAAGGAGGCAGTTGCCGCAGGCTACGCTTTCCCTGGAGCATCTGCAACCCGTAGGACTCAAGCTGAGCATGCCTGGCGGAGCGCTTGCTTCCGGCTTGAAAATCCGCGCCTGTCGCTCTATTCAGCTTACGAACGAGCCAGGGAGATGAAGAAGCTGCCGCCACGCGGCGTCACATCGACCAGACCCTCGTTCTTCAGCACGCCCACGGAAATCTCCAGGTCTTCTTCGGTCAAGTCGAATGCGGCACGCATCTCCTCGGCCGAAACGCGGTCGAATTGTCGCAGCAGATCCAGCGCGCGTTCCTTGGAATACTCCGGTGCCTCCAAGGTAACGTAGCCGTCGGTCAAATCCGCTACGATCGCCGCCAGGTCTTCAGGGGTCTGGTAGCCGCCGACCACCGTGCGCATGGAACCGTATGTGATAAGCAAGGTCGGGAAGGCCTCGATCCCCAACGAGCGCGTGCGCGCCACCTCCCCGTCCAGCTCGTACTGGGCGCGCCCCGATTCGATCGCATCGCGGAACACCGCCATGTCCACGCCGGTCGATTCCACGAGCAAGTCCACGTTGCCCTGCTTGCCGATCTGCATGTCGAACGCGAAGGCGGACTGCCGCAGCAGCTTCAGGAAGCGCGAAGCGGCATCGGGGCCGTCCACGATCTTGATGGCTTCGTAGGCGAGCGATGAGTTGACCGTCTCGATGTCGTCGGGCTGCAAGCCGGGAACATGGGCCCACGACATGGGCATGCCGGTCTTGTTCGCCATGATCGAATAACCGGCGGCAAGCTGGCCCTTCATGGCGTTGAAGCGCCGCACGGCTTCGAGCCCGGTACCGACCATCTGGGCCGCATCCGGGATCATCAGGCCCATCGTGTAGTGGTAATCCACCCGTTCTCCCAGGCGGAAGCGCAGCATGGTGGTCGCCGGTTCCATGCCGTAGCACCAACCGCACAATGGGTCGGTGAAATGCTCGATCTCGAGCTTCAGCGTATGGTCCATGCGCGAGCGCTGCTCGTCGAGCATGGCGTCAAGCTCGTCCAGGTCCAGTGTGAAATTCATGTTCTCATCAGTTTGCATCAGGGTCGTCCTTCAAGAGCGATTCGTAGGTATCCTAAGCAGAGTACCGTCCAGAACGAGGGACAGCCAGAGGTGTTCCCAAACTTGTTGAAGCGCCGTCACGATCGCCCATCCACCGCACACACCAGGAGGGCATTGCTGCGATCTTGGCGCTACCGTCACCGGCGCCATGGGGATATGCTTGAGATTCCGTAATGCGCAGCGGCGCTGCCGCTACACGAGCTTCATAGCATCCGGCGTATATCTGCCCGAATCATGGAAGAACGCGGCAGCCCACTTGAAGACGTTGGGCACGGAAGCGGATCCAACGCTCTTGGTTGTTCACGAGCTGGGATACTTCAGGTCCTACGAAAGCTTCCGAAACATAGTTCATCTGGTGCGCGTGGTCCCACGATCTGCGATTCCGCCCTACGGTTCCTAACGCCTATTTGCCGAAGAGCTTGAGGCCCTTCTTCTCTTACAGTTCGCTGCTTACCGATAGCAGCCCGTAGCCGGTGGAGTCGATCGTGACGTGTAGCGCCTCCTCCGTGATTGGCTCCTCGGACACGATAACCGCGGTTTTCTTCCCCCTCGAAGCCTTCACGTTGAAATCGCAGCGAATGGCGTCTTGAATATGGTTCTCGCACATGCCGCACATCATGCCGTCGATGTTTGCCGTTGTCCTGTACATAGCCGGTTCCATTCTGCAATCGCAGTAGTTAGATATATCTAACCGATTATAGTGCCGCCGCAGACGCTTGCCCAAAAACACGCCACGTGGGTTTCGCGTAGCTTTGCGATTGATTGAGCAACTGTTTCCGGATCGTATTTCCGGCATGCTGTCATGCCGACATGCGCGCGGTCAGAGCGGTTGCCCATCACGATTGCTCCGTGCGGTCGACGTGACTACACCTAGGTTGACCATGCTTCCGGTGCATAACCATGCGTCAGAATCGCACTGCAAAATGTGTGGCAGCGGGTAGCGGCGGAGTGCGGCGTTAGTACCTGCTGATCATGACTCAGATTCCCCAAAACGCACGGGGTGTTGCTGCCGCGCTCATGGGCGGGTTCCTAGGAGGATTCTCGGGAGCGTGCGCGCAACTGCTGTTCGATCAATTTGCGACCGACTGCTGACGGTAAGGTCTTTGTATCGCGATGCGGTAAGGGCCTTTCCCAGCCCCACCATCCGAGCGGATAAAGTCCTTACCGAGGAGAAAAAAGATTTTCTTACCCTGCCAAGGAAAAAGTGCTTGATTTTTGCGACCGGCCCCCTATGGGTGGCCGCGGTACGCATCGGCACCGCCGGGGTGCTCATGGTGGTGCTTGCCCTGTGTTTGGAGGGGAAGCGGGCGCTCGCTCCCCCGTCTAACCTGCACGATGTACTGGCTCTGGTCGCTTCCGGTTGGCTCGCCCTTATCGGCGGTGTCGCGATGCTCGGCACGGTCGTTTCCTTCTTCTGCTATTACCAGGGAGTGAAGGACATCGGTCCTTCGTGCACGAGCATGCTCGCCAGCGTGGGAGGCGCCAGCTCCACCGGTTTTGCGGCACTTTGGCTGGGAACGCCCCTCACTATCATGGACTTCGCCGGCCTTGCGTTTATCGTCTCGACCGTGTTCCTGCTCTCCGGCGACACCGAGCACCCATAGCATAAAAGATCGCGCGCCCCAGCAGGACCGCGCAGCCCCAGCACCGGGAAGTGCGACGAAGCGTGTTGAAGGGCGTATGCGCGAGCAGGCCCGCCTGAAAGTCGAATTCGTCAAGGCACGCAAGAATAGATGCAGAGTTCTCAAGAATTCGGCAAGATAGGCGACGTTTTTTTGAACCCTCGCTCCTTCGCATAGAGGCTTGCGTAGCCAGGATACCTTTCGGCTTTTTCCGGCGGGCCAACTCTCCTGCTTGTTTGCCTTCCCGCAAATATCAAGCAGCTTGTCCCGGGGCGGGGGCGCGGTGGGAAGCTCATACCTTGCTGCGGAAAAACACCCTACCGTCTGCACCTTCCGCCAACCTGCGCGCCGGGACCCATCCCCGATGGGCCAGCTTCGGGGGTTTCCGGCCTTTCCTAACCCTGGAAGGCCGGATGGCGCCCTTCGGGGGCCAGCTTCGGGAGTTTCCGGCTTTTCCGGAAGCTGGGGAACCGAAGGGGAGCCGGCCGGCAAGCCCGAGAGCTGGGGAAACGGAGCCGCCCTTGTTCCAGCGCGGAGATCCCAGGCAGAGAGAAGGCGAGAAACCCCCGAAGTTGGCCCGGCCCGACCGATCGGCCGGAGCCGAGCTCGCGGGCTCATGACTTCAGGTAGTTGCGCGGTCGAGCTGCTATATGGCACGGGGCGGTTCCGCCAGCTGCTCGATGAAGCACCTCAGCCTCGAATTGGTAAAACGCCGGGTGAGAAAGCTGTAAAAGACATTTTGCAAAGCGAAAGACCCTGAAACGGGCCCCTGCCAAACCCATTGGACTGCGCATGCCGTAGGATATCCCTATCTTCAGGAGCAGGACGGCGGAGCCGTCGTCTCGGAAAGGAACGCATGGAACTCGGAAACCTCATCAAACAGCATCGCGGGGACAGGAGCATGTCCCAGGACGGTCTGGCGCGCGCCATCTTCGTCTTGCGCCAGACCGTTTCCAACTGGGAGACGGGCAAGACCTATCCCGACGTGCAGAGTCTGCTTTTGATGAGCGACCTATTCGACGTCTCCATAGACCAGCTCGTGAAGGGAGACATGGCAATGATCGACGCGGAAATCGAAAAGGCGGCGAAGAGGATGAAAGTCCTCGCCCAGGTGATGTGGGGCTTCGCCCTCTTCGCGATCGTGGCGGCAAAGAGCTTTTAAGGTTGCGCCGACCAGTCCAACTGCCTTTACCATTTCCGCTCTACCATTTGCAAGCGTAACTATATGATGGGTCGCTCGGTTCGTACATGTCAGATGACGCATAACCGAATCGCCGATAACCGTATCCGGCGATATGAGGAGAACGCCTGAAACGATGGTGCGACACGGTAACCGAACTCAAGAGGAGATTTTCGCGACAAACTGCCCTACCTGACAACATTCTGCGTGCAGTGGATTCCCCCTCCGACGGCAACGGAAGAACCCGCAAGCGGAAGCAACGTTCGCAGGGAGAACCTGTGCGCAAAATCCTGAAGAACAACCAGCCCGACAACTCGCGCAATAGACGCCTTACCCGGAAATGACGCCGCGGGAGACTTCCCAGAGGTACAGGCTCGCAACGCTACCGTAGGGACTGTAGCGACGACGATATCTCTCGAACTGCTCGCGGGTGATCTCTCGATGGTGGTAGACCGCGCGCATGCCGCGTTGGATCGCCAGATCCTTGAAACTGAGGATGTCTGGACGTCCCAGGCAGAATAGCAAGATCATTTCGGCCGTCCATTCCCCCACGCCGCGCAACGATGAGAGGGCGGCGATCGCGTCCTCATCAGGCATGGAACGCACGGCATCGAGGTCGAACTCGCCCGAATCCACTTTCCGCGCGAAATCGAGCATATAATCCGCCTTGCGGAACGTCGTGCCGAACGCCTGGAGCTCGTCCGCGTTCGACGCGGCAACCGCGACCGCAGAAACTTCTCCAAGCCCCTCTCGCATGCGCTTCCACACGGTCTGCTGCGCCGCGGTGGAAACTTGCTGGCCGATGATGTGGTGCATGACGGAGCCGAACAGATCGCCATCCATCGCACGGCACACGTGGCCGATCTGATCGATAACCGGGGCCAGCTTCTTATCCCGTGCCTTCAGATAGGCGACTTCCTCATCGCCATAGGGAAAGTATCTCTCTGCCATCTTCTGCCGGCCTCCCATGCGAAAACCGGGCTACAGCGCGGTGCCTCGGGTAGGCACCTTGAGCCTGCTCGTGTCGACGCCCTCGAGCTTGAGCAGCTTCACCTTGCGGGAGATGCCGCCCGAATACCCGGTCAAGCTCCCCGTGGATCCCACAACGCGGTGGCACGGCACGATTATGGAACACGGGTTGCGGCCGACAGCCACGCCGACGGCGCGCGCGGACATCTTCGCGTCATCGCCTTGCTCGGCAGCGAGCGCCTTCGCGATGCCGCCGTACGTGGCGAGGCATCCATAGGGGATTTTCGCGATTTCTGCCCACACCCGCTCCTGGAACGGAGTGCCATGCAGCTGAATCGGCGGCAGCTTTCCTGGGTCGCGTCCCTCGAAGTATGTATCGAGCCAGACGAAAGCCGCGCGTAGGGCTGGCGACGCATCGCGTGCGCGCTCGCCTTCCACGCGCTCGTCGGAGGCAGCACCCACGCGGACGGCAAGCTTCTCCTCGAAATACTTCTGGCCGTCGAGCCAGAGCCCGCACACATGCGGCCCGTCGCTTGCCAGAGTGAGAGTTCCCACGGGACTCTCGTAAGTGCCTAGGTACATCATCTTCCCTCCTGCGCAAAATACTCGTCGGAGTCGGCGGGCACCTGCGTGCGATCACCCATGATATAGCGATGCAGCGTCACCGCCCCAGTGATAGTGTAACCGGAAAAGAAGGGGTCGCGACCTTTTTCCAGTAGAGACGATGGCTCATCTGATTGCACCAGCGCTCCATGCTTTGCATCTCCCAGATTGCAAATCGACACTATTATCAGCTCCAATGGTTTGCAGATTGCCAAATGGATAGTGATCGAGCAGCAGGTCGGTTTATCGTGATGCCTGAAGCCTCATCCAGAAGTACCAGAGCCTTTTCGGGACATCTGACGCTATGAACATTGTAAGCAACCTTGAGGAGCGATACCTTGATCGAAGGGCTCTAAAAGAAGAGCTCGAATCCCTGAAGAAGAGTTGATCTTAAAGCGCTGGCAGCGATTGATTCGGGGCCATTCCGTCATGGCGGCTAAGGTTGGCGCCATCTATGCGATGCGCCATCCCTCTGCTGCGGCGCGCGCCTCGGCGAAGCGGCGGTACGTGCCTTCCTGCTCCATGAGCTTCTCGTGGGTGCCTTGCTGGGCGATCCGCCCATCTTCGACCACCAATATGTTGTCCGCTTGCTCGATGGTTGCGAGCCGGTGGGCGATGACGACAACGGTCTTCCCTACCGTGAGCTCGGTAAGCGCCTGCTGGATGAGCCGCTCGTTCTCCGGATCGATGGAGGCGGTGGCCTCGTCGAGCACGACGATGGGAGCATCCTTCAACAGGGCGCGGGCGATCGAGATGCGCTGGCGCTCGCCGCCGGAAAGGGTGCTGCCACCCGTGCCCACGACGGTGCTGTAACCATCCGGCAGAGCTCGGATAAACTCGTCGCAACGCGCACGTTTGGCCGCTTCTACCACCATCTCACGGGTCGCGCCGGTAGTGCCGAAGGCGATATTCGCCTCGATGGTATCGTTGAACAGGTACACGTCCTGGAAGACCATCGAGAAATTGCGGAGCAGGCTATCCACCGTGAACTCGCGCACGTCGTGCCCGCCGATGCGCACTGCGCCCGCGTTCACGTCGTAAAAGCGAGCCATGAGGTTCGAAAGCGTCGTCTTTCCCGAACCGGATGGCCCCACGATCGCGGTGGTCGTGCCCTCGGGCGCCGAGAAACTCACATCATGCAGCACCTCGCGATCGTCATAGGCGAAGCTCACGTTCTCGAATTCGATATCGAAGGATTCAAGCTCGATCTCGCGACCATCCTCGTCGATGAAGTCGGCCTCTTCGATTGCGCTCAAGCGGTCGAGCGCCTCGTTGATATCGCCGAACATGTGCGCGGAGTCGGTCAGCCTTGCAATCGCCCCGAAGATGCTCGTCGAGAAGAACGCGACGGCGATGGACTCCCACAGCTCGATGCCGCTTGCGGCAAATGTCGCAACCGCTACGACCACGAGCACCACGGAGGCGACTTGCAGGATCGTCTTGTGCGCGATGTTGGGTGGAGTGAATCCGAATTCGATGTCGATGCGGGCTTTACGCAGGGAGCGGACAGCCGTGTCGTATGGCTTGCGCACGGCGCCGCTCGTCCCATACGACTTCGCGGTGCCCAATCCGTTGTGCAGCTCGACCACGGCGCCGGAAAGACGCTCGGTGGCGGTCTTCGCGGCAGGGGCGAGCCGTGCGCTCGTACGATTGATGATGACGAGCGTTATCGTAACCAATGCAACGGCAGCGATGGAGACAAGGCCCGCAGCCGGGCAAACGAAAAGCAGCCACAGCGTGATGATCGCGGCGCTGGTGTATCCGCCGAGCGCGGCATCCACCTGACGCACGCCTTCGAGCTCGAGGATATTCAGATTGGTGGTGACCGTCGAAAGTATGTCTCCGGTCTTCACCCTCTGGAAATAGCCGAGCGGCACGCGTTTGAGCACGTCGCCCACATCGAGGCGCGTGATTGCGGCGCGTTCGTAGCCGACGCTTTCCTGCACGCGGTGCTTAGCGTACTCGAACGCGAAGCGCACGAGTACGCAGCCTGCGATGATGCCGAGGGAAAGCCAGATGAGCCCGGCGTCGACACGTGCCTCGCCGCGGGCATCATCTACGAGCCGGCCCAAGACCCATGCGGCTGCGAAAAGCGGGACCGCAGTCGCGATCGCGGTGAAAATCGAGAGCACGAATCCACCGTACACGCGGCCCCTCATCGTTCCCACCCAGGCGATGATCCTCCTGTACGCCTTGATCATTCGGCATCCCCTCCCCTGGCGGTTTCGACAGCACGCGCGGTTGCGCCAGCGCCTTTCGCGCCGTGCGAGCTTGCAGCCCAGGCTGCAGCCCCGATATGCGCCCTCCACATGCTGGCGTAGAGTCCGTTCTCCGCAAGCAGCTGCTCGTGCGTTCCCACGGCCGCGACCTCGCCTGCGTCGATGACGTAGATGCGGTCGGCGGACGCGATGGTCGAGAGGCGGTGCGCGATGACTATCAACGTCTTCCCCCGGGCAAGGCGCGCCACCGACTGCTGGATGCGCGCCTCGTTCTCCGGATCGGCAAATGCCGTCGCTTCGTCGAACACGACGATGGGAGCGTCCTTCAAGATGGCGCGCGCGATGCAGATGCGCTGCTTCTCGCCGCCGGAGAGCGCATGCCCCGCCTCGCCTGCGGGCGTGTCCCATCCAAGCGGCAGGCGGCTTACGAACTCGTCGCAACTCGCGGCATGCGCGGCGGCGTCGATCTCCTCGTCCGCCGCATCCGGCTTGCCTAGACGCAGGTTTTCCCGCAGCGTGCCGTCGATGAGGAATCCGTCTTGCGAGACGAAGCTCACCATGCTAGAGAGCTGGTCGAGCGTCATGTCGCGCACGTCGGCGTCGCCAATGCGAACGCTTCCGTTGCAGACATCCCAATGCCGTGCGATCAGCCGCGCAAGGGTGGACTTGCCCGAACCACTCGGCCCCACGAGTGCGGTCACGCTGCCTTCGGGCGCCTCGAGGCTGATGCCGTGGAGGATCTCGACCTCCTCGGAATACGAGAAGCGCACGTTTTCCATATGCACGGATCTCCCCCGCACCTGCGCGGGCCCGTCCGGCTGAGCGAGCTCGGGAAGGTCCAGAAACTCGCGTGCGTCCGCGATGGCGTACTTGAGCAAGTTCATCTCGTTGAATGATGCGCCGAGGTACGTCACCGGCGTCACGATCGCGAAAGCGAGGATGCAGGCGAGACCGAACTCGGCGGGGGTGAGCGCACCTCCCAGGTACAATGCAACACCTACCGGCACAACGCCCAGAAGCGTCGTTGGGATCACGGACATCGCCAAACTCTGCGCAACCCACGATGTCCTCATCCACATGAGCGTGAAGTCCTTGAAGCTGCGAACGGCGTCTGCGAACTTGGTATAGCTGCCAGTCGTCTGGTTGAACGCCTTCACCACATGGATGCCTTCGATGTATTCGACCATAGCGGTGTTCACGGCATCCTGCAGCGCAAGGTACCGGTCGTACATCTTGTAGTAGCCCTGCATCCCCAGCGCCATGACGACAAGGCCGATAGGAAGGGTGGCCAAGCACGAGAGCGCAACGCGCCAATCGATCACGATGAGCCATATGGCGATGCCGATGGCAAGCAATAGATTCGCTGAAAGCTCGGGAATCATATGCGCGAGCGGCACTTCGATCGATTCGATGCGGTCGACGACCAAGTTCTTCAGGTTGCCGATGCTCTTGGATTGAGCGGTGCCAAGCGAGGCGCGCATCATCTTCGTGGCAACTTCCTCACGCAGCTCGGCAAGGATGGTGTAGGCGCTGATGTGAGCGTTGATCGTCGAGAAGCCGAAGCTGACTCGGCTCACGACATGCGATCCGATCGCGACAAGCGCCCAGAGCATGACGGCGCCCCCCAGGTCTGCTGCAGGCGCAGCGATGACTGCCTCGATGATGCGATAGATCGCGTAGAATGGGACGAGCTGCAGGAGCACGCTTATGATCGACATCAGCTCTGCGATCGCCATGCGCCCCTTGCAGCGCGCGGCAAAATGGAGGAGCGTGGAAAGCCAGCCGCTCGTGTCCTTGCGGCTACCGTCTGGCGATTCGCCCCTTATGGCTTTCTCAGCTCCTTGTTTTTTTCGACTCACGGCATGGCTCATTTCAATAGTTAGATCGATCTAATATCCTTTTGCATGAGCGTATCGCTTGTCTCGCAAAAGCTTGATTCGATTAGGCAAAGTTATCCCGTTTAGACGGGATCTTGCCCCCGTACGCCTGTTTCAGGGCATACGGATGCTGGGTTTTGCGCCAGCTGCTCGGAGTGGCGCCCATCACGTCGCGGAATGCCTGCGTGAATTTCGAGGCGCTGCCATAGCCTACGGAGGCGGCGACATCCGCGATCTTCAGGCTCGTGTTCATGAGCATGTCTGCGGCTTGCTGCATGCGGTACGCGCGCAGATACGTGGCGGGAGGCATCCCGTAGACGCCCCTGAAGCAAGCCTTGAAAGCCGTAGTGGGCATGTTGAAACGCTCGGCGAGCTGGGCGATCGTGTATTCGCGGGTCAGGTCGTCGACCATGAGGTCGCGCGCGGCGCGCACCTTCTCAACCTGGGAGCGATAGAGGTATGGGCGGCGGTCGGTGGAGGCATTGGGGACGAGGCCCTCCAAGAACAGCGCGAGCTCTATCGTTTTCACGCGCAAGTACGCGTCGAGCACGCCTTCGGGCGCTGCGTACATCTCGGAGAAAATATGCTCGGCACCCTGGACCTCGTGCAGGACCATGGGCATGCCATCTACGCAGAAGCGGTTCTTCATCTCAGCGAGACTCACCACACCTGCTCCGATGACCTTGTCGATTGAGGCTTGCGCCTCATCTGGGTCATAGGAGACGGAGATTCCCCTGTATCGCGAGAGCGGCAGCTCAAAGACGCCCTCATGGTGGGATCGATCGTCGAGCTTGAGATCGCCTTTTTCGACGTACACGTACGTGCCGCCGTGGAGAGGCTGCTCCATGCGTCCTTCGCGGCAATGATCGATGCACAGCGGTTTTGCCGCCGAGTGCACGCCCGTGACGCAGCGTTGCATGTGGAAGTCGTTGAAGGAGACGGCGATTCCCGGGAAGATGTTGTGGAAGAGCATCGTGCCCGAGCCGGTTTCGTTGCTTATGCGCAGGATGCTGCGCGACCCTTCGGTCACCACCTCCATATGGTCGCCCGAAGAATTCTGCTCGCTGACTATATTGTCGAGCATGTCTTTGGTCGCCTGCGGTCTATACATCATGACCTCTCTCCATATAGAACACGCTATCGCAAGATTCGCGCACGAACTCGCAGTCATGCGAAACCACGAGGATGGCGACCCCGCTTTCCGCCACACGGCGCACGAGCGCGCTCACCTCGCGCATGTGGGCAAGGTCAAGCCCGCTGGTGGGCTCGTCGAACACGAGCACGCCCCTGCCGGAAAGGAGGGTGCATGCAATGGCGAGCCGCTGCTTTTGCCCGCCCGAGAGCGCCATGGGATGGCGCTGCTCGAGATGCCCCAAGTCGAGGGATGCGAGCATGGTGCGGGCCTCCTCTTCGCTGCATCCTGCGAGGAGGCATTCCGAGAGGACGCTGTCGCTGAAGAGCTGATGATTCACGTCTTGCATGACCATCGCACAGCATTTCCTGCGTGCTTTTGCGTTGAGCTCCCGCCCGTCCACGCACAGGCGGCCACCTGATTTTTCCAGCCCGCAAACTGCACGCAGCAGGCTGGTCTTGCCCGTCCCGTTCGATCCCATGATACCCACGACGCGACCTCGCGGGACATCGAGATCAACGGGCTTCGACACGGCTTTACTCTTGCGCCTGCATGTGAAGTTCCGCAGGGAAAGACCGTTGCGCAGCGCACTTCCGTTTGCGCTTGCCGTGCGCAGGGGCAGCGCAAGCGCATCTTCGGCGGTCACGGCACGCAATCCGAGCTCCTCACGCTGGACTGCATCCAGGTTGCGGAGTTCCTCTGCCGTCAGCTGGCACTTGATACGGCCGTTCTCCAACAATATCGCCCTGTCGATGAGGTCGGCTGTGAAATAGAGCCGGTGCTCGGAAATGACGATGGTCTTTCCGCGGAAACGAATTCCTTGCAGCTGGTCGTGCAGCACGCGCACGGCTGACTCGTCGAGGTTTGCCGTAGGCTCGTCGAGTACATAGACGTCGGGGTCGGAAAGCGCCACGGAAGCGAGCGCCAAGCTCTGTTTCTCGCCACCGCTCATGCGGTTGACATCGCGAAAGAGCAGGTGTTGGATGCCCATATCGGCAACGACGGCGTTCACGCGCCGCTCGATATAGTCGATATCGGCCCCGGACGCCTCAAGGCCGAACGCGAGCTCATCGGTGGAGGTCGGGTTGAAGAACTGGCTTTTGGGGTTTTGGAAGACGCTCCCGACATGATCGGCAAGCTCGTACATCTCTGCCATCGCAGGGTCATGGCCGCAGACCTCAACTTCCCCCGAACGTGCCAGCGCAAGCTCGAAGTGAGGGACGATGCCGTTGATGCATTGCGTGACCATGGTCTTTCCCGCACCCGATGGGCCGCAAAGCAAAACGCACTCGCCCGGTTCGATGTCCAAGCTCACGTCCTGGATAAGGTTGCCGGCGACGTTCCTCGCCGATCCACCTGCATGCACGGCAAGATCATCGAGCCTGATTATGGGACCACTTTCAATCAATACGATCCGCCCCAGAACCGAACGAGGGATAACGCGATGGCACCGAATGCGAGAATCGCCCAATCGGACGCGTGCATGCGCAATCGTTCGGTGTCGGTGGGCAGAGCGGGATTCTCGATGCCGCGGCATGTCGCCGCCCGAGACAGCTCGTCCGCGGTCGAGGTTGCGGACATGATAAGCGGCACGGTGAAGGCCTCGATGCGTTCGGCGCGTGGAATGCTGCGTAGCCGCATAGCGTCGCGGATGCGGCCAACCTCGTGCGCAAGGGTGGGAAGATAACGCAGGGTGACCATCGCAGGAATGACGATTTGCCTCGGCATGTGCATCTTATAGAGACCGGCAGCGACACGATGCACCGAACATTCGCATGCCATGAGCACCGCCACCATCAGGCTGAGGTAGATTTTGCGGTTGAGCGTGAAACTGAAGAGCAAAGTCGTTGCAGCGGCCATCTGCATGTGGGGAAATGCGAAGTAGAGCGTTCCCAGCAAGGCTGCATACACTGCGAGAAATACCGCCGCCATCTTCGCATGGCCGCACAGCGCCTGAAGCAGCGCGATACTCAAGACGAGAGCAAGTTCGACAGCCAAGCTCTTTTCCATGAATGCGCTGAATGTGAATAGCACGAGCAGACCCACGTATGTGCGTGGGTCCGGATCGAGCACCCCTCTCTTGGGGCGGCGGCCAAGGGTATGTCGGCCGATGCCAACTTGCGACATCAGATCATTCCGGCTTTCGCGAAGTGTTTCTTGAAGAGCACGCGCGAGAGGTAGGCGCCTAAAACGCCGCAGACGAGCGTAGACGCGAACATGAGAACGAGCGTCGGGGTCGTGGCGATGCCGCTGAGTTGCCCGACATATTCGGCGCTTATGCCCTGTGCGAGCATCTGGTCGAAAAAGGATTGCCCGAGCGTCCATATGGGAAGCGGGCTGCCGCACATGCCGAGGGAGAAGAATGCGTAGGCGAACGCGTTACCCATGAAGTTGGTGTAATGGGTGATGTAACGGATAGCCTCGCCGACGATGGTGCCGCCGACGAACAAGGCGAGGATATAGGGCGAGAACGATCCCGAGAGAAAGCAAAACCCACCGAAAACGATGCCGATGACGAGAAGCGCGCCCGGCTTTTGCACGCGTGCGCAAAGCAGGAGGATCGGGGTTGCGCAGAAAAGCGCATCGATGGCGGGAAGCATAACCCAGATGTAGGGGGAAATACCGCTGATCAGCATGAACACCATGCTGATGGCGAACCAAAGCGCGGCGAAGATGCCGATGGAGATGAGGTCGCGGCCTTTAAGCGCCCTCGATGTCGAAGGAGCTGGTTGTTGGACGGCTTCTTTGCTTGACGGCATCGAGGTACCCCCTACATAAGTTAGGTATTGCTAACATTTATCGATAAGCATAGGGCATGCAGGAGGCGGAATCATCCCGACTGGCTGAAAATATTCCATTTGGACGACAGGTGTCGTAAATGGTCGGCGGCAACGGGAACATAGCTACCGCTTCCATTCCTCCATTTGATGGAGCATCGTGAAATGGGGCGGGATCGGGGAACGGGGAATGGCTCGCCACGGTTGGCGACGGTTGACGGGATTTGGCGCGATATGGAAACCATCCCCGCCCTTTTGAATCAAGGTTGGCATCCGGACAAGGTGCGCGCGAGGCCTCGGATCTAGCTTTCATGCGGTGGCGCCGCGAACCCTTGCGATGGCGGCATAGCGTCGATCATCCAAACCCCGCCGAGGCCGCCCACGATCTCGGCCACGGCATTCGACCACGCCGCGCACCGATCGAGGATGGCGCTGTCGCTGGTGACGATGACGTCCCTGCTCGCGGAGAGCTCTGCATCGACATCGCGCTCAAGACCGGCGGTCACCCGCACTCCCCCGAAGGACACGGCCTCCCGAAGGACGATGCCGCGCAGCCTGCCGGAGTTGGACACCGGCGCATCTATGAGGAATCCGACGCTATCCGCACCGATTCCGGCGAAATATGCGAGGAGCATGCGAATCGCCTCACCGGTCCGATCGCACGGACGGTACGCGCCGCGCATGCCCGCCAGGTCGCGCACCGTGCCGTCCTCGCAAGAAACGATCGGCCCGCCCGAGAGCGCGACTTCCAACGTGACTATGGCGTTGAACCCGTCGACGAGGACGTTCTTCCCGGCAAGGCTTCGCTTATCCAAGCGCTTGGCTTCCCGACCGCTCGCGGCGGCCTTTCCGGACACCGCACGGGCCATGAAGAGGCGTTGCCTGGCGGTGAGCTGGTAGCGGTCGCCCACGAAGTCACGCGCCGTGTCGCGCGAGTAATCGCGATCCAAGAGCCACGAGAGCTCATGGCAGGCGCGCGAGAGCACCGGCAGGGCATCCTTGCCGAAATCCTTATGGTCGCCGTCCGAGAAGCCCCTCATGCGATTCCTGCGCACTCCGAAGTCATTGTGATTGCATATGCGAATCGTACCACCATGTTGATGGGCATGGAAACAAGTGCCCGAGCCCGGAATCCAGGACACCCTGCCGAGCGCCGCGAGAAATTCCCCCTCGGCCTCCAGGCGTCTCAACTCCCCCGCCATACGACGCATCTTCGACGCGCAACCGCCCGGCTTCACTTGCCCCGGCACGGTCTCGGACGCCCTGAGCGCGTGGATCCTACGCCAAGCTGATGCGCAGGACGCGCCCGTCGAGCTCCGCCGAAAGCTCCAGATCCATCCGCTGGGCAAGCTGGCGGGCAGTGGCAAGGCCCAACCCCGAGCCGCTGGCGCTCCGGGTGCTGTCACCCCGGTAGAAGCGCTCGAAGAGCCTGTTCGTATCGATTGAGACAGGGTCGGCCACCTCGTTTTCGAAAGCGAGCTTGAAATCCACATCGTGCCCGGATTGGACAATGCGCGGCGCGGAGACGCCATGGCGCAGCATATTCGCCACAAGATTATCGAAGATGCGCGCGAGGGCTTCCTCGTCGGCATCGAGCGTGCAGCCCTCGTCGGCGAACGAGACGGTCGGCTGCCACCCGCGCGCCTCGAATGCGGGGTACTGACCGACGAGCACGCGCGAGAGCAGCGGCAGAACGAGAACGGGCCGCAGTTTGAGCTCCACATCGTCATCAAGCGACTTGGTGTAGGAGAACAGCGCCTCGACGAGTTCGTTCGCGCTATCGAGGCGCTCCTCGGCCGCTTCCAGATAGCGGCGCGCCCGTACGGCATCCTCTTCGTCGCCGGCAAGCTGGAGGTAGCCCTTGGCCCCGGCAAGCGGGGTGCGGATGTCGTGTGAAAGCGATTCGAGATCTCGTTGGAAGGCGGCCGCGTGGCGCGCGGCGGCGATGCGCTCGAGCTGCGCGTCGTCGAGCTGCCGGTTGATGCTGAGCGCGAGCTCCCGTTCTGCCCGCCCCGGCAGCTCCGTATGCAGCCGCACGTTGCTCTGTGCGTCTCGTTCGAGAAGGAAGCGGGTCATGCGCGCGAGCTCCCGCCGCCAACGCCAGCTGACGATGCCGCCGGCGAGCACGGTGCCGGCAGCGAAGGCAGCTATGAGGACGACGGGATCCATGCTAGACGTCCCTCTTGCGGGCGATCGTGAGCGATGCGCAACCGAAGACGGCAACGCAGACGATTCCCGTGATCAACACATGGGCAAGCGGCGTGATCACCTCCCCTGCCGGCGCGGCGGCGGACAGAAAACCCGAGCCGGCGCCAAGCAGCCCAGCGCTTGTGAGGGGCAGCCAGCCCGCGATGGCGCCCGCCACGGTCGAGCCGGAGAACAGCGAACCCAAGACCGACTGGACGATACCTTCTGCCATGGTGATGCCGACTGCCGTCACGGTACCGGCGACGACGCTTCTCGTGATCCACGTGATGAGGGCGACGATGCAGGCGTAGGCGCATGCGATGAGCCAGGAAAGCGCCATCCAAGCCAGCAGGATGCCGATGGAATCCGGATCGGTGAACGTGAAGCCAGCAACCGTGGTGCCGATGGCACAGGTGGCGACCCCCACTACCACGAACGCGAGCGCGACGAGCTCGATGACGAGCAGCTTCTCAAGATAGTAGGCCATCCTGTTGCGCCGTGCCGCAAGCACGCCCTTCAAGAAGCCGGTGCTGACGTCGGACGAGAGGAAGAGGGCGGTGAACAGGCCGTGCAGCAACACGATGAACCCACCGCCTACAATCGTGCCGCCGGCCACATAGGTGAGGCCGGGCACTGTCGTGGCGTCGATGGTATCGATGGCGGTAATGTCCGCGCCTCCCGATGACTGCACGCCTACCGAAATTCCCGTGCCTCCCTGACCTCCCGAGCTCGCACTCTGCATCGCCATCTCCCTGAACGTGTCGGTGCTGACGAACCATGACATCGCGACCACGAATGCTGCGCCGATGGCCATCACGGCAATGAGCACCCACAGCATCTTGCCGTGGACGAGCCGGTACAGGTCGGATTTCAGCAGGTTAAGCATGGCGAGCCCCCTTCTCCATGATCTCCAGGAAAAAATCCTCGATATCGCGCCGCACGGGCGAGAGTTCGAGGATCACAAGCCCCGCGTCCTGCAATGTGCGAGCGATGGCCTGCGTGTCGTTCACGCCGCCAACGTTGAGCGCGCCGCCATGCTCCACGCGCACCGTTGCCTGGGGCAGCGCCTCCTCGATGTGCGCGAGCGCACGCGGGTTGTCGGAGGTGTCCACGCGTATGAACTCGCCACAGGCCTCCTGCATCTGCCGGTCGGTGAACTCGGCTGCCATGTGCCCGTCGGAGATCACGCCGAAGCGGTCGGCCACGCGATTGAGCTGGTCGAGCACGTGTGAGCTGATGAGAATCGTCACGCCGCGCTCGTCGCGCAGGCGGGCCAGCAGCAAGCGCATGGAGCGGGAGCCCTCGGGGTCGAGCCCGTTGAGCGGCTCGTCGAGCAGCAGCAGGTCGGGGGTGCCCACGAACGCGAGCGCCAGGCCCAGCCGCTGTTTCATGCCCAGCGAGAACCCGCGCACCTTCTTGCGCCCCACTCCGGCGAGGTCGACGAGCTCGAGCAGCTCGGCGCAGTGGGCATGCGCGTTTGCCACGCCCATCGCAAGCGCTTTGGACATGAGGTTGGCATATGCGTCCAAGTTGGGCAGCACCCCCGCCTCCTCGATAATCACCCCGATCGGGTCGGCGTAGCGCCTTGCATCTCCGCCGAACAGCTCGATGGTACCCTCCGTCGGCGCGGCCAAGCCGGCGAGCATCTTCATCGTGGTCGATTTGCCGGCGCCGTTGCGCCCGACGAACCCGTAGATGGATCCGCGCGGCACGTGCATGTCCAGCTCGTCCACGGCGGCCTGCGCGCCATAGCGTTTGGTGAGCCCGTGCGTCCGTATCGCGTATTCAGTACTCATGAACCCTTCCTCTCCTGCAAGCGTTCCCTGTCGTGAATACACGTTAGACACGGTTGTTCAAGCAAGTTCCAAGCAGGTCTTAAGAAAGTTTGAGGAAAGGCGGCCATACTCAGCTGGCATTCAATTTGAATCCCAGGCCCCAGACCGTTTGGATGTATGAATCGGCGCCCGTGGACCGCAGCTTGGCGCGGATGTTGGAGATATGCGTGTTCACGGTGCTGTCGTCGGCGGCGTATGGCTCACCCCAGGCGAGTTCGTAGAGCTCCGCCTTTGTGAACACCTTGCGGGGGTGCGAGGCGAGCAGCTCGAGTATGTTGAACTCGATGCGCGTCAGCGGGATGTCCCGCCCGTCCACGGAAAAGATGCGTGCCTCGCGATCGATCCTCCAGCGGCCTGCGCAAAGCGCAGCCGTCAGGCCCGTGCCCTGCGCCGCCAGGTCCTTGCCAGCACGGCGTAGGAGCGCCGCCACGCGCGCCTCAAGCTCGTCAAGATCGAAGGGCTTCGCGAGGTAGTCGTCGGCGCCGAGGCGCAGCAGCGCAACCTTGTCGGCCGATGCAGCACGCGCCGACGTGACGAGAACGGGGACATGCGAACCCTGTGCGCGGATGGCGCCCACGAGCTCTTCCCCCGAGGCGCCGGGTAGCATGAGGTCGGTGACCACGAGGTCGAAGGCATGCGCTTCGAGCCGCAGCGCGGCTTCGGTGCCCGAATAGGCCTGCGTGCAACCGTAGCCCGCCTTGGAAAGGCGCGTTGCCATGATCGTGCTGAGGTCGGCGTCATCCTCGACTATTAAAACGGATGCAAGCATGTCCTGCATTCTAGCACGGGAGGCGGAAAGCGCCTTCCCTATCTCCCAGGGCTGTGCGCAGACAAAACCTTCTCCCGGCATGGCGGCCCGGACGAAGTGATCATGCCCATCCCATGCCTTCATGCCAGCGCGGGAGAGGCCCGCCGGGAGGCCAGCTGTAGGACGTGGCCCCCGGCGACGTGCTCACCTCAGATCGAGGTGACGGTCCAAGACGTACGTCGACGCCGCGCTGAAGATGACCGCGAGGGCAACCTGCACCAGCAGGAGGTTCACATAGGTCGTGCCCAGGGCATTCGACGCGAGCAGCCACGCGAGCGCGAGTGCCGCGAATG
>NZ_JANIPD030000014.1 GCF_024609215.1 Curtanaerobium respiraculi | reverse complement strand
CGTCCACCGTGAACCAATGGGCCAGGTGGAAGCGGTGCTCCTCGAGCCACGCGTGGACCTCCTCGATGGGGTCGCCCGCCGCCTTCATGTCGATGGCGTAGCGCACCAGCATGCCCTCGCCCAACGAGGCGCCGCGCGTGTCGCAGGTGTACACCTTGCGCTTCGGGTATTCGGAGGAGATGTTGTTGATCAGGTTCACCGTTGCCTCGTAGGTGCCCGATAGCCCGCTGGAGAATCCTATGTACAGCAGGTCGTCGCCCCGGCCCAGGATGCCGCGGATGATCTCGGCCGACGTCTGCTGGTTGGGCAGGCTCGTGGTGAATGTCCTCCCCTCGCGCATCATCTGGTAGAACATCTTCAGGTCGGTCGCCACGCCCTTGGTGTAGCTTGTGTACTCCTCACCCTCGCTCATGAAGCGCAGCGCCAGGATCTCGACGCCGGCATCTTCGATGATGTCCTCCGGCAGGTTGCAGCTGGTGTCGGTGAGGATGGTGTAGGACATGGGGGCTCCTTACGGGTCAGAAGTCTTTCGCAAAGCGTATCACATGTGCAAAAACAGATGAACGTCCTTTGCCTGACGCGGGGGAATCGGCCTTAGTCTATAATGGGCCGTTAGCAATTCAGACGGATGCATTCGCCAAGAAAAGGAAGAAGCCGTGGCCAACGCGTACAAGAACACGATGATCCTGCCTAAGACCGATTTTGCGATGCGTGCGAACCTTCCGCAAAAGGAGCCGGCGCGCCTGCAGTGGTGGGATGACATCGACATCTACCATAAGGTGCTGGAGAAGAACAAGGACGGCGAGCCGTTCGTGCTCCACGACGGCCCCCCGTACGCCAACGGCCCCATCCACATCGGCCATGCGTTCAACAAGATCCTCAAGGATTTCGTGAACAAGGTCAACGCCCAGCGCGGGTATTTCACGCCGTACATCCCCGGATGGGATTGCCACGGCCAGCCCATCGAGCACGAGGTCGAGAAGAAGGTCGGCACGGAGAAGATGAACGCGCTCCCGCAGTCCGTCATCCGCAAGATGTGCCGCGAATGGGCGGAGAAGTTCGTCGACGTCCAGCGCGACGGGTTCCGCCGCCTGGGCGTGAACGCCGATTGGCAGCACCCGTACCTCACCTTCCAGCCCTCGTACGAGAGCGCCAACGTCGAGGTCTTCAAGAAGATGTACCTCGACGGCGCGGTGTACCGCGGGCGCAAGCCCATCCATTGGTGCACGCACTGCCATACCGCCCTGGCCGAGGCCGAAATCGAGTACGGCGACGAGGTGAGCCCCGCGATTTTCGTGCGCTTCGAGCTGACCACCACGCCCTCCGGCTTGGAGGCGTATGCGGGTTCCGTCGACGTGGCCATCTGGACCACGACGCCCTGGACGCTCCCCGCCGACGACGCGGTGATCCTGCATCCCGATGAGAAGTACGTCGCGGTCCTGCACGACGGGCGTCCCACGATCTTCGCCGAGGCGCTGGCGGGGAAGTGCTGCGAGCGGTTCGGCTGGGAGCACGCGCTCGTGGAGGGCGCGGACGGCGAGCCGTGGAGCGCGAAGGGCATCGATCTTGCCGGAAACGAGTACAAGCAGCCCATCTTCGGCGACCGAGGCGCGACGGGCGTTTTCATCTACGCAGATTACGTGACCATGGAAGACGGCACGGGCATCGTGCATTCCGCTCCCGGCCACGGCGTGGACGACTACAACGCGGGCATGAAGTTCGGCGTTCCGGTGGTCATGCCGGTCGATGACGACGGCCGCTTCTACGAGGGCGAGGGAATGGGCACCGGCGGCCCGTTCAGCGGCATGGAGGTCAACGAGGCCAATCCCGTGATCGTCGAATGGCTGCGCGAGCGCGGCACGCTGATCATGCACGAGGACATCTCGCACAGCTACCCGCACTGCTGGCGCTGCCATCAGCCCGTCATCTTCCGCGCCACCAACCAGTGGTTCGTCTCCATGGATTCCACCGGCCTGCGCGAGAAGGCACTCGACGAGATCCACCGCAACGTCGAATTCGTCCCTCAATGGGGCGTGAACCGCATCGGATCGATGATCGAGGACCGCCCCGATTGGTGCATCAGCCGACAGCGCAGCTGGGGCGTCCCCATCCCGGTGTTCACATGCGCCAAATGCGGCGAGACCATTGCGACGGAGGAGACATTCGACGCGGTGATCGACCTGTTCAACAGCGAGGGCGCCGACGCATGGTTCACGAAGAAGCCCATGGAGTACCTGCCCGCCGGCACGTGCTGTCCCGCGTGCGGCGCGTCGGGCGCGGATATCCTGCCCGAAAAGGACATCCTCGACGTCTGGTGGGAGAGCGGCGTGTCCCATGTGGGCGTGCTGAGGCACCGAGCCGATCAGGACCGCCTGCGCTGGCCAGCGGACATGTACCTGGAGGGCAGCGACCAGCATCGCGGCTGGTTCCAGAGCAGCCTGCTCTGCGGCGTGGGGGCGTACGGAACCGCCCCGTTCAAGCGCGTGGTGTGCTGCGGCTTCACCATGGACGAGAACGGCGAGAAGATGTCCAAGAGCAAGGGCAACGGGGTCGATCCCGCCGTCGTGTGCGGCAAGTACGGCGCGGATGTGCTGCGCCTGTGGGTCGCATCCACCGATTACTCCGTCGATGTGAACGTGGGCGAGACCGTCCTGAAGCGCACGAGCGATGCGTACCGCCGCTTCCGCAACACGTTGCGCTTCCTGCTCGGCTCGCTCGATGATTTCGATGACGAGGCGTGCGCCGTGCGCGAATGGGACGCGCTGCAGCCCGCCGGCCAGTGGGCGCTTGCCCGGCTTGCGCAGGTCCTCCAACAGGTTGACGGCTACTACGATGCGTACCAGTACCATCGCGTGTACCGCGTTCTGTACGATTACGTGGGTGAGCTCTCGAGCGCATACCTCGATCAGCTGAAGGACCGCCTGTATTCCGAGGCGGTCGACTCGCCTCTGCGCCGTGCGGCCCAGACGGTGGTCTTCCAGATCCTCGAGGTGCTGGTGCGCGTGCTCGCGCCCATCCTGTCGTTCACCACGGAGGAGGCGTGGCAGCAGTATCCGCCCCTGATCCGGGATCGCGCGGGGCGCCCCGAGAGCGTCCAGCTTGCCGGATGGCCCCGGGTGGACGGATTCGTCCCGACCCTGCCTGCGGATGCGGATCGGGTCCTTTCCGATTTCGATGTGGTGCTCTCCGCGCGCGAGGCTGTGACGAAGGCCATCGAGGATGCGCGCGCCGCCGGCTTGGTCAGCAAGAGCCAGGAGGCCGAGGCGGCGCTCACGGTGCCCGCGGCGGCGCTCCCCGTGCTGCAGAAGTTCGACGCCGCGTTCTTCAGCGAGTTCTTCATCGTCGCGGCCGTCTCCTTCACCGCGGGTGACGGGGACGAATACTCCTGTGCGGTTTCCAAGACCGAGCTGGAGAAATGCCCGCGCTGCTGGAACCACCGCCCTCTCGGTGGCAACGCCCATCATCCCGGGGTGTGCGAACGCTGCGGCGACGTGCTCGACGGACTGGGCTTTTCCGAAGAATAGTGCCGGGAAGGACGGACAGGAAGCCGATTCCGCGCAAGGCGATCGCGCTTTTCGGCGCGGTCGCGCTCCTGTGGTTTCTAGCCGACCGCGCCACCAAGGCGGCGGTCGACGTGGTGCGCCCGGGGACTTTGCTCGTCCCCGATGTGTTGGGGCTGTTCGAATTCCGCCTCGTGCACAACACCGGGGCCGCATGGGGGATGTTCGGCGGAAGCACTGTCGCATTGGGCGTGTTCAGCCTCGTCATGTGCGCTGCGATCGTCTGGTTCCTGTTCGCGCTCGAGCGTGGCGGCACGGCGTTGGAGGGCATTGGGCTCGCGCTCGCCTTTAGCGGGGGCATGGGCAACGCGGTCGACCGGTTCGCGCAGGGGTACGTGACCGATTTCATCAACTGCACCTTCATCGACTTCCCCGTGTTCAATGTTGCCGACATCGGGGTCACCTGCGGAATCGCCCTGTTCTTCATCGCGTGGATCGCTGCCGACCGTGGATCGCGGCCGGAGGGCGGCGCACCCGGGGGCGAATCCTGATGGCCCGCTCCTTGCTCGTCGCCGTGCCGGAGGATGCGGCGGGCATGCGGCTCGACGCCTTCCTTGCCGCGCAGGGGTGCTACGAAAGCCGCAGCCAGGCGGCGAAGCGCATCGATGCGGGCGCGGTGTTCGTGAACGGTGCCGCCGCGGCAAAGAAATACGCGGTGCGGGCGGGCGACACCATCGTGTACGAGGAGGCGGAGGCGGTCGAGCACGTTCCCCTTGCCGGGGATGACATCCCCCTGGACATCCGCTACGAGGACCGATGGATGCTCGTCCTGTCGAAGCCGGCGGGGCTGTGCGTGCATCCCGCGCCCAACCACTATGGCAGCACGCTGGTGAACGCGCTGGTGTTCCGATACGGGCGGGACAACCTCGCCCATGTGCAGGGTGACGACAGGCCGGGGATCGTCCACCGCTTGGACATGGACACCAGCGGGTTGATGATGTGCGCGAAGGATGACGACTGCGGAAATGCCCTGCAGGAGCTCATCCGCGTCCACGATGTCGACCGACGGTATCTGACGCTCGTGCATGGACGCGTGGCCTACGACACCGGCATGATCGATGAGCCGATCGCACGCGCCGACTACGACAGGCTGCGCATGGCGATCTCCTACAAGCCGACTGCTCGCAACGCGTTGACCACGTTCACGGCTCTCGAGCGATTCGATGCCGGGCCGAAGGATCAGGGGTACACGCTGCTGGAATGCAGGCTCTACACCGGTCGCACGCATCAGATTCGCGTCCATATGGAGCATATCGGCCATTGCTGCGTGGGGGATTCCCTGTACTCGTGGGGGCAGCCCGCCGCCCAGATGGGACTGCAAAGGCAATTCCTCCATTCGTACTACCTGAGGGTGACGCACCCTATGACGGGTGAGGACATCGAGCTGTGGGATGGGTTCCCACATGATTTGCAAGGGGTTCTGGATCAGCTCGCATCGCGTTCGCAGGGGCGCACCGAGGCGGGGGAGCGGATTCTTTCCCGATTGCGGCAATCGTCCCCATGCGGCGGGTTCGGCAGGGGACGTGCAGATCGGATGCGGTGAGCCCCTTCCAGGTTGGCACGGGTGTTCGTGGAGATAGCTCCGGGGAAGCTGGGGAAATGGTGTTTCTTCCAGGTGGGCACGGGTGTTCGCCTGGTGGCAGGTGGCAACTCGCAGGCTTTCTCAGAAGAAGGGGAGCGGTTGGGCACGGGTGTTCGCCTAAGGGAAGATGGCAACAGCGGTCGATGCTGCTTTCTTCCGGGTGGGCATGGGGATCCGAATTGGATCGGAGCGGATTTGCCTGGCGGAAGGCGCCGGGAGTGGAATCCGCCGCCGTGCGATTCTTCCATGATCTGGAGATTGCCCACCGTTCGAGATGCGGGGTAGTACACTAAGCGCAGGCACTACGCGAAGGGATGCTCATGGGCAAAAAGCAGAAGACCGTATTAGTCGGGGTGACCGCGGGCATCGCGGCGTATAAGGCGTGCGAAATCGTGCGGGGTCTGCAAAAGGCCGGCGTCCGCGTGAAGGTGGTCATGACCAAGAACGCCACCCATTTCATCACGCCGCTGACGTTCCAGGCTTTGACCGGGGAGGATGTGGGCGTCGGTATGTTCGACGATCCCGCCGACCCCATTCCCCATATCCATCTTGCGCATGAGGCGGATCTTCTCCTCATCGCGCCGTGCACGATGAACGTGATGGCGAAGCTTGCGAACGGCATCGCCGACGACCTGCTCACCTCCACCGCGCTGGCGATGATCGCGCCGATCCTCATCGCGCCGGCGGCGAACGAGTACATGTACTCCAATCCCGCCAGCATGCGCAATATGGCGACGCTCACATCGCGCGGGGTGGAGTTCGTCGAAGTTGACGAAGGCTACCTCGCCTGCGGAGACGTGGGGAAGGGTCGTTTGGCCGACGTGGACAGGATCGTCGCCCGCGCTCTGGCGAAATTGGGGATCATCGGCGACATGAAAGGGCTGCATCTGCTGATCACGGCAGGTCCGACGATCGAGCCGATCGACCCGGTCCGCTACATCACCAATTTCAGCAGCGGGAAGACCGGGTACATGTTGGCCGCCGCCGCCGCCCGTCGCGGAGCAGAGGTAACTATCGTGAGCGGGCCGGTGGCCGTGGATGCTCCCGAAGGCGTGAACGTGGTGCATGTGCGCACCGCGCGCGAGATGCGCGATGCGGTTGCGGAGGTGTTCCCCTCGTGCGACCTTGCCATCTTCGCAGCGGCGGTCGCAGACCTTCGGCCGACCGACGAAGCGGATCACAAGCTGAAGAAAGGGCTTGACGACGTGGCGTTATCCACCATCAAGCTGTCGCAGAATCCAGATATCCTCGCGGAGATGGGCCGTGCGAAACGCGGCGACCAAGTGGTCGTTGGTTTCGCGGCAGAGACGAACGACGTGGTGCCGAACGCGCGGAAGAAGCTTTCCGCGAAGCATGCCGACATGATCATCGCGAACGAAGTGGGGCCGGAAAAGGCATTCGGTACCGAGGGGAACGAGATTTGGATGATCACGGCAACCGGCGAGGAGCATCTGCCGTATATGCTGAAGACCGAGCTGTCGGATATCGTCCTCGATCGCACTCTCGACCTGATGAAATAGGACAGCCAACTATGGACAGCCAACTAGGACAGCCAACCGTATTGTTTGCCACCACGCTAACGCGACCTATGCCAGGTAGGGAAGTATGGCGCGGTACTCCGCGACGAGGTCGGGGAGCCTTTTTGCCGCGTTGGCGGCGCTTGTGGACGGGAGCTTGATGGCCTTCCTTCCGGTGGCAGATTCACACAGTTGACGATAGAGATCGAACGATTTGGCTCCCGTGCAGAAGATCGCCCGTATGGATGCAGCGTTTAGAATGGGATTCAGGTCGTTCGGTTTCGGGTTGCGGATGCTCGCGTCGGATGCTCCGATGATCTCGCACTGCGCCAACACGTCCCACAGCGCGACGCCATGCGCGAGCATCTGGGAACGACGGGCATCGTTCGAGCGGGCGAGGGGTTCATCGAAGAGCTGCGCCATCACGCGCCAGAATCTATTCTGTGGATGGCCATAGTAGAACCCTGCCTCGCGCGATTCCGGACTAGGCATGGTGCCGAGTACGAGCACCTTGGAATGCTCGTCGAAAATCGGGTCCAAGGGATGGATGATGAACTGCAGGTCGGGCATGCGGTTCCTTGCGTTCGGTCGGGGTGGCGGAAGCGCTCGCAAGCGTTTCTCAATGAAGCTTAGGATGACACAGAATGGTGGTCATAATCAACTGCGATGTCATGCCGTCCACCTTTTTCATCGGACGTTTTTCATCGGACCCAGCGCATACGGTTCACAGCCGATTCCCTGTCTAGCGACCCGCACCAGGCTGCTTTGGGCATGCTACCACATGGGCAGACGCCCCAACTTAATGTGACAAACAACACGGTTGATTGTCATGTCCGCACCCCCCGGTTAATTGTCCGATTGTCACAGGTCGATTGTCACAGAGGTGCTTCATCGAGCAGCTGGCGGGACCGCCCCGTGCCATATAGCAGCTCGACCGCGCAACTACCTGAAGTCATGAGCCCCCGAAGGGCGCCATCCGGCCTTCCAGGGTTAGGAAAGGCCGGAAACCCCCGAAGCTGGCCCATCGGGGATGGGTCCCGGCGCGCAGGTTGGCGGAAGGTGCAGACGGTAGGGTGTTTTTCCGCAGCAAGGTATGAGCTTCCCACCGCGCCCCCGCCCCGGGACAAGCTGCTTGATATTTGCGGGAAGGCAAACAAGCAGGAGAGTTGGCCCGCCGGAAAAAGCCGAAAGGTATCCTGGCTACGCAAGCCTCTATGCGAAGGAGCGAAGGTTCAAAAAATGTCGCCCTATCTAGTGTGCATTTCCCAAGCAGGTGAAAAATCTTCCTTGAAAACCGTATGGCGCGCGGGTAGTATATCTTCTGCCGTTCGGATGGGACGGCTATTACATCGATCGGGTTGTGGCGCAGTTTGGTAGCGCACTTGACTGGGGGTCAAGGGGTCGCAGGTTCGAATCCTGTCAACCCGACCAGGAATTAGCAGGTCAGAGCGGTGTTACGCTTTGGCCTGTTTTCCGTTTGTTGCCTTACGTTGACTAACTCACCGCGCGGAATAGGATTATAGGTCATTTCGGGTCGTTGATTTTCACCGTTATCCCAGTTCAAGTGCCATAGAACAGCTCTGAAACCTATAGGTAGGCCTAGCTCGCAAGCGAAGGGAAGCGCATGGCGAAGCGTGCGCTGACGCATGTCCAGGACGCATGGCCAGGAAAAGAAGGGGTTAAAGGACATTTCGTGTTGATGGATTTTGCTGTAACCCCAGTCCAGATGCCCTTTTCCCTTTAAAAAGTTGGCGGCGACCAACTTTGAGGGTGGACAAAACGTGTTGATGAATCGCTCCATAACCCCAGGTCAAACCCTGTAAAACTGCCCTGAAAGTTGCCCGTGGTTCAATTGCGGGCATGAATACCCCGAAATGCCCTGTGTGCGGGAGCAGAATGGTACGGAACGGCAAGACTGCCGCGGGCTCGCAGCGATGGCTTTGCAGGTCTTGCAGGGCGACCACCACGCACAGGATCGACAACGCTGCAAAAGAAGTTCCCGTCGCCTGGATTGTGACGGCGGGCGCTTCCTTAGGGAACCACTGATGAGTTAGTCTTCATTCGCCCAAGCCCCTTCGGATGGTGATTTTTCGGATTATAGGACATTTCGTGTTGCCGTTTTCAGGCATTGTCCCAACTCATGCCTTGAAAATTTTTCAGAGATTTTTCAGGCGACTGCCATCTAATTCGCTTGAGGGTGACGAAGCGATCAATAAATCAGTGCTTCCTGGGCGCCATTGCGTCTTCGCGACGCCATCTTCCCTATATGCCGGCGATGCTTGCGAGGTATTCGCGGAAGGCATTGGTCATGGTCGGCTCGGTGAACGCGAATGAGATGCAGGGCGCGTCGGTCTTTATCATCACCGTCCCGACGTTCTCCCGCGCGATTACGAGCAGGTTGGCGGGAACCTTGCTCGCACGTACGATTCTGAGGCCCCGGCTTTCCGAGACGAAGCGGTCGGCAGCGCGGATGTGAGCTGCCATCTCGTCATCTTGGTAGAGCATGCCGCTGCAGCCGAAGTATCCCGCGCACGGTATTTCCAGATCCCGTGCGTTCTGGTCGGGCAAGGCCCAGGCGGGCGATCGCGGCACGACGAGGGTCACGCGTGCCTTCTTCGCGAGCTGTCTGACGAACATGCGCGCCGAGCGGGTGGACTCGGCGATCGGTGCGCCCGATGCTCGCTCTTGGAGCGATGCGATCACGTCTTCGGGCATGGTGGCCAGCGTCGGCGATCCCGCCATGCAGAGCGCATCTCCGCCTGCCGAGAGCAGGTCGTGCAGGGACTCCCATAGCCCTTCGGCGTCCCCCTGCGGCGAAATGCGCATGAGCGGCTTGCAGAGGGCGAAGTAGTTCTCGAACTCGCGTTCAAGCGCATGGATCGGCTCTTGCTCGATGAAAAGCTCGTTGAGCATCTCGTCGGTCTCCTCCCCGATGGAGAACGACGAGACGGCGCATGTATCGGGCGCGATGAACAGCGTCCGGCGGCATATTCCGTCGCGTAGGCGGGGGAGGTAATGTGGCTCGATCGCGCCGGTCAGGTAGATGGGCATCCATTTCGCAACCGCCTCGAACAGTTCCGTGAGGTCACGTTTCAAACTGTGCACGATGCGCACGCGGTTCCCCGCTGCCAGCACCTGCCTGAACAGCTCCGCCCACTGAGCGGTGAACATCGGGTCACGATAGAGCCATTCCATGTTCTCCTCGCTGAGAAGCAGGAGGGTCTGAGGGCGGGGGTGCTTCAAGACGAGCGTGAAGAACTGCAGCACGGCCTCCTGCTTGCCCGCATCGCCGTAATAGCGGCTCTTCACCGGTGGAAGCGCCGTTTTCGGCCTGCGGCCCGATTCCGGCGCCACCGCCTTTTGGGAATGCGAGAAGCTATCGACTATCGTCGAGATGACGCCCTGCCGCTCCGCCGCTCCTGAAAGCCAGTGCTCCAGCATAAGGGAGGCGTGCGCTTCGTCCGCGGGCCATTTGGTGATTCCGACTGCTTCGGCCAGGGCGGCGCGCTGGTATTCGGACTCCGCGCGCTCGCGCAGAAACGCGGCCATGGGGGAGAGGAACTCGGGGTTCTTCGGCAGCGAACGCGTGCCGTTGCGCAACCGGCTCACATGCGACGGATCGAGCGAGACGGCCCGGCCGAGCGCCGCGGCGCTCGTATTGGTGACCTTCATGGCAAAATCAAGGCGTTGGGCGAACATGGCGCACCTTTCTTTTTGCGTGGAATGGCGTTTCCCCACGACATTATGACATGAAGCGTGCCATAACTGGCACGAAATACCTTTTTCTGGCAGGTTATCGCAAGTGGAAAGCGAGTTACCCTTACTGTGAGCCGAAAAAGCCTTCTGCGCTGAGAATGAGGCTCTGAAGGCGTCGAGGGATAGGGGGCGCTCATGAAACGACGGTACACCTTGCTCGCATTGGTGATGCTCGGATGCTGCCTTGCGCTTGCGGGATGCGGCGGAGGCGAATCGAACTCGGCCCCCACCTCCTCCTCGAGTAGCGTCGAAAGCCCCTACATCGGCAAATGGACTGCGGTGGTGGCGGTCATCTTGGGGGAGAACAAGCCCGCCGACCAAGTGTACGAAAAGGGTTTCTACATCGACGTCAAACCCGACGGCACCTGCATGGTGAGCACCGATGGCAGGGAGTCGAAGTTCGATTGGGAGAAGACCGACGCGGGCTTCAAGGTCAAGGACCTCGATTTCGATCTCGCCGTCGATGGCTCGACGGCGACCATGGAGGTGGTCGGGCAGACGCTGGTCCTCACGAAGGACGGGGCGGAACTCCCTGCCGCGTATGCGGTGAAGTCAAAGGACCCCTCGGCCAGCGCATCGGCGAACCCTCAGGCGCAGCATGCCGCCCCGTTCATCGGCACCTGGGATCTCTACGAGATACCCGGCGATACTACCCATGAGGACGTCGAGCGGGCTAAGCAGGAGGGGTGGAACGCGTACGTGGAGATCCGCTCCGATGGAACCATGCTGATCGTGGCAAGCGACGAATCCGCTTCGGGGACATGGGAGTCGAGCAGCGATAGCAAGGGCACATGCATGATGGACGGCGCCGGCTTCTCCGAGGATCTGAGCATCGAGGGGGGCAAGCTCGTGATATCGAACGATCAGGGCGACAGCTCCCTTGTGCTCGAGAAGCGGGTCTGAGCGCGGCGCGCGATCGATCCTTTGAGAGCCCCCGGTTGGGAAAAGGGAGAGGAGAACGATGGATGACCGGATGAATTTCCAAAATGACGCTCGGATTTCGCAAGCCCCGCCTCCGCCGGGTGCGGTCCCTCCTGCGTCGAACCCCGCGGCAGCGCAGGCCTACCCTCCGGCGCCAACGATGCGAACCGCACCCCAGGCGGCGCCTCCGTCGCCCGAGGCCCAGGCGGGTCCAGCGAACGTCCCGCCGACTTCCCAGTGGCAGACCGCCGATTACCGGCCGGCTCCCATCGAAACCGGGGGATTCGGCTTGAGCTTGGCGGGGCTCATCACTGCGTCTCTCGGCGTGAGCTTGGTCGGCCTCATCCTCAGCATCGTCGGTCTGAGGAAATCGCGGGTGGTCAAACGCGCAACCGACGAGAACAAGAAAGCCAACGCCTCGTTCGTCATGGGCATTATCGGCACCGTATTGGGCGGGCTGGGGCTGCTCGCCGAGATCATCCTCGCGATCGTCCTGCTCGTCGGGGGCATTGCCGTCCTGCCGTCGATGGTGGACGGGCTATCCTCCACTGCAACGATCTCGTCTCCGAAGACGGCGGCGGGTGTCTTCTCCGGCGAGGACGCGAAGGCGGTTGCGAACGATTTGAAGAAGACGCTGCTCAACGATTTGAAGGCGTCGAAGTGCAAAGACGGCGCGCTGCAGGTCAAAAGCCTGAAAGTGGATTCGAGCAAGTGGTATGTCGATTCGGCGAAGAACAACTGCCGCACGGTCAAAGGCTCCGCTGTCATCGATTACGGCGGGAAGACGAGGGAGGTCGTGTATGTGGTCGATTATGTCGAAGCCGGTGACGGCAACTGGTACCTGTACAACTACACGTTCGACTCCTACGATATCTTCCCGGCGCAATTCGTTTCCAATAGCGGCGTCGAGCAGGGGCTCTACGAACCCGCTGAGATAGGCCCCATCAACGAGACGCCCGCGGCTCCCGATCGGGGCGGGCAAAATGCGGCGCCGACCCGCGGGGTGGCGGAGGTTGGCGGGTCGTATTACGGATATGCCGGCATCCCCAACACGTCGCCGTACTCAGGGGTGTCCATCAGCATCTCGGACACGCCGATATACGCGGAAGTCGGCTCCGATGGGACCATGGAGCTCAGCTATTCCTTCTCGGGCATCGATTCGACCGGCTATGTATCCGTCGACCTGCCGGTTGACGTATACGGCGGTGTTTCGGGTGGAGGAGGGCAGTACGCTGCCTCCGGAGGCGGAGAATGCGAAGGAGTCTATTCGAATCAAGTCGGCGGTGGAATGGCCGTGAGCAGCACGGTCTACGTCTCCGTCGATGCGACCATTGCAGCTGACGGAACGATGACGGGCACGGTGACGCAATCGCTTGTTTCCTACAGCGATCCTTCGGGAATGTACAACCCCTCGGGCGCATTCGACGTCTCGTTCGATTTCACAGCGTACCGATCATAGCTCTTCGCTACCCCACGACGGTTGCATCCCCTGTCCGATCCGGGCAGATACGAGAGAAACGAGAGAAGCGCAAAATCGAGAAAGGATCCGAAATGAACGACATGAACCATGCGGCCAACCCAAACCCCGATACGGGAAGCTTCGGCTGGGCTGTGCTCGGCTTCTTCATCCCGCTCGTCGGGCTCATCCTGTTTTTGGTGTGGAGGATGACGAAACCGGCGTCGGCACGGCAATCGGGTATCGGCGCCCTTGTCGGCGTGATCTTCAGCGTCGTTTTCAGCATCATCTCTGCGGCTACGGGCGCCGCGGTCATCGCGACGCTGTAAAATGAGACAATAAGCGGGGAGGGCTCCGGTCCTTCCCGCTTCGCTGCCGCATGATCGTCCGTCCGCTTGCCTGCGTGCCGCGGGCGCGTTAGTGCGATGTGGTCGCATTCCATTTTCTCGTTCAGAGCGGATTCCCTTGCGTTATAGTTTCCTAACGCTGTATACACCCGCACCGATCGAGGCTGCTATGAACGTAAATGAAGCGATCGAGCACGCGAACACCCTGCTTATCCCGGGTATGCTCTTTTTCGGCGGCGACGAGGCCGTCTTATCCGAAATATCCAAGAACGAAGAGGCCATCAAGGTGCTCTCCGATGCGTGGATGGCCGAAGAGGCCCCCGGCTTCACTTACGATCTCGTCTATGACCTGGTCGAACGGAACCGCGAGCTCTGCGAGGGAATGGATGCCGCGGTGTTGGAGAACGTGCGCAGCCCCAATCTCCCCCGCGGCCTCCCGACGCGGGATGCCGCCCGGGCGTTGGCCGCGCTGCAGCACCGCGCGGAGGCGAAGGTCCTCGGCGAGCTGAACGATGGACGCTTGACCAGGGGGGCCGTCTATGCCGGCGGCCGGATGAGCGGCACGATTCTGGGAATCGATATCGAGACCACCTCTCGCTATCCCGACCGCGGGTACATCATCAACGTCGGCTGGGAGTCCATGGAAATCGCCGCGGGAGCGGAGCCGTACGGGGCGGAGGCAGCCTACTGCGGGCTGCCCGCCGCGTATGCCGAGAAGGGCGTCCCGCTGGAGGAGATCCACCATATAGGTTGGTCGCAGATCGAAGGGCACGCCCCCTTCGACGCGGACGAGGCGTTGCAGGAGAAGCTGCTCGCTTTGATGGGGGCCCATCCCTACATCGCCCATAACGCCGCCTTCGAGGATTCCTGGTTCATGCTCCACTTGAGGGGGTACGCGCAGGCGCGCAAAGCAGGCAGCATCGTGGTGGTGGACTCGCGCGATATCTGCCGGAGCCTTGATCCCGAAGTTGCTCGCGCACCCTTCGGGTCGAACCCGGCGAGCTTGGAGAACTGGGCGCGTCGCCGCGGGACGCTCGCCGCGGGGGAGGATGAGAGGCACAACGGGCTCGACGATGCCGACCTTATGCTCAAGACCGTCCTCGCCGAGCTGCAGGTGCGCAACATACTCTCGTAGGGCATCCTTCTCTGAGGGGAGGCTCGGAGGGGAGGTGGAACTACGCCATGGCAAAGCTTTGCGTGGTGGAATACGGCGAGACCATGCGCGCAGCTTAGGAAACCAGCGCTCCGTTGTATTTGCGGATGGACCCCGCGTTTTCGACCGCGGTGAACCCCATCGATTCGAGGCTGCGTTTGGCTGCCCCGCTGCGAGCGCCGCTGGCGCAGTAGAGGAAGATAGGAGCGTTGAGGCTCGATGCGATGGAGCGCACGCTGGATATTTCGCCAACGGGGATGTTGATCGATCCGGGCACGTGTCCGGAGGCGTACTCGTCCATCGTGCGGACATCGACGAGCAGAGCGTTTTCGTCGTGCTCGCAGGTTGCCGCCGCTTCATTCAAATCGGCTCGCGAGCCGAAGATAAGTTCAAAAAGTTCCATGAGACGTCCTTTCAAAATTTTTGCCATCCTAGCAAATGGGGCGACGATCGACGGGCATCCGCCGCGCTGTTCCGAAACGGTCATCGTTTCAGCCCGGAAACTTCTTATTCGATTTCCCCGCGAGGATGGTAACCTGCCTGCAAGGCAAATCGCGGAAGGAACGCGCATGAAGATTCGTTTGGAGGGGCCGGCTGGGGACGCTGGCGAGCTGTTCGGCCAGCTGCGGCAAATCAAAGGGTGGTCCATCGCGCAGGCGGAGTTCAAACCCGAGGAGAGCAGGAACGAGGGAGATGTGGTGGTCTACGTGGAGATGGAATCCAACAAGAGCGCCTGCACCCGCCCCCCGGAGGGTTTCCCCTTGAACTAGCATTCGCACGCGTCACGTCTGCGAACGCCTGCTCCGCGCGATGCCTGCGCATTCGCTGTCGCCGCGATCGCGGGGGCGTTGCGTCGGATGGATCTCGCCTTGCTCGCGCCCGGGGCATCGCGATTCGCGCATCTTGGGTGAAGCCGCCGGTCCTGCTTCGCGCTTTCGGAGCGCCGATTCCCGAAACGGAGCATGCTTTTTTTGAAGCATTTCGCGCTCGCGAGGCCATTCCGCATCAAACTGTTCTCAGCGAAAACGAACGGAACCGCAGGGAGGGAAGATGATCGGGACTTTTGTCAATGCAGGCGCCATCATGGTCGGCAGCTTCATCGGGGGCACGGCGCGGCGGGCAATGAGCGAGCGGCTCAGCGAAGCCCTCATGGTCGCCATGGGGTGCTCGGCGGTGGTCATCGGGCTGAATTCTGCCGTTCAGAACATGCCGAACAGCGCCTATCCGGTCCTCTTTATCGTCAGCTTGGCACTCGGCGTGCTCGCCGGCACGCTCCTCGATATCGACGGAAGGGTGAATCGCCGCGTTTCGAAGGGGGCTGGCGGGGGTCTCGGCGAGGGTATCATCACCGCCTCCCTCATCTTCTGCGTCGGGGCGCTCTCGATTCTCGGGCCCGTGCAGAGCGCGCTGTACGGCGACAACACGTTCCTCTTCACCAACGCGATGCTCGACTTCGTGACGTCGATGGTCTTCGCTTCGACGTACGGCCTCGGCATCTGCCTCGCGGCGGGCATTCTCCTCTGCTGGCAGGGAGGGATCTTCGGCATCACGCTGCTGCTCGGCGATTTCATCTCCGGGTCCATGATGACCGAGCTATCGGTGGTTGGCGGCGTCCTCATCGCGATGTCCGGCTTGGGGATATTGAGGATAAAGGATTGCAAAACGCTCAACTTCCTTCCGGCGCTGCTGGTGCCGGTCATATGGTGCATGGTGGCGCCCCTGCTGTGATGCGGCTTGGCGGAGCCCGGGGGCTCCGCCCGCGCATGATCGCGGATGCCCCGGCGGGATCCGCCGGTGGGGCCGCAAGGCGCTGCGGATGCGAGCGGGGAATGCGACTGGCTCGTCCGCGGGTTGAACCTTTCCAGCCGCAAGGCGCTGCGGATGCGAGCGGAGAATGCGACCGGACGCGATGCGCATGCCCGGGAACAAGCCGCATGCGATGGGCGAGGAAGAGGGATCGGATATGGACTTCTCGAAAATCGACATGCTTCACGCGGCGCTCCTGATCATCGATATGCAGGAGGCATTCGTGAACCCCGAAGGCGCGCTTTGCATAACGGGCGCGAAGGACACGGTTCCCGGCATCGTCCAAGCGGCGGACGTCGCGCGAGAGGCGGGCGCCCAGGTGATCTGGGTCGTGCGGAGCTACGAGCGGGATGGAAGCAACATGGAACGCGCGCGCTGGGCCGACCTCGTCGCGCGCGGCTTGGAAGGCGCGGGCGTGCTCGCACCGGGCACCGAAGGTCCGAACAGCGCCCGGTTGGCGGAGGGGCTGGTTCCCCACGAGCGCGACCTGCGGGTTTGCAAGCCGCGCTACAGCGCGTTTTTCGGGACCGACCTCGCGCGGATGCTCCGCGACCGGGGAATCGACACGGTTCTCCTTGCGGGGACCACGACGCCCAATTGCATACGCTCGACCTGCTACGATGCGCTTTCATACGATTTCGACGTGGTCGTGCTCGAGCCGCTGTGCAGAAGCAATACCCCCGAGATCCAGCAAGCTAATATCGATGATATGCAGCGCGCCGGTACGACGATCCTTCGTTAGATCGTCGAGGGGCCGATGTTGCCCTTCGGAGGATAGGTGCGGGTCATCGCGTGCCCCGCGACGAGCGGAATCGTCCGAGCTTCATGGGTATTCTCCGCACTCAGCGATTTCAATGAGAGAGGAAGATTGTGCAGAACGAGCTGAAACTGCATCGTGTGTATCGTCGCTTCAAAGAAAACTACTATTTGGTGGAGGATATCGCCCACGATTCCGAGACGAATCAGGCTATGGTTGTGTACCGGAAGCTCTATGGCGACGGTTCCCTGTGGGTGCGCCCGCTCGAGATGCTCCTGAGCGAGGTCGACCATCGGAAATACCCCGATTGTTCCCAGACATTCCGTTTTGAGCTGCAGGAGATCGAGGGATAGGGAGCGTCTGCCCAGCCTGGTAACCGAGGTCCTTCGTGTGCCTGGGCGAGACCGGGGCCAACTTCGGAGGTTTCCAGCTTTTTAATTTGCTGGATCGTTCAAAAACCCTATTCATGGGCCAACTTTCGGGGTTTCTAGCCTTTTCTTAGGCTGGCGTTCGCCACGTGCTTCGGTTTGAATCTGATCTGCCTTCCATTTCCCCAGTTCAAATCGGTATATGCAGAGATGTCGCGACGGCAACCTTCCTCTTTCAGAACAGGAAAAAGCTAGAAACCCCCGAAGTTGGCTTTGAAAGCTCCGAAATCGCGCTCTCAGCTTCACGAAAGATTGGAAACCCCCGAAGTTGGCCCCTGCCATCGGAGCATCGATCGTGCCGTCTCGGGGAGATGCCCTCGGCTAGCACTCCGCATGGCTACTGGTGGCTCTTCGTCCACTGTTGCAGGATCACATACACCGCTACGAATAGGACTCCGGCAACCGGCCAAACGACCCATGAAGTATCCCATGAGTTTGCGATGAAGCTGTAGGCAAGGTATAGGGCAACCACGGTGCACCAGTAGGCGATGGAGAACCAAGCAAGTCGCTTGCCGATCGCTTTGCTCTCAGGCGTATAATCCTCGATTTGGAGCAGCTTCTTGTAGCTGCCGTTGATGCTAGCGTTGCGGACGAAAAGGTACACGGATACACCGACGAATAGGAGCAAGAATGCGCCCGCGAGGTCCTCGTGCAGTGCATCGTTGAACATCTCGGACGCCATGCCGGTGATGATCCCCACGACGATGAGCGCCACGCCGATGGCAATGCTCATCTTGAATGTGCTGGCAAACGAATCGCGCTTGCGTGCAACCGCGGCTTCGACTCCGTATTCGAGTGTGATCTCCTCCTCGTCGAGATATTTGTAGGGCTTCAGCCGCATGGCGTTCAAAATGAAAACGAACACGGCGATGCCCACCAGGAGGAGAAAAAGGATTCCTCCGACTGCTTCCGCAGCGGCGGAGGGCAAGTCGATCGCGTTCGCTGCGGCCATGGAGGATAATACGGCGTTAGCGATGGGGGACCAGACGCAGAGCGCCGCTCCGACCGCGATCCTTTGGGACGTGGCCCTCACCAGGTCAAGATACTCGTTCGCCTCTTCAAGGGACACGGCCCTTCCGTGTGGTGCGGGGCGCACGGCCACTGCCTCGTCGGGAGTGGCGGTGGCGATGATTTCCGAATCGTCGGCGCCCTCTTTGAGCAGATAATCGGTGGTCACTCCGAACAGCTCGCTCATCTGGGTGATCTTGGTGACATCGGGTATCGATTGGGCGGCCTCCCATTTCGAGACCGATTGGCGTGACACGCCCAACTGCTGTGCGAGCTCTTCCTGGGACCAGCCCATGCGCTTGCGCAGGCCCATGATCTTTTCTGCGAGGATCATCTTGATCTCCTTGAGGTCGGGAGGTTTGTCTTCCGCATCGATGCTGGCATGAAGGTACCGTATCCCGGCGTTGCAGGCTACCAATCGTGCTTGGAAATATGTCAACCGGCGGTTGCATCTGCATATTGCACCGGGTGAAAAGCGGGAAGACCGTCCCCAGGACGTTTTCAGCCGAAGTCCGAGCCTCTTGGGAGGAATCGCTGTGCTTTTTCCGGAGCCGATAGAGCAAAGGGCCCGTGCAGGGGCAGATGCTCGCGCCCTATCCGAGGAAGGGCCACGTGGGGCGAGGCCGATTGCCGGGGCGGTTCGCCGACTATGCGGGCGGCTTGCCGGCGAGGGAGCAGCGCGGGCGGCGCGAAGGGGTACAGTCGATGCGGCGGCCCGTTCGTCGATGGCGGGCCGAAGGTTGCAACAAAGCCCCGCCGAAGCGCTGCCGGGAATGCAGCATGCGGGGCCGAGAGAGGAGATCGGCATGGACGAGAAGAAATGCTTCCGCTATCTGTGCAAATTGTTCCCAACCTGCAAGCATGCGGTGACGGCCTGCGGCGTCGATGACTGGGTGGACGAATCGAACACGATCGAAGACGGATCCTGCACCGAGGAGAACGGTTATCCGTTCTTCGAGGAGAAGAAGTAGCCCTCCGACGGATTCCGCTGTCTGAGGGTACATGCTCGGATGGCGCTCCCGCCCCGTTTCCCAACCGAAAGCAGGGGAGGGGAGGCTGTCTAGAAACTCCCTTTGAGACTACTGTGCATACTGCATATAGTGCTTCAAGAAACAGGTAGCCACGATATGTTATATGCTTGAACAGATTGACAGGAGTTGCAAGATAACCTGAGGGGGATGTCTCGAACTCTCGTGGAGAAACGCGTTGCTGGATGCGCTGGCGGTGCAATGCGAGTAAAGTAGCGAACCATGCGTTACCGTTTGATGCTGCTTACCGCAAGCCTAATCTGGGGATCGTCCTTCGTCATGGTGAAGGACATCACGGGCGTGGTCTCTCCCGCATGGCTTATCGCGTGCCGCTTCGCCGCGGCCACCGCCATCATGGTCGCCGCGACGTGGCGCAAGCGCCGGCTTTGGCTCGATCCGGCCTATGTGCGCTGCGCACTCGTGCTCGGCCTGTTCTATTCGGCGGCGTGGTACACGCAGACGGTGGGCATAACGTTCACGACGCCGGGGAAGAACGCCTTCCTCACGGCAACGTATTGCGTCATCGTGCCATTCGCCCTCTGGGCTCTCTTCAAGCGCAAGCCTGCGGGGATGAGCTTCATCGCCGCCGGGCTCGCGGTGGTCGGGATCGGCCTGATCACCCTCGATGCGGGGTTCTCCATCAACGTGGGCGACGTGTTGACGCTGATCTGCGCCGTGTTCTACGCGTTGCAGATCGTGTTCTTCGATCGCTATGTCGAAGGCCGCGATGCATTGGTCCTCATCGAGATGCAGTTTGCGGTCACCGGCGCCATCAACCTCGTTCTCGCTTTGGCGACGGAGCCCGTTCCCGCCTGGGCCTCGCTCCACGTCCTCGACTGGGCCTCGCTCGCCTATTTGACGGTGTTCTGCACCACGATCGCCTTGGTGCTCCAGGGGGTGGGGCAGAAACATCTTCCCGCATCCACGGCCGCGCTCCTGCTGTCGTTGGAAAGCGTGTTCGGTGCAGCGTTCAGCGTCGCTCTGGGCGCCGAGGTGCTCACCGCGCGCATCGTGGCGGGGTTCGTCATCGTGTTCGCCGCGGTCGTCGTCAGCGAATTAGGACCCGCTTGGTTGGCGGGCCGCCGAATGGCGCGGAGCGAGGCAACCCGGTTGGGCTAAGGTTTTTCGGGTGCTATGCCGAAATCGAGAACTCCCGTCGAAAAGCTTCGCCTGTGGGCCACTCCGGGTGTTTCCATACCTTTTCCGGCCTGAAATCTTCGCCTCGAAACGAGGATGGCGCCGTTTTCCCGGTTCGCAGGTTGATCGGCTCACCCTCTCCCGATTCCTCGGCTTCCAGAAAGGTTAGCAACCTTCGAAGTTGACCCGCAAAGGGCGTTTTCCGGCCCTTCAGGATTGGGGAAAAATGGCCCTCAAAGTTGGCGCATTGGAAAAAGATTTCAGGCAAATCAGGGGGCAAGATTCCGCGCACTGACTCTCTTACGGAGTAGTCGGTGCGAACGCATGGGCTATGGATCCCCTTGCCGGCTCAACTGCGGCGATCATGGCTATCGCCCTGCGGACGGCCGTCTCCTCGCGGCACCCCGATCCGATTCTTCCGCCCGATAGCAGGATGCCCGTCGTTCGACCTGCCGATTTTACGAACCTTGTGAACATGTGGATATTTTGCACCCGAACACTTTACTCTGCGCTAGTATATGCCTCACCGCTTCGAGCGGGGTACATGCATCGGATAAGGAGGCTGCCCATGAGCAGACAGGAGAACATCCTTACGATGCCTCACGATCAGTTGGAGAATCTGCAGGTCGGCGGCATCCAGAAGACGGTAATCGCGTGCTACGAGAAGATCCCGTTTTTTAAAAAGTCCTTCGACGAAGCCGGATTCGACCCGTATAGCGTGACGTGCCTTGCCGACCTGCAAAAGGCCCCATTCGTCACCAAACAGGACCTTCGCGACAACACCCCGTACGGCATGCTCGCCGTGCCGCTGCACGACGTGAAGGAAATCCACATGTCGAGTGGCACCACAGGCACCGCCACCGTGGGTGCATACACCCAGCATGACCTGGAGATATGGGGCGATTGCTTCGGGCGGGCCATCGGATACGCCGAAGGCGGACCCGACGACGTCATACAGGTGTGCTACGGCTACGGACTGTTCACCGGCGGCCTCGGCGCTCATTACGGCGGGCTTTCCGCCGGCTGCACGACGATCCCCATCTCGGCGGGGCAGACGGAGCGCCAGATCCGCGTGCTGCGTGAGATGGGCACCACCATACTGGCCTGCACGCCCAGCTACGCCATGCACATAGCGGATACCGCGATCGAGATGGGAATCGACCCGACTGCGGAGTTCCATCTGCGCACCGGGATCCACGGCGCAGAGGCCTTCAGCGCCAATTTCCGCGCCGATCTGGAGCGGAAGCTGGGATACCAGGTGCTCAACATATACGGCTTGAGCGAGACCATGGGGCCGGGCGTTGCCGTGGAATGCATGGAACAGAACGGCCTCCACATCGCCGAGGACCACTTCTACTGCGAGATCATCGACCCCGAGACCGGGGAGGTGCTGCCCGACGGCGAATGGGGCGAGCTGGTCATCACCACGCTTGACCGCGAGGCATCCCCCGTGGTGCGCTACCGCACCCGCGACATCACGCGCATCATCCCGGGCGAATGCGCCTGCGGCCGCACGCATCGCCGCATCGACACCCTGCACGGGCGCACGGACGATATGCTCATCATCCGCGGCGTGAATGTGTTCCCCAGCCAGATCGAGGATGTCATGAAGACGTTCTCCCAGGTGAGCAGCTGGTATCAGATCGAGCTCACGCGTCCTTCCAACTTGGATGTGGTCACGCTCAAGGTGGAGCCCGCCAGGGACTTCGACTTCGACGAGATCGCCGCTTTGGAGCGCGTCCAGCGTGATATCCAATCGGCGCTGAAGAAAGCGCTGGCCATCTCCGTGCGCGTGAAGATCGTCGAACCGAAGAGCATTCCGCGCAGCGAAGGCAAGGCAATCCGCGTCATCGACAAAAGGGAAGGGGTGCGGTAGATGATCGACCAACTTACCGTTTTTCTGGAGAATAGCGAGGGCCGCCTGAGGGCGCTTGTCCGCGCCCTTGCGGATGCGAACGTCAACATGAGCGCGTTGACCATCGCGGACACCGCCGACTTCGGGCTGGTGCGGATCATATGCGCCGACCCCGAACGCGCCGCCGCGGTGCTGCGCGACAACCATTTCCGCGCGATGGTGACCAAGGTGAGCGCCATCGAGGTGCCCAACCACCCGGGCGGCCTGGTCGAGCTCATGGACCTGCTGGCGGAGCATGGGCTGAACATCGAGTACGGGTACTGCTTCAGCGTGAACGACGACAAGGCGGTCGACGTTCTGAAGATCTCGGGTTCGAAGGAGGCCGCGCAGGCTGCTGAGATCTTGCGTGAGGCGGGCTTCAAATCGCTGGGCCAGGACGATCTGCGGTAGCCTCGCATCCGACGGCGCAGCCGCCCCGTCCGCTTGCGGAGGATGGTGCCGTGCGCAGCGCGGTGCGATGCCTGCTTCGTCAAGATAAGAAGAGGGAAACGGCCTGTCGCGGGCGATGGCGCGGGGGATCGAAAAGGATCGAGTCGCAAGGGATTGGCTCCGGGGCATTCCGGGGCCGATCCCCTCAGCTGAGACGGCCGATTTCGGAAGTCGTCCACCTAAGGCGACGACTTAACGCGCAGGCGGTGCGCCAAGATGATTGCGTTGAGGTCCTTGCGTCCGGATACGGCGGCGAATGTTACTTCGTGCCGAAGATGCGGTCTCCGGCGTCGCCGAGCCCGGGAACGATGTAGGCATCGTCGTTCAGGCGCTCGTCGATCGCGGCAATGTAGATGTTCACGTCGGGGTGCTTCTCGCGTACTGCGGCGACGCCTTCGGGGGCGGCGACCAGGTTCATGAGGCGCAGGTTGGTGCAGCCGCGCTTCTTCAGGCTGTCGAGCGCATCCACCGCGCTGCCGCCCGTTGCGAGCATGGGATCCACGACGATGATTTGGGATTTCTCGACGCCTTCGGGCATTTTGAAGTAGTATTCCACCGGCTGGTGCGTGGTCTCGTCGCGGTACATGCCGATATGCCCGACATGGGCGTAGGGCATGAGCTCGAGCAAGCCGTCCACCATGCCGATTCCGGCGCGCAGGATGGGCGCGATGGTGATGAAATGCTCGGACAGCTCGGGGAACGTGGACGTGCAGATCGGGGTCTCCACCTCGACGGGGATGGTGGCGAAATCACGGGTGACCTCGTATCCCATGAGCAGGCTGATCTCCTTCAGGAGGAGGCGGAAGTCCTGGCTCGAGGTTTCCTTGCGGCGCATGCGTGTCAGCTTGTCGAGGATCAGCGGATGGTCGAGAACGTGGACTTCGCTCATTGGGCTCCCTTTCACGGTGGAATATCGATCGGAACACATTATAATCATCCGCGAACCAAATGGGCGCGCGTCCCCGATCCCTCTGCATAGATACGCATGCACCCGCTCAACGCGGGGGAGCCGGGCCATGGGGCGCGCAAGAAGCAAAGGAGGGCCGTATGGCCGACCGCGAAGTGCCAGCCATGGGTGCGCATGATGCCCCCGACGCCGTGTACGATGCGCGCGAACTGGGCAAGCCGAAGATGGCGCTGTTCGGGATACAGCACATGTTCGCCATGTTTGGGGCGACTATCCTGGTTCCCGTCCTCACGGGACTCTCCGTCTCCGCGACGCTTCTGTTTGCCGGCTTGGGCACGCTGCTGTTCCACCTGATCAGCAAGGGAAAGGTCCCTGCGTTCCTAGGCTCGTCGTTTGCCTTCATCGCTGGATATGCCGCCATCGCGCCGGCGGGCCAGCCCGAGCTGCTTCCCTATGCCTGCCTGGGCGTCGCCTGCTCCGGCTTGCTCTACCTCGTCCTGTCCGCGCTGTTCTCCGTGTTCGGGAGCGACCGCGTGATGCGCTATTTCCCTCCCGTGGTCACCGGGCCCATCGTCATCGCCATCGGGCTCATCCTCGCGAGCAGCGCGATCGCCAACTGCCAGACCAACTGGATCGTCGCGCTCATCGCCATCGGCGCCATCGTCGTCTGCAACATCTGGGGCAAGGGCATGATCCGCATCGTCCCCATCCTCATGGGCGTGCTCGTCAGCTACACCTTAGCCGCCGCGCTGGGCGAGGTCGACTTCAGCGGCGTGGCCGACGCCGCGTGGATCGGGCTGCCCGTACTGTGGGATAACACGGTGTTCAGCCTGTTCGGCCCCCAATTCGACAGCGGACTGGCCCTGACCGCCATCATTACGATCATGCCCATCGCGCTCGCCACGATGATCGAGCACATCGGCGACATCAGCGCGATCAGCAGCACCTGCAACCGCAACTTCATCGCGGAGCCAGGCCTGCACCGCACGCTTCTGGGCGACGGCCTGGCCACCATCCTCGCCTCGCTGTTCGGCGCTCCTGCCAACACCACGTACGGGGAGAACACTGGCGTGCTGGCGCTAACGCACGTCTTCGATCCCCGCGTCGTGCGGCTGGCGGCATGCTTCGCCATACTGTTCAGCTTCTGCCCGAAGTTCTCCGCCATCATCGGGGCCATGCCCTCGAGCGTCATCGGCGGGGTGTCGCTGGTGCTCTACGGCATGATCAGCGGAGTGGGCATGCGGAATCTCATCGAGAATCGGGTCGATCTGGGCAAGAGCCGAAACGTCATCATCGTCGCCATCATACTGGTGCTGGCGATCGGCATCGCCTACAGCGAGGCGGGCGCCATCGTCATCCCCGCCGGCGGCATCGTGATCTCGCTTTCCGGGCTGGCGATCGGATCGCTCGCGGGGATCCTGCTGAACATCGTGCTCCCGTATGATAAGGACCTGGTCGTGGCCCCCGGTTCGGCCGAAGATCCGAAGGCGGTCCTGAAGGGCATCCCCGGCGTGGTGGAGAAGCTGAAATAGCGTCGGAAGGGCACATGGCGCAGCCTATCGATTCGAAATGCAGACGAGTCTCGCTTGCTCAAGGCTTCGAATGGTCGACATCGTTCCTTCGTTGCGAAGGCTGATTTCGAGGTCGGGCGTGTAAAGAGGCGAGATGCGGGTTGCAGCCCGGGGCTTACGCCTCGCTGCTGGGGCAGAGGTCGCTGATGAAGCACTCCGTGCACTTGGGATTGCGCGCGCGGCAGAAGTCGCGTCCGAAATGCACCCATTGGTGGTTGATGTAGAGCCACTGGTCTTTCGGATACACGTTCAGAAGCGCTTTCTCGGTTTTCTCGACGGTGTCCGCGGAGGGCCCGGCGAATTTCAAGCGGTGGGCGATGCGGTTCACGTGCGTATCGACGGCGATGCCCTGGGCGTTCTTGAACGCCTCCGCCATCACCACGTTGGCGGTCTTCCGCCCGACCCCGGGCAGCTTCTGCAGCAATTCGATGTCGTTGGGGACGATCGCATCGAATTCCGCCACCAACATGGTCGCGAGCCCCTTCAGGCTCTTCGCCTTGCTGCGGAAGAACCCCAGGGGGTGGATGATGTCCTCGATGTCCTCGAGCCGCCCCCCCGCCATGTCCTCGGGGGTCGGATAGCGGTCGAACAGCGCGGGCGTCACCTTGTTCACCGCCGCATCGGTGCATTGCGCGGACAGCACCACGGCGACGACCAGCCTGAACGGGTCGAATTCGTAATCGAGGGAGCATGTCCCCTCGCCGTAGCGGGCCATCATGCGCTCCTCCACGAAGGCGGCTCGCTCGCGTTTGGTTGCCATCGTCTCGCGCGGCATGGCGTTCCTCTCTTCCGTGCTTTCCCTTCCGTTCAGAGTATAGCGTTCCCGTCGGGATGCGCGGCATGAAGGTCATCTTCGTATCCGCGCCCCTCCCTACGGTCCATCTCCCGATTGCGGGGTCGAGCGCGTCATTCCCGCAAAGGCGTTCGTCCTCCCGAGTTTTGCAGTTAGATAGACTCCCCCGATTTCGCTTCACCCAGGTCAGGCCCCGCACGGGCCTTCTTTTTTGTCAAATCAGCATGACTGTTTATGCCTGTTACTGCATGTTACCATGGTGCAA
>NZ_JANIPD030000013.1 GCF_024609215.1 Curtanaerobium respiraculi | reverse complement strand
TTGCACCATGGTAACATGCAGTAACAGGCATAAACAGTCATGCTGATTTGACAAAAAAGAAGGCCCGTGCGGGGCCTGACCTGGGTGAAGCGAAATCGGGGGAGTCTATCTAACTGCAAAACTCGGGCGGTCGGCATGGACGCGCCCACCGAGTACGTCCGGACGGCGTCTTGAAGGCGATGGTGGCGAAGTCGCATGCTAGAGGGGGATCCCTTGAACATGAGAAGAAATCGAGGTCCGCGAACGTAAGAGCAGGAAAGGCACCACAGGGTAAAATAGATGCGATAGCCCTGTTTGCGTAAGTTCCAGAACCAAATTCTATTTAATGCTGTAAAATTCGAGACCAAAAATTTTTGCAAGATTAGCCAGGAAGTTCGCCTACAAAATATTTGCTTGGGGATAATCGTGACAGATGTTTTAATGTTGCGCGAGCAATCATCTCGGGCGAGGGAATGCAATTTAAGCGTTGTCGTTCCCGTCTACAACGTCGAAGAGTATCTGGATGAATGTCTATACTCGCTCGTACATCAAACTCTCAAGAATATCGAAATCATAATTATCGATGACGGGTCTACCGATGGATGCCCCGAAATAGCGAAGGATTACGCTCATCGATATGAATTCGTCGAGTATCACCGCATTCCGAACGAAGGGCTTGGGCACGCTCGCAATTACGGTGCATATCTTGCCCAAGGGAAGTACATCATTTTCTGCGACTCGGACGATATCATCCCCTTGTCTGCATATAAAAAGATGTTCGACTTTGCTGAGAAGATGGATTGCGATTTCGTAACGGGCGATGTGATCAGGTTCGACAGCAAGACGAGATATAAGAGCATCCTGCATCGAAGGGCTTTTGAGGATGTCCCGAATGTGACCCATATCCTCGAAAGCCCCAGCCTCGTTTACGACACAACCGCATGGAACAAAATGTTCAATCGCTCTTTCTACGAGAGGGAGCATATCCGTTGGGCTGAAGGCATGCTATATGAGGATATCCCAACGAGTATACCGGCTCATTTCAAGGCTAAGCGCGTCGGATATATTGACGAGATCGTTTATCGTTGGCGTGCACGCGATGGGGCTAACAGGTCGATTACGCAAAACCGGACCGGACTGTCGAATTTCACCGATCGAATGAAAGCCATTTCGATGCTCCTCGATTTCTACGAAAGAGAAGGAATCGACGGAGAGGCGCGGTTCTGGCTCGATAGAAAGCTGCTGAGCGTCGATATCGTTCTATACGTGGATGCGATGCTGAATGCGGATGATGAATACCGTGCGACCGTTGCTCGAATGCTGAAAGAATTCCTTCCAAGGCTGAGGCCCGATGCTTTTGATGCGATTCGGGCAATCGACCGTATCAAGTATTTCTTCATCATGCGCGATGATGTTGGGTCCGCGTTGCAGGTTATCGATTATCAGAAGAAGGGCTACAAGACCCTTCCTATCTATAAATCTAGGGGCGAATTCTACGGACGGTTCCCAATAAAAGGCATCCCGCAAGAACAGATGCGGATGACGAGAGAGCTGAGCGAAGCCGGAATCTGGATGAAGCTTACCAAAGCAAGCTTGACCGAATCCAGCAGGGGAGTGGGCTTCTCTGCGCAGGCGCTCGTGAGTGTTCCCTGCCTTCAGATGGGTCCGAAACATAAGGTGAAGCTCGATGCTTGCTTTGTCGATTCAGAGGGTCGCAGAATTCCCCTCAAGGTTAAGAGGAAGAAGTCGCCTAAGCCTATTGCCATAAAGACCAGCAGATTCTATAAAGCGGTTCGTTTGGTTGACCAGCATCGAAGGCTGTACGAGTTCTCTGGAGCGCTCTCGCAATTGGATCTTCAACCCGGAACTTACCGGATTGAGATGTCCTATAGGCAAAATGGATTGGTGTGCAAGCCGTGTTATTTAGCACGCCCGATTCCGGGGTGGATCGTCCGTCCCCATTCGGAAAGCTTTGCGGGGTTGAAATACCAAGTTGGATACGATGTGAATTACCATCTTATCGTTAGGGTCTCTAAGCTTCGTCGTAAGGTTATCGATATTACTCCGACCGATGTCCCAAACCTAGTGGTAGCTCATTTCGAAGATGGAGCGCAAACCGCCTTTACCACGCGTTCTATCTCCAAGATTCATCGCCGTTATGAATTCGACTCGCGTTGCCCGATATTTGTCGATGCGATCGACAGCTATTTTGCCGCCCGCCGCCAATCTGACGGGCTCATTGCGATATCGAATTTCAAATCGGGTGTCTTCACCGAAGCGATCCAGATTGACGGACTCAAGCTCCGAATCGGGGTCGATACCTCGATGCTCTCGCCTCGGGTTTCGTCCGATGAGCTTATCCCCCTTGTGAAAGGGGTTCGCTACGGGGCGGTTGCCTCCGGCCGATGGGGGACGAGGGAATTCGGGAAAGCCGTCATCGAATTCGACTTCTCGGATGCTGGATTTACTCGCCTGCTACGAGAGGATACCTATGTGCTCGAGTTATCGTTGGAAGGCGAGGGAGCCGTCGAGGCGATAAGGGTTCGATCGGGCGTTTCGATCGATTACAAGCCTCTCAGGTTCGTCGATCCCGGCGGTTACGAATACCGTGTGTACGCGACCAAGCGGGGCGTATCCATAAAATCAACCAGGGTGCTGCATTGGTACGAAAAAACGAAACGCAGGAAGAAAGCGGTGGAGATGCTTCTGTACCCTGCGCTGCGTGCCCTTCCGATAAAGAAGAACCTTGTTGTTTTCGAGTCATACTGGGGTGCGTCTACCGACTGCAATCCCGGCGCCTTTTACCGATATCTGCGCAAGCACCATCCGGAATACGAATGCGTCTGGTCGCTCAAAGATCCTCGAATCCTAGGTTCGGAGAACGCAAAAAGCGTTGTAAGAGGGACCCTGCCGTATTTCTTGCTGATGTCGAGGGCTCACTATCTGTTCAACAACGTTAATTTCATGGATGCATACGAGAAGAAGCGCGGGCAGATTGAAGTTCAGACGATGCACGGCACCCCGCTTAAAACGTTGGGCCTCGACGTCAAAAGCGATTTCCCCACGCAGAAGTCAATTGATTCATTTCTTCGCCGTTGCGGAAGATGGGATTACCTCGTCGTCCAGAGCGATACCGTCGCTGAAATCACCAAGTCGTGCTATGCATTCAATCGGAGCTTCCTCAGATGCGGATACCCACGCAACGATGCCCTCTTCGCCATGAACAATGAGCAATGCCAGAGTGCGATGAAGGAGAAGCTGGGGATAGATCCATCCAAGAAGCTCGTGCTTTATTCGCCAACGTGGAGAGTGAGCGGACGCGCCAATATCGGGCTCGATCTCTCTAAAATGCTGAATGAGCTTGACGAAGAATGGACGGTGGGACTCCGGCTCCATCATCTGGCGATTCCCAAAGGGGGAGTAAAAGGTCTCGACAGCAGGGTCAAAGACCTCACGAATGAAAAGAGCATAGATGATGTTCTCCTGGCGGCAGATGTTTTGATTACCGACTACTCATCGATCATGTTCGATTACGGAATTCTAGGACGGCCGATGCTTTTCTACGTATACGACCTTGAGGATTACCGCGATAAGCTCCGCGGTTTCAATATCGATCTTGAAAATGAAGCCCCGGGCCCGCTTCTGAAAACCACCGAAGATGTGATTGAATGCCTATCCCATATCGATGCAGTCGAAGAGACTTATGCCGCGGATTATAAGCGTTTCGCGGATAAGTTCCTGACTTACGAGGAGGGGAATGCGTCCGAGAGGATTTTCAACGAGGTATTTGAGTCGTAGATTACTCAAGCGGGGTGTTGATTCCGGTATCCCGCGTGCGTTGTTGTTTCGGGTTTCGGCGCCATAGCGAGGATCATGAAGCGCTCCCTTGCGAAGGCGAAAGCTCATCGGTGCTGCAGAAATAACGGCGGTAGCATCATTCACCTTAGCGATTCTCGAGGGCGTTGTCGTGGCCATCGTGTTCTTTGCGCATCGAGGTGTGCGCCTGGCTTAGCGATTGCGCTCCAGAATCGGAGAAGAGAATCCCTGCGATAAAGGGCATGCATATCACGAGCGGGTAGCTGTATCTAAAGTAGTACCCGTTTACCGGACCGATCAACGAGGCTAACAGCAGAATCCACAATGGGATGAGAGGGACTGCCAATCTGCTGCTCTTGCGTAAGAGCAAAATGGTGAGGACGATTAGTCCCCAATTATAGAATGCTGCAAGGTTAAGGAGGGAAACTGCAGGTAGACGATCAAATGCAAGTTCTGCGTTGTCCCTGGTGGTTCTAAGGCTGTCGAATCTTCCTCCCTGGAAGACCCATTGAAAGTCAAAACCTTCGTTTGCGGCTTTGGAATAGCGTTTATTGCTGCTTTCCGTGGTATAGCATGGTGATTGGGGTCGTCCGAGATAAAAATACCCGTAGTAGTTATGCAAGGTTGCGGATAGATATATTTCCGGATGACGCGCGAGCATGGAACCCCAGGCTGAAAAATATGCTGCGTAGTCATCCGCGGTGGCGTACTTGTTCGACCTGTCTTTCACGGGATCGGAAGTTGTCGGTTTATAGCGCTTTGCCAGGTCGTCATAGCCGAGGACGGTGTCGATCGCGTCTCGTTCCTCGGGCGTGGTTTCATCGGGGTACGCTTTCACGAAGCGAGCAGTTTGTTGGAATGGAATGGACATGAGCTCGCGCATGTTGGTGCCGCTGATGGATAGAGAGGGGAAGACGACGAGCTGCAGGGCCAATCCCAGCAACAGAATCGCGCCGGCGGTTCCGGCCAATGCCCGCGATTTCCTCTTTTGGCAGATGCAGAGGATGGCGAGCGATGCGACGACGAGCACGAGGGCGCCACTTCGAAGCATGCTCGTAAATACTGCGGAAGTAACAAGGCAGCCGAAGTGGACGCGAGTTGAACGTCTGTCGATAAGTATGCGTGTTAGCTCAACAAGGAAAACCAAGAGCGCGTCTGCGAAGAGGACGTCTTTCGTGATAAGCATCGCGTATTTCGCGAAAATAGGATCGAGGGAAAAGAACAGCAACAACACCAAGACTATTTTGATATGCGTGCCGATTTCAACGAGGAAAGCCAATGCAGCTGCAAGGCAGAAAATGGTTACGAGGTACTGAAAGAGAGTGTAGGCGAGTGCGCCGACGGTCTCGCTTCCGAAGATAGTGGACCCAAAGGAGACAAACGCACCGAGCAACATCGTGTGCAGCACCGGGTGATGCTGCGTGAGCGTCACATTCGGGTCGATGAGCAGTGTATGTTCAGACCTGCTGTTCGGCAGATTCATCGACATTTTGATCTGGTCAAGGGTATCGCCCATGAACAGGCCGGGTGCGCAGGCGATGAATGTCGGGAGCCAGCATGCTGCAAGAATAATCGAAAAGAAGATCACCGGATGGCGCGAGACGGCCTTCTCGATTTTTCCCACGAGGCCCTGAGCGGGGGAAATCGATTCAATAAAGCTTGAGACGGAAAACAAGCTGATTTGAGCAAGAATGCAAAATGCGAGCAGCGTCCAGCTGCAAAAGGCCAGGATTGTTTTAAGCGCCTGCGATTTCCCGGAAAAAAGTACTGAGGCAGAACCCAGTGTATCGAAGGACCAGCCAACCACCATGCTGAACCCGAAGAACAGCGCGGCGATGGGCAACGTGATTCCGATTCGGATCGAGTGCCTTTTCCCCCAGGTAGATTGAAAAAGATAGGCTAATGCGATTACTAAGATAGGTGCAAGTGCGTAAGCGCTTCCTTTTTCTGATGGCAGGGAATGGATGAACCGGTCCCATCCTGAATGCGAGACGGTGCCACTGATCTCCGGATAATTCAAATTGATGGAAAGGCCAATGTATATACAGATAGAAAGCAGTAGCCAAGCAATAGCAGGGAAATTGAGTTTTTTTTGGACCGAGCCATCTTTTATCGACATCTTATTCGCACGAACGCTCTCAATCCGGAAGACGGAACAATGCACATGTCGAATGCTAAGCTATATGGGAACGGTTGCTGATGAAACCGGTCTTTATCCTAAGAAAATCTCCCCTTGCAGATTGTGGGTTTCCGCTAGGCGGCCCGGCCCTCTCCCCGGCTGACGTATAATCGCGGCAATGCGGATTCGCATCCCCGCGAGATAGCCCGCGCGGGCGGCGGCGTAATCGCGATGTGGAAGTCCTTGGCGCCGCCGCCTACGCGGGAGACAAGGACTTCCACCATGGGCGGAGGGAGGAAGCGCTGGCACGCCCCGTCGTCCACGCCACGGGATGACCGCGACCCCGGGGCGCTCGGCCCGGCCGAGTCCATCGTCATGGCGTGCCAGCGCGACATATACAGGTACCGGCACATGCCCGAGCCCATCGTAGCAGTCGACCGGGAGGCCATGAAGGGGGAGCTCGGGGAACTCGTCGAGGAGACGGTCGAGTAGACCATCAACGGGCTGCTGGCAGACTAGGATGATCCCGAGGACGAGGGGCTCTACGACGACCTCGCCTGATCACTGAGTAGAGACGATGCCGTCCTATTGGGTTTCTCCTTGCGGTCCAGACATCACCGCGCTTCATCGAGCATCCTATCGGAAACTTGGGCGAGGAAGTCCATCGCCTCCGCCTCGTCGGCGAACGGCTCGGGCGCCGTTTGCCTCGCGCGTACAGGGAAGGGGAAGCCGCCGTAGTTGTTGAAGCAGGTGACGAAGATCCGCAGGGCGCCGCTCGGGGTGGTGCCGATAGCCTCGCATGTTCGCTTGAAAGCTGTGCGCTCGTCGTGGGGAATCTTCGTGCCGAGGGGCTCGAGCTCGGTTGCCATGTCGTCTCCTTCCGGACGCAAATGGTTATCTAAAGTCATACGATAGTATACTTCCGGATTACTCAGCACGCAATCTACCGGCGATTAAGGCGATATCTGGACATGTCCATACTTAGAGGAGTCGTAAGCATGCCGACGGCCGTAGGGCGTCAGCTAAAAGTGCGTAAGATTCTTGACAGTACCAGCCTGACTTGTCGATCACCCTCTGCGCCGCCGTCTTGCGCCTCGTATCCACCAGATGCCGGGGATTCCCGAGGTGGAAGGCCCCTTGAGCGCGGTGACAGCCACGGTGTTGCATGGTCATTGCCGCTGATAATATCGGCAAACAATGATGGTATAATTGGCTTTGTAAGATTCGAAACATTGCCGATAGAGGAAAGGCGGCGAGCATGCCGGAGTTCATATCGGTCGCGCAGGCGGCGGAGAAATGGGGCGTCTCAGAGCGGTCCGTGCGCAACTACTGCGCGCACGGCCGCGTCCCCGGCGCGTTCATAACTGGCAAGACATGGAACGTTCCCGCCGACGCCGACAAGCCCGCGCGCGCCGCGAGGAAGGATGCGAAGCGTCGAGATCTCCTGCAGACGCTTCGCGATGAGAAGGACGCCAAGCTGCCCGGCGGCATATACCACCGCCTGCAGATCGACCTCACCTACAACTCCAACCACATCGAGGGCAGCAGGCTGACCGAGGACCAGACGCGGCTCATCTTTGAGACGCGCACCATCGGCGCCGACGAAGGCGCCGTCAACATCGATGACGTCATCGAGACCATGAACCACTTCCGCTGTATCGACTACGTGATCGACACCGCCGGGAGGAGGCTAACCCAGCTGTACGTCAAGCGCCTGCATCTGATGCTTAAGTCGGGGACGCAGGACGCATCTCGAGAGTGGTTCACCGTGGGAGATTACAAGAAGCTCCCCAACGAGGTCGGCGGACGTGACACGGCGGCGCCCGAGGAGGTTGAGCTGCGTATACGAGAGCTGTTGGAATGGTACGAGGGGCTCGACGACGTCGGGCTGGACGATATCCTCGAATTTCACTGGCGCTTCGAGCGCATACATCCCTTCCAGGATGGCAACGGGCGCGTCGGCAGGCTCATCATGCTGAAGGAGTGCCTGAGATACGGTATCGTCCCCTTCGTCATCACCGACGAGCTCAAGGGCTTCTATTACCGTGGGCTTTCCGAATGGAAACGCGAGCCGGGATACCTAGAGGGGACCGCCCTAACCGTGCAGGATCGTTTCAAGGAGCTGCTCGATCGGTTCAGAATCCCGTACGAGGACTGACCATGATGGATGATTCAAGAAGGCTTGATGGCATCTTCGGCGGGGAGCCCTTCTCCGCCAACTGCTCTTATGAGCTGGCGTCAGAAATACAAAGAGTGAATGAGGAGAGACGCGAGGCTGACGCATGGCGGTTCGCATCGCATCAGCTCATTATTCTCGGAAACGGTTTCGGCCTCGAATGCGGGTTGCACTCCACCTTCGGGGACTTTTTCGCCGAACGTGAGGGCAGGCTGTTCCCTTCTGAAGAAGAGCTCTCACGTGCAGGGCGAGGTGACGAGGCGGTCTCGTGGGGCGAGTACTTCGCCGCATCAGATGAGCAATTGAACGCTTGGGATATCATCCTTCGGGAACACTCCGGAGGAAACTGGTACGACATAGAAAGCGCGATCACCGAATGGGTGGGATCGGGCTTCGAAAGGGCGTATGCCGACATTGCCGATAAGATCAACAGCTCACCCGCCGAAGTAGCTCTCGCCTTGGTGAACTCGTGCTCTGCATGCCGCACAAGACCAACCCCGTGATCAGGCTCGTGCGCATGGGGTCGCACAGGGAACTGTTCCGGGGGAGGCCCCTATGACCCGCGAGGACCCTCGCCGAATCTGCAGCGCAGCTAGGATATGGGGCCTTCTCATCAGTTAAAAACAGTGCGCTTCCGCGGACAAGGAGCTAGCGAAGCTGAGCGTGCCGGAGCTACATTGCGGGGCTTTTCAACCTTACGATCGGGGAATACCTGAAGAAGCTCGTCTGAACCACACGCCGGAGCCGCTGGAATTCCGGCATGCCGATGACGTCATCGCAGACCCATTTCTCAAGCCCGATATAACCGTAAACCGGATCCTTCATGCGCTTCACAGGCGAGCCCCTAGGCTATGCCGCCTTCTCGAAGAGCGCGTCAAGCGCGTCGGCATCGGTCATCGCGTCAAGAATCTCGAAGGGGATCGCTCCATAGAAGCGATCGACCAGCTCTTGAGCCTCGACGCCGGGCTTAAGCTCGATGTAGGCGCCCGGCTTATCGACGTGATGGACATCGAAGAGGTCCGAGCACTCCCGACGCATGCCGAAGACGTATTCCTGGGAAGCCAGAAGGACGGCGTCCCGTCCATTTCTGATAAGCTTGCGAACCACGGCCACTCCGTAATCGTTGAGCTGCTTGAATGTGACCCTATTGCCCTTCTCGCCATCAAGAAGCCCAATGAGCGCGTTTGCCGCCAAATCCTGAATCTCGACGTAGTAGCACATATGGCGCTTGCCCCAACCTTTCGCATCCTATTGATCTGTTGTTTTGCGATACTATTGCCTATTCGCCTGCCGCTTATTCAAGCCATTCACGGTGTGGCTTGGCAAATTAGGATACTCCGATCAGCAGTGAAATCGGACCTCGGTTCTACAACTGGCAAAACGCTAAGGCAAGCGTATGGCGTCGCGCCAGGTCATTCGAACTCCACGTCGGGTACGCCCGCGACGTCGCCGTCCGTGACGCCCATCTCGGCCCAGAGGTCGTCCCTGCCGATGTAGGTCGCGGGATCCGCTGCCGTGTGCTCCGTCGCCATCGCGAGCAGGCGGGCGTCCTCGAGCTCGTCCATTATCGCGACGTACTCCTCGGGCGGCATGAGCACGCATTCCGCTGCGTTGTTCTTCATGACCGCCTTGGCGCCGGTCTTCTTGACCTCGTCGAACACCTTGCCGGCGAGACCCCGGTTGAACAGCGAGATGGGCACGGTGTCCCTTATCGCGCTCGCAACGTTGCCCATGGTTGCGCCTCCTTCAACCCGAGTTTCTGCTGCTGCAATTATGTCAGCGAATATACTGTTAAACCAACAGTATGCCAAGGGATCGTAGATATTGACAGATTACGCTCGTTATGATTTATCAAAGGAAACCATCCTGCCCACTTTTGTCCACTTATCATCATCGTCCGCTGGATAGGCTATACTTCATTAGTCGGGGAGGGGTTATAGTATTACTTGCTTTTGATAGCAAACAGATTGCCTCGGTTGGTTGATAGGTTGAGAAGTAATTTATGCCAATGCTGGTTAAGAAGAGGGGGGATCATGGAAAACATTGTTGATGTCGCTGCGGCAATTCTTAACGAATGCGGAAGGCTTTCCACCATGAAGCTCCAGAAACTCGCCTTCTATAGCCAAGCCTACCATTTGGTTAATTTCCGCGAGCCCTTGTTTCCCGAGGACTTCGAGGCGTGGGTTAACGGACCGGTGGCACCGGAGCTTTTCGACAGGCACCGCGGTATCTTCGTGATTGCCCCTGGCGATTTGGGGGAAACACGGATTTCTGATTTAGACGCAAGGGCTCAGGTGTCGGTTAGGCAAGTAATTCATTACCTGGGCGAAAAATCTGGTCAGGAATTAAGCCAGCTTACGCATTCCGAGAATCCCTGGAAAGATGCGCGCGTAGGCGTTGCCCATGGCCAGCGCAGCAAAAATGTGATTGAAAAAAAGAACATCCTTAGGTTCTATTCGAGCGCAGAGGCTCGGGAGAACCGCGTCTTTACTTGATGGCTGCCAACGTTTCCTATTCTAAGAAAAGCATTGATAGGGCAGGCAAGGGTCTTGCTAGATCCGATACGCTTTTTAAAGAGCTAACTTCTCCCAGTGCGTCGGAGGAGGAAATCCGCGCTTTAGCCGTGGTTAATCACTGGAGGAGGGCCCATAGCCTTACGCTTCGAAAGCTGTTTGAGACTGTAAATTCTACCCTGCCTGACAACAATGGACTATTGCTCGTAGGAAGAATTAAGAAGCTTGAGACAATCGTGAACAAGCTTCGCCGCAAAAATATCACTGGCGATTTGACGCATATGCATGACCTGGCAGGCTGCAGGCTCGTCGTCCCAGATTTAGAGTCACTTAGAACGATGTGCGATAGGCTTGCCGGGGATGCGCAATGCGCGGGAAGCCTGCTTGGCAAATATAACTACATCAATGCACCGCGTAGTACAGGATACCGCGGTCGCCACCTTATTTTCAAATACGACACAAGCGATTACCAAGGGCTTTCAGCTGAGCTTCAGGTCAGGACCAAGCTGCAACATGCATGGGCAACCGCAGTGGAAAGCTACGATGAGGCTTCCGGCTCGCAATTGAAGTTTGGGGAGGCAAACAATCCAGCAGGTGCCTTTTTCCTTGCCGCTTCCAGGTTGATCCAAAAACGTGAGGAGGGCATTGACGAGACCTCCTCGCTATGGGCCGAACTGCAGGCAAACCTTAGGTCAAGCGCTGGTTATAGAGATGTCATCGGGTATCTACGCGCTGCGTCAAGCGCCACATACTTGGATCCCACGCCGAATAAAACCGTTTCCGGCTATTTTCTCCTCGATCTTATAAAGGAGGAGCAATACTTGCAAATAGAAAAGCTGGAAGAGGCATCGGCATTCGAAGAGTATTTTGAACACGAGGATACTTCGGGTGGCACGCATGACCTCGTTCTTGTTCGTGCTAACACGGAGAGTGATCTTAGACTGGCGTATCCAAATTACTTCGGGGACGTATCGGTATTCCTTGGATTTATTGAAGGTGTGCTAGGAAATCAATAACCGATGGCCCAGTACCTTCAATGTTTCCCTATCAGCGAAATTTCCATGAAAGCTATCGGGTTGATTACCTGGCATTCCACGATACAGCTTGCAGGTTCTCGCAAAAAGGACCGATATGCCAGATGTAATCGACGTCCTTGGGGGGAGTTGATTAGACGCGGTAGTCGCGGTAGCGAGCTTGGTGTGAGCATTGTGAAATTGTTCGTCAGCGCAGCGCGTTACCCTCCGTCACTGAAGCTGCCGACAGCATCGCATGCGGGCCCGGCCAACTGCTTTCCGCCTGTCGAATGGGATCCCGAGGGCAGCTACATTCTGCATCATTCTCAGAAAACTGCACCAATATAGTAGAATATGATGCAGATAAAAGGGAAATGAGGCAGAAAGAGGGGCGGATGAGGACGTTTGATTACAGCAGGCTCCCCGAAGAGCTGCTCGCCCCCGACATAGCGAACATGGTGTCGGCGATCCACGAGTACAAGGGGAAGCAGGAGCTCTACCTCAAGGCGAAGCCGGATGCCCTGAACAGGCTGTGCGAGGTAGCCAAGATCCAGAGCACCGCCTCATCGAACAGGATAGAGGGCATATCCACGACCGGCAAGCGCCTTATGGAGCTGATGTCCCGGAAGGCCGAGCCCCGGAACCGCAACGAGGAGGAGATCGCCGGCTACCGGGATGTCCTGGCGACGATACATGAGAGCTACGATCACATCCCGGTGCGACCGTCGGTAATCCTCCAGCTGCACCGCGACCTGTACTGGCACGCCGACGCCGCGCATGCCGGCTCGTGGAAGGACTCCGACAACGTGATAGCCGAGCGGGGCGAGGACGGGGTGCTGCGCACGCGCTTCCAGCCCATGCCGGCGGTGTCGACCCCCGCTGCGATGGACGGAATCTGCGAAACCCTGAACAAGGCCATGGACGCTGGGATCTACGACCCGCTCCTACTCATGCCCGTCTTCGTCCTCGACTTCCTGTGCGTGCACCCCTTCAACGATGGCAACGGCCGTATAAGCCGGCTGCTCACGCTTTTGCTGCTTTACAAGGCGGGCTACCTGGTGGGCAAGTTCGTCAGCGTCGAGATGGCCATAGAGAAGAGCAAGGACACGTACTATGAGGCGCTTCAGGCGAGCTCGTCGGGCTGGACGGAGGGCGCCAGCTCGTACGTGCCCTTCGCGCGCTACATGCTGGGGACCGTTCTCGCGTGCTACCGGGACTTCGAGGACCGGGTGCGGGGCCTTACGGCGTCGCGCATGAGCAAGGCCGACCGCGTGGCCGCGGTGCTCGACCGGCACGTGGGCAAGGTCACCAAGGCGGACATCCTCGCGGAATGCCCTGACATATCCGCTACCACCGTGGAGCGCGCGCTCGCCGACCTCGTGAAGAGCGGCGCGGTGGAGAAAGTCGGCGGCGGCAGGGGCACCGCCTACGTGCGCCGATAGCGCCCACTGCGTTCCATCAAGCACAGGCGTATCGTATATGCTCCTCTAGTAAAACCCCCATCTTTTCAAGATGAGTCGCAAGGCGTTCAAGCTCGCTTTTGTTCAGTGTTCTCTCGCTAGCTGTTTTTTCAAGCCGATCTCGTTGTGCTTTTATGAGCCCGCCCGTAGCTGTTCGCTTAATTTCTTAGCAGCCAGTCTTGTACGTTCGCCGCCTGGAATCCCTGAGCTGCAAACGACCCTGCAGCCCTACTGACGACGAATCTGTGCTCGGTAGGTATGTCAAGCATTTCTCCTACCTTCTGCAGATGGCGTCCAAATTCGCTTCGGAAGGTTTGCGATGATTTGACCTCAATCAACTCCGTTGAAGACGCGTGCGTTGCATCTACAAGATCAACCTCAACCTTGCTGTCGTCGCGGTAGAAGAACAGATGGGGCGTTTCCCCTGCGTTCGAATGGCGTTTCATGACCTCAACAATCACGAAGTTTTCGAAGACTGCTCCTAGAAATGGGCTGGCAAGCAGCTGGTCGAGCGATTCGATGCCGAGCAAGTAGCATAGCAGGCCAGTGTCGTAGAAGTATAACTTTGGCATCTTCGTAAGCCGTTTGCGCATGTTCGTGAAGTAAGGCTGCAGCCGAAACGCGATGTAGCTAGACTCCAGGATAGATAACCATGAGCGTGCGGTTGCGGTAGATATGTCTGTGTCAGAGGCCAAGCGGGTGTAGTTCAGCAGGTTGCCCGTGCTCTGTGCGCATAAAGCCAGGAATCTGCGGAAGGTGGCGATGTTGCGAACACCCAGATACCCTGCGATGTCGCGCTCAACGTACGTGCTTACATAACCATCGAAGAAAATGCGTTCGGGAATATCAACATTGTAAAGGCGTGGGTAGCCGCCACGAAACATGAACTGATCCAAGGTAATTGCGCGGGCAGCATGAGCTTCGGGGAAGGAAAGCGGGAGAAGGCGCACGATGCCCACCCGACCTGCGAGCGACTGAGAAATCTGCTTGAGCAGCAAAAAGTTTTGGGAACCTGAGAGCACGTAATGCCCTTGCCCGCTCAGCTCGTCTGCTGTGATTTGGATTTGGGAAAACAGTTCTGGGGCTAATTGAGCCTCGTCCACGATAAGAGGGGCGGGGTTGGTCGAAAGGAAGCCAATGGGGTCGTTTTGAACCCATGCACGAGTCTGGGCATCTTCTAGGTTCACGTAGGAGTAATCGCTGAACGCACGTTTTACCAAGGTCGATTTCCCGCTTTGTCGAGGCCCGGTTACGGAAACGATAGGGAGCCAGTTGGCGATTTCCTGCGAAGTTTTCTCCATCGCACGAGGAATATAGTTGTCTTGACTGCCCATCTCGACCTTTCAAATACCATAAATGATAAGTAGAGTATACCGTAAATAATAAGTAGAGTATACCGTAATTGATAAGTAGGTGGCAGTGCATTGCAGAATGCCGTCTTTCTAGTTTACCGTCGTTGCGTAGGCGAGCGCGCGGGCAGCGGGTTGCCGAAGATCATGGGAGGCTGGAGGGAGAGCGGCTATGCCGCGCCCAGCTACGAGGAGCGGTTCGGCCCCGACCGTACGATCCTGACCTTACCACTGACGCTTGCGGTTTCCGTCGGTGCAGATCGAAATGCCGATTCTTTTGGAAACGATCGGCAAAAACAATCGGCAAGGCAGACAAGAGCAAGGCGGCGGTACTTTCTGCCCTCGTGGACGGCAAGGCGAGAAAGACTGCGGAGATGGTGGGTTTGAGCGTTCCCAGAACGCGCGTGCTTGTGAGGGAGTTGGTTAAAGTAGGCGCCATTGCTGCCGAGGGGGAGAGCAGAGCACGTCGTTACCACATCTTGAAAGAGCGGAACGAGGATGTCGGATAGATGCTGCGGCCGTGCGAAAGGAGCGCGCGTGAAACAGGACGAGGAGATAGCGGAATCGTTCGAGCCACATTTGAAATCGTCGGCACCGATGTTGCTCGACGATTGCGAGAGGCTGCAGATGATGGGCATTCTTCATGCGCGTAAACCTTCGACGTCGGTGAGCCACCGGGCTGTCATCCGGGATCATGCCGAGCTCTCTGGCCTTCGCCGCCACCATCGCGCGGTGGGTTTCCTCGATGGGGTCTCTTTCGCGGCGACAATCTCGAGAAGACGGCTATTCGATAGTTGCCGGATCCGAACGAAACTCATCGGAAGTTGCCAGTGCAGTTCTCGTCGCCCGCAAATGTATGTTTCCGGCGTTAGGTGTGGCGTTGCGGTTCTAACGTCAAAAAAGTGCCGAAAAACGTTCTTAAATGTTAAACTATGCTTCTAATAACAGAAAACTGTCATTGGGAGTTGCTATGCACTGGGAAGATAGGGGACAGGGCTTCCTGAGGGAAAACCTGTCCGGAGAATCGAAGTATCTTTCCTTCGTGCCCGCGCCACTGGACAAGGTGGTTCCGGTGCAACTCGACGAGGAGTCAATCAGGCTCCTCGGATCCTGTTCCAGGAAAATCGGCGAGCTCGAGGGCATGCTCAGGTTTGTTCCCAATGCGGAGATGTACCTGACCATGTACGTGCGGAAAGAGGCGCTCCTGTCGGCTCAGATAGAGGGGACCCAATGCACGTTTGATGACGTTCTCGATCCGGACAACATCGAGTTGGCGAAAAAGGATGTCGCCGAAGTGGTCTCCTACGTCAAGGCCACCGAATTCGCGATCGAGAGGATGAAAGAGCTGCCTCTGTGCATTCGCCTGCTGCGCGGGGTCCACGGCGTTTTGCTGGAAGGCGCTCGCGGCTCAGAGAAGAGCCCCGGTGAGGTGAGGACTTCCCAGAACTGGATCGGGCCAGCCGGATGCACGCTCAGAGACGCCCTCTACGTACCCCCGAATGTCGAAGACATGCGAATCGCGCTTTCCGAGCTCGAAGTGTTCGCGAACGAGCGCGACGATATCGATGCCATCGTCAAGGCGGCACTGATCCACTACCAGTTCGAGACCGTCCATCCGTTCCTGGATGGGAACGGAAGGCTCAGCAGGATGCTCATCACGCTGTCTTTGGTGAACGACGGGGTGCTCAGCGGTCCCATCTTCTATCCATCCTATCAGTTGAAGCTAAATCGATCTGAGTACTGCCAACGGCTTATGGCGGTCAGGGATCGTGGCGAGTACCGCGAATGGGTGAAGTTTTTCTGCCGGTGCATGCTGGAGAGCGCGGAGGATGCCGGCAGCTCGCTCAGGAGGCTGGTCAGGCTTCGGAGTCGGTCTGCTGCCGCGATCAACGAGGGGTTAGGACGCAGCGCGGCCAAGGGGCAGAAGCTCCTCTCCTTGCTCGAGGCTCATCCGATCATCGACGCCGGTTTTGTGGCAGGAAAACTCGATGTCTCGCGCACTACGGCGAATAGCCTGGTGAATGAGTTTGTCGAGATAGGAATCCTCAAACAACGCGAGGATGGCAGGAAGCGCTACCGCACCTTTTTGTACGAGGACTACCTGACCATCCTTCGCCATGGCAGCGATCCGCTCGGGCGATAACCGCGGGGCTGTGGTTCCCCACGACGCCCTGCCTGTCCCCAAACAGTTAAAGGCCATGAAAAGCCTGCTCAATGCATGCGCACGCGATAACTGTCTTTTTACAAAATGCTTGAAATCGCAGTGCGCGTGCCGCTTTCCGGCTTGCGCAGGGCGGAGCGGTTGCCCGCCCTGCGCAAGCCATGGGTCCGTCCTCGCTTACGAGAGCTCGGCGGGGGAGAAGTCGAACTCCTCTTCGGCTTTCTTCCTCAAGGGCTCGATCTCGATCTGCAGCATGTACGCCTTCACGCCCAGCCCGTGGCGGTCGAGGGCGATCTGGTTGATGGTCCCGAAATTCCCCCCGAGGTATTTCATATGCTCGTCCATCAAGATCCAGCAGTCGGTGGGGTCGTAGGGGATCGCCATGTCGATGGGGATGAAGAAGTGGTTGGAAATGCCCAGGTCGGACATGATCGAGTCCACCTCCCTGCGGAACGATGCCTTGTCGATGCCGGGCCCGTACGCACCGACCGAGATCGATGATTTCAGCACCGGGTTGCGCCCCTGGGCATCGCTGACGAAATGCTGTCCGATTTCGAACAGCCGCGCGGATTCCGCGCCCGCCTTGTAATTTCCCTCGAGCGCGTCCTCCAACGCGGGCGTGCGCACGGTCGGGACGCGAACCTTGCCTCCCAGCGGGTCCTTCAAGAAGAAGCCCCGATTGTTCAGATCCCAGCTTTCCATGATCATGTTCATCTTCTCGTAGCAGTCCTGCTCGTACAGGCGCGCGCTCGAGAACTCGAGGTAGCCGTGCGACCTGAGCGTATCGATCGCCTTCGACTCGAACGACTGCCCGCATGCAGGCTCGTCGTTTTCGAATTGCGAGAGGAAGGACGCGAGAGGGCTGTAAAGGGAAGCCCGATCGGGGATTTCGAAGTCGTGCATGGCGACGGCATCGATGTCCACCTCGAAAATCCACGCCGGGAGCGAGGGGTCATCCAGCCCCAGGAGCGCGCGCGCGATCTCCGAGGCGCGTCCGATATGCGCCAAGGTGAAACTCTCAGACGCGGCTTGCACTGCCACACGGAACGTGTCGCGCTCGATCGGCTCCAGCGCTGCGCGAGCGCCAAGGCCGTAGAGATGCGCGGCGATGCCGAACCACAGGCGCTCCAGATGCCGCTTCTCCACGTCCTCATCGATGATCGCACCGGCTAGCACGAGGTGGTCGGCAAGGGGCGCATCCGCGGCGTCGTATATCCTGCCGACGCAAATCGTTCGCAGGGGGATCCGTCCGCGCCATGCTCCAAGCTGCCGGTTGACGAGCTCGTTGCGAAGCGCATACTCCCCGTGATCCTCCAAGAGGATGGGAACGTGCCGGAGTCCCCCCGGCTTGTAGAACGGGTTGAACGCCCAATCGGCCGTCTGCAGCTCTGGATCGGCGCCATCGTCTTCCAACGTGAACCCCTGTGCCGCGAAGGCGCGCTTCAGGGCGTCCGCGGTCGCATACAATGGGTGGCGGGTGATTTTTCGCATACTACTCCCTCGAACGGCGTGCAAAAGCAAGGGCAGGATCCGGACAAAGCACCGTGGATGAGGGGTAAGGGATATCCTGCTTGGGTAAACAATAATTCAATTAATTTCCAAAAGCAAGTCAATAAAGATGATTCAAAGCGCAATTTCCCATTTTCGCGTACAATTGTGGAAATCAACGAAGGGACGACCCGTGAAGTACGCCGTAACGCCCGAGCTTGCGACCCTGCTGAAAACGCTGCGCATGCAATCGGGCATCTCCGCAAAGGACGTGGCCCGCCACGAGGGCAAAAGCCCCTCGTACATCTCGAAGCTCGAGGGCGGTTCCGTCAAATCGGTCGACAAGGATATCCTCACCAGCATGCTCGAGTACAGTACGGGCGGGATGTCCTTTTACGATGACGTTCTGCCGAGCGCGTACCGCACGCTTCGCGCGTTCATAGAGCCTTATCGCTTGCCTGCCCAGGTATGGCTCTTCGATTACGATGCCGCCGACCGCATGGTGCGCATCCCCCCCGATATGGTGGAAGACGTCAGGCGCCATATGGGGGAGCTGGGCGTTTCCGCTGCCGAGCTGGCGCGCTTCGTGAATGCGAATATCGATTCCGAGCTGGGCGAGGGCTTTCCCGCCAACCGTTTCGTCGCGCTCGACTACGAAGGGGCGCCCCGGCTGCTGTTCCGGGCGGAGGTCTCCGTCGACGCGCTCGAGAGGTTCCTTGCCTGCGAAATGGCGGAGGCAAGCTACATGCTCGTTAACAACCTCCTGTTCTCCCTGATTCGCATCGAGCTGTTCCCCCAGGTGGAAACGAAGCTTCCACCCGATGACGCCGTGACGGTTCTGCGCAATACCGCCGATTACATGGACCGCTGGGGCTTCCATTCGCTTGTCGGGTACAGCCACCTGATGTCATCCCCCGATTTCGTCCGGTACCAGGGCAAGCTCGCGGTGGAGAAGAACAACGTCCCCGAGCGGATAGCGGCGATCCTCTCGCAGGTGGTGGATGCGAATCCGCTGACCGCAATCAATCAGTTGAACGTATTCTGCGACACGCTCGAGTGGGATCCATCGTTCGCCGTCAAACTGCTCGGCATCCCATTCAGCGATTTGAACGGCATGAGCTTTAGCAACAAGGCGCGGCTTCTGCGGGATATCCAGGCGCTGGTGGATTCCTACGACGCGCTCACCGATATGCGGAAGAGGCTCGAGGACTATTCGTGATCCCGCCTCGCCGTTCCCCGGAGAATCAAGCACAAAACGGAAAATAATTTCCATAAAATTATATCTATAGGAAATTTCTGATAAAATCTGCCTCGGATGAGAGGTAAGGAAACTGGAGAAGGAGCAAGCATGCAGACCCAGTTTCCCAAACTATTGGAGCAAGCGCAGATCGGCCCGCTCGTCCTGCCCAACCGCATCGTCATGGCGCCGATGGGGACGCTGAACGCCGATGAGGCCGGCTACATCACCGACCGTTCCATCCGCTTCTACGTCGAGCAGGCGAAAGGCGGAATGGGGCTGATCATCGTCGAGTGCACGTTCGTCGACGACGGCCCCTGCAAGGGCGAGGAAAACAGCCAGATGCTCACCACGAACGCGCATATCACCGGTATGGCGCGCTTGGCCTCGGCGATCAAAGACCGCGGGGTGAAGGCGGTGCTCCAGCTGAATCATATGGGCAAGCAGATCGCGCTCACCGACCGCGAGTCATGGGGGCCGTCCACGATGAACGAGATGATGGGCGGCATCATGCCGTTCCCCATCCACGGGATGTCAAAGGCCGAGATCAAGATGGTCGAGCGCAAGTTCGCCGAGGCCGCCAAGCGCGCGATGCAGGCCGGTTTCGACGGCATCGAGATCCATGGAGCCATCAACCACCTGATCGCCATGTTCTGCAGCCCCTTCTACAACCGCCGAACCGACGAGTACGGCGGCAATCCCGAGAACCGCGTGCGCTTCTACCGCGAGATCATCGAGGAATGCCAGAAGGAATGCGGCAAGGGATTCCCCATCATCGCGCGCCTGTGCGGCAGCGAGGACAGCGACGACGGCCTGACGCTGGAAGAGGGGATCGCGCAGGCGAAGGTGCTGGAGAAAACCGGCATCGTCTGCTTCCATATCATGGGCGGCGATTACCGCAACGTGAAATGCATCAACGCGCAATACGACCCGCGCGGCGATTTTATGCGCGTCGCCAAGGGATTCAAAGATGCGGGCATCAAGATCCCCATCATACTGGACGGCGGATTCACCACTCCCGATTTGGCGGAGCGGGCGCTCGAGGACGGCGTATGCGACTTCATCGGCCTGGGCCGGCCGATCATCGCCGATCCGCTGTGGGCGGTCAAGCTGCGCGAGGGCCGTCCCGAGGACATCAAGCCGTGCATCCGCTGCACGAAAGGGTGCGTGGGCACGATGGCGACGTTCGATGCGGCGTACGGGCTCCGGTGCAGTGTGAACCCGCAGTGCAACATGGCGGGCATCCGCGACATCGCCCCCATCGACCGCGTGAAGCGGGTGGGCATCGTCGGCGGCGGCCCCGCCGGCATGGAGGCGGCCTGCCTGCTGCGCGTGCACGGGCACGAGGTCGACCTGTACGAGAAGCGCAAGCTGGGCGGCACGATGAACGAGGCCGCCTTCGACCCTGATTTCAAAAGCGACATCACGCGGCTGATCGACTATTACGCTGTGCAGATGGAGAAGCTCGGCGTGAACGTGATCCCACACGAGGCGACCGCGCAGGAGGTCGTCGACGCGCGCTACGATGCGGTCATCGTGGCGACGGGCGCTCCTGCTCTGGAGGCAAGGTGCAAGGGGGCGAAGGAGCATCCCGAAAAGATCATGTCGGCGGGGGAATTCGTGAACGATCCCGATGGGGCCGACGTCGGGGAGCGAGTCCTCATCGTGGGCGGATGCTTCATGAACCTGGAGATGGCCTATAGCCTGCTGCGCAAGGGGAGGAACGTGACCGTGAGCAGCCGGCGGGGCGCTCGCATGGGGTTCATGGAGCTGGGCGACGATAACAGCTCTCCTCAGCAGCAGCGTCTGAGCATATTGCTGAACGAATTCAAGGCGGCCGGAGCGTTCAAAACTGAGCTTAACTGCGCATTCGTCGAGCTTACCGATGAAGGGGCGGTTTTGAGGAACAGCAAGGCCAAGAAGGACGAGACGGTTGCCTGCGACACCGTCATCATGTGCCGCGGCTATCGCGGCCGTCCGAAGATCTACGAGGACATCTCCGCCTCGGTGCCGGAAACGTACCTGGTCGGCGATGCCACCATGCGGCTCCGCTGCAATGACAAGCGCGTGATTCACGACGCGATCACCGAGGCATGGGGCGTGGCGAACAACATATAGAGCGAGAACCGAGGGAGGGGCGGAGCCCGTTTCCGCTCCCCGCATGGAACTTAAGAGGAAAGGATGTCAGGCTATGGGTATTCTCGATGGGAAGGTCGCCGTTGTCACGGGCAGCGGCCAAGGTATCGGACGCGGCATCGCCATCGGATTGGCGCGCGAAGGGGCGAAGGTCGTCACCAACAATCGGAAGAAGGGCACGTTGAGCGCTGCGGCGTACGACAAGGACTCCATGCCCGAAGAAGACTGGAAGGAGATGATGTCGCTCGCCGGCGATGCGGATGCGACGGCGGCCCTGATTCAGGCAGAGGGCGGAGAAGCGCTGCCGTTCTACGGAGACGTGGGCAAGCCCGAAGATGCCGAAGCTCTGGTGCGGGCCGCTATCGACGCATGGGGCCGTATCGACATCGTCGTGAACAACGCTGCGGGAATGGGGTCGGGGTCGATTGCGGATCTCGACGAGGCGCAGTGGGATAAGCTGACGGTCCCGAAGCTGAAGGGCGCGTTCAACGTGATGCACGCCGCCGTCCCCCATATGATCGAGCAAGGCTTCGGGCGCATTTTCAACGGATCGTCCGATGCATGGGTCGGCTTGCCCGATAACGATGCGTACTCTGCGGCAAACGCGGGCATCGTCGGCCTCACCTGGGCTTCCGCCCAAGAGCTCTGGCGTTTCGGCATCACGGTGAACGCGTATTGCCCGCAGGGCAACTCGCCGGCGCATGCGGTGGAGTACCGGAAGATGCTGCGCAACGTCAAAGCCGCTACGGGCGTCGATCCTGACCCGCGGATCCTCGCCGTGGTGGAGAACGACCATGGTGATCCGGTGAACCTCGGTCCCATCATCGCCTTCCTCGCAAGCGACGAGGGCGGCTACATCAGCGGCGAGGTGTTCGGCGTCAAATCCTCGGGCAAGATCGACCTGTACTCGTTTCCGCAGATCATCGCCCATGCCGAGCCTGCCGAGGGCGCCGGTCCCGTATGGGATGTCGAAGATTTGGCGAAGGCCATGAAAGAGACCGTCATGGGGGCTGATTACGTGAGCCGCGCCTCCAAGCCCGCGTGGCACTAGCGGTGTTCCGGGCGTGCCGGAGGGGCGCTTCCGGCACGCCTTTCGAAATTCGAGATGCATGGATGGCATGGCCGAACTGGGGGATGCGGGCTGAAGCGCGCATCCCCGTGCCGGCTTGCTCAGGTGCGGTTTGCGCAAGCCGGCGAACGTCTCGCGCCAGCCGTCGGGTGATCGGTAAAGGCCGGGGCCGACACGCTCATGGTCCCGTGGATTGCGGCACGCGGCGTCCCCTGCGGAAGGCCCGGATGTTCGCCGCGCTCTCTTTTCGAGAATTGGCGGAGACGTGTGGGAATCGAACCCACCCGAGACATTCTGCGTGCCTCACAGACCGGCTTTGAAGGCCGCGGGATCCACCAGGACCCATCCATCTCCGTTCTAGTCGCGGGCTATTGTACCCTACCTCTACCGCCCTAACGAGCGATTGTTGCCATCGCGCACCGTAATACCCTGACCATCGAAATATTCCAGCAGGGGGACGGCGTATCTTCGGGTCGTTCCGATGGCGTCTTTCAGCTCGGCGACGGTGGCGGAGCCGTGCTCGTTTAGGTAAGCGGCGATTTTCCCCTTGCAGGCATCGATGCCCGCTGTGCTGAGGTAGATGTCCGGGGCGATGCGCACCGCGCGTCCGTCGCGTTCGAGCGCGTTCAACGCTCGCCTCGCCAGAGCGGGGGAGACGCCGGCTTCCGCCGCGATACCGTCCGCGAGCGGCGGGGCGGCGGTTTCCCGGTCGAGCACGGCGAGGATCTTCGCCGCGGCATCATCCACGGCAGCCTGTGCGGCGCCCCGGGCGCTGGGGTGGCCGATTTGCCCGCCGGCGATCGATGCCTTGCCCGCCCGCTCTGCCTCGTCGATGAGCGCGCCGAAGGCGTCAGCGTCGCAGCGGGGGGCGCACAGCTGGTGCAGCTCCTTTGCCGTGATGCCGGTGCTCTGCGGATGCCCCGCATGGAAATCGAGCAACGTGCGCTCGATTGCGGCGACGTGTTTCTGTACGATGCGCTTGGTGGCGTGGAAGACCTTTCCATCTGCGGAGAGCGTGATGAGCTTGCGGGCCTCGACGGCTCGATTCAGGCAATCGTCGACCGTTTCCGCGGGAAGGCCCAGCGTCCAGGCGAGATCGTCCGCCCGGAATGGGTACGGTTCCAGAGCAGCCGCCTCCTCGACCGCCGATTGAGCATCCTCATCGCGCAGCGCATCCAGCATGCGGCGCTCGCCGTCTTCGAGCGCGGTGCGGCGCCTCGGGCGGGCGACGAGGACGCGCCCGCCGCCGATGACCTGCACAGGGGACCACGAGCGCACGATGAACCGGTCCCCGCTGGCGATGGCAAGCGTCTCGTCCAGGCGGATCTGCGCATACAGGTTGGTGCCCGATTTGACCAGCTTCACGCCGTCGTCGAAGAGAACGCGCCCAGTCACCTCCCGCGTGCCGTGCGCCACATGCAGCTTCGTGCCGCTGGCGAGCGGCTTGCCCGTCTTCGCGGTGTCGAGGTAGGTGAATTGGGCGTCGAACCGGTCGGTTGTGCCCAGCGTGCCCGGAGCGGCTAGGAAATCCCCGGGGCGGATTTCGTCAGTGGAAAGATCGGCCAAGTTGAGCGCCACGCGGTTGCCGGCATGGGCCCTGTCCACGGGCCTGTCGTGCTCCTGCACGCTGCGCACACGGCTCGTTTTGCCGCCGGGGAGCACCTCGACCGTGTCGCCCGGCTTCACCGTGCCGCTCCAGAGCGTGCCCGTGATGACGGTGCCCGCCCCTTTGATGGTGAAGACGCGGTCGACTGGCTCGCGCATCGCACGGTGCTGGCGCGACGGCCTCACCGCGGAGCACGCGGCCTGGATCGCGCTTCTCACGTCGTCCAGGCCCGCGCCCGTCTTGCTGCTGCAGGGCACGATCGCCGCGTCGCGGTACGGCGTACCCGAGAGGAACGAGCGGATCTCGTCCGCCATGAACTCGATCCAATCCTCATCGACCAGATCCGCTTTCGTCAACGCCACGACGAGCGCCGGCACGCCGAGCGTCTGGAGCACCGCGAGGTGCTCCACGGTCTGGGGCATGACCCCGTCGTCGGCGGCGATGGCCAGAAGGGCGACGTCCATCCCCGTTGCCCCGGCGATCATCTGCTTGACGAATCGCTCGTGGCCGGGCACGTCTACCACGCCCATGTGCCTGCCGTCCGGCAGCCCGATCTGCGCGAATCCGAGCTCGATCGTGATGCCGCGTTGCTTCTCCTCCGCAAGGCGGTCGGGATCGGTGCCCGTGAGCGCGAGTATGAGCGAGCTTTTCCCGTGGTCGATGTGCCCGGCGGTCCCCAGGATCAAGTCGGGCGCGTTTCCCTTACTCATCGCTGCCTCCCTGCATCTGTGCGAAATAGCGGCATATGCCGTCCGCGATGATCTCGACCTCCTCGGTCGAGAGGATCGTCCGCCCGTCGAAGAGCAGTCGGTCCTTCGAAAGCCGCGCGATGATGGGGATCGGGCATTGCCGCACCAGGTACTCGTCGCATCTTTGCGCGGTTCCCTGCAGGAATTCCATCTGCAGCGCGTAGGTCGGGATGTCGTACATGGGCAGCGCGCCGCCGCCCGCACGGCTGATCTCGGGGACGATCTCAAGCTTGGCGAAGCTGCGGGGCAGGCGGTCCGCCACCTTCATGCGCAACGTTTCGACCCGTTTGCGCACGTCGTCCGCGCTCTCGGTGAGCATGCGCAGCGTGGGGATGCGCCGTGTCGCATCGGGCGACAGGTACAGCCGCAGCGTTGCCTCGAGCGCGGCGAGCGTCATCTTGTCCAAGCGCAGCGCCCGGGCGAGCGGGTTCTTCTTCAAGCGGTCGATGTACTCCTTGCGGCCCACGATGATGCCGGCCTGCGGTCCGCCCAGCAGCTTATCGCCCGAGAACGAGACCAGGTCCGCGCCCGCCTTCAGCGAGGCGGCAATCGTGCTCTCCGCGCGGCTGCCCACGGCGCTGGTCAGATCGACGAATGCCCCCGACCCCTGGTCCTCGTAGATCATGAGCGGGATGCCGGTGGCATGAGCTTTGTTGCAGCTGTCCGCGACGCGGCGCAGCTCGGCGATGCCCACGCTTTCGGTGAACCCCTGGATCAGGAAGTTGGACGGGTGGACCTTCAGAAGCATGGCAGTATCGGGCGTGATCGCGCGTTCGTAATCCGCCAGATGCGTCTTGTTCGTGGCGCCGACCTCCACCATGCGGGCGTTGCTCTGCTCCATGATGTCGGGGATGCGGAACGACCCGCCGATCTCTATCAGCTCCCCGCGGCTGACGATCGCCTCGCGCCCGCGGGCGAACTCGTTCAGGACCATCATCACGGCAGCGGCGTTGTTGTTCACGGCGATGGCGGCCTCGGCTCCCGTGATGGCGCTGATCAGGCGTTCGCAGTGGTTGTGCCGGCTTCCGCGCGCCATGTTCTGCACGCTGTACTCGAGCGTCGAGTATCCGGTGATGACGTCGTTCACCGCCGCTATCGCCTCGGGCGCGAGCGGGCTGCGGCCCAGATTCGTGTGGATGACCACGCCCGAAGCGTTTACCACGCGCCGCAGACTGGGCTTTCCCAACGAAAGGGCGCGCACGGCCGCCGCGTAGGCGATCTCCTCGAGGTCGATCTCCGGCCGCTCGCCGGAGATGATCCGCTGGCGTAGGCGATCGATCACGCTGCGGACCGCGTCGGCTGCGAACCGATGGGGCGGGGCCTGCTCCAGGGGCGCCAGGTAAGGATGCTGGAGCACTTCTTCCACCTGGGGAAGCGCGCGCAACAGTTCGGTGGGAACGTTCGCCATAAGCCCACTCCTTCTGCAATCGGGCCATCGGATGTTGTTTTATTTCGTTGACAATCGGGTATGATACCTGAAGAGTCCCAACGGCGTGGGCGCGCGATTCTGCACAGCGTGCCTTTTCTGCGGCCGTTGCACTGTTTCGTCGGCATTCTGCGGGCCGATCGGCTGCTCTGCGCGGCAATCTACTCATGCAAACGAGAAGGAGAATCCTATGGTGGATCGTCATCCCATGTGGAAAGACCTGGGTATGGACCTGGAAACCCACGACCTCTTGTGCGATGCGCTTCCCGCGGCGTTCGGCGACGTGTTCCTCTCGCAGGAGAACCGCCCCGAAGGCATGGCGTTCTGGGACATGGTGACGGCCGATGTTCACGGCATCCGCCCGGCGGAGTTGGTGGAGGAGCGCGCGAAGGGCCGCAAGGTGTTCGGCACCTTCTGCACATACGTCCCCGACGAGATCGTCGTTTCGTGCAACGGCATCGTCACGGGGCTGTGCGGCGGCAGCCAATTCTGGGTGCCGGGCGGCGAGAAATACCTGCCTACCGACGTGTGCCCGCTGATCAAGGCCAGCTTGGGCGCGCGCATGGATCGCACCTGCCCGTTCTTCCGCCTGGTCGACGAGATCGTGGGCGAGACCACGTGCGACGGCAAGAAGAAGATGTACGAGATCATGGCGAAGGACGTGCCCATGCACATCATGGAGCTTCCGCATATGAAGCGCCCCGTTGACGTGCGGCATTTCGCCGAGGAGATCGCGCTGTTCGCCAAGAACGTGGAAGAGGTCACCGGCGTGGCTTTGACGGCGGAGAACCTGGCCGAGGGCATCAAGCTCATCAACAGCCGGCGCCGCGCGCTCGCCCGCGTGTACGAGACGCGCAAGGATCCCGACACCATCCCCATTAGCGGCACCGACGCCCTGCTGATGATGCAGATCGCGTTCTTCGACGACCCCCAGCGCTGCGCCGACATGGCGAACAAGCTGGCGGACGAGCTGGAGCAGCGCCTGGCGGACGACGTGAGCGTGTTCCCCGCAGGCACCAAGCGCATCCTGGTCACGGGCACGCCGCTCGCCATTCCCAACTGGAAGCTGCACCACATCATCGAGACTTCCGGCGCGGCGATCGTGTGCGAGGAGAACTGCACGGGCACCAAATTCTTCGCCAACCTCGTCGACGAGGGGGCGGCCACTCTGGAGGACCAGTTCCAGGCGTTGGCGGACCGCTACATGAAGATCAACTGCGCCTGCTTCACCCCGAACGAGGGGCGCATCGACGAGGTGCTGCAGCTGGCGGAGGATTACCACGTGGATGGCGTGATCAACCAGAACCTGAAGTTCTGCACCACGTTCAAGGTGGAGGCCCCTTCGCTGGAGGCTGCGCTCGAAGAGGCGGGCATCCCGGTGCTGAACATCGAAACCGACTACACGGACAACGATGCCGAGCAGCTGCGCACGCGCATCGGCGCGTTCGTGGAGATGTTGGGCGAATAGCGGCAATCGAGCGTATCGTGGGGCATTCCAAGCGAATCCGATATGCCGTGCACGCGCGGGCTGCGTTCGGCGGATGCGGGGCCTAGCATGGAGCGATGCGGTGCGGCGGATAACTCGGCGGGGGCCGGACGGCCGCCATTCGGGGCCTCGTCTGCGGGGCGGCGTGCGGGCGGTGCGCCCTCGCTCGCCCGCGCCGCCGAACAGGCGGAGGAATACCGCAGGGCGAACGCTTCCGGCGCGGGCCTTGAGGCACGCATCCAAGCGATGCGCGAACGGGTCCCGGGGGTTCCCATCGACGTGTACGTCATGTTCGACGGGCATACCGATGCGATGGCGCTGCATGAAGCCGCGCGCGCGGCGGGGCTGCATACGCGCATCTCCGCCGCGCCTCGCGCCATCAAGGCATCGTGCGGCGTTACCGTCCTGGTGCCTGCCGAGGAGGCGGAAGCACTAGAATCGTTGGCGGGCGAACGGGGTCTTCCGTACGACAGCTTCAACCCTCTGCCGCGGCAGATCGACCCCAAACGCGATCGGTATTGTTAGCGGCTGGAAGCGCCTGGGCTTTCCCGCTTCGAGAGAAAGAAGGACAAAATGGATATGAAGATCGATGCGATGGGGGATGTCTGCCCGGTGCCCGTGGTGAAAGCCAAACAAGCGTTGGGCACCATCGACGAGGGCACCGTGGAGATGCTCGTGGACAACGAGACTTCCGTGCACAACCTCGAGAGCTTCGCGAAGAGCCAGAACTGCGCGGTAGCGACCGAGCAGCTGGGCGATGCCGCGTACAGCGTGAAGATCACCAAGACCGCCGATACGACTGCGAACGCTCCCGTGCCCGTGGACGCCGGCGGGACGCGCGTGGTCGCCATCGGCAGCCAGTTCATGGGCGACGGCGACGACACATTGGGCGGCAACCTGATGAAGGCGTTTATCTTCGCGCTGACCCAGCAGGACGCGCTGCCCGATACCGTGCTGTTCTACAACGGCGGCGCGCATCTGACCTGCACGGGGTCGGCTTCCCTTGAGGATATCAAGAAGCTGGCGGATGCCGGGGTCGAGATCCTCACCTGCGGCACGTGCGCGAAGTTCTACGGGATCGAGGACCAGGTCCAAGTCGGCGATGTGACGAACATGTACGTCATCGTGGAGAGGCAGATGCTCGCCGGCACGGTCATCCGTCCGTAGGGCGTCGCTTCCGGGGTTTCGCATATGATCTACTTCGACAACGCCGCCACCACGATGCTGAAGCCGCCCGAGGTCGCGGAGGCGGTCGCCGCCGCGATCAACAGCTTCGGCGGGGTGGGGCGCGGCGCCCACGATGCCGCGCTTTCTGCCGACATGGTGGTGTATCGGGCACGTGCGCAGATATCCGACCTGTTCAATGGGCCCGGTGCCAAGCGCGTGGCCTTCGCGGGCAACGTCACGGAAGCGCTGAACGAGGTGATTTCCGGGTTGCTCCATGCAGGCGACCATACGATCACCACCGCTGCCAGCCATAACAGCGTGCTGCGCCCCCTGTTCCGCAAACAGGACGATGAGGAAGTGGAGGTGTCGATCCTTCCGGTGGAGCTCGATGCATCCATCGACTACGAGGCTTTCGATGCCCTGTTCCGCGGCAACACCAAACTTGCGGTGGTGACGCATGCCAGCAATCTGACGGGGGATGTGTACGACATCGCGCGGATGGCGAGGATCGCGCATGCCCACGGTGCTCTCATCTGCGTGGATGCTGCCCAAACCGCCGGGGTCGTGCCCATCGACATGGTGCGCGACGGCATCGACATCGTCGCGTTCACCGGGCATAAGAGCCTCCTCGGCCCGCAGGGCACCGGAGGGCTTTGCCTTGCGGATCCGGTTGACATCCCCTCGTTCGTCGTGGGCGGCAGCGGCACGCATAGCTACGACCGCGTGCACCCGCAATTCTATCCGGAGCGCCTCGAAGCCGGCACGCTCAACGGCCATGGCATCGCCGGGCTTTCCGCAGGCTTGGACTTCATCGAGAAGACGGGCATCGAGCGCATCCACGCGCACGAGCTCGCCCTGGCGGAACGCTTCGAGCGCGGTGTTTCCATGCTCCCCTCCGTGCGTGTCTACGGCGGGCACGGGGGCATCGGCCGCACGGGCATCGTCTCCCTCAATGTGGGCGACATCGATTCAGCGGCGGTTTCCGACGTGCTTTCGCATACGTACGGCATCTGCACGCGCCCGGGCGCCCACTGCGCGTCGCTCATGCACGAGGCGATGGGTACGAGCGAGCAAGGCGAGGTCCGATTCAGCTTCGGGTATTTCAACACCGAGGAAGAGGTCGATGCTGGCATCGCGGCGGTTCGTGAAATTGCGGAGCAGGTTGAAGGATGATGCGCTTGTCTCCAACGGGACGACGGAACCGGAGCGGGGCAGTGCGGCATGCTGATCCTGCCGATGCGATTCCGCGATGCCGCGCGGCCCTTCGCGCTCACGCCGAGGCGATCCTTCGGTTCATCGGGGTATTGGACAAGGCGGCGGTGCGGAATGGGATACATCGCAGCCGCGCGGAAAGGAGACCAGCTATATGAAGTCAAGACCTGATTAGAGATTTTTCAAAGTCTCTAGTTTTGTTTGGATTTGCACTTTGACAGTCGAATATCGAATGCTTCTGGGCGCAATGAACCGCATCGCGGA
>NZ_JANIPD030000011.1 GCF_024609215.1 Curtanaerobium respiraculi | reverse complement strand
TGCCAGACTCCTTTACGAGAAGCGGGGCTCTCACACGAAATGTCGGCAACCCTGCCCGCCAGAATCTGCATTGCATCCACAAGCATTCGATAATCGGCTCGAAAATGCAACGACTAAAAGATAGGAGGCGTGATGCTGCTTTTCCTGACAGGCGATATCCAAGAGGGCAAGACCCGCTGGTTCCAAGCGCTTGTTTCCGAATTGAACGGCATGCATGTGCGGGTGGGGGGCGTGATCGCTCCCGGGGATTGGCACGAGACGCCGTATGGCTCGCTCGAGAAGCGCGGCATAGACAACGTGCTGCTTCCCCAGGGCGATGTGCTGTCGTTTGCACGGCGGAGGGATTTGGCGAAGCGGGAGCAGACGTACGACCCGCACAGCCAGAGCGCGCGGGCGGATCTCGTTTGGGAGATTCGCGACGAAGCGATTGCACGCGTGAACCGACATTTCGAAGAACTGGCAAACGGGGCCTTCGCGGTCGATCGCCGATCGCCGGGGCTTCTCGTCGTGGATGAGCTGGGGCGTTTGGAGCTATGGCGCGGCGAGGGCCTCGTGTCCGCGATCGACCTCCTGCGTCGGGGTCCGAGCGGAGGCTTCCCCCATGCGCTCGTCGTGGTGCGGCACGACCTGCTCGGTCGCGCTCATGCATTGCTCGATGATGCGTGGGGAGGATCGGCCGAGGTTCATCCGAACGACGTGGGCCGGGAGATGGTCCTTTCCCTATTCGGCGCTTAAGGGGGCGGCTTCTCCTAAGAAGAAACCCGGCGGGCCGCTGCACAAGCGAACCCGCCGGGCCGAAAACTCGATGGGGCGAGGCCTTACACGGCCTGTTTTTCGGGCGCGGTGCGGTTCATCATCTTGCGCTCCTTCGTGATCTCCTTCAGCGATGCCGCGTTCGGCTCGAAGTCGTTGGCTTCTTGCGACGCCCTCTTCCGGAAATCGCTCAGCTTTTCGAAGCTCTCGTCTTCCGTCTGCAGGTTGACGATCCGGTAGTCGCCTTCATGGCGGCCGGGGCGCTGCAGCCGTTCGAACTTCTCAAGATCGGAGTCGGCGGTCCCCTGGATGGGGTTGTTGCGGATGCCGTTCATCGGGTCGGCCTCGTTCTCCCACAAACGTCGCGCCACGGGCGCCCATTCGGCTGCGGAGTCCACGCATTTCGCGCATAGGTCGCGCGCCTCTTCCTTCGCCGTGTAATCGGTCGATTTCGCGCCGGTCTCCTCGACCAGCTCGGCAAGGGCGCCGGGGTTGTCCAGGATCGGGCAGGGGCGCAGCAGGTTGTCGTTGAAGGGCTGGTTGTTATAGTACGCCATGAAGATGGGGGATTGGAATGCCTCCAGCAGGGTGACGTCGTGTATGTTCACGTTGGAGTAGTGCGCGAACACGCAGGGCTCCACGTCGCCTGCAGCGTTGATGTGCAGATAGCGCCTGCCGCCGGCGATGCAGCCTCCGACAAATTCCCCGTCGTTCCAGAAGTCCATCATGAAGAGCGGCTTCTTGTTGCGCATGTCGCGCACGAAATGGTAGAGGGCCTCGCGCTGCTCGGCGCTCGCCATCAGCTCCACGGGCGAGTCCTTTCCCACGGGCATGAACGTGAAGATCCATTCGAAGAGGGCCCCTTGGTCGACCAGCCAATCCACGAATTCCTCGCTGGCGACCTTTCCGGCATTTTGCGAGGTGTAGCAGCATGATGCCCCGAAGGGGAGGCCATGCTCGCGCAGCAGCGCCATCGCTCGCTGGACCTTGCCGAACGTTCCCTCGCCGCGGCGTGCGTCGGTTGTCTCCTCGTTCCCTTCGACGCTGATCGCGGGGATGAAGTTCTTCACGCGAATCATATCCTGGCAGAACTGCTCGTCGATCAGCGTGCCGTTGGTGAACGCCATGAAGATGGAGTCGGGGTGTGCCGCGCAGAGGGCGATCACGTCCTTCTTGCGCACGAGCGGCTCGCCACCGGTGTAGATGAAGAAGTGGGTTCCCAGCTCGTTCGCCTGGGTGATGATCGAATCGAGGTCGTCGTAGCTGAGGTTGTACTGGTTGCCATAATCCGCCGCCCAGCAGCCCTTGCAATGGAGGTTGCAGGCGCTAGTGGGGTCCATCAGCATCGCCCAGGGGATGTTGCATTGGTATTTCTGGCGATTCTCTTCCTGTTTGGGCCAGGCCATCAGATTCATGTCCACGATGCCCGTGCGAACCAGGTCGTCGCGCACTTCGGGGTTGAGATTCAGCACGCGGTTGATCAGCTGGTGCCAGTTGCTATCCTGCGACAGTTCGCGTCGGAACGCTTTGCGTTGGCTGGGGAAGACATCCTTGGGTACCACCGCGTCGATCATGTCCATCAGCTTGAGGCTGTTCTTCTCGGGGTCTTCCAACAGGTAATTGATCGCCTTGTTGAGCGCTGCCCGCTTTACTCGATCTTGTGCCTTCATGATATTTCCGCCTTTCGAACGGGGTGCGCATGCGACGATTGCCAGTATGCGTGCGCAATCTGACCTTATAATCATCATGGTAAGCATTTACGGATATAAAATATACATATGATGCTTAATCGTCACCTGGGAACTAATTGGAAACCGAACCGAGGGAGGGAACATGGTGGAGCAAGCAGGATCGCAGCCTCGTGTCGACCGGCGTTTCGCGAGGACGGAGAAGGCGATTCGCGCTGCGCTGCACCGGCTCGTCGAGAGCGGCGGTCTCGAAAGCGTCTCCGTGTCAGCCCTCGCGCGGGAGGCGGACATCAATCGTAAGACGTTTTACCTGCATTACGATTCCGTCGACCATCTTGTGGACCGGGTGTCCGAGGAGCAGGCGTACTTGATCGCGGACAACCTGCAGAAGGTGATTTCGGGATCCGATGACAGAAGCGCGGTGCTGAGGGAGCTGAGCGATGGCATTTCCGCCAACATGAAGATGCTGCGCGGGGTGACGGACCGCATGTCCATCCAGTCGCAGATACAGAAGTTGGAGAAGCCGCTGTCCGAGGCGCTTTTGGCGGATGACGCCTACGGATTCGGGAACGATAGCGCGTTCGCCCATTACCTGGTCATATTCCTCGTCGCAGGGCTTCTGGCGATGTATCGCCGCTGGTTGCTGACCGGGTCCGAGGTCCCGCTCGACGAACTTGCGCGCGTGGAGGAGTTCGTGGTGGAAAGCCTGCATAGTGCCGCAGCCGCCGGCAAGGTGCCGCCAAGCAGGGGGTAGGGGCTTCCGCGGGTGCGGGGGTGCTTTCCCCTCAACGGTAACGGAATCGGAGGGTTCGCGAGCGTTCGTGATCGCACCTCGGGGGTTTTCCGCCGCCGATGCGGCTTCTTGACGCCGGCGGATGGTGCGCGCTCGTGCGTCGATGCCCGATGCCCGGCCTTCCGCCATGCCGCTTCCCCCGCGAGCCGAAATTACGCGAGGAGGTAGTCGCAGAGCCGATCGAGCTCGCATGCCATATCGCGGTAGCCGAGCCAGTAGAACTCGCCGAGCCTCTCCACGTTGCCTTCGAAACGGCTGATGGTGATGGGTTGCGAGGGTGCAAGAACGAATATGCGCCCGTCCGCCTCGAGCTTGTCCAGCCGATCCAGATCGGCCTTGTATCGCGGGTAGTTCGTCCGCAGCGTCTCGGCGAATTCAGGGTAGGTTTTCTCATAGAGCAGGTTGATCAACCGGGAGGTGGAATCGCCCAGGTCAGCGGGCTGCCACCTGCGGTCGCGCGTCCGTATGACCATGATTTTGCCGAACCCGAGGTCGAGCGCCTTCTGGTAGGGGATGTGGCACGTGGGGCCGCCATCCAGATAGGGGATGCCGTCGATCTCCACGGGTGCGGAGATGTAGGGCACGGTTGCCGAGGCCTGAATCGCTTTGCAGAAGTCGCCGCCATCGTTCTTCTCGAAGAATTTCAGCTTGCCGGTGCGGCAATCGGTGGCGCTGACGTAGAAGGAGCGGGCGGGATTCCCGAAGCGCTCCCAGTCGATGTCGGTCGCAGGCGCGAGCACATCGAAGAAGTAGGAGAATCCGGTGATGCCGTGGTCGTGCCGCATGGCTCCGAGGCCGCAGTAGTTGGAGTCATGCCGGTACGTGAGGTTCAGCTTCGCCGCCGCGCCGATGTCGCCCGCCACATAGCAGATGCCGGACATCGCCCCGCCGGAGACGCCGATCGTGGTTTGGAAGTTGATGCCCGCCTGCATGAGGGCATCCAGGGCGCCCTGCGTGTAGATGACGCGCCAGGCACCCCCCTCGAGGACGATTGCTCCCGGGATGATGCTCTGCGGCGCCCGCCCGGTGGGGATTTCGTCGATGCGGCTGTATCCTTGCTGTACCATGTGCTGCCTCCCACGTGTGTTTCGGAAGGCGATTCTACTCTACATCGCGTTTGCAGGAATATAGGCACATTCCCCTCAATGCAAGGCGGATGTCAGTGGGTTCCCGGGTGCGCGGGGGATGCGGCGCCTCCTTCGAACGGTACCGTGCGGTATTCGGGGGAGTTCGCTTCGGGGGCGTTCCTCCTGCCGAAATCCTCGAGTTCCGCCATGCCGTGCACCGAGGCGGCCGCATAGTTTTTCGCGAGGTCCGAAAGCCGCTGGTAGTCGCGGATGAGGGCGTGCGAGCGCTCGTCATCCAGCGTGCCGGGGTTGCGCCGCCCTGCGAGTTCGTCCACGGAACAGTCGAGGGCGTCGGCGATGCGGATGACGTCGTCGAAATAGATGCGCGTTTCGCCGGTCTCCCATGCTTTCAGCTTGCGCTCGGATATTCCGAGCTCCCCGGCGAACGCTGCCCGCGTGCGAAAACCCTTCTGCTTCCTCAGTTGCATGAGTTTGAGTTCCATTGCCGACCCCCGTTCCCCTTTTTTCGCCCGATTCTAAGCGATGGCGGCGGAAGGCTCTCCGCTGAGGGGAGAAGAGACTCTTATAGCGTCTTTAGTTGTGTAGAATAGGACGGTAAGAATGTCTATATGAAAAATGAAAGTCGCGATTCTATGCCAGATGAGGAATATCGGCTTGCTTTCGCCGCGCGGCTCAAAGAGCTGAGGGAGGCGCGCGGTTGGAGCCGGCGGGAGCTTGCCCGCGCCTGCGAGGTGGAGGTTTGGGAGGTCGATGGCTGGGAGGGTTCGCACCTACTCCCATCGCTTGAGGATATCGCCTCACTTGCTGATGCGCTGGAATGCTCGATGGATTACCTTGCAGGTCGGAGCGATTGCGCCGGGCGCATCGGCCCCTCCACGCAGGATGCTATCGTTGAATAGAGGAGGCATGTCCGAGGAGCGTCTGGACCGAATCGAATCCGACCTGCGGAAGATGAAGCGCGAGCTGGCGGAGTTGAAGGCAGCGTTGGATGCGGGTGCGCCCTATGAGGGGGGCGGGGCATCCTTTGCCGTCATCGAGCCGTTCCTGATGGATATCATTTGCCTGCTCGATCGCGTGCGCGATGCCGGAGACGACGCGTTCGCGCTGTCGGTGGGCGAGGAGCTGTTCGACATCGTTCGCCGACGCGGGGTGGAGCGCATCAGGGTCGGTGCGCGGTTCGATTCCGATTTCCACGAGATCGTATACGAGGAAGAGGACGAATCGGCGACGAGGGTGAGGGTTGCCCGCGTGTTCCGTGACGGGTATGTGTTCGAGGGCAGGGTTCTCCGGCGCGCCGAGGTGGGCGTGGTGCGGCCGCCCCGTTGATCGCGTCCGATTCTCCCGAAGGTGCGGAGGCGGGGCGTTGGATGCGGATCCGGCAAGCTTGCCATTGCGCGCCGAGTTGGGACGGCTCGTGTGCCATGAGATGCCGGGGACCGGCTTTTGCCGAGACGGAGTTTGCCATTTGCGACCGCTGTCCGACGCTCCAGATGATACAGTTGTCGACAACTTCATTACCGCAACGAAAGGCTGGATCCATGGACCCGAACAAACGTCCCGACGATATGGCCCGCATCGTCGCGCCCGCGCAGGCGGAAACGTTCATCGACGAGCAGGTGGCCGCCGTGCGCGCGCAGGTTGGAGGCGGCAAGGTGCTTCTGGCGCTTTCCGGCGGCGTCGATTCCAGCGTGGTTGCGGCGCTCCTCCTCCGCGCCATCGGCAAGCAGCTGATATGCGTCCATGTGAACCATGGGCTGATGCGCAAAGGGGAGTCGGAGCAGGTCGTCGATGTGTTCCGAAGGCAGATGGACGCGAATCTGGTGTACGTTGATGCGACGGACCGGTATCTTGATTTGCTGGATGGCGTCGAAGAACCCGAGGCGAAGCGCAAGGTCATCGGCGGGGAGTTCATCAAGATCTTCGCCGAGGAGGCCGCCAAGCTGGATGGCGTCGGGTTCCTGGCGCAGGGGACCATCTACCCCGATATCCTGGAATCCGAGGCGGGCGTGAAGGCCCACCATAACGTGGGCGGGTTGCCCGAGGATCTGCAGTTCGAGTTGGTCGAGCCGGTGAAGCTGCTGTACAAGGACGAGGTGCGCGTTGTGGGCGCGGCGCTGGGGCTGCCGGAGGGCATGGTGCGCCGACAGCCGTTCCCCGGACCGGGACTGGGCGTGAGATGCCTGGGGGCGATCACGCGCGATCGGTTGGCAGCGCTGCGCGAAGCCGATGCGATTCTCCGCGAGGAGATTGCGGCGGCGGGCCTTGCGGAGAAGGTCTGGCAGTATTTCGCAGTGGTCCCGGACATGCGCGCGACGGGCGTGCGCAATGGCAAGCGGGCGTTCGATTGGCCCGTCATCATCCGTTGCGTCAACACCGTGGATGCGATGACTGCCGAGGTCCCCGAGCTTGACTGGGCGCTGCTTCGCCGTGTGACCACCCGCATCTTAACCGAGGTGCCCGGTGTCTGCCGCGTCTGCTACGACCTCACCCCCAAGCCCATCGGCACGATCGAGTGGGAATAGCTGTTAGTAGTTTCGAAAGGCTTTGACGTATACGTTTGCCCTAGTAAATGGCAACATTGCTTTAATCGTCCTTCACGATGCATTTAAATCGTGAAGGACGATTCTTCCGTTAGCAAGAACGGGAGACCAGCCGACAGAGAATCCTCCGAAAACATCGCAAGTATTCGCAAAGGTATAAACTGCGTATGAATATGGCAGGCATAAGGGTTTTATGGAAGGCGGTGCGCGGCGAGTATGAAAATCGAAGACATAGAACGCATGGCTGAGTCCATCGTCGAGCAGGGCCGCGTGGAATGCGACTTCATCGAGTACAAGAAGTCCGCCACGTTCAAGGACCGCATCCTGAAGACCGCCTGCGCGTACGCGAACGACTACATGCGGCGCGAGATCGGGCTCATTCTCATCGACATCGAGGAAGTCGACGAGGAAGACGGGCGCAAGGCAATACCGAAGCGGCCCATTGCCGGTATCGACGACAGCCTGATCGAGTCAACCGAGAACGGCTTGAAGAGCCTTCTTGCCGAAGTCCATCCGAAGATAGACTACAAGCTCGTCACATGCCACGCCGACGGGCGCAGCTTCATCGTGGTCGCCGTGGAGCCCGGCACCGCCGGTTCCTACGAGACGAGCGAGAAGGCGCAGAGGGATAGAAAGATCAGCCTGAAGGCCGGCCGCTACATCCGTGTTGGGCGGGACACCCGTCTGCCCAACAAGCGCGAGGAGTTCGAGCTGCTGAAGAGGTTCTCCGGGATCCGGTTCACATCGGAGCTGAACGCCACGGCCACGCTCGACGACCTGAGCTACGAGTACATGCGCGAGTACCTGATCGCCACCAACGCCAAGCAGGACATGCGCGAGCTCTCGAAGCTGGACATGGCCAAATCGATGGGGCTCATCAACGAGAGCGACTACGGCGGGTACCGCGCCAGGAACTTCGCCGTGCTCATGTTCGCCGACACGCCGCAGAAGTTCATACCCTACGCCCGCATCGAGGTCATCCGCGAGGCGGACGGGACCGACAAGATGGAGTCGAAGGCGTTCACCGGCCCCGTGTGGGTACAGGCGAGGCAGGTGATCCGCTACTTCGAGGACGAGATCATGGCGTCCTACACAATCCGCGAGGACGGCCGCACGGGCCACCGCATCGTGTACAATTGGCCCGCTGCGATGTTCGCCGAGCTCGCCACCAACTGCGTGTTGCACAAGGAGTACGACTCCGACAGCTACATCGGCATCTACGTCTACCCCGACAGGATGACATTCGTGAACCACAACCGGCCGCTGCCACCCGTCACCATCGAGGACCTCAACGAGAAGACCAGCTTCGACGACCGCAACTACCTGAACCCCGAGCTGCGCGACATGTTCTTCGCACTCGATCTCATCGAGTCCTACGGATCGGGCATACGCCGCGCGAAGAGGGCCATGGCGGAGAACGGATCTCCCGCGCTCGTGTTCGAGCCGAGCAACGACGATGACGACTACACGATGGCAACGGCGTTCATCAACGAGGAGTTCGCTGCGATAAGGGCCGGAGAGACGAGCGAGACCAGCAAGACCGGCACTGGCACAAAAACCAGCATAAAAACCAGCACAAAAACTGGCACGGAGCAAGGTGTCGCTGCTGGCGCACGTGAACGCATCCTCGATCTTGTCGAGAAAAACCCCTCCATCTCTATAACGGATATGGGCAAAAGGCTTGGCCTTTCAAGGAGTGGTGTTAGATACCACATAGATGCATTGCAGCAAGATGGAATCCTCAAGCATGTCGGTCCAACAAGAGGCGGAGTTTGGAAGGTGAGCAAGTAGTCGCTCAAGAGTGCCTGAGTTTTTTGAGTACCAAATTTCGCGTAACTGCATCAACTGGGTAAACGAGAGCGAAAACGAATGAGCTGCATCAACTGACGCTCACTCCATCAACGCGGATTACAGTCGAGTGGGAATAGCGGAAATTCGCAATATAAGCCTTGCTAAGCCTCTCTGATATGTAGATTGGACTGTCAATAGGCAAAGAGATGCCGACCCCCGTTTTTCGGGGAATCGGCACCTCTTCTTTATGACCAACCCAAGGACCGCTGCCGCCTTTTGGCGTGTCTGTTTCGACGCACGACTGCTAGTCTGATATCCGCGTGTTGGCTAACGCATTCCGATGCTTCGGCTGGGGAGTTCCGCTGGTCTAAGATCGCGCGTGGCCGTTCCAGGCTGCGCATAGCGAGATCGCGGGTCGCCCCACGCGCCATCGAACCGGCGCGGACCCGGGGTGTGGTGTCTGCTATTCCTCTGCATTCGCCAGCGACCAGACGAACCCGGCGAGCTCTCGGGCGACCGCGGTGTTCACGACGTTGGCCGGCTTTCCGCGGCCTTTGAGGCGGACGTACCGCTCGTGCAGGCGGCGGTTCGCCCTTGCGGCGATTGCCGCGGATTCGGCGTCGAGCCCCTTGGCCTGGGCGTACGCTGTCGCCTGGGCGGGCGAGTACCTCCTGGCGTGGTGCCACGCCGCCTCGACCAGCAGGGTTCTCACGTGCCCGTTGCCCGTGCGCGTGATCTTTCCGCGCGAGACGCTCTCGCCGCTGGACGATTCCGACGGCACGACCCCGATGTAGGACATGAAGGACCTGGCGTTCGGGAACCTGGAGAAGTCGCCGATCTCGGCGGCTATCGAGAAGGCCGTCACGGTCGAGATGCCGCGGATCGCGGAGAACCGGTTGACGGTTGCCGCCATGTCCGGCTGCGCGGCGCGCTCGGCGATCGCCTCGTCCAAACGGTCCCTGCGGTGCTCGAGGTCGACCACGGCCTGCAGGTACTCGTCGAAGACGAGCTGCTCGCAGGGGTCGTCGAACCCTATCCTCGACAGCCAGGCGCGGTGCGCGTTCGTCCAAGCCGACTTGCCGGCATCGTACACGATCCCCTTTCTGAGCAGGAACTTCGACAGGCGGTGCCTGGCGGCCATCAGGTCGTGGCGCGCCTGTCGGTCTTCACCCTGTCGCCTGCGGGCTTGAACATCTTGGAAACGGCTCCCACGCAGCACTTGACGCCAGCGGCCTGCAGCTTCCTCTGCAGGTCGAACCCGGTGGGACCCGATTCGTACACGCATTTGACGGGCTTGGGGAACTCGGACTTGGCGGCCCACTCCGCGATACCCTCGGGGTCGTACTTGAAGCTGCGGCGCACTATCTCGCCGGTCTCCGGGACGAAGGCGCACGCCTCGATGCTCCTCGCGTGCACGTCGAGCCCGATGCTGGTACGATGATCCATGGCTGGAACCTCCTATGAATTGTGGTACGGAATTGTCTCTACAGACCGAATCCTAACCCACGTCGCCCGGAAGAGGGCCTTATTGCTTCATGCGGAGAGGTTCCAGCTGCTCTCCATATTGTCTAAGCACGGAAATCCACAAATGGAACATTGCTACAAACCATGTAAAGGGGTATTCAAGCAACAATATGCTACGAATACCCCTTTATTCGGCATGCGATATGAGGAAAAGTAATGGTACACGTCAAAGCGGATGAGAACTGCGCAGGCGTTCGCGCTGTCCCCGTCCTTAACGTAATGACATTGCGGCTGACTGCCGCCTCCTGCCAGCTGGCTGCTGCCTGCTGTTGCCGGCGACGTGGGGGCGGCACCTCGCGATGGCTTCGAGCGGGTGCCCGGCGGGCAGCTCCCGCTCGAGCTCGTCTAGGAGGAAGGACATGTCGTCCCCTTGTCGCTTTGTCATGTCATGGATCACATCTTCCAGCACTGTGCTTTCCGCTGTTGATCGACCATGTGCCGGTAGAGGCCGTCGTGGCTTCCCAGCTCTTCGGGCGTTCCCACCTCTGCGGCAACGCCGTCTTTCAGAACGACGATTCGGTCGGCGCCCTCGACGGTGCGCATTCTGTGCGCTATCACAAGAACGGTTTTGTCTCGGATGAGGGTGGAAATCGCCTGCTGGATGGCGGTCTCGTTCTCGACGTCGAGGGAGGCAGTGGCTTCGTCGAGTAGGATAACGGGGGCATCCTTCAGGAACGCACGCGCGATGGAGATACGCTGTCGCTCGCCCCCCGAAAGCTCGCTTCCGTTCTCTCCGATGAACGTGTCATAACCCTGCGGTAGCTTGCGCACGAACTGATCGCAGTTTGCCAGCTTTGCCGCGCGCATTACCTCTTCGTCTGTCGCCCCGCTTTTGCCGATGCGGATGTTGTCCATAACCGAGGTGTTGAAAAGCGTCACATCCTGGAAGACGATTGAATAAGCGGAGAGCAAGGTTTCAGGATCAACCTTGGATATGTCCATACCGCCAAGGCGAATGGTCCCCGATTGGATGTCCCAAAAGCGCGCGGCAAGACGGGAGGCAGTCGTCTTTCCGCCGCCGGATGGGCCGATAAGTGCCGTGACCTGGCCTTGCTTTGCGATGAAGGACACGTCTTCGAGCACTTTGACGCCATCGTCATAGGAAAACCCAACGTGGTCGAATTCGATGTCATAGCCGTCGTTGGTCATGAGCGCATCGCCGGTTTGCACGTCGTGGCTGAGCACCTCGTCCAACCGTTCGCATTGCACGCCGCAAGCGATGATGGCGGCGAAATTCTGAAGGCTGACCTGCATGGGATCATACAGACGCGAGACGATGATCAGGAATAAGAAGAAGGTGAGCAAGTTGATTTCCCCGTTGGCGAAGAGGGCCCCGCCCACGAGCGCGGTGGTGCCGATTCCCAGCTTCAGCACGACAGTCGCGGAGTTCACGTACACCGACATTTTCAGCTCGGTGAACAGCGATTGCTTCTCCACGGTGGTTATTTTGCCCTCGAGCTTCGACAGGTAGCTATCACCTGCGTTATTCGCGCGCAGGTCGCGCACCGATTCCAAGCATTCCTGCACCCCGTCGGCGAGGTCTAGCTTGACGTTGCTCAGTTTCTGCACAGAGCGCTTTTCGGCCCGCGATGTCGCCGTCATCATGAGGAAAGATACGGGAATTACCCAGAAGCTGGCCAGGACCATGCGCCAGTCGAAAAAGAAGAACAGGCTTATGCCGACGAGAGACGTGGCGATAAGCCCCCCGATAAGCTCCGGGATCCAGTGGCTGGACGCTGTCTCGATTTGCGCGCAGTCTGACATGATGCGGTTCGTGAGGTCCGCAGTGTCCTTCTTGCCGAAGTAGCTCAGGGGCAGCTTCCGCAGCTTCTCCGCGATTGTCGTACGACGCACGCCGCTTTCGCGGTAGGTGGAAAGGAACGTGGCATTGTACTGGATACGGGTGGTGAAGGCGATAAGCGCGAGCACCGCAATGCTGCCGACGACATAGATCCAAATGTGATCGCCAACGAGCGTATCGTTCAGCAAGTCGCTGATAAGCAGGTAAAGGATGCCTGCGGGAAGCATGAGGACGACGTTCGAGAAAACGACGGTGATGCATGCTTTGACCATATCGACCGCGCCATCGTGGGAGAGCGCGTATTTATGCTGAAGTTTTTCCAACATGGGCTCAAGCACCTACTTTCCAGTTGATTGCGAGCTTGTATTGGTCGAAGAGCCTGCGATATATGCCGTCGGCAGACATGAGCTCGCTATGGCTCCCGTTCTCGCGGACAGAGCCGTCTTCCAGAACGTAGATGCAATCGGCGTTGACGACGGTGCTCAAGCGGTGTGCGATCATGATGAGCGTCTTGCCGCGGGCCAACTCCTCGAAAGCCTGCTGCATCTTGGTCTCGTTGTCGGGGTCGGCGAATGCCGTCGCCTCATCCAGCACCAGAATAGGTGCGTCTTTCAGGATGGCGCGTGCGATAGCGATACGCTGCCGTTCGCCACCTGAGAGGTAGGTGCCCTTCGTGCCGATGACGGTGCGGATTCCCTGGGGGAGCTTATCGATGATGTCGTCGCATTGCGCTCGATGGAGGGCTTCCCTCACCTCCGCTTCGGATGCATCGGGCTTGGAGAGACGAATGTTGTCGAGGATCGTAGCCTTGAGCAGCCTGCTGTCCTGGAAGACGAAGGACACGCGCTCCATCAGCGCCTGCTGCGAAATCTGCCTGACATCTAGCCCGCCCACCTTCACTGCGCCTTCTGTCACGTCGAAGAACCGGGCGACAAGTTGCGCCGCCGTCGTCTTGCCGCCCCCGCTCGGGCCCACAAGGGCAACATGGTCACCAGGTTCGATGGACAACGTTAGGTTGTGCACGGCGTCTCGTTTGGCACCTGGGTAGCGAAAGCTCGCATGGTCGAATTCCACGGAATTGCCAGCGGGCAGCATGCCGTCTGCGGCATCGGGGAGTTCTCTTATCGACAGGATGCCGTCAATGCGTTCCAGGGCATCGATTACGACCATCTGCTGTTCGCCCGAATACGCGATTTTGGTCAGCGTGACCGTGAGCAGGGGTGTCACGATGATGTAGTACATGACGTTCAGCACCAGCTCCGGTGTTATGCCGCCTTGGGCGAGCAAGTACGTTGCCGCCACCAAGGACGCGAAGATCGCGTTGATCGAAGTCATGAAGCCCACCATGGGCCCGCGCAGGAGCAGGGTGTAGTCAGTCGCCCATGTGCCGAAGTTGTCGATGGCCGATTTGAAGCGCTTGAACGAGTGCACTGTTTGCCCGAAGGTCTTCACCACGGGCACGCCGCGGACGTACTCGGTTGCCTCGCTGCTCATCGTCTCGAGCGCATTCTGGTATTCTGCCATCTTGGACTGAAGCTTGCTCCCCGTCATCGACATCATGAAGGCCAAGCCGACCAGAGCGGGAATCGCGCTTGCCACGCCAAGGCGCCAGTCGAACACGGCGAGTAGGACGACAAGCCCCACGGGAGTTGCGGCGGCGACGGCCTTGTCGGGAAGGTTATGCGCGATGAAGGTTTCCGTCGCTGCCGTGCTCTCGTTTACGATGCGTCTGATTTTGCCGGTGCCCTCATCGTCGAACACGCCCAAGGGAAGCTTCACGATGCGTTTCAGCAAAGCCCTGCTCATGTTCGCTTGGATGCGGAACGCCGCAACGTGCGTGCATATCAGCGCGCACACGTATATGACCAGGGACAGCAAAGTTGATGCGACTGCGTAGACCGCCAGGATCTCGATGTCGCCGAGATTCTGGCCGCTTATTGCCACGCGGATGATCTTCCACAGCTCATAGAACGGCACGAGCGCCACAAATGCGCTTATCGCCGCTAGGATGCGCCCTAGGGTGATGAGGTGCCGGCGGGATCCCGCATACTCGTTCAGGATCTTCATAACTGACGTTTTTTCGGTGTCTTCCATAGGGGCGCCTCCCTCGATGGTTCCTTCTTCCAGGTGCAGGACATGGGTGCAACAGCGTCCCACGAGCTCCATATCGTGTGTGACGATGAAAACGGTCTTGTCCTTCGCTATGTTTGCAATCAAATCGGCGGTCTGGCACATGTGCTGGTAGTCGAGGCCGCTCGTGGGCTCGTCCAAGATTATGATCTCGCGATCGGACAGATAGGCGGACGCTATGGCGCAGCGTTGTTTCTGCCCGCCGGAAAGCGACATGGGGTGGCGGTCTTTGACTTGATCGAGGCCGAGCCTCTCCAACACGCCCGCAGCGCGTTGGCGCATAACCTCATCATCTTCGCTCGCGCCCAGTAATGCCTCTTCCCCAACCGAATTGGCGAACAGCTGGTGATTCACATCCTGCATAACCAGGTAGCTCATCATGGAGAGCGCCTTGCCCTTGTGCGTTTGGCCCTTGTGTGCGACCGAGCCCTCGAACCCCTTGGCAAGGCCTGCCAGGCATTTCGAAAACGTCGACTTCCCTGCGCCGTTGTGGCCGATAACCGCCACGACGGCATGCTCGGGGATTTCCAAGGCGGGCAGGTTGAGCGCAAGGGGTCCGTCGTCGTAACGGTATGTGAACCCGGAGAGCTCATAGCGACTCAGGGCGTTCTTGCCCGCCGGCCCTTCGGCTTCGGGCCTGATGGGGTAAAACCCTGTGGGGCTGTCCAGAAGGTCCCGTTTGGGCTGCGCGCTTCTCAGGCCGAGCACGTTCAGCTCATTAGGCGTCAGAGCGAAGAACCCGCTTGCGCTCCATTGCTTGCGGATGCTGCCCGATTCGAGCAGAACAACCCGGTCGCAAACGTCCGAAAGCCATGACAGGCGATGCTCGGCCACGACGATTGTTTTGCCGCTTGCCTTCCAATGGGCGAGCACGCCTCGCAGCATGTCGATTGCGTCCAGGTCCAGGTTTGACGTCGGCTCGTCTAAGACGAGCACATCGGGGCCCATAGCGGAGACGCCGGCGCATGCGATTTTCTGTTTCTCGCCGCCCGACAGCCCGAAGATATTCCGGTCCAGCAGGTCTTCGATGCCGAATTGTGCAACTGTAGCATCAACGCGGCTTCTGACCTCGTCTTCGGGGAGCCCCAGATTTTCGGGCCCGAACGCTATCTCGCTTGTGGTGCCCACGCAGAAGAACTGGCTGCGCGGGTTCTGGAACACGCTTCCCACTTTGCGCGACAGCGTCTCGATGGATTGGGCCTGGGTGTCGAGCCCGGCAACATGAACCGACCCATCGACCTCACCTTCGAAGTAGTGCGGGACAAGTCCGTTGATCGCCCGTGCCAGCGTGGTCTTTCCACAGCCGGAGGCGCCGCATAAAAGCACGCACTCGCCTGGTTCGATGCGCAGGGACACATCGCGAAGCGCAGGCTCGTTGGCATGCTGGTAGGTGAAACTCAAGTGTTCGACATCAACCATGCAGCATCCCCGCCAGCCAGACTGCGTAATAGCACGCCATAAGCGCGAATAGGGCAAGATCTGCCGCGTGGAAACCTATGCGGCAGATGTTTGTGCGCTTTGCGTCGGCGGAAAGTCCTCGCGTGAGGGCAGCCTGCGAAAGCTCGCTGCCGATGTTCGCCGAGCACACGAGGAGCGGCACGATGACGTATTCGACCATCTTCGCCGCATTGCGCCCGCCCAACCGGATGCCCCGCATCTTCATGGCGCTGTTGATTGAGAGGAACTCCTCAACTACGGTGGGAAAGAAGCGGAACATCACCGAGAGCGGGATGGTGATCTTGTTCGTCACGTGCATGCGCTCCATCGCGGCGATGAACTCGCTTACCGTCGTGGAGGCGAACAGATACGCCCCCATGATGATGCTCGGAGCCAGCATTGCGATGATGAGGCACACCATGGCAACTATGTAGCGCAGCGCCCCCTGCATGCCCGGTATCGCGAAAGTAAGCAGTAGCAGCGCTGCGGCGTAGACCGCGCCATAGGCAAGCGCGCGCTTGAACTGCTTAACCGCGCACAGGAGCACGAGCGGCAGCACGCTTAGAATCGCGTTCATCCATGCGGGGACGAGCGTTCCCATCCCGCCGAGGACGAAGAACACAATGGTGATAAGGCAGAAGAGCTTAGTTCTGGGGTCTAGAGCCAAGCCGCGGCTGTGTATGTCGGCTTGAAAGAGGGACGCCATGGCTTACGCAATCCCAGCTTTCTCGAAGTGTTTCTTCAGCATCTTGGCGCCCAAGATGCCGCCGATGATCCCACAGACGAAGCAGACGACAAGCAGAACGGGGCAGAGCCAGTCGGGGGTGAGCGCATTCAACTCTGCGACGTAGTCTATGCCGATGGACGCCGTGCGCGATTCCATGTACTGGGCCCGGTTTAGGAAGAGCAGCAGGAAGTTCGCCCAGATCCATAGACTGAAGGTGCCGTTCGCCACGATGGAGTGCTTGACGCTGGCATAATTGCCCGCTTTGATGACGAGCTCGGTCACGAGTCCGGAAATAATGGAGACGATGAAGGGGTAGTAGCCCATGCCCGAGAGCATCATGATGAGTCCCAGGAGCACGCTCATGATCCAGACCATGCCGAATTTCTTGACCTTGGTCAGGAACAGCATAAAGGGGATGCCGCCGACGATTGGGATGATTACGACGAGCATGGGATACATGATCGGAATCATACCCAGCATCGCCACAGCGATGGTGATGACCGCGTAGATCGCCGTGTAGATGCCCACGGTGATAAGGTCTTTGCCGTTGATTTTCTTATCCATTTCTTCCTTCTTTCCCTTGGGTTGCCTGTGTCCTATGTGGCTCTTGCTCCTATCCGCAAGTTAGTTATCTCTAACTTGCATGTGATAGCTAACGAAAAAAAAGAGGAGCCTTTCGGCTCCTCTCAAGAGATCCCCATGATCGCCATCCATCCTGGCATGAAAAACTCATGTATCGTTTTCAGGTATCGGAAGACGTCCTCGTCGACATAATCGTGCACAATCGGCTCGAAGCACGCGGTCACGTAGGCGCTCATGAGCATGTGCACTTCCCTTTCGCTTATGTCCTGCACCGGAAAACCCCGCTTTCGCAGGTAGTCGATAGCCTGCATAAAGTCCTGTTGGTTCGCGCGGACGAAGTCGTCGATGAAGTTCTCGTACTTCGTTCCCTTTGCGCAGCACAGGAGCATGCGGAACTCCTCCCGGCGGGGGATGGCGATATCTCTCATGAAATCGATAAAGCTCTCGCCGAAGAGGTCGTTTTTGCCGGCACCGTTATCCACGAGCGCATATTTCTTCGATTTATGGTGGGTCGTCCATTCCTGTATGGCCGACAGCAACGGCTCCACCATTGCATCAAACATGTCTTCCTTGCTGACATAGTGGCGATAGAGCCCGGCCGACGTCATGCCGGCACGCGCTCCGATGCTGCGGATAGACGCCCCGTCAAAGCCCTTTTCCAAGAATTCGGCTCTGATAGCGGCATCGACGCGTTTGCGGCTTGCTGTCTTGTCCCTTGGCATGTCCAACCTTATGTTATCGGCGATAGCTATCGGTGATTATAATCTAAACCAGCCGCTGTGCAAGTGCATTTTGTGCGCGCCAGCGTGCCCGGCAAAGCGGCTCGTGCATGGGGGCTGCGTAGCGCTCTGGGGTGTTGCCGAATCCTTTGTCGGGATGGATCTTCGCCATAGCCTGTTCTTTGCGCGCCATGTCCGCGACCATGTACTTGTACATCGTCTGCACGCTCTCGTGGCCGAGCCAGATGGCGATCGTCGAGAGATCGATCGCGTACGCAGGGAACTCCTTTTCCAGCCTTTCCTTTCAAATCTAGCAAGGACGACATCGTTGCACCAACCTTGATCGCGAAACAGCGCGACACCGCCACACGACTCTTGCAACGTCGGAACAATGTCCTGCGAGGGGAGGGCGCAGCCTGGAGGCACACTCTGCCATCCTTTCGCCGCAACCTTATGAATCGACCCCTCAGTCAACCCGACTCAACGAGTAACCGATCCCTACATGCGTTCGTAAAAACACCGGCCGCGAAGAATCTGGCTCGATCTTTTTCCGCAGCGTAGCCATGAATACCCTTAAAGACGACATCTCCGAAGCGTGCGAGGTCCCCCATACCTCTTTGAGAATGTAGTTGTACGTCAACACCTTTCCGGTATTGCGCGCCATCAAACACAGCAGGCGATACTCAATTGGGGTGAGATGGACATGCTCTCCCGACAAAGTGACGCTGGCAGCCTGAAAGTTGATCTCAAGAGGCCCGTTCGCATATCTCGGATTGTCGTGCTGCTCAGGAAAGCCGGATTTCGACGCCCTTCGCAGAGCCACCCTAAGACGCGCAAGAAGTTCTTCGACCGAAAACGGCTTGACAAGATAGTCGTCAGCACCGGCGTCAAGGGCGGCAACTTTGTCTCTGTCCTCGAGACGAGCCGAGAGAACGATAATGGGCAGGTCGCTCCACGACCGCACCTTTGAGATGACCTCACACCCGTCCATGTCGGGAAGCCCTAGGTCCAGCAGAACGACCTTGGGTGGCCGCAAGGAAAGCTCCATTAAGGCTTGCGCACCCGTTGTGGCCTCTCGAAAACTATATCCATGCAGCTCGAGCGCAGTGGTGACCAGCTTTCGGACCGCGCCGTCGTCCTCTACGACAAGGACGTCATGCCCATCGCTCATTATCAACCTCCGACAGTAATCATTCAGACTCTTCTAGGAACCCGGCCGCCTTGGCCTCGGGCAGCTCAAACGAGAAATCGCACCCATGGGGGCGTACGTCCCCCAACTCGAGGACGGAACCGTGGGCTTCGATGATCGACTTGCATATCGACAGGCCGATGCCTATCCCCCTTCGATGATCTCCCGATACGCCCTGGCCAGAGCCATTGTAGAACATGTCGAACGCATGGGCCTTCTCCTCTGTCGGAATCCCCGGCCCTCTGTCACGAACGGAAATCCTCACCATCGTGCCGCACGGCCGCTCAACCCGTCGTGCGAAGACGTCGATTCTGGTGCCGGACGGCGTGTGAAGCACGGCGTTGTTGACCAGGTTCAGAACCACTTGGACGATAAGGCGGGAATCCATCCTCGCCATGAGCATTTCCGGGGAGACGTCCACTCGTACGTCATGGTCCTCCGCTCGGCGGTCGATGTGCGCGAGCGCCTCGGAAATCACGTCTTCCACAAGCTCGGGCTCTTGGGATATCTCCACCCCCCGATCCTCAATGCGAGTGATCGACAGGAGGTTCTCCACAAGACCGACCAGCCATTGGGACTCTTCCCTTATGTCGCGATACATTGACCTCCTCCTGTCCACATCCATCCGTTCGCCGTCCGCCAAAAGAATGTCAGCGTCTCCGGAGATACTGGTCAAAGGAGTCCTCAGGTCGTGCGAAATCGTACGCAGCAAATTGGCGCGCAGGGTTTCTTTTTCCATGCGCAGTTCCATATCGCGCTCTCTTATGGACAAAGCGAGCCGCTCGAGAGCGTGACCGCATTCGTCCACCACCATCAGAAGAAGGTTCTTCTCGAACGGCTCCAGCTCCTCGCCTCCTTGCTCTACGACCAATCCTGCGACCGCGAAAACGCGCTCCCTTCCCCTTGCGGGCAGGTACAGGCATCGAACGTCTGCGAGCGTGTCTGTGGTGGCCCCGGCTCGATGGCTGTTCGCCGCCACCCAAGCCGCAACCGCCTGCTCCCTAGGCGCGACAAGCCCCGAAGACGAGGTGTCGCCGCCCCCGGACCCTGGCACATCGAAAACGGTAGGCTTGCCAAGGGTGGCGTCAGGAGAGGCCTCGTAGAAGACCACAGGGCGGTCGAAAATCTTCATGATCTGCTCAGCTGTGCAGCCAAAGCACTCATCTACGTTCTTCGCGCTTTGGAGCTTCCTGCTCGAATCAAGCAGGACCTCGGTTCGATACGCCCTTCTGACCATCGTCAACCCCTGCTTCTTCATTCTGATCATGAGAGAGGAGACGAGCAGGGTGGAGACCGTCAGGACAACGAAAATCACCGGATAGGTGATACCGTACGCATTGAAGGTAAATCTGGGAACGGTAAAGCAATAATTGTAGGCAAGCATGCTTCCGAACGAGACGAGCGCGGCATACCAGAAGCTTTCCGCTTTGAGAGCGAAGACTATTGAGAACAGCATGTAGAGCATCAGGACTATCGACGAGGAAAGGCCAATCTCGTAGGTGATGAGACCCAATGCGGTGGCGACCGAAATTGAAACGGCGGCGTAAAAGAGGTCTTTGCCGGACCACCCGAAAGCAGGAATTGGGAGGGAAGAGCGATTTTGAACTCCGGTCCGCACCGGAACGACGGTGACGCTCGCCCCGTAGGAAAGGCGGGATAGACGGTCTGCCAGGGACCTGCGCCATGGTTTGGGACGGTCGTCGGCCTCGCCTTCAACAACCAGCTGCGTAATGCCCGCAGAAGCCGCATACTGGGAGACCAGGACGGCCGGATCGTCGCCTTGAAGGGTGACAACCTCGCCTCCGAGCTCCTCCGCAAGTTCCAAGTTCTCCCGAAGACGGTGGCGAGTGGCGGCATCCTGCCTAGAAGAGCGACTCGCCTCAACCATTACCGCGGTCAGGTGGCCATGGTACGCCCCTGCCATGTTCGCCGCCGCCCTGACGGCTTTCGCGTTGTCCGGGGAAGAGGTGAGCAAGACCAGAACGTCCTCTCCGGCGTCCGTCCTCGAGGAAGGGTCGACCACGGAACGACGGGCCATTCGATCCGCCATCCTGCGGAGGGCGATTTCCCTGAGGGCACCAAGATTCGTGCGAGAAAAGAAATTCGAGAGTGCAGTCCTGCTGCGCTCCGGAAGATATATCTTCCCGGCCTGAAGGCGCTCGATGAGATCGTCCGGCTCGATGTCAATAAGCTCGACCATGTCCGCCTGGTCAAAAACGTAGTCAGGAACGCGTTCGGCAACCGTGATGTGGGATATGGAGGCGATTTTGTCGTTAAGCCCTTCCAGATGCTGAACATTCACGGTAGTCAGGACGTTGATACCCGCATGTAGAAGCTCTTCGATGTCTCGGTACCTCTTTCGATGCCGGCTTCCGGGCGCGTTCGTATGAGCAAGCTCGTCGACCAGGACGACCTGCGGGCGGCGATAGAGCACAGCGTCAGTATCAAGTTCCCTCAAGTCTATTCCCTTGTGTTCGACCGCACGGGTTTCTACAGCTTCGAGCCCTTCCGCCATCGCCGCCGTCTCGGCACGTGCATGCGGCTCGATGTAGCCGGCGACCACGTCGATCCCTTTTCGCTTGAGATCCTGGGCCTCCTCGAGCATCGCATACGTCTTTCCAACTCCGGCGGCATAGCCGAAAAATATCTTCAGTTTGCCCAACGAGCGCTCGTCGCTTTCTTCCGCTTCCTTGATCTGTCGGAGAATTTCATCGGGGTCGCGACCGAGGCCGCGTTCGGAATCGATTGGCATGGCAACCTCCCAAGACATGACCGCGCGGGAGACCATTAATTGGCCTCCCGCTCCTCTTTATAGCGTCCTAGCTCCAGCAGGCTCATCGAGCCGCATTTGCAAGCCGAAAGTGCGGTTAATACGCCAGCTTACCGTCCAACATCAGATTGACCTTCAGTACGTTAACGCGGTCCTCACCCAAGAAACCGAAGCTCGCAGGGGTGGTCGCGGCTTCGATGATGCGCTCGATCTCCTCGGCGCTTTTGCCGGTGGTGCGGACGAGCCGATCGACCTGGTACTCGGCCGCCGCAACCGAGATTTCCGGATCGAGACCTGAGCCGGAGCAGGTCGCAAGATCACTCGGAATGGGCTTTTCATTTTCCGGGTCAAGATAGTGCAACACCGCGACGCGCTCTTGCACTATCTCGGCGAACTCGTCGCTCGCAGGCGACAAGTTGCTCGGCCCCGCCCAGTAGAGAGCGGTCCCATCATCCGTGGAGAAAGTGGAGACGTTCGGGTTTGCGATACGGCCCCACATATGGCTTTCATCCTCCCACGGTTGCCCCAGCAACTCACAATAGCGTCCACCATCTTCGGTCTCGAAAATGCTCCCGTTCGCCTGATAGGGGAAGGCGACCTGGGCGAGAGCGGTGCAGCCTCCGGTGTAGACAACTCCGACGAGCACGCTCATCGCCAGAAACGACGCGACCGCACTACGGCAAAGCCTGAATTTCGACTCCATGACGATTCCTTTCCTAAGCGAGCCCGCAGACAGACAGCAGGACGTCGATTGCCTTGATCGCCGCGAACGGCAGGACGATGCCGCCCAGACCGTAGACCAGCAAGTTGCGAGAAAGCAGCTTTTGTGAAGTGGTCTCGCGATACTTCACGCCGCGCAGTGCCAACGGTATCAGCGCGACGATGATGAGCGCATTGTAGATGATTGCCGAAAGGATCGCGGTCTGGGGGTTCGACAAATGCATGACGTTGAGCGCTTCGAGTCCAGGGTAGAGAGGAACGAACAGCGCGGGAATAATCGCAAAATACTTGGCCACGTCATTCGCAATCGAGAAGGTAGTCAGCGAACCACGAGTCATGAGCAGCTGCTTGCCGATGCGAACGATCTCAATCAGCTTGGTGAGGCTTGAATCAAGGTCGACCATGTTGCCGGCCTCTTTTGCAGCTTGTGCGCCGCTGTTCATGGCGACCGCAACATCAGCCTGAGCGAGCGCGGGGGCATCGTTCGTCCCATCGCCCGTCATTGCGACCATGTGGCCTTCGGACTGATAGCGCCTGATTGCGGAGAGCTTCGTCTCGGGGGCGGCTTCAGCAATGAAGTCGTCAACCCCCGACTCTGCCGCGATCGCTGCGGCGGTCAGCGGATTGCCTCCGGTTATCATCACCGTTTTAATCCCCATCTTACGAAGGTCTGCAAAGTTCTCTTTGATGCCTTGCTTTACGATGTCTTTGAGATGCACCACGCCCAGGACACGATGATCACGAGCGACAAGGAGCGGAGTGCCACCGGCACGTGAAATGGCTTCCACTGCTCGGGCGCATTCTTCACTGTACACACCTCCGAACGGTTCGACATAGCTTCTTACGGCATCTGCCGCACCCTTCCTGATTTCATGCCCGTCAAAGTCGACCCCGCTCATTCGCGTCTGCGCAGTGAAGGGAACTGATACCATCCCGGCACTCCCCAGTTCGCGCTCGCGAATGTCGAAACGCTCCTTCGCGAGAACCACAATGCTGCGCCCTTCAGGGGTCTCGTCGGTGAGGCTGGCAAGCTGGGCCGCATCCGCGACGTCTCGCTCGGAAGCACCGTCAACAGGGATGAATTCGCACGCCTGACGGTTGCCCAGAGTAATGGTTCCAGTCTTGTCGAGGAGCAGGACGTCCACGTCTCCGGCGGCCTCGACGGCACGGCCGCTCATCGCCAGCACGTTGGCCTGGTTCAACCTTGACATGCCCGCAATTCCAATTGCCGACAGAAGGGCACCGATAGTCGTAGGGGCGAGGCAAACGAACAGCGCAACCAGCGAAGTAACCGTAGTGGGGTTCGCAAGTGCTGCCAGCCCAGAAGAAAAGCCGCTGAACAAGTACAGGGACGACGCCACAAGAAGAAAGACAATCGTCAACGCCACGAGCAGGATTTCCAGAGCAATCTCGTTAGGCGTCTTTTTTCGCGTAGCAGACTCGACCATTGAAATCATCTGGTCTAGGAAGCTTTTTCCTGCCTCCTGGGTAACCCGCACGATCAGCCAGTCAGAAAGGACGGTGGTGCCACCCGTAACCGAAGAGCGGTCGCCGCCGGACTCGCGCACGACGGGAGCGGACTCTCCGGTAATCGCCGACTCGTCCGCGGTCGCCGCACCGACGAGAACCTCGCCGTCCGCCGGAACCTGCTCCTCCGCCGATACGAAGAACAGGTCGTTTTTCTTGAGCAACGAAGAATTCACGTCGTTAGCTCGACTCAGGCAGAGCAGGGGGACATCTTCAACGTGGTGCGCCTTCGCGAGATCGGCGTCCGTCAGTTTATGCGCCACAACGTCTTGCTTTGCGGCACGCAGCGAATCCGCCTGGGCCTTGCCTCTTCCCTCGGCGATAGCTTCCGCGAAGTTCGCGAAAAGCACCGTTAGCCACAGAATGACTGCTATCGCCAAAATGAACGACGGGCTTGAATCGGAGATTCCGACCAAAGACAAGACGAAAAGCGCCGTGGTCATGACAGCCGAAATATAGACCATGAGCATAACCGGGTTGCTCTTCTGCTCTCGTGGGGAGAGCTTGCAGAAGGCATCTTTCACGGCTCGCTTGGCGAGCGTTCTTGCTTCGAACTGATTCGATGACATAGCTTATTCACCTACCTTCTACAAAATCATCTGGAACTGCTCTGCAATCGGCCCGAGGGCAAGAGCCGGGAACAAGGACAGGGCACCGACGAGCAACACGACGAGGACCGTCAGGAACACGAACATCGGATTGCAGGTCGAGAGCGTGCCCGAGGAGGTCGCGACCTTCGGACGAGCAAGGAGGCTTCCGGCGAGAACGCACGTCGCGGCGATAGGAATGAAGCGGTTGGCCAACATCTCGATTCCGAGAACGGTATTGATGAGCGGAGTGTTGGCGTTCAGCCCAGCAAACGCGGATCCGTTGTTCCCGCCTGCGGAAGTAGCGGCATACAGCACTTCGGAGAAACCGTGAGCGTCGGAGTTCGTCAAGCTATTGACCGTCGCCGGATCCAAGCACATCACCGATGCGCCCAGAAGGGTCACCACAGGTGTCGTGATGCACAGGATGACAGCCATTCGCATCTCGAGCGGCCCGATTTTCTTTCCGAGGTATTCGGGAGTGCGGCCGACCATCAAACCGGCGATGAATACCGTCAGGAGCACGAAGCCAAGCATGGAGTATAGGCCGCACCCGACGCCGCCGCCAACGACTTCGCCCAAACCCATCAAAACGATTGGGACCATGCCTCCAATGGGCGTGTAGCTGTCGTGCATCGAGTTGACCGATCCATTTGACGCGGCGGTGGTGAAGGCGGCCCAAATCGAAGAGTCGGTGACGCCGAAGCGTGACTCCTTGCCCTCCATGTTGCCTCCCGACTGGTCAACCGTTCCCATATAAACGTCACCACCGGAAGCGAACTGAGGGGTTCCCATCTGCTCGAAAGCGCCCACCGCTATTATGCCGGCCAACAGAAGCACGAACATCGCGGCAAACACGGCACGGCCTTGGCGACGGTCCGCCACGAAACGACCGAAGCTGAACGTCAACGAAATCGGAATGAGCAGCAACGAGATGCACTCTATCAAATTGGAAAGAGGGGTCGGATTCTCAAGAGGGGATGCGGAGTTCACGCCGTTGTACCCGCCGCCGTTCGTCCCAAGCTGCTTGATAGCAACCTGGCTGGATTGGGGACCGAGGGGGACGACGGCATGTTCGACCGTCTCCACGGCAGACGGGTCGTCCGAAGAAACCACGTTCCCGTCCGCGTCAAGGGAGATAGGTTCGACAAGGTCCACAGTCTCATATTCGGAAAGGTTCTGCGGAACACCTTGGAAAACGCCAAACATGGCGGTCACCAAGCAGATGGGCATCAATATGTAAAGTACGCCCCTCGTCATGTCTGCCCAGAACGAACCGACGGCGTTCGTGGCCTCTCCCGCTATTCCCCTGAAAAGGACGTAGAGGACAGAGAGGCCGACCGCGGGGGTGACGAAGTTCTGCACCGTGAGTCCGAGCGCCTGAGAGAAGTAGCTCAGCGCCGATTCGCCACTGTAAGACTGCCAGTTCGTGTTGGTCACGAAGCTGGAAGCGGTGTTGAAGGCGAGATGCCAGGACATCCCGTCAACCCCTTCAGGATTGAACGGAAGAACCCCCTGAAGCATGAGGATGGCAAACAGGCCGACGAACGAGACGGCCGAAAACGCCAACGCGCAGGCAAGATACTTCTTCCATCCCATTTTCTCGTTCGGATCGACGCCCGACACTTTGTAAACCGCCCTCTCAAGGGGCAAAAGCACGCGGGAAAGCACCGTTTTCTCGCCCGCCATGACCTTGTTCATATAGCCGGACAAAGGAATGGCAAGCGCGACCAAGAGAGCAACATACGCCCCGTACTCAAGAAATTCGTCCGTCACCGTCTATCATCACCTTTGAGGAGTACGTAAAATAGATAGAGCAGAGTAAGAAGGCTTGCGCCGCCCACTGCTCCCACCACAACGTCCATCGAAATCCTTTCTCTCTATTGCGCCCCGCTTCCGCAGGGACCGCTCGTCTTGTAGCAGACGCGCTTCTACCCAAGCAGATGACATGATAGGAACAACGGACTTAAGGCGAGATTAATGTTTCAGCGGCCATATTAAGGAAGCGTTAAGATTGCAGGAGTCCAACCGCCCCAGATGGCCCCATGACACTCGCCGAAACGAACAGTGGGCAAATCGCCATGACGAGAAGCCACAGAGCGACACGGTGACCCTACATCGCCAATAAGCCATATCCCAATTGCGATGCCCAGCGCATTGGATACCCGGCCAATAGGACATGCCTTGGCACAGGAATTTCCCATTGTCTCGCAATGCTTATTTTGGAACCCATGGTTAGCTCAGACCAGATCGTTCGTTGAATTGATTTGCGCCAACCTGCACCAATTCCCTGGGCCAGTTGTCACCCGGAGACCCGTCGTTCCACGTCCAGCAGCAAGCTAGAATGGGGGAGCGAGCGCGCCACAAAACGAGCCTCCTTGGCTAGGCTATCGACCCCTCATAACCCAATGATGCGGACCCCATAAAGTGGGCATTCGTCCCCCGCTGAGCAGCGGCCGGCTTCTCCCGAGGAAAGGAGAAGCCTTGAGAGACGGGAGGTTCACAGATGCCGAGCGGGATCCCTGGGACGAGCGCACGTCACGCCGCGCACAATGCGAGAACTTAAAGGCGAGAATCGAAACCCCGAAGGTCATCGTCGGGCCCTTAGCCCAAGCTCTATTCCATTTATGGCATAGCCAACATGGGATTGACGGTAAGGAAATCACGCAAGGTCGCGAGCTAGGCGCAAGGCTACGTTCTTCAGGGCTTTTGCTACGGGAGCCTGGCCGGTAAGGGGAAGCGCCAGGCCGTGTTCAACGATTATTCCGGGGTCAGCTATGCGTACATATGCCACCTCGCCGGACATGAGTTTGCTCATTGTTCCGGTTGCGGGGGTGAACCCCATCCCAGCGGCCACAAGGGCCAGCAGCGCCATGTGGCTTTCTGCCTCGCGTCTGTAGGGGAACCCGTATCGGGCGGCGATTTCTGCCATGAATTGGTTCGAGGGATCGTTTTCTCGTGCCCCTTTGTATCCCAGCATCACGGTTCCCGAAAGCTCGCTGAAGCTCACCTCCTCACGCTTTGCCAAGGGATGGTATGCAGGCAATGCGACCAGTGCCGTGTCATGCAGTATGCAGGTGTATCCAAAGCCCTCGGGAAGTTTCGACGAACGCGTGATGAGACATGCATCGATGCTGCCTTCTGCAATCTTGGAAAGCCCGCCCAAGCTGCATTCGAGCGTGACGAGTTCGATATCTGGATAGAAGTTCCGAAAGCGCTTCATAAAGGTTGGGAGGATAGCGGGTGCCGCGGACGATTCATATCCTAGGCGCACCACTCCGGCTTTATCTGCGGCGATCTGCCGAGCCGCATCGGCGGCATGCTCGGACTGTCGCAACGTCTTGCGCGTCTCTTCGGCGAACGCACGCCCAGCAGGGGTTAGCTTTACTGAGCGCGTAGTGCGCTCCAGCAAAGGGAATCCAAGCTCGGATTCGAGGTTCTTGATCTGCTTCCCGAAGGCCGGCTCGGCTATGTGCAGCCTCTTCGCCGCCTTGCCGAAGTGCAGCTCCTCGGCCACAGCGATGAAACATTCCAGCTGACGGAATTCCATGAGACCACTCCTATAATGTCATAATTAATCATAAACATTATCAATAATATCCAAAAAGAAGTACAGTTGCTTCATACACTCTTTCGTGTAAAGGAACAGGTCGTTCTAATACCGAAGGAGGTGAACTCAATGAGGCTCCTATTGAACGAGAGCCAGGAACTGGCGAAGCTGGACTTTAGTATAGATTCCTCGGGTATGTTGAATCCTGTCATTGAGGGGTTGGGTTATCGCGTCACGGGCCCCCTCTCGCACGCCGAACTGGTAACCGACCCCGCATCTGGGGGACTCCTGTTTAAGTTATCGCTCCCCGATATCACCGACGCGAGCATCCTCATCGAAAAAGAAGACATTAAGAAGTTGAAAGGCCTCATGAACAAGGACGCCGTCAAGTTCATGCTCAAGGCGCTCATGTAGGGCCGAGCGCACGAAGGCAACAGAGCCGAAAGCGCTCCGCATGCTCTCGTCAAAGCAATCAAGGCAAAGCGTCACAAGATACAAGGAAGGAGAGACCGCATGGCAGATACCTGCAAAGTCCTGAGCACCGACGGCGACACCATGATCGAGCTCAAGAGCGTCCGAGCCGAAGACGACCACATGGTCGTCGTGGGTGCCCTGATGGGCGCATGGGATTCGGAAATGATCCTGAAAGCCGACGACGTCAAGGCAGCAGTGGGGATGGTGGACATTCCCTCCGTCGCCAAGTTCATTTTGGACAACGTACTGGGCGTGAAAGTCGAGAAGATTTCCTAGGGCGTATCCCCCTGGGCAAAAGTAAGCGAGTATCGAGAAAGGAAAGAACTATGGCACAGTATGATGCAATCGTTATCGGAGCGAACAACGCCGGTTTGATCTGCGCGGCCTTCCTGAAGCGCAATGGCCTGAAGACGCTGCTCATCGAGCGCGAGGACCATCCGGGCGCGACCGCAATCACGACCGAGGTCGAGGGCATGCCCGCTGGATACCGTTTCAACCTCGCAGCCACTGGCCAAGGCTGGGTCAATCCCATGGTGGTCGAGAAGCTCGAGCTCGAAAAGTACGGCTTCGAGAACTTCGGCCTGAACCCGTCGCTCACGACCACATTTGGCGACGGCAACTATCTCTCCATCTGGGTCGAGGCTGACAAGACGATCGAGGAGATTCGCAAGTTCTCCGAGCACGACGCCGAGGCCTACAAGGACTTCCTGCACAAGTGGCAGCCGTTCGGCGTTATGATGAAGCAGTCCATGCTGCAGGACGCTCCGGGCTTCGCGCAGATGGCTGGCGCCATAACGTCCAGCGTGGACGGCAAGATCGCCTTCCGCGACATCTTCTTCAAGGGTATGAAGACCCTGGTTTACCAGACCTTCGAGAACGATTACGTGCGCCGCGCGTTCATCCCGCTGCTCGAGGGCTCGAGCGAGTATCCCGACAATACCACCCCGCTGTTCATGATCGCCCACCTCATGACCCAGTTCGGTGCTATCAAACATGGCTACGCCGGTCTGATTGACGCCTTCAACAAGGCGGCCGTGGACCAAGGCGTGGAATTCATGTACAACACTACCGTCAAGCGCATCATCGTCGAAGGCAACAAAGCCACCGGAGTCGAGCTGACAGACGGCACGGTCATAACCGCCGACAAGGTCATCTCGAACCTTGAGGTGAACAACACCATGCTCAACCTCGTGGGCGAGGATAACATCGAGGATAAGAAGTACGCGCACCAGGTCAAGGACATCAGGTACAAGGCGCAGGGCATCACGCTGTCCATGGCCATCGACACCATGCCCGACTTCGGCTTCCCCGAGGACCGCTTTGGCGGCTGGTTCGGCTTCGGTCCCGACTACAAGCAGGTGGAAACGGCATATTACCAGTACAACATGGGCCGCATCCCCGACGACCTGCAGATCATCGGCTACATGCCTTCCTACTGGGACGACTTCTATGCCCCCGAGGGCGGCCAGTGCATGCAGTTCTTCGTCTTCCCGGTGCCCTACGACCTGGAAGACAGCTCGTGGGACGATCCGGCCAAGAAACAGGAACTCTACGACAAGTTCGAGAAGAAGATCCTGGAGTACGCCCCCAACTTGGAGGGCCATGTCATCGGCATCCAGGGTTACACTCCTGGCGAGCTGCACGACAAGTTCGACATGACCAACGGCGACATCATGCACGGATCCATGGACTGGGGCCAGCTGATGAGCTTCCGACCGATGCCGGGTTACGCGGGCTACCGCACCCCGATCAAAGACCTGTACATGTCGGGCGCACCCGTCGATCATGGCGGGCTGACCGGAGCCACGGGCCTCACCGCCGCTCGCGCCGTGCTCACCGACATGGGTAAAGACGACCTGTAGGCCGTTCGCGCATCACGTACTCGCACGCTGCCATGCTCGGGCAGTGTGCGGGTATGAACTCTAGCCGGCCTGCGCCGAACAATAGGCGCAGGCCGGCTCCTTTTCGAGCCGAATTATCTATCTTTGGGATGGAATCGCCATGGATGATTTCGAGATACTAGTAGACCTAGACAGGTGCGCTGGATGTTCGGCTTGTTCGGTGGCATGCACCACTACCTACCATGTGCCCTTCGGGCAGTGGCGCATGGAGGTGCGGCTGTTCGGAACAAACGAGAGTGAGCGCGACCTTGTGGAACAGTGGCCACAGTTGCAATCGGTATGGCTTCCTGTGTTTTACGATAGCTGCGATATGTGCGAAAACCGTACGGTTTCAGGGAAAGAGCCGTATTGCGTGGCATGCTGTCGTGCCAAAGTGCTTCGTCATCGGCCGGCCCGTTCGCCATACTCTAGAGCTGCGGGCGCTATACCCTGACTTTTGCAGCAGCAGAAGGCCGATTCCCCCTCCTGACATGGGGAATCGGCCTTCTTTCCGGTGACATTTCCTGTGGCGGAACCGCTCAGCTCCTCGGTTTCCTCACGTCTGCCATGACCTGG
>NZ_JANIPD030000010.1 GCF_024609215.1 Curtanaerobium respiraculi | reverse complement strand
TGCCAGACTCCTTTACGAGAAGCGGGGCTCTCACACGAAATGTCGGCAACCCTGCCCGCCAGAATCTGCATTGCATCCACAAGCATTCGATAATCGGCTCGAAAATGCAACGACTAAAAGATAGGAGTCTCGATGCCCGCTAACCCGTTCGCCAAAACGCCGAAGGTCGTGGTGACGTTCGCCAGTACAGCCGATGCGATTGCCATGGAGTCTGATGCCCAAGCGTATGGGCTGCCCGGGCGCATCGTGCCCGTTCCCAGCGAGATAGACGCAGGCTGCGGGCTTGCCTGGTGCTGCGACGCAGCGGATCGCGAGAAGCTGGTGGCCGGCTTGAAGGAGTTCGGCATCGTCCACGAAGGCGTGTTCGCGGTCGAACTGTATTAGGCGCACAAGGCGCACAAGCTGGCAAACAGGTGGACGGAAGCTGTGTGATTCGGCGCGGGTGCGACGCAAAGGCCCATCGAGGACGGCTCCCGATTCGGCCCCATCGGCCGGTGGGCCTCCCCGCCCTCTTTTGAAAGGAATCCAGTGGCATGTACTCAATCGGAATCGACATAGGCAGCACCGCCGCGAAGGCGGCGGTGCTCGAGGACGGCATCCTGCTGGCGACCGTCGTGGAGCCGACGGGCTTCTCCAGCGTGGACGCCGCCGAGCGCATGAGGGCGCGGCTTGAGCAGGAAGGGTATCCGATCGACGGGCACCCCGTGGTCGCGACGGGGTACGGGCGCGTTGCCGTCCCCTTCGCCGACAAGACCGTGACCGAGATCACCTGCCATGGCCGTGGCGCGGCGTTTCTGTTCGGCGGCGACGGCCTGGTGGTGGACGTCGGGGGGCAGGACACCAAGGTCATCCTGCTTGCAGACGGCAAGGTGAAGAAATTCCTGATGAACGACAAGTGCGCTGCGGGTACGGGCAAGTTCCTCGAGGTCATGGCCGACCGCATGGGGGTTTCGCAGCAGCGGATGGCCGATATGGCCCGCGCGGGCAATCCCACTCCCATCAGCAGCATGTGCACGGTGTTCGCGGAGAGCGAGGTCATCAGCCTCATCGGCAAGGGGACCCCGCGGGAGGACATCGCCAACGGGGTCATCGAATCCGTGATCTCGCGCGTAGCCGCCCTGGCGGGCGGCATTGCCAGCAATCGGTGCTTTTTGACAGGCGGCCTGTGCGATAACGATTACGTGGTCGAGCGGCTTTCGGCGCATTTGAAACGTCCGGTTGCCACGCGGCCGGAGGCCCGCTATGCCGGCGCCATCGGTGCCGCGCTGTCATCGTGAGGGGAACTCGGAGAAAAACCGCGTTTTCGTGAGCGGAATTTGGACTTAGGAGCCATCTCGCATGCTCATTTCCAGGGAAATAGGCGGAACGGGCTGCGAGCAGAATCTACGATCTGGGAAAATGCGAAATCGAGCTCCTGGGCTGTGCCGAATGGAGGGAGAAAAGACTCCTAAGTCCAAATTCCGCTCAATTTTCAGACGATTTTTTCCGAGAAGGAGCCCCTGCGAGGGAATCGCGCAACGCACGTGTCGATTGCCGGTGCCGGACAGGCATGCGACGGGGCTCTTCGGAACCGGAAGAGCAGTCCCGCCGGACTGATTGTCGGTTCGGGGCGATACGCGTAGAGATGAAATTGCGAAAATCCTTACATTGACGAGAAGGAGACCGAAATGCAAGAGAAATCAACCGCGCTGCCGCGCACGTTCGATGAGTACAACGAGGCGCGCAAGCAGAGCTTTTTAAAGGTGAAGGAATACAAGGAGCAAGGTGGCAAGCTCGTCGGGTTTTTGTGCTCGTACGCGCCGTTGGAAATCGTTGATGCCGCCGGAGCCGCAGCGGTGGGCTTGTGCGGCACGAGCAACGAGACCGTGCCGACGGCGGAGGAGGTGCTGCCCAGCAACCTGTGCCCCTTGGTGAAATCGACTTACGGGTTCGCGCGCAGCCAGAAGTGCCCCTTCACGCATTTCAGCGACCTGATCGTGGGCGAGACCACCTGCGACGGCAAAAAGAAGATGTACGAGCTGCTCGGCGAGATGAAGCCCGTCTACGTGCTCAGTCTGCCGCATACGCGCGATCGTGCGTGGGCGGCCGATGCTTGGTATCAGGAAGTGAAGCGCTTCAAGGAAGAGCTCGAGCGCCGCTTCGGCACGACTGTGACCGACGAGGATCTCCGGGCTGCGGTGCGACGCCGCAACCGGTTGCGCCGTGCGCTCACGCGCCTGTTCGAGCTGCAGAAGAGCGTTCCGCCCGCCATGAGCGGCGTCGAGCTGATGAGCGTGCTGCAAGCTGCCAATTTCAGCTTCGATATCGAAGAGTACGCCGCCAACCTGGAACGGCTGGCGGATGAGCGGGAGGGGCAGCTTCGCGTGGACGAGGGCTCCATCAGCCCCGATGCCAAGCGAATCCTGGTGACGGGATGCCCGACCGGCGGCGTGATCAACAAGATCGGGAAGACCATCAAGGAGCACGGCGGAGTCGTGGTGTGCACCGACGATTGCTCGGGCGAGCGCACGCAGCGCATGGAGGTCGATCCCGCTGCTCCCGACATCCTTCGCGCGATCGCGGACCGGTACTTGCAGATCAACTGCTCCGTCATGACCCCGAACGACGGCCGCATGGAGAACACGCTCTCGCAAGTCCGCGCCTATCGCGCAGACGGCGTGGTCGAGTCGATTCTAACCGCTTGCCATACGTTCAATGTCGAGGGCGTCTTGATGCAGCGTGCCGTGGAGGGCGCGGGCATCCCGTACCTGAAGATCGAGACGGACTACGCGCAGGCCGACATGGGCCAGGTGCAGACGCGTTTGGAGGCGTTCCTGGAGATGCTCTAGGCACGGCGAGCGGGGAGCGGGTGGAATTCTCCCTCTCTGCCTTTCAGGGCTGATTGCCGCAATCGAATCAGGATTATTGGTATACTTATCCGTGCTCGCGATGCCGTTTCTGCGTTTTGGCCTGCGTGGGCAAATATGCGACGCGCCGTCTGCCTTTTCTGCATCGGCGGACTTGGAAGCGGACGCTTCCCCTTAGGGGCGATCTATAAACTTGTGCTGCTTTGATTTGGGACGATGCTGTTTTCTGCCCGGTGGTCCCGTGCAGTGCTATCCGAAAAATCGAAAGCGGGGAATGATGGAATTCCTTAACAAGAAACCAGGCTTGCTCATCGCCGGGCTCATCGTCGGAGCTCTTATGGCGGTGCTTGCGGTGATGGGCAACCCCGGCAACATGGCCATGTGCGCCGCGTGCTTCATCCGCGATATGGCGGGCTCCCTCAAGCTGCATAGCGTGGCGCCCGTGCAGTACTTCCGCCCTGAAATAGTCGGCCTGGTGTTCGGCTCGTTCTTGATGGCGCTCGCCACCAAGGAGTTCCGGTCCACTGCCGGCTCGTCTCCCATGACGCGTTTCATATTGGGGTTCATCATGATGATCGGGGCCCTCGTGTTCTTGGGATGCCCCCTTCGCATGGTCATCCGCATGGCCGCGGGCGATCTGAACGCGTGGGTCGGCCTGATCGGCTTCATCCTGGGCACCGGCACCGGCGCGTTCTTCCTGAAGAAGGGCTTCTCCCTGGGACGTGAATACGATACGGGCAAGGCGGCCGGTACCATCCTGCCGATCGTTTTGGCGGTGCTCCTGATCGTCGGCATCGCCACGCAGGCGTTCGCCGCCAGCACGACTGGACCGGGCTCCAAGCACGCCCCCATCGTGGTCGCGCTCATCGTCGCCTTGGTCGTCGGCGCGCTGGGCCAGCGCATCCGTCTGTGCTTCGCATCGGGCCTGCGCAGCGCGTGGCTCCTGCGCGACTTCACGCTGCTATTGCCTATCGCGGGCATCTTCGTCGCCCTGCTGGTGTTCAACATCGCCACCGGCGGCTTCAAGCTCGGCTTCGACGGCCAGCCCATCGCGCATTCCCAGCACCTGTGGAACATCCTGGGGCTGTATGCCGTCGGTTTCGCGGCCGTGCTCGCCGGCGGATGCCCGGTGCGCCAGATGGTGCTCGCCGGCCAAGGCTCCAGCGATGCCGCGGTCACGTTCGTGGGCATGCTGGTGGGCGCCGCCTTCGCCCATAACTTCGGGCTCGCTGGCGCCGCGGCAGCCGCGGCCACCGAAACCGCCCCCGCCACCGTGGGCGGCCCTTCCGTCACCGGCCAGATCGTGCTGCTCTGCTGCATCGCGGTGCTGTTCGTGCTGGGCGCGGTGAACATCCGCAAGAAGAAGATCGCCATCAAGACCGTCGGACCCGCTGCGGCGACGGCATAGCTCGGAGAGGAATTGCCATGATCGAAGTAGACGCACGGGGGCTTTCCTGCCCCGAACCGCTGCTCCTTACCGTGCAGGCGCTGAACGAGGCGAACGGCGATACCGTCCGCGTGACGGTGAGCGAGACCAACGCGCGCGACAACATACTGCGCATGTGCGACAAGCGGGGCCATGCGCCAACGCTCGAGCAGCGGGGGCAGGACTACATCCTGACCATCGGGTAGCGGTTTTTGCCGAAACGGATTGCGGTTGCGCCGCCGTTCGGGTTCGTGCTCCAGGGGAGGTTTCGGAGCGCGCCGAGCGGCGGCGTCGCGCGGACGGAAAACGGGAGAGCCTATGAGGTCGAAACAGCCCTACATCGTCGTGTCGTTCCACACTACCAACGACGCTATGGCCGTGCAGGAGGCGGCGAAGCGTGCTGGGCTCGCCGGCCGCCTCGCCCCCATTCCCCGGCAGATCTCCGCAGGCTGCGGACTCGCTTGGATCGAGCCTGCAGTGCACCGTGCGCGCATCATGCGGCTGGTGGAAGAGGGCGGCCTGGAACATGCCGGCATCGACATGCTAAATCTATAGCGGGCGTGGTGCCCGGCGCGTGCCGGTTAAGGTATAGTTGCAGGAAGAGCCTCAATCGACGGAAGGGTTTGGCATGGAAGAGCCGGTAAATGCCACCGCGTATCGATGCCCTGCATGCTTGGGAACGATGAGCTTCGACGGGTCGACAGGGAAGTTGGTCTGCGATTTCTGCAATTCGACATTCACGCCCGAAGAGGTCGAGCGCTTCTACGCGGAGAAGCAGGCGAAAGCCGACCAACGCGCGGCGGAAGAGGAAAGCCGTACCCATGCGCACGACCACGGCCACGACCATGTACCCGATGCGGCCGAGCCAATCCCGGCTCCAAGCGCAAGCTCCGCGGCGGAGGGCGCGCGGGCGCCTGAGGCGGAGCCTGCAGCGGCTTCCTCCACAACGGGCGCGGCAGCTGTCGGTGCCCCGGCAGCCGTCGGCGCAGGGGCCCATGCGGAAACGCAAAAGGCCGCCCAGCCCGACGATCCCATCCAAGCGTATCTGTACCGTTCGAAATGGGACGAGGAGGACGAGAAGAACCTGCGCACGTACGTGTGCGACTCCTGCGCCGCCGAGTTGATCGTCGACAGGACCACCGCCGTCACCAGCTGCCCGTACTGCGGCAACAACACCGTATTGCCCGGCCAGCTGGCCGGCGCCTTGAAGCCTCAGTACGTGCTTCCCTTCGAGAAGACCAAAGAAGACGCGATTTCCGCTTTGAGCGCGTATTACAAAGGCAAGCGGTTGCTGCCGCGCGCATTCACCGCGGGCAACCATATCGAAGAGGTTCAAGGGGTGTACGTGCCCTTCTGGCTGTACTCCACGCATGCGTCCGGCAGCGGATCGTACACGGCGCAGAACATAACCACATGGACCGTCGGCGACAGCACCTATACGAAGACCGACACCTACCGGGCGGAGCGCAGCGGGTCGATGGATTTCGTGCGCGTGCCCGTGGACGGGTCGACCAAGATGCCCGATGCGCATATGGATGCCATCGAGCCGTACGACTACGACGCCATCAAGCCGTTTTCCACGGCGTACCTCCCGGGCTTCCTCACGGAGCGCTACGACCAGGATGCCAAAGAGTGCCAGGATCGAGCGGAGGGCCGCATGAAGGAAAGCGTGCGGGACGAGCTTCGCAAGACGGTGACGGGCTGCTATACGACGGTCGACGAGGGGAGCTGCACGAGCTCCGTCGATTGGAACGAGGTCTCGTACGCCCTCATGCCGGTGTGGATGCTGCATACCCGCTACCTTGAAAAGGACTTCCTGTTCGCCATGAACGGCCAGACGGGGAAGCTGATCGGGGACCTACCCGTGGACAAGCTGAGGGCCGCCCTCATGTTCCTCATCGTGTTCCTCATCGCGGCGGTCGTGTCCGGCGCCATCGGCTACGTGCTCATGTAGGAGGGGCGCCATGAAGAAAACCATCAAAGCCGTTCTCCTGTCGTTTGCGCTGTGCATCGCGCTCATCCCCCCGGCGGCATGGGCCGGATCCTCGGGGATCGGTGCGAACCTCTCCAGCGGGTCTTCGACCGTCCAAGATGAGCCCGCGTATTGCCTCGATGAGTACGGCGTGTTCACGTCTGACCAGAAAGCCTCGTTGAACCAGCAGGCGGCGTCATTGTCCGATCAATACGGCATCGGCGTGTATATCCTGTTCACCGACGATTTGAACGGCATGAGCGCGCAGACCTTCAGCGAGGGATATTACAATTCGAAAGGGCTGGGCCTCGGGGATGATAAGAACGGGATCATCCTCATCGTCGCCGTGAACTCTCGCGATTGGATCATCGTCGGGCACGGCACGGGGGCCAACGACACCGAATTCCCGGGCGGAAGGCTCACCGATAGCCGCCGCGAGGCGATCGGCAAGCGCGTCGCCGAGGAATTGGGGGCGGGCGACTGGTACGGCGGGGCTTCGACGTACGTGCGGGATATCGGCGAGACGTTCGCGTACTACGAAAAAAACGGCAAGGCCATGGTTGAGATGGACTGGGGCAGGGTCCTCGGCGCCGTGGGGATCGCCATCGTCGTTGCGCTTATAGTCGCGTTCGGCGTGGTGAAGGCGAACGTCAACGCTATGAAGACGGCGCGGGCGAAATCGGAAGCGGGCGATTACGTGCAGCGGGAGACGTTCCATCTCGCCTCCTCCAGCGATCATTTCGTCAGCACCCACACGACGGTGGTGCGCCGGCCGAAATCCAGCTCGGGCGGCGGTGGCTCGTCGTGGTCGGGCGGAGGGTTCTCCGGATCGAGCGGCAAATTCTAGGAACGATCGATGCCCTTCCGTTACCCCGGATCGTGCAGCGTTTGCACTACAATCGGTACCATATCGAAGAAGCGAAGGGAGGTTGCCATGGCAGGTAACAGCTGCAGCGTTCCGCAGAAGCCGTTGTTCGAGGATGGCGAGAAAGTGCGTCTGACGCGCCTGACGTCGAAAGGCGGTTGAGCCGCCAAATGGAGTCCGGGCGACCTCCAGGAAATCATGAGCCAGATCGCGCCTCCCGACGTGCCCGAACTGCTGCTCGGGTTCGATACGAGCGACGACGCGGCCATATATAAGATCGATGACGAGACCGCCGCCGTGCTCACGCTGGATTTCTTCACCCCCGTGGTGGACGATCCCTACGAGTTCGGTGCCGTGGCCGCCGCCAACGCGCTCTCCGACGTGTTCGCGATGGGCGGAAAGCCCCTGACGGCCCTGAACATCCTCGCCTTCCCCGTGGCGCTGGGTACCCAAGTGGTTGCCGAGGTGATGCGCGGGGGAAGCGACAAGGTGCGCGAGGCCGGCGCCTTCGTGGTGGGCGGCCACTCGATCGATGACGACGAGCCCAAGTACGGCCTGTCCGTCTTCGGCACGGTCCATCCCGACCGCATCATCCGCAATGCCGGAGCCGAGGAGGGCGACGTGCTCTTCTACACCAAGCCGTTGGGAACGGGCATCATGAACGCCGCCGCGAAGGCGGGGCTGGAGCCCGAAGGGACCATGCGCCCCGTGATAGAGAGCATGATGGAGCTGAACATGTACGGTGCGCGGGCGATGAAAAAGGTGCGCGTGCATGCCGCGACCGATGTGACGGGGTTCGGCCTCGCCGGGCACCTGAACGAGATGCTCATGCCCAGCGGGGTCGCCGCCACCGTGCGATGGGATGCCCTGCCCCTGTTCAAGGGCGTGTTCGAATATTCGAGCATCTACTGCCGCCCCGCGCGCACATTGGACATCGTGGATTGGGCGACGCCCTTCGTGAAGCGGGGGACGCTCGACGCCATCGAATACGACAACCGCATGGGGGTGCTGTGCGACCCCCAGACGAGCGGCGGACTGCTTCTATCCATCCCGCGTGAGGATGCCGACGCGTTCGCCACGGCGTTCCATGGCGAGACAGGCCGCGATCCCTCCCTCATCGGCGAGGTGGTCGCAGGCCCTGCGGGCATGATCTTCCTCGCGTAGCCGAATCCGGCACCATGGAAAAGCGCCGCGGAACGGATTCCGGTTCCGCGGCGCCCCTCCCTTCCGCGAATCTGTCCGATTGCATAAAAAATGCACTCCAACAGTGCAGTTATGATATCATATTTGCACTGTCGGAGTGCAAATAAAGGTTCTCTATGCAACGTCTCTACGAATACATGCATCGGCAGCTTGCATCGATTCGGTCGGAATTCCTTCGCTATCTCTATCCGAAGATCAATTGGGGGAATCGGATGCTGGGGCTCGTGGGTCCGCGCGGCGTGGGGAAGACCACGCTCTTCCTCCAGCATATTCAGAGGGCGTGCCCGATCGAGAAGACGCTGTGCCTTTCCGCCGACCACATGTACTTCGCCAACCATTCGCTGTACGACACCGCGGAAGCGTTCTGCAAGGATGGCGGCGTGTGGCTGTTCGTCGACGAGGTGCACAAGTATCCCCAGTGGTCGCGGGAGCTGAAGGCGATGTACGACTCGCTGCCCGATCTCCATATCTATTTCACCGGCTCGTCGGTGCTCGACATCGCGAAAGGGCAGGCCGATTTGAGCCGGCGAGCTCCCGTCTACCATATGCAGGGTCTTTCGTTCCGCGAGTATTTGAACATCGCCCATCATATCCGAGCCCCCTTGCTCTCACTCGACGAGATCCTTGCCAACCGCGCAGCTCTTCCGGGTGTGCCGCATCCGCTTCCTCTGTTTCGCGACTATCTTCGCAGAGGATACTACCCATTCGGGTGGGATGCCGATTTCGATATCGAATTGGGGCAGGTCATCAATCGGACGCTCGAAGTCGATATCCCCGAGTTCGCAGGCATGGCCCATGCCACCGGCAGAAAGCTGAAGCAGCTGCTCGCCGCGATCAGCGCGCTTGCTCCCTTCAAGCCGAATATGTCCCAGCTTGCAGGGAAGATCCAGGTCAGCCGCAACAATGTGGAGGAATACCTGCTCTATCTCGAGCGTGCCGGCATGATCGCGCAGCTGAGGGCCGGTCCTGCGGGCATGCGAGCGCTGGGCAAGGTGCAGAAGGTCTACCTGGACAACCCGAACCTTCTTTACAATTTGAGTGATGGCAACGAGGATATCGGAACCGTTCGCGAGACGTTCTTCTTCAACCAGATGCGCGTGAGGCAGCCGATGGTCGCTTCCGAGCTCGCTGATTTCCAAATCGGCGATGCGACCTTCGAGGTGGGCGGAAAGGGCAAGGGGCGCAAACAGCTGAAAGGCGCCCGGCGGGGCATCGTGGTGAAAGACGATATCGAGTTCGGCCACGGTGACACCGTGCCCCTTTGGGCGTTCGGCCTGAATTACTGACGTTCGGGAAGCGGTCGAGCCCGAGGTTCGCGGCGGGGCCGGAAGGTTTACGCGGGACGAGGGCGCCGCCCGCGGGCTTTCCGTGCGTCGATCGCCGGCAGTGCATTCGCGGCCGAGGTGAATTGAGCCCGCCGGTCGGGGTATGCGGCAAGCGCCGCGGAGTGGATCCCGGTTCCGCGGCGCTTGCCGCTAGGGTTGTCCGGCGGAAGGCCGTCGCCGGCCCTGCGGGCATGATCTTCCTGCGCTAGGGGCGGTGCGAAGCGAAAAAAGAAGCGGCGCGGAACGTCGATCCGCTCCGCGCCGCTTCTTGTGCAGGACGGGACTGCCTACGCCATGGCGGGCACCATGAACGAGAGGATGTTCGTCTGCAGGAACACGAGGCAGGCGAGCAGGAGTACGAAGCAGATGGACCAGGGAAGGACCTTCTTCATGATGGTCGCCTCGGACTCCTTGGTGGCGAGCGCAGCGATGGCCAGCGACTGCGGGCTGATCATCTTGCCCATGACGCCGCCCATGGTGTTGGCTGCCAGGAAGAGGTTGGGGTTGCTGGCAGCGAGCGCGGGGTTGCTGCTGGCGGCGCTGTACTGCAGGCCGGCGAACAGGGCGTTGGCGGATGTGTCGGAGCCGGTGACGGCGGTGCCCACCCAGCCGAGGAAGGGCGAGATGAAGGCGAACGCGCTGCCGGATCCGGCGAGGAACGTGCCGATGCTGATGGTCTGGCCGCTGAAGTTCATGACGTAGGCGAGCGCCAGGACCAGCGCGATGGTCAGACCGGAATGGCGCATGTTCCACGTGGTGGTGGTGAGCTCCTTCACCGCCATGCCCATGGTCATGCGGTAGCGGCCCTGCTCGGTGTGCACGGTGTATACCAGCGCGGAAAGCAGGCCCGCGACCAGGATCATCGTGCCGGGCGTGGAAAGCAGGTTCAGGTTGAACGTGGTGCCCGGATTGCTGCCTGCGGCGGACAGCACGTTGCCGGCGATGACGGGCCATGCGATCTTGATATCGGTTGCGGCGAGCATCTTGGGGATGCCGAGCTTGCAGATGCCGAAGACCACGACGATGATGGCGTACGGCGCGAGCGCCATGGCGATGCGGTTGCCGTTGAGGTCGCTCTTCTTGCTGTCCTCGATGGGGGGAAGGTCGAAGCGCGCGCGGCACTCGTTGACGCCGCGGGGCTTGAACACGCGCATGAAGGCGACGGCCACGCCCAGGCCCACGAGCGAGGCGATGACGTCGGTCAGCTCGTAGGCGAAGTAATTGGAGCACCACCACTGGGTGAGCGCGAAGGAGATCCCGATGACGAAGGCGGGGATCCACGAGTCCTTGACGCCCTTCCAGCCATCTATGATGTAGACGAGGATGACGGGCACGAACACGGCGAACAGCGGCGCCTGATGGCCGCAGATGGCCGCGACGTTGGTAGCGACCGCCGTCGCCTGGGTGGGGTCGCTTGCCACCATAGTGCCGGCAGTGGTGATGGGGGTACCCACCGCGCCGTAGGCGACGGGCGCCGTATTGGCGAGCATGACGGCGAGCGCCGCGCGCAGGGGCTTCACGCCCAGTGCCATGATCATGGTGGCCGTGATGGCGATGGGGGCGCCGAAACCGGCGAGGGCCTCGAGCAGGCCGCCGAAGCAAAAGGCGATCAGCACCGCCTGGATGCGGATGTCTCCGCCGCCCACCTCGTCGAAGAACTTGCGCAGGTCCTCGCTGCGGCCGGATGCGACGGTGACCTGGTAAAACCATACCGCCATCAATATAATGAACACGATGGGGAACGAACCGAACGCCAGACCCTGCGTGGCGCTGATCAGAGCGTACACGGCGGGCATCTGGAAACCCGCGATGGCGACGACCAATGCCGCGCCCAAGGCGACCGCCGCGGAAACGTCCGCCTTGGCCTTGGCCCCGAGCAGCATGATGAAGAAGGTGACCAATGGAATGCATGCGACGAGCGCTGACAGCCCGAGCGATCCCCCCACTGGCGCGAGTTGAGCGGTGAACGTACCCATAGGTTGCCTTTCCCCTGTAAGCCGGTGATGAAGGTATGCGAAATGGATATGACAGCGGCATAATATCGTACCGGCACGCCTTTTTACCGGGGGGAATTCCCTGAACTAGGTGAGCGGTGCCGGCATCGCCCCGCAACCTTGCGGTCGAAACCTTGCGCCGCGGGCCGGCTCGATTACATTGCCGAACGATCGAGGAGCTGCGAGTGAACATACTTCATGTGAGTGCGCAAAAACCGGACGGCACGGGAAGCGGCACCTACCTGGCCGAAACCGTGAAGGCGTTCGCGCGCCTGGGGCACGTCCAGGCGGTTGTCGCGGGCATCGCACCGGGGGATGCGCCCGCGTTCCCGGAAGGCGTGGTCTTCCGCCCCGTCGTGTTCGAAACCCCGGAGCTTCCGTTTCCCGTCGCGGGCATGAGCGACAACATGCCGTATAGGGCGACCCGCTATCGCGACATGACCCCGGAGATGGTCGCGCAGTTCAAGGCCGCGTTCGGCGCCGCGCTCGACGAGGTTCTGGCGTCGTTCCAGCCCGATCTGGTCATCTGCCACCATCTGTACCTGGTATGCGGCGTGATCGCGCATCGCACATGGGGCTGCCCGGTTGCCGCCATCAGCCACAGCACCGATATCCGCCAGATGCGCAAGATCCCCCTGGAGCGAGCATGGATACGGGAGGGCGTTCGCCGCCTGGACCTGGTGTTCTCGCTGCACGACGCGCAGGCGGAGGAGATCGCCGAGGTGTACGGCGTTCCCCGCGGGCGCATCGCGGTCGTGGGGGCGGGGTACAACGACCGCATCTTCCACCGCGGCGCGTGCACGGGCGCATGGCACGCGGGCGAAACGCTCAACATCGTCTATGCGGGAAAGATCTGGGGGAAGAAGGGCGTGCCGCAGCTTCTGCGCGCTGTCGACCGCATCCCCGGGATCGAGCCAGGCGACGTGGTGTTGAGGCTTGCCGGCGGGTACAACAGCCGCGAGGAGTACGAGGGCATCGTACGGCAGGCAGCTGCCTGCGCGGCGCGCGTGGAATTCTTGGGGAGGCTTTCCCAAGACAGGCTTGCGGACCTGTACCGCGCATCGCACGCCTTCGTTCTGCCCTCGTTCTTCGAGGGTCTTCCCCTGGTGCTCATCGAGGCGCTCGCCTGCGGGTGCCGGGCGGTTGCGACCGATTTGCCGGGGGTGAGGCCCTGGTTGGCGCGGTACGCCCCCGACGCGCCGATCGTATACGTCAAGCCTCCGCGCATGACCGACGTCGACACGCCGGCGCATGAGGATTTGCCCCTGTTTGAGAAAAACCTTGCACGTGCCCTGCGCGATGCTGTCACAATGGCTCCGAGCAAATGCAAGATGTCAGCGCTTTCATGGGATGGCCTTGCGGCCCGGATGCTTCGTGTGCTGGGAGGGGCCCATACCGCATGATCGCATATGAAGGATAAGCAGGATGGACAACACGAGGAACGATGCCGCAGCGGAGTGCATCGTGCGACAGGGCGAGGGATGCTCCATGCGCATCGTCGATAGTTCGGGTGACGTGCCCGTGCAGCAGAGCTGCGTTTTCGTGCGCGTGGCCGCCGATGGGAGCGCCGAGGAACTCGAAGACGCCCTGCAGGTGGAAGCTGCCGTGTGCGTATTCGTGAACGGCGAGCTGACGATGCGGTTGATGTGCAGCGCCGATCACCTGGTCGAGCTCGTCCTTGGCAGGCTCTACACCGAGGATATGATCTCGGGACCCGACGAGGTCGACGAGATACGGGTATGCGAGCATGCCACGCGCGTGCTGGTGAGCCTGAAGGACCGGAAGGCGAACCTGGGCCGGCGTCATGTCGAGGAGATTTCCACCTGCTGCACCTTCAACAGCACATTGAACGGCTACTTCACCAAGGACGAGGGCCTGGAGAAGGTCGTGCCCCACCCCTGGTCGCCCGAGCAGGTCATTCGGGCGGCGCGCGAGTTCGAGGCCGATACCCCCATCCACAAGGCGACGTTCGGGGCGCACAGCTGCTACCTGCTGAAGGATGATGGGATCCTGTACTGCTGCGAGGACCTGGGCCGCCACAACGCCTTCGACAAGGTGGTGGGATGCGCGCTGCGCGATGGGATCGACCTGGCGGAATGCGCGGTGTTCACCAGCGGGCGCATCCCCACGGACATGGTGGTCAAGGCGATCCGCGCGCGCGTGCCGCTGCTGATATCGAAGGCGGTCCCCACGGATATGACGGTGGCCATGGCGCAGGAATTCGACCTCACCTTGGTGTGCAGCGCCCATTCGGATAGCTTCAAGGTGTTCAACGATCCGCTGGGCGTGGTGGCGGGGGAATGCCCCCAGGAGGCCTTTTAGGAAACCTGTTCGAGGGGGAAGATGCGCGCCACCAGCAGCTGGCCCACGTAGGCGCTTCCCGGCTCCGCGAGGAGGCCCGGCTTTGCCGCCATCATCGTGATGGTGGCGGTGGCGCGGACGCAGGGATCCGTTGCCGCGCCGGTCTGCGCGTTCACGCCGCTCGGAGCATCGACGGCGATCACCGCGAGCTGACGACCCGCTGCCTTCCGGGAGGCCTGCTCGTCGGCGAGCAGCTGGATCCATTCGAGCGAGCTCCCGCGCAGGCTGGTTCCGGCGAACCCGGTTCCCAACAGGGCGTCGATGACGATGTTCGCCTGCGAAAGCGCTCCCTTGACGTCATCGGCGGAGGGTTCGGCAAGCACCGAGAGGCTTGCGCGGTTTCCGAAGCGCGCAGCGTGGATCGCCGCATCGCGGGCGGGCTGCGCCGTCACGCCCTCGGGCGGCAGGCTGCAGGCGATCGTCACCCGGGCGCCCATCTTCGAAAGCAATTCGGCGGCAACCCATCCATCGCCGCCGTTGTTGCCCGTTCCGGCGAGCACCACCACGTTCGTCCCCAGCCCCAGGCGCTCGCCCACGTACATGGCCACGGCGAGCCCGGCGCGGTTCATCAGGTCGAAGAGCGAGGCCCCCGATGCGGCGATCTTCCGCTCCAATTCGAGGACGGCGGAAACGTCGAGCGTCTGCGCCTGGTCGGCCGTGTGGAATGTGGGGACGAACTCGCTTGCCATGGGGACTCCTTCATCGCGTTGCGTATCTTCGAAGAATCGATTCGCACCCCCAGTATAATGAGATGGAACCGATTGCGCGGGTTGGTTTCGGGCAACGTGGATGCTGCGCCCGCCCGCGGGTTCAAGGGCTCGCGGCCCCGCCGGCGCAAGGCGACCGGTCGGGCGGATGGATCTTCGGGGGTGCGGATCCCCGGTGGGAGGCTATGGACGGCGCGCGCAAATACTTCTTCTTCGACATCGACGGGACGCTCGCGGGCGGCACCTACGAGCATCGCGTCATCCCGGAGAGTGCGCGCGAGGCGTTGCGGCTGCTGCGCGAGCGCGGGCACTTCACGGCGATCGCCACCGGGCGCGCCCATGCGATGGCGCAATCCTTCTTCGATGAGCTCGGCTTCCGCAACATGGTGTGCGACGGCGGCAACGGGCTGGTCGTCGATGGGGAGTTCCTCGGCGTCGATCCTCTCGACCGGGACGCGTGCATCAAGCTCATCGACGAGCTGGAACGCAAGCGCATCCCGTGGGCGGTGTCGCCCGATGACGGGGTGGTGCGGCATGCGCCCGACGAGCGCTTCGCCGCGGCGGTCGGCGGGACCTACATGCGCGCGGTGGTGGACGCGGACATGGACTACCGGCGCATCGAACGGTTCCTCAAGGTGTATATCGCCTGCCGCGTGGAGGACGAAGCGGGGATCGCCGAGCTCGCGCACATCCCGCATGCACGGCAGACCGCAACCTGCCTGTTTGTGGAACCCATCGACAAGGCGCATGGCATCGCCGAGATGATGGATCGGCTGCGGGCCCCGGTTTCCCAGGTGGTGGTGTTCGGCGACGGGGAGAACGACATGATGATGTTCGACGAGCGGTGGTTCAGCATCGCGATGGGCAACGCCGTGCCGCAGTTGAAGGCGCGCGCCGATTACGTGACCTCCGATGTGGAGCATGATGGCATATGGAACGCCTGCCGCCATTTCGGTTGGATATAGGCCGCCATCCGCCTGCTCTCCCCATTCGAGCGCCGCGGTCGACCAAGGCGGCCCATCACCGCCTGAGGGCCGACACCTCTCCTCCCGCGGATGGCCGCCCGCGGGATTGCCCTTATGCGAGGAGCTCGCGGTAGATGGCGTCATCCTCCTCGAGGAAGGTGTTGAACACCACGCGCAGGTCGGCGTCGGAATGGGCGTCCAACCATGCGCGCACCGTGCGGACCGCGATCTCGGCCGCCTCCCTGTGGGGGAACCCGAAGACGCCGGTGCTGATGCAGCAGAACGCGATGGTCCGGCAGCCCTCCAGCCCCCTTGCCGCGTCGAGGCAGGCGCGGTAGCATCGCGCAAGCTCTTCGCGGTGGCGGGGGAGCGGCATCCCCCCGGCGATGGGGCCCACCGTATGGATGATCCAGCGCGCGGGGAGGTTGTACGCGGGGGTCGTCTTCGCCTGCGCGGTGGGTTCGGGGTGGCCCTGCGCCCGCATGATTCGGGCACACTCTATGCGGAGCTGCACGCCCGCGAATGTGTGGATGGCGTTGTCGATGCAGTAATGGCCCGGAATCCAGCAGCCCAGCATCTGGCTGTTCGCCGCATTCACGATGGCGTCGGCGGCGAGGGTGGTGATGTCACCGCGCCATGTGGCGATGCGCCCGTCGATGCGGCTCGGGGGAATCGATGCGGGGCTGACGATCCCCGCTTCGGCGATCATGCTTTTCAATAGATGATCCTGTTTCGCGAAGAACTCGTCCGTCGCCGGAAGCGGCTGCCGCGTGTTCACCAACGCGCGGAAGGTATCCCAAAGCTCGCCTTCCGCCGCCCCGGAAGAAACGCGCGCCGCCTCGCCACGCTCTTCGGCAAGATACCCGACCAGCCATCTCAGAAGTTCGATCCGTGTAGCCATGATGTGCTCCCTTCCGCACGCCGCCTATGCCTATCTTACGCGTTACGGCAGAATAGCGGGCGAATCGGCGCATACGATGCGCGCCGGCGGCGACGAGGGGGCGGGCAGGCATGGGCGACCTTACGATCGGATGCCACCTTTCGAGTTCGAAGGGCTACGAGAAGATGGCGCGGACCGCGGTGGGGATCGGGGCGAACACGTTCCAATTCTTCACGCGGAACCCGCGCGGGGGCAAGGCGAAGGACATCGACCCCGCCGACGTGGACGCCTTCCGCGCCTATGCCGCCGATCACGGCATCGTCCGCATACTCGCCCATGCCCCGTACACGTTGAATGCCGCAGCGTCCGACGAGCGGGTTCGCGGGTTCGCGCTGCAGACGTTCGCGGACGATTTGGAGCGCATGGAGGCCACCCCGCACCAGATGTACAACTTCCATCCCGGCAGCCATGTGAAGCAGGGCTCTGAGGTGGGGATCGTAAAGATCGCCGCCGCGCTGAACGAGGTGCTGGCGCCCGATCAGACGACGACCGTGCTGCTGGAGACCATGGCGGGCAAGGGCACCGAGGTCGGGCGCACCTTCGAGGAGATCGCCGCCATCATCGAACGGGTCGACCTTGACGGCCATCTGGGCGTGTGCATGGACACCTGCCACGTGTGGGATGCGGGCTACGACATCGTGGGGGATTTGGACGGCGTGCTCGACGAGTTCGACCGCATCGTGGGGCTCGGCCGATTGCGCGCGGTGCATCTGAACGATTCGAAGAATCCTCGCGGCTCGCGCAAGGATAGGCATGAGAAGATCGGGGAGGGATTCATCGGGTTCGACGCCCTTGCCGCCGTCATCTCGCATCCGGCGTTGCGGGACCTCCCCTTCTATCTTGAGACCCCCAACAATCTACCAGGGTATGCGGACGAGATAGCCCGATTGAGGGCGGCTCGGGCCTGATCCGCGCAGGCGGCCGTACGCCCCCCGTACCGTCTCTAACCGAATGATTCAACCGCATATATAGTATCCAACACGGATTATCAAGCGATTACCACTACTATATATAGCGTTGTGCTGACGATTTCCCCTCACTGAGGTCTAAAGTCTGGAATAGGCGGCTCATCTGCTGGTATACTCGCTCTCGCGTTTTGGGAGGGGTTCGCTTCCGAGGCGCTGAGGAGGAGAGGTTTATGTTCAAGGGAAGGAGTGGCTATGGCTTTGCTCTCGGTTGCGCCCCCGGCGCACGATGATGCTCGCAGTGCTTCCTTTCTCGATCCGTTCCAGAAGCGCGTGTCGTCGCTGCCCCCTGGGACCTGCCCCATAGCGTTGCAGCTTTCCCTTCTGGTTGCCGCCGAGGTGCAGACGTGCGGGAAATGCGTGCCGTGTCGCGATGGCATTCCCCAAATGGTCGAGTTGATGCAGCGCGTGCTGAACTGCGCCGCCACGTCTGCGGAATTGGTCCAGTTGCGGGCGCTAGCCCTGTTCGCCCGCGATGAGAGCGATTGCGCTATCGGGTACCAGGCGGGCGAGCTGGTGCTGCAGGGACTCGAGCAATTCGAGGCCGAATACGAAAGCCATGTTCACGACCGTACCTGCCAGGCGGGCATCGGCCAGACGGTCCCCTGCGAGACGCTGTGCCCCGCCCATGTGAACGTGCCCGGCTACATCTCGCTCGTGCAGGAGGGCGATCCCGCCGGAGCGGTGGCGATGGTGCGCAAGGACAACCCGTTCCCCACGGCGTGCGCGCTGATCTGCGAGCACCCGTGCGAGACGCGGTGCCGCCGCGGCATCATCGACGCCCCCATCAACATCCGCGGCATAAAGAAGTACGCGGTCGACAACGCGGCCGCCGACACCGTCCCCGTGCCGGAGCGGCTTCCCGACTCGGGCCGCAGGATCGCGGTGATCGGCGCCGGGCCCTCGGGTATGACCTGCGCCTATTTCGCATCCCTCATGGGGCACGAGGTGCATGTGTTCGAGGCGCGCAAGCAAGCTGGCGGCATGATGCGCTACGGCATCCCCAAATACCGCTTCCCGCGCGAGCGCCTGGACGAGGATCTGAACGCCATCATGTCGGTGGGCGGCATCACGCTGCACACCGAGACGGACATCGGCACGAAGGAGATGCGCGAGCTCGCGGAGGCCTACGATGCCGTCTACGTTGCCATCGGCGCCCAAGCCGGGAAAACGCTGCACATGGAAGGGGCCGATGCCGAAGGCGTGCACAGCGCGGTCGACATGCTCGGGCGGATCGGCGACGAGGAATACCCCGACCTCACCGGGAAGAACGTGGTGGTCATCGGCGGCGGGAACGTCGCCATGGACTGCGCCCGCACGGCGATCCGTTTGGGCACGCGCCGCGTGACCGTGGCATACCGCCGCCGCCTGGAGGACATGACGGCGCTCCCCGAGGAGGTGGAGGCGGCCATCGCCGAGGGCGTTGAGATGTTCATCCTGAAGTCGCCCGAGCGCATCGAGGTCGACGATGCGGGCCATTGCACGGCGCTCGTCTGCCAGCCCCAGCTCATCAGCACGGTGAAGGGCGGCCGCCCCTCTCCCAAGGCGGCGGCGAAGCCGAAGGAGCGCATCGCCGCGGACGTGATCCTGGTGGCCGTGGGGCAGGATATCGTCTCCGAGCCCTTCGCCGAGTTCGGCCTGCCGCTCGATCGCAGCCGGTTCGTGACGGACGACAACCTTCGCGCGCACGGCTACGATAACATCTTCGTGGGCGGCGACTGCCAGACGGGGCCGCTGACGGTCATCGCCGCCATCGGCGCCGGCAAGGTTGCCGCCCGCAATATCGACGAATATCTCGGGTTCCACCACAAGTTGGATTGCGGGGTCGAGGCGCCCCCCGCACGCGAGAACGACCGCACGCCGTGCGGCCGCGTGACCATCGCGGAGCGCCGGCCGCCCAAGCGCAAGCTTGATTTCGACTGCGTGGAGCTGGAGATGAGTGGAGAGGAAGTCGAGCAGGAATGCGGCCGCTGCCTGCGCTGCGACGTATTCGGCTGCGGATCGATGGAAGGGGGGCGGGTCCTCTATGAGTAATATGGTTTCCATCACGATCGACGGTACGAGCGTCGAGGTGCCCGAAGGGACCGTCATCGTCGACGCCGCCGAGCAGGCGGGGATCCGCATCCCCACGCTGTGCTATCTGAAGGATGTCAGCAGCATCGGCTCGTGCCGCGTGTGCAGCGTCGAGGTGGAGGGCGTCCAAGGCCTGACCACCGCATGCAACACGCCCGTGCGCGACGGCATGGCGGTGCACACGAAGACGAAGCGCGTGGAGGTGTACCGCACATTGGCGCTGCAGCTGATCCTTGCTGACCATGGCCTGAACACCACCAACTACTGCTTCAGCTGCGCGCAGAACGGTTCGTGCGAGCTTCAGGCCGTGTGCCACGAATGCGGCGTGGAGGACACGCCATTCGAACGCACTACGCCCAACCTGCGCAAACCGGTGCTGGAGGACAACCCGTTTCTGGCCTACGATGCGAACCTGTGCATCAAGTGCCAGCGGTGCATCGGCGCCTGCAACAACCAAGCCGCCAACCATACGCTGCAGACCGGGAAGAAGGGACTGCGCACCACGATCTTAGCGCCGTTCGGCCCGGATTGGCGTGCGACCGATTGCGAGAGCTGCGGCAACTGCGCCCAGGCATGCCCCACGGGCGCCATCACGGAAAAACGCCAGCGCGACTACCGCGCTTGGGAGGTCGAGCGCACGCGCACCACGTGCCCGCACTGCGGCGTCGGGTGCCAGATCGACCTGATCACCCGCGACGGCCGCATCGTGGACTCGGAGGGCGCGCAGGGGTATAGCAACCAGGGCATGCTCTGCGTGAAGGGCCGTTCGGGCAGCTTCGACTTCGTCCATTCCCCCGACCGCATCACCGCGCCGCTGATCAAGGATCGCGAGACCGGAGAGTTCGAAGAGGTCAGCTGGGATACGGCGCTTGATTATGTGGCGCAGCGGTTCGGCCGGATCAAGAAACGCCACGGCGGCAAGGCCCTGGCGGCGTTCGCCTGCAGCCGCAGCACCAACGAAGATGTGTATATGCTCCAGAAGATGGCGAGGTGCGCATTCGACACGAACAATGTCGATAACTGCGCACGCGTTTGACACGCTCCCACGGTCGCCGGTCTGGCGACAACATTGGGATCCGGAGCCATGACGAACACGATCCGCGACGTCACTGCCGAATCCGATCTGATCATGCTCGTGGGGAGCAATCCCGAGGAGGCCCACCCCGTCCTCGGCATGCAGATCCGCCAAGCGGTGGAGCATGGCACGAAGCTCATCGTGGTCGACCCACGCGAGATCGGACTCGCGAGCCATGCCGACATCCACCTGAAGCTGAAGCCGGGCACCAACGTGGCGTTCGCCAACGGCATGGTGCACGTGCTCATCCGAGAGGGGTTGGTCGATCGAGATTTCATCCGCAACCGAACCGAAGGATACGAGGACCTCGTGCGCGCCGTGGCGGGGTACACGCCCGAGCGCGTCGCCGCGATCTGCGGCATCGATGCCCGCGACCTGGTGGCGGCGGCAAAGATGTACGGCCGGGCCAAAGCCGCGCCGATCCTGTACTGTCTGGGCGTGGCCGAACATTCCACCGGTACCGACGGGGTCATGGCCCTGTCGAACATCGCCATGGTGTGCGGCAAGCTCGGCAGACCCGGATGCGGCGTCAACCCGCTGCGCGGCCAAAACAACGTGCAGGGTGCCTGTGATATGGGCGCATCGCCTAACGACCTGACCGGATATCAGAAGGTGGCCGACGAGGCCGTCCGCGAGAAGTTCGCCGCCGGATGGGGGCACCCCATCCCGTCTGAGGAGGGCCTGATGGCCACCGAGGTCTTTCCTGCCGCCATCACGGGCCAGGTCAAGGGCCTGTTCATATTCGGCGAGGACCCCGTCCGCACCGATCCCGACACGCATCACGTGATTCGCGCACTCGAGAGCCTGGAATTTTTGGTGATGGACGAGCTGTTCATGACCGAGACGGCCAAATACGCCGACGTGATCCTGCCGGGCCGCAGCTTCGCCGAGAAAGAGGGCACGTTCGACAACACCGAGCGGCGCATCCAGCGCGTGCGCAAGGCGGTGGACGGACCGGAGGGCCCCCAGCTGGACACATGGATCTTCACGCAGATCATGAACCGCATGGGGTATGCGCAGCCCGAGCTCTCCGCGGCGCAGATCATGGACGAGATCGCCGGCCTCACGCCGAGCTTCGCAGGCGTGAGCCACGCGCGGCTCGATTCGGGGGAATGCCGGGAGAAGTCGTTGCAGTGGCCGTGCGTGGGGCCGGGCCATCCCGGCACCCCCATCATGCACGTGGGCGAGTTCGCCCGCGGGAAGGGCGGCTATTCGGTGTCGGGCTACAAGGAGAGCGCCGAGCTCCCCGATGACGAGTACCCCTTGGTGCTGATGACCGGGCGTGTGCTGTACCAGTACAACGCCTGCGCCATGACCGGCCGCACCGAAGGCTTGAACGAGATCGCCGGCGAGTCCTTCATCGAGGTGAACACCAAGGATGCCAAGAAGCTGGGCATCCCCGACGGCGCGCGCGTGAAGGTCGCCAGCCGTCGCGGCGAAGTCGTCGCCACGGCCCGCGTAAGCGATCGCACACGCCCGGGCGATGTGTGGATGCCGTTCCATTTCCAGGACGGCAACGCGAACTGGCTGACGAATGGCGCATTGGACGCCATCTGCAAGGTGCCCGAGTTCAAGGTGTGCGCGGTGAGGATCGCGCGAGCGTAGGAACCGTTGGGGCGCCCGCCCGGCGCGCCGCGCGATGTGGCACAATGGGTGGGCGCCTTTTGTCTTCCGCGCCGAAGGAGTGCGATATGAACATAACGGTCTACCTGGGGTCTTCTTCCGGAAACGATTCCGTCTTCGAGGATGCCGCCTGCGAGATGGCGCACGTGATCGTGCGGGGCGGGCACACCATGGTCTACGGCGGTTGCAGCACGGGGATGATGGGAATCGCCGCGCGGGGCGTCCTTGCGGGCGGGGGACGCGTGGTCGGCATCATGCCGCGGTTCCTCACCCGGCGCGAACCCGCGCAGCAGGGTCTGACCGAGCTGCATATGGTGGATACCATGACGGAGCGCAAGGAGAAGATGATCGAGCTGGGCGATGCCTTCGTCGCGCTGCCGGGCGGGCCGGGCACTTTAGAGGAGATTTCCGAGGTCGTCTCCGATATGAAGCTGTTCGACGTGGGCGTCCGTCCGGACGTCGCCCCCGGCGGGTGCGTGTTCTACAGCCGGAACGGCTTCTACGCGCCCCTGCAAGCCCAGCTCCGCATCATGTGCGCCCAAGGCTTCACAAGCGAATCGCTGCTGGCGCGGATCCGCTTCCCCCAAACCCCTCGCGAGCTGGCTGCGTGCTTCTGACATCGAAACCCTGGAAGACCGCATCGGCGTCAGCCGCAAGATGCCATCATCCACGATCCCGCTGGGCGCCACCATCATCGGCATGGATGACGTGGTAGGCAGCGAGGATTAGATCCCCCTGTCGAAAGCGAGCAGCTTTCTGAAGCGCGCGTTCGCGGATGCAAGGTCCGCGGGCGCGCCCTCCATCTCCACGCGCCCGTCTTCGATGAATGCCACCCGGTCGAACCGCTCTATGCCCTGCAGATGGTGCGTGATCACCACGAGCGTGCGGTCGGAGAACGCGCCGAAGAGGGTGTTTTGGAGCGATGCCTCGGTTTCGGGGTCGAGGGCGGCGAAGGGCTCGTCCAAAAGCACGATGGGCGTGCGGGCGATCAGCAAGCGGGCGAGCGCGATGCGCTGACGCTGCCCGCCCGAGAAATTCGCGCCGCCTTCCGCGACCAGCGTGTCGAGCCCTCGGGGGAGCGCGCGGACCATGCTTGCGAGCCCGACGGCATCCAAGGCATCCATGAGCTCGTCATCGCCGCCGGGCAGGACGCCCAGCGTCAGGTTATCGCGGATCGTGCGGTTGAACAGGTACGCTTGCTGGTGGAGTATGCCCACCGCGCCCCCGACGCGGATGGTGCCATCCTGGGGGGCGAGGTCCCCGTGGATGAGGGCGGCGAGCGTGCTCTTGCCGCTTCCGCTGCGTCCGAGGAGGGCGATGCTCTCGCCCGGCCGCACATGGAGCGTGATGCGGCGCACCGCCTCGCGCGCGGAACCGGGGTAGGTGAAACCGACATCGCGGATGTCGATCGATCCGCGTGCGGGGGACGATGGGCGCACTACCCCTCCCGCTCGCGCGGGAGGGGCGGCATCGTCGGCACTCCGGGCTTCGCAAGCCGCTTTTTCGATGCCCTCGAGGCGCTGCAGCGCCTCGGTGTGCGCGTGCACGCCGGCGGCAGACCGGGGAAGCGGGAACACTATCTCGGCTATGGGGAAGAACCCGATGGCGAACGCGGCAATCCAGTTGGGGGCTCCTGAGAACGTCGTGCCCGCCCAAATGATGACCGCGCATGCCGCCATCGCCAGCACGAGCGCCTGCAACGCGTCGATCACGCGTTCCCGGCGCATCAGCGATGCGCGGTCGCGCTGCAGCGCGCGCCGTTCCTCCGCACACGAATGCACGCAATCGGCGCCCCGCCCCGAAAGGATCCAATCCGCGGATCCCAAGACGTTGTTGGTGAGCGTTTCGTACTCGCTCCTCGTCGCGGCTTGCACCGCCGTCGCCTTCCCGCGGCTCGCCGCATACGCCGCGAAGGGCACGGCACCTGCGGCGAGCGCGAATGTCGCAAGCGCCGCCAGGGCGAAGGCCGCGTCCACGAAAAAGAGCGCGAAGACGATGAGCAGGCAGGCGGCAACCGCTATCAACGAGGGGAGGACGATGCGCAGGAACAGGTTCTGCAGGTGGCCGATGTCCTCGGAGAGCGTGCCGAGCACCTCGCCGGTGCCATGGCCGGATCCAAGGGCTGTCGAGTCGGCTTCGAGGGCGCGGTAGAGGCGGGCACGCAGCTGGCTCGTCAGGCGGAACACCCAATCGTGGCTTGCCAGCCGCTGGAAGTAGCGTGCGATGGGCTTGCCCAACCCGAAGATCTGGACGAAGGCGATGGGCACCATGATGGCGAACAGCAGCGTATCGGGCTCGGCGGTGCGGCTGATCAGAAAGCCGCTGGTGAACATAAGCAGGACGGAGGCGCATGCGGCTGCGAGGCCGAGCGCGCAGGAGCGGGCGAGCTGCGCACGGTAGCGGGCGATGTACGGCTTAAGCCACGTCATGGGCACCTCCCGCCCCGAGGGTGCGCGCCATCGCGGTGAGCGGGCCTTCGACGGCGAGCAGCTCGTCGGGCGCACCTTGCTGGACGACGGATCCCCCGTCCAGCACGACGACCCGGTCCATCTGCTTCAGCCAATGGAGCCGGTGCGTGCAGAAGAAGACCAATCGGCCCTCCATCAGGGGGATCATGCGCTCCTTCAGCTCGAGTTCCACCTCGATGTCGAGATGCGCGGTCGGCTCGTCGAATATGAGGATGCGCCGGGCGGGGTCGAGCAGCGCCCGAGCTAGGGCGATGCGCTGGGCTTGCCCGCCGGAAAGCCCCCGGCCGCCTTCCCCGATGACGGTGTCCAGCCCTTGGGGAAGCTGCTCGACCAACCCGTCCAAGCCGACGGTCCGCGCCGCCTGCTCGACGATGCCATCGGGCGCGTCGGGGGTGTAGAAAGCCAGGTTGGTGCGCAGGGTGTCGTGGAAGATCGTGGGGTTTTGGGGGACGAAGAGCACCTGGCGCTGCCATGACGGCATGCGCAAGCTGGGCGTTGTTCCGCCATCGATCTCGAATGAGCCGGCCGTGGGGACCTCGAACCCCCCGAGCAGCGCCGCGAGCGTGCTCTTCCCGCTGCCGCTCGTCCCCACGATTCCGATACGCTGGAATCCGCGAGCTTCGAATGTCGCATGGCCGATGGCGGCGCCGCGTCCCGCTCCGGTGCCGTAGGAGAAGCCGATGCCGTCGAGCTTCAAAACGGATTCGCCCGACCACTCGCCGATCCGCAGGTCGGATGCATCTCCCTTGCGCGACCTGCTCTCCGCGATCAGCTTCTGCGCATGTTTGAGCGCGCTGCGACCGTCGAGGCTTGCGTGGAAATCGGCGGCGAAGGTGCGCAGGGGGTTGGTGACCTCGGGGGCGAGGATCAGGCAGGCGAGCCCCGTGCGGAGCGCGAGCGATCCGTCCATGAGGCGGAACGCCAGCATGATCGCGATGGCCGCCAGGCCCATCACGCAGATCAGATCCAACGCCGCGCCCGACAGGGTCGCGACCTCCAGCGTTCGCATGGTCGCTTCGCGGAACTTCTCGCTCGAGGAGAATATCGAGTCGCGCTCCTTCCTCGATGCGCCGAACGCGACGAGGGTCCCCAATCCGCGCAGCGTGTCGATGAACGAGTTCGCCATCCGGTTGTACGCGCCGAACTGCTGCTCCGCGTACTCGCGGGCCATCTTCCCCAATATGGCCATGAACAGCGCGACGATGGGGAAGACCAGCACGAGGATGAGCCCCGAGACCCAGTCGAGGGCAAACACGCAGGCGAGCAGCGGCACGGTGAGCGCAACGACCCCGACCATCTTCGGGAGGATGAGGCGGATATACGATTCGACCTGCGCGGTGCCTTCGATTGCCTGCGAGACCGTCGCCGCCGCGCCCTGGTCGAGCGCCACGTGCGTTTGGTCGACGAAGACGCATTCCAGAAGCTCGTTGCGCAGTTCGTCGGCGCGCTGCCGGGCGTAGCGGCCGATGACGGCGTCCTGCGCGATCACGAGCAGCCGCTGCCCCAGGAATCCGCTGAAGACGACTGCGATGAGCCCCAGCTGTGAGAGGGCGTCCTCGCCCGCCCACATGTTCGCAAGCGCGGCGGCGAGCGCGAGCGAGAGCGCTACGATGCAGGCGGCCTGCGCCAAGGCGAATGCCGTCAATGCCGCCAGCTGCGCTTTCGCCCCGGGCAAGGCAAGCAGGGAAGGCTTGTCCGATTCGGCCACGTGCTCCTCCTCCGCTCGATTTCAGGTGACATAGATTATAAGGGGGTCTGCGACGGGGCCATATACCCCGGCTAGGGCATCTTTTTCGCGCTAGGCGCCCTGTTCCAGCAGGTTTTCCACGAAGTCGACGCGGTAGCGGGAGAAAACCGCGTCCCCCGTGTCTTGGGTCGCATCCAGATCGACGTCCGCCCATATGGCGAAATCGCGGTCGTCATCCTCGTCTTTGAACGTCTGGCGCACATGCCACACGTGCGCGGCCTTCTCATCCGTCTCGTCGATCTCGAAGTACGCGGTGCTGCGGGCGTCTCCATCGAGCAGCACCTCCTGGTGCTCGTCGTAGTAGCCGTCGAGGACCTGCTGCCACACGCGGGCGTTGCACCCCCAGTCAGTGTCGAGCGCGCCCAGCTCGCGGACGCATCTGCCCGCGGCCAGGCGCACGCGGGCGAACAGCGCGTTGCGCACGGTGAGCGTGACGGCGCGGCGGTCGCGCACCACCGCATCGGGGGCGGCGGGCGGCGCGTTCTCCGGCAGCGTCCCCGCCGCTTCCCATTCGTCCACCAGGCTGCTGTCGATCGAGCGCACCATGAATCCCAGCCAGCTGGTGATGTCGTGCAGGCGCTCGTCGCGCTTCTCCTCGGGGATGGTACGGCCGAGCACGCGATAGGCGTCGGAGAGGTAGCGCAGGAGCAGCCCCTCGCTGCGGGCGATTCCCAACCCGGCGATGTATCCCTTGAAGTTCGCGGACGTCTCCACCATATCGCGCAGCACGCTCTTGGGCCTCAGCTCGAAGTCGCGCGCCCAAGGGACGTCCTGGCAATAGCGGGCGAAGGCGCCTTCCAGCAGGTCTTCGAGAGGCTTGGGATAGGTGACCTCCTGCAAGCGCTCCAAGCGCTCCTCGTATTCCACGCCCTCGGCCTTCATCGCCGCCATCGCCCGGTCGCGCTCGCGCCGCTCTTGGGCGCGCAACACCTGGCGCGGATCCTCCAACGTCGCCTCGGCGAGCGAGATCGCGTCGAGGGCGTAGCCCTCGTCCTCCGGATCGAGCAGCTCGAGCGCTGCCAGCAGGAAAGGCGAAAGCGGCTGGTCGAGCGCGAAATCGTCGGGCAGGTCGACGGTGGTGCCGTACTCGATCGACCCGTCCTCCCGCACCGTATGCTGCACCACGTCGGACGCCTCGAGCGTGGCGAAGATCTCCGCCGTGCGCTGGGCGAGGGCCGCCTTCTCCTCGTCGGTCTGGAGGCTGTCGGCGACGAGCTTCAACGTGCGGGCATGGGCATCCCCGCCCTGCATCGCCTCCGCCAAGGCGATGGCGTGGGTGATGCGAAGGCGCGGCTTGAGCATCTCGGGCTGCGCCTCGATCAGCTTGTCGAACGTCCCCTTGTTCCAGTTGACGAACCCCTCGGGGGCGTGCTTCTTCTTGATCTTGCGCCGCTTCCCCTCGTCATTGCCCGCTTTGGCGAGCGCCTTCGCGTTTTCGATGTCATGCTCGGGCGCTTCGGCTATGACCAGGCCTTCCGTGTCGAATCCGGCACGTCCCGCTCGCCCGGCGATCTGGTGGAACTCGCGTGCGCGCAACCGGCGCATGCGGTGCCCGTCGAACTTGGTCAGCTGCGTGAGCACCACGGTGCGGATGGGCACGTTGATCCCCACGCCCAGGGTGTCGGTGCCGCATATGATGGGGAGCAGCCCCTGCTGGGCCAGCTTCTCCACCAGCAGGCGGTAGCGCGGCAGCATGCCCGCATGATGCACGCCCACGCCGCATTCCAGAAGGCGCTTGAGCGTCTTGCCGAACGCGGTGGAGAAGCGCGTGCCGCGGCTCGCCTCCTTGATGGCGTTCCGCTGCTCCTTGGTGGTGATGCCGGTGCTTGCCAGGGCCTGCGCGCTCGACAGCGCGGCGTCCTGCGAGAAATGGACGATGTAGAGCGGCGTTTTGCCCTCGCGCACGGCAAGCTCCACGGTCCCTTCGAGGGCCGTGTCCACGTACTCCCATTCCAGCGGCACGGGGCGCGGGGCGTCGGCGATCACGTCTACCGAGCGGCCGGTTTGGCGTTCAAGCGCCCCCTCGATGTGGCCGACGTCCCCCAGCGTGGCGCTCATCAGCAGGAATTGCACGTGCGGCAGCGTGAGCAGCGGGACCTGCCATGCCCATCCGCGGTCGGGGTCTGCGAAGAAGTGGAACTCGTCCGCCGCAACGCGCGCGATATCGGCCTCCGCGCCCATGCGCAGGGCGTCGTTCGCCAAGATCTCCGCCGTGCAGCAGATGATGGGGGCTTCGGTGTTGATGCGCACGTCCCCCGTGATCATGCCCACGTATTCCTTGCCGAAATAGCCGACCAGGTTGAAGAACTTTTCGCTGGCCAGCGCTTTGATGGGGGCGGTGTAGTAGCAGCGCTCGTCGCGCGCCAATGCGAGGAAGTGCTGGAACAGGGCCACCATGCTCTTCCCGCTGCCCGTGGGGGTGCCCAGGATCACGTGGTCCCCCGCGGCGAGGGCCAGGCAGGCGTCCTCCTGGTGCGGCCACAGCTCGATGCCCCTCTCTGCGCACCATTCCAGATAAGCTTCGAGGATGTCCTCATCGGTGGCCGGAGCGCCTCCGTCGGCGTCCTTGCTCCAAAGGTCGTCGGCGAGCGTGCCCAAGGACCCGTATGCGTCAGCGTCTTCGATCAATGCAATGCCTTCCGCGCGGTTCGTGCGCTCCATCATACCGAAACGCGTCCATTCGAGGGCGTGGATCACCGTTTAGGCGCTGCCAGCCGACCGGGCGGGGATCCTCGACGCAAGCGATGCCCGGTCCGTCTTGGAGCGGACCCTCGTTTCGCCGACCCAGCGCTCGTTGCCAGTTCCTGCTCGAATCCTCATCAATGCATGATGACATGCCGGACGAAGAGCGTGAGGGAGATGATCACGATGCCGATTCCCGCTGCGAGCATCAACAGATCGGTCCCGGTGCTGCCCTGGAGCACCTGGCCCAGGAAATATACCCCCATCATGACGCAGATGACGCTGACCAGGCGTTCCTTCAGATCGTCGAAGTCATGGAAGCCGAGCCATCCTGGCAGGGGGATCTTGTCGCTGATGAATAGGCATACCAGGCCGAGCGCCATGATGTACAGGGCGACGGCCAGCAGGAACATGTCCGTGTACTCCACGTACTCGATCGCCAGATTCAGGAGCGAATGGACGTCGGCGCCCTCCGTGGCGCTGTACACGGCGCTTCCCGTTGCGAAGGTGAGCGTCGTGGAGATGACCGCGACCAAGGCGTTGATGGAGATGGCAAGGGAGGCGAAGAACAGGCCGAGCGCGGGGATGGCGGCGATCGCGCGCGTCCAGCCGGTGATCATGCGGAGCCTGCTCGCCACGCGCTCGTTGCTCTCGCGGCGCATCTTCAAGCGCTCGGCATGGTCGTTTGCCGCCGCCCGCGCCGCTTCCTCCACGCGGGCGGTCATCGTTTCGACATACGCCTGCGATGCGGATTCCAGAAGATCGGGATTGGCGCTTGGGATGGCCTCCGCGACTTCCGCCTCCAACGCAGCCTGGGCGAACGACGCCTTATCGCCACGCGGTGCAGGGGATGATTGGTTTGGCTTTTTAGGGTTCATGTCATCCATAGAGAGTGCTTCCAACGTCTAGAATCCCAGATCTTCGCCCACCATCAGCACGGTGATGCGATGCGGTGTGCGGCTGTGCCGCGTGATGACCTCCGAACAGCAGATGCAGTCGGGACTGTTGCAGTCGGCGCATTGGCCGGTCGTCGCACAGGGGGTTTTCAGGTTCAAGCGCATGCAGTTCGGCGGGCTTGCCAGGTCGTGCACGCGTCGGATCGCGCTGGGCACGTCGCGGCAGGCCTTCTGCATGCCCGCGATCACGAGCACATGGGCGGGACCGCACGCCAAGAAGCATAGGCGCGTGCCCATGCCGTCGATGTTCACCAGCTCGCCGTCCTCCGTGAACGCATTCGTGCTCATGAGGAAGTAGTCCGCCATCATCTGCTTGGAGAGCATGATGCGCGGGTCTTCGCCGGGACCCTTGTCCTGGCGATCGATGATGGCGTAGTCGCCCGCGCGCACCGCGTCGAGCAGGCCGATGTCCTCGATGGTCATCGATCCGCCCCAGGTGACGCTGCTGCCGGCGGGCATCATCTCGAGCGCCTTTCGGCGGGCTTCGTCCGCCGTCTCGCAGTACACCGCATCGATGCCGCGGCGCGCGAACTTCTTGACCATCGTCGTCCCGAGTTTTCGGTAGAATTCTTTCTTCGCCTGATGCATGGGATTCCTTCCGTCGAAGCCTGCACGGTTCATGATACGCCACTTTCCCATGCTGTCTTTCGTTGCCGCAGTGTAAGGTCGATCGCTCTTCCGGAACGCCTATAGGCCCACAGGAACCGGCGAAGCCCCATGTGAGCCTGTTGCGTACATGCTTTATCTATCGGACATTAATTTTTATCGCTTAGGCAATCTTCAGAAGTAACTTTCAATGCTGAAATTGCTTGCCCTACTATGGTAGAGAATCCTAACTTAAGCCAAAACTTTATCGGAAAGGCATGTTCATGAAAAACAAGCTCAACACCAAGGACCTCATCTACGCGGGGGCTTTCGGAGCGATTTTATCTTGTCATCGTGCGCATCGTCATGCCCATCGCGCTCGACTCCCAAGGGCGAGAGCGCGTGAAGCAGTATTTCACCGATGATGCCGCCGACCGCGCATCGAGGGTTTTGCGTCAACATGCGAGCGAAGTGAAGCGGAGGCGCCTCGTGGAGGAAAGGAGACCAGCTATATGAAGTCAAGACCTGATTAGAGATTTTTCAAAGTCTCTAGTTTTGTTTGGATTTGCACTTTGACAGTCGAATATCGAATGCTTCTGGGCGCAATGAACCGCATCGCGGA
>NZ_JANIPD030000009.1 GCF_024609215.1 Curtanaerobium respiraculi | reverse complement strand
GACGCCATCATGGCGCGGATCGTGGAGGAGCTGAGCGCCTGCCTCGTCCCGATCCGCCGCGAGAGGGCCTATCCCCGCGACGGGGTGGATCACAACTACGCGAATCGCTACAGCAACACGCACAAACGGGTCTTCTGAGTGCAGCCGCACGGCAATCCGCGGCGGAGCCATGGCAAAAACACCCACCGCCCCCAGCGGACGAAAACCGGGCGAACAGAAAAAGCCCCCGCGGCGAATCAACCGCCGCGGGGGCTTGTTCTAAGCGATGCCGGCTTGCATGTCACTCGCTTAAGTTAATGACATTGCCCGTTTTTCGCGGCACTTGCCCAGCGTGTGCCAGACCTCGTCTTGCTCGACATCATGCTGCCCGGCACCGACGGACTGACGGTGCTCGCGCGTATCTGTGAGGACGCCAAAACGCGCGATGTACCGGTGATGATGCTTACGGCGAAAGGGACGGAGTACGACAAGGTGATCGGGCTCGATGCCGGAGCGGACGACTACCTTGCAAAGCCCTTCGGGATGATGGAGCTCGTGAGCCGTTGCAACGCATTGCTGCGCAGGGCATCTCACCGCGACGGTGTCTCGAGTTCGGAAGACGCCGTTTACACGTGCGGGCCGATTTCGATCAACCCGCTTACCCGAGAAGCATCGGTTGGAAACGTCGGCGTGGAGCTGACCTTGAAGGAGTTCGAGCTTTTGCTCAAGTTGATGAAAGATCAAGGGCGCGCCTTCACGCGCGCCCAGCTCCTCGAAGACATATGGGATATTACCTACGTGGGCGAGACGCGTACGGTTGACACCCATATCCAGACATTACGCCACAAGCTCAACGATGCCTGCCCTGGCTCTGGCGACATCGTGAAGACGGTTCGCGGCGTCGGGTATCGCGTAAAGTGCGAGGAGCATGGATGAGCGGGACGAGAACGCTCGCGGGCAGGACGTTCGCGCTTGTTTTCTCGCTGAGCCTGGTAGCCGCTCGCTTCCGTGATCGCCGCCGCGGTGGGCTTCCTTGCCTACGAGCACGAGGCTGAAGGGTTCCTCTTGCTCCAAGCCTCGGAGCTTTCCACGTCTCTGGAAGATTCCAGCGACGGGCGCCGACTTGCGCAATGCCGCAGGCTCAAAAGGGTCGCCTCCGCTTTGCAAGATCCTGACAGAATCATGTCGGTTTCCTTTCCCGCGCTTTTCGCTTCCTTTTCATACCGGCTGTTCAATACCATTGTGCGGTCTCGATGGGGTCCGTCGCAAATCGAACAGATCATCTGAAAGGAAGTTTAATGAAAGGCTCAAGGACGTTTAAGGCATTGATCTCCATGGTTGCCGTTGCCGTTCTCGCGTTCGCGCTTGTAGGATGCGGCGGCTCCGGAGATTCGGGCAACGACAGCCCGTCAAGCGGGTCGGCTCTTTCCGGCACCGTGTCCATGAACGGGTCGACGTCGATGGAGAAAGTGATCGGCTCCCTTGCCGAGGCGCTCATGCAGGAAAACCCCGGGGTTACCGTTTCATATGATGCGACGGGCTCGGGCACGGGAATCGAGTGTGCGGGGAATGGCTCAGCAGACATCGGGCTGGCTTCCCGCAGCCTGAAGGACGGGGAGACCGGGCTCACCTCTGTCAAAGTAGCGCTTGACGGCATTGCCGTCATCGTGAACCCGGAAAGCGGCGTGGAGGATCTGACCTTAGAGCAAGTGAGCGATATCTTCTCCGGCAAGATCACCAACTTCAGCCAGGTCGGCGGCAATGACATTGAGATCAGCTGCATCGGTCGCGAGAGCGGCTCCGGTACGCGCGACGGGTTCGAGTCCATCACGGGAACCAAGGATGCTTGCAAGCTCGACCAGGAGCTCACGTCCACGGGTGCCGTGATCACCGCGGTATCCAGCTCGAAGAACGCCATCGGCTACGCATCTCTCTCGTCGGTTGAAGGCAAAAAAGGCGTAACCGCGCTTACCGTCAACGGCGTCGCGTGCTCCGAGAGCACGGTCAAAGACGGATCGTACGCTATCCAGCGTCCCTTCATCCTCGTCCTCAAGGAAGGCGCTCAGCTGTCTCCTCAGGCCCAGGCTTTCGTTGACTTCGCTACGAGTCCCGAAACGGCTGATCTCATCCGCGAAGCCGGCGCGGTTCCCCTGTTCTAAAACGGTCTAGTGGACGCATGCGCCTCGCTTCAATGCGGGCGCATGCGCATGTTTTCACCCGAAAGGAATTGCATGAAAACTTCCAAGAGCCCCGTGGACAAGTTCTTTCACGCTATCTTCTTCGCTTGCGGGATGCTTTCCGTGGTTTTCGTTGTTGGCATCACCGCGTATCTGATTGCATCCGGCATGCCCGCGATCTTCGAGATCGGCCCGATTGACTTTTTGCTCGGCCAGATTTGGATTCCGGGCAAGGGGCAGCTCGGCATCTTGCCCTTTATCATCACGAGTTTATACGGAACCCTGGGAGCCTTGCTGGTGAGCTTGCCTTTAGGTATTTGCACCGCCGTATTCTTGAGCAAATACGCAGGGTGTAGAAGCGGATACATCATACGAAGCGCCGTAGAGCTTCTCGCGGGCATACCTTCCGTAGTCTACGGTTTGGTCGGCATGATCGTGCTTGTTCCGGCGATCCAATCGGCATTCGGGCTTTCGAGCGGCGCAACCTTGCTGGCGGCGATAGTCGTGCTTGCGGTGATGATATTGCCGTACATAGTCAACGTGTCGGCGACGGCTCTCGATGCGGTTCCCAAGGAATACGAGGAAGGATTGCTGGCGCTTGGGGCAACGAGGACCGAAACGTACTTCAAAGTGAGTATGCGAGCCGCTCGAAGCGGGATCGCCACGGCAATCATTCAAGGTGTCGGACGTGCGGTTGGTGAGGCGATGGCCATCATCATGGTGGCGGGCAACGTGGCGAACATGCCCGAGCTGCTTGGTTCGGTGCGCTTCCTGACAACGGCCATCGTCAGCGAAATGTCATACGCGAGTTGGGGGAGTCTCCACCGCGAAGCGCTATTTTCCATCGGCCTCGTCCTCTTTGTCCTCATCGTCCTCGTTAACATGCTACTTAACGTGATCACCCGCAGGAAGGAGGACTAGCATGCAGACGAACGGGTCACGATCCAGAATCGTTCGGTGCAACGCGCTGAAGATCGCGGTCTACGCCGGGGGCGCGCTGACCTGCATGCTGTTGATGGCGATCATCGGGTACATCTTCTATCGTGGCGTTCCCTTCGTCACGGCGGAGTTCCTCACGACGCAGTCCAGCTACGTTCACGATACCATCGGCATTCTGCCGAATATCCTGAACACGCTCTACATCGTCCTCGTCGCAATGGTCATCGCCGTTCCCCTCGGCGTATGCGCCGCGGTCTATCTTAATGAATACGCGACGAATCACAGGTTCACGCGCCTCGTCGGGTTCGCCGTGGAGACGCTTACGGGAATCCCCTCCGTCATCTTCGGCTTGGTCGGCATGTTGTTCTTCATCCAGTTTATCGGATTTCAGGCGGGTGTGCTTGCCGGCGGATTGACGCTCGTCGTCATGGTGTTGCCCACCATCATCTCCAACACGCTCGAAAGTCTCAAGACCGTTCCCTACGCCTACCGCGAGGGCGCGCTGGCACTGGGGAGCGGCAAATGGCATATGGTGCGCACCGTGGTGATCCCCAATGCGATCGACGGCATCGTGACCGGTTGCATACTGGCGATCGGGCGCATTGTCGGAGAGTCTGCGGCTTTGCTCTACACGGCGGGTTTCGGGCTTATCCTCAACAGCTTCATGACCGCTTTGCAATCGTCGTCGGCAACGCTTACGGTCGCGCTCTACGTGTACGCGACCGAGCGAGGAGAACTCAATGTGGCCTTCGGCATAGCCACGATACTCATGGCGCTCACTCTGACCCTGAACATCACGGCAAGCCTGAGCGCTGCAAAACTCGGAGAGAGAGGAAACCGCTCATGATCGCTTCGGCAGAGCAAGAAGACGAAAGCAATCCGGTGGAGGGGTCGGACTTTTCGAACAATGCGTTCACCATCCGAAACCTGAATCTCTGGTATGGGAAAAACCAAGCGCTGCATGATGTGAGCTTGGAGATACCGGCAAATCAGATCACCGCGCTTATAGGGCCCTCGGGTTGCGGAAAATCGACGTTCATCAAATGCCTCAACAGGATGCAGGATCTTGTTGAGTCCGTGCGCATCAAGGGAGAGATCCTCTTCGGCGATCTGGATATTTACGCGCCCAAGGTCGATGTGACGGCATTGCGAAAAGATGTCGGCATGGTATTCCAGAAGGCCAATCCATTTCCCATGAGCATCTACGACAACGTCGCGTACGGTCCTCGGATACACGGCGTGAAAAAGCGCGATGAGCTCGACATCATCGTCGAGCGATCGCTTCGCAGGGCGGCGCTTTGGGAAGAGGCGAAGGACAGGCTGAAGAAGAGCGCGCTGGGGCTTTCCGGCGGCCAGCAGCAGCGCCTGTGCATAGCCCGCGCCTTGGCCGTGGAGCCTAAGGTGCTGCTGATGGACGAGTCCACCAGTGCGCTCGATCCCATTTCCACTGCCCAAATCGAAGAGCTGGTGGGAGAACTCAAGCGGAACTACACGGTGGTGATGGTTACCCATAATATGCAGCAAGCCGTGCGCGTCTCCGATCAAGCGGCGTTTTTCCTCTTAGGAGGGCTGATAGAATTCGCTCCGACGAAACAGCTTTTCAACGAACCGCAAGACCAGAGAACCGCCGATTACGTCTCGGGACGATTCGGATAGGGCGGTTCGTTGCAGAAACGACTCGCAAAGAGGTAGGAGATCTTCCTATCGTCTATTCTACAATGGTTGCCGCGCACGATTATCGCATGTGCGCCCGCTACCAAGATGCACGATAAGGGACGCGTTGCTCGTCCCTTATCGTGTTTTGCATTCGGTGGAAGTCCCGTAGAATAGACCCTATAGAGCAGAAGATGCTATCTGGAAAAGCACGTACCATATGCATTCCGGCAGCACAAGCTGCCATGCACAATTATTGGTTGTATCGTGCCTGTGCTTTGGTGCACCTGGTTGTTTCTCCTTTTCGCACCCCCCCTTCCATAATGGATGAAGAGATGGATATCTGACTTCGATATTCACTCAGGACGAAAAGGAGGAAGAACATGAGTAAAAAGAGGGTCATGTTGATCGGCCTCGACGGAGCCGACCCCGCTGTGGTCAAACGGTTGGTTGCCGAGGGTCGCATGCCGAACATGGCGAAGCTAATCGAGCAAGGTGCGGCTCGGGAAGGCCTCGATATGATGGGCGTTCTGCCCACCATCACCCCGCCGAACTGGGCGACGCTGGCAACGGGGAACTATCCTCGCACCCATGGAGTCACCTGCTTTTTGAACCACACGTTGGGCAAGTCGCTCGGTATCACCGAGCTCAACTGGGATTCCCGTCGCATCGAATCGGAGCTCATCTGGGAAGCGTTCGAGGATGAGAATAAGAAGTGCATCATGCTCAACTACTGCGAGGCTTGGCCGCCCCGCCAGGAGAACACCAATAACATCTTCATTGACGGCACCGGCGTGGTTCCGTTCCTGCGCAGCTCGGTGCAATTCCAAAAGATCGTTCACGTCAAGTCCGAGTACACTTCTGTAAGAGATGTCCCACATGTGGTAAGCCAGAGCTCAAATGACTGCATCGTCTTTAATGACCAGGTCGAAGAGTTTAGCAAGCAGGAAACCGCAAAGCCCGCAGACATGCCTGCCGAAATGAGCAAAGATGACTTGCTCGCTGCCATGTCCGGAGGGCACTTCGCTGCCGATATGCCTCTTGAAAGCCCTGGTTTCGTCATCAAGGGCCTTTCTGCCGAAGAAGCCGTCAACGACGACTCCACCGATCGTTTGTTCTCGCCCATCAAGGATGCCGATGGCTGGTCCTTCGCTATTCCCGAAGGCGCCAAAGAAGCTGTCGTTACGATGAACAACAACCTGCATCGACGCTACGCGCTGTTCACTGGTGAGGGCTATGACACGCTCACCCTGTATCGCAGCAAGCGCGACGATCGCCCGCTCGGCCAAGTGAAGGTCGGGGAGTGGTCCGCCCCCATCTTCGATACGTTCAACATCAACGACAACGATGTGCGTGTAGCCTACTACCTGCGCAACATGGATATGAATGAAGACGGCACCGAAGGCCACTTCTACATTTCCCACGTAATGAACACCCAAGATGACAAGTACTGCCAGCCTAAGAGCGTGCTTCCCGAGTTGATGGAAGCGGTTGGCCCGATGTGCTACTTTGCCACCGTCAACCGTCACACCGAACTTGGCGACCGCATGGAGCTCGAGAGCTTCGATATGATCAACGACTGGCATATGCGTGCCACCGAGTACCTGCTCGACTCCAATCCCGACTGGCAGCTGTTCTACATCCATCTGCACAGCATCGACTTGGTCAACCATCACTTCATAGAGTTCGCCACTCCGGGCCGCGATCCCGAAAACTGGGAATACAACCGAGACCTGATCGACTGGTGCTACGAGATCAACGATAAGTACCTGGGCACCGTATTGAAGTATATGGATGAGAATACCACCGTTGCGGTCGTTTCCGACCATGCGGCGATTCCGCGCTCCGAGGGCTGTGAGAATCCGGGCATCGGTGAGCTTTCGGGAATCAACGCCGGCGTCATGGAGGATCTTGGCTACACCGTCACCCTTCCAGTGCCGGGCATCGAGGGCATGTATCAGATCGATTGGACAAAGACCCGTGCGATCAACCACCGCACCAGCCACATTTACATCAACCTCAAAGGCCGCGATCCCGAAGGTATTGTGGAGCCGGAAGACTACGATGACTTGGTCCAGCAGATTATCTCCGATCTGTACAATTACCGCGATCCCAAGACCGGAAAACGGGTTGTCGCCTTTGCTATGACCCGTGAGGAGATGGAAACCATCGGCATGGGCGGTGAGCACTGCGGCGACATCTTCTTCCAGCTTACCAAGGATTTCGGCATGGAGCATGGCAACAGCCTGCAGTACGTGACCAACGAGGGCTATTCATTGGCATGCCTGTGCGTCCTCTCCGGCGGCGGCATCAAGAAGGGCGAGGTCATCAAGCGGCCGATTCGCAACGTCGATATCGTGCCAACGTTCTGCCACCTCGCAGACAACCGAATGCCTCATGAGGTCGAAGGCGGAATCATCTATCAGGCTTTGGAGTAAAAGCAAAAAAACGCGGTTGGCGTGCTGTCCAGCACGCCAACCGTTCAGCGAGGTGTGCTAATGAGTTTGATCAAGGCCGAATGCCTGAGCCTGAAGAAAGGCAGCTTTTACCTTGTCGACAACGTCGACTGGACAATCGAAAAGGGCGAGAATTGGGTTCTTTTCGGGGCGAACGGCTGTGGGAAGACGACTTTGCTGAGTATGCTCGCCGCCTACCAATCGGGCAATTCCGGTTCGGTTTCGCTGTTCGATCGGGAGGTTGATGAGGAGAACTTCATTGAGCTGCGCCAGCGCATCGGATTTGTGAGCAGCTCGTTCTTTGGGCGTTATCTTCATACCGAGTCGGTCGAAGACATCGTGCTCGCCGGCAAGTTCGGAACGCTGGGCATACATGGCGAGATAACCGATGGGGACGTTCGAAAAATGAAGGCCCTCGGACGTTCGTTGGGTATTGAGCGCAAGCTGCGCTATCCCTACGATCAGCTCTCACGCGGCCAACAGCAGCGCGCGCTCATAGCTCGCGCTCTGATGAGCGATCCGGAGGTTTTGCTGCTCGATGAGCCGTGCAGCGGATTGGACCTCATAGGACGTGAGACTTTCCTGCATGATGTGCAGAACATGGCCGAGCAGAGGCATGTGGCGATTGTGTACGTGACGCATCATACCGAGGAGATACTGCCGTTTTTCAACAAGGTGGCGCTCATGAAGCAAGGGAAGATCGTGATGAGCGGAGATTTGCACGATGTGTTCACCGATGAGGTGCTCACCGATTTCTTCGGTGTAAAAGCTCAGACGGTCTGGACTGACAATCATTTCTTCATCAGTCTCGACCTCGGTTGCGAACAAGAAGGGAAGAGGGTTTTTGGCGAGGTGATCGAGTAATGGATGCACAGGACATCGTGAAACGAAGCGAGCACTGCGTTTGCAAGATGTGCGGCGGTAAGCTCGAGGCGAGGATCGTCATCTATAACAAGTATGGCGGTCAAGGTGTGGAGATGTTCTGCCCGACCTGCGGTCGAATCGAGTACGGGGCTGAGGCTGAAGTATATCGCTTGGCGAAGGATTTCGTACGAAGCGTCGAGTTCGATTACTTCACTGAGATGGAAGAGGGCGAACGCAATTTCCAGATGAACGTTGCGAAGGTCTCCGAAATGTTGGGCTGGTGCCTACGCAAGCTCGAGGTGCTCGATAGCGAGGGCGTCAGGAAACAAGCCGTCTGCAACTTCGATTACCAAGACGAGCATTAAACGGTGCGTTGATCAGAAGTTCGACAGGATGCGCGAAGATTGCTTGACCACTTCCCGTTCCAAGGGCGTGAGCTCATGGTTTTTGAGGTATACGAAGTGACTCTTAGCCGAAGGTTTCTGAGCGATAGGAATGATCGCCACATCGTTGGGCAGGTTTGAATTGGCTATGGTGCTGTGGGTAATCAGTCCGATACCCGAACCGGCGCGAATGACTTCGATACTTGAAAGCATGTTGGCTGAGTACATGAGCACGTTGAGCTTCATCTTGTATTGCTTGGCGAAAAAATCCTCGATTCCGGGGTTAGAGCTAAGCAGCAAGGCGTAATCGGCGAGATCTTTGAGGTCCACCTGATCCTGTTGAGCAAGTGGATGGCTGGTGCAGCAAAGCAGCATGATTTGGTCGTCGTAGACCGTGATGGTCTTGAACTGAGCGATGCCGCCTGCCGTTTGCGATACAGATGGAAAATCTTCAATGGTGGTGATAAAGCCCAGGCGGTCCTTTTCAAGCAAAAGGGAGAGAGCATCTTTTGCGGGGAGCTCGACAAAATGCAATTGGACGTTGGGATAGCGATCGGAGAAATATGTTATGAACTTCGGCGCCACGCGGTAGGTGAAGTAGTTCGAGCAGTATATCGTCGCTGCGCCGCAAAAATCTTCGTCGTCGCATAAAAGCGGGTTGATTGAGTACAGGTCTTCGAGCTCGACGAGAATCTTGTTGGCCTTCAGCACGAACAGCTCGCCGCTTTCGGTAAGCGAGATGCCTTTGCGATCTCGGTTGAGCAACTGAACGCCGAGTTCCCGCTCAAGCTTAGCAACAGCCTTGCTGATGGTCTGCTGCGTGACGTAGAGCTTTTTCGCCGCAGCGGTGATGGAGTCGCATTCTGCGACAGCGCATATGTATTGAAGTTGTTCAACGTTCATGGGGTGCTCGGTTCTCGCGAAAATGCATCCGACTGCAGTGAAATGGTAAAAATCCGTTCCATTTTACATCAAGAGCGAGGAGGTATTTCAAGGGAAAACGATGAGAAGGGGGTGGACTGTTTGTCGGTTTACATCGGATTGTGCGCAATCAGCTATCTGTTGGGCGCTGCCGCCCTTGGCGGGGTCTTTTACGTCCAGCATCTCGAAAATGTGCGGCGGCCGGAGGGCTACCACGTGAAGGCGACGGTAACCAAGATCGTAGAACAAGGCGATTGTCACGAGCTGTTCTTCTCGTTTTTCTTGAATGGCACGCCCATAAGATGTTCGGCACACGCAACGCTGGAGGAAAGTGCGGCAGTTCGGGAAAAACGCGATTACCTCATTGTTTATAACGACCAAACCAAGAAGTGCTTGTTTAATCCGTGCGCGGTGTATCGAAAACGGTTGGCCGTTTTGATTGTGATCTCTTTTCTATTCATAGCGTTCGCCACCTTATTGGTGCTGCAGGGCTTTGCCATGCATGTGTGGTAGCGCGTGATGGAACGAGTTTTTGTTTAAGCGAAAGCGGAAATATCAGAGATAAGACTGACGATTGGAGAGATTGTTTATGGAAGAGAATGCAGCAAATGGTAACAATTATTTCGACGGGATGGTGAAGCTGAGCAAGCCGCACAAGCATTTCCTGTGGATTGCGGCGGTGTGTTACTTCTTCGATCAGATGAACATGCAGATGTTCGGCTACATTACTCCGGCGATTATGACCACACTGAACTTTACGCTTGACCAGATCGCCCAAATGAACTCGCTGACGTTTCTGGGCATGTGCCTGGGTGGCTTTCTCGGTGGTTGGATGGGTACGAAGCTCGGCCGTAAAAACTCGTTGCTCATTCTGGTCACGATGTTCTCGATCGCCTCGTTCATAAACACCGTGACGTCAAGTTTTGCGGTGTTCATGCTGTGCCGCTTCCTTACCGGTTTTGGAACGCTCGGCATGGTTACCGTAGCAATGGTCTACATGTCCGAGATGCTTCCCTCCACTTCACGCGGCAAATATCAGGCGCTTTCCATCTCCTGTGGTACGCTGGGCATTCCGTTCGGCGCCCTATTCACGACCGCAATGCTCGATACTTTGGGAGATGGCGGATGGCGTGCATGTTTTCTCGTCGGCTGCATCGGCATCATCATACTTCCGATCGGTCTCAAATGGTTGAGGGAGTCTCTGCGATGGCTGGTTATGCGCGGGCGTGTCGACGAGGCAGAAGCGATCGTTTCCGAATGCACCGAACAGCCCTGCGATCTGAGCGTTCAGGCCTCGAGGTTCACCGAGGAGAAAACCGTTTCCATGGGCAAGACCATCAAGATGATGTTCGGCTCGTCCCTGCGTAAGCAGACCATTGTAGTCACAGTCCTTTCATGGGGCGCGACGCTCGGTGTTTTCTACCTGGCGAGCTATGGCGTGACCTTCATGGTCGATCTGGGGCTGCCGTACAGCATCGTGCTTATCATCAGTGCATTCGGCGTTATCGGAACCCCCCTCGGCGATGTCGCCGTCTCGTTCTTCTCCGATAAGGGCGGTCGTAGGATACCGATCATCATCATGGCATGCATCGCTGGTGTCACCTGCGTTATCACCGGCATCGTGACTGGTCCGATGGCTGATGCCTACGCTGTGAACGGCTCTATCCTCATCACGATCTTCCTGGTTGTGCTCGGCATCCTGCGCGCTTTGTTCTCTGGCGGCACCATGACGCTTATGTGGACGTATTTGGCGGAGAGCTTCCCGACCAAGATCCGTTCCAACGCCACCGGCTTGGTATTCGGTTCTGCTCGTCTTGTGGCCGTACCCGTAACCCTTACCGTTCCGGCAACCTATCTTGCCAGCGGGTATCTGGGCGTCAATATCGTGAACGCGCTGTGGTACTTCATCCCGGCTTTGTTCGCGTTGCTGTTCGGCATTAACTCAGCGCAAAAGTCGCTTGAGGAGCTTGAAGAGGAGGCCGAGGCGCTGGCGAACGAGTAGCCATCTTCGAGCTAGCGGAAGCCCAATTAATCAGCGCTTCTAGGGAGTCTGAACGGACCCTCCCCGCCTACGGCCGGGAGGGTTTTTGGTTAACTGGTTCCAGGCGCGGCCGGAAGAGCTAAACGCACATCGAATTGAATCGGACTCATCCGCGCCGACCCCCTCCGCAGGCCCTGCGCGGCACCTCACCGCGCAGGGCCTGCGGAGGGGGCGGATACAAAGCGCAAGGAACCACGGCCGTGAAAAACGACGGGCGAACGTTCGGCCCCCTCATGGAGAGAAATATCCGAAGAACGGACGGACCCCGAAGGACTGCCGTCCCTGACAGAGCGATCTGAACCTAGAGGCGCGCCCTGATCGGCGATCTCAATTCGAGCATGTGCCCAGATGAAGCCGCCAATCCAAGTCATCGGCGGGAGCTTCACCGGGTTTTTGTCCCTGCCTGCTCACTTGAGGTATTTCCAACTCTTCACGAACACGAACACGAGCATTGCGGCTCCCAGGATTAGACCGAAGCTGCCTTCGAGGGACACCCCGCCTATATAGAGCCCGCGTCCGCTGGCTCCCAGTATGCAGGCGCCTACGACGATGGCCGCTGCGATGAAGGAAAGCGCGAGCACCGCGCCGACGCCGCGTATCTCCTTGTCCAGAGACTTGGTAAGCGGTAGGTCCAGCTGGAGCCTTACTTGGCCTTTCTGAACCATGTCGAGGGTGTCCACCGCTTTGGCCGGCAGGTCGGCAAGCGCCTCGGCGCCTTCGATGCTCCAGCCTGCAAGCCGACGGGCCTTCCGCGCCCCCTCCTCGATGCTGAACGTGGAGACTATGTAGTCCCGCACGACGTTCATGATGTTGAGCTGGGGACATATGAGGTTTATGGTGCCTTCCAGGGTGACGAGGCCACGCGAGAGGTTGCTCAGGTAGGGTTCGACCTTGAGGCCGCGGCCCTGGAGGCCGGAAACCACGGCCTCCATGAGGGCGCCGGTGTCGAAGGACTCCAGGTCTGTATCTATGAATCTGTCGACGAGGTCGTCGCAGAGCACCAGCAAATCCGACTGGTCGACATGCTTCGTTGGCACCGCCATCTTGAGCATCGCGCGCTTGAGCGAGTAGGAATCCTCACGGCCGAGCGCCGATACGGCCTCCTTGAGCACCGCTCTCTGCGACTTCGTGATCTCGCCCATCATGCCGAAGTCCATCCAGGTTATGGTGCCGTCGGAGCCGACTGCTATGTTGCCTGCGTGTGGGTCGGCGTGGAAGAACCCGTCTTCCATGATCTGCTGCATGTAGTTGTGGGCGATCCCGTACGCGAGCGTCTTCCTGTCAACCTCTTGGGCGTCCACTTCTTCTAAGTGCTCGACGCTCGGGGATTCCACGAGACCCTCTACAAGTATCGCCGACGTGCACAGCTCGCGATAGCACTTGGGGCACGTCATGTGTGTCCTGCCCTCGCAGTTCGCCGCGAAGCGTTCGATGCTGTCCGCCTCGTTGAGGAAGTCCAGCTCCAAAGTTGACGTTTTCACCATTTCGGAGACCAGGTCCTGCAGGGATATCTGTCCGCCTTCTCCCTTAACCAAGCTGTACAGCTCGGCGACGCGTTCCATGATGGCTAAGTCCTCGGTGACGGTTTCCACGACGCCGGGCCTTCTGACCTTGACCGCCACAGCGGTACCATCGGCAAGCTTCGCCTTATGCACCTGGGCGATGGAGGCGGAGCCCAGCGCAACTACATCGAACTCCGGGAACACCTCTTCCAGGGGGGCGTTCAAGCTCGGATTCGATCTGGTGGCGCACCTCGTCCATTCCCAAGGGCGATGCGTTCGACCTAAGGGATCCGAGGACCTCGCAATACTCCATGGGCAGCATGTCGGGATGGGTGGAGGCGATTTGCCCCAGCTTCACGAAGGTCGGTCCCAGCTCCTGCAGAACCGCAACCGCCGCCTCGGGGGAGATGCCGTCCTTCAGGTCGTGTTTTCTCAGGATGGACAGGACCTCCCTGAACCTCTTTCCCTCGCGCTTCGGATCTCCCGTCGCGTGGTGCGCCCTGGCAGCCTTCATCGTCTCGGCAAACGTTGCCATGGTCGAGCTCCTTCCTCGGCTATACGCCCTTATTGCTCGCCCAGGTCGATGATGTCATCCGTGCCGAAGGCCCTCTTCGCCTCACGGACGCGCTTGCCGAACACCACCATGGTGACGATGTCGAAGACGCCGTTGATGATGAGGATCCAACCGAGGAACACCACCACGGTCTCTATCGGGCCGAGCATGATCAGAACGCCAAGGGCCAAGAGGATGGCGGAAAACACCGTCAGCGGCACGCCGCCCTGGACCTTGCGGCGGATGCAGTGGATGCCGTCAGCGAGAGACGTGCCTGCATCGATGACGATGAAGATGCCGAAGATGACCGTCAGGAGGCCCATCACCAACGACGGTTGGACGATGCATAGCAGACCGCACATGGCCAGGACGATCCCCATGGCCATTGAGTACCCGGCGAGAATCGGCCCGTAGATGAATACGCCCGCCATGGCCGCAGCCCCGGCGCATATGAGGAGAACGCCCGAGACTATGCAGATGGCAACGCCCGACGAGACGGGCACTGCTACAAAGATGATGCCCATGACGATGGCCAGCGCGGCCATGATGGTGCCATCGATAGCGAGCGCCCTGAGAATCCCGCCTTTATTTCCTGTAGAGTTCATGACTTCGATCCTTTCTCGAAAACACATTCCTTACCACGCGGAAAGGAGCGTCCTGTGATCCTTTCCCTCCAACTGGATAACGTTTGGAGTTCTTAAGAATCGCGACTCTCCACATCCATGAGGAAACGGTAGCCGACCCCGACTTCCGTCTTGATGAAGCGGGGACTGGACGAGCGCTCCTTCAATTTCCTGCGTAGCGACGACATCGCCACACGGAGCGTCTTGTAGTTATCGGTCGTCGGATAGCCCCAGACCCGACGTTGCAGCGCATGGAGGGTCACGATCCCATCGGAACTTTCCATGAGCATCGTCAGCAGACCGTATTCATGGGGCGTCAGGTGTATCGACGATCCGTCCAGGGTTATCTCCCTCGTCCTCTTGTCGAGCACGAGGCCATCGCAGCGATAGAGCGTACGAGCGGCCTGCAGGGATGCCGAATCCCTTCGCCGTAGGGCAGCACGTATGCGAGCCAGAAGTTCTTCGTTGCTGAAGGGCTTCACCACGAAATCGTCGGCCCCCGCGTCGAGCGCACGTACCTTCTTTTCCTCTAACCCGTTTGCGGAGACGACGATGACGGGAGTCTGGGCTAGGATGCCCTCCCGCTCGAGGAGGTCGATGCCATCGGCATCGGGAAGTCTCAAATCGAGCAATATCAGTCCAGGGCGGTGGATGCGGGCCAATCTGATGCCGGCGCTGCCGCTATGAGCCGAAGTCACCGAGTATCCATTGGACGAAAGGAGGATCTGGAGCATCTCGCAGATGCCATCGTCGTCTTCGATAATCAGTATATCTGCCGCGGGCGTCATGCTTGCTCCTCCTGCATCGGTATCGTGAATTCGAAAGTCGCCCCACCGTATGCATTGTTATATGCACGGATGGCGCCATCGTGGGCTTCGACGATGGCCTTGCAGATGCTTAGGCCTAGCCCCATGCCGGCCCTGCTTATGCCTTCTCAACTCTCGGTGTAAAACGGGGTGAACAGCCGGGTGATGCTCTCTTCAGAGATGCCTTCCCCATGATCGGCGATGGAGAAACGGACGTTGTTCTCAACCCTGCATGCGGAAACGTCGATGGCAGAACCGGGGTTCGAATGCTTTATGGCGTTATCGATTAGATTAACGAGGACGCGAGTAATCAATCGACCGTTCATGTCCGCGATCACGATGCCGTCAGGCAGCGAGACATCGATCCGATGGTCGCCCTTTCGTCTGTCCATTTCCTCAAGTGCCATACCCACGATATCATCCACGATTTCGGGACCTTTCTTAAGGGTAATGCCTTCATCCTGCATGCGCGACATGAAAAGCAGGTTCTCGATCATGTCATCGAGCCACAGGGCGTCATCTCGGATGGACTGCAACAGCTTCTTGCGGGTTTCGGGAGTGATATCGGTGTCGGTGAGAAGGATCCCCGCATTCCCGGCGATACAGGTCAACGGCGTGCGCAGATCGTGGGAGACGCTTTGCAGCAGCAGGGACTTGAACCGTTCGCCCTCCTCTTCGATCTCCTTCTGCCGATGCTGATCTTCGAGGTCGATACGCTCGACTGCAATCATCGTCTGGGCGAGCACCGAGCTCAAAAACGACTCTTCGGCTTTATCCAGTCCCCCGGAAGCACAATCCAACGCGACCACGCCGTACATCGTGTTCTTGATGCGTAATGGCAGGTATCTTGCCTTGGTGTCGCTATGGCCTGGTTCACCATGACCGGTCGGATGTCCGAGGAAATAGCAATCGCGGGCTTCCTGCTCGGAATCCGCTCCCGGCTCCCCGAGGATGATGTTCACCGTCCGTCCGAGAGTCTCGCTGAGAAACGCTTGCGAGGTCTCGCATGCACCTTCCGCGGAGGTACTATCGATGAGACTCGTGCTCAGCCTGTTCAGGCGGCCTATGGCGAGCTCGTTGCGTTCGGCGACCTCCACCTGGTGTTTCATACGGAGCGTGACCACGTTCATGATGAGCGCGACCGCGAGGAAGATGACGAGCGCCGTCAGATCGTCCCTGCTGAACACCTTGAACTGGTAATAGGGATAGGTGAACAGCAGGTCATACGAGAGGAGGTAGAGGACTCCCAGGACGGCTCCGTATATCCCCGAATCGAATTCGAGGCTGTCGATGAGGATGCCCAGTATGAACACGGGGAAGATGACGAGTGCGCTCACGCCCATGACGGAAAGTCCGAACACGGCGAGCATCCCGGCCAGATAGATGAGTATGAGGACGAGGATGTTGCGCAGCCTCCCCTTGACGCTATTTCCCATAGCCCGCCTGCCTCCTCATGTTCGCCGACAGCACCGCGATCCCCGCGAAAACGGGGATGATCTCCAATCTTCCCAGCAGCATGCCGATACTGGCTACACATAGTTCGACAGGGCCCGAATCGCAATCGATGAAGCCGCTGCCAACACCAGTATTGCCCAGGCACGAGGCGAAGTCGAACGCCGCCTCCTGCATGCTCGCGCCGCATAGCGAGAAGATGAAGCATCCCACCATGAATATCATGACATAGGTGACGATGTACACCTCCGCGTCGCGGATCTCCTTCTCGGTGCAGATCGTGCGCTTGCCGAACCTATCAATCCTGTGGCAATACACCTGGTCCGATCCTCCGAAGCGTTCCTGGAAATTCCAGAACAGTCCTTTCATGGCGATGATGAAGCGATAGAGTTTTATGCCGCCTGCGGTCGAGCCCGCCATGGCTCCGATAAACATGAGCGCTATGAGGATGAGGATGATGCTCGAGTCCAGGTCGGAGAAGCTGGGTATGGTCTGATATCCGCATGAGCTCAGCACGGAGATGACTTGGAACAAGGCCAGCCTCAATCCGTGGAGGAACGTCATCTGGTCCGATTGGCAGAACAACAAGGCTATCGCGACCGTGGAGAGTACGATTACGCCGAACATGGCGCGTGTCTCGATGTGCGTGAGAACGGATCTGAAGCGCCTCCTCAGCAGGAGGAAGAGCAGAAGGAAGTTCGTACAGCCGAGTAACATCAAGACGATGGTGATTGCTTCGACCGCGATGCTGTCGTAAAAGGCTATGCTAAAAGAATGCGTCGAGAAACCGCCTGTCGATATGGCGCTCAAGGCCGTGGTCACTGCATCGAACGGATCCATGCCCGTCAAGATATAGGCGAGGATGCCGATCAGGGCGATGGCGGTGTATATGCACAATATCGCCCGGGCGGTGGCGACGGTGCCCGGAAGTAGACGGTCGGTATGCGCTTCGGTGTTGTACACCTTCAGGTTCCTGTTGTTGGCCACGACGCTCGTCAGGACGAGCACCAGCCCTACGCCTCCGATGTATTGCATGAGGCTTCGATGCAGTAGGAGGATGTGCGGATACCCATCGGGATCGATCAGGGTCAGGCCCGTTGTGGTAAGGCCGCTAGTGGATTCGAACAGAGCTTGGATGGGCCCGAGCCTGCCCGCCAGTACGAAGGGCGCAGAATAGGCGATGATGCCGATGACCCAGATGAGGAACGTGCAAGCGGCAGCTTCCTTATCCGTAAGCTGATAGGTGCGAGCCCGCTTGTCGGCTCGAGTGAAGCGCAGCAGATACGCCAGCACCATCACGATGAGCGAGGGAGCGATGAAATAGGGCGCGTAGCGGACTTCCTGGGGGTTCCAGATCAGGACGATGAGGGGGACCATCTCGAAGGCGCCGATGATGATGGCTGATGCACTTACATAGTTGGCGATAGCTTGCACGGAAGAGGAAGGACCGTCGTATCGATCGCCTCGCGGGGGTAGCCCGTCTTGCATGGCTACAACCTTCCTATGCGTCGCCAGAAGTTCGTACCTTCCTTGTCCGGAGAGCCTCCTCTGGAGCTTTCCTCGGACAGCTCCCGGCCCGAATGGTCGAATCGATCGCGGATGGGATCGGTATCTTCGAGACTCTCCTGGATGGCCCGCACCATCGTCGAGGCGCTGCTTATGGGCGCGGTTATGCCGAGCCGTTCGAAGGCCTCGACGTTTTCAGGATTGCCGACCGTGCAGACCTGCCGGTCGATGCCGAAGCAGTGCTTCGCGAGCTGGCATATGGTGAAGTTGTCCGCGTCGATGCTCGTCAGCGCGACCACCACGTCGAACCCTGCGATGTCGGCTGATTCAAGTGCCCTGTACGAGGTCCCATCGGAGCAGATCACGCGGATACCGTGCCTGCTCGCAAGGTATCCGCAATACGAACGGTCGCTGTTCACCGCGACGATCCTGTTATGCCCGCCTTTTTTCACGAAAGATTCGATAAGGTAGTCGGCTCGGGAGCGTCCCCCGACGATAAGGATATCCACGTTATTCATCTCCTTGCGAACCAAGACCCATGAGCGAATAGACGACACGCGAACAGACGAGATGCGGGCAGATCACGCTGACGCCGAGGTCTTCGAGCATCTGCGCGAGCGCATGGCTCTCAATGCGTGCGAACACGCGCTCGACGCCGAAGATCTCGCTCGAGAGCTCGGCGATCAGGAAGTTCGTCGTGTCTGATCCCGTTGCTGCGATAACGTATCTCGCTTGTTGGATACCGGCCTCGCGGAGGACGGAAGGATGGCTCCCGTCTCCGGAAAAGGTCTCCCCGTCGTAATCTTGGTCGAGCTGGTCGAAGGAAGCTTCCTTCATGTCGACGACGACAACGGCGAAACGCTGCCGGGAGATGGCGCTTGCCAGCGTGGAACCGAGGAACCCGCAGCCGATGACGATGACCCGCTCTTTCCCAAACATATTGAGCCCCTTTCCTGCAAAAAGACGAGTATAGGAAAGCAGGTATAAAAATCGTATAAAACTTATCCGATCGCCTCGCAGGCTGCTGCATATGGATCAGGTACGTATGCGAAGCGACCATGTCGGCTGGGAAGGCGGCGGATGACCTGCGGCAACTTCACCTTCCCGATTTACGCTGCAGCCTAGACACGGCCACCCTCCCGAGAAAGGTGAGAAGCGAGAGCGCCAGGACTACGCTGACCGCCCTCTTGACTCCCTTCTCGATTTCCGGAAGCGTGGCGGGGCGCGTTTCCCCGCCTGCTTCCGCCACCCCGCTTCCGCCCTCCACGGCGGGCTCCCAGTTCCCTATGTCGCGGGAGCAGTAGACGAGATATCTGCTGGCGTTGGGGCCGTACGGATGGCAGGTCAGGAGGGTCACCATGTCCCGCCCCGGCTGTATGAGGATCGACTCTGTGTCGCCGGGTTCGACTACCTTGAATGATTCCACCCGGTATTCCAGCGTGTCCCAAGGGGTAGCGATGGTCACAGCATCGCCGGTTTCCAGCTCCTCGATGTCACGGAACATGGCAGCACCCGACCAGCCCCTGTGCGCTGCGATCACGCAGTTGGAGTTCAGTTCCCCCAACGGAACCGAGGTTCCGGCGACGATGGTCGCCCCCTGCGCCATGTGCTCGTAGGTGGAGCCGAAATAAAGAGGGAGATCGCAGCAGATGGAGGGAACCGAGAGATAGCCGACGAGCCCGTCGGGGGCGCCCAAGTTGGAGAACGTCTCCCCGGCGCCCGAATACGCGAACGGATCGTTCGGCCGCTGCCCCTCTCCTGCCAGGATGCGGTTGTATGCCTCGCAGGCGGAAAACAGCTCGGAATACGCCGCTGCCTCATCGGACAGACGGGATCCACCCGACGCCAGCTCGCCCGCTACGGCGTCGATCTCGTCAATCTTCTTGTCAAACCTATGCTGGGAGACGGCGCCTTCCATGTCGGGCAAGTAGATGAGGACCAGCCCGATGGCGAGTGCGACGGTCATCAGGGCCATCGCGAAGCCACGTTTGCGGGTCCTTCCCCCAGCATCGGTAGAACGCATCACCACATGCTACCTCCTCGGGCATCTGACGTCACGGGCATTCCGTGCGCGCCTGCGAAGCAGGAGCGCTGTCACGGCGACGAGCACGGCGACTGTGAAAAGAATCGCGACAGTCGGCCACGGGGAAACGCCTTCCGCCGTCCCTTCGAGAGCGGGAGATCCGCCTTGGTCCCACCCGTCGGGCAGCTCGCAGCGGCTGGCGTGGACGAGGAGACGGTGGCTGTTCACGCCATAGGGGGTGCAGGTCGCGAGAGTGACCTTGTCCGCTCCCGGAACAATCGCGAGGGAGTCGGTGTCTTCGGGAAGGACGACCTCGACGGCGTCGACACGGTAGCCGTGCTCTTCGCCAAGCACCTCTATCGCAAAATAGTCGCCCTCTTCCAAGCGACCGATCTCGTCGAATATCTTCACGGACGGCAACCCGGTGTGGCCGGCCAGCACGCAGTGCGACGAGGCGCCCCCGATTGGCAGGGACGTTGACGGGAGGTGCCCGACGCCGTGCTCGAGCACCTTGTCGCCCACGCCGTGGTATATGGGGAGGGTTATGTCGATCTTGGGAGCCCTGATGACGGCCATGACGCCATCGCCGGTTACGTTCAGGGTGGAGTCGTACTCGGCCTCTCCGACCGTGATCCTGTCGGGATCGAACGGGTCGGTCACGGTGACCTTCCCCGCCAGCAGGTTCTCGTTGTACCCGTACGCCTGCCGCCGCATGGCCTCGAGCTCCGTTGTGTCGACCGCACGTTCCGCTTCGACGTGCTCCTTGGCGACCTGCCCCTGTGCCACATGGATGATGGCGTTGCTGACCACCGGGTAGCTCAAGCAGGCGACGCCGAGGAGAAGGAACGCCGTGGCGCATGCTATGGCTATCTTCCGCTTCATCTTCCCCTCGCACTTGGGGGCACCCTGGACGGGTGCCCCCTCATGGCTTCATTGTTTATTCGGCAGATTCCTTAGGCAGACTGCCGAAATGACTGAGCACTACAGCTGTTCGTTCTTCTTGCGCGCGAGGCGGCAGATGACGAACAGGGAGCCGCCCACCAGCGCCACACCCGCGAGCGTGAGCGCCAGAGTCCCGGCACCACCGGTTACGGGCAGCTTGGGCTGGTCGGGGTCGACGACGTTCTCGGCAGCGACGAGGTAGTTGTTCTCGGTCACGTCCGTGGTGGCCGGGTTGTCGGCCGTCGCAGTGGTCGAGCTCAACGTGAAGGTCTGGTCGGGAGCTTTCAGATGCCCCGCGGGCACCGTGGTCTCCTTGGCGGTATAGGTGCCGGCAGCCAAGTCCTCGAACCAAACGTAGCCATTGGCGTCGGAGGTGGAAGCGAGCACGGTGCCGTTGTCCAGGGTGATGGTGAATGTTGCGTTCGCAAGCGGCTCACCAGCTGCATCTACCTTCTTGAACACGTAGCCGTAGGTCTGGACGGTGGTGGTGCTGTCGGGCGTGACGGTCGTGTTGCTGTAGGGATTGGGGTTGAAGGTGACCTCCGCAGTGTTGCCGGTGACATCGGTCGCGCTGTGAGAAAACGCATCGGAAGTGAGCGTGGCGTTGTAGGTCACCGTGATGCTCTCGCCGGGATGGGCGAGGATGTAATCCTTTTCGAAGGTGATGGTGTAGCCGTCGGTCGTCGATGTAAGGGTATAGCCCGCCGTATCAGCGCTGGCAACGGCGATCGAAGCGGTGTCGATCTTGAGGCCGGCGGTAGGCTTGTCGCCGATGACGAACGTCGCGTTGAGCGAATCAGCGGGATAGTTCGGGATGACGGTCTCGACCTTGAAGGGGACGACGTCGCCCACGCTGTAGGCGTCGGTCTTCGGCTCGTAGTTGGCACCGACGGTCTTGATCACGGTGACGTCGGTCTTCTTCACGTCGAGGGTTTGGTCGTCAGCGGGGGCGTATGTCCCGGCTGCGGCCTTGGGGCTCACGTCGACGACCATGTTCTGGTAGACGCGGGTCTCGCCGCTGGTCGAGGTGACGCGCACCAGGTAGTAGCCGCTGCCGAGGGTCAGGGTGGCGCTTGTACCGGACGCGGTTGCGGAGGCTGTCGCCGAACCGGTCGCAATCGCGTTGGCGATGGCGGCCGCCGCGTTCTGCATATCGGTCCCCTGCGTGAACGAGTTCCCGTCGCTGGCGATGGCGGTGAGGCCGTCCACCGTGTTGTATGGGGCGGGCACGTTCGTGGCGAACGTATAGCTCAGGTTGTTGGTGGCATCGATGTCGGCATCGGCGATCAAGTAAGCGCTCACCATGTCGCCGTCGAGCAGGCCGGTGATGGTCACTTCGCTATCGGCAACATCCGTTGCACTCGTGGGCGTTGCGAATGCGGCCACGGGCGTCATGGCGAATGCCAGTGCGAGGGGCAGCAGGGCCGATAGAACCTTCCTGATTCCCTGTGATGATTTCTTTTTCATGATCTTGTCTTTCTTCTTGCTTCCCTCATCAGGAGTTTATGGTGTATTCAAGTCAAAACGAGCGAAGGAATCCTCCTTTCACGGGTCAATGGACAGAATGTGTTCCTCCTTTTCTACGATTGGCTACCCGGAGAATCGCAGACAGGGCCAGCATGGAGGCCCCGAGGATGACGAGCAACGTGACCCCTGCGGTACCGGATACGGGCAAGGGGGGGGGATCTTCCGGTTCTCGATGGTGATTTTTGCGAGTATTTCGTCTTCCACGGTGACCTCGGCCTCCTGCCCACCCGTCTGGGTGAGGTAGGCTCGCCCATCGTCGGCGATTCGGAGCCTCAGCGCGCCATCGAGGATGTGGTAACCGGCAACCGTGCTCGTTTCCTGAATCCAGTACGTGCCGGGCTTGAGCCCGAAAAAGGCTGCCTTGCCGCTCGCATCCGTGATGATGTCGCCCGTGAGTTTTTCCGTGAGGGCAGCATCTTTGAAGACATCTGCCGACGGGTCTTTGCCAGCATCGAACTTCCCGTCGCCATCATCGGCATACAAGGCGAATCCCACTCCCGGAAGCGGTGTCTTGTCATCGGCATCCACCTTCAAGATGGAGAGGGCAAGCTCGTTGATCCAGCTCAGAGTCACATCGGCATTGACCGTGCGTCCGGAAACAGGAATCATGCCGTTTGTCGCGTCCTCGGGCTGGTATTCCACCTTAAGGCGGAAGTTGCGGGTAGCCTCCACATCGGAGACGACGGAGCAACTGGGCAGCTTGAATGAGCCGCTTATCATTCCGTCTACCACGGTATAGGTGCTTGAAGCATATGAGGGATCGTCAGGAATGGTCACCTCGTTGCCATCCGTATCGATCTCAACCCAAGAAATGGTTAGCGTTCCATTAAGTTGGTCGTAGGCCCCGTTAAACAAGTCGAATGAATCGAAGGTGGCATGATCCGCCAAATCGAACGTGGTCCCAACGCGTCCGGAATTGCTTCTCCCGGTAGCGGACATGGGGAGCAGGGGAACGTTCGCAGAGGGTTCCTGGGTAAAGTCTGCCCTGAAATCGCGAGTGGCCTGCGTCTGCGTGTTCGTATGGCTCCAGTTGATGGAAGGGGTTCCCTCATTGGTGAGGACATTGTTCGAGCCAAGGTAATCTTCTTTTGCCCTTACGTCGATCCTAACATCTGCCGCACCCGTACCCGTCAAGCGCCCGAAGTCGCAGGATACCCCTGTCGTGCCATCACCGTGCACCGTGACGGTTATCTCGTCAGGGTTGGGATCTCCCTTTCCAACCGCCGTTCCGCCCTGCGGAGTCCAGGTGCTCGTTACCGTCGTTCCATCGACCGAGGTCCACGTGGCAGTGACGCCCGTCACCTGGAACTCGTCGGTCACGGTATCGGAGAGCACGACATCATCCACAACACCGAACGTCGTCGTGCCAGTGATGTGCGACGACCTCTCGTAGATGCTCACGAATTGATTGTAGAGCGCATCTTCGGAAGTGCAGATCGAATAAGCCGGGTTGTCGGGGTCGTTGTAGGACGTGTAGTAGGGGTTATGCGCTTTGATGAGATCCTGGTTATCGGTGCGGTCGAGCCACGAGTATAACGGGCGACCGTTCAACGCCACCTCCGTGGTGCCGGTATCCGTGCGAATGCCGTAGAGATAGTCGATGTTGTTCCAGTTCGTATTGCCGTCATCGAGCGGCGCCTTGTAGCCATGATCGGAGTCGATGTTCTCCGTGGGGCCTCCGATAGCGATGACGGTCTTGGTCACGTTGTCCAGGTTGATAGGAACGCCCTCTGCGTCCTCCCATGTCGAAAGCTCCGTGGGAAGGCCGTTTATGGCGTTCTTGAGCGATTCCGTGGTCCAGTGGACATGCTCACACTCCCCGAAGACATCCCAACCAGCGAGCGCATCGGCCATGCCATCCATGTCTGTCGTGAAGTACCCTCCTGACGAGACGATCGAATAGGCGTTCTTAACGTGTTGGGTGTTGGTGATAGCGATAGCGGCGTTGCTGCCCTGCGACTCCAGGTAATCCGTGAAGCGTATGAGCGCTTTCTTGATGTCGTAGAGGTAGGCCATCTCGTCTACCGCTGTAAGGATGCTGCCTTTGGCAGTGTTACCGCCTGACTGCGTGATGGCGTGAAGTTCGTCGAACATCTGCCACGGGTTGGGGATCATGAAGACGTACACGGCGGGCTGCGTCGCGACGGGATCGGTTTCGGCGTGCAGGTCGATGGTGTAGGTGCGGTCCTCGTTATCGTCGCCCAGGTCGGGACCCGCCGTCTTGACCAGATTGCTGAAGTAATCGTCATCGTGGGTGACGCCGGCCTCGGACTGAGTGTATGTGCCCATCCGCTCTACCGTGCTTTGAAGTTGGTGGTGGAAGGGCGACAAGCTGTCCTTCGGCCACTGGATATTGGCATCACCGTAGTCGCCTGCGATCCCTTTGTGCGGCTCGTACATGTCCCAGATAAAGCGGTTCAAGCGCATCTGGGCTTCCTCTTCCGTAGGCGCTGAGGCAAGGTAGGCGCAAAAACTCGCCGCATCCTTAAAGGGAACACGCGAGTCGGCGGCCACCTTGTCGTAGTAGAGGTCATTGAACCAGTCCGTGCCCTTTTGGGTGATCTTGCCGTTCCCGTTAGTATCATCGCGGATGACCCAAGTGATGTTGCTCAAATCCAGACGATCACGCAAGAGGTCGATGGTCCTGGAAGTCGTATTGCCATTCCCGTCAGTTACCGTGAGGGTGACGCTGTAGGCATTGAAGGCCCCAGGATCGCCCTTAGGGTCGAGGGCGACGCTCACTTCGCCCGTGCCGGGGGAATTGCCGGCAAGCGACCCCGATCCGCTCATCGCATCGGCAGGGGCTCCGGGCAGCGCCGGGCCCCATTGCGCGGAGAGCGCGCTGGTGATATCCTCGCCTCCATCATTCGGAACCATATGCCCTGTGACGTTCAGCTCGAATGTGTAGCTCGTGGTTGCCGCATCATAATTTACGAGGCCATAGCGTACAGCAAGGACGTCCTCATCGTATGTGGCAGCAAAGCCCGAGAGCCGCGTTCCCGCATCCGTTGCACTCATGCAGGCAAGCCCCTTATGCGCGGCAGAAATCTCGAAAGGCAGGGAGACCTGCGCATCGACAGGAGTCTTGCCATCGACATAGGAAACCGCCGCTTCGAAATCCGTGTCCGTGGACAAGAGGTCTTCGGGAATCGTGATGCTGAACACGACCGTAGCAACTCCGCCGTTCTTGTTGACCTTGCCCAAGGTCTGAGCTGCCAACTGGTCCGCGATGACAGATGACAGGGTCGCATCGGGAACGGCAGGCGTGGCGGTGATCTCGCCTGCTCCGATATTCTTGTTACCGTTGTTGATGACGGTCAGCGTGAAAGCCGCCGTATCCCCAGCGACATAGGACGCGAAATCTGATTCCAGCCTCACCTTGAGGCTGTCAGTGAGATCGGCCTCATTAGCCTGCCCGGAACCCGTGGCAAAAAGTGATGGAGACGAGGGCCTTTCAAGGCTCGTATCGTCGCCCTGCCCGTCATTGGCTACGGCAGAATCATCACCAGGGGAGCTCGCCCCCGAATCCGGGGCACCTGCGTCCCCCGCTTTTCCGTCGTCGGTGGCCGTTGCCTCAGCAGGACCTTCCGTACCTTGGGTGCTCGTCACGTTCCCGTCGCCTGCTGCCAGCGCAAGCGGGCATGGCCACGCAGCCGAGACGACGAGCAAGAACGCGAGCAGTACGCTTAAGAAACCGTTCCGTCTGCTGCGCGCCGCACCTACATATTTCTTGCAGCTTGTGTCCACGTCCCCAATCCCCTGATTTTCTAAACACGATATGCAGCTCAGTTCCTTTATAAAAAAACTGCCGTTTCCCTTCGTCTTGTCCTCGTTCCAAACATGTGACATCATTCGTTAGCGCCCCCGGCAAGACGTTCGCTGTCGGATACGGCGTTGGGGGTACTGCACATCAGCTGGGCGAGCGTGAACTCGCCCCAAGAGTAGTCGGACATGTAAGCTCCCCTGAACGAGTCGGCGCACTTGTCTTCATCTGACAGGAAGTCGAAAAGGTCGCACCTGATCCTTTCGGGGACGATGCGCCGTTAGCCCTTCGGGGAAGAGTCCACTATGTATTCGATGCCGTAAACCGATAGCTCGTCGACGAGCCTCATCATCGTCTTCCGCAAGCGGGCCCTCGTAACCTTGTTCACAGGTTCGTTCTCCCATAGCGCGGCGATGATGTCGGCGGCGGATGCGAACGCCCCCCGCCTGTCGACCAGAAAGGCCAGTAGCTCCTTGGCCTTGGCGCTGCGGAAGGGGATGGGGCGACCGTCCACGCGGACGTCGAAATAACCGAACGTGGTCACCCGGACATCGTGCCAGATTCGCCCACCCGTCCTGAGAACGCAGTCGGTTGCCCGCTGCACCATCCCCTTCAGCTCTTCCGTTTCGAAAACAATCGCGACGGAGATGGTCCCTCCTTGCCGGAAGTAGACGCTTGCGGATACGCCGCTTATTCCACCAAGCCTCCGCCCTTGCCCGACCACTTCCTCCTCGATGAGATCTTGCCCGTCGATCAAGGGCTTCAGCTTCTGCTTGACATGGTGCAATACCCCTTCGTCGGCCGACATCGGCAAGCCGGCCGATGGGTTCGCTCCGAATGCTCCGAGCGACGCGATGGGCAAGGCGCGGAAGAGGATGTTTGCGAAGTCGAGCGAGACCGTTTCGCCGACGCACGTCACGCCGACGATGGGCTGCGCGACGTGCTCTGCCATCTTGGCGCATGCGTCCACGCATCGGGACCCAGGGTCACCCCCCATGACGACCGCGCATGCCCACATGCGGCCGTAGAAGTCGCGTGCCGACTTCAAGGAGTCCGTGATACCGACGGTCTTCCCATCCTTCTTCCTGATTCTGTACCCGATGGTACGAGAGCAGGGGTGATCGGAGAGGCTTTTGAGAGCATCCGCGTACACCTCGCGGTCGCTCTCGCAAATCACAAGCTTATAATCATCATCGAACAGGGTCTCCATCTCGCTGCGCGAGTAGCCTGTCATGGCGCACAAGGCATCGTTGGACCGGGCGATGCGAATGGGCTCGGAGAGCTGGCATGTGTATATGCCGACCGGCACGTTGTTGAGAACAGCCCCGAGCCTCTTGTTCTCCACCGAGAGACTTTGGATCGCATCTTTCAACTCCTTCTCGGCGGCTTTCGCCTCGGTCATGTCCTCGATGAGGCACACAATGGTCGCGGGAAATCGTCCGTGCGCCTTTGCGGTGATTCTCGTCCATATATAGCCGCCATCTTCCCTGCGCAGGCGGCACTCCGCCGTAGGCGTTCCCGCGGTCTTATCGGGGCCGCTGCGACTCCTGACGAATGAGGAGAACTTGTCAGCGTCACCTCCATGCAGGCAGTTCTTGAAGAGGCCCCCCGTCTCGAGCAGGAAGGCATCGAAGCTGTTGTAACCAAGGAGATCGAGGAACGACGGATTGGCGTGAAGGCAGGGGAGGTGCTTTTCAGAGGAGAGTACGACGAGATTCCCCGGCATACGCTCGTCGATCAGGGCGTGGAACTCGGAATCGTGCAAGTCGCTGGTTCCAATCGGCATCTCCGTCTTTTCGTCGCATGCGCTGCTGCGCATGTCTCCGCGAATACTGCTGTCCATGGTCTGCTTTCACTCGGCTGCATACAGAATTCATCGGAATCCTATCTCCTGAAACGTGCCGAGGCGTCGCTTGCATGTTCCAAATGCGTTCCTTCTGCCATGCCGAGCGCGAACTCCCGCGCATCTCTCTTCAACGGCTGCTGCGGCACGATGCGCGGACTCTCGTCTTTCGCGACTTGCGGCTTTGCTTGCCGAGACGCGGCGGTTGCCTTTGGATCGAGGTTTCACCCCCTTCTCGTTCGGCGGTTCGGTGTTCGTCTCGTCTTCGCCCCTTCAGCTGAGGCGTTGCCGAACATGTCCAACGAGATTGCTGGAAAGCTCCCGACCGTAAATCGATATCGTCCTAGGTCGGCGCTGGGGGCGTCGAATGCATCCGACTGAGATTGCCGTGCGCTTCAGCCTTTACTCCCATTCCATATCCGCTATCAGGCTGCCTTCCTTCTCGAGCTCGCCGCGTGGCGCGTCGCCGGCGATGCCGGCGAACAGGTCGCTTAGCAGTTCGATCTTCGCTATGAGGCGCTCATCCATGTCCGAGCAGTCGCGCAGGCGAGAGGGCTCGCTGTAGAAGGCGCGCATCTCGTCGCGCAGCGCCTTGTAGGTGCGCATGTCGGGGACGATGGTGAACTCGTCGTCCTCCAGCCGTTTCATGCTGTACTCCTTCTGGCCGAACATGTGGAAATACGCCTCAAAAACGTCTCACGGGTATCACCCACGTACTTCGCGACCAGATAGCTAGATGGCCCATACGGGAACGGCCTCGACGTTAGGCACCAGCAGGTACGGTTCCTGCGTCTGACAGATGACATGGCCGAATCCAACCTCGTAGTCGGTCATGCCCTCAAGACAGGAGAGGTTCTTCACGGCGTCCTTCTTGATCGTCGCGCCGGTCTTTATCTCAACGGGATGAAGCACGCGGCCATCCTGGATGACCAGGTCGATCTTTCGTTTTTTAGAATCGCGGTAGAACCACACGCCGCGAAGGCTCCTCCCCGCGTTCATATAGCTCTTAAGCACCTCCGAGACGACGAACGTCTCGAAGACGTGGCCCGCAACAGCGCCGTTGCGCAGCTGCTCCGGTGTGTTCCATCTGGTGAGATGGCAGACCAAGCCCGTGTCCATGAAGTATATCTTGGGGGTCTTGGTAAGCTGTTTTCCCGTGTTCGGCCAGAAGGGGTATAGGGGGCGGACGATACCGGAGGCCTGAAGGATGGAGGTCCAAGCCTGCATCGTCTTGTAGTCCACGTCGATGTCATTTGCGATGGACGATACGTTGTAGAGCTGACCCGACCTAGCGGCCGAAGCGATCATGAAGTTGTAGAACTTCCTCTCGTCCCTCAGGTTGACCAAGGAGCGTACGTCTCGTTCCAGGTAAGCCCGGACATAGCTCGACCAGAAGCGGTCCCAGGGCATGTCGGTGGCGATAAGCTCCGGCATGGAGCCTCGTTGGATGGTCGCCCACAGATCGAAGCCATCGGGCACGGCGATGTCATCTTTCTTCAACTTCGCGGGAACGTAACGTCTCGGCCCTCTGGGCAGGCCCACTATCTCCCGCAGAGAAAGCCCCGATATTTCCAATATCCCGATACGGCCCGCGAGCGATTCGCTCACTCCCCTCATGAGTTCGTATGTTTGCGAGCCGATAAGCACGATTCGGCCCTTCTCCTGCGACTGATCCACAATCCATTTGGTTGCCTGGAACAGGGAGGGAACACGCTGCACCTCGTCGATGATGAGGGGCAGGTCGTTCATTTGGAAGAAGAGAGCCGAGTCGGACAAGGCCTGGTCGTAGTCGGAAGGGTTCTCCATCGACACATAGGAGAAGCGGCCTGCCAAGTGTTCTTGCAGCACCGTCGTTTTCCCAACCTGGCGCACGCCCGTAACCAATACGACCTTGAACTGATGGAGCATTTCGTCGACGGTCTGCTCGATTTCCCTGGCGATATACACGATGCCTCCCAACACAACGTCAGGAGGCGTTATCTCAGGTAAACGCTTTTGAGTCAAAATTAGGAGTCTCACTCCTAATTTTCGCTATTCCCACTCAACTGTTGCAGCTGTCCGTTTGACCTTATCTGATCCCATCTCGTGTCCCATCATCCACCTCGTGCCACCTCGTCCGAATCATTCCCGAATCAATCGTTGATTCGAGTGGAGAAGAATAATTGCACCTTTGCTGGGAAAACGTGCTTTTCGGACTTTGTTATTCCCCGAAACCCCGGCGGGAGTAATAGCGGGGGGCTTAAAAATCGGCCTCATAATTCGAATCAGCGTCGAACAGACGTGTTCATCACCAAGTCGAACTCCTACCTGCTGTCCGGCGAGCTCATGACCAACCTCACGAGCCGCTACGTAGAGATAGGGCTGTTCACCCTGTCGTTTTCCGAGTACCTAGAGATGCGCGCACACCTCGGCAAGCCGCAAGCCCCCGAGGCCCAGCTCTTCCGCAACTTCCTGCGCTACGGCGGCTTCTCCAAGGCCCTGGAGTTCGACGACGCCCAGGCCAAGGCACGCTACATCGAGCTCCTCGTGAAGGCGAAGCCGCTCCACCGATGCGACCGCTTCGACATGAAGTCGAAGCGGTCCTTGCAGGGCGGCGAGAAGTACCACCTCGCCGACACGGTCATCTACTTCGCCCGCAACGTGAACTCCACCATGGACTACGGACCCCTACTCGAGAACACGGTCTACACGTACCTGAGGTCCAGGGACTACCGCGTGAACGTCGTGCAGATAGGCAAGCTGGAGGTCGACTCCATCGCACGCAGAGCCGACGAGGGGTACGCCTACATACAGGTGTCCCTGTCGGTTGCGGAAAAGGCCGCCGAGAAGCGAGAGTACCGGCCGTTTTCGCTGGTACGCGACAACTACCCTCAGTACCTCCTTACGCTCGACCCGCTGCCGCTGGAGCGCGACGGCGCTACGCACCAAAACCTCGTCGAGCTCATGGCATCAGGCAGCGAGCTGTAGGGACGTTCTGAGGGTGAGCGCGTCTGGTGACTTCCAAAAAACCTATTTCTTATATCCGCAGTCACAGTACGGGCCACCCAAAGCCAAAGTATATTCCCGCACAAATCGGTTGCCGCCCGCTTCTGCCATAGCATAGTCAAGGCTGCACATTGCGGGAACAAGGTCATAGAGGCCCAGCTCTTTCATCAAAGTACAGATGCCACACTTGGTAAATCGTGCTTCGTATCCACTTCCGCCCGGATAAAGGTAGAGGTCCATATTCCATGAGTACGGATTCCTGTCGGCAGCCTTGAGACGAGCTGTCTCTTGCATGGAGTGGATTTCCTTATCTGAAAACTTGCTCTTGCCGCTCATGTGACAAAACCAACGCGTCAGTCGGTTCATCATCGCTTTTTCGTAGAATTCCGTCAGCGTTTCCACGTCGGGCCGTTTCGGCATGTTCAGGATAACCGCAGCAAGCATGGCGCAGCTTACAATATTTACTTTGAAACGGTCTGCCCTTTCAAATTCCGGCAAGCCTGCAATGAGCTCCCGATACTTCGGCTTTGCGTCATGTATGACCGCTTTCGCGGCTACGGCATCAAGCCCAAGAACCGTAACCATGCCCCCCTCAAATGAGCCACGGTATAGCAGCCACATGCCCTGCGGCAACCCCATATATTTCATACGCTCACCCCGCCATCAGAACGGCATCTCCCCATCGCCCATGAGAGGCGCGACCTCGTTTTACCATTTTGGATGAGCCTGCCCAGTTATCCCAATCAGTATCTGTTGCTTGATGAAGGCCATTGTTCGATATGGGCAGTGCTACCGCGAAAAAACGTTTTCGAAAAAAGTTAGAATCCTTTCCTTGCTGTCCTCGATGCAGGCAAGACAGTCATCTGGATGGTCTGCCCAGGATCGCATGAGCCTTTTCATTTTCTTCCCGGTTTTGCCGGTAAGCGTCATATCCCCACCCATATTGTGGCAGCCCCTTTCATAGATATGGGATTCCACATGATGGGAATATCCGGCGACCCGAAGCCGTTCTACCATGCGAGGCACAGCCTCATCAGAGGGCCAGCAGTCATCGTCTTTGGAAGCAAGCAGTAATAGGTCGGCATGCATGTTTTCTACCTCGATCGCCGAGACCGGATCGATGCCGTTCTTATCGTAGCCATAGCGCATCATCCGTGAGATACCGTACTCCTTATCCCTCAGAATGTGAAACAGCAGCTTTGGCAGGCTCGCATCCAGCAGCTTCCACCTCGTATACGGAAGCGGCTCGCCATGCCATGTGTAGGATGAATGACCGGTCCTGCGGAAGGAATTGGTATTCCCCTCCATAACGTGATCGAACGGGGATGCCGCCGCAACGGCAGAGATGTCCGGAATCCGTGCCGCAGCTGCCAAAGCATAGGATGCTCCCTGCGAAAGCCCCGTGATACCGATCCGCAGGTTCGGATTGCCGGTGTATGACCTGACCCAGGAGATCGCTTTCTCAACATAATCCAAGGGAATCTCGTCAATGACATCCCCTAACGTCCCCCACATGTAATAGCCGATGCACAGCACGCTGTATCCCGCTTCAAACAGGAATTTACTGCAGGAGATCACGTTTCCTTTCGGCGCTCCCGAGCCTGCCGTGCGCAGAATCACTACATCGGGATACTTTGTCCCCTCATGATACAGCCCGTAAAAGCCGTCCCTTTCCAAGGTAAGTTCGATATCCATATTCACTCGCTTCGCCTAGATACCGTAATATGACCATATTATATATGTCAGGTACGGCTGAGCCACCTGCCAGGTCTGCCGGGGAGACCATCGAGGAATCCCGTGTTCGGGTGATGTGTCCGGTCACCCTCCCTTTGTCGATTGGCTTCGGGGCTCTCAGCAATACGCATAACCCAAACCAGCTGAATACAGGGTGGAGTCGCTCAACGCGCAGACCAGCCTGTTCTACGCGCACGTATTCCCCTCCGTCGGATGAGTGGTAATCCCCTCTTCGGCATGGGGGGATGACGTCCGCACGAATAACCGGGGCTTCGTGCTCGCATGCGCCAAGGACGAGATGGGCCGCTCTCCCGGCGTCCTGTTGCAGAGCTCGTAGTTGCGGATGGCGGAGTCTGTCTGCCCGCAGGCGGCGGCGAGCTGCCTCTGCGTCATCCTGCGCATCTTCCTGTACTTCTTTATGAGCTCCCCGGTCTTCAACTTCCCCTCCATGGCGGCTTCGGCGCGGACCATCTTGGACCGCGTGGAAACTATAGCACGAAATTGAACGGTATGTATTGACCGTTCGGAAGTGAACGATTACCATGCAATTGCAAAACCGTTCAATAACGAACGCTAGGAGGAAACATGG
>NZ_JANIPD030000008.1 GCF_024609215.1 Curtanaerobium respiraculi | reverse complement strand
TGCAACTACAGCTTGAAGTTGCAAAGGCAGAGCGAAAACACGCCAGCAAAGAACAGCGCGAAGCAGAGAAGCAGCGTCAGTTCGACCTCAAGCAGCAGAAGCACAAGGAGAAACGCCGAGGGCATTAAGGCGGTTTTCAAAGTCCTACGGGCGATTGCGAGAATCGTTCTTAGGTTCTGAGGAAAGAGCATGGATGCTCGAGACGGGATTCGCTTTCCGCGTCTGCTGCTACCGGATCATGCAAAGCACGGCCCTTTCCAAGCATATTGTTGATAGGACAAAGATAGGACATGTCCTATCAACATTGGGACATGTCCTAATGTTGATATACAATATGTCCCAACGTGAGCCAAACCGAGGAGCGCCATGGCAGCCGAACGAGAGATACCAGACCATGAGAGTTTAACCGTTGAGTTCAAAAGCGAGCTCTCGCAGAGACCCGACGGCTCCACGAAGCCCAGGAAGCTGCCTGACGGCGAGCTTATCGACACTGTCGTCGCCCTGAGCAACACCGAAGGAGGGCTGCTCTACCTCGGCGTGGAAGACGACGGGACGCCCACCGGAATCCATGAGGAGCACAGCGACGTCACGCGACTCCCCGCCTTCATAGCGAACAAGACCGTCCCGCCCGTTCCGGCTCGCGTATCGACGCTCCTGCTTTCCCGCGACGGGTCCGCGAACGAGGAGGGCGTGCAGGTGACCCGCATCGAAGTCCCGAAATCCACGGCGATAGTCGCCGCGTCCGACGGGAAGATCATGAGGAGGAGGCTCAAGGCCGACGGCACGCCCGAGAGCGCGCCCCTCTACCCCTACGAGGTCATAACCAGGCTCTCCACTTTGGGGCAGCTCGACTACTCCGCATTCCCCGTGCCCGGCACGACCATGGACGACTTCGACCCCGCCGAGCTCAGGCGCCTCCGGGAAATATTGGAGGAAAATCGCAACAGCGACCCGACCCTCCTCGAGCTTCCGGACGAAGGAGTCTTGAGCGCGCTGCAGATGACCACCGTCGCGGACGGGAAGGTGACGCCCACCGTGACCGGAATCCTCATCGCCGGGAGGCGAGATTCCATCGCGCGGGCGGTCCCCACCGCCAAGGCCACCTTCCAGGTGCTCGAGGGGACCGAGGTGCGCGTGAACCAGGACTTCGACCAGCCGCTCCTCTACACTATAGAGAAAATCAGAGAGATGATCGAGCCGTGGAACCCCGAGCGCGAGTTCGAGGACGGCCTGTTCAGGCAATCTGTCCCCGAATTCGACCGACGCGCGTTCAGGGAGGCCCTCGTGAACGCGTTCGGGCACAGGGACTATGCGGCCCTCGGGCGCGTCAGGGTGCTCATCGACGACGAGGGGCTCACCATCGCGAACCCGGGAGGCTTCATCGAGGGGGTGACCGTCAACAACCTGCTCACAGCCGAGCCCCACGGCAGGAACGAATGCCTCATGCATGCCCTCAAGCGGATAGGGCTCGCCGAGAAGACCGGGCGAGGGGTCGACCGGATCTTCGAAGGTTCCCTTCATTACGGCAGGCCGCTTCCCGACTACTCCGGCTCGACGTCGGCGAACGTCAGGGTGTTCATCGCCCGCAGCGCACCAGACGAGCTGTTCATGAAGATGCTCCGGGAAGAACGGGAGAGAACCGGCAAGCCGCTGTCGCTCAGCTCGCTGCTCGCGCTCGATGCCCTCAAAATGCAGAGGAGGCTGACCGTGAGAGAGCTCGCCGCCCAGCTCCACATCACGAACGTCGTCGCGCGGACGACTCTGGAATCGCTGGTAGAAGCAGGCATGGTAGTGGCACGAGGCAACTCGCCAGCGAGGTCGTACACCCTCAGCAGCAGCGTCTACGCGAGGTCAGGTAAGGAAGCGGGGTTCGTCCGCCAGGCCGACATCGACAAGATACGTCATCCGGAGCTCGTCATGAAGCTGGCGATTCAGCAGGGCGGGTCCGTCGCGACGCGGGAGGTTGAAAGCCTGCTGCACTTGCACAGGAAACAAGCATACAGGCTGCTCGTGAAGCTCGTAAAGTCCGGAGACCTCAAGCTGGTCGGCAAGGGCGGGGCAGCTCGGTATGAGGTCACGGATGAAGGCTATAACGATTACAAATAGCGAGTCGCGTTCGCCGTCGACCAGCTGAGGACCATGCTCGCCGCGGCAAAGCGGAAGGAGGCCGGCAATGAGGGCGCTTAGGGCGGTTTTCAAAGTCCTACGGGCAATCGCGAGGATCGCCCCGCTTCTGAGGAAAGGGGGCGAAACGCAGAGGGCCGACACGGTCGCACATACTCATCATCTGGATATATTTTGGTATGCATCACCATCGAAAGGCAGCGCCCGTCGACGCTGCTCTAACCTACTCTTACCCGTAGGTCAGAGCATTTAGCTGGGACGGGGGTGTTCCATCGGGTCTTCGACCTGCGTTTTCTCAAATTTCTATGGTGAGATCAGGCGGTAGTTCTACAATCGACAGCATCTAGGGATAATTCAATGTCGTTTCAGTTTTGGTTGTACGGCGCCAGGTGTTGGAAATCTAAATGGGCTAAAGTTCAGGCGTTTGTCATTTCACTTTCGAAACTTTAAAATGTTCTAAGTTTTGAAAGTGAAATGACAGAAGGTCGTCGAATCGCGCAAAGAGGGGTTTCACAATCGCCTGTTCGTCGACGAGGTACAGCTCTGCACGGATTTCGAGAAGGCCATCAACAGCATCCATGCGCGAGGCGGGTGGGACATCTACCTCACCGGTTCCAACGCCTTCCTCCTCAGCTCCGACCTCGCCACGCTGTTCACGGGGCGCCATAGGGAGATCCATATCCTCCCGTTCAGCTTCAAGGAGTATAGGAAGTACTTCGGTGAGCAGGATGCCCTGGATGACGACCTTGACAACTATATTGCCCATGGAGGACTCGCCGGATCGTACGAGTATGCCGACGTGTCCGAGTCGTACGGCTATATCCGCGATGTCTACCGCACCATCCTCACGAGAGATTTGGTGCAGAAGTTCGGCCTTCCCGACACCCAGGTACTGGAGCGCCTCGCCGAGTACATGATGGACAACGCCGGAAACCTCAACTCACCCAACAACATTGCCAACGCCCTTGATGCAAACAAGGTGCCTACGAACCACGTCACGATCGGCAAGTACATGTCGCACCTGCGCGACGCGTTCGTCTTCTACGAGGTGCGGCGTTGTTAGCGCCGGGTGAGCTTAGCCGCCCAGAGTCGAATCAAAACAACCACTCATAGCCGGGTTTGAACGGCCATTGCGCCGCCGCCAACCTACACTGGTAATTGCCGATATGCCAGCGTTAGGAGGATTATGAGTGACATCAACGAACGCAATGACCTACAGGAGATTATAGACAAGGCCCTCGAAGAGATGAGGGAGGAAGCCGGCGGGGAGCTTGACATCTCCAAGCTCAACCTCGCCGAGTTCCAGAGGAAGACCGGCCTCACGCGTGGCAAGGCCCGCGCCCTGAAGGCGAAGGGCTTCAAGGTGGCTCCGCACGGCAGGACCGGCAAGAAGGCCGCCAAGACCGTGATGACCGGGCACGAGGACACGGCCAATGCGCTGCTCGCCAAGGGCGTGACGAACTCGTCGGTCATGCTCGACCGGCTGAGGGAGCGCGGTTACACCGGCGGCCTGACTAGGGTGAAGGACTACATCAAGTCCCACATGCACCTCGTCCCCGCCAAGCGCAAGACGGTCGCGACGCAGGCGAGCCGCGGCCAGCGCTTCCAAACCGGGCCCGGCGAGGCGTACCAGATGGACTGGGGCTTCATCAACATCGAGGACAAGGCCGGCGCCATGTGCCGGATCGCGTGCTTTGTGATGGTGTGCCACCGCTGCGGCACCTGCTACATCGAGTTCTTCCCGAACGCCCGCCAGGAGAACCTGTTCATCGGCATGCTGCACGCGTTCGTGGCCATGGGCGTGCCCGAGCACGTCCTCACCGACAACATGAGGAGCGTCGTCACCGGCCGCGGCATCGATGGAAAGCCCAACTGGCAGGTGGACTACGCCGCATTCATGGCGTGCATCGGGTTCAAGACGAGGCTGTGCAAGCCTTACCACCCCTGGACAAAGGGAAAGTGCGAACGGCTCGTGAAGTTCGTCAAGGGAAATTTCGCCGCAGGCAGGGACTTCTACAACGTCACCCAGCTCAACGCCGAGGCGCTTTCCTGGTGCGCGGCCCAGAGCGGGCGGTACCGCCGCGCGCTCGCATGCGTGCCGTCCGAGGAGCACGGGGGCAAATGCCTGCCCGCGGCGAGACGGGTCGAGCCCGACGACGAGGTCGCCAAGTACCTGTGCCCCCTGCGCAGGATCAGCTTCGACGGTTTCGTGAGCTATGAGGGACGCCGCTTCGGCGTGCCGTGCTGGTATCCCGGCCGCGACTGCCGGGTGAACCGCGACGGCGAGACGCTGCACATCTACAGCGAGGACCTCACCCGGGAGCTGGCCGTCCATCCCGTGACCTGGGCGCGGGCGGACAGCTTCTGCGCCGACCAGTACGCCGACGTCCAGCCCGTGGAGCTTCCCACGCAGCCCGTGACCACGACCATGTCGAGGCTGGAGCCGCCGTCGGCCAACCCCGCCTTCGACAAGTTCGACTTCGAGGGGAGGCTCTAGCATGGGCAAGCAGATCGTGATGAGCGACGCCGGCATCACCGATGACGGCTACAGCGCCATAAGCGCCGCGGCGGCGTCCTTCGGCGTGGACATCTCCGCCGCGGAGCTCGCCGAGATCGCCGTCCGCCACGACTTCGGCGACGGGGAGCTCGCGGCGATGCGCGAGGTGTTCGACTACCTGGCCAAGAAGCACCACGACTCGGTGATAGAGATGCTGCTCAAGCTGAGCAGGCTGCCGCGCAAGGTCCCCAAGACATTCGACGGGTTCGACTTCACGCGGATCCAGGGCCGCGACGCCGACGCGCTGGGCAAGCTGCCGTCGCTGTCGAACCTCCACGCGAGGAAGAACCTGGCGTTCATAGGCCCAGGCGGCATAGGGAAAACCCACTTGGCCCAAGCGTACGGCCACGAGTGCTGCATGCAGGGCTACAAGACATACTACCTCAAGGCGACCGAGCTGCGCGACAAGCTGCGCAGGGCGGCGGAATCGGACAGCCCGTCGAAGATCGTGTCCACGCTCTCCAAGCCGTCGTGCCTCATCGTCGACGAGGTCGGCAGGTGCGTCTTCGACAAGCCGTGCACGGACCTCTTCTTCGACATCGTCGACCGGCGATACGAGAAGGATTGCCCCAACACGCTCATTCTCACCAGCAACACGCCGGTGAACAACTGGGGCGAGTTCTTCACGGGCGACGACACGCTGCTGTGCGCGCTCGACCGCATATTCGACAAGGCCTCGGTCTTCGTGATGCGCGGCTCCAGCTTCCGCGGGCAGGAATGCGACACCTTCTCGGTGGAGGCCGTTCCCTCGGTGATGAAGGTGCAAGGGCGGTAACCGACAACAAGCGATAAACAAGGAATCAACGACCGTGCTGGCATATCGGTTGAATTCATCCGGCTGCGGTGGCGATTCTGAATCGACTGCTATTGGCTGTTCATTTCCGACTCTGGAGCGGTTGGATTAATCCGGCGCTAACAGCGTTACGACATCAAGGGCAGGAAATACCTGAGCACCCAAGCAAAGCACTACGTGTGCGACTCCGGAATGAGGTACGCGGTGCTCGGCACCCGCAACCTCGACTGGGGCCGCATGTACGAGAACGCCGTGTTCCTAGAGCTGATGCGCCGGGAATACGAGGTATACGTCGGCAAGCTTTACCGGAAGGAAATCGACTTCGTCGCAAAGAAGGGTTCAGACCTCTTGTACATCCAGGTCAGCGACGACATCAGCTCCCCATCGACCTTCGAAAGGGAGCTGGCACCCCTCCTCTCAATCAGGGATGCGTATCCCAAGGTCTTGATTGCACGCACCAAACACGGCGAGTACTCCCGCGAGGGCGTGCGCATCATCGACCTCGCGGGATGGCTTTCAGGTCAGCAGGATTTCTAAGATCTGTCCGATTGCGGATATTTAACTGCAAGCGGTATAGATTTTGCATCTGCAACGTGCTTGTCGGCGGCAACGGCACGGCTGGGAACTCTCCGTTTTCTACGAGACGGTATATCGTATGCTGGGATACTTGGAGGATCTCCGCGACATTCATTTCTGATCCTTCGAGCATCGTTTGCGGATAACGGCAATCGCCCTCCCGTCATTTCGGCGAGAAGGCGTCTGCCCGGGATTGTAGTTTTGCCTCGAAGGCCAAACCCCTGTAAAGCGGGTCACCTTTGCCGATCAGCACGTCCCACCACCCCGGCGTCTCGGTGTTGCGAATCCAATGCGATCTTATGAAAACTATATCCAGTACTGTAAATTGTTTCTTGACTTTCTTCCAGCACTGGAAATATATTATCTCCGGAACCGGTTCTGACAGTACTGGAATAAAACAGGAAGAAGGTTTATCATGGCAACGATTGACGAGGTAATGGGGTTCGTGAAGGCAGTTCGCGGAGACGCGCCGGAAGGCATGCCGGGCGCCGAGAGGTTCTCGCCAGATTACGACGACCCGATGCCGAAAGGCCGCACGAAGGGCAATTTCCCCGAGGGGTTCATTCCCGATTCTATCTGGACACGCGACGATCGGATGAGAGTGGGGTTCATCGAGAGCGTGCGCGGCAAGGCCCCCAAAGGCATGCCCGGAGCGGAACGCTTCTCCAGAGACTACGACGGCCCGGTGCCGGAGCGCTAGCCGCATGACGGCGGATTAGAAGAGCAGGAGCTGATAGCTATGGCAGAGATGACAGAGACCGAAGAGATGCTGTACGGAAAGGTCATGGAGTTGCAGTTCCTGCTCATGCCCGTGCGCCGGGGTGCGACCTCGCGAATGCGCCCCGAGCAGAACCCCACAGAAGGCCAGGGGCGCGTCATCGCCTTCCTCAAAATCAAGGACGGCGTGAGCACCAGGGACCTCGCCCGGGTCCTCGGCATCGGCATATCGGGCATCAACGACATCATCTCGAGGATGGAGAAGGCGGGCTTCGTCGAGCGGCGCAAGTCGCCTGAGGACGGGCGCGTGATGCTCGTCTGGCTCACGGACGCGGGCAGGGCCGTGAAGCAGGAGGCAGCCGAGCCTCCGGAGCTGTTCGCGGGTTTCTCCGAAGAGGAGCTGTCCCAGCTCGGAGACATGCTCGACCGCATGGTCGCCAACCTGGAGGACGAGCTCGGCGAGGGCGAGTCGTTCAATGTGCGGTGGGAGCAACGCGCCGAGGCCCTGCGCGACATCTTCGGAGAGGGATTCGACGACGGGCGGTTCGGCGCGGGCGCCCCCCGGGGCTTCGGCGACCCCCGGGGCTTCGGCGGCATGTCCGGCGGGTTCGCCCGCGGGGGCTTCCCCGGCTTCGGAGGCGAGTTCGCAGGACGCAGACGCAAGAAGAAGGACAGCGAGTAGCCGTTTAAGTACGCCGGGATGGCGGGGGGGTATGCAAACCATGGACGTGAACGAACGCATCGCGAAAAGCGCGGAGCCGATACGGATGGCGGTAGCCGACGAGGAAGAGCTGTACAATCCCCTCGACCCGCAGGGGACCACGCTCTCGGACGCGGCGGCGTCCTACCTCTCCCAGGGGCTCGACCTCGAGCTCTACACGGGCAAGCACGCGCAGCAGAGCGGACTGATGGCGCATGTCGAGCTGGAGTGCGATGCGCCGGTAGACGCCGAGCGTTTCCGCAGCGCGCTGCGCCGCCATTTCGATGGCAAGATACGGGAATGCGACCGCGAAGTCGCGGACAACCGCAAACAGGAGGCCGGACTACTCGTGTTCACGATCGTGCTCTACGTCGCGTCCATCCTCTGCGCCGCCCAGGACTGGAGCATCGCGTCTACGATACTGGCCGCCGTCGGCGGGTTCACCTCGTTCCAGCTTTGCGACTTCGCCCTCTTCAGGGACAGGAAGGCGGCGCTGGAGAAGCGCGCATGGGGCTATCTGAAGGGCATAGAGATCACGATGGCGACGAAAGGTTCTAGCTGACCACGCGCTTGTGTTGCGCCCCGTTGCCCGAACGAGGCGGGCACGCCTGGGTGCCTCACAGCCGTATAGAGACTCAAACCGTCACCTGGCTAGCGCAGCAGGTGCCACCCCCGTCCTCTTGGTGTTGCTCACGTACATGCAGTGGCCCCACTCGCCCAGGCGCTCCAGAGCTTCGTTGACGCCCGAACCCGCCTCGGTGAGCGAGTACTCCACGTGCGGCGGTATCTCGCCGAAGTCGCGGCGGGCCACGATGCCGTCGGCCTCGAGCTCCTGCAGGGTCTTTGAGAGCATCACGGCAGACACGTCGGCCACCTGGCGCTGCAGCTCGTTGAAGCGCAGCGACTCGTGCTGGGTGAGCACGTAGACGCACTTCAGCTTCCACTTGCCCGCCAGCAGGTCGAGCGCGTACTTGGTGGGGCAGTCCTCCATGGTTCCTCCGCATTCCTTGCACTAAGTTTAATTTCAGTACTTGTTCTGATTTATCGGTCAGCATTTAATAGCAATCGCAAGAGACAGGTCAAGCGCGGGTAAAGGAGAAACATATGGCAAGCGCAGAGAACATCCAGAAGGTAATCGACTACTTGGACACGACAAAAACTTTCTTCCTGGCCACCGAGGACGGCGACCAGCCGAAGGTCCGCCCGTTCGGGTTCAAGATGGTGGCAGACGGGCGCATCTACTTCGGCGCGGGCACGTTCAAGGACGTGTACAGGCAGCTGCGGACGAACCCCAAGGTCGAGATCTGCGCGACGGACGGCAAGGGATTCCTGCGCTACTACGGCACGGCGGTATTCGACGATCGCCCCGAGCTCTTCGAGCAGGCGTGCGCCGAGGCCCCCTACCTGCCCAAGATGTACAACGAGGAGACGGGCCGCGTGCTGGCTATGTTCTACCTCGCCGACGCCACCGCGGAGTTCCGCAGCCTCTTCGCTATAGAGGAGTCGCTCGATATGCGATAAGCCCCGGGACGCCAATGATCGGGGGCTGGCCCAGCGAAAGAAATCCTGGGAAAAGGAAGAGATAATGTCTGAGGCGACGAAGACGATGAAGGTGTACCTGGAGGCAGTGAGCGCGCTCGACATCGACAAGGTGGTGGGCATGTTCGCCCCCCTTGCCCTCCCTTCACATTCCTTGAATGGTGCAGAGGTGGGCGAACAGGCCGTCTTGGACGAGTAGATCGTGCGGCGTGCCCTGTTCGCGGACCGTGCCCCCGTCGAGGACCACAACATGGTCAGCTCCCAGAACCGTGCGCATCTTGTGCGCCACGACGAGCACCGTTTTACCCTGCGTCAGCCGGGCTATTGCCTCCTGCACGCGGGTCTCGCTCTCGGGGTCGAGCGACGCCGTCGCCTCGTCGAGCAAGACGATGGGAGCATCCTTGAGCAGCGCTCGGGCAATCGAGACGCGCTGACGCTGCCCGCCGGAGAGCAGAGCCCCGTTTTCCGCAATGTTCGTGTCGAGCCCTTAGGGCAGCTCGGCCGCAGAAGCCGCGCAGTGCGGCGATTTCGTGATTTCTCGTTTGCCATGAATCTTCCTTTCCTCAAGGCTTGTACTACCGATATGGCCATCAACGCTCCTGAGGTATTTGCTCGGCTGGTTGAGATTGCCAGTAAGGCGCTCGTTGGCCTTTGGATTGCTCGTATGCATCGGGTGCGAGCAGCTTGAGCGCGCGGAGGAACGTTTCCGCATCCAGGTCGTACGCCGCGCTGACGCGCCCTTGGTCCACTTCGATTGCCTGATCGCAGGCAGCTGCGACTAGCTCCGCATCGTGGGTTATCACCATGACGCAGTGACCCGCCCGATGGCGGACGGAAAGCGGCCGCGCGTCGAGGGAGATGCCGCCATAGGTCTCCGCCATCAGGCCGGCGATAACGCGGGCCAATGTCGATTTGCCCTGGCCGTTTTTGCCGAGCACCGCTATGACGTGGTCTCCTGCGGCCCTGAACGACGCGCCTTTCAGCACCTCGTGGTCTTTCGTGTACCCCGCGCGTAGGCCGTCGGCCTGAATGCGCAGCCATTCGGGCGCGCTTGACTCGCAGCTGCAACCCGCCGCCTGCGGTGCGAGTTGGGCAAGCGAACGAGCCCGCAGGCCCATCGACTCAATCTCCTGCGCGGAGAGCCGGGCGAATTCGCCGGCCGTGTTGTCGCCTACGATGACCCCGTTACCCATGACGAGCGCGCGGTCGGCCAGCTCAGAGAGCCAGTACAGGCGATGCTCCACCACCAGCAGGGTTTTCCCCTGCTCCTTCAGCCGTCGAAGCGGGAGCGAGAGAGCTGCTCGACGGCCTCGGAATCGACCCCCGGGCGCTCGCGGCATCTTATGGCCTTGCCGAGCGCTCGCTCGTCATCGCCGCAGGTGAGGAAATCGACCACGTCGCCGACGCCTTGGAGCTGAACCGCAAGCGGGGCCGCGCGTCCCTCGTGAAGCTGGGCGTCCTCGAGATACTCGCGCAGCTGCAAAGCCGCCCCGCGCCGAAGCGCGTCCTCACCCGACCCGAGGTCTCGCTGGAATCGATGCGGCTCGTGCGGGATGCGCGCAACTTCGCGGTCCAGAATTACGGCGAGCACTATGCCATCTCCGAAATCGCGCGTCGCTTCGGCATGAGCACGACGGTCTTCAAGACGACGTTTCGCTATGTGTACGGCGATTCGTACGCCCATTACATGCGCGGCATCCGCATGGGGCGTGCCGAGGCCGCGCTTTCCGAGGGCTCATCCGTGGCCGATGCGGCGAGGGAAGTCGGCTATCGGAGCGCCAGCAAGTTTTCCGCAGCCTTCCAGAAGCACTACGGCGAGACGCCTTCCGCATACCGCAACAACCACCTGCAAAAGTTGCCCATATGCCGATTTCCATCTGAAATCGATACAAGTTAGGCTAAGCTTACATTCCGATAATATTAGCCGCTCCTTACTGACCGGGACGGCCGGCCGTAGGGGATGGCGGAGAGGCGGTCAGGCGCACGGCTGGCTCAGACAAACGGGGATGCTCGCTGATGGCGCGCACGCGGCTGGGCGCAACGACTAGCGAGCAGGCGGTAATCGATACGATCCGCCCATAAGGGTGCTACGAAGAGCGACATCGCAAAGGAGCGCTATGGCAAAAAAACAGCGCCTATACGAAGGGCACGAGCTCGTGGCGGCGAGCCGCTGGCAGGAGCACCTGCCCACAATCCCCGAGGCCGACCGGGACAGGATTGTCGCGCGCGTGGACGAGCTCGTGGCTGATAACCGGGAATACTGCGACGAAGGCAACTACAACCACCTCGCAAACATCTTCACCGCTCTGGCGCTCTACGAGATAGAGCGCGAGCGGGGACTTTCCGAGGACGAGGCCGTCGAGGCCGTCGGCAGGCCCATGTGGGATTTCGTGGAGAAGCACACCGCGGGCATGTACCGAAAACTCCTCAGCAAGCCCGGCATGCTGAAGCTCGCAGACCGCATAGTGCCGGCTGGGTTCGAGAAGGGCAGCGGACAGGGCTGGGAGTACGTGTGGCACCACGACAAATCGACCGCCAAGCGCCTGCAGTTCGAGTGCACGAGCTGCATCTACGCCCAGATATACGGCAAGTACGGCGTACGCAGGCTGGGCACCATCTTCTGCCACGCCGACGACGTCAACTACGGCTCGATCCCCGGCGTCACCTTCACGCGCGAGCACACCCTGTGCAAGGACGGGCAGCCCTGCGACTTCCTGTTCACCAAGTAGGCCGCATGCGGACTCGGGGAGGACCGAACGAGGACATGGCCGTTGCACCGCGAAGGAGACCGAGATGGTAACGCTCACCGAGCAAGTAGACATACCCGCCCCGTACGAGAGGATCCAGGCGTGGATCGACAACTTCGAGGCGGAGTTCGTCAGATGGAGCCCCTACCACCTGGAGTGCAACATGTATGACGGTGGCTACGAGATGGGCGACAGGATCCGCTTCTACGAGATCGTCATGGGGCTTGACTACGACGTGACGGGCGAGATTGTCGAGAGCGAGCACGACGCGGACCACTTCAGGATCGTCTTCCAAAGCGACAAGAAGACAGCCTTCATCACCTTCGAAGCGCACCGTACGCCGGAGGGCATCCACTTCTCCCACACGGAGTCCTTCGGCATGACGACGCCGTGGTTGGGCCCATCGTGAACTTCCTCATCTTCAAGGTCTTCTACCGCAAGAAGGCCGACTGGGGACTCATCCGCGACGACATGGTCTTGGATAACGGGTATCTGCGGAACATCCTGACGCAGGGGAAATACCCGGAGCGTATTCCGGTGGAGGAACTTCGGAAAACCGCGGTTAAGTCATGAGCGCAATCGGAATCGATGGGAATCTGGACAGGGCGCGGATTAGGCTGCTCCTGGTCGTCGGCCTGATCGGCTCGGTTCTCACCGGCGCCGGCGATTTCCTGCTCGGCTTCGGCGACGAGCTGCCCAGCGCGAACCTCGCCGAGGACCTCATGGCCAGCGTGCCGAACCTGGCCGACTGGCAGCTGGTCTGCGGAGGCTTCTTCGGCGTGGTCGGCATCTTCATGGAGGGGATCGCCTTCTTCGCCGTGTACCGGCTCATGGCCGACTCGGCGCCGCGCATGGCGCGCGTCTTCCGGGCGGGCATATTCGGCTACATCTGGCTCGCGCCGGTGGGCTGCCACCTGAACATCGGCGTTATGAACTTCGCCTACAAGTACCTGCTCCAAGCCGACCCTTCGGTGGCGTCGCAGGTTGCGGAGCCGATGATCTGGTGGTTTTGCGCCCCCGTCTACGCGCTGCTGTGCCTCTTCTGGATCCCGATGATCGTCGTGCAGTGGCGTGCGTTCGCGAAGGGGTTCACGCCCTACCCGGCTTACGCGAAATGGTTCAATCTCATCGTCGGGGCGGTGCCCTGCCTCGTGGTCTCCGCCCTCGTCGGCTTCGACTCCGCGCTCGGGGCGGGCATCGGCACCATGTTCCTCAGCTGGGGCAACGCGCTCATGTTCGGCGGGCTGCTGGCCACGCTGCCCTCCGAGGCCCGCTTCGTCGAGTTCAAGGCTCAGATACCGTCAAGCCGGACGGGGCCTGCTATGAGATTCCCCGGAGAGGCAATCTGATGATCGCGCGCAAATCCACGGAACATCCTCCTGGCGGATATAGACGGGACCCTCTCTGGCCGAGGATTCAGGAATATCTGCCGGAATGCGTCCGGCTGGAATGCGACAACCTGCCGACAGAGGAGTTCGTCCGCGTCGGCGAATTCCTGATTCATATGGATATCTACCGGGCACAAACACCGTGCAAGCAAGCCTCGTCACCGGAAGGGCAAGCTCAGGCACCGCGCGGGCGAATCTTTCTGCTGCACGGAGTCGGCGGAAACGGGAGGCTGCTCTCGTTTCTAGCCGTGCCTTTTTTCAGGGCCGGCTATGAGGTGATCTGTCCCGACATGCCGCTCTACGGCTATACAGAGTACAGCGCGGTTCCGACCTATGACAGCTGGATTGTCTGCATCGCGGCGGTTATCGACCGCTACGGGGCCGATGACGTCCCGACGTTCCTGTTCGGGCTGTCCGCAGGGGGCATGCTGGCATACGAGACGGGCTGCCGCTGCAGCGGGGTCGCGGGGGTCTTGGCGTCTTGCCTGCTGGACCTGGGCGACCCGACTATATCGTGCGAAGTCGCCAGTTCTCCGGGGTTCGTAAAGCTCTCTCTAAAGCGCGAGACGTTTTTGCGCAGGCTTGCGGGCAACATCCGCATCCCGATGAGGTGGGTCTGCAACATGAAGGCGATAGCCAACGATGCGAGCCTTGCGGAGCTGCTGATGGCAGACCCTAAGTCGGCAGGAGCAAAAGTGCCGGTCTCCTTTGCGCTATCGCTTCTCGACCACCACGCCCAGATTGAACCGGAAGACTTTACCGGATGCCCCGTGCTGCTCGTGCACCCCGGCGATGACCGCTGGACTGATCTGCGGCTGAGCAGGAATTTCTATGACCGGCTTGCATGCGCAAAGGAACTCGTCGTTCTAGACGGCGGCGGACACTTCCCCGTGGAGCAGACCGCTCTAGGGCAGATGATCGATGCAAGCCTGAAGTTCATGGAGGAGCATTCGCGATGTCAGAAGGAATGATCGGGACAGCCTCGAAGTTGGGAAACATCCGATAAAGACGACGGAAAGCGGCCTGATGCTGAACTGACGTCGCGGAAAGGTTAGGAAAAGCGATGGAGCTCACATTCGCTTTGCTGGGATTGCTGCTGGTGCTGGTCGTGATCTTCTTTGCGGTCAGCTGCGCCTTCCTGCTGAAATTCTTCATCAAGTCGGCGCCAAAAGACGTGCAGGAACGCATGAAGGGCAGGCTAGACCAGCCGGCATGGAAGACGGCTTTGGGCGTCGTGCTTATTCTTGCTGTTTCAGCCGGCGTCATAGCCATATTCATCTACGCTGGAAACGATGCCATGTCGCGGGGATGGGGGTTCTGGCAGATCTTCGTCAGGTACCTGATTCTGTTTGAAGGCTACAAGATCTTTGATATGGTCGTTTTCGACTACATTCTGCTGACCAGGCTGAACATCTTCCAGCACTTCTATCCCGAAGTCATCGGCTGCGAGAGCATGGAACACTACGGCTTCAACCTCAAGAGCCAGCTCGTGAAGATCGTCGTGTTCGCGATCGTCAGCGCCGTTGTAGCGTTCGTGCTGGTGCAAGTAAGATAAGGGGACTCGCATGAATTACGGCATGAAGCTCAAGGCGATGGGCCGCCCCGATCTCACCCCCTGTCTCTGCCGCCTGGGTTACCCCCATGGCGCAGATGATGGGCCTGCGCCTCGCGCGCACGATGACCATCGGCGGCGGGAACGAGGTGTGCGACTTCCGCTGCAGCGCCGGGACCGCCAAGGGGAGGTGATGACATGGACTGGGGGATCTTCGCGATAGAAGCAATCGTGGCGTGCGCGCTGTTCACGCTGTTCTGGGTCGTGATGGCGCACGTCGGCGAACCCGTCAACTACATCCACAACTATCCCGAGCCCATCGTTGACCGCGCGGTCGAGCTGGGGCTCGTGAAGGACGAGCGCGATATGCCACGCTCGAAGGCTGTCATCATCCGGAAGAGCCTTGCCGCGCTGATCATCGCCCTCGCGTTCGCGGTGCTGCTGCACTTCGCGAATGGAGCGCACACGTTCTGGGAGGGCGCGATTGCGAGCTACCTGCTCTGGCTCGTCGTCGACTGGTACGACGCGTTCGTACTCGACATCTGCTGGTTCTGCCACAGCTCGCGCTGGGTCATACCCGGCACCGAGGACCTCGCAGACGCCTACCACGACTACCTCTTCCACATCCGAGGCAGCGCCAAGGGCATGCTCTTGGGCATCCCCGTCGCGATTGTCGTCGGCGCCATCGTGGCGCTGCTGGGGTGAAATGTTCAAGGGCGCACCAGCCTGTCGAAGGCGTACGGCCTCATCGAGCGGTTCTCCGAGGACATCGACCTGATACTCGATTGGCGGCTCATCGGCTATCGCGTCGACGAGCCCTGGGAGGGGCGCATCAACGGCGGCGCCTAGTCTCCCGCCTCCCCGCCCGCGGCAGGGCAGGATCGCGAATCCACGCGGCATCCACGGCAGTTCACACCTGCCATTCATGATCGAGGGCGGCTGCTGTTTGTGGCTCGCCGGGGAGAACGATTGACCAATTGCCTATGCCAATGGGATCGACAGGACGGCGCGAGCCCCCAGGACTTCCCCCGCGCCGTCCGTGTGGTTGGAGAGCACGAGGGCACCGCCGTGGGCCTCGGCGATGTCCGCGGCGATCGCGAGCCCGAGCCCGAAGTGGGCGCCTCCCGCGCCGGAGCCGCGCGACGCGTCCCCGCGGAAGAATCGTTCGGCCCCGCGCTCGATGGCCTCGGGCGAGAAGCCGGGCCCATCGTCCTCGACGGCGATGGAGACGATCCTCGCAGAGGCGTCGCAGGAGAGCGCGAGCGTCACGGGACCCGTGCGCGCATGGTCGCAGGCGTTCCCCACCAGGTTGAGCACGGCGCGCCCGAGGGCGTCCGCGTCCCATCGGGGCGCAGGTGCCTCACCTGCCGCAACCGTGTCGCACAGCTCCTGGAACGTCGGCTCCCGCGAGGCCTCAAGCGCTAAACTCCGTGCCACGATGAACTTCTCCGTCGCATCCTCCAACCCGTCGGCGAACGAGGCCGGGTCAACCGGCTCGCGACGGAGGGCGTCCGCCTGCCCGCGGGACGCCTCCACGATCCTCCCCACGAAGGCGTCCATGGAAAGCGCCGCATCGCGGACGGCCCGCGCGCATGCCGCCTGCTCCTCCCCGATTCTCCCCGCCTCGGCGTCCTCGGCAAGAAGCTCGGCGTTGCCGAGCGCGACCGTGAGCGGCGTCTTGAGGTCGTGGGCGAGCGCTGCCACCTGTTCGCGGCTCTTTCGCTCGGCCTCCCGCTGGGCCTCGATCGACCCCTTCAGCGAGGTGCGCATCCCCTCCATGGCGCGCAGCACATCGTCGATCTCGGCCACGTCGCTGCCCCCCACGGGCGCGTCCAGGTCCTGCCTGCCGACGGCCTCCGCCGCCCGCACCAGGGGGTCCATCTTACGCGCGAGCGTGCGGGCGGCTCGCAGGGCGATGAGGGCAACCACAAGGACCAGGGAGAGCAGCGCGGTCCAAACCGCCAGGTCCTGGGGGTTGGGCAGGGCGTCGCGCGCGCCCTTGTCAGCCCACTGGGGCACGATGTCGTAGCAGAGCACGCAGCGCCCGCCGTCCGCCAGCCCCACGGCAGCGTAGAAGGATGACGGGGCGACCTCCGCAGTGCGGGGGTCCTCGCCATCGAATACGGCCCCAATGCGCCAGACGGTATCGAGCTGAGCGCTGGACATGTCAGTAGACAGGAGTGCGCCGCCCGCCTCGAAGCGGGCATAGCGGTAGGCCGAGGGGATGACATCGGCATCGAAGGAGGCCTGGCCGGAGAGGATGACCTTGACCTCGTCCAAGTGGGCCTCGCCGTAGTTTGCCGCCAGGATGGTGCCCGAGACCATCTGCCAGGAGAAGGCACCTGCCGGAATACCCACGGCGAGAAGCGCGCCGACGAGCACGTAGAGGAAGTAGCGGGAAACCACCAGGGCCAAGGGGATCCGGATGCGACGGCGCACAGCCCCTATGCCCTCCATCTGTACCCCGTCCCGCGCGCCATTTCGATGGGGTCGGCCCCTGCGCGGCGGAGCTTGGCGCGCGCGTTGCTCACGTGCATCGACAGCGCGTCATCCCCCGCGTCCGAGGCCCAGCCGAACGCCCCGTCGCGGATCTGGGCTCGAGAGAGGGCCTGGCCGCAATGCCGGGCGAGGAACTCGCAGACGGCGTACTCGGTGGGCGTGAGGGGCACGGCCTCGCCCGCCACGGAGAGCTCGCGCGCTCCAAGGTCGAAACGCACGTCGCCGAGCGCGAGGACGTGCGTGCGCGCCCGGCCCTCGCGGCGCAGGTGCGCGGCCACCTTCGCGCGCAGCTCTGCCACCCCGAACGGCTTGCGGACGTAGTCGTCGGCCCCCAGCGCCAAGCCATGCACAGCATCTTCCTCGGCCACCTTGGCGGTGAGGAAGAGGATGGGGGCGTCCACGAGGCCCCGGATACGGCCCACCAGCTCGAAGCCGTCCATCCCGGGCATCATCACATCGCACAGGATGAGGTCGTAGCGCGAGAGGTCGAGGCCCGGCACGGATGCGGGGTCGTTCACGGCGTCGACAGAGTACCCGTCGCGTGCGAGGGCGCGGGAGAGCAGGTCGGTGATCTGCCTCTCGTCGTCTATCGCGAGGATCCGCGCCATGGAACCCCACCATCCTTTCCCTCCGGTCCCTGCGGGACCGCATCTCCGTTGCCGCCATGATAGACCAGGGGCGCGCTCGCGCGCCATCCCCTGCGCCTGCGTCACCCCGCGCCGAGGGCATCGCGTGCGGCCTGCGGGACCTCGGACTCGTCGACGCCGTCGTAGTACACGCCCGAGCTTCCCCTCGCGTCGATCTCGAGCCACCCCTGCCCGCTCGCCTCGCCCCCGAAGAGGATGATGGTCACCGTGAGATGCGTGCCATCCTCTGTGGCCGCCGCCACGTCGTAGAAGTAGTTCGTGCACGAGCCGGACGCGTCGGCATACGAGCCCACGTGGGTCCCCGGTGCCGGGCAGCGCGCCCACACCGTGCGCTGCGGCGTTGGCAACAGCCTGTCGACCGCGCTCTTGACCACAGCTCCGGCGCCGGAGCACCCCTGGAGCACGGCGCACGCGAGCACGACCATCGTGACAAGCACAAGAGTCACGGCGACCCTCCTCCACATCCTTCCACTCATGTCGAGCACCTCCTAATTCCCGCGCTGTACGGGCTCGAAGCGGGAGATCCAGGCCATCGCCACGCCCGCGAACAGGGCGGACGCACCGCCGCACAAGGCGCAGAGCGACCCGAGCCTCGAGGCGACCGATGCTGCCTGCACCGCCCCCACAGCGCTGTCCGCAATGGCGAGTTCGACGGGCAGCGACCCCAGGAGCGCCGGCCAACTGGTCGGCAGGTACGAGAGCGCGTTCGCGCCGGCGGCGGTGAGTTCGCCGGTCATGAAGCCATGGGCGAGACCGCCCACCGAGAAGAATGCGAGCATGAGGCCCACGGTGCCCGTAGCTATCGCCACGTTGCAGCCCCAGCGCAGCGCCATGGCATAGAGGAGCAGGTAGAGCGGGGCACTGCCGAACGCAAGGCCCGCGGCGACCCCGATCAGGGCAGCCGGCGCCAGAGCCTGGCGTCCGGCCAGCGCCAGGGGGACGGCGAACGCGACCACGGCGAGGGCGAGGGCGAGAGCCCCCATCAGCCAAATCGCCAAGAGCCTCGCGGCGAGGGCCCGGCGCCTCGACGGGACGGAGAGCAGGTTCGCAAGCCCCGTGGCCTCCCCCTCCGCATCCGCATCCAGGCCGCAGACGATACCCGCCATGAGCGGCATCATCGCGCCCAGCAGCTGCGCGAAGGCATCCGCCCCCATGGCCGTGTCCCAAGGGGCGTAGGCGAAGTACGCCCCGCACGCCGCCCCCGCCGCCAAGGCGCACGCCAGGTGCAGCGGCACGAGGGGTAAGCGGCGCAGGCGCAGCGCCTCGGCACGCAGGGCGCGTGGCAGCGTCGCCCTTGGGCCGGACGGGTGGGTCCCCGCCGTTCCGTGTCCTCTCATCGCAACTCCTCCGATCTTGCGAGCCATACCGCGCCGATGGCGGTGAGCACGGCCGTGAGCACACAGGCAATGGCGAGCGCCAGCGCGATGTCGCCGCCTTGCGAGACCGATTCCACGAGCGCCATGCCGGCGCTGGCGGGCTCGCCGCTGGGCAGCACGGGCAGGAAGGCCGTCGGCAGGACGATGGTGGCCGTGGGCGGGCAGGCGGGCCAGAACGGCACGGCCGACCAGCCGAAGGAGAGTGCCAGCTGCACCGCCAGCGGGACGAAGACGCCCGCGAGCAGGCCGGCCCGCATCGCGAGAAGGAGCGTGGCGGGAACCATCCACGAGCTCACGGCCGCGAGGGACAGGGCCGCCGCCAGCATCGCCGGCACGCCCGCCGCGCCCTCGGGCACCGCGGCCGACAGGGCCGCGTACACGGCGAAGACCGCCAGGTTGGCGAGCAGCGAGAGGGCCAGGCACCAGGCCACCTTCGCGGCCCATGCGCGGGAGAGGGGAACGCCGCTCGAGAGCAGGGCGCGGTTGCCCATGCGCGCATCGGCATTGGCCACCGCCGCGGACACGAGCGAGAGCATGACCGGCATCAGCAGCGCGTACCAGTAGTTCCATGGGGTATACGAGACGCCCCAGCCCGGCATGGTCGCGGCACCTATGACCGCCAGCAGCGGGAAGGGCAGCGCCAGTGCGAGGGCCAGCCGCATCGGCGCGGCGTGCCTCGACTTCAGCGCCTCGGCGCGCACCGCCGAGGCGAGCGAGCCCCCCGCAAATCCGAACCCCAGCCGGTTCATCGCAACCCCTCCCTCCGGCAGACCTCCATGAAGAGCGCCTCGAGATCCTCGCCCTCGCGCAGCGCGCCCTCGTAGGCGAGCCTGCCGCCGACGATGATGCCCACCGCATCGGCCGTATGCTGCACCTCGGTGAGGATATGGCTGGAAAGCAGCACCGTGATGCCCCGCCTGGGGAAGCTGCGGATGATGCCGCGCAGCTCCTCGATGCCGATGGGATCGAGCCCGTTGGTCGGCTCGTCCAATATCAGCAGGCGCGGGCTCGCCAGCAGGGCGAGCGCTATCCCCAGCTGCTGCTTCATGCCCATCGAGAAGCGGCCGGTGCGCTTGGCGCCCGTGTCCGCGAGGCCCACCGTCTCCAGCACCTCGTCGATGCGCTCCTCCGGCAGGCCGAGCAGCGTGGTGCGCACGCGCAGGTTCTCGCGCGCCGTGAGGTTGGGGTAGAGGGGCGGCTGCTCCACGAGCGAGCCGATGCGGTAGAGGTCGTCGCGGCGCCAGGGCCTGCCCCCGAAGAGCAGCTCGCCCTCCGTGGGCCGCAGCATGCCCGTGATCATCTTGAGGGTGGTGGACTTGCCCGCCCCGTTGGGGCCGAGCAGCCCGTAGACCATCCCCTCCTCGACGTGCAGGGACACGCGGTCCACCGCCGTCTGCGCCCCCGCGCCCCGCCCGAAGCGCTTGGTCAGCCCGCGCGCCTCCAGAATGCATCCCGACATCGCAATTCCTTTCATTCCCGGTTTCTCGTTCTGGATACCAGCCTGGAAGACGTTCCTAAAGAAACGCTAAAGGCTCTCGGGGTGCCGGCAGCAGGCGCGACTGATGCACAAAGGCCCAATCACCGGAGACCCGATAACCGCCTATCACGCAATCGAGGCGAAGACCGAGAGGCAGGCAAGGGCGAAACGCGACGAGCTCATCGTGGAGCTGGAGATGCGCGGTCTCTCGGTCGGCAGCAGCCTCACGAAGAAGGAATTTCCAGATCATCGCTCTTTTGTCGGAAACCCAGGAAAGGTGTATACGAAGGAGGGCATCGTGCGCGAGGTCTGGGGAGAAGATTACCTCAACGGGTCGATTAGCGTGCCCACCTATAATCAGGCACATACGGCAGAAGACTGAAACCGACCCCGCCAAACCCATCTGCATTCAAACCGCGTTCCGTCTCGGCTACCGTCTGGGAGCATAACCCGCCCACGGCACCGTCAGATTAGTATCCTGGTTCGATTATTAGAGAGCGCCACGTTGAAGCGGGAGGACGAGCGAATTGATGGCCACAGGCCTTCCTTGCGAATTGAGGTGGATGAGCGGCGCTTCCCGCTGAGCGCTTCGTAGCGTCTGAAATGATAACCCAAACCAAGCCGGGCCAAGCCACCGGGGATTTCGGTCGCGGGGTATTCGCACTAACGATTGGCCTCACCTCGTGCACGACGCGACGGTGAAGGCTCGAACGGCAACGGTCTGAACTGGGGTTTCTTCTTACATATGACGTCTGGCATCGCGAAGGTGCGCCCGATATTCGAAGCTGTTTGGTGCCAAATTGGTGCCAAGCATGGTGGCATAACGAAATCGACCTGCATTTCTGCAGGTCAAAACGTTTGTTCTTGGTCGCGGGGAAGGGGTTCTAACCTCTGACCTTCGGGTATGAGTCTGCGTCTCCAGTATCGGGACGTCTCGTTTCTTCCATTTAGAAAACTAAAGCCCCTTCTAAACCCTTATTTTTCTATCGGCTCTCGATGTGAGCATAGAGACGCATTCTCAGTCGCTCCCCCCGGATTCCCCCCGATTCCGAAAAACGGGGTTTTCGATTCCCCCCTCGCGGTGTTTGCGTGGTTGGCTCGGGAACGCACAAGAGACTGCTGCATGCAACCTGCAAAAACTGGTACATCCTTGCAAAACGTGAATAGCAAAAATACTCGCCGTTTATACCCAATTTCTCTCGTTTAATTACCCCAATTTACATCGTTTCTGATAAACTCAGACAAATATGACAGGGGGCGGATATGGAGTACTTGCCGAGGGTGGCGGACGAGCTGCTCGAAAGAAAGCTTTCTGCGTTCGGGGCGATCAACATCACGGGCCCCAAAGGCTGTGGGAAGACGACGACCGCAAAACAGCATGCGGGCAGCTTCGTGGAATTCCAGGACGAGGACGTCCGCGAGGGGCTTTTGCAGGTAGCGAGCGTGCAGCCCTCGCGCCTCCTGGCAGGGGCGAGGCCGCGCCTCTTCGACGAGTGGCAGGACGCCCCCAAGATCTGGGGCGCCGTGCGGAAGTCCGTAGACGACGAAGGCCGGCGTGGTATGTACATCCTCACGGGCTCCTCGTCCGCCGACGTCGAGACCCCCCATACGGGAACCCTGCGCATCTCCACGCTCGAGATGTTGCCCATGAGCCTCTTCGAATCCAGGGAATCGAACGGGGAGGTGTCGCTACTCGGACTCTTCGACGAGCCCAACGACTACCAAGGCTGCACATCCGAGCTCACGGTCGACGGCCTCATTTTCTCAATCTGCAGGGGCGGCTGGCCTTCAACCATTTCCATGGAGTCCGACGACCTGAGACTCGACGTCGCAAGGGACCTGTTCTGGCAGACGGCCCATGTGGACATATCGCGTGTCGACGGTGTGCGCAGGAATCCTCTCGTCGCCGAGGCGATCCTGCGCTCGTACGCACGCAACATCTGCACGCCCGCCCAGAGGAAGACGCTCATCGCGGATGTGAGGGGCAACCACGACGTCGGCGGAACGGCCTACGACGAGTACGTCGCCGCGCTCGAGAAGCTCCACATTGTCTCCGACGTCCCGGCGTGGTCCCCGGCGATCAGGTCCAAGACCTCGCTCCGCTCGTCGGTCAAGCGCAACCTGGTGGACCCCTCGGTCGCGGTAGCAGCCTTGGGACTCTCGCCATCCTACTTCGACACCGACTTCAAGACGCTCGGCTTCCTGTTCGAGTCGCTGTGCATCCGCGACCTGAAGGCGTACTCGGTCGCCATGGGCGGTCAGATGTCGTACTACCGGGACCGCTACGGGCTCGAAGCGGACGGCGTGCTCCATCTGGCAGACGGAAGGTACGCGCTCATCGAGTTCAAGCTCGGGTCGCACGAAATCAACGATGGCGCCAAGCATCTCTGCAAGATCGAATCCTTGGTGGAGGAACATAACGAAAAGGAAAAGCAGGTGCCGCTGAGGCCGCCCGATCTCAAACTGGTGGTGACGGGCACGCAGTACGGCTACCGTCGGGACGACGGCGTGCTTGTTGTGCCTCTCGCCTGCCTCCGCCCCTGAGCGCCCCAAGAGCCGCTTCCGCACGCTTACCTATCCAAGCTGTTTTGGTCGAGGAGAAAGTCTATGAGGCCTATCCTCAGGATACCGTCCTCATCCACCCAGCTTTTGCCGTACGACCTCGACACAACAATCTTGCGGAAGGAATCCTTGATTGCAAGAAGCGGTCGCAGCTCGGTCTTCTCTTTGGCTGAATCGTCCATGCTCAAGGCCGACTGAACGTAGTACTTCCTGTTTCCTTTTCGGGCGATGAAGTCGATCTCGCAGTTCTTCTGCTTAATCGATCCCTTGCTGTCCTTCTCGCGAAGCGCGACCACCCCGACATCCACGGAATAGCCACGTGCCAGCAGCTCATTGTACAGGCAGTTCTCCATGATGTGGGTTTTCTCCATCTGCCGCAGCCCCAGCCTGACGTTCCGGAGGCCGACGTCGGTGCAGTAATACTTCGACGGATACTCGAAGTACCGCTTCCTCTTGACGTCGTATCTCTGTGCCTTGGAGAACAGGAAGGATTCCTGCAGGTACCCGAGGTAGGTGTCGACAGTCTCTGGATCCACGTCGGCTCGTTGGACGCCCTTGATCGTCCTAGATATCTTGCTCGCGTTCGTCAGCGAGCCGATCGACGAGCAGAGGGAGTTCGTCAGGCTCCTCAGGACGCCGGGCAGCTCGATTGTGTACCTCTCCTCTATGTCCTTGAAGTATATCTCCTCGAAGAGGTCGGAAAGGTACGCGTACTTCTCGTCGTCGGAGCCCAGCATCGACAGGTACGGCATCCCCCCGAACATCATGTACTCGTCGTACGCGTCGCGCTTGTCCCCGCCCCTGGCGGAGTAGAACTCGCTGAACGAGAGGGGGTACACGTGGACGACGTCCCCGCGCCCCCTGAACTCGGTCGAAACGTCCTTCGAAAGCAGCTTCGAGTTGCTGCCGGTAACGTATATATCCACGTTATTCATCCGCAGCAGCCCGTTCAGCACGCCGTAGATCCTCACCGGCGCGTCATGGTTGCGCAGCTCTTCCTTCGAGATGGCGTATTGGATCTCGTCAATCATCAGATAATATTTCTCGTCGCTATTCGCTATGCGCTCACGCACGTAGAGCGACAGTTCCCGGGGGTTGTGGTACATCTCGTTCGCATCGTCATCGAGTGCCAACTCGACGATTTGCTCTCTTTTCACGCCCGAGGTGAGCAGGCGGTCCTTATAGAGGTCGAACAGGATGGTGCTCTTGCCGCAGCGCCTAATCCCGGTAACGACCTTTACCCTGCCGTTCCATTGCTTGCTTGCGAGAAGGTTTATGTATCGTTCCCTCTGGATCATAGCACCCCAATTTCGGATTTAAGTAACAATAGTGACCAAGTTTCGGAATGATGTTATCATTCATTTTATCGGATTTCAATCACGAAAGTGACCTAATTCCGAAAAGGCAATCACAGAATGGCGAAGCTCGATTACAGCGAGGACAGGCAAGCTTCAGCTTGCCCTGGAACCGGATTCGAACCAGCGGTCCAAGGACTCGCTCAAATCCTCCGGGTTATGGGCCCAAAGAGCTAGGAAGCTGTTTCAAAATAGCTACGGGGAGTTTTGTCCAGCACGCAAGAAAATTGACCTTGGAGAATGGGTACTACACGTTCATACGATAAAACTCCTATAGATTGCCTCTTGACAACCTATAGGAGCGTCGGTTTAGCAGGCCAATTGAGTGATTTTGGTCGCGGGAGCAGGATTTGAACCAACGACCTCCGGGTTATGAATCTGCGTCTTTTGTATCGGGACGTCCCGTTTCTCCCGCTGAGAAAACCAAAGCCCCCGCTAAACCGCTATTTTTCTATCGGCTCTCGTTTCTCGTGGCTCCTCGTGCTCTCTGGCATTCCCCCTGTTTCCCCCCGATTTCGGAAAACGGGCGTTTCCAATTCTCCCCTCGCAGTGTTTGCGCAGCTCGCTCGGAAACAACCAATCCGAGGTGCACTCCCGCAAACACCATGAATGGCCATCGCAGCGAAGCCAATGCACCAACACGTTATCCTTGTCCGCACGAATCCCAACTCGGACGACGCGTCGTGCCTGGTGTGGCACAATCTCAAAAACTTGCAATCTTTGCGATTTTTTAAGATTGGAACACGATGATTCCACGCGACAAATACCTCGACGAGCTCAAGGCATTCCAGGACACCGATGTCATCAAGGTGGTGACCGGCGTCAGACGCTGCGGTAAGTCGACGCTCCTCGAACGACCTGCTGGCACAAGGGAAGAACACGAAGGACATCTTCTTCTACAAGATGGAGCCCATGCGCTTCGACGGAATTGGGGACTACCGCCAGCTTTACGACCTCGTGATCGAGGATACGAAGGGAAGCGCGCATCCCTATCTGTTCTTCGACGAGCTGCAGGACGTGGAAGGCTGGGAGAAGGCGGTCGACTCGCTACGGGGGCTTCCCCTACCTCGCGCTGCGCGAGCCTGACCGGGACGAGCATCGCAGGTACCTGAAGTCCCTGCACGACACGGTCATCGTGCGGGACATACTGGAACGCGACCGAAGAAGGGACCGCAGGAGAATCACCAACCCCGATTTGCTGAAACGCATCTGCGAATTCTTGGCGGACAACGTCGGGAGCTCCAACTCCGTGAACAGCATTGCCGGCGCCATAAACTCCGAGGGCATGAAGGTCGCCAACTCCACGGTCGACGCCTACATAGGCGCGCTCGTCGAGGCGTACCTCTTCTACCCCGTCCGGCGCTACGACATCAAAGGCAAGGAGCTATTGAAGACGCTCGGCAAGCACTACGTCGCGGATACGGGCATCCGGAGTTACCTGGAAGGCTATCGGGGCGCCGACCCCGGGAGGGTGCTGGAGAACATCGTGTTCCTGCAGCTGAGATACGGGGGTTTTGAGGTCTCGGTGGGGAAGCTCCGAGGCGGCGAGGTCGACTTCGTCGCACGGAAGGACGACTCGACGACCTACATCCAGGTGAGCGAGGACATAACCGACCCGGGCACCCTGGAGCGCGAGCTCGCGCCCCTGCGGATTATCCACGACGCCTTCCCCAAAATGGTGGTCGTCGGGAAGGGCGACTATCCAACGAACATCGATGGGATCCGCATCGTGAACGCCATTGACTTCCTCCTGGGGAGATGACGGTGGGGTAAACCTTTTCGGATGGAAAATTCCCCCGCAAATAAAAACCCTGACCAGCTTGTGCTGGTCAGGGGCTTTTTTGGTCGCGGGGAAGGGATTCGAACCCCTGACCTTCGGGTTATGAGCGAGTCAGAGGCCGTTTCACTGCAAATCTAGCCGATCCACAGCGCAGCCGATATGCGTCTGACCTGTGGTTTTTCTAATCTCCCGCTTCTCCAGAATCTCCAGCTTCCATGTCTCCATCTTCGGTTTGGTGGTCATTTGGTGGTCACTTTGGTGGTCAAAATGGTGGTCACAAATGGCTGTTGAAAACTCGTTAGGAGGAGACATGGACACCAGGTACACAAGCAGGTCGCTCAGGCGAAGACGCAACACGGACCAATGGGAATGCAGCCTCTCGCACACCGACCCCGTAACCGGCGAGGTGGTCAGGACCTACCACACCCTCGTCGCCAAGACGCAAAGGCAGGCGGAGCGGGCGCGCGACGCACTCATCGTGGAGCTCGAGCTCCTGGGAGGAGCGTCGTCCTCCAACGTCTCCCTGCGCGACTTCATGGCCTCGTTCATGCGCCACAAGGAGGGCTCCGGCACCATCGAGCCCTCCACGGTGCGCGGCTACCGCGCGGAGACGCGCATCATCTGCCGCTACCTCGGCAACGCGAAGCTCGCCGAGCTCTCCATACCGGACATCTCCGGGTGGATGCACGACATGAGCGCGGACGGCTACGCGCCCAAGAGCTGCTCGAAGGCCTTCCGCCTGCTCAAGCAGGCGCTCAAGTGGGCCGTGGCGCAGGACCTCATAGCGAAGAACCCCTGCGACTTCTGCAAGCCGCCCAAGCGCGTGAAGACGCTCATCAACGCGCTCTCGCGCGAGGAGCGCACGCGCATGCTGCGCCTCGCCATGCAGGCAGAGCCCCAGCCGCTGGGCTTTGCGGTGGAGATTGCCCTCACCACGGGCATGAGGCGCGGCGAGGTCTGCGCCCTCAGGTGGTCCGACCTCTCCGACGACGGCGCCATAACCGTGAGCCACGCCCTGGGGAACGGCCCGGGCGGCTTCTACGTGAAGGAGCCCAAGACCGGGAGCTCCGCCAGGACGATACCCCTCACCAGGCACCTGGACACGATGCTCTCCGCCAGGCGCCGCGACGCTGAGCGCGTGACGCGCGAGATGGGCGTGGCGCTGGGAGACCCCTACATACTGGGCACGCAGGAGGAGGAGAGCCGGCCCTACAACCCCACGCAGCTCGGCAAGGACTTCGCCGCCTTCTGCAAGATGAACGGCTTCAAGTGCACCTTCCACGACCTCAAGCACACCTTCGCCACCATGATGATTGTGGGCGGCTGCGACGTGAGGACCGTGGCGAGCTACCTGGGGCACGCGAGCGTGTCGATGACCCTGGACATCTACGCCGACGTGGATCCGGACGCCAAGCGCGCCGCCGTGGACAAGGTGGCGGACTCGTTCGACGTAGACCTCGACTCGCTCTACGACTTCCCGAGCCCCGCCGCAGCGCCGAGCGCTGCCGCCGGCGCGCTCACGTTCTCGGCGGACCAGCTCAGGGCGATGCTCGCCGCAGCAGAGGAGAAGGAGGCAGGCCATGGGCGTCTTTAGGCTCGTCTGGCGCTTCGCGCGCTGGCTCTTCCGCGCCGTCTCGCGATGGATGTGAGCGCGCGCTTGATGAAATCGCATCAACGGTTCGCACAGAAAGGCTACGGCCATGCCCGATAAAGAACCTTCCAAGACAGAAGCATCAATCGCGTTCTCAAGCGACGCGGGAATCAGGGACATGATCTACACCGTGCGTGGCCAGCAGGTCATGCTCGACAGCGACCTTGCCGAACTGTATGGCGTTGAGACGAGGGCGATCAATCAGGCAGCCACAAGAAATCCGGGTCGCTTCCCAGAACGCTTCTGCTTCAGGCTCACAAACGAGGAGTCGGAGATCTTGAAATCACAATCTGTGATTTCAAGATCTGGGAGCTGGGGTGGCAGGCGAAAGCCTCCGCGCGTCTTCACTGAGCAGGGCGTGTCGATGCTCTCCGCCGTATTGCGCAGCGACACGGCTGTCGACGTGAGCGTGCGCATCATGGACGCCTTCGTCGAGATGCGCCACTTCATCGCAGACAACGCCCATATGTTCGAGCAGATCAGGAGCATCGACCACAGGCTGGACAGCCTAGAGCGTTCGACCGACGAGCGCTTCGAGCGCGTCTTCGACTACATGGGAGCGCACGAGGCGCCGAGCCAGAAGGTCTTCTTCGAGGGACGGGTCTACGACGCATTCGAGCTCTTGGTCTCGCTCGTGCAGAGGGCCGAAAGCGAAATCGTCCTTGTCGACGGCTACGTGGACACGGGGACGCTCAACATCCTCGCCAAGAAGCAGCCGGGCGTCTCCGTCACCATGTGGACGCACCCCAAGACCAGCCTCACCGAGCGCGACGTCGAGACCTTCAACGCACAGTACCCGAAGCTCGAGGTCAGGCACACGGCCTCGTTCCACGACCGCTTCCTCGTCCTGGACGGTACCGAGGGCTACCTGATTGGTGCGTCGCTGAAGGACGCCGGCAAGAGGAGCTTTGCCATCGCCAAGCTTGAGGACTCCGCCGTCATTGGCTCGATTGTCGCCGCGCTTGGCAAGTTAAAAATGAGGTCTCTAGCTCTAAGGTCGCAAATTGCGACCTTAGAGCAGCACGGCAATAGGCGTAACGGGCACGAATTGTACCCGTTACCTTGCCTTTTCGTCTGCAATCCACCCTGCCCCGAACCCGAAGGCAAGGACAGCCGCATGGGCCCACCTCCCGTAGGGACGATCGGCGTGGTGACGGAGCAGCCTTCTCAACCCGCCACTGGTCACAACGCCATGACGGACGTCGAGACCTCCACACGCCCCAGCGGGCATGCCATGACGGCGCGAAGCATCCGGGCACCTCATGGGCATGGCCACCGCACGTCGCACAGCACCTACGCGAGCACCCCGTCGTCCAGCGAAGCCGACAGCAGCCGGCCAGCACAACCTCGCCTCCACCACACGCCCCGGCAAACAGGCACGCAACGCCTCGCCACAACCTCATCGCCGCATTCCCACGGGCGGCCTCCGCGCACGCCCTCCGCCCCGTCTCGCCTTGGGAGCGAAGACTCGCCCACGGTCGCTGTCGCGCAAGGGCCGCGAAAACTTTTCCGACGGGCACGGGGCGCCCCTCGGAAGACTCGGGTGCATCCGCGTTTCGCTTTACCCCTTGCACTGCCGCTTTCCCGCAGGCGCCATCCGCCCCGCAAGGCGCGCCAAGGGGGCGGGCCCCGACACGAGGAGGCAGATAGCCATGGGAAAGAGCATCGACGAGAGGTCGCACGAGGCGATCCGCGCGTACCTGAAGCACAGGGGCATCGAGGTCCTGGAGGAGGGCTGGGCGCACGGCTCGGACGGCATCGACTTCATCGCCATGGACGGCGGGGAGCTCGTCTTCGTGGACGCCGCCACCAAGTGCGGGGGCCACGGCATACCCAAGGAGGAGCCAGATCAGGAGCGCTTCGAGCGCATCGCGGCGGCGTACCTCGCCGAGTCTGAGGTGGGGGCCTCACCAGCATCCGCTACGACATCGTGAGTCTTTTGGTGACGGGCTCCGAGAAGGCCCTCCTTCGCCACCACAAGAACGTCCTCAACGACGGGAGGTAGGCCCCAAAGCGTCTGCCCCGGGCCTTCGGGATCGGGGCAGACGCCCTTTCTCGGATCAGCTCAAATCGACAGCAGCACTTTCCAGCCTGAAGCCGTATGCACGCTACGCCGCTACCGGCCGTGCTGGTCGCTCGGGCCAAGCCGCATGCCGGCGCGATTGAAGGCGCATCCGCTCGGCTCTAGGCTAGGCGGGTCTTACTCTGGATACAGGGGTGGATACGAGGGTCGCGCGCTCCAGCCTAGGTCGGCAATGCTGTCCCGCTCATGTGACTGTCCCTGCAGACGCAAGCGACAGGGGGATGACCAACCGTCACGGCCCGTCCCTACCTCCGGTGGAGGCGCAGGCCCGCGGTGAGGGCGCCGGCTGGTCCCCGGTCTGCGGAAGGGAGGACGCACCTGCCGCCGTCCGATCGGCCTTTGCGGGCGTGACCCCCGTGGCCTCCGCCGAGGCCGTCTCGCATTTGGCGGGCTCGGCCGACGCGGCCTTCTGTGTCAAGGCTCCGACGGGCGCCGCCTCCGTGCCGTCGAACGTGTTCCCGTCGACCGCCTGCGGGTTCCCCGCAGCGCATACAGGGCGTTTCGTCCTATGTCTCCGCGCGCAGAAAAGATGGAGATTTTACGCCCGTGAACAGCCGAGACGATGCTCTCAGATGCCATGCCGTGACTTCTTGTGTTCTCCCGTTTTTCGAGCGATTTGCTGGTTTTTGCTGGTTCGCTTGCTGGTCCTATGATGGTCCGCAAAATCCCGATACGTGATCCGGCGGTGCTGTGGAAAACCACCTAGGAGGAAGGCTGAGGTACGCGAGCAGGGGCATGAGAAGGCGCGGGGAAGCGACAGGCGAGCGGCTGAGAAGGTGGCCGGCATGTTCGCCGTGGGACAGCTGGAAGCGTTGCTGGAAATGGCCAAGGCGAAGGAGGCCGGCAATGCGGGCGCTTAGAGAGCTGCTGCGGGTGACCAAGGCGATAGCGCGCATTGCGCTCAGGTGGATGTAGGGGCAAGAGCCTGATCAGGCCCACTCGGGCTCACGAGCCCCGCAGATCGACCGATTTTGCTCGAACCTACTTGGACCCATGGATAGAATAGCACTGCGATGGGTCGCGGGAAGCTCATCGCTCCCGCGACGCCGCCGGCTCCTACCTTTTCGCCATGCGAACGTACCTGCGGCGGTTGGTCGACCCTTGTGCCTCGAGCAGGCCCTCTCCGACCAGCTTTCTCAGGTGCTCATTGGCAGTCCTGACCGTGACTCCCGCGGCTTGCGCGACCTCGCGGGACGTGACGGTCTCCGACTCCGACAGCAAATCCATGATAATGGCATCCACCCCCGTGAACGATGCGCTGGCGGCATCCGCAGCATCGGACGCGGCCCTTCGCTCGTCCGCCACGAAGGCCCTGAACACCTGCCCTTCCTCGAGCATGGGTCGGGAGCCGAAGAGCATCGGCGCGTACTCGTAGAGGTTGCGCGTGCCGCTTCCCAGCTGTTCGCAGAGCCCCACCTGCAGGAAGAAGTTGGCGATTACCGGGTTCTTGGGCACGGGCATGAGATTACCGGGGTCGAGCCTTCCCTCGAAGGCGGGCTTGCTCGCATTGAGGGTCTCTATGCCCCGCCCGTCTATCGTGAGACGAGCGGGGACGGGGCTCAGGTACTCGCGATGCACCAGGGTGTTGGCCACGAGCTCGCGGCACACGATGTCGCGGGCACTCACCCGCGCGTCGCCCTCGAGCACAAACGGGTCGTCCACGTGCTTCCGGCAGAAGGCCATGAGCCTGTCGTAGGAGTCGAGCAGGTTCGTGGCCACGAGCTCGCGGTCGTCGTAGCGGTCGGCCCCGCCCCGGGAGAAGACGGCGTCCGTGCGGTAGGCCGGGCAGCATGAGAGAATCGCCTCGTCGGTGCCGAGCAGAAGCACGCAGGCGCGGTTGTAGCCCTCTTCCCCCGTCTGGGCGTCGCGGCCCCAGAGGCGGGAGCTTCGCAGGAGCTCATCGTCCGACATCGAGGCCCAGGGATGCCCCGGCCTGCGCACGGCGGCCATCCGCCTGGCGCGGGCTATGAGGTCGTCGCGCAGGTCCTGCCTGCTCAGGTGCGGGAAGATGTGGCCCTCGGTGTAGAGCTGCTGCTTGCGCACGGCAAGCGCCGCTATCTGCGCCGTGGCGTCCACCCTCACGTCGGCGTCGGCGACGCGGTCGTAGATGACGCCTTTGTAACGGTAGAGCTCCGGGCCCTCGGGCACCCACACCCTGAGAACCGCCTTTCCGTCCAGCGTGCCCTCGTCGAACCCGACCACGGGCGACGGCTTGAAGGAGCTGGGGTTGCGCACTACGCTCGCGATGTTGCGCTGTAACTCCAGGGAGCGCCCGCCGACGCCCTCGACCTCGCCCTTGTCGGTCACGCCGAGATAGATGCTACCGCCGAAGTGGTTGGCGAACGAGCAGATGGTCTCGAAAACGTCGTGGCCCGGAAGCGAGCCGCAGCGCTTGAACTCAACCTGGGCTCCCTCGCCCGCGTCGAGCGCGCTCCCCAGCGCCTCTTTCTCCATAGCGCCCTCCTTACTTGGTCAGGCGACATTCTATCAACTTCGGAACTTCGGAGGCAACTTCGGAAGAAACTTCGGAAGTGAGATTCCGAAGTTCCTTCCCCTCAGAGCGTGGAGGCGGGAGACGCGGAGTCCACAGGTCGCACGGGCCGCCCTTCTGGCGGTACGCAGCCGGCTACGTAAGTGGGAGTGCCGTCGCCGGCATGACGCTGCGGTGGTTCATGGACGCGTTCCTGCGCCACAAGGAAGCCTCCGGCGTCATAGAGCCCTCCACTGTGGCGGCGACCGATCCGAGACCGCGCCCACGTGCCGCTACCTGGGAAGCACACCGATGTCGCCCCTCGCGATCGCGGATGTGGAGGGATGGACGGCGAGCATGACCGCCGACGGCTACGCGCCCAAAAGCGTGGCCAAGCCCTTCCGCCTTTTGAAGCGGGCGCCAAATGGGGCATGGCCGCAGAGCTCGTGACCCGCAACGTCTGCGACTACCGCAAGCCGCCCAAGCGCGTGAAGACGCCCATAAACGCGCTTTGCCGCGAAGATAGGGCGCGCATGCCCGCGCTGCCGTGAGGGCGGGCCGGTTCTACTCGAATCCATGTAGGGAGTAGTACTGCAACGGGTCGTGAGCGATGTTGCCGTGCCAGTCCAGAATCTCCTTCTCCACCATGGACTTCAGCGCCGTGCGCACCGCCTTGGCGCTGCGGCCGAGATGGTCGGCGAGCTCCCTGGCCGTCAACCTTCCCTCCCGTACACGTACTGGAGGGCGGCGAGCTCGTACTCGCCCAGGGTGCCGACCACGTCCTCGCCGAGGTCGCTCGCAATCGAGTCGCCCCGGCGCAGGACGCATGAGATTGCGCTGTTCTCGAGCGTGAGCCGCACCGAGGCGCCGTTCGGCTCCGAGAAGACGGGCTCATGCAGGAAGAAACTCGCCATCTCGTCGTATATGCGCTGCACCCCCTCGTCGAGCTCCCTGGCCTAGCCGAACTCAACCAGGATGCGCGCGACGCAGTCGCCCTCTCCTCGCGAGTTGGTCACGGGGATTCGCACGGGATGGAGCTATTCCAAGTCGAGATGTCGATCCAAGACGTACGTCGACGCCGCGCTGAAGATGACCGCGAGGGCAACCTGCACCAGCAGGAGGTTCACATAGGTCGTGCCCAGGGCATTCGACGCGAGCAGCCACGCGAGCGCGAGTGCCGCGAATG
>NZ_JANIPD030000007.1 GCF_024609215.1 Curtanaerobium respiraculi | reverse complement strand
TCCGCGATGCGGTTCATTGCGCCCAGAAGCATTCGATATTCGACTGTCAAAGTGCAAATCCAAACAAAACTAGAGACTTTGAAAAATCTCTAATCAGGTCTTGACTTCATATAGCTGGTCTCCTTTCAGTTACCGATACAATTCTGTATCTGTATACAGGAGATTAGATTAGCGATACAATTTTGTATCGACAAGGATTCTCCCTCGAATCCATATTCGGTATTACAGTTCCAAGGAGGCTCGGGTGGGTTTCGCGCAGAATCTCAAGAGGATGAGGGCGGCGAAGGGGCTGTCGCAGGCGGAGCTTGCCGAGATCATAGGCGTTTCCGAGATTACCCTGAGGAAGTATGAAGCCGGGGAGCGCTATCCCAAGGACCCGACTGTAGATGCATTGTCTGCTGAGCTCGGGGTCAGCAGGGAGGCGTTGGTTTCCGACTGTGCTGGCACTGTTGATGAGGCGATGCAGGCGCTTTTCGATATCGAGGAGAGGTTCGGCATCAAACCCATCAAACTCGATGGCATGGTCGTCGTTGCCATGCCCGATGGCTCTGATGCCCCAGATCAGGAATTGCTTTCAAAAGCGCTTCGCGCTTGGTACAGAAGCCGCAGGGACCACGAAGATGAAGAGATCACGGAGAGCGAGTACTTCGCCTGGAAAGATTCCTTCAAAGTGTAGCGATTGATGCGCTTTAAATTAGCGAAGCCCTGCTCAGCAGGGCTTTTTCAGTGTGACAAAACTGCGACAGAAGATGATTTGCCGGTAAATGATAGTACCGATACGAAAACGTATCGTTCCATTAGTAGTGCATGGTTTGGTGGTCTGTTTGGGGTAACCGCAGATAGCGATACGAATTTATATCGATTCATTATTCATGGGGAATGATTGCAGGCAACGCGTTTTCCCAGTTAAAAGACTTGTTTCACCTCAAAACCTATTACGATTGTCGTGGAATCAACTGTCATATTGTCGCCAGAAAAGGCGTAATACGATTTGTTTAATCCGTGCTAAAGACATAAGAAAACGCCCCCTGAACTGGTGTTTTCAGGGGGCGTCGCTTTGTCACGAACCGATACGAGTTTGTATCGGTATTTATTCCCACTCAATCGTTGCAGTTGTCCGCATGGTCTTACCTGATTCCATCTCGTGTCACTTCGTTCGCCCCGTGCTGCCTCGTCCGAATCAATCCCGAATCAACCGTTGATTCGGGCGGAGAAGAATAATTGCACCTTTGCTGGGAAAACGTGCTTCTCGGGCTTGATTACTCCCTGTTTTCCCATCGGGAGTAATCGCCGGTGGCTTGGCAATCCTCGTTTTCGTCCGAATCAAGCAAAACCCGCAAGCCATCATTCGCGCGATCTTGTCGTAGTCTTTGCACGCCCCGGTCCTGCGCATGAACTTCCTAGAACTTGCGATTTGGAACGCCTCTGTTGTCCAGGTCCTGATCCTCCTTGCTCCCTGCTGTTTCTGCGACCTCATCGTGGCGTTGGTGCAGGCGTTCTCGAAATCTTGGTGCGAGGACCGGATTTCCCCTGATAGACATCGCCAAAGGGGTTATTTTCGGCTTAACTGTTCCCGTTTTTTTGGGTGGTTGCCAGAGATTTGATAATGCTCTGTATTCGGCAAGTCAGTGTAGCCGAAATTCGATTTTCAGCAGGCCACGCTCCATTCTCTGATAGATCAGGATGAACCAACACCCGTGTCTCCGAATAGGCCACGGATTGTTCCCGCCCGCTTTTTACGGTCCGGATGAGTTGACGTTGCGGCCGATGAGCACCAGAAGTGCGAAGGGTGATGGAGCGATGCGGTAAGGATTCTCTCGTGTTTTCGAATCGGACTGACCGAAAGCGAGAGCCAGGGTAATGAGGATACTGCGATACAATGAAAAAATAGTTAGGTAGTTCTAACTTTAGCGAGCGAAGGTATGGTTCGAAGCACGTGAACAAAGGGCAAACAACATCGCGGCTTTCTGAGAGCCGTGACACGATATACGCGGCCCATCGAGATGCGGTTTCAGGCAGCTGGATCAACTTCCCTATTCCGCAAGATGTAGGCGCTGGCCGCATCTGTTCGCTTGGAACCTCGGGTTCCATCGCTGCGTGCGAGCATCGCATGCTATTCTCAAGAAACATGAGCTTCTCTGGCGAGGGGCCGTCTCGATCGGTCAATGTGGGATTCTGCATCGGGGCAGGAGTCGAATGGATTCCCGGTTGTCCCGCCGCCCGCCGGGTTGCCAAGTCGGTTGATACCGACTCGCTCTTCATACAGTCTGGAAGCAGGGGGTCCCACAGCATCTGCTATCTTCAAAACCTAGAATACGACTTCGTCAGCCTTTGCATTCCCTTGGGCGGGATGGGCCGGAGCGATGCGGATGGCGACATCGGAACCATTCTAGAGGGCGCGGACGGGTTCGAGGCGCCCATGACCCCTGCCATGAGATCATCCTTGGCCTCTTTACAGCACAACGTCTTCATTGGCTGCGCTGGCAAACTGTACGCAGAGGGAAAAATCCTCGAATTGCTCGCCTCGATTGTCGCCATGCTCGATATCAACGCCCATCGGAAAAGCAATGGCATCTCCAAGTCGGATTACGAAGCCGTGGAGCAGGCAAAGCATATTCTCGATTCCAGGCTTATCGACCCGCCAACATACCCCGAGCTCGCCCGAATGGCATGCTTGAGTGAGTCGAAGCTTTCGCGTGCCTTCAAGCGGGCCTACGGCATCACCATCCATACATATGTGATTTCGTGCCGGCTTGAATGGGCTCGTGCGCTCATCGAGGCACAGGGAATGAGCGTGGCGCAGGCAGCAGCGACTGTAGGCTATGCGAATCCAAGCCATTTCTCACAGGCCTTCAAAGAGCGCTACGGCGTTTCTCCAAGCGCCATTTAACCGAAGTCGCCCCGATGAAATACCGAATTCGGGCTAATTTTGAATCGTTTTCGGCTGATGCAACCCATTGAAAACAGTCAAATAGAGACCGAATAGTTCAAGCGAACCAAGGAGGCCTCTATGAGCCATGTTGAAAGGGCTGTCGACAGACTGTCGGTTAAAGATCTCGTCCTTGTCGGTATTCTCGGTGCTGCAGCGGCGGTCGTCTGCATGGTGATAGGAATCGTCTGCGGGCTTTCCCCCATCACGAACCCCTTCTACCCAGTGCTGGCAGCAATTCCCAATGGCATCATCTACATGCTGATGCTCGCCAAAGTTCCCAAGCGCGGGGTATTCACGATTTCGGGCGTGGTCTACAGCCTAATTTTCCTGGTAATGGGCACATTCTGGTTCACCGTACTGTGCTTCTTCGTATCCTGCGTCGTCGCGGACGTTGTCATGTGGGGCAATCCCCGCAGTCCGAAGCGCATGCTCGCGAGCTACGCGGTGAGCGTTGCCGGTCTCTCGTTCGGCTACAGCGGTGCCATCGTCCTGCTGCGCGATGCGTTTAATGCGACGATGCAGCGCAACGGCATTCCCGCTGAGTACAGCGCCACCCTCAACTCTTTCATTTCTGACCCGATGCTTCTCGTGATGGTAGTCGTCGGCGTAGCGCTCGCCCTCACCGGCGGCCTCATCGGCCGCAAGGTGATGCGCAAGCACTTTGTACGTGCGGGCCTCGTCGAAGAGTAGCGCCTAAAGAAGCGAGCGCATGCAGCATGGCGGAAAACGCAGAGAGCACAGACGAGGCGCGGCGGCTGATATCCACCATCCCGAGCGGCGTGAGAGGTCTCGACCCGCGTACGAAGCTCGCTATCGTGATTGTCACGAGCACGCTGTGCCTCATAGCAAAAAGCGAGGTCATCGTACTCATCATTGCTGCTGAGGCATTCATGCTCGCCGCAGCGGGCGGCAGCGCCCGAGCAGCCGGCACAGCGCTCGCCATCTACGCGGGCATGAATCTCCTGCTGGCGCTTTCCGCCATCTATCGGCTACCGCTTCTCTCGACAATTCTGCTAGTTGTCGGCTTCACGCTCGTGAAGTTCATCCCCGTGTTCCTGTTGGTTGCATGGTTCGTTCAGGGCACGCGCACGGGCGAGTTGATATGCGCGCTGGAGCGTGCGCACCTCCCCAAAGAAGTGACGATCCCCCTCGCAGTAGCCCTGCGCTACCTCCCCACCATCGGCAAGGAGACGTCGAACATACGCGATGCGCTCAGGATGCGCGGGTCCGAGCTCACGGGCATAGGCGCCCTGCGAAGGCCGCTCGCCGCGCTCGAACACCTCATGGTGCCGCTCCTAATGCGCTGTCTCAAGGTTGCAGACGAACTCTCTCTTTCTGCCGTTAGCCGAGGCATCGAAAGCGAGCGAAGGCGCACGTGCGTGCGTGATGTGCGAATGCGCTGGAAGGACGTCGCCGCCTTCTTTGCGCTTGCCGCCTTTGCGGCGTTCGTCGCCTTCGTCAACACGACATCGCTCGGTGAGATCGTGATTTGGCAGGTGATCGCATGATTTCGATTGAAAACGCTACGTTTCGCTATGCAGGAGCCGATGTGCCCAGCATATCCTCGTTTTGCCTTCGGGTTTCCGAGGGAGAGTGCGTCTTGGTATGCGGTCCTTCCGGGAGCGGCAAAACAACGGTTGCACGCCTTATCGGCGGTTTGATTCCCCGTTTCCTCGAAGGCGAGATGACGGGGATTGTTGAGCTCGGCGGCAAAAGCGTGCCCGACATGGGCGTCGAAGAGCTCGTTGCAACCGTGGGCAACGTGTTCCAAGACCCCCGTTCGCAGTTCTTCACCACCGACACGACGTCAGAGATGGCGTTCACCTGCGAGAACATGGGGATGCCCCGAGATGAGATGCTTGATCGCATTGCCCTGTCCTCCTGCGCACTCGACGTGTCCGGGCTCCTCGAACGCAGCATCTTCAGATTGTCGAGCGGCGAGAAGCAGCGCATCGCCATCGGGTCCGTGCATGCCTATTCCCCGCCCATCCTCGTGCTCGACGAGCCTTCGGCGAACCTCGACCCTGCGGCGACCGGGCAGTTGGCTCAAGTGCTCGCAAAGCTCAAACGTGAAGGACGCACGATCGTCATCGTCGAGCACCGGCTCGAGTACCTTGCCGGCGTCATAGATCGTGCCGTCGTCATGTCAGGTGGGAAGAATGTAGCGGAACTGACACGGGGCGAGTTCCTCGCGCTCGGTGCCGCCGAGCGCGAGCGGTACTCCCTGAGGCAGACGTCGCCTGAACATGCCATCGAGAGCATTCGAGCGTCGGCGAAGCCCACTGAAGAACTCCCCAATCTCGACGTGTCTGGGCTGTCCTTCGCCTACAAGCGCGGGCACGAAGTCTTAAGGGATGTGAGCTTGCAGGCGCATGGCGGCGAGGTGATAGCGCTTGTCGGAGCAAACGGCGTGGGGAAGACCACGCTCGCGAGCATACTCTGCGGCCTTCGGCAGCCCACTAAAGGCGCAATCCGCTTCAACGGGAAGCGCATGACCGCCCGGATGCTCAGAAAGGCGTCGTACTTCGTCATGCAGGATGCCGATTACCAGCTGTTTGGCGAAAGCGTGGAAGCCGAGCTCCTGCTCGGGACAGAAGACGAAGCTGACGCCAAAACACGTGCCGCAGAAGTGTGCGAGCGCCTGGGGCTTTCCGGACTTGAGTCCCGCCATCCGGCATCGCTTTCCGGCGGGCAGAAGCAGCGGGTGACGATTGGCGCTGCCCTCATGAAGCACTCCGAAATCATTGTCTTCGACGAGCCTACGAGTGGGCTTGATGGGCTGAATCTCAAGCACGTGGCAGAGCTCATCCGTATGCTCGCAGGCGATGGTCGGATCGTTTTCGTCATCACACATGACCACGAGCTCGTGGCGCGCTGCTGTACGCGGGCTATCCGCCTTGCCGGTGGCGGGCTGCAGGCAGACTTGAATGTCCAAACGGGACAAGAGGCAGTCGCAGCGTTGTTCTCAAGGCATGTGCCACAACATGTAAAGGAGTTTTGAAATCAGCCATGTTCAAAAACGTATTCGCCTATGCAGGCCCGTATAAAAGCCGCACCTACGCGGCGATGGGAGCGATGCTCGTCGCGCTCATCGCCTATGTTGCGCAGTACGCGTTTCTGTTCCAGATCATTCGTCCTCTGCTGGGGCATGAGCCCCTGAGCGTCGCCGCAGCGCTTCCCTGGGTGCTCGCCATCCTCATCTGCGGTATCTTCCATGCGCTTCTCTACGTGCGGGGGCTGAGCATCTCGCACGACGCCGCCTTCCACATCCTGCGCAACCTGCGCTGTGCCATGCAGTCCAAGCTGGAGCGCCAGCCGCTGGGCACCATCCAGGACAAGGGCACGGGTGCGCTCAAGAAACTCTTCGTCGATGACGTCGACAGCATCGAGCTCCTGCTTGCCCATGCCCTGCCCGAAGGTCTCGCCAACCTGCTCGTACCGATAGTGGTTTACGCGGCCATGTTCTTCGTGGACTGGAAGCTCGCCCTGCTGGGCCTGTGCTCGCTCCCTTTGGGAATCCTGTGCAGCTCCATCATGTACAAGGTGGGCATGAGCCGCATGGGAGCCTACTACGGCAGCGCCCAGAAGATGAACGCCACCATCATCGAGTACGTGAACGGCATGGAGGTGGTGAAGGTCTTTAATCGCGACGGCGAGAGCTACCGCCGCTTCGAGGACGACATCCGCTCCTACCGCGACCTCACAATCGACTGGTACCGCGCGAGCTGGCCATGGATGGCGCTCTATGGGTCGATCCTGCCGTGTGTGGCGATGGTCACCCTGCCCGTGGGCTCTTGGCTCGTGCTCCAAGGGTTCTCAACGCTGCCCGACCTTGTGCTGGTGCTGTGCCTGGGATTCGGAATCGGTGCGCCGCTCATGCGCGCGATGAGTTTCATATCCGTCATGCCGCAGATTAACCACAAGATTGAGGCGCTTGAGTCCGCCATCGATGCAGAGCCCCTCAAGCAGACAAATGCGCCCTTCTCTGGGAACGGCCACAGCATCCGCTTTGACAACGTGCACTTTTCTTATGTCGATGAGGAGGTGCTCCACGGCGTGAGCCTTGACATTGCCGAGGGCAGCACGGTTGCACTGGTAGGTGAATCGGGAAGCGGCAAGTCCACGCTGGCGCGCCTGCTCGTTCACTACTACGACGTCAACGGTGGCGCCATCAGGCTGGGCGGGCAGGACCTGTGCGACATGAGCCTCGAAGCGCTGAACGCGCAGATCAGCTATGTGAGCCAGGAGCAGTTCCTCTTCAACACGAGCCTGCGCGAGAACATCCGCATGGGAAGGCCCGATGCGGCTGACGAGGAAGTGGAAGAAGCCGCCCGTCGCGCCCAATGTGACGAATTCTTAACGAGGGTGCCAGGCGGTCTGGACGCGAATGCGGGAGATTCAGGAAAGCTCCTCTCGGGCGGCCAACGTCAACGCGTCTCGCTTGCGCGGGCCCTTCTGAAAGACGCGCCTGTCGTGGTGCTCGACGAGGCGACCGCCTTCATGGATCCAGAGAACGAAGAGCGCATGGGACGCGCCATCGCCTCGGTCATCGAGGGGAAAACGGTTGTCGTCATCGCGCACCGCCTGCAGACCATCGTCGGTGCCGACAAGATCTGCGTGATGGACGCTGGCCAGATAGTGGACAGCGGTACCCATGAGGAGCTGCTGGACCGCTGCGAGAGATACCAATCGCTTTGGAAGGTATCATGTTCCAGCTCGGCATGGCATGTGTCCACAAGACGCGGGGAGGAGAACCATGATTAAGCTGATTCGCCGTTTCTTCAGGCTCGCGAGCGCCTATGGCGGACGCGTCAAAGTTGCGTTCGTGTTCTCCTTCCTACGCTCGCTGCTTTCCAAGGCGCCCATCGCCCTCGCTTTCTTTAGCCTCATCGGCTTCTACGAAGGCACCACAGATGTGCAGCTCTGCATAAACTTAGGGGTAGCCATGGCGGTGTGCCTGGCGTTGCAGGCGCTTTGCGCCTACGCGTCCGACCGCTTGCAGGCAAGCGCCGGCTACCTGATCATGGCGGACAAGCGCATGGAGCTGGGTGCGCATCTGCGCCGCATGCCCATGGGCTACTTCACCGAAGGCACCATCGGCAAGATCAGCTCGGTGCTATCGACCGACATGGTCTTCATCGAGGAAACCGTGACCACCGCCATCGCCGACCTCATGGGCTACATGTTCACCCAGGCAATCATGCTCATCATGCTCGCATGGGTGAGCCCCTGGCTTGCCCTGCTCGCACTCGTGATCCTTCTGGCGATCATTGCCATGGCAAGGCATGCACGGACAAGCGCCCTAGCTGACAGCGCGACGCGCCAAGAGCAGAGCGAGAAGCTCACGAACTCAGTCATCGACTACCTCGAGGGCATGCCCATCATCAAGGCATACAACCTCCTGGGCGCGCAGTCTGCCGAGCTCAGAAAAAACTTCGACCGCTCCTGCGAGGAGAACATCGCATTCGAGCACCATCAGACGACGTGGGAGCGCCTTCTGTACCTGCTGTATGCGATCGGCGCCGTTGCAATTCTCGTCGCGGCGATCGCCCTTCAGGACGCAGGCTTGATGGCGGGGCCGTTTGCGGTCGGCCTCATGCTCTTCGTCTTCGACGTGTTCGCGCCCATCAAGGCACTTAACAGCGATACGACACGCCTCACGGTTATGAACAGCTGCCTCGATCGCATCGAAGACGTCATGAGGCAAGCTGAGCTGCCGGACGAGGGGGCACAGCATCTGCCGAGCGAGTCGGCAGGGGGAACGCCGGAAATCGAATTCAAGAACGTGAGTTTTTCCTATGGCGACAACGAGGTGCTCCACGACGTGAGTTTCGCGCAGAACCCCGGCACCATGTACGCGCTAGTCGGCCGCTCCGGAAGCGGCAAGAGCACGATGGCGAACTTGCTGGCGCGCTTTTGGGACACGAGTGGGGGATCGGTGCTGGTACGCGGCCTGGACGTGCGCGATGTGCCGCTTGCAGAGCTCATGGACAACATCAGCATGGTGTTCCAGCAAGTCTACCTGTTCCAGGACACCGTCTACAACAACATCTTGATGGGGCGCCCCGACGCCACGCGCGAGGAGGTGGAGGCCGCAGCCCGCAAGGCATGCTGCCACGAGTTCATAAACAGGCTGCCCGACGGCTACGATACCGTCGTCGGCGAGGGCGGCGCCACTCTTTCGGGAGGCGAACGCCAGCGTATTTCCATCGCACGCTGCATCCTGAAGGACGCACCCATCGTCATCCTCGACGAGGCCACCGCCAGCGTCGATGTCGACAATGAGGGCGCCATCCAGCAGGCGATAGGCGAGCTGTGTGCAGGCAAGACCCTGCTTGTGATCGCCCATCGCCTGAATACCATCAGGAGCGCGGACCGGATTCTGGTGATCGACGGGGGACGCATCACGCAGGGCGGCACCCACGGAGAACTCACAGCAGCTGCGGGCATCTACCGAGACATGGTCGAGGTACAGGGAAAGAACGCGAGCTGGCTCGGACGATAGGGGGAAGCCCGCAAACAGATGCGCCCGCCGGGCATGAAAAAGGCACAGGGCCTACCGCTGCAGGCGCGCGGTGGGCCCTGTGCCTTCTCTTGAAGACCACCTGTCTGAGGCCGATACCGAACGTGATCCGAGTTCTGAGATATTGCGACCTGCACTGCCGCGCCCTAAGCCTCAGTCCTTGATGGAGAAATGTGGGACATGCTCCTTAGCGACGCTTGGCGAAGGGATACGCCCTCTCTGAAGCTCAATAACTCGTCGTCTGTCGTATGAACAGAGCGAGAAGCATAGGCTGGCTTGGATGCCGACGTGCCTGTTATTCGAGCGATGGCGATCATTGGAGGGCTAATGGAATTTTGCCTTGCATACGTGGGGGCTGCACGTGATCCGCGACGGGACCCTATCGGCTGGGACCCACCACGATGCAAGTCGATGTGCGCCCGATTCCTAAGCGACGGCGTTACGTCAAGCCCGCCACTCGAACTGCTGAAGGTCTGCGGACCGAGAGTCTCTCAGAGAATGTACCAAGCCCCGGCTCATCCCGCGTGTCAAATTGCGAGATGAAGGAGTGGCGAACCGATGGCAAAGACGTTGAGATGCGATGACAGACCCCATGTACCACAAAAGGATTTCTACACCGTGAAAGATGTGGCCACCCTGCTCCTTACGAGCGAAGGGAAGGTGCGCAGCCTTGCGAGGAGAAGGAACGACCCTCTGCCCTTCCGATGTTTCGAGAACTCCAAGCGCGGGATGTTCATAAGCAGACCCGAGTTAGCGGGGTGGGTGAAGCGCAATACCATCTTGGTCATGTTCAGGTTCAGTGACGGTAAGGATCACGACGATGATGCCTGACGCCACTGCTCCTTGCGTGCAAAATAAAAGCGACGACGTTCCTCGTCGATTCCCACACACTGCACGAAGTAGGCAGCATGAGTGACGCGAGAGAACCCACCATCAAAATTCCCGACATGAAGGTCGAGGGCGAGAGCTCCGGAAACGCGCTCTTCGTCATGCGGCTCGTGCAGCAGCCGGTTCTGCCCCAGGACGCCTACTCCCCTAACGAGGTCGCCCGGTTGCTCCATATCAGCAAGAAGCGCGTCTACGCCTATGCGGAGAGACCGCGCAATCCGCTGCCGCTTCGCAGGTGGCCGAACGGCGGGCGCGGGTCGTTCGTGCTCCGGGACGAGCTCATCGAATGGCTGCGCGGCTTCACCGTCCTGCCGGAGGAGAGCTATCCCGAAGCCTGATCAAATAGTTCCGACTTACAGACCCCCTAGGGCACCTGAAAGGGTGCCCTTCGGCTTGCACGGCGAATCAAACCGATTAAATGGCGCCGTGCACACGACAAATCGAACAGCCTGCCGCCACGGCCGTGCAGCGGGCGTCAGCAGAAAGCAAGGTATGCGAATGCGGGATAACAAGGAAATCGAGGAAGCGATGGCGCAGGCCATCGAGGACCGCGGACATGGAAAGTTCGAGTGCATGCCGCCGCTCTTCACCATCTCCGAGGTGGCGAAGTATCTGCAGGTTAGCAACACGACGGTCTACCGCCTCATCAAGGACGGCGCGCTCTGCGGCGTCCGCATCGGACAGTCCCTGCGCTTCACGCGCAAGAACATCGAGGACTTGCTCGAGTGCTGCGCCGTTGACGAGAACCTCTAGGACGGGAGATGGCAAGACCCGCCAAAGCCGTATTCGACCTCTCGGGCCGCTCGTTCGTCACGGTCTGGGACTTCATGGGCCAAAAGCTGGGGCTGAAGGGCACCGACTTGGCGGTCTACGCCCGCATCTTCGGCTTCCACCAGGCGGGTCGGGAGTACTTCGAGAGCAAGCACAGCGCAGCCGCGTTCTTCGGCGTGAGTGACCGCGCGGTCTTCGATGCGGTCGCGCGGCTGAAGGCGAAGGGGCTGATTGAGGAGACGGCGCGTTGCGCCGAGGCCGTCGAGATCGGCAGCAAGTGCTACAAGCCGGCGTACGGGCCGCTCGCAGAAGCTGGCGTCTTGCCTCTGAGGTCTGAAGAACCTGCAGATGCAGGAGTTCCACCCCATGAAGGAAGTTCAGCGGCGGGGTGGGGCGCCTCTGCAGAAGCTGCAGGCCCGGATGCCGCCAGCTCTGAAGAAGCTTCAGAGCCTCCCCTGAAGGATGTTCACCCAATAGCAAAGGCCGATAACAAATACTTCGAATAGAAAAGGACTAACCACATGAAAGCCGATTTCAAGCTCTACACGATGCAGGACGCAGAGGAGAAGGGGCTCGCGTTCGAGCCACAGGAGGAGAAGCCCTGCCCGTTCTGCGGCAAGCCCCTGGAGCAGCTCGGGCGGCTCGGGAGTGACGGCGTCGTCCGGTGGTTCATCACCACCCAGTGCGACTGCGATGGCCAAGCTGCGGAGCACGAGCGCATCAAGGCCGAGGAAGAGCGCGCACGCGAGGAGGCGGCACGGCGCGCCATCGTGACGAAATGCAGGCGCGCGGGCATCGGGCGCAAATACCTCGACGCCAAGGTGAGTCAGAAGCCGTGCATCGACTACATCAACGGCTTCGCCGATGCGGGCGGCAAGGGTCTCTACCTCGTCGGAGGCGTGGGCGCGGGCAAGACCTACGAGGCAAGCGCCATCGCCAAGTCGTTCATCTGGTCGGGCTACTCCGTGCTCATCGTCACCTCGCTCACGATGCTCGACCAGATCTACAGCAACCAGCACGGGCAGCCCACGCGTGGCACAGCCGACTTCTGCAACGCGAACCTGCTCATCATCGACGACCTTGGCAAGGAGAACGCCAATCAGTGGGCGGTCACGACGCTGTTCCAGGTTGTGAATAGTCGCTACGAGAACATGCTGCCAACCATCTTCACGTCGCAGTACTCCCTCCCCGACCTCGAGCGCCGCATGTCGCGCAGCGGCGAGGCGGAGAGCGCGAAGGCGATCGTATCGCGCATCAGCGAGATGTGCGACGTCGTCGTGCTCAAGCATGCCGACCGGCGGCGTCGGGGGAAGGGCGTGGTAGGATAGGGGTGTTGTGAAAAGCCAAACGGCTTTTAGCGGCTGCGGGTGCTTGCGCCTTCAGCCGCATGTTTTTTATTGGCCAGGATCTCGAGATTCCACTCAGGCATCGCGCGCTGACGTGGCGTCATGCCTTACGCGAGCAGATGCTTGCGCACCTGCTTCAGGAAGTTCTTCTTGAACGACGTGCTGCCGCCGAAGAAGGTTTCGTCGGTGGCCGTTGCCTCCTTGGCAGCGTACTTGAGCTCAGTGAGCTCGATGCCGCACACGAAGTCCGCAACCTGGGCAAGACGGTAGTCCTGGGGCCGTGCATCCCGGTAGATGTAGGCCTCCTTGGAGATCGCGTACTCGATGGCGGAATGCAGCACCCTGTTCAATTCGTCCTGCCCGTCATCGTAATAGAGTTTTACCTGGTCAAACGATTGAAGATATCCAAGGTGGTCGAACAGGAACGTGACGAGGTCGCGCCTCATACGGGCAAACATCTCGTCGTCGGTCGCGAACTCCGATTTCCGGTACGAGAAGGTGTGGTACTCGTAGGGCAGGTGCTGGGCGAAGATGGAGAACTTAGACAGCATCCGCTTCCTAGTCTGGATGTCCAGGTCCTTGTACTGGTTGTGGGCGCGCAGCAACGGCGTCATGTGGAACGGGACGTCCTGGATCCCGGACTGCTTCAGCACGGCGTCGTACTTGGCGAGGTGGCCGGAGATATCGTCGCTCTGGTCGTGGAAGACGAGGGTCACGAGGTAGTACTTCGACGATTTGCCGACATTGCCGCTCTCGTCGCAGAAAAGCGATATGGAGCCTTCTCGCACGCGCTACCTCCGTATATAAAAATTGCCGGGGGACTACCCCCGGCTCTTGAAAGTAGTCCCTTTCGGAACCACCAACATCTTTATACACGATGCCGCCGTCAAAGTAAACCGACGGCTGGGAAACGGTTTCCTCGAACCGCTTGCATAGGCTGGAACCCTTCACCCCTAGTCAAGAATAGCATCAGTCAAGAAAGTTCCGACTTGCAGACCCCCTAGGGAACCTGAACGAACCCTCCCCGCCCACGGCCGGGAGGGTTCTTGCTTTACTGGCTGCAGGCGCGGCCGGGAGAGCTAAACGCACATCGAATTGAACCGGACTCATCCGCGCCGACCCCCTCCGCAGACCCTGCGCGACACGCATGCGCGCAGGGCGCTCCGGAGGAAACGGAAGCAAAGCGGAAGAGGTCAAGGCGATGAGGATCGACGAGCGAACATACGGCTCCCTCATGGAGAAGTGCCAGGAGAGCGGCTGGGTCATGAAGGACGGCTACCCCTGGCAGGACGACCCGTTCCTGGAAGAGTACCCCTACGAATTCAGCGAGTGCGCCGACCTCGAGGAGCTCCGCAGCACGTTCGCACACGGCAACTGGTCTATCCGCCAGGGATTCCTCTACGACGACCTCGCGTTTGTGCAGCAGGTCGACGGTGGCGACGAGTGGTGGACCCTCAAGCGCGTCGGCGACAAGGGCGACGCGTCGGACTGGGTCGACTTCGAGAGCTGGTCGTTCCAGCCGTCGGCGAACTACCGCGCCGGCACGCTTGGCGACCGCTTCACCAACGCGATCCGCTCCATGCAGATGGCGACGCCGGACCAGTGCAAGAAGCTCGTGTACACGCTGCCCAAGGACAGCCCCAACTGGGGGTTCTCAAAGACCGTGGACATGGACTTCGACCATATCCCGCGCGCGTGCCGCAGCTTCAGCGCCCAGATGGGCGACTACGCCCTCACGGTGTACGAGCGCCCGAGCAGCAACGGCTTCACTGCGGAAATCTTCGACCGCGAGGGCAAGTGCATCATCACGAGCGAAGAGGGCATCCAGAGCGCCCTCGACGCCGCCAAGTCGCTCCAGAACGCCGCGGCAATCTGCATCGAGAACGACGTGCACGACCCGCGCAGGTTCCGCGACATGCAGCCGCTCGAAGCCAAGATCGCGGACGCGAAGGCGGCGAGCAAGGCGGCTCCCGCCAACGAGAGGAACCGGGAAGCTGAAACCCGGCAGATATAGCAGCAAACGGCAGCCCCGATCCCGGGGCTGCCGGCGTTTCAGGGGCACTGGGACACGCAGTGCGACACGCAACGAGGAAAGGACGGCATCAATGGCAAGCGACTTCGGCGACGAGAGCGGCGAGAAGCTGTTCGACTGGCTCCTGCGCATCGGCCAGGACGCGGGCGAGCAGGCGATGCTCCAGAGCGCCGACAAACTGGCGAACGCGTTCCGCAAGGCGCGCGAGGGCATCGACGGCGAGGCGAAGGCGGCAGCAACGTCGGACGTCAGGGAATGGGCGAAGCTCGACATGAAGAACTTCGCCGAGCTGCCGCAGTACAAATCCCTCAAGGAGATCATAAGCGGCGAGCTCGCGTCGCGCGGCATCGAGCACGTGTTCGCAGAAGAGGCCGGCAGCGACTTCCTCGTGTTCAAGGCGAAGGACGTCCACGAGATCGCCGACGTGTTCCATCAGCTCGAGAATAAGGTCGTCGAAGAGAAAGAGCACGCCAGGGAAGCCGGCATCCCCGAGCGCGAGCACGCCCGAGACGAGAAGGCGGAACGCCGTCAAGGGCAGCAGAAGCCCAAGGCGAAAGGCCCGGACCTGGATGCCCCGGCGACCGAGAAGCAGCGCGGCTACATCGACTCGCTCAAAGCCCGCAACGTCATTCCCGAGGAAGAGCTCGAGAAGACGGCGGGAGCCGCTCTCACCATCGGCGTCGCGAACGAGATCCTCAACAAGTACGGGCGCTTCCTGAAGCTCGACCGCGATTCCGAGCCGCTCGAGCAACGGGCCGCCTCAGCACGCGCAGCCTCCAAGGCGATGGAAGCCAACAAGACCGCAGACCGCGAGATCCACCTCTCGCAGAACCGCAGCAAGTAGGCGCGCATGAAGGCGGCACTCATCACGGCGACCGCGGCCACGCCCGTCGCATTCATCGCAGGGGACCTCTACGCGTCGAACCTCATGTCCATGCCCGGAAACCCCGTCGAGAACCTGACGGCGGCGATATCGACCATACCCGCGTACATCGCCTCCGGAGGCACTCCCACGGCGGAGCCGATCGCCCTGGCGGTCGGGCTGCTGCTCGTCTGCGCGGTATGGCTCGCGTACGCGCGCCACTTGGTGAACTCAGGAGAGCGCCGCGCCGGCGAGGAGCACGGCAGCGCGCGCTGGGCGACCAGGAAGGAGATGCGCATGTTCGAGGACGCCTCCGACGCCGACAACAACATCATCCTCACGCAGAACTGCAAGGTGGCGCTGGTCCCGAAGTCGTTCTCCCAGAAGACGGACCGCAACAAGAACGTCGAGATCATCGGCGGCAGCGGATCGGGCAAGACGCGCTACCACGTGAAGCCCGAGCTCATGCAGCTCAACGCCAGCTACTTCGTCACGGACCCGAAGGGAATGCTCATCGGCGACATGGGCCACATGTTCGCCGACGCCGGGTACGAGATCAGGCAGTTCAGCACCATCGACTTCGGCCAGTCAAACAAGTACAACCCCATCAAGTACGTGCGCACGCAGGCGGACATACTCACGTTCGTCGAGTGCCTCATCAAGAACACCACGGGCGATAAGGACCATTCCGGCGACCCGTTCTGGGAGAACGCGGAGCGTCTCCTCTACACGGCGCTCATCGCCTACCTCATCGACCACTGCCCGGCGCAGAATCGCAACATCCCGGGACTGCTCACGCTGCTGGCGCTCGCAGAGGCGCGTGAGGAAGACGAGTCGTTCCGTAGTCCGCTGGATACGCTGTTCGACGAGCTCGAGACAGGAAGGCGCTACGTGAACGTTTCGGCGGCGGAACCCTTCGACAGCGAGCGCCGCCGCTTCGACGACGGGGGCGGGTCATTCCGCTGGATCACGACCGGGGACCCCATAGCGCCGGAGGACGACTTCGGGCTGTCCAACTACAAGGCGTTCAAGACTGCCGCCGGGAAGACCCTCAAGTCCATCATCATCAGCTGCAACGTGCGCCTGAAGCCGCTTTGCATCAAGGAAGTCAAGAAGCTGCTCTCGCGCGACGAGATGGACGTCGATCGCCTCGGCGACCCCGGCAAGCGCTACGCCGTGTTCGCGAGCATGTCCGACACCAACTCGACCTTCGACTTCCTGTTCGCGATCCTCATGTGGCAGACGCTCGATGTGCTGTGCAACACCGCCCTCAAACGTTACGGCGGCCAGCTGCCCACGCACGTCACCTTCATATTCGACGAGTTCGCCAATGCCGGCCACATTCCCGACTTCGACAAGACCATCGCCGTCGTGCGCAGCCGCAACATCTCGTGCGAGGTGATCCTGCAGTCATCCGGCCAGCTCGCCGCCAACTACGACAAGGAGAAGTCGCAGGTCATACGCGATAACTGCGACATCACGCTGTTCCTGGGCGGCAAGTCGACAGAGACCAACGAGGAAATCTCGAAGGCCATCGGCAAGCAGACGCTCTCGACGCTGACCGTCAACGACACGCGCGGATCGCACTCCTCGTCCACCCGCAACTACAACACGGCCGAACGCGACCTCATGCAGGCCAGCGAAGTGGGCAGGCTCCCACGCGACGAGGCAATCGTGCTCATCGCGGGCGCTAACCCCGTGCGTGACAAGAAGTACAAGCTCGAAGGCCATCCCCGCTACGAGCTCGTGGACCCCGGACATGCCGGGGCCAAGTACGGGCAGCGGTTCGATTTCGGCGATTACTGGACCACGAGGAAAGGGGCCGAAGATGCCGGCTAGAAGAGCCTAGAGGCGACCGCCCACGCAGATGCGCGAAGGGCCCGCGGAGCTTCCACCCTCCCCGGGTCCGGGCGGCCGCCCGATGCAAAGGAGCGCGAACGCTCCACGTGAGAATTCTAACACCCAGCGGGGTGGGGCACTTCCACTTCAAACCCCATCCCGCGCCCGATGCAAAGGAGCGCAAACATGCTTCAACAGATCATCAGCCTCGTATCCGGCTGCGTGACGTTCCTCGGCGGATTCCTCGTCGTCTGGGGCGCCGTCTCCCTGGGCCTCGCCATTCGCGAGCAGCAGGGCGGGTCGCAGATCGCGAGCGCCATCTCGACCATCGCCGGCGGCGCGATCATCATCGCCGCGGCCGTCTACTTCGGGATGCTCGACACGTCCTGGCTCCCGGCGTAGGTGATGCGAATGTCACTTCAGATACCCATACAGAAGGACATCGGCGAGTACCAGGAGAAGATCGTCGGGAAGATGAGCTTCCGGACCCTGGTCTGCGTCGCAGGCGGTTTCGCCTCCGCGATAGCCGCCGCATGCATCGTCTACTTCGGTTTCGGGGTGCCCGTCGCCAACGCGACGCTGCCCGTGATGGCCGCCGCCCTGCCGTTCTGGCTCGCGGGCTTCTGGCGGCCCTTCGACATGAAACTCGAGGAATTCCTACCCCTGCTCGCCGATCACCGGCTCAACGTCCAGCACATGCAGTACCGCCCCTGCGCGGCCGTCGCCTGGCCGGCTCCGGCGCCGAAGCGGACCAAGGCGATGCACAAGCAGCGCAGGAACTTCAAGAAGAAGGGAGGCGAGCTTTATGAGCCGAGCGAAAACAATGCGCAATAAGAAGAACACAGCCCCGGCCAAGAGGACGTCGACCATGGCTCTCCTGTTCGGCGCGTCTAGGAAGAAGGCCGACGAGGGAAAGGCACGCGAAGAGCACCGCAAACGCGAATCGCGCAAACGCTCCAGGGCAAAGGACATCGTCGACTACATCGGCTACGACGCCATGTTCAAAGACGGCATCGCCCAGGTGCACCCGGGACTCTTCAGCGAGACGCTGGAATTCTCCGACATCAGCTACCAGAGCGCGCGCAAGGAAACCCAGGAGAACATCTTCACGGTGCTCTCGAGCGTCTACAACTACTTCGGCGCAGACTCGTCCGTGCAGCTCACCATCGCCAACACTCCCATTCCGAGGCACCTCATCGGCAACAAGCGCTTCTTCGAGGAGACCGGCGGCAAGACCGATCCGCTGGTCGCGGAGTACAACCGCATCCTCAACGACAAGATGCGGGAGGGCGTATCCAACCTGGAGCGCCACCGCTACCTCACCTACGTCGTTGAAGCGGACGACGTCGACGCCGCCGTGCCGAAGCTGGCGCACATAAGGGGCGACGTCACTGCCAGCCTGAACCGCATTCGCTGCGACGTCTCCCGTCTCGACGGCACCGATCGTCTGCGAGCGGTGGACTCCGTGATCCGCCCGCACAAGCGCTTCGAGTTCGACTGGGACAAGCTGTCCCAGTTCCGTGGAATGCGCACCAAGGACCTCATCGCACCGAACCTGCTGGACTTCGCGCCCGCCGGCCGCGCCGACGTCTTCGAATCGGACGGCGTGTTCGGCAGCGTGCTCTCCATCAGGGACTTCGGTGCCGTGCTCGAGGACAGCTACGTCGCATCGATCATCGATCTGCCCATACCGCTGGTCGTCACCATCCACCTGGCGCCCATGAACCAGTCTGACGCGCTCGCCATGGTGAAGCGCCAGCTCGACTGGATGGACAAGGAGATCATCGACGAGCAGATGACCGCGGTGAAGAAGGGCTACGACTACTCGATCCTGCCGCCTGAGCTGCGCTATTCCAAGGAGGAGGCCGAGGAGCTGCTCGACTTCCTGCGGAACAAGAACGAGCGGCTCTTCCGCTACACCGGGACCGTATACACGTACGCCGACAGCCTGGAAGAGCTCGACCGGCAGGTGAACCAGGTAGTGAGCGTGGCGCAGGGCAACTCGCTCGGCATCGTCGGGCTCGACTACCGTCAGAAGCAGGCCATCAACTCGGTGCTCCCGCTAGGCATGAACCACCTCGACGTCGGGCGCTTCCTCACCACGGGCCAGGTCGCCATGCAGATGCCGTTCGCCAGTCAGGAGCTCAACCAGGCGGGCGGCGGTTACTACGGCCAGTCGAAGCAATCCGGCAACCTGGTCATCTGCAACCGGAAGCTGCTGGCGAGCCCCATGGGCTTCGTCTGCGGTATGCCCGGTTCCGGAAAGTCGTTCTCCGTGAAGCGCGAGATCACAAATACAAATACGGTGCTCGCGTACCCCGAGGACGAGGTCATCATCTTCGACCCCGCGGGCGAGTACGGCACGCTCGTGGAAGCCGTGGAGGGCGAGAACATCAGGTTCGCGCCCGACTCCGACAAGCACATGAACCCCTTCGACCTCTCGGACGTTGAGAGCCGCAACAGCGCGGTCCAGATGGCGTTCAAGATCGACGCCTTCCTGGCGCTGTCGTCGGCGATGATGGCCGAAGGATCCGAGGGCCTGCCCGAGGCGGACAAGTCGATCATCACGCGCTGCGTCGAGGCCGCGTACTCACGGGCGGATATGGGCGTGCCCATACTCGAGGACTTCTACGCGATCCTCTCCGAGCAGCCCGAGCGCGAGGCGCGCGACATCGCGCTTCGCTACGAGCGCTTCGTGAAGGGCGCGCTGTCGTTCTTCAACCGGCAGAGCAACGTCGCCTTCGACAACCGCATCACGAACATCGACCTGCACGACCTTTCGAGCAACATGCGCGTGTTCGGCATGCTCACGGCGCTCGAGGCGGTCCGCAACCGCATGTACTACAACTTCGAGCGGGGCGTCACCACCTGGCTCTACATCGACGAGGTCCAGTCGCTCTTCGGCCACCCTGCCATCATCGACTACTTCAGCAAGTTCTGGGCGGAGGGCCGCAAGTTCAACCTGATTTGTACGGGCATCACGCAGAACTCCACCTACATGCTCACGCACGAGGTCGCCCGCAACATGGTGCTGAACTCGGATTTCTGCCTGCTCCACAAGCAGTCCCCGCTCGACAGGAGGAGCTGGGTCGACCTGCTCACGCTCTCGGACACCGAGGCGGGCTACATCGACGACTCCATAAAGGCAGGCGAGGGGCTCCTCGTTGCCGGCGGCGTGCGGGTGCCCATACGGGACAACTTCCCCAAGGGCGGGCTCTACGACCTGTTCAACACGAAGCCCACCGAGGTCGCCGAGCTCAAGCGCCTGGCCAAGTTCGAGGAGAACAAGCAAGGGTCTGGCAGCGGGGCTCATCGTCGAAACCGCAGGCGCAAACGCGCGCAACAGGATGAAGGTGGCAGCAAGTGAGCGCGGCGACGGTGACATACGAGGGCGGCAGCATGGCCGACGTCGTATCCGCCGAGCGCGCCAACGTCGTCAACGGCGGCGTGGTCAAGGACGCGGCGGGGCAATCGAAATCGACGCTCAGGTCGCCGTCCTCGTCGGCGTCCGATCGTGCGAGCGCCCTCACCTCCGTAACGAAGGGCGGCGATGGCGCAGCGAACGCCGGCAAGGTTTCATCTGCTGGCTGCTCGGAAACCGTTGGGAACGGCGCGACAGCCGGACCCGTGCCCGAGAAGGGCGGGGTGGGGCGCCCCTTCGCAAGGGGCGGCAAACCCTCCCCGACCACCGCGGGCGCCTTCAAGACCGGGATCGCCGACGCGGCGGTCGGCACGGCGGTCGACGAGCTGGACGAAACGCCCGAGTTCGAGGGCGTCGGCAGCGCATACGACAAGTCGGTGTCAGCGAGGCGCGTCGCTTCGCGCCTGCGCCGAACCGCATCGGCAAAATCCGCCGGCGCCCACGAGGCATCGGCTTCGGCGACCGCCTCCAAGGCGTCAAAGGCAAAGAAGGCGGCAGCGGCAAGGGAAACCGCCGCGAAAGGCCAGGCGGCAGCCCAGGCGAACGCGGCGAAAGCGGCCGCCGCAACGGCGGGCCAAGCCGCCGGCGCGGCGGGCGACGCGGCATCCACCGCCATCGTCGGCACCGCAGTCGCGAGCGCCGCGGCACCCGTGGCAGGCGCAATCGCCGGGGTCCTCGCGTTCGTGCTCGGCGTCCTGCTCGTCTCGCAGCTCGTGAGCGCCCTCTTCGGCTTCTGGGAAAACGAGGCCATGAAGGACACGGGGCAGCTCACCGGCATCGAGGCGGAAATCGCGGCGGCGCTGAAGGGATACGGCTTCTCCAACGAGTCCACGGCGGCGATCCTCGGCAACCTCAAGGCAGAGAGCGGCATGGACCCGGCCAGCGACGAGAACATGGACGGCCAGTTCAACTACGCCTACGAGCGCGCGTGCGGAATCTTCCAGTACACGTCGACGTCACCCGGAACCGGCGAGTACTGGGCGTTCAAACGGTGGTGCTCAGCCAACGGCAAGACGTGGTCGACGGTAGAGGCCCAGATGGAATGGACCTTCTCCGGGAACTGCGATGGAACGTGGTCCTCTCGTTGGGGCACGGCGCTCGCAAGGAGCGGCTACTACTCCAACTGCCCGGGCTACACAGACGGGGCCTACTACGAGGCCGGCGGGTTCAAAAAGGCCGACGACGTGGTCAAGGCCACCTACTCGTGGATGGCGTGCTACGAACGGCCCGCCAACGGGCAGTACGCCCATCTCGACCGGCGCATCGAGTACGCGAAGGACTACCTGGACAAGCTCACAGCCACGGGAGCCGCCTACTCGGGCAGCAACAAGATCGTCGCCGCGGCGTACAGCCAGCTCGGCGTGCCCTACGTATGGGGCGGCTCGACCCCCGGGGTCGGCCTCGACTGCTCCGGGCTCACCCAGTACTGCTACGCACAGGCGGGAGTGAGCATCGCGCACTACACGGAGACCCAGTACGAGCAGCTCACGGTCGTGCCCCTGTCGCAGGCGCAGCCTGGCGACATCCTCTACAAGCCGGGCCACGTCGCCATCTTCATCGGCGGCGACCAGTACATTCACGAACCGCATACGGGAGACGTATGCAAGATCTCGACGGGCATCGGCTACTTCAGCTGCGCCCTCAGGTACACGGGATAGAAAGGCACCGAACATGGAAAAGAAGAACAAGATCATCGCGGGGCTGGCGCTCGGGGCGGTGACGCTGCTCGTCGCATCGAGCATAGCGCGCTGCTCGCTCGCCCCGGAGGCCGCCGAGCCCGGCGCATCGGGGCCGGAGCAACCGCCGGCGATGGAGCAGCCCCAGCAGCAAGACCCCGAGCCAGAAGGAGGCAGCGACCTCTCCGGGATCGAGAACACCACGTGGAGGTCGGACGACGGGGAGTCGACGCTAACGGTGATGCCAGGGGTGCTCATCGAGAAGACCGAGTCCGCAGAGACCCTCCTCTACTACGACGCGAGCGACGTCGTCGAGACGGAAACCGGGATCACGGCGACGCTCTCCGTGTCGAAGGACAAGGGCGGCCAGGCGACACAGGCGGCGCTCGCGGTGACCAAGGGCAGCGGGCAGGCAAGGCTCGTCTGCGACGCGCTCTCCACCGACTACTCCATGAAGACGGGCGACGCGTCCATCGCGATCACCGGGGCAGATGGCAACCTCACGAGCACCTTCGGCAAGAGCCAGGACGACTTCGCCGCGGCAATCTCGAAATGGGCGTCTTCCAAATCGCCCTACGCGACCAAGGCGACCTGGACCAAGGAGGTCTGGATCGATTACAGGAGCGGCAGCAAGGTGACGACGTTCGCCGTCGACGACGGGGCGGCATCCGTCGTGAGCGTCACGTTGAACGCCGCCGGAGAGCTGGTGGCGTCATGATCGCCGCCGCGCGCGACACGCTCGGGGCGATAGTGCGCGACAGGCGCTTCGGGCTCGCCGGCATCGCGGCGTTCGCGCTATTGGCGCTGCTGCTGGTGCCCGCCCAGCCCGCCTACGCCGACATCGCGGGCGACATCAACAAATGGCTCTGCGGCATCCTGCGCGACGTCTGCAACTGGATCTTCGGCGCACAGGTGAACGTGCTGAAGTCCATCGGCTACGAGGGCATCCTCGGGGCGGACTTCCAGAACATGCTCACCACGTCGGGCACGGTCTCGATGTACGACATATCGCACACGGTTTGGCAGGTGGCCATCCTGCCCATCGGCTGCGGGGTGCTCTCGCTCGTGTTCACCATCAAGCTCATCCAGATCTCGCAGCGCATGGACGGCAACCAGAGCCTGCCCGGTGTGAAGGAAGTCGTGTTCCTGCTCGTCTTCTTCGCGGTGTTCCTGTTCCTCATCCAGAACAGCTTCGAACTCATGCAGGCGATCTACGAGGTCGTGGGGTTCGCGATCGAGCGCACTGCGAACGCGTTCGGAACAGGCGGCCAGCTCGACCTGGCGACGGTCTCGATCGTCACCACCGACGACGACATCCCCGCGCTCATCGCCATGCTCGTCGTCAGCCTCATCAGCTGGCTGGTGGTGCTCATCGCCTACATCGTCTCCCTCGTGGTCTGCTGGGCCCGTGCGCTGCAGCTCTACATCATGGCGGCGTTCAGCCCCATACCGCTGTCGCTCATGGCGCTCGACGACACGCGGCAAATCGGGGTGGGGTACCTGAAGAACTTCACGGCGGTGTGCATAGCGGGGCTGATCATCCTGATTCTGCTCATCTCGTTCCCGATCATCCTGGGTGGGCTCACGGGCGCCAGCCCCGCCTCCGGCACGCCCATCGACAGCGTGGCAAACGGGCTCACCTACGCGCTGCAGTACCTGGCCATGTGCATCCTGCTCATCCTGTCGCTCGCGAAGAGCGGCTCGTGGGCGCGAGACATCGTGAGCGGGTTCTAGAGTGCTGGACCCCGGAAAGGAGGTGGTGACGATGTGCTAGCGAGCGGCCCCGGGCGACGGGGCCATGGAACAATACGCCGCCGACCATATGAAACCGGCGGGGCGGGGCGCTTCCACGAACACTCCCGACCCCATAGATGCGAAGGAGCATTCCCTATGCCGAACGAAAAGAAGAACACCTACATCACGCTCCACAAGAACTTCGTCCGAACCGACATCGAGTACACCGATGCGAAGTCGGGCGAGACGAAGACGTTCAACTCAGTGACCCTGCCCAAGGGCACCGTCATCGACGGCACCGACGTCAGCTACTACCAGTTCAGCCCGCTCTACGTCAACGAATCGAAGTACCGCGGGGAGAACTACGTCGACGTCCCCCTGCTCACCGACCGTCAGATCTGGCTGCAGAAATCCATCCTCGACGCCGAGGGCAACCCGGTCATCGACGAGGCGACCGGGCGCACTGCCAAGGATACCGTGAAGGTCATGCCCGCGCAGATCAAGGATGCCCTCGATCTGGTGCGCAAGGAGTACCTGGGCAACCGCGAGCAGCAACCCCTGGCCGACCGTGCGCAGCACGCCCGCGGCGCATCGGCCGCGCTCGCGGACCGCGACATCCCTTTTGACGCGCAGTCCCGATAAGGAGGTCGCGGGAATGCATGAAACAACAACAGACCAGGCGAGCATCCAGGAAAAGCTTCTCAGGCTCGCGCTCGCCCTGGCCCTCGCGCTCTCGGGAGTGCTTGCCGCGTTGTCCGCGTCGACGCAGGAAGCGTACGCGGCGGAGGCGACGCTCGTAGACTCGGGCGAGCGCGCTTCGACTTCTACCAGACCGACAGCAGCACGGGCCAGCACTGGGCCGACTCGCGCTTCGTCATCGACGGCGAGGACGCCTACTGCATCCAGATCACCGACACCGCCTACGTGGGTTCGACCTACAGCTCGCGGGGCATGGACCCCGGCATGGCGCTGCGGATCGGGCTCTACAAGCAGTACCTCGACACCGAGTACTCCGGATGGTCGTACCTCAAACGGGGCGGCTACCTGCAGTACATGATCTGGTGCGAGTACACGCCCGGCTACATGAGCGACAACGTCACGCCCGACAACGGCGACTTCTACGACGTGTACGCCGCCGCGAAGAGCTACTACGGGCAGCACGAGGACGAGTACGAGGCGTCCGGCACCGAATGGGTCAGCTCCGACTCGCAGAGCATGTGCGTCGCCCCCAGGCTCACGCCGAAGGGCACCATCGAGGTCATGAAGACCTCGGGCATCAGGCAGCTCACCGATGTCAACGGGTGCTACACATTGGAGGGCGCGGTCTACACGGTGTACTCAGACAAGGCGTGCGCCCACAAGGTCGGAACCATCACCACCGACGTCAACGGTAAGGGCAAGCTCGAGCACGTGACCACGGGGACGTACTGGGTCCAGGAGACCAGCCCCTCTGCGGGCTACTCCCTCGACCCGGGCAAGTACGAGGTCGAGGTCGAGGCCGGCAAGACCGTATCCACCGGAGGCAAGGACGGCGTTGCCGAGATTCCGCAGTCCGACCCGGTCGGCATGCTCGTCGGCAAGGTTGACGCCACCACCAACGCCAACAGGCCCGAAGGCTCCGCATCACTCGCCGACGCCCAGTTCACCGTCAGGTACTACGACGGCTACTACGGAAGCGCCGAGGCGGCCGCGGCATCCGGCGATCCGACCAGCACGTGGGTATTCAAGACCGACTCCGACGGCTTCGCCTACTACTCCGACGAGTACAAGGTGTCCGGACCCGCCCTCTACCGCCAGACCAACGGCGACGCCTCCATCCCGCTCGGCACCGTGGCCGTCGAGGAGACGAAGGCGCCCACGGGCTACAACCTCGACGACGGCCAGGGCGGCGCCCCGCAGGTCTTCAGCATCCAGATCACATCCGACGGCGTCGAGGGCGAGAGCGTCTACACGTACAACTCCCCGACGAGCCCCGACACCGTGAAGCGCGGCGACTACCGCCTCGTGAAGGAAGCCCAGGCCGAGATCTACGACGAGGACGGCAACCCCCAGGAGACCACCCGCGTGCTCGTCGAGGGCGTCCGGTTCCAGCTGATCAACTCCAGCGAGAACAGCATCGCGTCCCCTGAAAGCGGCAACGAGATCGCGCCCGGCGACGTGGTGTGCACCATCACGACCGACGAGAACGGGCTGGCCACCACCAAGGCCATCGATCTTCCTGAAGGCTGGACGGCGGCGCTGGCGTACGGCACCTACACCGTGCACGAGGTCGTCCCCGACGACGTCGCAGCGGCGTTCAAGGCCGAATGGGGCAAGGACCTCATCGCGGCGCCCGACTGGAAGGCCTCCATCAGCGAGGAAGGCCAGTACGACCTGCCCCCGCTCGTGAACAACCACATCCCCCAGACGCCGCTCAAGGTCGTCAAGACCGACGCGGAGACCGGCAAGCAGGTTCCGCTCCAATGCAGCTTCCAGCTGGCCGACGAAGCCGGCAACCTCGTGACGTACACGAGCCACTATCCGGATGAGCAGGTCATGGACACCTGGACTACAAATACCGAAGGCGAAGTGACGCTGCCGATGCTGCTGGAGGAGGGCACGTACACCATCACCGAGGTGCAGGCGCCCTACGGCTACGTCCTCGAGCTCGAGGGCCAGCAGCTCGACGTGGGAACCGTCTACAACGGATGGGAGGAACCGATCGTCGTCGAATTCGAGGACATGCCCCAGAAGGGCGTCATCAAGGTCGTGAAGCACGACTCCACCACAGACGAGGCCGTTTCCGACAGCACCTACATCGTCAAGGCCGCCGCCGACATCGTCACCCCCGAGGGCACCGTGCGCGCGGGCGCCGGCGACATCGTGGCCACCCTCGTCACCGACGAGAACGGCGAGGCATCGACCGGCGAGCTCTACCTGGGCAGCTACACCGTCTACGAGGCGAAGGCAAAGGACGGCTTCGCCCTAAACGTGGACGAGGAGACCGTGGAGCTGGCATACCAGGGACAAGAGGTTGACGTGTTCACGCACGAAGAGCCCGTCGCAGACACTCCGACCGAGATCAAGCTCCACAAAGTCAGCGCGACCGATATCGACGTTCCCGTGGAGGGCGAGACCTTCCGCGTCTGGAACGACGATGGCACGTTCGACGAGGAGCTCACCACCAACGCAAACGGCGACATCTCCATCAAGTACATCAAGCACGGCTCCTACCATGTTCAGGAGACCGCAGCTCCGCAAGGCTACGTCATCCACGACGTGGACGACGAAGGTAAAGCAAAAATCCACGACTTCACGGTCAACGACCAGGGCATGATCTCCTTCGACGGCAGCGAGGACATGACCGACGTGTTCGGGTGGACCGTCGAGAACATGCCCAAGGACATGCGCACCACCGCAACCGACAAGAGCAGCGGGACCCACGAGGGCCAGGCGCGCGAGCAGATGGTCATCGTCGACACCGTGGAGTACTCGGGCTGCATCCCCGGCGACGAGTACACCGTCACCGGCACCCTCATGGACAAGGCCACCGGCGAGAAGGCACTCGATTCGCAAGGCGAGGAAATCACCGCATCCGCTACGTTCAAGGCCGAGGACTTCACCGGCACAGTCGAGATCGAGTTCACCTTCGACGGCGCGGGCCTCGCAGGCCACGACTTGGTCGCTTTCGAGACCATGTCGCACGAGGGCGAGGAGTACATGGTCCACGCCGACATCTCCGACGAGGGCCAGACGGTGAAGGTCATCGACATCCACACCACGGCGACCAACCCCGAGACCGGCGACAACCTGGGCAGCACCGCAGAAGAGCTCGAGCTCACCGACACGGTTGCGTACGAGAACCTCACCCCCGGCAACAAGTACAAGCTGACCGCCACGCTCTACGACTCGGCCGAGGGCAAGGAGATCCTCGACGCCGACGGCAACGTCGTTTCCGCCGAGACCGAGTTCGCCCCCGAGGCGGAGGAAGGCACCGTCGACATCCCCATGACGGTCGAGACCGAGGGCATCTCGGGCCATACGCTCGTCTTCTTCGAGCGCCTGCTGGACGCCGAAGGCAACACCGTGGCGACCCACGCGGACGCCGAAGACGAGGGCCAGTCGGTCCACTTCGCCGGCATCCGAACCAACGCGGTCGACGCAGACGACGGAGACAAGAACGTCGTCGCGGACGGCACCGCGCAGGTGACCGACACGGTGACCTACGCGAACCTCGTGCCCGACAAGGAGTACGTGCTCACCGGCACGCTCATGGACAAGGCGACCGGAGAGCCGCTTAAGGACGCCAAGGGCAGCATCGTGACCTCCACCGCGGCGCTCACGCCCGAGAAGGCAGACGGCACGGTCGATGTAGCCTTCGAGTTCGACGCCACCGGCCTCGAGGGAAAGACGCTCGTCGCCTTCGAGACTCTCACGCGCGACGGGGTAGAGGTCGCGGTCCACGCCGACGTCGACGACGCCGACCAGACGGTCGAGCTCTACACGCCCGACGAGGAAACCCCCGAGGGCGGCATGCCCGGCAAGGGCTATCCCAAGACCGGCGGGTCCGTGCCCGTGGCGCCCATAGCCGCGAGCATCGTGGTCCTCTCCGGCTGCGCGGCCGCAGGCGCGGCGTACGCGCTGGGCAAGCGCCGCAAGGGCATCGCGGCCGATTCCGGCGAGGAGCCGGGAGCCGAACCCGGGGAATAGCGCCCGGACCAGACCGACCGCAAGGACGGGGCGGGCGTTCGCGCCCGCCCCTCCGACTTTTAAGGAGAAAACGATGCGCAACGCGAAGCTGCTCATCTTCCCGCTCGGGGGCCTCGTCCTGATGGTGGCGGTAGCCCTCGTCCTCACCTGGGTCACGGCAACGCCGCACGAGAGGGACGACATGTCCTACTGGGTCTCGGAGCACATCGGCGGCGGGGAGCCCGAGGACGCCCGGCAGATAGACTGGGCCTCGCTGCCCCCCGAGATAATCGCATGGGTGGAGGTCCCCGGCACGGACATCGACGAGCCGATCGTGCAGGCCGATCCCGCGTACCCGAACCGCTGGCTCTACGCCGACGTGTTCGGCGAGGGCGGGTACGGCACGCCCTACATCGACTGCGACTGCAGCCTGGAGGGGCCCTTCACCATCGTCTACGGCCACCACATGGACGACGGCAGCGTGTTCGCCGACTTCGCGAGCTACAGCGACGCCGACTACGCGCGGGAGCACCAGATGATTAACCTCTACACCCGCGCAGACGATCAGCGCCATGAGCTGAAGGTCGTAGCAGTCGACGTAGTCAACGCGAGCTACGAAACCCTGCAGACGGAGTTCAAAAACGAGAAGGAGTTTGCCGAGTACGTCTCAACGTGTTTGGCTCAAAGCGATATTGTTTTTGAGCGGCAAACAGATATCGAGCATCTCTACGCTTTCGCAACATGTTCTTATGAGACCTGGAACTCTCGTACGGTTGTGTATGCCAAACCAGCTGGCATGGGCGCCGTCTAATGCCCTGACGAAAATCGGAGGTTGAATGACCCGGTTTTCAGCAAGGGATTCTATTATGAACAAATTATTGGAGTTAAGATTAAACGGTGGGCAAATCTCAGCATGAAGGAGCAGAGGGGTCATGCCAAAGAACAGGGAGCTTGCCGACTACATCATGGACCAGCTGTCCGATCTGGGGGGCATACGCAATATCCCAATGATGGGCGGGTATGTGTTCTACTACAGGGAGCGGATATTCGGTGGGGTTTACGAGGACGGCTTCATGGTGAAGATCACAGAGGCCAGCAGGAAGTCCATGCCGGACAGCGAGCCGGAGCCCCCATACGAAGGCGCAAAGCCCATGCTGCCGGTGACCATCTTGGACAACAAGATAGCGCTGCAGAATATGGTGGAAGCGATGTATCCGGAGCTGCCGGAAAGAAAGGCGAAGAAGAGAAAGGCATAGAACATGGTCATGGTCGGGCAGCTTCCGTTTTCAGCTAGGGGTTCAGCCTAAAGGATTCGCACGGTCACCGGCAAGCATGTTGGCCTTGCCGTGCTCGAATGTGCAGCCGGTGATAGAGCTCTTGGGAATACGCCCATTAACGTCGTGGGCTCAAACCGGACCTTCGCGAGGTCGGACAGATGTTTCGATTCGCTATCCGCGCGCCATCTTCTGGAGGTTCCGCAGCTTCCAGAGCGCCTCGGGGCTCCTTGACGCGGCGCCGGCCGTTTCGGCGTCCGCGAAGAGGAGGCCCGGCCGGTAGTCCGCATCCGCGAGCCTGTCCAGATACTCCCTCTCGGCATCGTCTCTCGGGAGCACGCGGCGCCTCACGAACTCCTCGGCACCCTCCATGAGCCCCGCGAGCGTTGGCTTCTCGTCGCGCAGGCGGAGCATGGGCAGCAGTTGGTCCTCCAGCTCGTCCTGCCTGTCCCCGAAACGCCCGGCGCGGCCCTCGAACGGCAGCGGGAACCTCGCCGACAGCGAGGCGTAGAAGAGCACGGCCTTGTGGAAGAAGGCTTCCTCGTTGCCGTCCAGCCCGTCGGCGTATCCGCCGAGGTTCGAGATGTCGTAGAGGTCTCGAACCTTGACCCTGTCGAAGAAGGCCTTGACCTTCCCGCCGGCGAGCTCGGCGTCGCCGAACATGAGCACGCCGGTATCCGGGCGGAGCGGGCACGACCGCAGCGTGGGCGCGGCGAGCGGCGAGCGGTTCATGTAGATGCAGTCGATCTTGACGTGGTCGGGACCCCACGCGCCGCCGTAGCGCAGCGTGAAGGTCCTTCCCGCGTGGCCGCCCCCTCCAGGGCTCACGGCGTACCCGAGCGCGGTCGCCACCTCCTCGATGGCGGTCTCGACGAGGGGGCGCTCCGCGAGCATCGCGGCGCGGTCGACGGCGCCCACGTACGACACGTCGATGTCGACCGAGAGCCGGGGCGCCCCGAGCATGAAGAGGTTGATGGCGGTGCCTCCGTGCATGGCGAGCTTGCCCCGCAGATCGGGATGCTGTCCCATCTCCTCGAGGATGTCGAGGAGCCTGTTCACCTTGTCTGCCGTTCTCGGCTGGAACTCGTCCATGCTCACGATACCCACGAGCGCACCTCCTCCTCCGTCTCCGGCAGCGTCATGCGCCACCTATTTGACCAGCCGCGCGATTCGGACGACCGCTTGTCGAGTTTGGAGGTCACGCCAGCGCACCTCTCCTGCAGTTGTTCGATTGCATATTCGGGCACGCGCCAATGCTCCGCCTTCGCCTCGAGCAGCCAGCCCGCCCTCGCGGCGAGCGACGCGCTGTCGGCGCATGCGAGCTCGGCGACGACCGCCGAGTCCACGTACGGCATGGCGGAAAGGGACCTGACCGCCTCCTCGATGCCGCCCGACCATTCCGGGTGCTTCAGGCAGTCCACGATGGTCTGCTCCCGCGTGGTCGCGAGCGCGCTGCCGAATGCGCTGCCGCGCACCCTTCGGCTGGGCACGGCGTCGTCGGCCGGGTGCGGGACGTAGTCGATGCCGCCGAAGGAGAACGGGGCTCTGGCGCGGTCGGTTCGGAACCTGCACTCGAAGGCGACGTTGTGCGCGACACCGAGGGCTTCGAGGGCGGTGTGGTACGAGAGGACGGCGCCTGGGTCGAGGGCCGTGACGACCTCGTAGGGGTCGACGCCCACGCCCTCGAACCTGCCCGCGTGCGAGGCGTAGAGCCCGCGCCGCACGCGCTCGACCTTTCCCGAGGCGAGCGCGAGCTTGAGCTGCTTCCGGGCGGAATCCTCGGAATCGGACTCCGCGAGCAGGCCCTCGGTGGTGAACACGTGGTGGGTCGCTATGTACCTGGTGAACTTCATGATTAGAGATTCTATCAGAAATGGGTATGATACATACCCATAAGCATATGTATTCGTAATCATATTGACGCGGTGAGTCCCGAAAGCGCATCCGATCGCGCCGTCATGGCTGCCCCTACATGAACCTGAACGCCGCGCGAACCAGAAAGCGCGCGAATGCGCCGGCCAGCTTAATCAACGTCCTCATGGTCCAGTCCCTCCATCCAGCTGTCGTACTCGTCTTCCTCTTCGTTTTCCTCGTCCTCTTCTGGTGCGACCCCCATCGCCTGCAACGTGTTCACCAGCGCAAGGCTGCAGCCGCACATGCGGGCGATGTCTTCGGGTGCGGATCCTGCGGGGGCTGCCCTCGTGAGCACCTCGAACAGCGCCACTGCCTTGTCGACGGTGGAGAGGTCGTCGCTGTTGCTGATCCAAGCGGAAGCCGTCTCGTCGAGCCGCAGCATGTCCACGAGCTCGCCGCAGATTCTCTGCAGGGCTATGTCGCTTCCGATGCTCACGGTCTCGATGCCGGCAACCTCTTCGCTCTCGGCGAGCAGGAAGCGCCAGCCCTTCTTGCGTCGCGCCACGGGAATCTCGTCGTCCGGGATGTCGCCGCGGTATGACTGGCTCGCGTCGTAGCTGTGAGCGGCTAGCCAGATGCCGGTCTTGTCCAGCTGGTCGAGCAGGATCTCGAAGTCGGTGAGCATGTTCGCGTTGCCGAAGGGCTCCGACTTGGTGAAGGTGTCGGTATCGAAGACGTCGACGCGGTTGTTCCTGTACCGGATGCGGATCTCCATCAGCGCTCTCCCTTCTCACGGTTGCTGCGCTGCATGTCGCGGCGCTTGTGCTGGTGTTTCTCGGCAGCCTTTTTCTTGCCGGCACTGTGCGAGGAATCGGCTTTCATCTTTACGCCCTTTGTCTTGGCAGAAATCCTGGGGAGCAGCCCGTTAGCCGCAGTGAAGTCGCGCGCCTCGCGCAGGGCCTCTAGCGACTTGCGCTCGGATTCGCTGCCGTTGCCGCTTCCGATGCACTTCTCGACCGTCCCAATCCTGGCATCGCAGTCGGCGATGCTGCGTATCCCGAAGCGTGAGCAGGTCTCCAGCGCTTTCGCCATGCGATCGAGCTCGGCGAGGTCGTTAAGCACCACGGCATCCTTCGCCGCCTTCAGGATCGCCCGGGAGGAAGCTGCGTCGGGGTGGTAGGTCGCCTTGTTCTCGAAGCCGTTCTCAAGCGAGCGTCGGCTGTAGAGGTAGCCGAGACGCCCGCCGGTCACCTTGCACTTGGGGTCGTCTGCAAGCGAGTAGATCCAATCACGGTTGGTCGCCTTCGGCGAGTTGTCCGCCACTGCAACTCCAAGCATATCCAGGATGCTTCGGAACTCGCCCTCGTTGCGTGCAAGTCCCTTCGCCACTGATACGCGGCTGCGTATGTCCGCGACCCAGGAGTACCCGCCGCTGTCAACGAGCTCGCGCTCGGGCCGGCTCATGTACGTCGGCTGCATGGTCCTGGCGGTCTTCTCCGGCTCGTCCTTCGCAGCCAGGCGCGACAGGCCCTCGCGGTGCTCCATCACGTTCGAGAGCCCGCTCAGGCCCCTCTCTCGCGCCATGTCCTGCAGGGCGCGGTTCAGCTCGAAGGGGTTGTCGGTGTGCAGCCGGTTGCCGGTGACAAGGTTGGTGCAGTTGACGACCAGGTGCGCGTGCGGGATCCGGTTCTGGTTGTCGTCGTGGTACACGATGGCCACTTGGTAGTCGCCGAAGAACCTCATGGCCCACGCTCTTGCGAGCTCGCGCAGGGCGGGAAGGTCGATATGGTCATCGGGGTCGGGCGAGATGATGAAGTGCTTGTAGGTGCGGGCGCGCCTGCCCTCGTACGGTTCGTCGTTGCCGCATCGGGCCCGTGTCGCGTCCATCTCGTCGGCCCACTCAACGACCTCCTTCATCGCCTCGTCGTAGCCTTCCATATCGCGCTCGTCCCACGACAGATTGAAGAAGTCGCGCGCCAAGGCGCGGTTGCGCTTCTCCAGGTACGTCTTCACCTTCTGGCAGCTGGTGTGCCCCGATATCGCCTTTACTATCGGCATCACTGACCACCCACCAGAGTAGTGCCCTCAAGTTTCCGGATCCTGTTCTCGACGTCGTGCTCGCCGGCCCTCACATCCTCCAGGTTGCGGTTGGCGCGCTCGAGCTGCTCGACGAAGTAGTCGATGTTGTTGCCGCCGCGGCTGGCGAACAGCGCGATGGTGTTCAGCGCGTGCACGGCCTGGTTGTAATGGTGGCCCCAGCGGACGAGCTCGCCGTAGATCTGCGACATGGCCTTCGTGTCCAGGGCGACGACCTCGCCGCCGCCTTCGTCCGCCTTCACGGGGATGCGGATCATGTAGCGCAGGTACTCCGACGGGGCGAGCTCGAGCTCCTCGGCGTGCTCGTGGAAGCACTCGAAGTCGGCTTCGGAAAGCCGGCAATGGACGAACCTTTCCTTCCGTTTCGTCAAGGTCTTCTCCTTTGCATCGCCGGCTTTATGTGGAAGCAGCCGGCATTTCCTTGTCTGCTAGCAACGGGGAGCGGGGGCAGCCCCCGCAGTCATCCGCAGGCGCCGGCAAGTCGGCGGCGCGGGCGGATGACGTATGCCCGGGGCGGGGTGGGGCGGTCGACGGCGGAGGTCGGTGCCATGCTCGACCAACCCTCCCCGACTCCCCGGGCCAAGTGCCATCTTGTGAGCGTTCGGACGAACGTGATACAAGATGGGCTACTTGCTACGATTGGCATCTGACGCCCTCCGCGGACGAGTCCGCATCGGAAGCCGCGCGTTCCTGCAATTCCCGCACGATTCCGGCGATCTCGCCGATGGTCTCCAGGTCCGCCTTCGCGATGGTTGCGCCCATGGAGGCGGCGTAGCCGGCGAGGTTCTTGCGGGAGCGCGAGAGCCGCGCGTCGGGCCGGGTGACGGAGCCGATGGCAGCCTGGATGGCGTCGGTGCGCTGCCGCTTGCCGAGCCCCTCGAGCGAGACCTCCGACGCGATCCGCGACTGCTCGGCGCGGGGCAGGGCGGCGAGCAGGGAGACCGTCTTCGCGGAGATCTCGCCCGTGTCGGCAGCCGCCTTCCACTCGTCGGCCAGGTCGTCCTCGATGGCCTTCGCAAGCGCCTCCTCGCGCCTGATGGTCTTGCCGGAGACGCGCCTGCCGGTCTGCTCGGCCAGGATGTCTGCCTTGACGTCCTCTGTGCGCTTTCCCGAAAGGCTCGGGTCCTCGAGGCGCTTGCGCCCGACCTCGATTCCCAAAGCGCGGGTCGCGGCAGCGCGCTCGGTGATCGAGAGCTCGCGCACGAAGTAGTTCGCCGTGTGCAGCAGCACGAGCGCCTGCGCGTCGTCGACGCCCTCGACGACGCGGCACGGCATCTTGGCGTAGGCGCCGTCGCGCTTGGCGAGCATGGCGTACGCCGCCTTGCGCCGGTGCCCGGAGAGCATCTGCCACGAGCCGTCAGGGAGCTTCCGCACGAGCGGCAGGTCGGTGAGCCCGTCGCGCCCTATCGAATCGGCGAGCGCGCGTATGCCGGCCTCGTCCATGGAATAGGCGGTGTTCTCGGGGTGGTCCCCGATCTCCGAAACCGGGATCTCCACGACGGGGAAGCGGCTGCGGGTCTTTGACGACGAGTCCAAGAGGCCGCTGATGGAGAAGCCGGCGGCAACGTCGCTACGCGCACTCATGGTCGATCTCCTCCGCGAGCGCCAGGTAGTCCCGGGCGGGCGGCTCCTCGGCTCGAACGCCACCACGGGCTTCCACTGCCACGAGCCCTCCCCGACCTTCGTCGAGGCGTGGATGACGGTGCTGAACTGCTCGTCGGGGAAGAAGCTGTCGAGCACCTGGGCGCCGGTCGCTTCGCTGCGGGTCTCGCGCCCCGGGACACAGGTGCGCAGGATGCGGAACTTCGGCGTCGCCATGCGCAGCGCGTCTGCGATGGCGCGCATGGCGCTCACCGTGAGGGCGGTGCCGCGCATGACCGAGCCGTCCAGCTTCACGGGGATGACTATCATTCCGCTGCCAGACGCTGCCAGGTAGGCGTTGAAGGCGAGCCGCTTCATCACGGGGCTGCAGTCGATGATGCAGGTGTCGAAGTCGCCGGCGGCGTCGTCGAGCGCGGACTTCAGGCGCTGCTCGCGCAGAAGCAGCTCGTTCTGGTCGATGAGATCGATGACCGAGGGGACGACGGAAAGGCCCTCGATACCGGTTTCGTACGCCACGTCGGCAACAGGAGCGTCTCCGTAGAGCAGCTCGACCGACGTCCTCCTCTCCGCCTCCGCCCGCTCGTAGAGCCCGAAGAAGTCGGTGGCGGACGCCTGCGGGTCCAGGTCGATGAGCAGCACCCGCTGCCCGCGTTCGGCGTAGATGGTCGCCAGGTTCACGGCGGTCGTGGTCTTGCCCACGCCGCCCTTGTAGTTGCTTATGGCGAGAGTGCGCACAAGCCCCTCCTTCGCATCGTGCCCGGCGGGCGAAGAATGTGGAAGAGGCCCGCCGGGCGCCCTGTGTATCACGTTCTCCATTGTATCAGAAAACCGTTCATTAGTGAACGGTTTATTAATCCGAGGATAGCAGAGTATATGCCTGGGACTCCGACGGAACCGTTTCGGGAACCCGAGACATTCCCGAAACGGCGGACGGGTGCAGGGCGCCTGCGCCTTGCCGCGGGGCCGGGGCGCGCAGCCCCGGAGGGCAGGTGGGACAAGCTGTCCCAGTGACGACGGCCTCCCTCCCGCTTCGCACGCCGAGCGCCCCGGGCTCGGGGCGCTCGGCGCTTCGCCGTCACTGGTTCTCGTCGAAGGCGCAGAAGTCCAGCAGGTCCTCGACGTTCTTTCGCGTGAACCTCAGGGACTGCCCGATGCGCGTGCCGGTCAGGGCGCTGTCCTTGATTAGCCGGTACACCGTCGTGGTGCTCACCTGCAGGTAGGCGGCCAGGTCCTTGATCGTGAGCAGCGGCTCGAGCCCCAGCTCCTCGGCGCGCATCTCCATCGTCGCTTGCGTCATGTGGAACACATCCTTTCTCGGTTGTTCGGGGGTGCCGCCCCGGGCGCGGTGCCCGGGGCGGCCTCGGCGTTGCCGGCGGATCGCTACTCGGTCGCGGCGGCGATCGTCCCGGACCCCAGGCAGTTGATGTGGTGCCTCAGGAGCGCCCGGTCCTCGCCGATGACCAGCATCGCGATTTGATCAAAGCGGATGGCGACGTCCACGTTGTCCGGGTCGTCCCCGTGCTGGCCGAGCCACTTGGCCGCGTTGACCTCCATGCGCTCGCGGGCCCCCAGGCCCTCCTCGGGCATTCCCTTCTCGGCACCTTTGCGGGCCTGCACGTCGCAGAACACGATCGCGTCCTCGTCGCGCGCCACCACGTCGATGTAACCTCCGTCCTCGGACTCCCACCCGGTGTCCGATGACCTCGCAACCGCGACGGTCGAGGAAGGTTGCCGCTGCCTTGATGGCCTTCTGCTTGAGTTCGAACATGGCTGACCTCCTTGGTTCCCGGCGGTTCGCCCCTTTGGCCTTCCGCCTTGCGGCGCGGCTGACGCTCGGGCTCCGGCGGGCGTGCAAGGGTGGAAAGCGAAGGAGGGTTTAGAAG
>NZ_JANIPD030000006.1 GCF_024609215.1 Curtanaerobium respiraculi | reverse complement strand
TTAATTCCGCCTTGGCCGGGGGCGGCGGGCTGAGCGCCAAAGCGGCGGAAGCCGAGCGGGCGCAGGCGTGCGCGGACGGGGATCGGGCCGCTCCGGCGCCAGCATGCCGCCCCCGGGCTGGCGGAATTCATCGGCGGTTCCCTAGAGAACGGCACCCATGAGCAGTCGATGCCGCCCGCCTCCCGCAGATCTCTGCAAATGTGCAGCCAAACCGTATTGCGATCTTGCTCGCATTGGCATGTCCGAGGGGAGGAAAAACCAGCTGTGAACAGCCCCCGCTACTTAAACGCGATAACTAAAGGGGTAAACAATCAGGAACTGGCCCCTGATCTCCTCCGGAGTCAGGGAGTCGGCTCCTTCAACTTAACCCGCGCTCCCTACGCGGCGAGTTTGCTGGCCTCGACTTTCTTCACGTACCAGCGCATGAACCGCTCGAAGGGTTTGCGCAGGGCGAGCCCTAGGAGCAGGGCGATCGCGGCGAAGGGCAGCAGATAAGCGAGCTCGACCCAGAAATCGCCCTGGTAGACGCCCATCATGGCGGCGCGCATCGCGTTGATCACGTGCGTCGCCGGCACATAGGGGCTCACCTGCTGGAAGAAGTCGGGCAGCATCTGCAACGGGAAGCTGCCTCCGCCTGCGGTCACTTGGATGATCAGGAAGAACACGGCGATGCCCTTCCCCAGGTTCGCAAACGACACCACCAGAGAATAGATGAAGAGCGTGAACACCAGCCCCGCGACCCAGAAGCAGATGAGGTACAGCAGCGGCTCGACGGCCTGGACCTTCAAGAAGACAAGGTTGCCCACGGCCATGATGGTGCTCTGCGCGAGCGAGAGCAGGGCGAACACGCCGAAGCGCCCGAAGAACAGCTCGCGCGGCTTCGGATCGGCCAGATTCTTCCGATTGTCCTTCGACACGACGACCTTGATGGCAACCGCGAGGAGCAACGACCCGATCCATAACCCCAGCGTGGAGTAGAGCGGCGCCATCTGGCTGCCGAAGTTCTCCGCGGGGAACACCTCGTGGCGGTCGAGTTTCACCGGGGCGGAAAGGACCGAGGCGATGGCCTCGGGGTCGCTTCCGATAGCCGCCTTGAGCGCGGCGGCGTCATCGTTGGCAAGCGCCGTGCTCAGCGCTTGGGAAAGGGAGGACAGCCGCGCGGCCGACCCATCGACATCGTCGGCTGCAGCCAGCAGGTCTTCCTTCGTCGACCGAAGCCCGCCCTGCACCGAGTCGGTCGCGCCCGTCAAGTCGCTATCGATGTCGGCGAGCTTGCCCGCGCTGCCCTTGAGCGTCGATACCGCGACGGAAACGCTATCGGCAAGGTCGTCGAGGGCCGGTTCGACATTTTCCTCGAAATCCCGATCGACCTGCTGCGCCGATTCCTTTGCGGAATCGACCTGCTGCTTCGCCTTGTCGAAGCCCTCCTGCGCACCGTCTGCGCCCGCTGCGATGTCGGCGGCGGACTGGGACAGGCTCTTCGAAAGCTCGGCCTGCGCATCGGCGAGGCCGTTGATGCGGGAAGCCGCCGCTGCAAGGGAGTCCTTCGCCGCGCCGTCGGGCAGATCTTTCGCAATCGCGGCAAGCTGGTTCGCCGCACTGCGGTACTCGTCCGAGCGTTTCTGCGCTTCGTCCGCCTGCGTTTGCAGGCGCGACGAGGCGTCGGAGGCACCCTTCTTCGCGGCGCTGAACGCAGACTCGATATCGGACGCGACAGTATCGTAATCGGCACTGCTCTGCTTCAGGGACGCCCTCAAACTGGCGGAGGACTCCTTCAGCACATCGGAAAGCCCCGAGGAGGCCTGATCGCCCTGCTGTGCCGATCGCCCGACATCCGCAACCGCACCTTGCGCCTGCTCGAGCAGCTGCGTCGAATCGCCCACCAATGCCTGCGCGGCATCCATGATCTGCGCGTATGAGCGCAGCACCGAGGACGCCTGCGTCATCTGGCCGCTCATGGCGTTCACGCGCGATGCGATGATGCCGATGCGGCCCTTCGCATCCGATGTATCGACGTAGTCGGACAGAGCGGAGGCCAATCCCAGGGCGGTTTCCGATATGGTTTCGCTGAACACTTTGTTGACCTGGTACGATACCTGATCGGCGCCACGGCCGGTGATCTTGGGCGCGACGGCGTTCTTCTTCTCGTTCGTGTAGTACTCGAGGCTGCTATGCTCGGAGCCCTGCGAGTAGAACGTCATCATGTCGCGGCTGAACGACGCCGGGATGACGACCGCGGCGTAATACTCGCCCGACATCGCGCCATCCACTGCCTCGTCGGCGTCCACGAACACCCAATCCAGCTGGTCGTTGGCGCGCAGCGAGCTCACCAGCTGCTCGCCGATGTTGATCCGCAGGGGCATCAGATCGCTCGTGTACCCTTCGTCGGCGTTCGCCACGGCAACCTCCAGGTTGCCCGTGTTGGCGAACACATCCCAGCATCCGATGATGTTGTACCAGCTGAAAATCGAGGGCATGAACACCAGCCCGATCACGATGATGGCCGTGACCACGTTCATCCCCAGCCGTTTCAGGTCGTCGACGAAGAGGCGCCAGATATTACGCACCGGAATCGCCTCCCGCCGGCCCATCCCCCGGTTCGACGTTCGGTCCGATCTTCTGGCTGCGAACGCGGAACAGGCCCCGCAGCTCCTCGTCGCTCATGTCCGCCAGGCCCAACCGATGCTGCACGCTGTCGCGCACGAACTCGACGACGACCAGGAAGGTTATCATCAGGACCAGCCAGATGAGCCACACCGTCAAAAGCACGACCTTCTCGCCCTCGTTCAACGTCAGCACCACCGTCATCAACGCCGGCACCCCGATCCCGAAGGCCCAAGCGCATGCCTTCAGGCGGGGATAGACGTGCAGGAAGCGGGCGGCCGAGACGCGCATCCCCTCGCGGTACTCCTCGCGGTCCGACAGGGCGTCCATCAGCTGCTCCCACCGGTAGCGCCGCGCGGGGGCGTGGACCTCCTCCCCGTTGAATATGTCGCTTTCCCTGATCTGCGAGGCGAACATGCGGTTGAGGTTGGTCAGGTAAGGCCGCAGCGCCAGGCCGAGAATGAGGAATATCACACCGAACAGCACGAGCATGCCCATCATCGACAGCCATGCATCCTGATAGAAGCCGCCGATGGTCTCGCGCAGCGCGTTGATGCCATAAGTGAACGGGAAGAACGGGTACACGTTCCGGAAGAACTCGGGCATCATCTCCACCGGGTAGAGGCCCGTCGCCCCTGGTATCTGCACGAACACCAGCACGACGCAGAGGCCCTTGCCGATGTGCTGCAGCGACACCGACAACGTGAACTGGATGGTCAGGTACGTGAGGGATGCGACCACCGCGGTGACGAAGAATAGGGGCACGCTTGCCGGAAGCATGCCGAGCACCAGGCACCCGATGCAGCACACCACCGCCTGCAGGGCCGCGATGGGGGCTAGGAACAGGTAGCGGCCCCAATACCGCTGCCCCAGCGTGAGGCCCGGGATGCCCTCGTCGTCGACTTCCTGCAGGAGGATGACCATCAGCATGAACACACCGATCCACAGCGTCAGGTTGAAGAACAGGGGCGCCATCGCCGCGCCGTACGAGTTGGGCGCGTACACCGGGATCGTGGTGATCTTCGTGGGCGAGAGCATGAAATCGGCGACCGTGCCCGAATCGATCTTCCCTCCCGCGATCTGCGACAGGAGGTCGGAGGTTCCCAGCGCGGCGAGATCGGACTGCGTGGATCCGAGTCCCTGCTCGACGTTCGCCATGAGCGAGTCGGTCTGATCGAGCGCCCCGGAGAGGCCGTCGAGCGTCATCGACAGCTGGTTGCATGCCGTGATGGCCTGATCGATGAGCATCTTCTGGGTGGAAGCGGCCGTGGAGAGGTCCGCGGCAAGCGAGACCGTCCGCGAAAGCGCGTCGTTCACCGCGGGCAATGCGGTGTCTGAGACCGCGGATCGATATGCATCGGCGCGGGACAGGGACTGCTGCACGGCGCTGTCGGCGTCGTCGCCGGCTTGGACGATGCCGGATGCGAAGGCCTCGACGTCCGTGTCGGCCGTCTTCAACGCATCGAGGGCGCTCTGGAGCTTGTCGCGGTTGTCCTTCACCTTGGAGAGCACGGCGTCGAAATCGCCCTGCCGGTCGGCGGGAAGGGCTGCTTTCACCTGCTCCAAGCGGGCGATGATCCGGTTGTACTCGTCAAGCGCCCTCTGGCCTTGCGCCAGGGCGGATTTCACCGTGCCCGAAGCGCCCTCGATCGTGGACGCCACGCCGGAAAGCTCCACATGCGCTTTGGAGACCCCCTGCGAGGCGGAAAGCGACCCCCTCTCCAACGACGAGAGGATCCGCGTCGACAGCGGTCCGAGCTCGTTCTGCACGGTGACGGTGTCATCCGAAATGCGGGAGATCTGGTCCTGCAGCGCCTCGACGGTGGACCGCGCCTCCTGCAAGGCGGAAACGGCCTCTTGCGACTTCCCCTTCGCGGCGGATCCGGCAGAGCCCAGGTTCTCGAGCGACACCCGGGCCTCGCCCACGTGGGCCTTGGCCTCCCCGATCTTCCCCGCGGCGCTATCCTGCGCGGAGCCGATCTCCGCGCGGGCGTCATCGAGGTCCTGCTGCAGCCGATCCGCCACGATGCCGCTCGCCACCGAGACGAACGTGCTGTTGATGGTCTGCTCCAAACTGGTGGCGCCTGTGTCGGTCACCTTCGGGGAGACGGCGCCCGCCTTCTCGTTGACGTAGTATCCCAGGGCGGGCTGCTGCACATCGCCGGAAAGCAGCGTCGTGAAGCAGTAGCTGAAATCGGAGGGGATCACGAACGCCGCATAGGCTTCCCCCGATTCCACCTCCCGCATGGCGGTATCGTAGTCGGTGAACGTCCATCCCAGCTGGGTGTTTCCGTGCAGCTCGTCGACGATCTCATCACCCAGGCGTAAGTCGCCCGTGAGCTCGCTCGAGGCGCCCTCGTCCTGATTCACCACGCATATGCGCAGGTTGCCGGTGTTGTCGTAGGGGTTCCAGAATCCCGCCACGTTGAACCAGGTGTACAGCGAAGGCAGCACGATCAGCACCAGCACCACCACCAGGGCGGCAGGCGCCTTCAGCAGACGCAGGATATCGCGCTTGAGCACGCGCCAGATGTTACGCACGGACGGCACCTACTCCGCGGGAGGCATGGATGACGGTCGCTTGAAGCGGCGGTGGGGATGCTTCCGACCGGTCGCATCGGCGATGGCGCTGCCCTCGAGGCTGGGCGACCCTTTGAAGAAGACGCCGTCGGGGGCGACGATGGTACGGCCGGTGCGCTTCTCGAAGAAGTACACGAACAGGGACTTTCCCAAGGCCGCAGCGGGGATACCGAGCAGCATGCCCGTGAGCCCGCCCACGATGCCGCTCATCTGCGTCCCCACCGCCAGGCCGATGACCATCGCGAAGATGACCATCATGGGATGCACATCGACGGTGTCGCTCATGATCTTCGGGCTGACAAAGGTGTACACCACCTGTTGCACCGCCACGGTGAGGATGATCGCCATCAAGGCGGTGAAGGGACTCGTGCCCAACGCGGCAAGGCCCGCTGCGGCACCGCCGAGCCAGGGCCCCACCACGGGGACGAAATTCAAAATGCCGGTGATGATGGCGAACGCCACCGCGTTCGGCACGCCCAGGCACAGGAACAGCACTGCGCAGGCGACCGTGATCAGGCCGCATTGCACCAGCATGCCCTTGATGTAACCGCCCACCACGCGCGTGAAGGTGAAGTAGATGAACTCCATGCTCTCACTATGCGCCCCGCCGGTCAGCCGCCTGATCTCACGGCCCATGTCGGGCAGGGCGAGCAGCATCCAGAACGCCACGACCAGGGCGAAGCCGATGCAGAGCACGGAATTCGCCACGATGATGCCGATGTCGGCCAGGCTGTCCAGCCCGTTGCGCATCGCCTCCTCGAGCGTTCCCACAAGCGAGCTGGTGACATTGTTGACCACATCGGTCACCGCGGGATTCTGCATCAGGTCGGGATGCTCCTCGACGAACCCGTTGTACGCGCTCTGGACGCCGGAGATGTAATCCGGCAGGCTGAGCGCCATGCTCTTGAACTGATCGCCGATGCCGAACAGCGGCGAGGACATCAGCCCCACGATGGCGCCGATGGCGACGGCAAGCACGATATACGACCAGGTGACCGCCACCATCCGCGAATGGCCGCGCTTCTCGATCGCGATCACGAGGCCACGCAGGCAGAAGACGATGACCGCCGACCAGATGAGGATGCCCACGGGAATCGCGAGCACGTTGAGGACGTAGCCGAAGCCGAAGAGCAGGAGGAACGAGCCGATGATGGCCCAGACGGCATATGCTCGGCGCCGCCATGCGCCGAGCGAGACATCGACGCCGCCGGTGCCTGGCACCGGCTCTTGCATCCGGCGCTCCGCTGACTCTGCCTGCCGATCGAATTCTCCCATGGAGAGGCTACTCGACCTTATCCGCTGAATCCCCGTCGGACGCTTCCTCCACGCGCTCTTCGGCGGCCTCCGCCAGCTGGGCGGACATGGAAGACGTCTTCTTGCCGTTCAGGGCGCGATAGAAGCGATCCGAAACGGAGGTGACCAGCTTGGCGGGCGCCGCCGTGACGGTATCCACCGCGCCCGCGGCGTTGGAAGCGGTCGCCGTCACATCACCCAGGTCGCTGAGGAGCTGGTCCACGCGCATGAGTTCCAGGTTGAGCTCGTCGACGGTAAGGTTCACGCGATCCATGAGGGGGTTCGCCTTCTTCACGACGGGCTGGAGGTCGTTCGTGAGCTGCTCCACATGGCCCAGCGTGGGCATGAGCCTCGCCTTCATGTCGTCGACCATCGACGTGACGGCATCGACCGTCTTTTTCAGACGGAGGAAGAGCACGCCCAGCGCGACGACCGCGAAAACGATAGCGAGCACGAGCAGCGCGTTAAGAAGTGTCGCAGCATCCATTGAAGTTACCTCTCTGCCGAAGGGGGCGCCAGCCGCCCGATATACCTCCGGGAAATTCTACCACGCAGCCTGGGGGAATTGGATGGTTTGGAGCAGCCCCCACAAGGCAGGGCGCCCGTTTCGCTATGCATTTTCCGCAACCCGTAAGGCTCGTCTGCCCCGATCGCGGCGGGCGCGGACTCCTCACCCCTTGCGGTCGCGTCAAATGCCACCGGTCGTATTTCATTTAATAATATTTTTTATGATAAAATCTTTTATTATTAAAACCGAAGGGGAGAGACTCATGGAGTTCATCGGCAGGGAATCCGAACTTGCGATACTCGAACGAGAGTACGCGCGGGACCATGGATTCGTCGTTATCTATGGTCGCCGGCGCATCGGGAAGACCAGGCTCGTCAAGGAGTTCGTCTCCGGCAAAAATGCGCTTTACTTCCTCGCCTCGCAGGAAAGCGAGCCCATGAACCTGCAGCGATTTGCCAGGCTCGTCGCAAGCTTCACCGGGGCAGGCTATCTTGCAGAAGCCTCTTTCACCGATTGGCGCCCCCTATTCAACGCCTTCGCGGCTTTCGACCCCGAGACGAAGAAAGTTCTCGTGATCGACGAACTTCCCTATCTCGCAAAAACGAACCCCGCATTCCTTTCGGTGCTCCAGAGCGCTTGGGACGAGATGCTCTCCCAGGCCAATGTAATGCTCATTCTATGCGGCTCATCCGTTCATATGATGCGCGACCAGATCCTCTCTCGCGAGAGCCCCCTTTACGGCAGGCGGACAAGCCAGCTGAAACTGCCTCCCCTCCCGTTCCATGAATTGGAGGCCCATTTCGTCGGGACCCCCTTCAAAAGGCTGGTCGAACTCTACTCGGTCACGGGCGGGGTTCCGAAATATCTGGAATTCTTCGAAGCGGATTCGTTCCGCGAAGAAAGCGACGTGGACCGGGCGATAGCGGAGAATGTTTTACGGACAACCGGCTTTTTGCACGAAGAGCCTTATTTTCTGCTGGGGCAAGACCTCAGCGATCCCGTGAACTACCTTACGTTGCTGACCGCCATCGCCCTCGGCCACCACAGGCTTTCCGACATCTCGCGCATGGTCGGAAAGCGGGCAAGCGATTTGACAGGATACCTCAAGATACTCATCTCATTGGGATACCTGGAGAGAAGGGTGCCCTTCAACGAGGACAAGCCCGAGCGCAGCAAGAACGGCTTGTACCATATAACCGATCCGTTCCTTCGTTTTTGGCTGCGCTACGTGCAACCGTTCGAGGGAGAGCTGGAAATGGGCAATCTGGGGCCGAGCAACGATGCGATGATGAAAACGTTTCGCAGCAACCATGTGCCCTTCGCATTCGAGGACATCTCGCGCGAGACGTTCGGCAGGCTTTGCACACAGGGGCAGATACCTTTTTCACCGAAGCGGATCGCATCGTACTGGAACCGATCCGGAAGCGTCGAGGCCGACGTATGCGCCCAGGCGACGGAGGGGACGAGCCCCGCTCGATTCGTTGGGGAATGCAAATACCATGCAACCAAGGCGTTCTCGGTGCGCGAGCTCCAAGAAGTCCTTGCGAAGCTGCCCTCGATCCCCGGTTCCGACCAACGCACGCTCGTCGGGCTGTTCTCCGCAACCGGTTTCGAAGACGCTCTCATCGAGCAATCGGGAAGCGGAAGATCCCTCATCCTCATCGACAAAAACAGAATCGTCAGCGACCGTCGAGGATGATAGGATGCCCTGCGATGCGGATGCGGAATTTACAAAGGGACCCGGTCGCCAATTCGCCCGATATACCTCCGGGAAATTCTACGACGCAGCCTGGGGGAATTGGATGGTTTGGAGCAGCCCCCACAAGGCAGGGCGCCCGTTTCGCTATGCATTTTCCGCAACCCGTAAGGCTCGTCTGCCCCGATCGCGGCGGGCGCGGACTCCTCACCCCTTGCGGTCGCGGCGGGTGGTTTCCACGCGATAAGCTTCCCATCCACGTTCGGTGGGATGGAAGAACGCACCCTTCTCCAAGCCTTCGGGGAGATAGCGCTGATCCGCCCAACCTCCGGGAAAATCGTGGGGGTATTTGTATTCGCCGTACCCCTCCGAGCCGGGGCGATGGCGGTCGCGCAGGTGGCTGGGCACATCGCGCGCGGGCCCATGGCGCACCTCCGCGAGGGCGGCATCGATGCCCGCCTCCGCCGCATTGCTCTTGGGCGCCAACGCGAGATAGATAGCGGCCTGCGCAAGGTTGATGCGGCATTCCGGCAGGCCGATCACCTCCGCTGCCTTGAACGCGGCCGTGGCGACGAGCAGCGCCTGGGGATCGGCGTTGCCCACGTCCTCCGATGCGGCGATCACCATGCGCCGCGCGATGAACTTCGGATCCTCCCCGCCGTCGATCATGCGCGCCAGCCAGTATAGGGCGGCATCGGGATCGCTCCCGCGCATGCTCTTGATGAAGGCGCTGATCACGTCGTAATGCATATCCTTCCCCTTGTCATAGGGAAGCATGCGGTACGGCGTGGCGGTGTCCACGTCGTCCAGCCCGATCACCGCGGGCGCGTCCGGCGTGCCCGCGTCCACCAGGGCGGCGGCGAGCTCGAGCGTCGTCAACGCACTGCGCCCATCGCCGCCGGAAAGCAGCTCGATGCGGTCGCGCGCTTCGTCGGAAAGCGCGTAGGCGCCGCCGAAGCCGCGCTCGTCCTCGAGCGCATGGTCGAGCAGCTCGCCGATTTCGCCATCGGAGAGCGCCTTCAGCTCCACCACGCGGCTGCGGGACAGCAACGCGGTGTTGACCTCGAAAAACGGGTTCTCGGTCGTGGCACCCACCAGCACCACCGTGCGGTCTTCCACCGCATGCAGGAGCGCATCCTGCTGGCTGCGGTTGAAGCGGTGGATCTCGTCCACGAAGAGGATGGTGCGCCTGCCCTGCAGGGCAAGCCGCTCGTCGGCGGCCTTGATCTCGCGCCGCAGGTCGGCAACCGTGCCTCCGATCGCGCTGACCTCGACGAACATCGCTTTCGTGTGCTCGGCGATGATGCGCACGATGCTGGTCTTCCCCGTGCCGGCCGGTCCGAAGAGGATCACGCTGGTCAGGGTGTCGCGCTCGATCGCGCGGGCAAGCCAGCTATCCGGGCCCACTGCCTGCTGCTGGCCCACGAGCTCGCTCAGGGTGCGGGGGCGCATGCGAACGGCCAAGGGGGCGATCCGCCGCCTCGCCTGATCCGCCAAGTCGCTGAAAAGAGTGTCCATGGAAGTCATTGTATACGACGGTGCAGAGAAAGTTCCACCCCCGCCCTTAGGATGAACCCACCTAAGAAAGGTGGGTGCCCGCAGCCGACTTCCTGGCTTTCGCATCAACGGATGCCAATTCCCATTCCGACGGCAATCTGGAGCTCCCAAAGAAAATGCATCGGTCCATCGCAAAAAACGAGGAACGAAGGTGGAACTATTTTCAGGATACTTTCGCCATTCCCAAAGACAAGTCTTGACTTTGACGCCCAAAGGGAGGAATGCTTTGCGTCCCGCCCATCGCGACGGGAAAACGCACCCTCCGCGCCCGCGCCGGGCGCTATCGGAATGCCTCGGACGGGATCGCCGATGCCGCGAAACCGGTGGCGTGCTGCCGCGCGATGCTGCCGAGGCTATTCGACGGTCCCGTACACCTGGCCCCAAGCATGGCCGCTGATCGCGCTGTTCAGCTGATCGCACATGCGTTGCCGCGTGTACGTGCCAGGAGGAAGCAGGTTCACTATCTCGACCAAATCGGCCGGCAGGTCGAACGATTCAGCCAGCACGATCGCATCCACGCGGCGAACGAACTCGGCGTCGCCGAACAGTACGTCGATGAGATGCTGCAATATCCCGTAATCCTCGGAACGCTGCAGGTTGGTGATGGGCTGGCGGCGTGCCATGGCTACCGAACGGTCGGGAGCCCCGCCGTCGCGGCGGAGAGGGCGCCGGTGTAGCTGGGCGTCGCCGAGCCTGCGGCACGCAGGAACTGCACGCCGGCGGCGCGAAGAAGCTCTGCGGCGGCAACCATGGTGTCGGGATGCCAGTAGGGGTTACCCTCCGCGGGCGCGACCCGGCGCGGCGCCGGCTCCCCCACGTCCAGCTGCACGAGGATGGGCAACCCGCTCGCCCGGGCCATGCGCCTCGCGATCGCCGCGGCATCGGACGGGGCGGCCTTCGTGCGGATACCCACCGCATCAGCTTGGAGATCGTCCGCAACGGCAAGCACGTCCTCGATCGTCTGGCTGCGGCCGAGCAGCGTGCCTTGATCATCCACGTCGACGCTGACGATGACGGGCGTCGCGCACTCCTTGCGCGCCCCCATGAGGGCGCATCGGACGTCTTCGGCGCCCGCCAGCCCGTTGAAGAGGAAAGCGTCCACGTTTTCCGGCCCGAACGCGACCACCGCCTCCGCATACTGGTCGCGGTTGGCCACAAGCGACGCCTTCGACATCGCGTCCAGCGGCAGGCGGGTGGACCCTACCTCCGCGATGAGGTGCTGCGGGCGGAACGGACGGCACAGCCCGATCGCCGCTTGCGCCGCATCGCGCTGGCGGTCGCGCATGCGGGCGTGGGCGAGCCGGGCGCGCGTGATGCCGAAGGTGGGCGTGCACAGGCATTGCGGCCCCGCCGCCATCTGGGTGCGGAGAGCCTGCTCGACGGCTTCTTCCTCGAGCAGGTCGAGCATCTCCAACCCCGATTCCACATCGTACCCCGCCTTCGAGAGCACGCCGTTCAGCGGCTCGGAGATGACGAGCATATCGCGGTGGAACCTCATCTGAATGTCGGGCATGGATCCTCCCTCGCAATTCGAACGGCGTTACAGCGCGTTGCGGCGCACGTACAGGCGGTTGTTGGTGTCCAGCCAGGTGTCCACGGTGCCGGTGTCGAAACCCTCGTCCGGGGCGACGACCAGCGCGTACATCTCCTCTTCGCCCAAGAGCGCCGCCAGTGCGTCGGTCAGTTGGATCTCGCCGCCCTCCCCCGGCTTCGTCGTGGCGAGCAGGTCCATGACGCGCGGCGTCAGCAGGTAACGGCCGAACACGACCATGTTCGAGGGAGCCTCCCACACGCGCGGCTTCTCCACGAGGCCCGTGACCTTCCATACGTTGCTGTCGATCTCCTCGCCGGCGATGACGCCGAAGCGGTCGACCTTGTCGTGCGCAACCGGCATGACGGCGATCACGCTCGCGCCGCCATGGTCGTCGGAAACCTTCTTCATCCGGTTGAGGATGTTGTAGCTGGGGACGATCACATCGCCCAGAAGGACGTAGAACGGCTCGTCGCCGGTCCTCTCGGCGGCGCAATGCACGGCGTCGCCCAGGCCCAGGGGCTCGTTCTGGTACACGAAGCTCACGGGGAGGTTGCCCGCATGGTGCACGGCGTCAGCGCGGTCATCCTTGCCGCGCGCGCGAAGCAGCCGCACGAGCTCGTCATCCTGCCTGAAATGCTGCTCGATGGCCTTCTTATCGTGATTGCTGATGATCACGACCTCATCCGCACCGCTGGCCAGGCCTTCCTCCACGACATACTGGATGACGGGACGGTCGACCACCAAGAGCATTTCCTTCGGCATCGCTTTGGTGGCGGGCAGGAAACGCGTGCCCAAGCCGGCTGCGGGGATAAGTGCTTTCATGCTTTAATCCTTCTTCAAGATGTCTTCCGCGGCACCTTGCCGGCGAGCCGCAAGGGCTTCCTCCAGCACTGCCATCTGCGCCTCGGTTTTCTTCAGGCGCACGGTGATGAAGACAACGTACACCAGCAAGGCCACCCAAATCAACGCATACGCGGCAATTACAAAAGGCGCGGACGGGAGGATGGTGGCATAGATCTGCTCAAGGATGGGGTTCATACTATCTCCTTAGGGGTAATCGCACGGAACGCAAGCGCGGCATTCATTCTTCGTCCAGCAATTCTTTCGCACGCTCCACGCGCTCGGACAGCTCGGCGGTGCGGAGACGCAACCGGAACAGGCCGTACACCACGCACAGCATGCCGAAGAGCGAGAGCAGGAACGGGATGAGCATGTCGGGCGAAAGCCCCGAATCGGTGCGGAACACCACCGGATGCACGCTCGAGGGGATCAGCCGCGTGATCAGCATGCAGATGGGCACATCGACGAACATGATGATGCCGAATACGCTGCTGAACGCGGCCTTGCGCTCGGGGTCGTCGATGGCGGCGCGCAGCACGAAGTACGCAATCACCAGCAGCATGAGGATCAGGTACGTGGTCAAACGCGGGTCCCATGTCCACCACACGCCCCATTCGAACCGCGTCCACGGCACGCCGGTGACCATGACGGCCACCACGAAGACGAAGGAGACTTCGGTTGCCACCTGCGCCCGCAGGTCGAACGCCGCGTCCCGCGTCATGAGGAACCGCACACTGTAGTACGCCTCCACGGTCAGGGCGAGGAAGCTGGCGATGGCGACGGGCACGTGCCAGTAGAAGATCTTCTGGCTGAACAGCAGCTGGTTCGCCACCATCTGCCCGCCGATGAGCTCCACCCCGTTGACCGAGGCGCCGTTCACCGGCCCCGCCAGCGTGAAGGCGAGCACGAAGCCCGCCGTGCTGAGGATCGCGCCGACGACGAGCACGAGGGGGGTCACCCTATCCCATACCTCGCCGACGCGCGGACTCTTTCCCGTTCGATTCATCAAGCTTTTCCTTTCAAGCAATGGCCGCCATCAGGCGCTGATCACGTAGTCGTACAGCACCCAGGACAGCAGCACCATGATCACATCGTAACCGCCCGCCAGAAGCAGCGCGTAGCCGTACACGCCCTCGACGTCGCCGCCCGCGAGCACGACCGTCGTCGCGGAGACGCACGCGTACAGCAGCGGGTAGACCAGGGGTATGAACAGCACCGCCAGCAGCACATCCTTCCCGCGCGTGCCAACCGTGATGGTGGCGAGCAGCGTGCCGATACCCGCGATGCCGACGGTACCCGCCAACAGGGGGCCGGCGATCAGCGGCAGATCGAGGGACGGCGCGGTAGCGGTGAGGAAGAAGAAGTAGAACAGCGGCAGCACGATGGCCTCGACAACGAGCAGGAACAGCAGGTTGCTGGTCGCCTTCGCCAGAAACACGACGCTGCGGTCGAGCGGGACGAGCAGTATGCCCTCGAGGCAGCCGTTCTCCTGCTCGTGCGAGAAGGAGCGGTTCAAGCCCAGCAGGCTCGTGAATACGATGAGCGCCCACAGCAGGCCGCCGCTCATCTGCATGATATCGAATTGGCTGGACGTCTGGCCCAACGCGGCGCCGTACACCACCAGCACCAGGACGGAGTAGATCCCCATCGAGGTGAGCATCTCCTTGGTGCGGAATTCGCGGCGCAGGTCCTTGTCGAGAAGCGCCTTGTACTGCTGCCACGTGCTGGGACGTTTGATCTCGACCGGCACCTACGACACCCCCATCCCCACGGTTCGGCGGTATAGGTCCTCGAACGCGGCGAAATCGATGTCTTCCCTCGGGGCGAACGCGACCTTCTTGCCGCGCGCCAGGACGAGCGCATGGGTGCAGGCGCCGAACCCTTTTTGCAGGTCGTGGCTGACCATGACGAAGGTGCGATCGGATCGCACGCGTTCGATCAGCCCGTCGAAGATCTCGATCGCGTGGGGATCGAGCCCCGAATACGGCTCGTCGAGCAGCACGACCTTCGGGTCGTGGAGCAGGGCGCGGGCGATGCAGACGCGCTGCGTCATGCCCCGGCTGAACGTGCCCACCGTGTCGAGCCGGCGATGCGAGAGCTCCACGGCTTCGAGCATCTCCGCCACCCGCTCCCGCGCATTCGCCACGCCGTAGAGCCGTGCCGAGAGCAGCAGGTTCTCCTCGGCGGTGAGATCGCGGTAGAGCATGCTGTTATGCGAGATGAGGCCGATGCGTTCGCGCGCCTTATCGGGATGCTCCCTCGCGTCGACCCCCGAGATGACAATGCGCCCCTGCGTGGGGCGGCTGAGCGTTGCGAGCATGCGGAGCAATGTGGTCTTGCCCGCTCCATTGGGTCCGAAGATGGAGAGATACGCTCCCTCGGGCACCTCGAGGCTCAAGTTATCGACCGCACGCCGACGGCCGAAGACCTTGCTCACCCGCTCGATGCGAATCGCCGCGTCGCGATTTCCGATCTCTTCCATCATCCCCTGCCCCGCTAGACAGCTGCCCGGATGCGGGCCCCGAGGAGCCGCATCCGGGGGCTGCGGTTAACGCTCTTCCGCCGCCCCGGCGTTCGGCTTCCGCTTCGGGCTCAGGCGCCCCAGCGCCGCCACGGCCGTGCCGACGACCAACATGCCGAACCCGGTCCACACAAGACTGATCTGGGGGTTCACCCGCACATCCATGCTGTATGCACCTTCGGTGTTCACACCCTTGTATACCACGAAAAGGTCCTCGGTGGGCAGGTTGATGACCGCGGCGTTGGCCTTGGTCTGCTGGTTGCGCTCCACCAACTGCATGCTCGGGGCGACGTGGCCGATGTAGTCGTCGCCGCGGTACACGTCGAATTCCACCGTGTAGTAGGCGTTCGCGTGGTTCGCATCCTCGCTGATGGAGTTGCTCGTATACTTGAGCGTGTAATCCTGGATGGTGAACTCCGCGGCGCTGTCGGTGCGCTGGTCGTAGGTGATGTAGCCCGTTTTCTCGGTCACGAACATCGAAGAGCAGACCAGGCCGATGAGGATGACCGCCATGCCCAGATGGGCGATGTAACCGCCCAGGCGCGAGGCGTTGCCGGCGATCATCTGGAAGAAGCCGACGACCGGGTTCTTCCCACCATGCGAGGCGCCCCAAGCGCCCGCCGTCTTGCCGATCAGGAACAGCGTGTTGAAGAAGAGCACGCTCGCGACCAGGAAGCCGGCGACCGCCAGCCCCTTGTAGTACGCGGCCGGCCCCTCGCTCGCAAGACCCTCGCCCATGCTGCCTCCGGCGGCGATGATGGCATCGTAGCTGGGCGACAGGTAGGTGGCGAAGTACACCATCAGCGCGACGAACAGCGCGACGGCGAAAACCGCCGGCACCTTCGCGCGCTTGGCGAACTCGGCGCGGTCCGTATGCGCCCAGCCCAGCAGCGGGCAGAACGCGAGCACGGCAAGGTAGAGGATGCCGAGCGGGCGGGCGATGGCGTTGTAGGTGCCGGTCGCCACGCTCTTGCCCCCGAACGGAAGCCAGGTGGGCAGCGCGCTCGCGATGGTGAGGTAGAGCACCACGAAGGCGAACACCACCATCAGCACATTGTTGAAGTAATAGGCGGCCTCGCGCGAGGCGAGGGATTCCACCGCCTCGTCAGACGCGTTCTTCGGCGCGAAACGCTTCCAGCGGATGATGAGCCCCACCGCCCCCACGATCAGGGACAGGGCGATCAACACCCCGAAGAGCACGGTGGACACCGGGTCGCCGCTGAAGGCGTGCACCGATTGGATGAGCCCCGAACGCGCGATGAACGTCCCCACCACGCTGAATGCGAACGCGATGCTGGCGCACATGATGGCCCAGCGCTTGAACGCGCCACGCTGTCGGTACACCGTGAAGCTGTGGATGAGCGCCACGCTGATGAGCCAGGGGAGCAGGCTGGCGTTCTCGACGGGGTCCCAGCCCCAGTAGCCGCCCCAGCCGAGCACCACGTACGCCCATACGGAGCCCAGGCCGATGCCGATGGTGAGGAACCAGAAGGCGACCATGAGGTAGCGCTGCGACTTGCGCACCCATGTATCGCTCGAATCGCCCGCGATGAGCGCGCCCACGGAGTAGGCGAAAGGCACCGTCATGCCGGCGTAGCCGATGAACAGCGTGGGGGGGTGCACCGCCATGGCCCAATGCTCGAGCAGCGGGTTGATGCCCCACAGCGCAGCCGCGCCCGTCAGATTGCCCTTCGCATCGAGGTACTGGCTCCCGAGCGCGACGAACGGGCAGTTGTCCTGCGAGAACATGAGGATGCCCACGAAGCCCACGAGCACGAGCTGCAGGACCCCCACCGCCGTGGTGTCCAGCTTGTCGAGCTTCTTCAGGTTGCGCATCGCGATGATGGTGGCGAACAGGCTGATGAGCCAGCCCCAGAATAGAAGCGAGCCCTCCTTGCCCTCCCACAGGCCGGACACGCGGTACAGCATGCCCAAGATGCCGTCGGCGTCGCTATGGGCGCGGACGACGTACTCGATGGACGTGTCGCCCGAAAGGAAGCAGAACTCCAGCACGCCGCATGCGACGGTAAGGCCGAGGAATGTGACCAGGACGGCGACGTGCCCGCCCCATACCAGCGTGGAGCCCGACCCCCGGGGGTTCTTTTTGTCCATGATGCTGCCCACGACAAGGCACAGCACCGATATCACGATGCCCGCAAGGGACACCAGCAGGGAAAGCATTCCCACCATGGCAAGATGCATGAATAGTCTCCTTATGGATTGCCGTTAGCCCTGCAGGGCCACATCGGTGGCGGAGAATTCGCCGGAGGCGAGCATGTCGCCCGTCACGACGACCGTCGCGCCGTCGGCCAGGGTCTCTTCGGAAACGGCGCCGTCGAACAATACGGATACCGTCTTGGCGGGGTCGGACGCATCGGCCAAGACGAAGCGCGCGCCGCTCCCCGCGGGGTTCTGGCTGCCCGCTGCCACCGTGCCCTTCACCCGCACGGTCGTGCCGTTCACCTCGGCGCCGTAGTCCAGCAGGCGCGAGACCTCCAGGGCCTCCGTGCCGCTTTCATACTTGCTGGGGCACTTCGTGACCAGCTCGCTCGCGCGCAGGACGCCGTCTTCGCCCATCTTGCCCGTGCAGATGGCGGTGACATCGTTGCCAAACGTGCTTGCCGCCGCGCCATCGTAATCGACCCGCAGCTGGCCCGCGTTCACGTGCTCGGGATCGTAGATGCTGAACGAGAGGACGTTGCCCGACGTCGAGTACGAGTCCTTCACCACATTGCCGGTGACCTGGACACGCTGGTTGGCGTAGGTCCCGCCGGCGGCGTCGGCCAGGGCGATGGTCTTCGCGGACGTCCCGCCGCCGACGATGGCAAGCAGCAAAACGAGCACGATGACGATGATGCCAGTGACGATGACCAGGCGTTTCTTCATTTGGGCATTCATTCGACCTCTTCTCCGATGTCCGCGTAGATCCTCCCGCGCGTAACGTTCTGATGGTATCAAATGCCCCCATCGCCCACCTCGGGGAAACCCTGGACATGCGAAGGGACACACCGAAAATTCGGCATGTCCCTTCGTTTCGTACACCAATCGTATCAAACCCCTCCGATACGATCGGCTGAGTCTCGCGTGGCTACTCGGTGGGAACCAGCTTCTTGCCCTGCTCGTACGTTACCCAGCCGTCGGGCAGCTCGTCCACCGCATCGCTATGGCATTGCGTGCAGTAGAGAACCGACGCACGATGCGACTTGTGGCACGTGGTGCAGGCCTCCTCGCCGTGCTGCCAGCTGTGCGGGTTGCGCTCCATGTTGGCGGTTGCGGCGGTCAGGTCGGCGCGGGTCATGTCATGGCAGCCGCTCTTCAGGCAGAACTGGTCGCCCGTGCCCTCGGCGTGGCCGCTGTTGACCATGAGGGCCTCCTGGTCGACTTCCTCCAAGGCAAAACCCTTGCCGTCGTTGCGGTTGACCACGTAGTAGTTGCCGGTGATCGTCTCCATGACCTCGCCCAGCTGCTGCGTGATGGACGGCACATGGCAGTCAAGGCACGCCACATTGGCTTCCTTGTGAGCCACGACCATCATCGCGCTGCTGTTGGACACCGCGTTGCCGTACTTGTCGACGCCAGCCTGGCCGGCGACGTTGTCGTACGTCTCCACGTAAGCGTCCATGGACTCGTGGCACATCGAATTGCAGAAACCAGGCGTTGCATGCCAGTTCCAGAAGCCAATGCCGGCGACGGCAATGACCACGACAACGATGCCGACCACGACGGGCCACTTCTTCTTCTTTGCAGCAGGCTCTGCAGCTGCCTGCTGTTCAGCGGTCTTCTCGTCCTTCTTTTCCTCTTCGCTCATTTTCTTTCCTCCTTCGCTTGCTTCCTCGAAAACGGGCATTTCCTTCCGCAGATGCGGAACGCACAGGGAACGTCTCGATGCAAGCGGCCCCTCTGCCATCCGCTACGCGGTAATTTAGGGAAAACCCCACCTCACGCCATCACCCATTAAGGGGGATTTGGCTTTTCCCTCGGGCAATTCTAGGCATTTCACCCATTTCGCGCAACACGGCCGGCGCCCCCTCCGGATAGGTCGCGGGTATCCGCACCAGCTCCCGGGATTTCCCCGATAAAGCCCGATCGCGGCATGGCGCGCGACGCTCCGGCGGATCCCTCCTCCGCTTCGCCATTCGACGGAGGCGGGCCGCGGAACGCAAGCCCGAATGCGAGCCCTCTTCCCGATGGGAGCGTACGGGGCCGGTTAACCGAAAGGCGCAGGGCCCGAATCCCTCGCGGCGCCACGGACGGCCCCGTTTTCAAACCCCTTTCATCGCAGAAGGTCTATCGCCGGCGCAGCTCCCAGAACGCGACGGCGGTCGCCGCGGCGACATTGAGGCTGTCCACCCCATGCGCCATGGGGATGACCGCCGCGAAATCGCAGGCGTCGACGGTGCCCTCCGCCAGGCCATCCCCTTCCGTTCCCATGACGATGGCAAGCTTGCCATGCCCGGCGAGGCGCGGGTCGTCCAGAGGCAGCGCATCGGGAACGAGCGCCATGGCGACCGTGGCGAACCCGCGCTGCTCCAAGAGCGCGAGCGCATCCTCCGACGTTTTGACGCGCGTCCACGGAATCTGGAACACGGTTCCCATGGAGACGCGGGCGGCGCGGCGGTACAACGGGTCGTGGCAACGGTCGGTCAGGAGCATCGCGTCGATGCCGAGCGCGGCGGCGTTGCGGAAAATCGCCCCGATGTTGGTCGCGTTCATGACGTCTTCCAGCACGACGACACGGTTTGCCCCTCCGAGCAGCTCGCTCGCACGCGGAAGCGGCGGGCGGACGAGCGACGCGATCGCCCCGCGCGTGACCTCGTACCCCGTGACGGCCTGGAAGACCCGCCTGCTCGCCACCAGAGCGGGCACGGCCGGATCCACCGCATCGATGCGGTCGATGAGCGGCCGGGTCTTTTCGACCCATTTCTCCTCCATGAACAGGCACGAAGGCCACACCCCCGCATCCAGCGCGCGGTTGATCACCTTGTCGCTTTCACCGATGAACAGGCCGGGGCCCGCACCTTCGTCCCCGCGGAGCTGCGCATCGCGCATGCCGGCGAACGGCGCGAGCCGCGGGTCGTGGATATCGTGTACATATTCGAGCATCGAAGCCCCTGCCCCTGTTGACAATTTCCATGCAAATGATCAGAATACCATTCCGCACCGATCGGGGATGTAGCTCAGTTGGGAGAGCGCAGCGTTCGCAACGCTGAGGCCGAGGGTTCGATCCCCTTCATCTCCACCAGAATCGTACAGGGCGAACCCTTTGGAGCGCATAGCTTCCGGGGGTTCGCCCTTTTCGCGTTCCAGATCAGCCGATACTGAGGGTTATAGGCCATTTCGTGTTGATAAATTTACGAATTCTTTGGTGAACGCCAGGGGTGACATGGGGCGAACAGGGGATGTATCGAATGCATTCATATCGCGCGTGAGGATGAGGTCAGCCGCTTCGCTTTCCGCGGTTTGGCGTATCAGCCCGTCTTCAAAATCAGGCTCGTTGGATGCAAGGGCGGGACGAAGATAGCGAGCCTTCAGATCGACAGGCTTGATGTAATCGGCATCGATGAGATGGGAGATAAGCTTTCGAGCAGTTGGCTCGCTTTTCAGCACACGTCGGAGAATGTAGTAGGCATCCTTGTATGAACCAGTCGGGGCAATCATCCTGATGCCCATCGACGCAGCGAGGTGGACTGCCGCAACGGCATTGGCATGTTCGGGGCGTGATATGTCGATGTAGTCGATCAAAACGTTAGTATCGAGGAGCACTGTGCGCACAAGATTATTCGCCATAGCCGAACCTCGTAACCAACTCGTCTGCCAGCAAATCGTCGTCGCTTGCTTGCGGCCAGTCTGAGACGTGGGTAAGTTGGGCCGCCATCGACTCAAACGACAACATCTTCTCCATCATTGAATTATCATCGTGCGGCACCGTGGGGGGAATGCTGATGAGCTCGCCCGACCTTCCCACATAGTCAACCACCTCGCGCAGGTACTGCGAAAGCGAGGTGTGATGAGCCGAGAACACGCTTTCCGCCAGAGCGAGGCTTCCGTCGTTGAAGCGAACGCTTCTCTCTTTCATGATACCCCCTATCTTCAGACAGGAACATTGTAACACGCGTGTTCTCTCATTTACTTTGCTACCATCAAAGATAAACCCCCTGAGCATAGGCACAGTGTGTCTCTTGCTCTGGAAGCCCGTGCATCGAACGCGGATTTATGCCGATGCATCGGTGAGGGATGGAAGATGAAGCGCTGGACTTTCGCTCGTGAGGGACAAGAGTTCGCACTTGCCTATAGAAGACGAAAGCTGCTGGCGCGGTTCTCGTCTTCTCCGTACCCAGACGTAGATTTAGGGTTAGGCGAAAAGAGTTACCCACACTAACTTGCGATGGCTCCCTCTTTGCCCCGTTTGATTTCCGCATCGTTTGGCGGGTGCTTCGATAGGCTTCAGCTACCAGGCGATGGAGAGGGGTCAGTTGATGTTGAATCCTTCGGCAAGCGAAAACGATAGGGGTGATATGGGGCCGGATACCTATTCGAGCTTGGCCGCATAGGGGGCGAGCGCGATCTGGTCGAGCTTGCTCATGACCACATCCTCCACCTCCATCACCATCGGGTGCACCTTCAAATCGTCTTGGAACACGACACGCTGGTACGCGCCGCACTCCTCGCATTTGAGCAGGCGGTGCGCCCGGTCGCCCTCAACGTTCACGTAGTGCAGCTTGCCCTCGTTGCGCGTGCCGCAGGTATCGCAGCGAATGCGATCGAAATCCCATTGGGTACCGCAAGCAGCGCAATAGAGCATGCGCCCGCGACCATCGGTCGCGCCGGTGTTGCCCACCCACGAGGCGCTCGCGGGCGAACCGCATACCGGGCAGTCCGCGGAGATGGCGGGCCGCTTATCGTCGGAAAGCGCCCGGCGATACGCTTCAACCGCCTGCTCCGCTGCCGGCTGGAGATGGGCGCGCAGCGCGAACGCCGGGACCATCATGAAGATCGTCGCGGAAAGCTCGATCGGCACGTCGAAGGCATCGACCGTTTTGATGCACTCCTCGACGAAGCTCGCCGGATCGCTGCCGGCGAGCGCCAAATCGGCACGCTCGCAGAAGGTGCGCCAGTCGTACGACGCCAGCGCCCGCGCCGCCTCGGATACGATACCCGCATGCTCGGCGATGTGGTGGGCGATCGGCGCGCACGTCTCGGCGAAGGAGGCTCCGTCGATTGAGACGGGTGCCTGCGAGAAGACGGGGGCGGAGGCCTCGTACAAACGCACGGCCTCCTCCCCCGATAGAGGACTCCATCCGCCTTGGGAGGCGATGGCATCCGCCCGCCGCTGCACGATATCGTACAGGCCCTCGAAGAACGCGAGCCGCGCGGCATCGCTTGCCAAAGCGCCCTGCCGGTACGCCTCGGCGGCAGCGTGCACGAGCTTCAGATCCATCCTATTCCTTCACTTCCTCGACGTTGCCCTTCCGGATCTCATCGCGGGCCCAGAAACCCCAATGGTACAGGGCGTTCGACTCCGTGACCTTGCCGTCTTTCCACATCAGGCGGGCGGTGCCGCGATACGGCTGGAATATTCCCGCGCCCAGGTAGATGTGCGCCAGGCCGAACACGATGAACACGATGAAGCAGAGGTCGTGGATAAACCGCATGACCATGATGACGTCGGCTGGGGCGCGGAACGCGCTCATGCCGAGCCAGAGCGTCAGGCCGCTGATGGCCATCAGCACGCCGGCGAGGATCATCATGCCGTCGGCGATGCGCTGGCCGCTCTTCACCTCGTCCTGATCGGGCATATGGACCCGTTTGGGGCCCAGCATATAGGGCACGAATTTCTTCATGAACTCGAAATCCTCGGGCGTCCACTTTGTGAAGTACTTCGCCCAGAACGCCTTGAACCCCGAGGGGGAGGCGATGGCGCTCGCCAAAGGCACGATGATGAATATCGCCCCCACGATGCGGTGCGAGAGCCGCATGCCCTGCGAGATGCCGGGATACGCGGCGGCGAGCGCCGGGACGAACACGAACAGCCCCGAAATCGCAAGCCAGATGCATGAGACGGCGACGACGCCGTGGGTGATGCGCGTCTGCAGGGAGTGCCGTCGGATGACACGTTCGGGATATTTCTTCTCAGCCATTAGCGCTCACCTTCCTCCTGCGAGATATGGCGGACGACTTCATCGGTATCGGTATCGATGACATCGCCGCTCTCCTCGTCGTAGTACATCTTGTCGCGCTTGTAGCCCAAACCCGTCAGGAACGAGATGCCCAAGCCGCCCACGATACCGATGGCGCCCACCGCGGCAAGCGGCTTCATGACGCCCATGGCGCTCGTCAGAGCGCTCGGGTGAGCATCTTCGGGCAGCTTCTGGTACATGGAGAGGTCGTATTTCAGCACGTGGATGGAATGCAGGCCGCCGCATTCGGCATCGCCGTACACGCGCGCATCGGCGAAGCCCATCTTATGCAGCTTCTCCACGCGTTTGCGAGCGAGGTCGAGCATCTCGCTGCGCGGGCCGAATTTCAGCGCGTTGGGCTGGCAGGTGGCAACGCATGCGGGCTCCATGCCCTGCCGCACGCGATCGATGCAGCCGGTGCATTTGTTTATCTTGATGCCCGTGCCCGCAAGGCCCACGCCGGTATGGCGCGGAACGTCGAAGGGGCATGCGCTGCGGCAGTACTGGCACCCGATGCACTTGTCCACATCGTAGATCACCAGGCCGCTTCCATCGGGATCATGGTACAGGCACCCGCTGGGACACACGTTGACGCATGCCGCATCCGTGCAGTGCATGCACGAACGGCGTCCGAACGCCCAATCGATCCCATATCTCTCCGCGCGCTCGCGCTCCTCGAAGGTGACGATGAGGCGCGTGTTCTCATCCAGATCGGCGGGGTTCTGATACGAGCCGGTGAATGTGCTCGCACCCGCGTTCTTCTCGATGGGAGAGGGCAGCTCGTTCCAGACCTTGCAGGCAGCTTGGCAGCCGCGGCAGGCCGTGCATTTCGAGGCATCGTAGTAGATGGCCATCTCTTCGGAAAGTCGTTTGGCCGGTTGCTCCATCATCTCGATCGCCTCCTATGCCTTCTCGATATCGACGAGGAATGCCTTGGATTCCGGGATGAAGCAGTTGGGGTCCCCCACGTTGGGCACGAGGTCGTTCGTGACGTCGCCCGTGGAGAACTCGTTCGCCCAACCCCAGTCGTGCACGATGCCGATGACGTCCGTCACCTTCCCGTTCACTTGCAGGGGCGTGAGGCGCTTGGTCACCATGGCGCCCACGACGATCGACCCGCGCTCGTTGAATATGCGCACGTCGTCGCCGTTCGCGATGCCCTTCTCCTCGGCAAGCTCGGCGCTGATCTCGCAATACTGCTTCGGGATCATCTCGTTGAGCACCGGCATGGCGTGCGTTTCCGCGCCCGTCGACCAATGCTCGGTCAGCGAGTACGTGGTCGCGACGATGGGGAACTTATCGATCGAGCCCTTGGTGTCCTTGATCGACGCATGCTCCGAGAACAGGATCGCCGGATTCGATTTCGAGCCGTTGAGCGCGTTCTCGGTCGGACTCTCGAAGGGTTCGTAATGCTCGGGCAGCGGCATATCGTTCATGCTCGAGCTGAACAGGCAGGCATTCTGCTCCCAGCGCATGAAGAAGGCCTTGCCGTTGGGCGCGACAGGGGTCGCGGCGCCGCTGGCGTCGGTCGTGCTCGCCACGAAGTCGGGCACATCGTTGGCGACCCACTTCTCGCCGTTCCATTCGACGGGGACCATGCCCTCGCGCCACGGGCGCCCTTGGGCATCGCATGAGGCGCGGTTGTACAGGATGCGGCGGTTCGCCGGCCAGCTGAACGCCCATTTCGGGAAAAGGTGCAGGTTGCCCGGGTCGTCCTTGCCGCGGCGGCCCACATTCTGCTGCGCGGGATCGAGCGGCGCCGCGGCGTTGCCGTAGTAGCCGGAGTAGATCCAGCATCCGCAGGCGGTCGATCCGTCCGCTTTCAGCTTGGCGTAGCCGTCGACGATCTTCGGCGTGCCCGCCTCGAAGTCGCCCGCGGCGCCTTCGGTGAGGTATCCGTTGAGCTCCCATGCGATCTTGCGATGGTCGGGGCGCCCGTCCTCGCCGCGGTAATCCCACTTGGAGTTGAGGATCGGCTCGGGGAAGACCCCGCCCTCCTTCTCGTACAGCTCGCGAACCTTCTCGTGCAAAAGCATGAGGACCTCGGAGTCGGGCTTCGATTGCCCGACGGGTTCGATCGCCTTGTAGCGCCACTGCATGACGCGGCCGGATTGGACCACGGTGCCGGGCTTCTCGAACATGCTGGATATGGGCAGGAAGTAGACCTCGGTCTTGATGTCCGCCGCCTTGTCCTTCATGTCCGGGGCATCCCAGAACGAGGCCGTCTCGGTCATGTACATGTCGTCGAACACCAGCCAGTCGAGGTTGCCCGTGACCTGGCGAAGGTACTTCGAGTTGGCCAGCGAGCTCAGCGGGTTCTGCCCGAAGAACATATAGCCCTTGATCACGCCCTCCTCGATGAGGTGGAACGCGTTCTGGATGGACCGCTTCGGCGCGGAATCGACCTTCGGCAGCCAGTCGTAACCGTAGTCGTTTTCGAGCGTGGCGTTATCCCCGAAGAAGGACTTCAGGAAGGACACCAGGAATTTGGGCTTGTTCGCCCAGTAGCCGTCGCTGGCGGTCTCGTTCGCCAGGTACTCGGAGAGCGTGCGGTCCTTGGTATCGCTCGGCCACTGCAGGTAGCCGGGCATATCGCCGGGCGCCACGCACATATCGGTGCAGCCTTGGACGTTGGGCTCTCCGCGGAGCGCGGCGAGCTGCCCGCCGGGGACGCCGATATTGCCCAGGAGCAGCTGCACGATGGACATGATGCGGGTGTTGCCCGCGCCGATGCTGTGCTGGGTCTGGCCGAGGGCGTACAGTATGGTGCCCGCCTTGTCGGCCGTGCCGGTGCTGGTGTAGATCTCGTATACCTGCTCGAGCGCCTCTTTGTTCATGCCGCAGACGTTGCACACGGTGTCAAGCGTGTAGCGGGAGTAATGCTTCCTCATGATCTGGTATACGCAGTTCGGGTCCTGAAGCGTGGGATCCTTCTTGGGCGTCTTCAGCGTGGGCGTGGTGAAGGGGGGAACCCCCTCGCCCGCGGTCCACGCATACGGGCCGGCGGCGGAGGTGTCCCACTGGCTCTCGGATTCCGTCTGATACGCCCAGCTCGCTTTATCGTAGGACTTCTTGTCCTTGTCGAAGCCCGTGAACAGGCCGTCTTCGACGCTGAAGCTGAAATCGGGGTTGATCAGATAGGAGATATTGGTGAATTCCAGGCAGTAATCGCGCTGCCAGCGTTCCTTCTCGAACATGTAGTTGATCATGCCGCCGAAGAACGCGATATCGGTGCCCGGGCGGATCGGGCAGTAGATGTTGGCGAGCGCCGCGCTGCGGGTGAAGCGCGGGTCGACCACGATCCACGTTGCCCCGTTTTCGCGGGCCCTATCGACCCATTTCATTGAGATAGGATGATTTTCGGCATTGTTGCAGCCGCATGTCATGAGCACGCTGGCGTTAGCGAGGTCTCCCCACTGACCCGTCATCGCGCCGCGGCCGAATGTTGGTGCCAGACCGGCAACCGTGGAGCTGTGTCAAACGCGCGCCTGGTTGTCCAGGGTGATGGCACCCAGCTCCCTGAAGAGCTTGACGATGAAGTACTCCTCCTCGATCGTCATCGAGGAGCCGCCCAGAGCGGCGATCGCGGGCGTGCGGTTGACCGTGACGCCCTTGTCGTTGACGCGTTCGAAGGTTTCGTCGCGCGTGTCCTTCATATGGCGCGCGATCTCCTCGATCGCATCGTCCCATGAGATATCCTCCCACTGGCTTGCGCCCGGACGGCGGACACGCGGCTTCAGGATGCGAGTGGGATTATCCACCAAAGCGCCGGTCTCCGGATCGACGATGCGCTCCGTCTGGAACTGGGCGGCGCCCTTCGGGCACAGGCCTCCTTCGCTCACGAAGTGGTCCGGGTCGCCCTCGACGTGGACGAGCTCGCCATCGCGGACGGAGGCGATCATGCCGCAGCCGCCTGCGCAGTAGCAGCAGATCGTGGTGTATTCCTGCGTTCCTTCCAACTTCCATGGCCCCTGCGTCGCATCAAACGCGAAGGCATCGGAAGCGGTGGACAGTTCGTAGGCCATCGATCCCGCGAATGCAAGCGCCGTGGCTTTGAACAAACCGCGTCGTGTGATCTCCATCGAACCGACCTCCTTTCTTTCCTTTCGTCTGCATAGAAAAGAATTTTCCCCTCATGCGGGGCTCGGGATCGATTATGCAATGAAGCAATTCCCATAACTAGGTGGTTATCCCTAATGATGCGGGCGCCCGCCGCGAAATGACGAAAAACGACGCCCAACGGCTCAAGAGAATCCGACTGCTGACCTGGTATTATTCTTGATTGAATATAATACGGCAGCCGCGAGTCCGGAAGGCATGGCGCCCCTCGAGGCGCAGTTCCGTTTCGAGGGTGCAATGGGGAACGGCCGGGGCGCCCCGAATCCCGGAAGCCGGCCCTGAACCTTCCGATCACCGCTTCCGCTCGAGAAAGTACAGGAAGGACGAGAGCTTCTCCCCCTCCGAAGAGCCCAGCGTTCCGTCGAACGAAAGATGCAGGACGGGCAGGGGCGCCGGGGCGGCCGATTCGATCAGCTGGCCCATGATGTCGGCGTTCTCGTACATCGACGACACGCACACCACGCCGTCGAACCTCCCCGCCGCGCCGACGGTTCGGGCGATGCGGTATCGGATGTTCGCGGCGCGGACGCGCCCGACGCGGTCGGAGGCGATGCCCCTCAGCGCATGCGGATCCGCGGCGAAGGGGGATGCCGGCCCCAAAAGTCCTCCGATCTCCTCCATCGCCTCCACCAGGGGGGCGAACCGCGCCTCATCCTCGAACGCATCGCACCATAGGAACCAGGCGTATTCGGAAAGCGCCATGCGGCAGACGGTGCATCCCCGCTCCTCCGCCGCGGAGAGCACGCCCGAATTCAGCCCGTCTTCGGCGACGATGAGCCATTCCCCCACTGCGAGGACGCGGCAGGCGGAATCGAGCTGCGACGGATCGGCCCCGTCGCGGCGTGCCGTGCATCCGACATCCTCCGCCGCCCCCATGAGCGCTTCGGGCGCGCAGCCGGAGGCGGTAAGCTGCTCGAGGATTCGGGCGCGGTCCGCCGGGCGGGCGGCGGCAACCACATCGCCCGCCAAAAGGCAGCGGAACAGCCCTTCGAAGTCGCTGACAAGTTCGGGCAGCCTCTCCAGGCGCGGCGCGACGTAGCGCACGCCGGCGCGCCCGCCCGGCGCCTCGTTCTCCATGACGCTCTGCACGACGCGGTCGTAGACGCCGTCGGCATCGGACCCCTCGCCCGACGGCAACAGGAGCTGGAACGGCTTGCCCGCAGCTGCATCGCGGGCCGCGAGCCCCATCCCCAGCAACGCGGAGAAGCTCAGGTACTCCTTCGTGGTGGAATACGCCTTGCCGCGGGAAAGGCTCCCCCGATCCAGCGGCACGGCACGGGCCTCGTAGCCCCTGCCCTCCAGCCAAGCTGCGATGAGCTTCCCATACGGTCCGAACGAGGGGATGAGCACCGGCAGGTCGCGAGAGAGGGTGTCCGAGCGGCGGACGCGCATCCCTTCCGCTTCGAAATCCCCCTCAGCCGCCGCGCGTTCCTTTATCGTTGGATTCTCCTCGGCAACCATCCCCGCCCGGTGGTCCAGGCTGTTCAAAAACGCCTCTATGCGCGTGATCACGCCCACCTTCGAGAAGTGCTCGTCCACTTCGATCTGCAGGTAGGGCTTGTCGCCCATCTCCTCCGCGACCAAATGCGACAGCATGGTATCGGGACCGCAACCGTGGTTCGTCAGATACACGGCGAATAGGCGCGGGTCGCGGGCGATGATCTTGCAGGAGGATAGGATATGCTGGCCGAAGGGCCAGTACACGTTCGGATAGTCGTCGGATATATCGATGTCGTGGCCGTGGAGGTGGGAGATCGTGATCACCTTCTGCCCACGGTCGATCAAGGCGTCGGGGATGCCCATGTTCAGCACGGCGTCCTCTATGCCGTAATTGCGCGTGACCATGACGATCACGCGTTCGTCGGGCGCCAGCGATGCGAGGAGACGCTCCCCCGCCTCCTCGGTCTTGCGGGTGAACTCGCCGACCGCGCGGCTCCCCGCCAGAAGGCCGCGCGCGGCCTCGTGCGGATCGGCGCCCAGCTGCTCGCCCACCCCCAGCATCGCACTGGCCATGGCTTGCTGCCCGAAATCCAGATCCAGCAGGGGCGAGAGCAGCTTCACGCCGCGCCCCTCCAGATCCAGCTCGTTCGCAACCAGCCGCGGCGCCTCGTGCATGTAGGGGCAGCCGTAGTTGTGCGCGAGCGTGGAGTGCTTGTGGCGGATGGTGTGGATCGAGGGCATGAAGATATAGTCCGCCCCGCGGTCGAGCAGCTGCCGCATATGCCCGTGGATGAGCTTCACGGGATAGCAGGTCTCCCCCTGCGCCAGGCGCTGGGCGAGCGCGATGGTCTCCTCGCTGCTCTCGTCGGAGATGAGCACGTTGAAGCCCAGATGGTGGAAGAATGCGTTGAACAGCGGGAACAGCTTGTAGACCATAAGGCAGCGCGGGATCCCCACGGTCTTTTTCGAGGGGTCTGCCACGGGCTCGTAGCCCTCCAGCAGCAGATCCTTCGTCGCATGGAAGAACGCGCGGTTCTCATCGATCGCCGTCGACCCCGCTTTGCGCCTTTCCGCCACCGGCCCCTTCAGATCGAAGCCGCGGAACGACGTGCGAGGAGGGGCGGCTTCCCACGCCAGCAGCGCGGCACCCACTGCGCCGCTGACCGCGAAGTGCGGGGACACGCTCACCCTGTCGCCGTAGAACTGCTTGAAGGCGGCAACCACCCCCGCATTGTAGTTCACGCCGCCTTGCAAAACGATATGGTCGCCCACGCGCTTCTGCCCCACCACGCGGTGCAGGTAGTTGCGGATGACGGATTGGCACAGGCCGGCGGCGATATCGCGCTTCTCCGCCCCTTGGGCGAGCGCGGCGTTGATCGCCGTCTCCACGAACACCGTGCAGCGCTCTCCCAAGTCCACCGGGGCGGTGGACGAAAGGGCTTGCCTTCCGTAGTCTTCTAGCGGGATATCGATGCGCGCCGCCTGCTCTTCGATGAACGATCCGGTCCCCGCCGCGCATATCTTGTTCATCTGGAAGTCCACGACCGCACCGGCCTCAAGCGCGATGTACTTCGAATCCTGCCCGCCGATCTCGAACACGGTATCCACCTGTGAGTCGATCTCCGCCGCCGCACGCGCCTGCGCGCTGATCTCGTCGCGGACCGCATCGGCGCCGACGAGATGCCCGATCAGCGAACGCCCCGATCCCGTGGTGGCGACCGACACGATGCGCACCCGCTCCCCCAGGCGCTCCCCGATGAGGGCGAGCCCTTCCCGCACCGCCTTCTGCGGGTTGCCGCGCGTGCGCGCGTACTGCGCGTGCAGCACGCCGCCCTCCCTGTCCACCAGCACCAGGTTCGTGCTCGTGGACCCCACGTCGATTCCCAGAGCGCAGGGAACGCGCCCATCCCCGTCAGTCGGCCAGGGTTCCGGCGCGAGGACGTACCCCGGGCCGGTTTCCAATGATACGGGGGGAAGGGGCTCCAGCCGCGGCAAGGGCTCCCCGACGATCTCGCCGCGGCATGCATCTAGAAGGTCGCGCAGGCGCGGCGAGCCATCCCCGCCAGCCTGCCGAACGTCCTCCCACGCTTGCAGGGCCGCTCCGGCCGCTTGGAAGAACAGCTGGCCCTCGTCGGCGAGCAGCTCCCCTTCACCCAGATCGAACACCTCGCGTACGGCGCGCACGACGCCCGCGTTGCGCAGCACCCCGCCGGAAAGGGCGACGGGCGCCTGCACGGGAAGCTTCCGCACGATGAGCGCCCGGTAGCTGCGCACCATCGCGTAGCAAAGCCCCAGCAGTATGTCCTCGACGGGCACGCCCTCCTGCTGGCGGTGGATGATATCGGTCTTCGCGAACACGGCGCACCTCCCCGAGAGCCGGGGGATGGAGGAGGCGCCCGCGACGAGGCGCGAGTAGTCCTCGATTTCGCGCCCGAGCCTTCCCATCTGGTCTTCGAAGAACGACCCCGTTCCAGCGGCGCAACCGTCGTTCGCCGCGAAGCGGGGAGGGCGGGCCGCCCCCACGTCGGTGATGTAGCACGCGCTCTGGGCACCCATCTCCACGATGGAGCGCGCATGGGGGGCGATGAGCTCCGCGCCCAAGGTAAGGGCCGGCACGGTCCCGAGCGAGCGCGCATCGGGCACGAGCTTGGAGACGGAGCCCGCGCCCGCGCCGGTGGTACACCATCGCAGGCAGGCATCCAAGCCGAGATCGGCATCCACCTCGCACAGCAACCCGGCAAGGCACGCAAGCGCATCGCCGCCGTGCCGGAGCTGGCGGGTGAGCAGTATGGTGCGATCCTCCCCCACGGCGACCAGCTTCACCGATGACGAGCCTATGTCTATTCCCAAGCAGTACATCTTCACCCTCCTGCTTCTTCGCTGCAACCCCCGAAACCCCGTTTGCGGGGCGGATCAGAACGGCGCGTCCACGGCTTTCCCCGCACCCGGCGCGAGCGCGCCGCCACGCGCCTTGTAGTCCTCATATTCCGCGAGGAAGGCCCGCCGATCCAGCTGGTGCATCTGCACCACGTCCTCGAACGTCACGAGCTCGGTGATGGGGTTCTCGATGGAGAAGGGAAAGCCCTTGTCCACCAGGAAGTCCCCGAAAAGGGGTTCGTCCAGCACCACGTCGCGCATGCACTTCCCGTCGTCGATGGCAAACATGTCAATTCCTTCCGTCTGCATGGATATCGCCTGGCCACATCGGCGCGGCCTCCGCTCGGACGAAAACCGGAACGCGAGGCCTTCGCCCTCCAAAGCGTTCACTTCCCCTGAATCTCCGCTAGCTGCACCTTCTCGGCATCCAGCAGGTCCGCGTCATCCTCACCGTGCGTCGACACCAAAAGCGTGCGCCCGTCCAAATGCCGTGCGACGAAATCGATGACCACCTGCTTAGTCGCCCGATCGAGCCCCGTGAAGGGCTCGTCCATAACCACCAGGCTGCTGGGAAACGCCATGGCGCGGACCAGCGAGACGCGCCGGCGCTGCCCGCCTGACAGGTTGAGCGCCGGCTTGTCCAGGCATGCCGCGGGAAGCACCTCCGCCAGCAGCGCGCGCAGCGCACGGCGGCTCGCCCGGCCCGGCATCACGAGCGCGATATTCTCCACCGGCGTGAGCGCCGAGCACAGCCGATCCTCTTGGAAGACCATCGACGCCGACCCGCGCGGCAGGCCCTCGATGGAACCCGCGTCCGGGCGCTCCAGCCCCAGCAGGATCCGCAGCAGCGTGGTCTTACCCGCACCCGAAGGCCCCATGAGGCAGTAGCGCCCGCCGTCTTCCAATACGAGCTCCAACCCATCCAGCACGCGCTGGGAGCCGTAGGATTTCCCTACGCCCGACATCGTCACTCTCATACGCCGTACCCCGCCGCACCCGGGCCCGCACCGGGTCCATCGTCTTCGCCGCGACCCAGAAACGATCCCAAAGGACCCGCCGCCTTCTTCAGCAGCTCCATGAACAATCTCTCGAACAGCCAGCTCAGCAACATGACCACGACGGTCCACGCGAACAGGTCGGGGGTGTTCAAATACGTGCGCGCCTGCGCCATCTCCTTGCCGATCGAGGGCTTGGGCGTGGCCAGCACCTCGGCCATGATGCCGCTCTTCCAGCTCATGCCCAGCGACAGCTTGCTGCTGCTGACCAAGAACGGCATGAAGGCGGGCCGGTACACGTACAGGAAGCTGCGCAAAGGCGAAAGCCTGTACACCCGCGCCATCTCCAGCATCTGCGGATCGACGTTCTCGAGCCCCGCCAGCATGTTCATGTAGATGAGCGGAAGCACGATGAGGAAGGACAGGTACACGGTCAGCATCTGGTTGCCCACCCATATCAGCAGCATGATGATGATGCTGATCACGGGGATGGTGCGCAGAAGCGATATGACCGGCTCGATGAAATCGCGCACGATGCGCACGCGGTACGATGCCAGCGCAAGCGCCATGCCCACCGTGAACGACAGCAAAAACCCCGCGGCGATGCGCGAGAGGGAGGCTGCGCATACGAACCAGAAATCCGGCTTCGCCACCTGATCGGCCAACGCTTCGATCACGCGCAGCGGACCGGACAGGACCAGCCGGTTGTCCATCGCCATGTCGAGCAGTTGCCACACGGCCAGCCAGAAGAGGATGATGGCCGCCTTCTTCAGGGCGGCGCGGATCCTCCGCGCACGACCGGCGTGCGCATCCGTCTGCGCACGCCCGCGCGCGGACGCGGCGAGGCGGTCGGCCTCTTCGGCGGATACCATATCCTGCGAGCACATCAACGCGATGATGCGGTCCTCGCCTGCCCCCACGTACACGAGCATGGCGAACAGCTTGTCGGCGGGCATGCCCTTGGCATGCGCCATGGCCATCATGGAGGAAAGCTGGGGCTCGTCCACGCCGTTCGTGCGCAGCACCTGGATCATCTGCGCGACCTTCTCCTCGGGAAGCCCCAGCACCCGCGCGATGTCGGGCACCGGCACGGGAACGGCCTGCGCGGGATCCGTTTCCGAACCCCGCGCCGCAACTGCCCCCAGCGTCGTTTTCACAGAGGAAGCCAGCCCCATCTACGATTGCGCCCCCGTTGCAGCGGCCGCCTGGGCCTTCCCGACGGCATCATCCTCGATCAACCCCGCCGGCGGAAGGTAGTAGTACCCGCCGTCGGGCACGGCGCCGCCGATGGAGGCGGGGTTCGCCTTGAACAGCTCTTCGTAAAAGCCCGCCAATGCCGTGCGCATCTCCACGCCGGTCAGGCATGTCATGGAGATGCTGGGCATGGCATTCAACGCCACGCTGTTGTTCATGAAGGTGCCCAGCTCTTCCTGCAAGGCGGCCGCGTCCGCCATGTTCTCCAACGACCAGGACACGGAATTCCCCGCCATGCGCAGGTATTCAACCACGGCCTGCTCGTGCTCTTCGATGAAGGTCCGGTTGGCGATGGTCACCGTGGTGACCGCCTGGCTGCCCGTGTCCGCGAAGGCGCGGTCCCATTCCGACGTAATGTTCACGGGGACGTACAGCAGATCCACCATGAGCTTCGAAAGCGCCACGAAGGGCTGCGGCAGGATGGCCACGCAGTTCGGCTCCTGCTGCATCAGGTTCAGTACCTCGAAGGGCGTTGATTTGAACTCGACCGTGAAGCTGTCCAGCAGGCCCATCTTGGCCAGAAGCGCCTCGATGGTGTACTCGGGCGTGCCGCCTTCGCCATAGCTGTACACGCGGCGCCCTGCCAGATCGGCAAGGGACGACACGCCCGCATCGGTGGTCATGACGTACAGCACGCCCAGGTTGTTCACGCTGATGACCTGGTACCGGTTCTTCAGCTCATGGTTGTTGTACAGGATCGGGCCAATGTTGGACGGCAGGGTGGCGATGTCGTAGTCGCCCTCGTTGAGCGCCGCGGAAAGCCCGATGTAATCGACGCCGTTGACCGTGAAATCGAAGGCGTTTTCGGTTCGGTCGTTGCGCGCCGCCAGCATGAACTGGGAAAGCCCCATGGAAGGCGGCCCCATGATGAGCCCCACCCGCACCGCGCAGGGGTCGGTGGATCCCATGAGGGCACGGTCTTCGAGCGGCGCATCCATGCCTGCGGACGATGCGGACCCGGACCGGGCGGAACCCTTGTCGGATCCGCCCGCGCCTGCCGAGCACCCCGCGAGGACCGGCCCCGCCGCGAGGGCGGCGGCGCCGGCGAGCGCCAGGAATTCCCTACGCGTGATGCGCCCCGTCATCGGACGCCCCCTTCATCGGAAGGCTGCTTCCTGCGGTGCCTGCCGGAGGCGAGGAACCACCCCAGAACGCCCAGCGCGGCCAGGGCGGCAAGGGCGATCGCGGGCAGGAAGGGCGAGAGCCCCCCTTCGGACGCCGCATCGGCATCCGGGTCCGCGGAGGCGCCTTTGCCTCCCAGCGTCTTGCCCGCCGAGGCGTTCGCACCCCCGGAACCCAGCGCGGCGAGCGCGGCCTCCTCCGCCCTCTGCGCCTTGGATCCGGCGTCCTCCGCCGTCCCGTCGGCGCCCTGCCCCTCCATGAGCCTGCGCGCCGCCTCGGGGACGGTGCCGCCACCGGACTGAGGCAGACCGGAGAAGTTCATCTGGAACACCGCGTTCCACGTGCGATTCCGCTCGCCGCCGATGATGGTGGAGGCGAGGTCGCCTAGGCGGACGGAGGCGGTGCAGTATTTAGTCACCACGGTGTCGGACGGGGAGAGGATCCCCATGTCCACCGTTATGCTGCTGAGTCCCGCGCCATCGCGCTCGGAGGACACGATATCCAGCCCGCTGATGGACAGCACCTGCATGATCCTGGCCTGGATGACGATGGGCACCGTCAGGTAGGCATGGCCGTCAGATTCGACGCGCAAGGTGGCGTTTTTGGCGACCGGGTTCATGGGCGGGAAGGATGCGTTGGTGAAATGCGGCTGCAGGGGCAGGCCGGAGGTCGCCTTATCCACCCATATGTTGGCGGACACGGTGTAGGTGCCTGCAGCGATGCGGTCAGGCCGGGAAGGATCCGTCGGCTGGGAGGGCTTGGCACCGGGATCGGCCGGCACATTGGGATTGCCGGGCGTGCCCGGCTGCGTACCGCCGCCTTGGTTCGGATCGGGCTGGGGTTTCACATTCGGATCGGGTTGAGGCTGCGGAGCAGGATCGTCCCCACCTTGCTCCGACCCATTCAGCCCGGGGATCTTCGTGCTGTCGGACGTGCGGCGCGCGCTGCCATAGTCGACCGTCAGCTGAAGCGCCACCGGCCCCGCGGGGGCGATCTCCATGTCCAGCGGCACGGCGTAGAGCACCGAGCCGGCGAAGTCGTAGGATCCCACGCCCGAGGACTGGGAGCCGGGCAGGCGGATAAGCGCCTTGTGGATGCGGTCGGCCCTCTTGTTGTAGGAGCCGCTCCATTCCCCGCCGCCGGCGGTCGGCGCCACGCGCTCGACCCGGACATCGGGCAGCTCGGCGCACGTTCCCAGCGACTGCGTCGTGAATATGGGGTTCTTGATGGGCAGCAACAGGTGGCGCGCACCGTCGGGGCCCATCACCAGCGTCGCGTTCATGCTCTGCGGCTCACGCGGGACGGCACGCCTCACCTCGGCGGGGTCGTTCTCGTCGATTGTGGGCCCGAAGGGGTTGTCGGGGCTGTTCGCATACACGGTCAGCCCGGGGATGGCCGGGTTGTAGGCGCCCGACATGGCGAGGTTGGCCGTGACGGCGTACGTGCCGGGGGCGAGCCCGTCCGGCTTCGGCCCGGCCGCGGCGACCGTGAGCGTGCCCTTCTCGTATCGGGTGAACTCGTAGTTCTTGGCGCTTCCGCCCGAAACGCCGAGCTCGTAGGTCCTGCCGGGCTCCAAGCCGTCCGCCGTCACTCCCGCGGGCAGGGAGACGGTGGGGGCGGCGTACCCGGCCGCGGTCTCGGCGGTCTCGCCGCCCTTGAAGCCCGTGACCTCGGCTTCGAGCTTCAATTCGTCGCCGCGGGCCACGGTGACGTCCTTTGCCTTCGCGGTCAGCGGTGCCTTGGCGATGGACCAGCGCACAGGGACGGGCTCCCTGCCGCCGTCGGACCATGCATAGCCGAGTTCGGGCGTCACCGTGGCAACGTAATCTCCCGCATTCGTGGCGATGGCGCCCTCAAGGGCGTACCCCTCGCTCTTGGCTACGCCGACCTGCCTCTTCCCGTTGTACACAAGATCGGTGGCAGCTGCAGGCATTTCGATGAACGTCGGCTTCTGGATGAAAACCCGGTAGTTCTCGCATCCCGCGCACGGGGGACCGAAATAGTAATTGTCGAAGGATGGATCCTGGTCCCAATTAACCATGTCCGAATACCTGAAGTTATAGCTCACTCCCGGCTCCACCACTGCAGGGCGGCTCGACTCTTTGATGTACTTGGGTTTGATCCCGACGGATTCCGGAGTGTCATCCCCCTCGAGTCCTTTCACCGTCGAGGTGAACGTGGGCACCTCCCCGTACTTGAGGTATTCGTTATCTTCCCAGGAAAGGTACTTCTTCTTGATATTCCACGTCAGCTCCTTGTCGGCCGTCGTCCCATCGGCCCACGTATAGCCGTCCTTCGGCTTGAAGGAAGCCGTGTACGTTCCCGCGTTCTTTGCGGATATCATGCCGCCCACGAGCTCGCATGTTGCCTCGTCAAAGGCGATGCCCGTCTGATCCGCAGCGTTGTACACCAGATTGCCCGCCACCCGGGGATCGGAGGCGATGGTCGAGTCGGAATCCAAAACGACGAAGTAGGCAACGGGCGCCGTCGCGCTCGCGGAGCCGATCCCGTTCTTCCAGCCGTTGTGCAGATCGGAAAGGAGCTTTGTCGCCTCCCATTTGCCTATCCAGCTCGAGGAAGGAAGCAGGGCGAACGAGATCTTCCCATCTTTGACGGATGAGGGAAGGTGCGTAAGGGAGGTGGTGGAACCATCCGTTCGAACGAGCGCCACGCTCTTTCCGTGCGAGCCGGCGGGAAGCGAGAAGCTCAGGGAAGCCGGGGTGTTATCATTCCACCAGACCTTCAGTTCTTTGTCCTGCGGCGGAAAGTGCATTTGAAGGCTGAAAGTGTACGCATCCCCGAATTCGCTCGGTTCCTTCCCGGTTTGGAAAATAAGATGGCCCTTGTAGCCTTCCACTCCGGTCTGCTCGGATGCAACCTTCATCTTGCCTGAGACTCCGGTTGATTCATCGGAAAAATCGAAATCTACCCAATAGTATGCGGAGTTCTGTTCAACAACGGCGAAGATGCCCAAGGAGCTATCGGATATGAGGACGTTGCCCCCCTGTTTGAACGAGGAAAGGGTGACCAGCAAATCCTCTTGCACGCGATACGAATCGATATAGCGTATCCCGGTCGGAATGGTGACCATCACATTGCTGCCGTCCACGGATATCTCGCTGCCGTCAGCATCGAGCAAGGCGATGGAATACAGCTCCATGGTCGGCGTGCTCAGAAACGTTTTCGAGAATGCCTTTGCCGCCGTCTGGTAAGTATCGTCCTCCCGATTGTGCTCGGCTACCGCAAGCTCAGCCGCACCGAGCCTGGCGGCAAGCCCTGCGTCCTGAGTGGACACGGCAACGGTTATCCCGGTGACGGCATCGGTATACGTTTTGCTGAACGTATCCTGCCCAGGATCGACGGTGGATCCGCCCTTCTTCATGCTGGCGAAATCCACGTCGACGCACATGCGCCAATGCTGGTCGGCACCCCCGCCGAACACCGTGGGACACTGCGTGCACGACCCGAGGGCGAACGTGGAATCGGTCGCGTTGTCAAGGGAGAGCACGAGCTTGGTGATGCGGTCGGCATGCGCCCCATATGAAGAAGACGCCCCGCCCCGCTCGGCGCCGAGCACCTTGATCTTCTCGCCGCTGGTCGCATCCTGGAGCGTGAACACTTCGTTGCTCACGTAGAGCGTGAGCGTCAACGAGCCATCCGCACCTACCGTCAGCCGGGCATTGTCGGATTCAGGCACAAGAGGCGGGAACTTCGCGGTGGTCATATAGGCTTTCGCCCCGATGGGCGCGTCCGCGGCAACCACATACAGATTCGCTGTGATGCTGTAATTGCCCGCTTCCAACGTCGTGCTGGGAATCTCGCTCAGGTTGTCGCCGTTGAGGGCGACGAGGGTCACGAGCCCGTCGAAGGAGAACTCGTCCGTGTACCCGACACCGGGGCAGGGGCCGCTCGCGCCGGGGGCCACCTCGGTGAGGGAGCCGTCGGCGCCGAGCAGGAAGAACTTGGGGGACTCCCCCAGGCCGGCGAAGCCGGGCATGCCGTAGCCGTCGACGTAGCGCATGAACTTCAGGCCGACCGACGAGCCCTCGGGCAGCGGCAGGTCGGCGCCGCCCGCCTTCAGCTGCATGTCCCACACCTCGAAGGTGAGGTCGCCGGAGTAGCGCGCCTGGAGCGCGGCGCGCGCCGCCTCGAAGCGGGCCCCGGACGCCTCCAGCGCCAGGGAGAGCTTGGCCTCGCCCGATGAGCACGCGGCCAGGAACGCCGCGTCGGAGGTCTCGCCGGAGGCCGTCAGCAGCGAGCCGGAGGGGCTCGGCCCCTCGAGGGAGAACGGGGAGAACGGGGAGGCCGCTTCGGGGGCCGGCAACGGAGCGGGAGCACGCCCCGTTTCGGGGGCAACAGCTTCGGGGGCGTCAGCCGGCTGCTCTGCGCGGGACTTGTCCGCTGTGTCTAGAACCTGAGCCTCATCTTCCGAAGAAACGCTGGAAGCTTTGCCGGCAGATTCACCTTTCGGCTCCGGAGCGACCGCCTGCGAACCGTCATCGAACTCCGTCTGCGTATTCTCCCCCGCAGCCGCAGGCAACCCTTCAGCAGAGGGGCTTTCGACCGCAGAAGCGGCTTTCGATGGCGGTTCCGCCATAGTGATTTCGCCCGCGTAGAGATAATCAACTCGCAACGACGAAAAAGCGAGGACGAAGGTCAGCATAATCGCAAGGGCACTCCGACCTATCCTCCAAACCTGCCTATGCTTTCGTATCATTTCGCTTCACTTTCTTTATTAGCAATCTCAGGCAAACCCGTCATGGGTTCTCATTGGAAACAGGGGGAGCCCTCAATCGAGCTCCCCTCCGCAAACCGGTAGGCGAACCGTTACGCCTCTTTCACACTATTGAAGTCGACATTCAAATAGATATCCCAGTACTTCAGAAAGTCGCGACGCGATACGGATTGGAGATTGGTTTGAGACATGGAGATCATCCTTTCCCCGGGCGCTTCGCAAGCGCCCGATACGCGGCCTCTTCGGTTAGGGCCTTCTAATTAGACTCCCCTAACTTACATGGTTTCGAAAATCGCGTTGTTGCTATAGCAACAGATCGGAAACTTTTTTGAAAAATTCGTCAGATCACCATGTCCGACGCGACACGGCATCCGGCACTTCGTCCCGCTCCTTCGCGTATGGCGAAAGGAGCTCGGCTGCACGCAGGAGCGGGTGGCCGCGTCCATGGGGCTGCAAGCCCGCGCCTCATCGGCGAGACCGCGATGCTGTCGCCATCGGCACCGTCATCCACTACGCGAACGGCCTGGCGATGGATTTACTGCCGAGCACGCGGAATGGCGGCAGGCCATGAGCGATACGGACATCGACGTGTTCCGGGAGATGCTTTTCGAACCTGGAACGCTTACGTTTCGAGGAAGCTTCTGTCGAGCACGCGGATGGTGTTCCCCTCCAGGGCCAGCACGCCTTCATCGCGCAGCTTCCCCAGCTCGCGCGAGAGGGAGCTGCGATCGGCGCTGAGGTATTTCGCGAGCGCCGCCCGCGTCATCTCGAAATCGACCTGATCGTTTGCGGCATCTTGGCGCTCCCTCTGCAGAAGATAAAGCTTGATGCGGTCGCGGAGCCTCTTCTGCGCAAGCATCTGCATCTTCCTGTTGAGCATCATGTTCTTGCGCGCCAGCAGGCGCATGGCGTTCACCATGACCATGCCGGCATAGGGGCTTCCCGCCATGTATTCCGCCGACATGATGCGGGGGATGTCTATCCAGAGCACCTGGGTGGGGCCGACAGCCTGCACCTGCACCAAGCTGGGATCCCCCGAGCATGCGATGGCCTCGCCGAAGCTCCCGCCCGGACCCAGTTTAGCGATGGTGGAGGGGTTGCCCGCCTCGTCGTAGAAGTCGATGCGGACCCTCCCGGACACGACGATGCCCGCGTTGCGGCAGATCGAACCCAGGCTTAGAAGCAGTTCACCGTCCTCATACGAGGACGGGTACACGTCGAGTTTCTTCACCGCAAGGTCGAGGTCGCATCGCGCGAGCCCCGCGAAGAGGGTGCTCTTGATTATGGCATCGGCTACATTCTGGTCCATGGAAGCTCACCGTCGCTTTGGATTCCGCTTGGAAAAGGAAAAAGTAAGGAAAACCTAACAAACCGCTCGGGAAGGGTCAAGAGGGGAAATCGCACCTCGATGCGCGATCCGAGGTCCGGAATCACGACTTCGCGAGCTCGCGGTTAGAAGCGGCCGATCAACGCGCGGAGAGCACTCGGATGCGCGCGGGGAAGCCTTTCCGATACCCTTCGCATACTGAAAGCCGGACCGGAAGAGAGCATCCGGCCCGGCTTGTAAAAACGCGATGCGACCCCGCGCTTCGGCTTCGGAAGCGCCCGTTTAATCGAGCAGCCGCGTGGGCGCCTCCACGGTCATCTTGTCTTCCGGCTTCTCGTTGAGGGCTTCCAGAAGCGGCCCGAACAGGGATTCGCCATTCTGGCTGAGCTGCACGGTCCCCGTGAGGACATCGACATACTGATACGATTGGCGAGCTTTGCGGCCCCGCTTATGGTCGACCTCCATGATGAAGAGCTGCGGGTGCACCTGGACGAGGACGCCTTCGCTCTCGATGATCTTGGACCGCCCCATATTAGCGCGGACGCGCAGACGCTGGCCGACGAACGAGTCGAGCGTGTCGTGGATAGAGGTGACGATATTTGCCTGTTGTTCGAGTTCCATCTACTACATTCTTCTTTCTCATTACGAGAGCGCAAAAATACGCCCCGTATTCTACCATCGCGGTCAATGATTCCCATATTCCCTACAAGTTGGAGGGAATTCCCCCATGAACGCTTCATAAGAGTCGCTTTCCAGCGCTTCATAAGCTTCATGAGCCCAGAAGGGGGCGACGCGCAAGGCAACGAGCGATAACGGGGCGCCATTGGAAACGGCGGCAGCGATGCGCGCCCCGCCCGGCACGTGCGCGGATCGAGGGCGCCTAGGAAAAGCGGGCGCCGAGCCGAACACCCCTTGCAGAGGACGCCGCCCTGGAAGCGGTCTCGCAGCGCATGCGGGCCGCCGCCCCGGCTGCGCGCCGATGCCGACAACGTTGCAACATGCAACGCCTATGCGAGCCTTGCGGAACGGGCCGCTGTCGCGAGAGCGCGGAAATCGTCGAGCGAAAGGGTCTCCCCCCGGCGCCGGGGATCGATCCCCGCTTCCGCGAACACCGCCGCGAGCTGGTCGGCGGTCGCACGCTCCCCGAAATAGGCGCGGCACGAATTCGCGATGGTCTTCCGGCGGTTGGCGAATGCGGCATCCGCCATCGTCGCGACCGCGGGATCGGCCTCTCCGCCAACGCGGTCCAAGCGGATGACGCTGCTCTGCACATGCGGGGGCGGGAAGAAATTCCCGGGGGCCACGTTGAAGCGGCCCGCCACCCGCGCGAGCTGGCGCAGCTTGACCGTGTACGCCCCGTAGTCCTTCGCGCCGGGAGCGGCGGCCATGCGGTCCGCCACCTCGGCCTGCACCATCACCGTCGCCTGGCGCAAGCTGGGGAACCGTTCGAAATACCCCAGCACCACCGTCGCCGCGACGGCATAGGGCAGGTTGCTGACCAGCTTCGTCGGCTCGAAGGGAAGCTGGGCGGGAGCAAGCCCAAGCGCATCGCCCTCGACCAGCGTGAACCGGTCCTTCCAGGGCGCGCAGGTCTCCGCGAGCACGGCGGGCAAGTCGCGGTCGCGCTCGACAGACACCACCCGGCCTGCGGTTTTCAGAAGCGCGATCGTGAGCGTGCCGATGCCCGGTCCCACCTCGAGCACCGCATCCGCGGGATTCAGATCGGCGAGCGCCGCGATCTTCTTCAGAATCGCATCGTTCACCAGGAAGTTCTGGCCCAACGACTTCTTCGCGTACAGGCCGTGGCGCTCCAGCACCGCGCGCGTGGCGGCGGGCGTCGCCAACGGGGACAGCCTGCCTTCGTTTCCGCTCATCGCGCCTCCAGCCATGCCCGGATATGGCCGCGCGGATCGTCGCCGATCGAAGCCTCCACGCGCTCGACGGAGAATCGGGCAACTGCCAACGCCGACCGCACGCTCCCCACCAGCGGTTCGAACCCATGCGGATCACCCCCGCCGCCTATCACCATCAGCCGCGCGGGGCGAAACGGCACACGATCCCCCCTCGGGGTGTCGGCCCATTTCCAATACAGGGGCTGCAAGCGATCGAGCACCGCTTTGAACTGGGAGGGTGCCCCCGCGAAGTACACGGGGACGGCGAGGTAGAGCTCGTCCGATGCCGCAAGGGCTTCCAGCACGCCGTCCATGGCGTCGCGCCGGAAGCAGCGGTGCGTATCTCGGCAGGCATCGCACCCCACGCAACCTTCGACGCCGAGGCGCCCTGCGGCGATCATCTGCACCGCATCGCCGGGGAACCGTTTCTCAAGGAGTTCGACCGCTTCCCCGCACGCACGCTGGGAGGCCCCGCCGGCGTGCGGCGAGCCGCATATCACCGTTCGACGCGTTGCCATGGCATCGGCTCCCTGTCCAGTAGGCTGACTGCGTTCTTATGGAGCTGCGCGAGGAACGCGCGACGTTCATCGCCCGGTCGAATACCGCGCACGTCCGCAAGCTTCGCGGCCGTGAACATCGTGAACTCCGGGCCGTTCTCGACCCCGCGCAGCGGTACGGGGGCCATATACGGGGCATCGGTCTCCGTCAGAAGCCGTCCTTCGGGAACGAGCTTCGCCCCCTCCCGGGCTTCATCCAGCTTGGCGAATGTGACCGCCCCGCCGTAGGCAATGAAGCACCCCCGGTCGATCCACGGCCGGATCTCATCGGGGGGCAAGCTGCAGCAATGCAGTATCGTGCCCGCTGCGGGCAACCCCTCCTCATCGAGGATGCGCAGGGCGTCTTCGTGAGCGTCGCGCACGTGCAGCGCGAGGACCAGCCCCGTCTCGTGGGCAAGCCCGATCTGGCGTCGGAAAACATCCTGCTGCACGCCGCGGGGGGAAAGATCGTAAAAGTAGTCGAGGCCCACCTCGCCGAGGCAGCTGACGCGCGGATCGCGCAGGAACCCCAGCAGGCGGCGCTCGGCCTCACCATCGTATTCCTTGGCGTTATGGGGGTGGCAGCCGCACGCCACGCGCACGCGCGGCACCTCCACCGGCCTTTTCGGCGTGAGGACGTCGAGCCATGCCCGGGCGGACAAGCGCCATCCTTCGACCGCCGCGAGGGATGGCGCGGCATCCTGTACCACGTCCGTGATGTCGCAGACGAAATCGACGCCGTGGTAGCCGGCGCGGGCGAGGCTCATATCGCAGCGCGACAGCGACCCCAGGTGGCAATGGGTGTCGGCAAGGGAGCCCTCCAGAGCCGGCTCGGGTGCGGGCACGTCCTTGCACGTACCGCTCTTCCGCCTGATGCGGAAAGCGAAATCGTAGGACGTCGAATCGGCACGCCTCGACCTGTCTTTCGCGCGGGAAACCGACACGGCGCCCTATTCCATATCCAGATCGATGGCATCCGCGTCCAGGCGCGGGAACAGAGGGTCGCCCTTCTCCACCCGGTTGCCGACAGGCAGCCGGCCCCACGCAGACGCCGCTTCGATATCCGTGCACTCCTCCAGCGCGCCCAGGCCCAGTCGGCGGAACACCTCCGCCGACGTCGTGGGCATGAACGGCGCCATGAACAGCGCGATGATGCGGCATGCCTCGAGCGCGTTGTATATGACGGCAGCCAGGTCGTCTGCCTTCGCGGGATCCTTCGCCAGATTCCACGGGGCGCTGTCCTCCACGTAATGGTTCGCGGCGCCGGCGAGCTTCTGCACGGCGGCGGCGGCCCCCGTGAAGTCCACGTCGCGCATGCAGGCATCATACGCCGCGTACAGCCCTTCGGCGACCTGCGCGAGCGGGTTCGACTCCGCCCCGGCAGGCGCCGCGGGAACCGTTCCGCCGAAGTACTTGCCGCACATGTTGAACACGCGCGACACCAGGTTGCCCCATGTGTTGGCCAAATCGGCGTTGTACACCTGCACCATGCGCTCCATGCTGATGTTGCCATCGTGGCCGAACTGCACATCGCTCATGAAGTAATAGCGGTACGCATCCACCCCGAAGATCTTCACCAGGTCCTTCGGCTGCACGCCGTTGCCCTTGCTCTTGGACATCTTCTCGCCCTTTGTGAGCAGGAATCCATGCCCGAACACGTGCTCCGGCACGGGCAGGCCCGCGGCCAGCAGCATGGCGGGCCAGATCACGCAGTGGAAGCGCGTGATATCCTTGCCCACGAAATGGTACTGGTACGGCCAGCGGGCATCGAACTCGCCCTCGCGGCCGGGGTCGGCGTAGCCGATGCCCGTGAAGTACGCCAGCAGCGCGTCCGCCCACACGTAGGCCACGTGGCCCTCGTCGAACGGCAGCGGCACGCCCCAGTCGAACGTGCTGCGGCTGATGGACAGGTCCTTCAGGCCGCCTTCCACGAACTTGACGATCTCGTTGCGGCGCGTTTGCGGCAAGATGAAGTCCGGATGCTCGTCGTAGAACCTCAGCAGCGGCTCCTGCATCGCGGAAAGCTTGAAGAACCAGTTCTCCTCGCCGCCGGCGCGCTCCACCGGGCGTTTGCATTCGGGGCACACGTACACGCCGTCCTCGTCCTTTTCAAGGTCGCTTTCGGCGTAGTACGTTTCCTCGTGCACGCAATACCAGCCCTCGTAGCTGCCCTTGTACAGCCACCCCTTCCCGTGCAGATCGTTCCAGAACCTCTGCACGGTGCGCGCCTGGCGCGGTTCGGTGGTGCGCACGAAATCGGTGTAGCGGATATTCAGCAGATCCCATGCCTCGCGGAAGGCCGGCTCCATGCTGTCGCACCATTCCTGGGGCGTCATCCCCCTCTCCGCAGCGGTGTCGGCGACCTTCTGGCCGTGCTCGTCCATGCCGGTCACGAACGCGACATCGTAGCCGTCCATGCGCTTGTAGCGCGACAGCGTGTCCGCTCCCACCGTGGTGTACGCGGTGCCCAAATGCGGCGCCGCATTCACGTAATAGATAGGCGTCGTTATGCTGAAAGTGCCCTTGGACATGGCGGCTCTCTTTCCTTGGTCGAGTATGCGAATCGTGGATTCTAGCACAGGGGCATGGGGGCGATATGAAGGGACCGGCCCCGGATGGATTCCGGAGTCGGCCCCTTCTTGGATGCCCGGCATCTTATGCGCCCGTCGCAGAATCCGGGACCCGGCTTTTGCGCGCAGGCGCCCCATGGGATGCGACGGCGCGAACGGGCTCTCGGGTTAGCCGGGTTAGTCCAGGCTCTCCACGCAATGCGCCATCGCCTCGCCGCCGAATCCCCGCGCACCTTCCACGGAGACCGCCGCAGCATCCACATCGCAGGTGCCTGAGCCGGGCAGGTGGAATTCGCTGACATCCAGCGGCTCGATCGCCGTCTCCTCGGGCTTCTCCAGCTGGGGGATCCACTCGTAGGGGATGCGGTAGGCGCGGTAGAGCAGCGCCTTGCCGGTGTAGGGGTACATGTACTCCCAAACCAGTTCCTTATCGGGGGTGTACTCCATGAAACGACCGCTCGTGCCCTCGCAGATGAACGTGTTGCCGTTGGGCAGGCGCTGGGCGTCGCTGGTCAGCGGGCTGTAGAAGTAGTGGGCGTTGAACATGAAATCGCCGTCGGCGTTGGTGTCCTTGAGCTCCCACTTGATCTCGAGCGTGGTGGGGTCGAACTCCACGACGCGGCTGCCGTCGCGGCGCGTGACCTTCAGCCCCATGCGGGAGTGCTGGCAGGGGTCGCCGTAGCCGGCCCAGCCGCCGTTGTCGTAGACCATGACGTTCCCCTCGCCGGGCAGCCCCTTGGGGATCATGTGGGTGTGGTGCGGGCCCACGACGGTGCCGAGCATGCGCA
>NZ_JANIPD030000005.1 GCF_024609215.1 Curtanaerobium respiraculi | reverse complement strand
TTAATTCCGCCTTGGCCGGGGGCGGCGGGCTGAGCGCCAAAGCGGCGGAAGCCGAGCGGGCGCAGGCGTGCGCGGACGGGGATCGGGCCGCTCCGGCGCCAGCATGCCGCCCCCGGGCTGGCGGAATTCATCGGCGGTTCCCTAGGCGCCGCGTTTCGGTCGAGCGCGCCTTCCGTTGCCCCGCACGCTCCCGCGCCCGTCGCACCTCATCGTCGCGGGCGATCTTCTCGACCGCCTCCTCCACGCCGCTTTTGATGCCGAACAACGTCCGGCGGCTCACTACGGGATTGGGGGGCCTGCCTTGGATGTCCGCGGCAATCGCCTCCTGAATCATGCGCCATGTTCTCTCGTCGTCCATATCTGCAGGATATCATGGCCCGCGGAGGCGCGCCGTTCCTATTGATGGAATGAAGAACGTTCCGTGCCCGGCGGCGAAGCGGGATAATGCAGGCGGCGGCAGGGGCTTGCGCACTCCGCGGGAATGCGGGCCCTACGACGAGTCGACGGAAGGCATTCACCATGAGCCCTGATCAAGAGTACGTGCTCAAGACGATCAAACTACGCGACGTCCATTTCGTGCGCTTCTGGTTCCCCGATGTCATGGGGGCCATGAAGTCCTTCGCGGTCAATCCCAACGAACTTGAGAACGCCTTCGAGGAGGGGATGGGCTTCGATGCGAGCTGCATCAGCGGATTCTCCCCTGCGGAGCAAAGCGACATGCTGGCCTTCCCGGATGCCTCCACGTTCCAGATCTTGCCCTGGAGGCCGGACAGCAACTCCGTCGCGCGCATGTTCTGCACTATCAAGACCTCCGACGGGCATCCCTTCGAGGGGGATTCGCGCCGGATACTGCAACGCGCCGTGGAGAAGGCGTCCGATGCGGGATTCATCGCGAACATAGGCCCCGAGGTCGAATACTTCTACCTCGACAACCCCCATGACCGCAACTTGCTCGACAAGGGCGGGTACTTCGATTTGACGTCCCTCGATTCGGGGAGCGACCTGCGGCGCGACACCGTCCTCACGCTTGAGCGGATGGGCATCCCCGTGGAATACAGCCATCATGAGAGCGGCCCGAGCCAGCACGAGGTCGACCTGCGGTACTCCGATGCCTGCAGCATGGCGGACGCGGTGATGACCTACCGCGTGGTGGTGAAGGAGATCGCCGCGAAGCACGGCGTCTACGCGACGTTCATGCCCAAGCCGTTCACGGAGCATCCGGGAAGCGGCATGCACGTGCATATGAGCCTGTTCGACCGCGAGGACCGGAACGTGTTCTTCGACCCGCGCGATCCCGATGGGTACAATCTGTCCTCGACCGCCAAGCAGTTCATCGCGGGCCTCCTGAAATACGCCCCCGAATACTGCCTTGTCACCAATCAATACGTGAACTCGTACAAACGCCTCATGGGCGGGGGGGAGACGCCGCGCTTCATCAGCTGGGGCCGCAGCAATCGCCGCGCGCTGGTACGCGTGCCGGGGTACCGCCCTCGCAAGGAGATGGCATGTCGCGTCGAGCTGCGGATGCCGGATCCCGCCTGCAACCCCTACCTCGCTTTCGCGGTCGCGCTGACGGCGGGTCTTCGGGGCATCGAGGAGTGTTTGCCGCTGCCGGAGCCGGCAGAGGGCGGGGCGGATGCGTGCTTCTCGCGCGACCGGGCTGGCGATCTGGGAAGCCTGCCCACCACGCTGGGCGCGGCGATCGACGCCTTCGAGGGGAGCTCCCTCGCGCGCGAGGTCCTGGGGGACCACGTGCACGAGTACCTGGTGGATGCGAAGCGCCGCGAATGGATGGAATACCTGAGCACGGTAACCGCGTGGGAGCGCGACCGCTGGATGGATGTGCTCTAGCGATGGATCGGAAACGAGTTCTTTTCGTCAGCAACAGCCTGGGAAACTCCTATCGCTTCCAGCAGGCCGTTTCCTCCCTCGATGCCGAGGTGTCCTCCATGAGCACCGTCCAGTTCGACGCATCCCTCGACCGCGGTCTGTCCTGCGATATGGTGGTGTACGAGTACGCGGATGACGCCGATGCGGGCATCGCGCGCATGGAGACTGCGCTTGCGGGATCGTCGAACGTGGCCGTCCTCCTCGTCGTCCCCGATGGCAAGATCTCAGAATTCCATCTTCCCGCCCAGCTGAAAAGCGACTTCATCGTCTCATCCGCGAGCAAGGAGGAATGCGCGGTGCGCGCCCGGCATCTGCTCTGGCCCGGTGACGAGGCGAACGCGTCGGATTTCATCGTCGTAGAGAGCATGACGATCAACTTGGCGACGTACCAGGTGACCATCGGATCGACCCCCCTCGATCTCACCTACCTCGAATATGCGCTGCTGGCTTTCCTCGCCGCCCATCCCAACCGCACGTTCTCGCGCGACGCGCTGCTGCGCCGCGTGTGGGGGTTCGACTACTACGGGGGCAGCCGCACGGTCGATGTCCACGTACGCCGTATCCGCGCGAAGCTCGGACCCGAATTGGCCCAGCATTTGGAAACGGTGCGCGGTATCGGGTACCTCTGGTCCGCGTGATGCCGGCCCCGGGCGCGCTTCCCGCCCATGCAGTATACTTGCCAGTCGAACGCGTCCGAAGGAGCCCGTATGTCCAGGAAAATAGCAGTTATCGATGGAAACTCGCTGATGCATCGCGCCTACCATGCGATTCCGCCCACCATGACCGCCCCCGATGGCACGCCGACCAACGCCGTCTTCGGATTTCTGAGCATGCTTCTGAAGTTCGTCGAGCTGGAGCGTCCCGATGCCATCGTGTGCGCTTTCGACGTGGGCAAACCGAAATTCCGCATCGAGGCGATGGCCCAGTACAAAGCGCAGCGGCCTCCCATGGACGAGGATCTGCGCGTGCAGTTCCCCGCGATGGACGTCATTCTGGAGGCGATGAACATCCCCGTCGTGAAGGTGCCGGGATGGGAGGGCGACGACATCTTGGGCACCATCGCCGCCCGTGACGATGCGGCGGGTTACGAGACGCTGCTGGTGACCGGGGACAAGGACGCCTGCCAGCTTGCGAGCGCCCGAACGCGCATCGTGAATACCAAGAAGGGCATCTCCGACGTGGTGATCTACGACCCGGCAGGCGTGGAGGAAAAATACGGCGTCACGCCCGCGCAGATCCCGGATTTCCTGGGGCTGATGGGGGATTCAGCCGACAATATCCCCGGCGTGCCCGGTATCGGCCCGAAATCGGCTGCGAAGCTCCTGCAGCAGTTCGGCACCATGGAGGGGCTGTACGAGAACCTCGATAAGCTCAAGGGCAAGCAGCTCGAGCACCTGCGCGATAACAAGGAGGCGGCGTTCCTCTCGCGCGATATCGCCACGATCGTCCGCAACCTCGATTTCCCCCTGGATATCGATGGGATCGGCTTTCCCGATTTCGATCCCGAGACCGTGAAGGAGGCGTTCGGCGAGCTCGGTCTGCGCTCCCATCTGAAGCGGCTCCTCGCGCTCACCGGGGGGAACGGCGCGGAGGGCGCGTCGGTCGATTTGGCTTGGGAGGGGTACGCGGTCGGGGCGGAAGCCGCCGCCTTCGCGGACTCTGCCCTCGACGCCGCCGACCGGGAGCACATCGTGGGGGTGGCGTATCGGCTCCCGTCCCAGGAATCCCTCTTCGGAAGCACGCTGAGCGTGGCGATCTCCTCGTCGAAGGGGGCGGCGCTGCTGCGGGGCCAGGATGCGGAGGACGCCTTGCGCCGCGCGCTGACGGCCGAGATGCCGGGTGCGATCGCGGTCTTCGATGCGAAGGATGCGCTGCAGCAGCTCTATCCCGCCGATTCGTCGATTGCGCCGGGCATCACGGAAGACGAGCTGTACGCCGCGCGGCCCATCGACGTCACCCTCGCCGCCTACGTGCTGAACTCGACCACGTTCAAGCACGATGCGCGCGCTCTGGCGGAACTCTACCTCGACGCGGAGCTGCCCGCCGCGAAGAGCGACGACGATGCGGTGGTCGTGGAGGCTGCCGCGCTCCGCGCGATCGCGCGGCCCCTGATGGATGCGCTTGAGGCGGACGGGTCGTTGCCGGTCTACGAGGGGATCGACCTTCCGCTGGTGCCTGTGCTCGCTCAGATGGAGCGCGTGGGCGCCTCGATCGACGCCGACGCTCTCGCGGCGCTCTCCGACGAGTCGGAAGCCCAGATCAAGGAACTCGCATCCCGGATCTTCGAGGAGGCGGGGGAGGAGTTCAACATCGACTCCCCCAAGCAGGTGGGCCATATCCTCTTCGAGGTGATCGGTCTGAAGCCGCGGAAGAAGACCTCCCGCGGATACTCGACCGATGCGAAGGTGCTGACGCAGCTTGCCGAGGAGCATCCGCTTCCCGCGCTCATCCTGCGATACCGCGAGCAGGCGAAGATGAAGGGCACCTACCTGGATGCCCTGCCGCGCCTGCGCAGGCTCGACGACCGCCTGCATACCTCTTTCAACGAGACCGTCACTGCGACGGGCCGCCTGAGCTCGAGCAACCCCAACCTTCAGAACATCCCCGTGCGGACCGATTTCGGCCGCAACGTGCGCAGGTGCTTCGTGCCCAACCGGGACGGGGACGTGTTCATGTCGGCCGACTACTCGCAGATCGAGCTGCGGCTGCTTGCCCATCTGTCCGGCGATGAGCATCTGATCCGCGCGTTCAACGAGGGCGAGGACTTCCATGCCGAGACGGCGGCGCGCGTGTTCGGCGTGCCGGTGGGGGAGGTGGCGCCCGAGATGCGCAGCCGTGCGAAAGCGGTGAACTTCGGCATCGTGTACGGGCAGCAGGCGTACGGGCTCTCCCAGAGCCTGCGGATCCCCTTCGCGGAGGCGCAGGCGATGATCGACCGCTACTTCGAGGCATATCCCGGCGTGCGCACCTACCTGGACAAGCTGGTGGCCGCCGCCCACGAGCGGGGCTATGCGGAGACGATGTTCGGCCGCAAGCGCCACATCCCCGAGCTTGCGGCGCACAACGCCCAACAGCGCAACTTCGGGGAGCGCACGGCTATGAACCACCCCATGCAGGGGTCGGCGGCGGACATCATCAAGATGGCAATGGCGAGGGCCTCGGCCCATCTGCGTGCGCGGTTCCCCGAGGTCGACCTGATGCTGCAGGTCCATGACGAACTCGATCTGTCGGTACCCCGGGCGCAGGCTGCGGACGTGGCCGCCCTCCTGAAATCCGACATGGAGAACGTGGTGGAGCTCGCCGTCCCGCTTGTCGTGGATGTTTCGTATGGAAGCAACTGGAGCGAAGCGCATTAAGGTACCATTGCAAAGCTCGGGTGCAGAAACGCTACAAAGTGGTACTTGTTTCCCACCACCAGGTGCGCCAAGGGCCCGGGTGAACGTGAAAGTTCGTACACATCAAGGAGAAACACGCATGTACGCAATCGTGAAAACCGGTGGCAAGCAGTATAAGGTTGCCGTTGGCGATGTGCTCGAGGTCGAAAAACTCGACGCAGCTGCCGGCGACAAGGTTGAACTGCCCGTCATCTGCACGGTGGCGGACGGCCAGGTCGAGGCGGATCCCGAAAAAGCCGCCCAGGTCAAGGTCGTCGCCACGGTCGTGGAGCAGTTCCGCGGCAAGAAGCAGCTCGTCTTCAAGTTCAAGAAGCGCAAGAACTACAAGAAGCTGCGCGGCCATCGGCAGAGCCTGACCCGCGTCAAGATCGAATCCATCGCTTAAGTCTAGGAGGCGTTAAGTCTTATGGCACACAAGAAAGGCCTCGGCAGCAGCCGAAACGGGCGCGACTCCCACGCACAGCGCCTGGGTTGCAAGAAGTTCGCCGGCGAAACGGTCAAGGCGGGAAACATCCTGGTCCGTCAGCGCGGCACCCACTTCCACCCCGGTGATAACGTCGGCCGCGGCAAGGACGACACCCTGTTCGCCCTCATCGACGGCACGGTCGATTACACCCGCGGCGTGAAACGCAAGGTGCACGTGCGCCCGCTCGCCTAATGGCAAGCGCTCATATACTTGAAATGCAGGGGCTTCCTTCGGATGGGGAGCCCCTTCGATTAGAATAGTGCAGGCTTGGATTCGCTGCAGCGGGCCGTCGCGATGCAAGCGTCGGCCCTCGGGCCCGAGGTTCCGAATCGCGGCGCCCAAAGCAGTGAGCTAGAATAGACGCATCCGGTGCTGTGCGGCGTCGAGCGGTCCGCCGTTCGGCAGAATGGCGGAAGAGCATGTTTATCGACAAGGTTCATATCCACGCGAAGGGCGGCGACGGCGGGGCAGGGTGCATGAGCTTCCGCCGCGAGGCCCATGTGCCCAAAGGCGGCCCCGACGGCGGCGACGGCGGACGGGGCGGCAACGTTGTCGTGCGGGCGGCGGGGGGTGTCTCCTCGCTGATCGATTACCGCTTCAAGCACCATTTCAAGGCGCAGCGGGGCATCCATGGCAAGGGCAGCAAGATGCACGGCGCCTCGGGGGAGGACCTGATCCTTTCCGTCCCCGTGGGAACGGTGGTGCGCGAGTACTTCGACGACGCGCGCGAGGCGGGCGAGCTCATCGCCGATCTCACGCACGAGGGGGACAGCGTCATCGTCGCGCAGGGCGGCGTCGGGGGACGGGGGAACATCCATTTCGTCACGTCCACCAGGCGGGCCCCCGCCTTCGCGGAGCTGGGCGAGCCGGCGCAGGAATGCTGGATCGAGCTCGAGGTGAAGCTCATGGCGGATGCCGCCCTCGTCGGCATGCCCAGCGCCGGGAAAAGCTCGCTCATATCGCGCATGAGCGCGGCCCGGCCCAAGATCGCCGACTACCCCTTCACGACGCTCGAGCCCAACCTGGGCGTGGTGCGCAGTGACGATTACGATTTCGTCATCGCCGACGTCCCCGGACTGATCGAGGGCGCGCACGAGGGAAAGGGCCTGGGCCACGAGTTCCTGCGCCACGTCGAGCGCGCCTCGATGATCGTGCACGTGGTCGATATCACCGGCGGGTTCGAGGGCCGCGACCCGGTGGAGGATTACCGCATCATCAAGCGCGAGCTCGAGCTGCATTCCCCCGAGTTGGCGCGGCGCCCATCCCTCGTTGTCGCGAACAAGGTCGACGTGCCCGGCTTCGAGGATAACATTGCCCGCCTGGAGGACGAGGTGCGCCGCGAATCCCTTGCCGCAGTGGGCGGCAACGAGTTCCTCGACAGCCCCATCGATCCCCGGGTGCGCCGGACGAGCGCGGCGACGGGCGAGGGAATCGAGCAGCTCAAGCGTATCGTGGGCGGCAAGGTCAGCGACCTGCGCTCCGAGCGCGAAGCGGCCTCTGCCGCCACGCCCCATTACGACCATGTGTGGGAGAGCCGACGCCAGGAGCGCGACCGCTGTTTCGAGGTCGTCAAGCTGGAGGCGGGGGTGTACCGGGTTCGGGGGCGCCAGGTGGAGCGCATGGTGGTGCAGACCGACTGGGACAACGAGGAAGCCATCGCCTTCTTGCAACATCGCCTCAAGCGGCTCGGCGTGGATGACGCCCTCAGCGCGGCGGGGGCGCGCGATGGCGACGAGATCCGCATCGTCGGGCGAGCGTTCGAATTCGAATCCGCCCTCACGCATGAGGACATCTACGCGGGGTTGGATGTCTGATGGAATCTGCAGGCCACAGGATCGTCGTCGTGAAGATCGGCTCTTCCACGGTGGTGGACGGATCCGGCGCGGTGAAGCGCGGGTACCTGTCCGCGCTCGCCCGGCAGCTCTCGTCCGTGCGGGATCTGGGCTGGAGCCCCATCGTGGTCTCATCTGGGGCCATCGCCTGCGGTTATCCGCTCATGGGCCTGCATGAGAAGCCCCATGACATCCCCGGGCTGCAGGCGGCGGCATCGGTGGGTCAGGGGACGCTCGCGCGCGCGTACAGCGAGGTGTTCGGCGAGGCGGGGATGCTGTCCTCCCTCGTGCTGCTCACGCGGCATGACACGTCGCGGCGCAGCGCCTATCTGCATGCGCGCGATGCCCTGCTCCGCCTGGTCGATTACGGCGTGGTCCCCATTGTCAACGAGAACGATACGACGAGCGTCGAGGAGATCAGGTTCGGCGACAACGACACGCTGTCCGCCGTGGTCGCCTGCTTGGTCAAGGCCGATCTATGCGTCAACTTCTCCGATGTGGACGGTCTGTTCACCGCCGATCCCTCGACCCACGACGATGCGGTGCGGCTGCCGGTGGTGCATCGCGTGACCGAAGAGGTCATGCACGCTGCGCAGGGGTCGTCGTCCAAGATGGGCACGGGCGGCATGGCGACCAAGATCAAGGCCGCCCGCGTACTCATGGTCGCCGGCATCCCCATGGTCGTGTGCAACGGCTCCGATCCGGGTGTCCTGGTGCGCATCGTGGCCGGCGGGCAGGCGGGCACGCGGTTCGAGGCGGCGGCGAAGCCGCATGAGATCACGAACTACAAGCTGTGGATTGCGCTGGGCGATACGCCCCGCGGCTCCCTAATCGTCGATGACGGTGCGAGGGACGCGCTCGTATCCGGCGGCAAATCGCTGTTGTGCGTCGGCGTGGTGAAGGCGGCAGGTCCCTTCGAGGCGGGCGATATCGTCAATATCAAGAACCAGCAGGGGCACATCTTCGCGCGCGGCAAGGTGAACGCCTCGCATGACGAGGTCGAGCTCGCGCGCGGGTACTCGACGAAGGAGATGGCTGCCAATCGGCTGCTCGCCCCCATGGCGGTGCATCCGTTGGTGCATCGGGATGAATTGGTGGTGTTCGAATGAGCGAACGTACGGTTTGGCAATCGGCCCGCGCGGCCCGCGCGGCAAGCGCGGCGTGCGGTATGGCGGGCCTGGAGGTCCGCAACGCGGCATTGGGGGCGATAGCGGCCGCCCTGCGCGACCGCGCCGCCGACATCGTCGCCGCGAACGCGGTCGATATGGATGCCGCGCGCGCGAAGGGGACACCCGAGCCCCTGCTCGACCGCCTCGCCTTGGACGAGGGCAGAATCGAGGGCATGGCGCGGGGACTCGAATCGCTGGCCGCCCTGCCCGATCCGCTGGGCGAGGTGCAGCGGGAGCGCACGCTCGACTCGGGAGTCCGCCTGCAGCGCGTGAGCGTGCCTCTGGGCGTGGTCGCCATGGTGTACGAGGCGCGCCCGAACGTGACAGCCGACGCCGCGGGCATCTGCGTGAAATCCGGCAATGCGGTCGTTCTACGCGGCGGCAGCATGGCGCTCCGCTCGAACATATGCCTCGCGGCCGTACTGCACGACGCCGCGGTGTCCGCGGGGATGCCGCGGGATTGCATCGTCGCGATCGAGACCGCCGACCGTGCCGCGACCGATGAGCTGCTGCATATGCGGGGGATCATCGACGTGCTCATCCCCCGCGGGGGAGCGGGGCTGATCAGGCATTGCATCGAGCATGCTACGGTACCCGTGATCGAAACGGGGGTGGGCAACTGCCACCTGTACGTGCACGCGTCCGCGAACGTTTCCATGGCCCGCGAAATCGCCGTCAACGCCAAGTGCCAGCGCCCCGGCGTGTGCAACGCCATCGAGACGCTGCTGGTGGACGATGCGATCGCCGAGGAGGCCCTGCGCGAGATCCTCCCCGCGCTCGCATCGCAGGGGGTCGTCCTGCATGCGGATGCCCGCGCTGCCCAAATCGCCCGGGACATGGGCCTTGCGTGCGTTCCCGCCATCGACGCGGATTGGGACACCGAATATCTGGCGTTGGAGATCGCCATCAAGTGCGTCGGGGGCTTGGATGACGCCATCCGCCATATCGGCGCGCACGGCACACGCCATTCGGAGGCGATCATCGCCGAGAACGCCGCCGCGGCGGAGGAGTTCCTTGCCCGGGTGGATGCCTCCTCCGTGTATTGGAACGCAAGCACGCGATTCACCGATGGCGGCGAGTTCGGCTTGGGGGCCGAGATCGGCATCTCGACCCAGAAGCTGCACGCACGGGGTCCGTTCGCCCTCGAGGCGCTTACCACGTGGAAGTACTTGCTCCGCGGAACCGGCCAAGTCAGGCCGTAGCGCCCGAGATTTCGCCGGGTCTGCAGAGGGAAGGATCCGCCATGGCGGTGATAAGCGAAAGATTCGATCGGCTCGGGCGCCTGTCCGGGGGCGCATCCGAGGGGAAGCGGTATCGCCTGGGCATCATGGGCGGGACCTTCGATCCGATCCATATCGGGCATCTCGCCTGCGCCGAGCAGGCCCGCGTCGCCTTCGGGCTCGATGTCGTGGTGTTCGTGCCCACGGGAAACCCCGCATTCAAGCAGGGCCAGGAGGTCACCCCGGCGATCGACCGCCTGCGCATGTGCCGTTTGGCATGCCTGGGGAACGCTGCGTTCGACGTGAGCTCCCTCGAGACGGATCGCGAGGGCGTCACCTACACCATCGACACGCTCCGCGCCTTCCGAGAGCACTATCCCGGCAATGTGGAGTTGTATTTCATCACGGGCGCCGACGCGATGTTCTCCATTCTCAAATGGCGCGATCCCGAAGAGATCGCCCGCCTCGCCCATCTCATCGCGGTCACCCGCCCCGGCTACGAGTTTTCGAACGAGATCAAGGAGTTCTTCGCCATCTCGACCGGGTTCGACATCACCTACCTCGAGATGACGGCGCTGTCGATCTCGTCCAGCATGCTGCGCGAGTGGGTGGCGGAGGGGAAATCGATACGCTATCTGACCCCGTCGAGCGTGTGGGCGTACATAAAGGAGAAGCGGCTGTACCGGGGCGCTTCGAGCGACGCCCCGGCATAGGCCGCGCGGAAGGAAGGCCCTATGGGCGAAAGAGAGCCGAGCGTGTTCGGCAAGGCGAACTACGACCGCATGAAGAAGCTGCTGGAAGACCGCGTCGGATCGAAGCGGTATGCCCATTCGAAGGGCGTCGCGAAGACCGCCAAACGGCTCGCCGCCGTATACGGATACGACCCGAATGTCGCGCGCATGGCGGGCATACTCCACGACTGGGACAAGGGGCTTTCCGCTGACGAGGTACGGGAGCGGGCGCGCGCGCTCGGGGTTGAGGCGCGGCCCAAGGTGATCGAGGACATGCCCTGGCTCTTGCACGGGCCGACCGCGGCGAAGGCGCTCGAGGCGGAATATCCGGAATTCGGCTCCGAGGTGTTCCAGGCCATCGCACGCCATACGAGCGGCGCCGCCGATATGGCCCCGCTCGATTGCATCATATACATCGCGGACATCATCGAACCCAACCGGACGTTCGGCGACGAACGGGGGATTCGGCGCCTGAGGGAACTGGTGGGGAAGGTGCCGCTCGATCGACTGTATTTCGAGGCGTTCAAGTACACGCTCCAATTCCTGGTCGCCAACGACCGCCAGCTCGCTCCCGATACGCTCGAGATTTGGAATGCGCTCATGCCGAAGTACGGGTTCGTGAGGCACTTCAGGTAGGGGGATGCCGGAAAGGGGGAAGGCGAGGCATCGGGTTGACGTAAAAGAAAGCCTGCCCTCGACAGGATCCCGCGCTTCCGCCGACGCGGAAGCGCCCCGCTTGCGCTCCGCTCCGGCATGAACAAGCCAGAGGGCTTGTTCATCCTTCTCAGGTTCGAATCCTGTCGAGGTATCAGATTAACGTTGAAGAAAGATGGTGCCCTCGACAGGATTCGAACCTGCGACTTTCTGCTCCGGAGGCAGACGCTCTATCCCCTGAGCTACGAGGGCGGATGAAGCGGTGCTGATTATACGCTATTTCATCCTGGGCGACAGGCCGCTCGGTAAAATCGCACAACAGTAAAAAGCAGCTCGAGACGAGCGACGAGACGAGGAAGTGAATGAAAGCAACCATCGCCATAGATGCGCTGACGTACGGACCGGCCGGCATCGGGCGCACCCCCGAGGGCAAAGCGGTGTTCGTGAAGGGCGCCGCACCGGGCGATGTCGTCCGCGTCCGGCTGGAGGACGAGAAGAAGTCGTTCTCCACCGGGCATATCGTCGAGCTGATGCAGGAAGGCCCCTCGCGCGTGCGCGCGACCTGCCCGTACGCCGGCTCCTGCGGAGGGTGCCCGTGGCAGCACGTCGCCTACGATGCCCAGCTGGAGGCGAAGCGCGGCAACGTCGTTTCCGCGCTCTCCCGCATCGGGCATTTCGACGTGGGATTCGCCGAGGCCATCGTCGAGCCGTGCCGTCCCAGCAAGCGTCAGATGGGCTATCGCAACAAACTCGAGCTTTCCACCATGCGCGACGTACGGGGCGGTCTGGACGTGGGCATGATGCGCGAAGGCTCCCACGACATCCTCCCCATCGGCGCCTGCCCCTTGGCGCACACGGCAATCCAAAAGGCCCCGAAGGCCCTGCGGGGAGCGCTCCGCTACCTCGAGGGCGACCGCGATCTGGGCATCTACCGCATCGGCGTGCGGCATAGCGTTCGCACGAAATCGACGGAGATCGCGCTCTGGACGCCTGCGGGCGGGTTCCCGCGCGCCGCGGCGGCGAAGACGCTTTCGAGCGCATTGAAGGCGACCAGCATCGTTCGCGTCATGGCCGATCCCGGCAAGCAGCGGAAGATCAAGGGCGTCGAGGTCCTCTCCGGCGCGGGCCACTGGTGCGAGCGGCTTGGCGGATTCGATTTCAAAGTGAGTGCGCCGAGCTTCTTTCAGATCAATACCGCCCAAGCCGAGACGCTGGTCGATGTCGCGCTTGCGGGGCTGGATATGGGCGAGGAGAGCGTCGTCGCCGACCTGTATTGCGGCGTCGGCACGTTCACGCTTCCGCTTGCGGATGCAGCCGGCGAGGTTATCGCCGTGGAAAGCGCCGCGAGCAGCGTGCGCGACCTGCGCCGCAACGCCGATGACGCCCACGCGTGGATCGACATCCTGGGAGGTGACAGCGCGCGCGAGCTTGCCGGCATGGGGCACCTCGATGCGCTCGTCGTCGATCCTCCGCGCGCGGGGCTGGCGGAATCGGTGCCGGCCGACATCGCCAAAGCGGCGCCCGACCGCATCGCATACATCAGCTGCAACCCCTCCACGTGGGCGCGCGATGCAGCCCGCCTGGACGGATGCGGCTACCGCCTGGCGCGCGTCGTTCCTGTCGACCTGTTCCCCCAAACGTACCACTGCGAGCTGGTGAGCATCTTTTGCAGGGGGTAGCCGTCGAGAATTTTGATGAACCCCGCGGTTACGCCGCCTCTTTGCGGTACCGTTTGGCGCAATGAGACCACGGTTATCCGTACCGCTTTCCATCCAGGAGGTTGCATGACCGCAACGAATAAAAACATCACCGCCACGGCGCGCGAGGCCGCGCTGATCGCCGCCCGAGCGGCGGACGAGAAGAAGGCGGCCGACCTCATCGTCCAGGAGGTGGGCGAGATCACCTCCGTGTCGGAGTATTTCGTGATCGCGACCGCGGCGAACAACCGGCAGGTCGAAGCCATCATCGACGAGGTCGAGGAGCAGTGCCGCGCGCGTGCGGGATGCAAGCCCCTCCATCGCGAGGGCATCGACTCCGGCACCTGGGCGCTTCTCGACTACGGCGACTTCGTCGTGCACGTCTTCCAGCCGGAGGCGCGCGACTACTACCGCCTGGAAGCCCTCTGGAACGATGCCCCCATCGTGGACCTGAAAGAGGCGGAAATCACGGACGTGGAGTACTCGGATCGCATCGCCCAGCTGATGCAGGGGTAGGCACCGTCCGGAAATCGCCCGCACCCCGCCCTCCCGTTTTCACTGATTGAGTGGGGATGGGGAGGACTAGGCGATTTCGTGTACAATGCGTTGTTAGGAAAATCGAGGCACAGGACGAGTGCATTCGGAATAGAGGAGTTCACCATGGCGCTTTACACGCCCGCATATCAGCCGAACGGCAACGAGATCGCCGTCATCGAAACGTCGAAGGGCACCATCCGCGTGCAACTCGCCGGGAAGGATGCCCCCATCCATGTGGGCAACTTCGTCGAGCTGTCGCAGAAGGGCTTCTACGACGATCTGAAGTTCCATCGCTACGTCGAGAACTTCGTCATACAGGGCGGCGACCCGAAGACCCGCGACCTGACCTCCGAGCAGGTGGCCGCCGCCTCGGCTAATCCCTTCAGCGGTTTGGGCACGGGCGGTCCTGGCTATAGCATCAAGGCCGAGTACTCCACCAATCCGAACAACAGCCATGAGGATGGCGCGTTGGCCATGGCCCGCTCCCAGATGCCCGATAGCGGCGGCTCCCAATTCTACCTGTGCCTGGGCGCCCAGCACTTCCTGGACCCGAACTATACGGTGTTCGGCCAGACCATCGAGGGCTTCGATGTCATCAGGCAGCTGCGTGCGGGCGACGTGATCGAGCACATCGAGATCGAGGGCGCTAACGCGTAGCGCGCAGGCGTTCTTGCCGGACGGCGCAATGGCAGGCCAGGAGAGGATTCAGATGAACAACGCTTTATTCCAGCAGGCGAGGGAAGCTTACGGCGCGAAGGATTACGTAACCGCGCTGGAGGGCTTCACCCAATGCCTGCAGGGCGCCGGCGAGGGAGATTCGCTGGCGGCTGGCGAGCTGGGGTTGCTGTACCACCAAATCGGCAACTGCCTGATGAAACTTCACGACTACGATGAGGCGATCCACGCGTACACCCAGGCCACGGCCGATACCTCCTACGACGGCATCGGAGCGGTGAACTGCAATCTGGGCAACTCCTACGCCGCCCTGCACGATTACGAGAACGCGGTGCAGCATTTCGAGATCGCCGCATCGGACGCCAAGTATGCGAGCGTCTACAAGGCGTATTCGGGAATGGGCAAGGCGTACCTCAAGCTGGGGAAGAGCGCCGAGGCCGGTGCTGCGTTCCGCTCCGCCGCCCTCGACGACGCGAACCCCAACCCCGCGCAGGCACTGCTCAATCTGGGCATCTGCTTCATGGCGCTCAATCGGCCCGCCGATGCCGTCGCCAGCTACGAGAGCGCCCTGCAGTTCGGCATGACCCCCGAGGTGCGCAACAAGCTCTATGCCAATCTGGGACAAGCCTACACGAGTACCGGGCAGATGCAGAAAGCGGTCCAGGCGTTCGAGAATGCGCTGGCGGACAAGACGTATTTTCTGAACGACGCAGCCAGCGTCGATTACCAGCGCGCGGTGGGCTCGGTCGCGCAGGGGACGGCGGTCATGCAGCCGGTATCCCCGGAAACCGCCCCGCAGGCTGACATGTCGGGACTCGATGTCCCCGGCGACGGGGCGCCCGTCTACACCCAGACCGACATGGAGGCGGCGGCGCAGAACCCGTACTACTACACCGATTCCTACAACGTGCAGGACGGGTACTCCTCGGGCGACGACCGCTTCTTCAACGCCACCGAAGAGGAGATCGAGCGCTATAGCAAGGGCGTGGCGAAGCAGGATCGCAAGCGCCGCAACGTGGGCTTGAAGATCGTCGTCACCCTGATCGTCGTGCTGCTTCTTGCCGCCGCCGCGGCGGTGTTCGCCTACACGCAGGGATACGGATACCCCACGCAGGGTGCGGTCGTCCAACAGCTGTTCAGCGACAAGGATGCCGCGGCGGGTTCGCTGTTCAGCGGCGACTTGGATCAGAGCACCGTCGCAACGATGCTCGACCCGGTGGTCTCCGACGGCAACGTGCAGGTCAACGGCGTGGAGCGTTCGATGAACCAGAGCATCGCCTACGTCACCGCGCACACGGCCGAGGGCGGCGAGGTCCAATACCGCGTCACGCTCGCGCGCGACGGCATCGGCTGGAAGATAGCGAACGTCGAGCTGTACTTCGCGTCGCAGAATTAAAACGGTTTCAATGGGCATGCCGGGGTTCGCCTCGGCATGCTTGTGCGATAGGAAAAGAGCGCGGCCGCTGCGCGAGAAGCGGCAGAAAGAGTATACGGGGAACATCGATGGCAGAACAGAAGACGTACACGATGATCAAGCCCGACGGCGTCCGCAACGGCCACATCGGCGAGATCGTCAACCGCTTCGAGCGCGCGGGCCTCAAGATCGAGCGCATGGAGCTCGGCATGGTCACGCCCGAGCAGGCGAAGGCGAACTACGCCGAACACGAGGGCAAGCCCTTCTACGACGGGCTGATCGCCTACATCACCAGCGGCCCGGTCGTGAAGATGGTCGTTTCCGGCGAGGGCGCCGTTGCCAAGGTGCGCGCGCTCATGGGCGCCACCAACCCCGCGGATGCCGCCCCCGGCACCATCCGCGGCGATTTCGGCCTGATCATGGACGAGAACGTCATCCACGGCTCCGACAGCCCGGAATCCGCCGAGCGCGAGATCGGCGTGTTCTTCGGCTAGGGGCGTTTCCATCCGGCAACTGCATGCGGCGAGGCGGGCTTTCGGGCCCGCCTTCGCCTTTTCCATCGCCGGTCGTTTCGCTGTGGTGTCGCTATGGTGAAACGCTGTCCGAGGCGCCCGTCGATCCGATCCCCTGTGATAATATGGGATACTGCAAAATTTTCTCGAAATGAAGGATCACCTTTATGTCGTTTATGGATTGGTTCAATTCGGCCGGATCGTCGTATGACATGGCGATCGACCTGGGGACCGCGAATACCCTCGTCGCCGTTACGGGCGAAGGCATCGTGATCAACGAGCCCTCCGTTGTCGCTATAGAAAAGAGCACGCATCGCGTCCTTGCCGTGGGCCACGAGGCGAAGAACATGATCAACCACACGCCCGACGCGTTCTCAGCTGAGCACCCGCTGCACGACGGCGTGATCGCCGATTACGACGTCACCGAAGCAATGCTCTCGGCGTTCATCAACAAGGCGGTCGAGCGCAAATACCCCTGGCAGCCCAAGCCGCGCATCGTCGTGTGCATCCCCTGCGGCGCCACCAGCGTGGAGAAGCGCGCCGTCTTCGAGGCCACCATCCAGGCGGGCGCGCGCCAGGCGTACCTCATCGAAGAGCCCATGGCAGCCGCCATGGGGGCCGATCTGCCGGTGACCGAGCCCACGGGCAGCATGGTCGTCGACATCGGCGGCGGCACGACCGAGGTCGCCGTCATCAGCCTGGGCGGCATCGTCACCAGCAGCAGCCTGCGCCTTGCGGGCAACCGCATGGACGAGGCGATCGCCATGTACCTGCGCGACCTTCTGGGCATCAAGATCGGCGAGCGCACGGCCGAGGTCATCAAGATCAAGATCGGCTCCATCCTGCCGTTCGACGACGGCCGCGAACGCGACATGATCATCAGCGGCCAGGACGTGCTCACCGAGCAGCCGAAGGAGGTCACCATCCAGTCCGAGGACGTTCGCGCCAGCCTGCAGTCCTCCATCGACGAGATGGTGCTCCACATCAAGGAGACCTTCAAGAAGACCAATCCCGACCTGGCCAGCGACATCATCCAGAACGGGATCCTGCTCACGGGCGGCGGCGGCCTGCTCTCAGGGCTCGACCGCTACCTGTCCGAACAGCTCGAGATCCCCGTCTGGGTCAGCGAGACTGCGCTCACCAACGTGGTCATGGGGTGCCTGAAGGTGCTCGAGACCCCCACGGCGTTGAAGCAGACGCTCATGCGCTCGCGCTAGGCGCAGGTAAGCTCCGCCGCATGGCTTTGGATTTCAGACAAGACCCATCGTCGGTGAGGTCGGCGGTGCTGCTCGTCGTGTTGCTGGTGCTCTCGCTCGTGCTGATCACAGGCTATGCGCGCGAGGGCTCGACGGGCCCGCTCCACAACGTGCAGGGCACGGTTTCGAGCGTGTTCACTCCGGCGAAGGTGCTTTCGGGCATGCTCTCGGGCGCCGAGCAATCGACCTCCGACATGGTTTCGAACGCCCAGGCGAACGAGGACACGCTCACGGCGCTGCGCACGACGAACGAGGAGCTGCGGCAGCGCGTCGCCCAGATGGAGGAGTACTACCAGGAGGCGCAGCGCCTGCAGGAGCTTCTGGGCGTGAAGGACCAGTACGCCATGGAAGGCGTGACCTGCCGGGTGATCTCGCGCAGCACCGATTCGTGGAACCAGGTGCTCACCATCGACGGGGGCACCGACGACGGCGTCCGCGCCGGCCTGCCGGTGATCGGCGGCAGCGGCCTGGTGGGCCAGGTCATCTCGGCCTCGGCCACCAAGGCGGACGTGCGCCTGCTCCAGGATCGGCAGACGGGCGTTGCCGCGATGATCCAATCGAGCCGCGCGGAGGGGATCCTCGTCGGCTCCCTCGACGGCTTGCTGTACCTGGAGGACGTGAGCAGCGACGTCTCGGTCTCGACGGGCGACGTCGTCATCACCTCGGGGCTCGGCGGCGGCTATTACCGCGGCATCATGATCGGGACGGTCGTGAAGGTCGACGGTTCCCAGGGCGACGAGAACCGAAAGATCATCGTCGAGCCGAATGCCTCCGCCTCGCCCCTCGAAGAGGTGATGGTGGTGACCGGCATGAATTCCTCCGGCCTTGCCGAACCGTCGGATCCGAGCGGTTCCACCACGTCGAAATCATCGAGCAGATAGGGAGGAGCCCGCATGTCACGCGAAATGAAACTCATCGTCATCGGCGGCATCGTCACCGTGCTCCTTCAGGTGGTCATCGCCCCCAACATCGCCATCTTCCAGGTGGTTCCGAATTTCATGCTCGTCTACTCCCTGGTCATCGCCATGCTCCTGCCAAGGGATTCGGTGCTCGTGCTCGCCTTCGCGCTCGGGCTGACATCCGATCTTCTGGGATATGGACCGGTCGGCGGACTCGCCTTCCTGCTCACCCTCGCCGCGTTCGCAGCGCAGCGGCTCCATGCCGTGTTCGGACACGACACCGTGGGCGCGCCGCTGGCGATCCTCATCGCGCTCTCACTCGTCGTCGACATCCTGTACGCGGCGTTTTTGCTCGCCCTCTCCGCGAGCCTGTCTCCGTTGGATGCCTTCGTGTACCGGGCGCTTCCCTGCGCGCTGTACGATGCGGTGCTCGGGTTGATCCTGTATCCGCTCGCCTCGCGGTTCATCCAAGGGGTCCAACCCACGATGAAGCCCGTCGGCCCCTCGCAATTCCGATAGGGGGTGCCGCATTGCTGCCAGCGATACTCGCGGGACTGGCTACGCTCGCCCTCATCGTCTTCGTCGTCGTGATGGTGTCCCGCCGTCGGAACCGGAAGAACAGGAGCGTGGTCTCCGCCTCGCGCGGGCTGAGGACCATCGACACGTTCGGCGTGGAGCCTGCGAAGCAGAAGACCGGATTCGGCGTGACGGGGCATACGCAGGTCGCGGAACACACCACGGCTTCCGCGGGAGCCGGATCTGCCGTCGAAGGGCGCTTCGTCGCCATGGGCGTGGCGGCGGCCGCCATCTTCGGCTCGCTGGCCGCGAAGCTGTTCAGCATGCAGGTGCTATCGTCCTCGTATTACAAGGACGCTTCCGCCTCCAACCTGTTCACCACGGTGTACACGCCGGCTCCCCGCGGGATCATATACGATGCCGGCGCCGTGCCCCTGGTCACCAACCGCTCGAGCTACGCCGTGCTCGCCGAGGCGGGCGTCGCCAACAACCACGACGTCGTTCAGCGGCTGAGCACGCTGATGGGCATTCCGAAGCAGGTCGTGCGGCAGCGCATCCTCGATACCACGAGCGGGGCCCAGGCGTCGCGCGTGGTCCAAAACGACGCGACCCTGCGCGAGGTGGCCTTCATCAGCGAGCATTCCCCGGCATTCCCCGGCATCACCTGCGAGATGCGCACCCAGCGCGTGTACCCGTACGGCGCGCTGGCCGCCCACGTGCTCGGGTACACGGGCACGGCGTCTGAGCAGGACCTCGCGAACGCGTCGGCGGGGCAGAACCTCCAATCCGGCGATATGGTGGGCAAGAGCGGGGTGGAATCGTACTACGAGGAGCTGCTCGCCGGGGATCACGGCGCCCGCACGGTGCTCACCGATGCCGCGGGAAACGTCAAGGAGGTGACCAGCACCACGGCGCCGTTGCGGGGCAACGACATCTACCTCACGATCCGCGGTCCCGTGCAGTCCGCGGCGGATCAGATCCTGCGCGACATCGTCGCGCCCGGAGGGGTGTTGGGGCAGGGCAGCGGCACCGGCGCGGGCCTGGTGTGCCTCGATGCCACCAACGGCGAGGTCATCGCGCTTTCGAATTTTCCCACGTTCAGCCCTGCGAGTTTCATCGGGGGCATCTCCCAGGACGCGTGGAACGAGTTCAGCTCCGCAGATTCGTACTACCCGCTCATGGACCGCGTGGTGCAGGGCACGTACCCCGCCGCCTCCACGTTCAAGGCGTTCACCAGCATGGCCGCGCTCGACAACGGCATCGCCGACGCGACCTCCGGGTTCGACTGCAGCGGCACGTGGACGGGGTTCGGCACGGCGTTCGCCCAGAAATGCTGGCTGACGACCGGCCACGGCCACCTCGATCTGGTGGGCGGCATCGCGCATTCGTGCGACGTCGTCTTCTACGAGATCGCGAAGGGCTTCTACCAGAGCTCCACGCTGCCCGAGACCGCGCTGCAGGACTCGATCATGTCGTATGGGTTCGGCAGCAAGACGGGCATCGACCTGGCGGGCGAGGCCTCGGGGCGCATCCCCACCCCTGCTTGGAAAGCGGAATATTTCAAAGACGCGCCCGAGGAGGCCGTGTGGCAGGGCGGCGATATGACGAACATGTCCATCGGGCAGGGTTACGTCCTGGTGACCCCGCTGCAGATCGCCGCGGGCTACTGCGGCATCGCCCGGGGGAAGATATACCGGCCGCATGTGCTGAAGGAGGTGCGCAACTCGCTCGGCGAGACCGTGCTCTCCTACACGCCGGAGGTGATCGCCTCGCCTCGGCAAAACGCCGCCAACCTCAGCCTGGTGCACCAGGGCCTGCGCGACGTGATCACCGTGAACGAGTTCAACAAGCACTTCTTCTCGGACATCGACGTCGAGGTCGCGGGGAAGACCGGCACCGCCGAGGTCGCGGGGAAGAAGGACTACAGCTGGTTCTGCTGCTACGCGCCCGCCGACGACCCCAAGTACGTGGTGGCGTGCCTGGTGGAGGAGGGCATCTCCAACAGCGCCAATGCGATTCCCATGTGCGCCGAGGTGCTGAAGGCCGCGTTGGACTACGATAGCGGGACGCTGGACAAGAAATCGATCAACGCCATCAGCGGAGCGTATTCGGTCAATGTGAGCAGTTCGGGCCCTGCGGACTCGAGCCGGACGGATTAGGGGGAGATATGGGCACCGTGCAACGCATGCAGCAGATCTCCTCGCTTGCGCAGGCCGACCGCCAGGTGGCCGCGGCGACCGCGCCGCGCCGCTTCAAATATCTCAATGTGCCGCTGCTGGCCACCGTCGCCGTGCTGGTGATCTACGGGCTGCTCGTGGTCTATTCGGCGGTCGCGGCGAACGAGAATTACAATTTCTCGCGCCAGGTCGGCGGCGTTGCGATCGGCATCGCGCTCATGCTCCTGCTGTTCCGCTTCGATTACCATCAGCTCTCCCATTATTTGGTGCTGTTCCTCATCATCAACATCGTGCTGATCATGAGCCCCCACATCCCCCTGATCGGCCAGTCGGCGAACGGGGCCACCTCGTGGGTGGGTATCGGCAAGGTCCGGTTCCAGCCGGGCGAGTTCGCGAAGATCACGGTGATCCTGCAGGCGGCAAGCGTGGTGTCGCGCTATCACGGCAAGCTGACCGACCCCCGCGATTTCCTCAAGGCGCTCGCGCTCATGCTCGTGCCCTTCGTGTGCATCATGACGCAGCCCGACCTCGGCACCGGCATGGTGTACCTGTTCATCGCCGGGGTGGCGCTTCTGGTGAGCGGGGCGCGGCCGCGCTACATCGCCATCGTCGCGGGCGTTCTGGCAGGCGGCATCGTGGCGCTTTTCCTCATCGATCCCATTGCCGATGCCATCGCGGGCCATGACGTGCTGCTGAAGAACTACCAGCGGGCGCGGCTGCTCGTGTTCTTGGACAACAGCTACGACACCTCGGGCGACGGCTACAACCTCCGGCAGGCCAAGATCGCCGTGGGGAGCGGCGGGATCCTGGGCAAGGGTTGGATGAACGCGACCCAGAGCACCCTCGGTTACCTGCCCGAGGCGCCCACCGATTTCATCTTCTGCGTGTTGGGCGAGCAGTTCGGCTTCGTGGGGGCGCTGGCGCTGCTCGCGCTCTACGGCCTGCTCATCGCCATCATCTATCAGATCGCCTATAATGCCAATGACCTGTTCGGCACCGTGCTGGTCATGTGCGCCGCGGGCATGTGGCTGTTCCAGATATTGGAGAACATCGGCATGGATATCGGGTTGATGCCCATCACCGGCATTCCGCTGCCGTTCATGAGCTACGGCTCGTCGTTCATGGTCGTGAATTTCGTGATGCTCGGATTCATCGGATCCGTGTGGGCCCATAGCGGGCGATGAAGGAGGATGCTCATGCCGAAGATGCCAGTGGATGTGGGAGCGCTGCTCGAAGCCATGACCGATGTGGACGCCGCACGGCAGATGCCGCTGCACGTGGCGCTCTTCATCGATCCCACGGCGCCGGAGGATATCGCACGGTACGTGCGCGGCCTGTTCGCCACCACGTCGGCGCGATGCACGGTGGAGCCGCGCGACTTTGCGCGCGCCGCAGCGACGGTGCGGATCGGGTGCGATGTCGCCGTGCTGCTCGCAGCTGATTCCCCCGAAACGGGGCCGATGGTGAAGGTGCTCAACGGCGATGGGGTTCCCGCCGTGGTGGTGACGGCCTCCCCGGACGCCATCGCATCCGCCGCCGCGGCAACGGGCGACGCGCTCGCTGCGGAGGATGTCGTCGCACCCGATCCCGCGGTGGACGGCGGGTTGCGGACGGCGGACGATCCGCTCAACCAGGAGCCGTACCCCCTGACGGTCGACCGCGAGCGCACCATGGCGACACGTTTGGGCGAATGGTTCGTCGCGACATTCCAGCGAAAGCGCCTGGCGTTCGCACTGGCCTTCCCCTTCGTGCGCAAGCCGCTTGCGAACAACGTGATCGCCCTCGCTTCGATCGAGAATGCCGGCATCGGCGCTATCCCCTTGATCCCGGGGGCCGATATGCCCCTCATGACCGCGAACCAGGCCAGGATGGTGCTTCAGATTGCGGCGGCGTACGGCCTGGACATCGGGACGGAACGGTGGCGCGAGCTTGCCGTTGTCGTGGGAAGCGGATTCGTCGGACGCACGATCGCCCGCGAGGCCGCGGGCATCGTCCCCGGGCTCGGATGGGCCGTCCGCGGCGGGGTCGGTGCGGCCATGACGCAGGCCATGGGCCGTGCGGCGGTCGCCTGGTTCGAGAAGCAGACGGGCGGCGTGTACGAGGCGCCGCGCTACGATGGCCGCCGCGATGCCCTGGCGGCGCGCGCCCAAGATGCCCTGGGCAAAGCCGTCCCGTACATCAAGGGCGCCGGAGCCGCCGCGGAAACCCTCGCCATCGAAGCGGTGGGCACATTGTCGAGCGCCGCGGTCGCGGCTGCGCCCCACGCCCTCGGCGCCCTCCGCAAAGCCGCGGCCGCCGCCTCGCCGTACGCGGGGCGGGTGGGGGAGCGGATCGCCCCCTTCGCCGCGCACGGGGTCGGGGCGCTGATCCCCGGCCTGCGCGCCGCCATCGAGGAGTTCTGCAAGCGCGAGGGGCTCGATCCCGACCACTTCGTTGCGGAATTCCTCGACTCCTATTCGACGCGCCGCTCCCGCTAGGGCCGTCCATGGAATCCATTTCCCTCCACGCCGGGCTCGCCTCGGAGATAGCAGCCAGGCTCGGCGAGGCCAACGTTCGCCTTGACGAGCCGATGAGCGAGCACACAACCTTCCGCATCGGCGGTTCGGCCGACGTGTACTGCGAGCCCGGGAGCGTCGATGAGATCCGGTTCGTGGTGAACGCGTGCCGGCAGGCCGGTGCCCCTTTGCACATCATGGGCAGGGGAAGCGACCTTCTGATCGCCGATGCGGGCCTGCGGGGCGTCGTCCTGCGGCTGGGCCCCCGGTTCTCCACGGTCAAGGTTGACGGGTGCGATGTGTTCGCGACCTCGGGCGCGGCGAATTCGCATGTGGGCGAGGTGGCGGCGAAGCATTCCCTCGCCGGGTTCGAGTTCGCCTGCGGCATCCCGGGCACCATCGGCGGTGCCGCCATCATGAACGCCGGGGCATATGGCGGTGAATTCAGCCAGATATGCGTTGACCTCATCTGCCTGGACGCGCAGGGCGATTTCGTCGGCGTGCCGCGCGAGGACGCCGCATGGTCGTACCGCCACAGCATGATGGACGAGGAGGGCCTGCTGATCCTGCAGGCGCACCTGGTCCTCGAGCCCGGATCGGAGCGGGACATCCGGTCGCGTATGCTCGAACTCGCGTTCAAGCGCCGTGAAAAGCAGCCGCTCGAGATGCCCAGCGCCGGCAGCACGTTCAAACGCCCCGAGGGGGGCTACGCCTCGAAGCTCATCGACGATGCGGGCCTGCGCGGCCTCTCCGTCGGGGGCGCGCAGGTGAGCCGGAAGCACACGGGGTTCATCGTGAACACGGGCGGGGCCACGGCGCAGGATGTGCGCATGCTCATCGACCAGGTTCGGCAGCGGGTCGAGGAGCGGTTCGGCGTGGATCTGCAGCCCGAGGTGCGTATGTGGGGCTTCGGCGAAGAATAGGGCGCTGGGCGCTGCGCCGTCGCGCGGTTTCGCTATGATTGCCCAACCTGATGGGGGAGTAGTCGGCGCTCCGGACGAGCGCGGCATGTCAACAATCTCGGCGAGCGTCGCCTGGCATGCCTGAAATGATGAGACTCATCGTCTGGCCAACGGACGAAAGGTTTCATCATGATCGATTTTTCCATTTTCACGACGCCCGAGGCGTGGATCAGCCTGATCACGCTCGTCTTCCTCGAAATCGTGCTGGGCGTGGACAACATCGCCTTCATCGCGCTGACCACCAACCGCCTTCCCCGCGAGCAGCAGCATATCGGCCGCAAGCTGGGCCTGGCGGGCGCCATGGTCATGCGCTGCATCCTGCTGTGCTTCGCCAGCTGGCTCGTGCATATGACCCAGCCGGTCTTCTCGGTCGGCCTGGGCCCCTATGCGCACGGCTTCAGCGTGCGCGACCTCCTGCTGGCCGCGGGCGGCATCTACCTCATATACAAGGGGGTCGACGAGCTGAAGAGCATGCTCGCCTTGGAGGAGCTGCGCGCGAGCCACGGCGACGAGGAGGACAAGAAGAGGCATCAGATCGGCCTGGGCCAGGCGGTCGGCACGATCATGGTCATGGATATCGTATTCTCCATCGATTCCGTCATCACGGCAGTCGGCATGGCGCAGCATCTGATCATCATGATCATCGCGGTCATCAGCGCCGTCCTTCTGATGATGGTCTTCATCGATGTGGTCAGCGATTTCATCAACGAACACCCCGAGATCAAGATCCTCGCCCTCGTCTTCATCGCATCGATCGGCATATTGCTCACGCTCGACGGGTTCGGATTGCGCACGGGCATCGATATCGAGGCCTTGGGCATGCCGCTTGAAAAGGTGCTCGTCTACTTCGCCATGGTGTTCAGCCTGGCGATGGAGGTCATCCAGATGGTCTACAACAAGCGCGCCGGGGCCTTCTACGCCGAGCGCGAGATCGAGCAGGCGAAAGCCAAGACGACCGCGCGCTTGAACGAGCTTGCGAGCAGATTGGACCAGGAGCGCCGCGCGGCGGAATCGGGGTCCCTCCGATAGCCGGGGCCCGGCTTGCGTTCTGCCTGGCATATCGAGCCAGGTGGGATGGTATACTAGCGCCCGTATCGCACGTTTCAGAGGGGTTCCGCATGGCGCAACATGTCAAAACCGATGGAAAGGCGGGCGCACGGGCGGGGAATCGCGCCCCCGCCGCGCCGACCGTCGTCTATCCTGATGGCAGCGGGCTTCGCCGTCCGCTCGACCTTCCGCGGGCGCAGTGGATCGCTCTCGTGGCCATCGTCATCATCGCGGTCATCTTCGCGGGCATAGGGACGGTGCGCACGTTGGACGATGTGGTGAACCGCGAGGCGAAGCAGGCTGCGGAGGTCGAGTCGGTTTTGAAGGCCGGCACTGCGCAGGACGTGGTCAAACTGTCATCGTATGCGGGGCTCGATTCCGCCGCCATGCGGCAGAGCATGACGGATGCGGGCATGACGGTGATCGATGCAACCGCGGTGATGCAGAATGATTCGAACGCGATCGACCTCATCAAGATTCCCGCGAATATGAGCGCCGCCGAGGCGGCTGCGGCATATGTCACCGGCGTCGACGGGCTCTCCGCTTCGGATGCCACCAAGTTCCTCATGGGGTCGTGGCGGCTGACGCAGCAATCGGCCGGCTCTGTCGACATGCGCGTCCGCTATGCCGACCTTGGCGCCACCACGGCGGAAGAGGCCATACAGAATGCGATTGCGACCCAGGGGTTCGACGCTGCCATGGTGTACGATTCCGGGATCGATTCGAAGAACAACACCTACAAGGCCGGCCGCGCGGAAATCGGCGGGACCCCGTATACCTGGACGATCAGCGTGTGCCCCTTGAACGAGGTGTATTCCGTCAGCGGCATCCCGTCGACCGCGCAATACGTGGGCGTGCGCCTGACCGCGGCGTAGGGGGCGTGGGCCCGCATGCCTTCCGGGGGTGCGGGCCCTAGGAGAATAGCTCGTACCCCTCGTCGGAGAGTATCAAATCGATTGCGCTCGGCAGGACCCGGATATGCATGGGGGTGTTGGCATCGATCGGCTCCCCGTCGTATTGCACGGGCAGCACCGGATCGGTGATGATGGAGATGTCCGCCCCGCGGTAGTACACGAGCGCGTCACTGTCCTTCAGCGCCTTGCCGCTGTGATCGATGGCGCTGCCGAGCACGGGCGGCAGCAGGTTCCACGCTGTGTCGGTCCGCAGCACGAGGACGTCGAGCAGACCGTCGTTGGGCTGGTTCTCCGTCGCGAAGCTGATGTCGAACTGGATTTTGCTGAAATTCAGTATGAGGACCCCCACGCCCTCGTGCTCGTAGCGCGTTCCGTCGATATCGATCGAGATGCGTGCGACGGTGGGGTTGGGGTTCGCGAACGCGGCGCGGAAATACGCGGCGGCGCCCCAGCGCTTCTTCTCGGTCTTCGCATCCTGCATGATCTTCGCGTCGTAGCCGCATCCGGCCATCATGCTGAAGCCGAACTTTCCCTCGGCGGTTTCCCCCTCGGCCAGGTCGAAGGCGAGGCGCTTCCCCTCCCGCGTGAGCTTCGCGAGTGCGAAGGGCTCGATGGGGGACACGATGTTCTGCGCCAGGAGGTTGGCGGTCCCGGCGGGGTAGGGGAGCACGGGCACCCCTGAATCGCGGAGCAGATAGCACACGCTTGCCACGGTCCCGTCGCCCCCCGTGGCGACCACCGCGTCGAAATCGGCCGCGTCCGCCAGCTTCGGTGCGAACGACGAGCTCGCGTCGACCGTGCGCAGGACCACCTCGTCTTCCGCCTGCGTGAACGCGCGGATGAAGTCGTATATGGCTCCATCGCGGTACCCCGACGAAAGGTTGTTCAACACGAGCAGTTTCACAAAGACCCCCTTGAATTGCTATCATAGGTCTGTCGATAGTACACCAATCAAAAGGACAATCGTTGCTCATCACCGATCAAGGCCAGCTCGAGGAATTCGTTCGAGGCGCGATCTCGTCGCAGGTTCTGGCAATCGATACCGAATTCCTTCGCGAGAAGACCTACTATCCCAAGCTGTGCCTTCTTCAAATGCAGACCGACGATCGGACGGTCCTCGTCGATCCGTTCGCCGTGCGCGACCTGACGGTGCTCAAGCCGCTGTTCGCCGCTCCCGGCTTGTTGAAGCTGTTCCATGCCGGGTTGCAGGATATCGAGATCCTCTACCATGCGGTCGGCATCATGCCGCGCCCCGTGTTCGACACGCAGATCGCGGCTGCCCTTCTGGGGCACACCCAGCAAATAGGGTACGGCGCCCTCGTGTCCAGCGTCTGCGGGGTGCCGCTGAAGAAGACGGATTCGTACACCGACTGGTCGCGCCGGCCGCTGTCGCGCTCCCAGCTGGATTACGCGGCGGATGACGTGGTCTACCTGCCGAAACTCCACGAGAAGATGGCGGCGGAGCTGGAGCGTCTGGGGCGCACGCATTGGCTCGACGAGGACTTCGCCGCCCTGGTCGACGAGGCCAACTACGCCGATGACGCTCGGGAACGCTGGCGCCGCCTGAAGCGGGTGAACCAGCTTTCCCGCAAGCAGCTTGCCGCGGCTCGGGAGGTCGTCGAATGGCGCGAGATGCGGGCGAGGAAGGCGAACATCCCCCGCAAATGGGTGATGAGCGACGAGCAGGTCGTGGAAGCCGTCAAGCGCGAGGCGCGCACGATAGACCAGCTCTTCATGGTGCGCGGCATGCACGAGAAGCTCTCCACGGCAGATGCGCGGGAGGTCGTCGGCGCTTTGGCGCGCGGGCTTGACCTTCCCGCCGACCAGCGGCCCGCGCTCGACCGCCCCTCGAAGAACGAGGCGAACGTGGATGTCGAGGTCGATTTCATGAGCGCGCTCGTGCGCCTGCGCGCACGGCAGAACAACATCGCCTTCCAGACGCTGGCGAGCCACAACGACCTGGCAGCCCTCGCGCGCGGATATCGGGATGTGGACGTCCTTCGCGGGTGGCGGCGCGACATCGTCGGCGCCGAGCTGCTCGACCTCCTCGCGGGCAATATCAGCCTTTCCATGGAGATGGGAAACCTCACGGTAACGAAATCCCCTCAGAGGTGAGACAGGCGATACCCTTGCACAATCCCGCGTCGGCAGGAGTCCGGCGCATGAACGAAAAGGATACTCGATGACCTACACCTACATCATGCTCATCGTCCTCTCGACGGTTATCGGCTTCGGTGCGCAATGGTATGTGAACCGCCAGATCAAGAAGTACTCGAGCATCCGCTCCAGCTTCGGGCTGAACGGGCGGCAGATGGGTGCCAACATGCTCTCCTACCATGGCGTGCAGGGCGTGCAGTTCCGCCAGGGCGGCGAGGGCGAGGACCATTTCGATCCGCGCGACAACTCCGTCACGCTCGATCCCCATGCCTTCAACCAACCGAGCATCACGGCGATCGCCACCGGCTGCCATGAGGTGGGCCATGCCTGCCAATTCGCGCAGGGGTACGCGCCCATGAAGATCCGCAGCAGCCTGGTGCCCGTGGTCAACTTCGCCTCGAACGCTTGGATGATCGTGTTCGTGGCGGGCATCTTCCTGAACATGGTCGGGCTCGTCAACCTGGCGATCCTGCTGTATGCCTTTGCCGTGCTGTTCCACCTGGTCACGCTTCCGGTCGAGCTCAACGCATCGCATCGGGCGATGGACTACCTGGTCGCTGCCGGCCTGCCCGAGCAGGAGCGCGCCGGCGCGTTCAGCGTCCTGCGGGCCTGCGCGCTCACCTACGTGGCCGCCGCATTGGTGTCCGCCATCCAGTTGCTGTACCTGTTGCAGGCCCGCAACAACTAGGAGCCCCGGTTTGGAACCCGTCGTCGCGAACATGCCCCTCCAAGCGGGCGCGAAGCCGCTCTCCGTCTCGCAGGCGATGGCCCGCGCGAAGGAGGCGCTCGAATCCTGCCGCGCCACCCTGGTCGGCGAGGTATCCGAAGTCTCCGATCGACCGCAGTACAAGGCCGTGTACTTCACCGTCAAAGACCGCTCGGCCGCGCTGCCATGCCTGATGTGGAAGGACCGGTACCGAGCGTCCGGCGTCGATCTGCGCGTGGGCATGCGCGTGCAGCTTACGGGGCGGTTCTCGCTGTATGCCGCCAAGGGCCGTATGAACTTCGACGTGTTCAGGCTCACCCCGGCGGGGGAGGGAGACTTGCGCGCCAAGGTTGCCGCGCTGGCGCGCAAGCTGCAGCGCGAGGGGCTCATGGCCCCCGAACGGAAGCGGCCCCTTCCGGTCCTGCCGTCGACGATCGGATTGGTCACCAGCCCGAACGGTGCGGCGGTCCACGATGTCCTGCGCACGCTGCGCAGGAGGTATCCTCTGGCAACCGTAGTGCTCGCCGGCGTGATGGTGGAGGGCGCGCAAGCCCCCCTCGCCCTTGCGCAGGGTATCCGGACGGTTGCCGGGGCCGGGGCGGAGGTGGTGCTCTTGGTGCGCGGCGGCGGCTCGTTCGAGGATCTCATGCCCTTCAACGACGAGATGCTTGCACGCGAGGTTGCCGCATGTCCCGTTCCCGTGGTCACCGGCATCGGGCACGAGCCCGACACCTCCATCGCGGATATGGTTGCCGACCTGCGCGCCTCCACCCCCACCGCGGCGGCGGAGGCGGTCGCGCCCGAGAGGGAGGAGCTTCGCATGCGGCTTGCGGCCGCGGAGGGGGCCTTGAGCGGCGCGCTCCGCCGAAGCGTCGAGTTCAATCGGCTGCGGCTCGATCGCGTGGCGAGCCGCCCGGTGTTCTCCGATTCGCATGCCCTGCTCGCCGGTGCCGCGCAGACGCTCGACATCCAGCAAGAGCGCCTCCGCAAGGCCCTGCCGCACAACCTCGAGCGCGATCGCGCCGACATCGCCCACGCGGCCATGCGGCTGCGCGGCGCCTCGACGGGCGTCATCGCGCCTTTCGAGGCGTCTTGGCGTCTGCACGCGTCGCGTCTGAACGACCTGTCGCCGTTGGCGGTCATCGGGCGCGGGTTCTCCCTCACCCGGGGAGATGACGGCGCGATCGTGCGCAGCGTCTCGCAGGTGTCCGTTGGGGGGAACGTCTCCGTCCAGCTTTCCGACGGGGTGCTCGACTGCTCCGTCGAAGGCATCGCCTCCCCCGTCCCATCATCGTCGTAAGAAGGAGTACGCATGTCCGAGGATACGCGCCCAGCACCCGAAAACCTTACCTTCCGCCAAGGGATGGCGGAGCTCGAACGCATCGTCGCCCAGCTCGAAGGCAACTCCCTGGAGTTGGAGGACAGCCTTGCCGCCTACGAGCGCGGCGTCGCCCTGCTCCGCGATCTGCGCGGCCGGTTGGACGGCGCCCAGCAGAAGGTGGACGTGCTGATGGGCGAGCTCGAGCAGGATGCCACCGACGAGGAGATCGACACCACGCTCCACAAGGCATAGCTTTTCATGCTGCTTCGAGCCGCCGGCTTCGCCGTGCGTGCTACACTCGAAACGGATGCCGATCGAAAGGACGCCGCCATGCAAGATAAGGACTGCATCTTCTGCAAGATCGCCTCGCATGAGATACCCACGAACGTGGTGTACGAAGATGAGCATGTCATCGCCTTCGACGATATGGAGCCGCTCATGCCGGTGCATACGCTCATCATCCCCAAGGACCACTATCGCGACATCGCCGACGACGTGCCGGAGGAGGCGCTCGGCCACGTATTCGCCGCGGTCAAGAAAGTTGCCGAGATCAAGGGCGTTCGCGAGGACGGATTCCGGCTGATGGTGAATACGGGGGAGAACGCGAGCCAGAGCGTGAAGCATTTCCACGTCCATATGCTGGGCGGGGGATGGATGCCGCGCCCGAACGACCAGGACTGGGGGCCCAACGCCACCAACGCCGCGGAGCGGCATCCCCGGGCATAGCCTCCCCACCTGCCGCCCGCGCCGCGCTGCCGCGTCGCGCTACCGCGTCGCGCGCGGGGATCGCGATTTCCTCGTTGCGAGCGGGCGGGTCGCCCGCGGTTCCGGGCGGAGCTGCGTTCGGCGCGGATATGCCGTTTGCCGATTCCCCTTCATTGAGCAGGGGGAACCTCGTCTTTTCCGATAGAATTCGAATCTCAGGGAATGAGAGGGAGGATCGTTTTGAACATCCTGGTCGTCAACGCCGGATCATCGTCGCTGAAATACCAGCTTATCAACATCGAAACCGAGAAGGTTATCGCGAAGGGACTGTGCGAACGCGTCGGCACGGCCGATTCGTTTCTGAAGCACACCACCGATACCGACGAGCTTTCGATTAAAACACCCCTGCCCGATCACGAAGCGGCGATCGACCTCGTCTTGAAATCGTTGGTGGAGGGATCCCATGCGGCGATCGACTCCATCGACCAGATCGACGCGGTGGGCCATCGCATCGTGCAGGGCGGCATGTACTTCGACAAATCCGTCCTGATCGACGACGACGTCAAGGCGAAGATCCTCGAGCTCGCGGAGCTCGCCCCCCTGCATAACCGGGCGGCGCTGCAGGGCATCGAAGCATGCCAGGCGGCCATCCCCAACCGCATGCAGATCGCGGTGTTCGATACCTCGTTCTTCTCCACGCTGCCGCGCAAGGCCTACATGTACGCGATTCCCTACGAGCTGTACGAGAAGTACGGGATCCGCAAGTACGGTGCCCACGGCACAAGCCATCGCTACATCGCCCAGCGTGCGGCGAAGCTCGTGGGGGAGCCGCTTTCGGAATTGAAGATGATCACCTGCCATCTGGGAAACGGATGCTCCGTCACCGCGATCGACCACGGCATGGCGGTCGACACGTCGATGGGGCTTACCCCGCTCGACGGCGTGATGATGGGCACGCGCTGCGGCAGCATCGATCCAGCGGTCGTCACGTTCGTCATGGAGCACGAGCACATGACGGCCTCGGAGGTGAACGACCTCCTGAACAAGAAGTCCGGCCTTCTGGGCGTTTCGGGCGTGAGCAACGACATGCGCACCGTGGTCGAGGCGCTCACCGAGGGCAACGATCGCGCGCTGCTCGCCTACTCGATGTTCGCGAACAGCGTGAAGAAGTACATCGGCCAGTACATGGCGCTCATGGCGGGTGTGGACGTCGTCGTCCTCACGGGCGGCATCGGCGAGAATTCACCCGACATCCGCCGCGCCATATTCGCCGGCATGCAGCCGATGGGCATCGTGGTGGACAACATGAAGAACCATCAGAGAGGATTCGAGCGCATCATCAGCCACGAGAAGAGCAAGGTGCGCATTTGCGTCGTTCCCACCAACGAGGAGCTCATGATCGCGCGCGATACGTACGAGATCGTGCACGAGCGCAGCCAAATCGTCCCGTATTCCGAAAAGGAATAGGCGCGGTTCCGCGAACCGCGCCCGAAGACCCCCTCTAGTTGCGCAGCACGGCTTTCCGCGCTTGCGACTGCACGCAGGTGATGGCGACGACGCCCATGATGTCATCGGCCGACGCCCCGCGCGACAGGTCGTTCATCGGCGCGGCGAGGCCCTGCGTGATGGGGCCGTACGCCTCGGCCTTGGCAAGGCGCTGCACCAGCTTGTAACCGATGTTGCCCGCATCCAGGTCGGGGAAGATGAGCACGTTCGCCCGGCCGGCGACGGGGCTCTCGGGCGCCTTGCTCGCTCCCACGCTGGGCACGATGGCGGCATCCAGCTGGAGCTCGCCGTCGATGAGCAGGTCGGGCGCCAGCTCGCGTGCGATCCGCGTGGCCTCGATCACCTTGTCGCGGTCGGCGTTGGCGACGGTGCTCTGGTAGGTGCTGTGAGAGAGCATGGCGATGCGCGGCTCGGCGTCGAACAGGGTCTTCCAGCTGCGCCCGCTGTTGACCGCGACCTGCGCCAGCTTTTCGGCATCGGGCTGGATCTCGAGCCCGCAATCCGAGAAGAGGAACACGCCGTTCTCGCCGTACTCGCAGTCGGGGACGGCCTCGATGAAGAAGCTGCTCACGCTCTTGATCCCCGGGGCGGTCTTCAATATCTGCAGCGCGGCGCGCAGCACGTCGGAGGTCGCATGGCAGGCTCCGCACACCTGGCCGTCCGCCATGCCCAGCTTCACCATCATCGTGCCGAAGTAGATGGGGTCGTCCATCTTCTCCAGCGCGGCCTCCGGTGTCACGCCCTTGTGCTTGCGCAGCTCGAAGAACGCGTCCGCCAACCGCTGCTTCTCCGGCGCGGTGGGGATGTCGACGATGCGGGCCCCGTCAAGATGGCGGCCGGATGCGGCGATGGCATCCCCGTCGCCCAGTATGATCAGATCGGTGATGCCGGCGGCGATCACCTTCTCCGCCGCTGCCAGCGTCCTGCTATCGTCGCCTTCCGGCAGCACGATCGTCTGCCTATCCTGCTTCGCCTTCGCGACCATCGAATCGATGAAAACGCTCACGGGCGCCTCCCTTCCACTTTGTTCGGTTTGTATGATGATACACGAGCTGCGCGAAGGGTCTGGATAAAATAGCCGTGCGGCGATATTCTCACTTGCGTAGCCGTGTTTCAGGGGTGACGGGGGAAGGGCTCGCTTGAAGACCATCACGTTTGCGATTCCATGCTACAACTCGGCGGCGTATATGGACACGTGCATCGAATCGTTGCTCCCGTGCGGCGATGATATCGAGATCATCATCGTCAACGATGGCTCCACCGAAGACGGCACCAGCGAGCGCGCGCATGAGTGGGCGCGGCGCCACCCGGACACCATCGTCGCCGTCGACCAGGAGAACCGCGGGCATGGCGGAGCGGTCAACCACGGATTGGAGTTAGCCCACGGCCTGTATTTCAAAGTGGTGGATTCCGACGATTGGCTGGATGCCGACGCCATGAAAGAGGTCATGGCGTACCTGCGCAGCCAGGTCGAGTGCCGCAACCCCACCGATCTGGTCATCGGCAACTACGTGTACGAGAAGGTGCACGAGGGCAAGCGCACGGTGATGGACTATCGCAACGTGTTCCCCGAGGGCCGGGAGTTCACCTGGGACGAAATCGGGCATTTTCGCAGCAGCCAGTACCTGCTCATGCATTCCGCGATCTACCGCACCTCGGTGCTGCGGGGCATGGGCCTGAAGCTGCCGGAGCATTGCTTCTACGTGGACAACATATTCGTGTACGTCCCCCTGCCGAACGTGCGCACCCTATATTACCTGGACGTGGACATGTACCGGTACTTCATAGGCCGCGAGGGCCAGAGCGTTAACGAGAAGACGATGCTCGCGCGCATCGACCAGCAGCTGCGCATCACGCGCACGATGATAGACGCGGTGGACATCCAGCGCATCCCTCAGCCGAAGCTGCGGAAGTACATGGAGAACTATCTGTCCATGATGATGTGCATCTGCAGCGTGTTCCTTCGCATGGAATCGGATCCCGATGCGGAGGGGAAGCGAATCGCGATATGGGAGTATCTCAAGCAGAAGCGGCCGGGCATGTACCGCGCCATCCGCAGCAATGTGCTCAACCTGGGCGTGAACCTGCCGGGCAAGGCGGGGCGGAGGTTCGGCTTGGGCGGGTACCGCATCGCCCAGAAGGTGTTCAAGTTCAACTAATCCCGGTAATCGGCCGGATTCTTCGATCCGCTTCCGGTGAGGTTCGCATTCGTCCTCAGCTCGCGCCCGAACTGCACGGCGTCCTCGCCGAACCGGTCGCGGACCGAATCGGTTGCCGCATGCAGGGCGCGCCTATCCGGGGAAGGGGCGATGGACTCGCTGTCCCCGTCGCCGTCAAGAGAGAACAGGGAAAGCTGCCGAGGAGCCTCTCCGCCGACCTCGAAGTTGCTCGCCTGGGCGCCCACCAAACGCAAGGCGGTGCCCGGGTGCCAGATATCGTCGAGCAGGCGGCTGAGAATAGGGGCGAAGACGGACTCGTCGTCCGAGGGCGCTTCGAGCCGCTGCTGCGCCGTTCGGACCTTCAGGTTGCCGTAGCGCACCTTCAGCGTCAGCGTTCCCGCTTTCAGGCCTGTCCGCCGCAGCCTCCTGCCCACCTTCGCGGCGACGGTCCCCAATGCCGCCTCGATATCGTCGCGCTGCGTCAAGTCGCGGGCGAAGCTGATCTCATTCCCCACGCTCTTGGCAGGATCGCGCTCCGCCGACACCGGGTCGGTATCGGCGCCCTTGCATCGCGCGCGCATCATGTCGGCGTTCTTGCCGAACACGCGCCGCAGCACGTCGTCATCGGCGCAGGCCACCTCGCCGAGCGTGTGGATGCCGAATTCGGCGAGTCGTTCCTGCGCGACCGTGCCGATGCCGCTCATGCGCTTCGTGGGCAGAGGGGCGAGGAAGGCGGCTTCGCAGCCGGGCATCACGGCCGTGATGCCATGCGGTTTATGCTGCTCGGAGGCGGTTTTCGCAACCGCCTTGCTCGACCCGAGCCCGATGGAGCACGATATGCCCAAACGCGCCACGCGCTCCTGTATGGTTCGGGCCAGCTGCACGGGATCGCTGCGGTTGTGGACGGTGGGCGACACGTCGAGGAAGGCCTCGTCGATGCTGACTTGCTGGAGGAACGGGCTGGCGTCCAACATGATGGCCATGACCTTCCGCGACACCTCCTTGTAGCGGCTGTAGCGCCCATGCGTCCATATGGCATCGGGGCACAGCCGCCGGGCGGTGCTTGCGGGCATGGCTGAATGCACGCCGTATACCCGCGCCTCGTAGCTTGCGGTGGAGATGACGCCGCGCGCATCGGCGCTGCCTCCCACGATCACCGGCTTGCCCCGCCAGGCCGGGTGGTCGAGCTGCTCCACGGATGCGAAGAAGGCGTCCAGGTCAAGCAGCAAGATGGCGCGTCCTTCCCATGCGGCGCGGGGCCCTACTACATGTAGGGGGTCGGCATCGGGGGGCTTGTGGGTCTGTTCGGAAATCATGCAGCCAGTCTAACACGCGCGGATCCGGGTGCGGCTGGTGTGCTAGGATAGTTCGCCCACACGGATTGCGCGTACGTTCAAGGAGGTTGCGGTGGCATCTTTGCTCGGGTTTGGCCGTCAGGCCGATTATCGCGAGGCCCAGACCGAGATTCCCCAAAAACCCGTCGCCCTTCCGTACGAGCTGCGTAACGAGATGACATGGATGGATTTCAGCCATCCCGTCAACCCCCTGGGTTCGCCGAAGTCGATGGTGCAATCGATGCACTCCGCCTTGGTGGACGGCGAGCTGTCGTTCGCGCCCGATCGGGACGGCCACGTGCTCCGCTCGACGATCGCCCGCATGCTGGGGCTCGAGGAAGGTTGCGTTCTCACCGGGGCGTCGGCGTTCTCCATGATCCGCACCGCGTCGCAGGCGTTCCAGGTCGGCGTGGTCGGGGTGGTGGCGCCCGCTCCGCCCGAATATGCCCTGGCGGTCGAGAATGCCGGGCACGAATGCGTCGAGCTCATCAATCCCGTGTCGTTCGCCACGGTGGATGCCTACACGGCCCGCATCGAGGTGGGCGATTTGGACGGCGCCATCCTGGGCAACCCCACCTATCCGTCGTCGCGCCTGCTCGCGCGCTCGACGCTGATCCACTATCTCGAGACATGTAACTGGGTCATCGTCGACGAGAGCAACATCGAGCTCTCGTTCGGCGGCGAAAGCGCCGTTCCCCTGATCGAGCGGTATCCCAACCTCGTGGTCGTCCGGTCGCCCTCGACCACGTTCGGCATGCCCGGCGTCCCCGTGAGCTACCTGGTCGCGGACCCGGGCACCGTGCGCCAAATCCGCCAGTTCTACGATGGGTCGGACATCACGATGTTCGGCGAGGTCCTGGCAAAGGAATTCGCCGCGCAGCAGTCGTTCCTCGAGGACACGCACGAATTCCTCGACAAGGAGATTCCCTGGATGCAGTGCATGCTCAGCTTGGTCCCGGGCATCAGCATCTACCCTGCGGAGGGCAATTTCGTCCTCTGCGAGTTCTTCCCCGACAAGGGCCTGCGCCTGGGCGTCACCTGCACGGAGGAGCTTGTGGTGCGCCTGCAGCTCGCGGGCTTCCTGGTCCGCGCGCTTCCCAACACGCCTGGCCTGCCGAGCAACGAGTACTTCAGCGTAAGCGTGCGCATGCGGGATGAGAACCAGAAGCTCCTCGATGCGCTGAAGAGCATCATAGGCTGATGGCTTCGGATGAGGACCGTCTCGCCCGCACGAGGCTGCTTTTGGGCGACGAGGCGATGCGCCGGCTCGCCTGCTCCCATGTGGCCGTGTTCGGCGTCGGCGGCGTAGGGGGCCACTGCATCGAGGCGCTTGCTCGCAGCGGGGTGGGGGAGCTGACGATCGTCGATGCCGATATCGTGGACGAAACGAATCTGAACCGCCAGGTCATCGCGCTCGAAAGCACGGTGGGACGCCCGAAGGTCGATGCGATGGCCGAGCGTATCGCCCAGATCGATCCGGATTGCACGGTGCATGCGCGCAAATGCTTCCTCCTTCCGGAGAATGCGGGCGAATTCGATTTCACGTCGTTCGACTATGCGGTCGACTGCGTTGACACCGTCTCCGCGAAGCTGGCAATCATAACCTGTGCGAAGCGGGCGGGCGTGCCCGTGGCGAGCAGCATGGGGGCGGGGAACAAACTCGACCCGACCGCGTTCGAGATCGCCGACATCGAGGACACGAGCGTCGACCCTCTGGCGCGCGTGATGCGCAAGGAGCTGCGGCGGCGCGGAGTGACGGGGGTCACGGTCGTGTATTCCAAGGAGCCGCCCGCCGCCTGCGACCGCAGCCTGCCGGATGCCGGCGTGAAGGGGGGCTCTCGCCCCTCTCCCGGATCGATCGCCTTCGTGCCCTCTGCAGCAGGGCTTATACTGGCTAGCATCGTTGTCAAGGGTTTGGCGGGGATCGCGTAGCGAAACCCGCCCTCGTCGCGCTTTACAGAGCGCCTTTGAAAGGATTGAACATGAAAATCGGCTTCGTGGGTGCCGGGAACATGGCGTGCGCGATCATCGGCGGCATATTGGACCGCGGCGTGGTCGATTCCGAGGAGGTGCGGGCTACCGACGTGCTGCCGGAGGCGCGCCGCCATGCGGCGGAAAGGTTCGAGATCGAGGTGGGCGGGGACAATGCCGCCCTCGCCTCGTGGGCGGATGTGCTGGTGCTTGCCGTGAAGCCCCAATTCCTGGAATCGGCCGTGCGCGAGGTGCGCGATCACCTTTCCGAAGGGGAGCTGGTCATCTCCATCGCGGCGGGGAAGTCGTTGATGTGGCTTGAGGACGCGTTCGGTCGGCCGGTGCCGCTGATCCGCGTCATGCCCAATACCCCAGCTCTCATCGGCGACGGCGTATCCGGGCTGTGCGCGAACCGCTACACCGATGCCCGCCAGCGCGCGATCGCCGACCGCATCTTCGAATCCGTCGGAACGGGGTACTGGCTTTCGGAGAAGATGGTCGACGTCGCGGGAGTGGTAGCAGGATGCACCCCCGCCTTCGCCGCGATATTCATCGAGGCCCTGTCCGATGCGGCGGTCGCGGAGGGGATGCCGCGGACGCAGGCGACGGACATCGCCGCACGGGCGGTCGCCGGCTCCGCCGAGCTCGTGGTGCAGACCGGCAAGCATCCGGCGGTTTTGAAGGATATGGTGACCAGCCCCGGAGGGACGACCATCGAGGGCGTCCAGGTTCTGGAGGAGGGCGGATTGCGCTCCACCGTCATGCACGCCGTCCGGGCGGCGGTGTCCAAAACGAGGCAGCTTTAACGGGCCCGGCCGAGGGGGTAGGAGATGACCGAGAAACTGATGGACGGCAGCTGCGGGGATTTCGCCCGCGCCCTCGCCGCGAAGTCGTCGATTCCCGGCGGCGGCGGCGCTTCCGCCTATGCGGGCGCGCTGGCCGCGGCGCTCTGCGGCATGGCAGGCAACTTCACCGTGGGCAAGAAGCGGTACGCCGATGTCGAGGAAGACATCCTCCGGTTGCTCGATGAGGCGGAGGCGGCGCGCAAGCGCCTGCTCGACCTCGTCGACGAGGATGCCCGCGCCTTCGAGCCCCTGTCCCGCGCCTACGGCATCCCCCGGGATGATCCGCGTCGGGCGGATGTCGTGGAGGAGGCGACCAAGGCCGCGTGCCTTCCCCCCCTCGCGACGATGGAGGAGTGCGGCAAGGTGATCGTCCTGCTAGAGGAGATGGGCCGGAAATGCAGCGCGCTGCTGGTGTCCGACATCGCCTGCGGCGCATATCTTGCCCAGGCTGCGCTCTATGCCTCCCATGCGAACGTCCTCGTGAACACGCGCTCCCTGTCGGATGCCGCGTGGGCTCGCGAGAAGGAGGCACGCTGCGAGGCTTTGGCGGGGGAATACGGCCCCCGTGCCCAAGCATGCGCCCAAACGGCGTTGTCCAAGATATGTGGAGGAGAGTAGATGGCGCGGACCCTTTCGGCAAAACCGGTCGTGGCGCGCATGACCGCGGATTCCCTTGCCCGGGCTTCGGAGCTTTCACGTGAAGGCAGGCAGCCGACGTTGGCAATCATACGCGTGGGTGAGAATCCCGACGGCCTCTCGTACGAGCGGGGGGCGGCGAAGCGCTGCGCCGCATCGGGAGTGGCGGTGGAATCGATCGCGCTGCCAGCCGATTGCTCGCAGGGCGATGTGATGGATGCGATCGCGCGCGTGAACGCCGATCCGTCCGTCCATGGCTGTCTTCTGCTCCGCCCCCTACCTGCCGGCCTTGATGAGGATGCGGCGTGCAGCGCCCTCGATCCCTCGAAGGATGTCGACGGGATCACGTCGGGGTCGCTCCTGGGGGTGCTCACGGGAGGGGGCGGCGGGTTTCCCCCCTGCACCGCCGAAGCATGCCTGCGCATCCTCGACCATTACGGCATCGGGGTCGCGGGAAAGCACGTCGTGGTCGTGGGCAGGTCGCTGGTCGTCGGCAAGCCCGTCTCTATGATGCTGCAGGCGCGCGATGCGACCGTGACGATGTGCCACAGCCGCACGAGGAACCTGCCCGGTTTGTGCCGGAGCGCTGATATCCTGGTCGTCGCCGCAGGATGCATGCGCATGATCGGCCCCGATTGCGTGTGTTCCGGGCAGGTTGTGGTCGATGTCGGCATCAATTGGGACGATGCGGCGGGCAAGCTCGCAGGCGACGTGGATTTCGATGCCGTCGAACCCCTCGTGGATGCGATCACGCCGGTGCCGGGCGGCGTTGGCGCGGTGACGACGGCCGTCCTCGTCGCGCATGTGGTGCAGGCCGCCGGGCGAATCACTCCATGAGCGCGGCGAGCAGTTCTCCCATCGGCTCGGCCATGTCGATGCGCTCGGCTCTGCCGGGACCGCCCATGCGGATCGCAGCCGTGCACGACGAGGCGATGAACTCGTAATCGTGGCTGATGACGAGCACGGTCTTGCCGTTCGATGCGAGCATCCCCAGACGCTCCGCTATCCTTTGCATGTTGCGAAAGTCCAGCCCGCTCGTCGGCTCGTCAAGCAGGATGACGGGTGCATCGAGCAGCTCCGCCACGGCTATTGCCAGCCGTTGCTTCTGTCCTCCCGAGAGGGTCATCGGATGGGCGTCTCGGAAGTCGGCCAGACCATACGCCCCAAGAAGCTCGTCGACCTCATCGTCCGTCAGACCGGGACGGTTCAGGCGCAGCTCCTTCGCGACGCTGTCGGCGAAGAGCTGGCAATCGGCGTTCTGGATGACGAAGTAGGACGTCCTGCGTCTCCTCCTCCTGCCCATCGCCTCCCCGGATAAGGATATCGTCCCGCTCTTCTCCTTCGCGAGGCCGCAGACCACCCTCGCAAGCGTGGTCTTCCCGATTCCGTTGCGGCCGATGAGGGCGACCATGTTCCCCTGAGGAATCCGAAGGTCCAGGCCGTCGAAGATGCGGCGGGACTTCACCGTGAAGGATAGCCCCGAGACCTCGATGCCGGCTCCCTCGTCTCGGCGCCGGGGCGCGGATTTGCCCGGACCGATCACCGGGCTGCGTATCCCCATGCGCGCTCGCTCCTCGGCGCTGAGGGAGAGCAGCTCGAAGCGGGTGAGCACGCGCATTATCCTGCCGTGCTCCATATAGACGAATCGATCCGCGATGTCGGCCAGGTAGTAGATCCGGTGCTCTGCGATGACGATCGCCCGTCCCCGACGCTTGAGATCCGCCATGAGGTCTCCGAGGGCGCCTACCGATTTCATGTCGAGGTTGGCGGAGGGCTCGTCGAAGACGTAGGCCGCCGGGTCGACGGCGCTTACCGAGGCGATGGCGACCTTCTGCTTCTCGCCGCTCGAAAGCGGGAACACCTCCCGTCCCCTGAGGCATTCCGCCTTCACCTGGGCGAGCGATGCGTCCACCCGCTCGTCGAGCAGGCTATGGGGGATGCCGTAGTTCTCCATCCCGAACGCCACCTCGTCCTCGACAAGAGATGCGAAGAACTGGCTGCGCGGATCCTGGAATACCGAGCCGACCGCCTTTCCCACCTCGTGCAGCTTGGCGCGGCGAACATCCAAGCTGCCGACTCTGACGGTTCCGGTGAGATGTCCTCCGTAGTACTGCTCCGCGAGCCCGTTTATGACGCGTGTGATCGAGGTCTTTCCGCAGCCGGACGGTCCTATGATGGCGACGAGCTCCCCGGCTTCGACGGCGAGCTCGATGTCCTTCAGGCTCGGGCGGTCAGCGGAAGCGTAGGTCAGCGAGACCCCCTGGAGCCTGATGATGCCGCCGCTCACCCGAGGACCACCTTGTCGATGCAGATGCACGTCGCGAAGGTGGCCGCGCTGAGGAGGACGAGCAGTGCGTCCTTCCAACCGAACCGTATCTCCCGTCGGCAGCTGTGAGCTCCGGGGGAGGATATCCCCCTGCTCTCCGCCGACGCCGCCAGTTCCTCGGCGACTCTCGACGAACGGAATATGACGGGCGTCACGGCGTACTCGAACGCCCTGCCGGGATGGCGGACGGACAGGAGGCCGCGCGTCCTGAGCGAGTCGGCCGCATCGCGGAACTCGCCCCGGACGGCCGGGATGAAACGCAACATGAAGGTGAGGGGGAGCGAGAGGAGGTCGGGCGCGTGCAGCTTCTTGCAGACCGCGACCACCTCCCCGGGCGGCATCCCCAAAAGGGGTTCCGCCGCCATGAGCATGAGCACGGTGCGCAGGAGCATGAAGAGGAACATCTCCGGCAGGAGGAAGGTGATGCCGTTTCCGCCCGATAGCACACGCATCCCGATGAGGACCAGGGCGACGGAGAGGTAGGCGAGGGCGTGCCTCGCCAGCCCCTGCACCGCGAGGTAGATCGCGAGCACGGCCATGAGCAGGTAGATGGCCATGTCGCTCGCCAGAAGGGCGACAAGCGACATGACCATGACTGCGACGACGAGCTTGGCCCGGAAGTCGAAATGAATGGCATTCAGCGGCCTCATTTACTTGATGGCCCCGGTTTTCCTGAAGTGCTTAACCACGAGCTTGTTGCTGAGATAGCAGCCGAGCACGGCGAGGGCGACGGTGACGGCGAGGCTCACGCACACCCACAGGGGGTCGGTGTAGAACTGGGTCTGGATCTGGATCTGGGCGTCGCTCACGCCCGTGGCGAGGAACGCGTCCTTGAAGAACCATATCTCGCTCATGCCATGGGCCGCCCTCACGAGGCAGCAGACGATCCACGAGATTGCAACGCGCTTCACATCGTGGTACGCGCCCTTGCCAACCATCGAGAGTTCTGCCAGGATGCCGCCGCCGAGAAACCACGGCACCATGAACGGCCCCATCATGAGCCCCGCGACGATCGCCCACATGAGGTTGTAGACGAACGCCGGGCCGTGCTTGCCGACCTTCATGCTCATGTACATGTAGAACGGCGAGAGGATGAGCGCGGCGCCGGCGGCGTTGAAGATCATCGAGTAGAAGAGTGAGGCCCCGGTGAGTATGGAGTAGGCCATGAAGATGACGAACATGACGGTGCAGAAGATGTCCATCGTTGCGAAGTCCTTGACCGAGAGGCGCCTCTGCGTCCCATCGCCTGGTATTTTTGTTGATTCCCGTGCTTGATCTGCCATGAGAGTCCTTTCTTCTTTGCTGCCAAGGGTTTGCTTATTTGGAAGGGCCCATGCCGTGGACCCGGATTCCCGATCCGCCCTCATCTTGAAGCCGGCACATGCGGGAGAACCTGCTGCCTTCCAGCGCAGCGAGGTCAGAGGGCCGGCCCTCTTCGACCACCCGCCCCCTTTCGAGGACGATCACCTTATCGGCGCCCTCCACGGTGCGCATGCGGTGGGCTATCATCAGCACCGTCTTGCCTCGGGCGAGGCGCGACAGCGCGGTCTGCACCTTGGTCTCGCTCTCGACATCGAGCGAGGCGGTCGCCTCGTCGAGGAGGAGTATCGGCGCGTCCTTCAGCAGGGCGCGTGCGATGGAGATTCTCTGGCGCTGTCCGCCCGAGAGCCTGGTCCCGTTCTCCCCGATCCTCGTTCCGTAGCCTTGCGGGAGCTTCCGGACGAACTCGTCGCATTCGGCGGCGCGGGCGGCCGCCCTCACGTCATCGTCGCTCGCCCCTTTCCGCCCCATGCGGATGTTCTCCATGACCGTGTCATCGAAGAGCACAACATCCTGGAACACCATCGAGTAGCATCCGAGAGGCGCTTCCGGATCTATTGCCGCGACATCGACGCCGCCCACGCGTATCGTTCCTCGCTGCGGATCCCACAGGCGGGCCGCCAGGCGCGCGCATGTCGACTTGCCGGAGCCGGAGGGGCCCACGAGCGCCGTTACCCGGCCCTCTTCCGCGGAGAACGAGACCCCGTCGAGCACGCGCTCCTCTCCGTAGGAGAAAGCCACGTCCGAGAATTCGATACGGTGCCCGCGCGGGGAAAATGTCTCGGAACCGCTGGCCGCGGGCTCCTGCATGAGCGAGCGGAGGCGCTCGGCCGAGAGGCGGGACGAGAAGAGCTCCGAGATGAGGGCAAGCGACTGGTCGAAGGGGGCGTATACGCGCGTTATCACGAGGAGGAACGCGAACAGGGTCATGAACGTTATTCCCCCGGACGCGATGAGCGAAGACCCCGCGAGGATCGTCGTTGCCATTCCGAGGCGCAGGACCGCCGAGGCCGAGTTGACCGTGAGCCCGCTCACGAGCTCGGCCCTCGATGTCGCCTTCTCGAACGAATCGACCTCGCCATGCACCTTGCGAAGGTATTCGCCCCCTCTGCCCGCCGCCCTCAGCTCCCGGACGTTCTCGAGCATCTCCTGCAGGGACGCGGATACGGACAGCGAGGCCGCCTTCGCCTCGGCCTGCCTCGATTCGCTCCAGATGCGGGAGAATCCCAAAAGCATAAACGCGACGGGGATGCTCCAAAGGGAGGCGATCGCGAGCCGCCAGTCGAAGATCGCGAGCACGACCGCGATGATCGCCGTCGAGGCGAGTGAGCCGTGCAGATAGCCGAGCACGTGCGACCAGACGTGCTCCAGCACGGCTGCGTCCCCCATGACCGCCTCGGCGAGGTCGGCCAGATCCCGCCTACCGAAGAAGCCGAGGGGCAGCCGGCGCAACCGGTTGCCGATGGACATCCTCAGCGCGGCAACTTCTCCGTAGACCGCCGTGTAGGTCGCGCGGTATTGAAGCCTGTGCGCGAGGAGCGAGACGAAGAGGTAGAGGGCGAGAAGAGATAGGACGGGAACGGGATCGGGAAGCTCGGCCGAACCCGCCAGGCAGTCCACGAGCTTTTCGGCGATGTAGAAGAGGAACGCTATCCCGATCATGTCTACGAGGTTCACGACGGCGGTCCAGAGCGCGCCGCGCCTGATGATGCCAAGGCCGTGATCCGACAGGAAGTACCTCTCCTTGAGCTTTTCAGAGAACATCATGCCTCATCACCCATCTTCCATTCGCTTGCGCGGACGTAGTCGCGCCACATGCCCGCGTACACGCCGTTCGATGACATGAGCTGTTCGTGGGTGCCGGCTTCGACGACCTTTCCATCCTCCATCACGAATATGCGGTCCGCGTCCGCAACGGTCGAAAGGCGATGCGCGACCATCAGGACGGTCCTGTCTCGCGCAAGCTCCCCGAGAGCCGCCTGTATGAGGGTTTCGTTTTCGGGGTCCGCATATGCCGTCGCCTCATCGAGGAGGAGTATCGGCGCGTCCTTCAGCAGGGCGCGCGCGAGCAGCACGCGCTGCCGCTCGCCCCCCGAAAGATGCACGCCGTCTGGGCCGACCAGCGTCTCGAGGCCGTATGGGAGCTTCTCGATGATATCGGCGCAGCGAGCTCCGGCGAGCGCCTCGGCCACCTGCTCGTCCGTTGCATCGGGGCGTGCAAGCGCGACGTTGTCGCGCAGGGTCCCCTTCAAAAGGCCGCTTCCCTGGAACACGATCGAGACAAGGCCCATAAGGCTCTCCGGTTCCATCTCCCTCACGTCCGTGCCGCCTATGCGGACGGCGCCCTCGCTCACATCGCGCAGACGCGGCACCAATGCGGCCAAGGTGCTTTTGCCGCCGCCGGAAGGACCGACGAGCGCGGTGAAGCTCCTCGCGGGAACGAGGAAGGAGACTCCGTCAAGAGCTGGCGCATCCGCCCCCTCGTAGCAGAACGAGACGTTATCGAACTCGATCGAGCACCTGTCGGGCTCGACGGGCTGCGCAGGAGCCGATGCTGATTCGAGCACCGGGGCGGAGAGGACCTCGTCGAAGCGGGCCAACGCCTGCTCGGCGACAGAACGCCCTTTGCTCGCGAACATGATGCGCGCCAGGGCGGTGCTGATGATCGCCGAGAATATGGCGTAGAAGAAAAACGACGCCGTAAGATCCCCGAGATTCGGGGATGCGGGTGCGAGCAAGACGACGACGGGTATCAGGAAAGCGAAGGAGGCTGCTGCGAAGGTGAGGTTCACGCTTTGGGGCATAAGGCAGATCTCACCTTCGTAGCGTCGGGCTCGCGCGCTGTACTCCTCGACCGATTTCCGGAATGAGGAGAAGCCCTGGGCCGTCTGCTGGAATATCTTCAGGACGGGGATCCCGCGGATGAACTCCGTGGTCGTCTTCCCCATGGTCTCCATGGCGGCAATGTATGCCCGAATGTCCTCCGCGTGCCTCTTGCCGCCCATCGTCCTCATGCAGGCGATGGAGATGGCGACGGGGATGAGGCAGGAGAGGCCCATGCGCCAGTCGAAGAAGAGCATGAGGGCGACCATGGATGCGAAGAGGGCGGCCGATCCCCAGAGGTCGGGCAGGTTGTGGGCGAGGTACTGCTCGGTACCGGCTGCGGCGTCCTCGATGCGCCTCCTCAGCAAGCCGGTCGCATGGGTATCGAAATAGCCCAGCTCCGCGCGCATCAGATGGTCCGCGCAGGCCTTCTTCATGTTCGACGCCGTTCTGAAGGCGGCATAGTGGGTGCAGGTGAGGCCGGCGAAATAGAGCGCGAGTCCCGCTATCGCGAAGGCGAGCGCCGCCCAGCCGTAGCCGACGATTCCGGATGCCGCCGACCAATCGGGGGCTACGGCGATCAGGTCCCTCGCGATGAGCCAGATGCACAGGTAGGGGACGATGCTCGCAGCCATCGCGACGGCGGAGAGGAGGCAGCCGACGTGCTCGAGCCATCTCCTTCCGCCTGCATACGCGAGCAGACGTCGCGCCGGGCCCTCATCCTTTTTCACGCCCATATCCCTTCGATCCTCCAGGTTCTCGATCCTTTGGTTAGACTTAGCTAACTCTTCATCTGGATAACGATAGGTTTTAGGCGGGGCGTGCCGGTGAAAGCGAGAAGATGGCATGCAATATAATATGTAAAATGTTATTTGGAATATATTTGGAGGAAAAGGGAATGCGACTTGAGGAAGAGCTCTCACGGTTCGATGAGGACGAACGGTCCGTGTTCGCCGAGCAGCTCCGGCAGCTCGGCGCGGAGCCGCTGCCCATCGCCTACGGGCTGCTCGCACGCATAGGCTCGTCGGATGCAGACGGGTGGTTCTGGGCCGGGAGGGCCGAGGGCGGGTGCGTGGTGTCGGTCAAGAGGATCGTCCAGAAATCTGATTTCGACCTGGTGGAGGCCCCCTCCTGCAAGCAGTGGAGGATCTCCTTGCTGGCGGATATCGACGCGAAGGTGGTACTCGACCACGCGCGCGCCCAAGGAGGGGACGCGGAGCTGGCGGGCTTCGAAAACCAGCTCCCCTCCGCGTTCAGGCGTCGATTGCTCACCTACATCGCGGAGCCGGGAAGGCAGGAGTACCGGCTTCGGAAAGGCTCATCGCACCACATTTGCGAGATCAGCATACTCCCTCGTTTCATGGAAAGGATCTCATCCTGCACCTCGATCGATCCCCGGGAGCTGGAAAGGGTCTTTTCGGAAGCGTTGCCGACGGAGTCCGAGCTGAGGCTTCGCAACGATTTCTCCTCTTTCTCGGTAGGGCGGATGCGCCTGCCGGGGGCCGAGCTGTACCTCCGCGGGCACGCGTATCGGGTGGTCGCCGACCTAGTTGATTCCTCGCTCCGAGGGAACCGGGGGCGATCCCGGGCGGGGCGTCTCTCTGATGTCGAGATAGCGGAGCGGGTCAAAGCGAGCATCGTCGACGATATCGCGAATCCCCTATCCCTCGACGAGCTGGCGGCGGCCCTGCTCGTCAGCAAGACGAAGCTCTGCGATTCGTTCGCGAGGAGCGAGGGCATGACCATCGGCTCCTATCTCACGGAGAAGCGGGTTGCGGCGGCTAAGGGGCTGCTTGCGGATACCGATGCGAGCATCGCCTCCATCGCGTCCGAATTGGGGTTCACCTACCAGAACAATTTCAGCGCGATGTTCAAACGCGCCACGGGGAAGAGCCCGCGCGAATGGAGGAAGTCGAACTCGAACTTCGGTCAGGACCGCTCTATCTGAAGTCTGCGCACCTTCTCCATCGGGATCAGGTGCCCCGGATTGTCCATGTGCATGACCGGCTTGATCTTCAGAAGCGTGCCCGCCGTGGCGCTCGTGCGCGATACCCGCCCGCCGCGGTACAGGTACATGAGGTCGTCCACCGTGAACCAATGGGCCAGGTGGAAGCGGTGCTCCTCGAGCCACGCGTGGACCTCCTCGATGGGGTCGCCCGCCGCCTTCATGTCGATGGCGTAGCGCACCAGCATGCCCTCGCCCAACGAATCCGTTCGCGGCATCAAGGTGTATCTGGACGGCATGCAGCTGTCCAGGTCCCATAACGTGGGCGTTGGCCGCAATCTCCTGCACCTTGGTCGCGGCGCCGGCCAGCCGGTTGCGTCCGAAGGAATAAGGAGCGGTATTCTATTCGTGTAATATCATATGGTATTATCCATTATACTTACCCATGGAGGTGCTGGCTTGGACAGGATATTCGTGTTGGACAGGGTGCACGAGCGTCACCCCGACATATCGAAGGAGGACGCCGCGCACGCATGGCTTCACTGCGTCAGGAGCATGCCGCGCGTCGGCAGGGAGTCCGAGGAGCACGTCGGCATCGGCTATGATGCGAAGGGCAGGCTCCTGGAAGTGATTGCGATCAGGAACAAGAGCGGCGACTGGCTGGTTAAGCACGCGCAAACCCCTCCCCAGGAGAGGGTCAAGAAGGAGCTCGGATTCGGAAGGAGGGCGCGATGAGTGACAGGGAGCTTTGCGAGGCGTTCGGCACGACGCCCGAAGAGGTGGAGGCCGACGTGGAGAAATTCGAGAACGGGGATTGGAGCGGCTTCGCATTCGGGGAGCCCGTGGAGGGGAAGCCCGCCGCCAGGATGAGGACGGCGTCCACGAAGTTCTACGACTTCGAGCTCGCCGCGATAGACCGCGCTGCCAAGAAGGAGGGCATATCCAGGTCCGCCTTCATCCGCCGCGCGTGCGACAACGAGCTCATATCGATGGCGTAGACCGGCTTGCCGACCTCCATGCCCAGCTCCTCGACGGCGGTGTTGGCGATGGAGCCGGTGATGCGCGCGCCGTCCGGGTCCTCGATGGCCACGTGTCCGTTGGTATGAAGAGCGTGTTCGGCCCCGGCGCGCCCCCGCGGATCCGAGGCCCGCAGGCGGCCCCGGCCGCCTAATTCCGGCTGGTGCCCAGGAAGAACAGCGCGACGACGCCGGGGCCGGTGTGGGAGCCGATGACCGGATCGACGTAGTTGATGGTGAAGTCGGCGATATCGAACTGGGGGTCCGCCTCGATCATCCCGCGCAGCAGGTTCACGTCGTCGATGCAATCGCCGTGGCTGACGGCGATATGCTGCGGTCCGAACGAGGGGTCGTACGTCGCCTTCATGTGCCGGTAGAGCGCCTCGATGCTGCGCTTGCGGCTGCGCACCTTCTCCATCGGGATCAGGTGCCCCGGATTGTCCATGTGCATGACCGGCTTGATCTTCAGAAGCGTGCCCGCCGTGGCGCTCGTGCGCGATACCCGCCCGCCGCGGTACAGGTACATGAGGTCGTCCACCGTGAACCAATGGGCCAGGTGGAAGCGGTGCTCCTCGAGCCACGCGTGGACCTCCTCGATGGGGTCGCCCGCCGCCTTCATGTCGATGGCGTAGCGCACCAGCATGCCCTCGCCCAACGA
>NZ_JANIPD030000004.1 GCF_024609215.1 Curtanaerobium respiraculi | reverse complement strand
GGTACCGCACCGGCGACGAGGGGCGCTTCTGGCCCGACGGCACCATCGAGTTCCTGGGGAGGCGCCAGTCCCAGCAGCAGGTGAAGGTGCGCGGCCACCGCGTGGAGCTGGGGGAGATCGAGGCGGCGTGCGTCGCGAGCGGGCTAGTGCGAAGAGCAGCAGCCATCTTGGCGGATAAGCGGGGACTCAAGGCACTCTTCTGCTTTGTGGTACTTACCGATGGCAGCACGCCAGATCAGGTGGAAGGCGCTTTGGCCGAACGCCTTCCTTCATATGCCCAACCGCGCGTACAGGCTATAGCGGATCTACCGGTGACGGATAACGGGAAGACGAATAAATCGGAGCTGATCACACTTGCGTTTCAGGCGATGGACGACCGCCGGTCCTCCGACCCGCCCCAAGGGGAAACGGAGCTCTGCCTAGCAGGCCTCTGGCGGGATACCCTTGGATGCGCCCAGGTGGGGCGCCATGCCAATTTCTTTGAATTGGGAGGCGATAGCTTGCGTGCTATGCGGCTTATAAGTGCGGTCGAAAGCACTACAGGGGTGAAATTACCGTTGCGCGCATTAATGGAGGGACCCACCGTCGCAGAAATGGCTGCGTGGATCGAACAAAGCGGGATTTCCGATTTTGAGGAAGGCGTTCTGTAGTGGACAGTATAGAGAAGTTGGTATACACCTTGGAAAAGCGCGGTGTTGCCTTGGAAGTCGTCGACGATGCGTTGAAGTTCCGCGCCCCCAAGGGCCTGCTTTCGGGTGACGATATTGCTACCATGAAGGCCCGCAAGACCGAGCTCGTCGAATACCTGCGCGCTAAGAACGCATCCCTTGATTGCGATAAAGAGCATCGATACGATCCGTTCCCGCTTACCGATATGCAGCAAGCCTATGTGATGGGGGCTACCGATGCCTATCGCTTTGGCGGTACGTGCTGCCATGGGTATATGGAAATTGCGGTACCCCATGTTGATCTGGACCGGATCGAACGTGCGTGGGGCAAGGTCATCCACAAGCACGATTCCCTGCATTCGGTGGTGGATGCCGCTGGTTTTCAGTATGTGCTCAAAACATATGAGGTGGAAGGATTCAATGGTCGGTCGTTCTCGACAGAGCGTGCATACCAAGCAGCGATTGGGCGCAGTCGCAGGCAATTGGATCATAAGCCATATGGTTGCGGTACGGCTAAGCACGCAGATCTTCATGTTAATGCGTGTGAGGAAACGGGGGAGGCGACGCTGCACCTTTCAATCGATCTGATGATCTGTGATTTTTTGAGTATCACCATCGTATTGAGGGACCTTGCGGCGTTCTATGATGACGAACGTCGCATAGTCGATGAACCCCGTTTGCTTTTCAGAGATAGCGTTATTCGTGCACAGCGTGCCGTTTCTCCTCAGCAAAAGGAACAGGATGCCGCTTTTTGGCAGGACCGTGTCGAAAACCTTCCCGGGCATCCGGAGCTTCCCCTGCTCAAGGATGCTGATACGCGTCATGGGGTGCGATTCGATCGGAGTCATATGGTGCTCAGCCGTACGGCATGGGCATCGCTTCGCAACCACGCTTCTTCACAGGGGGTTACCCCCTCGGTTGCCCTGCTCACCCTGTATGGAGCAACGCTCGCAGAATGGAGCAGCCAGCGCCGGTTCTCGATCAACATGACCACGCTGAATAGGCCTACCGATGATGAGCGTGCTCTTGCGGTTGTCGGCGATTATACGTCGATGGTCCTGGCGGAGATGGATTGCGAGGTTTCGCGAAGCTTCGTTGATGTGTGCCATCGTACGCAAGAGCGCTTATGGATCGATCTCAGCCATCTGCAGACCGGCGGTGTTGCGATGCTGCGGGAGTTTTCGCGCCGCCGACGCATGCAGCAGGCGTCAGATCTTATGCCGATCGTGTTTACGAGCAGTGTGGGAATGGGTGTTGAAACCGATTTCGGCACGGCTCGCGGGTTATTTGAAGAATCCAGGATACGGGGAGGTATCTCCCAAACGCCTCAAGTGTGGATCGATTGCCAGGCAATGGAGTGGAACGGGGAACTGGTTATCAACTGGGATGTGCGTCGCGGCGTCTTCCCGGAGGGTATGATCGAAGAGGCGTTTCGCCTGTTCGAATCATGTACACGGCAAGCTGCCGAACAGGAGGCGTTCTGGTCGCGCCCGCTCGGCGACCGGTTCTCGTTTGAGCTTCCCCCCAAACGGAGTGCCTGCAATTCCGTGCAACGTAGCGGCGCGCCGCTCACGTTGCCTGCGGCATTTTGCGAGCAGGCTGCGATACGTCCGGAAGCTCCCGCGGTGACCACGCAGGGCAAGTCGTATACCTATCGTCAGCTTTTCCGCGATGCTTCGTATCTCGCACATCAGCTACCGGAAACGGGATCGGTCGCGATTATGATTCCGAAAGGGTACGAACAGGTTGTTGCCGCGGTGGGAGCTGCATTGGCGGGGGTATGCTATATCCCCATCGACCCCGATCAACCAATAGCACGGCGCGATACGATTATCGCCGACGCTCAAGTTTCGGTTATCCTTGCATCCGCGGCCCACCCTCTTGAGGATGTGCCCGCAGGGGTTACGGTGCTACCTGTCGAAGGGGATATCGATCGGCTCGTTCCCCTCCCATCGAGTGTGGATCCCGATCAACTGGCATACATTATTTACACATCGGGTTCGACGGGTACCCCCAAGGGTGTGGCCATGAGCCATCGTGCGGCCATGAATACCATTTCCGATATCAATGCGCGAATTGGCGCCAATGAATCAGATGTGGTTATCGGCCTTGCAAACCTGACATTCGACCTTTCCGTCTACGACATTTTCGGAACGCTTTCATTTGGGGGAACGCTCGCCCTGCCGGATCCCCAAGAAGGGGCAAATCCCCTGCATTGGGCGCGGATCATCGAGCGTGAGAACGTGACGATCTGGAATTCCGTTCCGCAACAGCTTCAAATGCTTTCCAACTGCTTAGATGATGCTTCGGCTCCTGATGCGTCGTCATTGCGCGTCGCCCTGCTTTCCGGCGACTGGATCCCGGTGGGGCTTCCGGATGAGATCCGGTTCAAGATCGCCGGGCTCCAATTGCTGAGTCTTGGCGGAGCAACTGAGGCGGGCATCTGGTCGGTCTATCATGCGATCGATGTTGTTGCGCCGGATGCCCCGAGCATTCCCTATGGGCGACCTCTTTCGAATCAGCAGATGGATGTTGTTGACACAGCATTGCGCTCGCGTCCTACGTGGGTGCCCGGCGAGATCATCATCATGGGCCGGAGCCTCGCCCAAGGATATGCGGGCAATCCTGAACTTACGGCGGAGAAATTCTGCATGCGTAATGGCGTGCGTTGCTACCTTACGGGCGATATCGGCAGGTACCTGGGCAATGGGGAAATCGAGTTCTTGGGTCGCATGGACCAGCAGGTAAAGCTACTGGGATATCGTGTTGAATTAGGCGAAGTCGAAGCGGCACTGGTCTCAAGCGAGCTTGTGGGCGAGGGCGCTGCCGTAGTGGTGGGGGAAGATAAGCGCTTATGCGCGGCGGTTGTTCCCGCCGTGCGTCCCTCATCTTCCCGCGAGGACCTTACGGCGCTGCTCGCTGGCGTAGAAGAGGACGGGTTGGCGTCGTCCTCCCTCCCGTGGGAAAAGCTTGATGCATACCGGAAAAAGGTCGATGAAACGGCCCTGTGCGCCATTGCCGCGCTTCTTTCCCACGCGGTGCAGCAACGCACCTTCACGAGCGATGATGCCATCGCTGCGCTCCAAGTACGCGATACCTATCGTAATCTGGTCAAACGCTGGCTTGCTGCGCTTGTTGCACGGGGATGGGCCATACGCAGCGAAGACCGGTTCACGCTCGGAGAAAAAGAGTGGGGGTGGGATACCGACGACCGTTGGGAGCAGTTGCGGAACGTGGGGGTGGAAGCGGGGTATCGCGAAGAGCTCGTCGAGTACCTTCGCTTAAGTTGCCAATCGCTGCCCTCTTTACTGAAAGGGGAAAAGCAGGCGCTCTCGTTGCTCTTTCCGCAAGGTGACACGCATATTGCCCAGGCGGCCTACGGAAAGAACCCTCCTGCGGAGTTTCTGAATACGCTGCTGGCGAAGCTCGCCCTTCGCCTGAGTGATCGCAATCAGGCCATGCGCGTGCTGGAAATCGGCGCCGGTTCGGGGGGAAGCAGCGATGCTCTCATCGCTGCGCTTGACGGCCATTGCAAGCGCTATTGGTATACCGATGTCAGTCCCTTCTTCTTCCAAGAAGCTCGCGAGCGATACGGGCAACGGGAGTGGATCCAATACGCTCGCCTCGACATCAACGAGGACTTCCTTGAGCAGGGCTTTGATCAGAATTCATTCGATCTCGTTTTTGCGGCCAATGTCCTCCACAACGCTTCCCATATCGAAGAAGCTCTTTCCCGTATTAAAGGCCTCATCGCACCAGGCGGCGCGCTTGTCTTTATCGAGGCGACGGTTGAACGGCCTTCGATGATGGCGAGCATCGATTTTCAAAAATCTCTGAATGCCGGTTTTACCGATGATCGCGCTCGGTTCGGTTCCCCGTTCCTCTCCGCTGCCCAGTGGAATGAAAAATGCCGCGCAGCGGGGTATGATGAGGTTGCCTGCCTACCATCTCAACAGCTTCGGGATGCACTGTGCCAAGGTCTATTCGTCGCCCAAGCTAAAGGGGCACGCGCCCGCTTTACCGGCGAGGAAATAAAAGAGCAGGTGAGCGGTATCCTTCCCTCCTATATGGTCCCCGATATCATCCGCGTTCTCGATGAGCTTCCCACCACGAAGAATGGCAAGGTCGATCGCAAGCGGTTGACGGCGGAATGTGAGCGGATGTGCGCTTCCGCAGCGACTTCGATTGCCGAATCGATGGAAGAGGGGAGCTTAGAGGCTCGGATCGCCCATGCCTTCGAAGAGGTACTCGAGTGCAGAGGGGTTGGTCCCGACGATGACTTCTTCAACCTCGGAGGCGATTCGCTTCAGGTCACCCGGCTCATCGGCGTATTGCGCAAGTCCATTCCCGAAGCAAATAGATGCGAATGGGAGCGATTGCTAAGGGGCGTTATGCGCAATCCGACCGTTTCGGGGATCGCCCAGACGATTACGGGCGGGAGGAAGCAGGGGCAAGCCTCCGGCAAGCAGGGGTGCTATGTCGCTCTGAATAAGGCCTCAGACGAAGGCAAACTGGTATTCTTCCACGAAGGCACGGGGACCCTTAACGCGTATAGCCACCTGCTTAACCTCATCGGCGAGCGTACTCCCGCTTGGGGCTTCCAATGCGACGATCGCGCTGCATACGAAGCTATGGATGCCCATACGCTTATCCAAGATCTTGGCGCGCGATATGGGGAGATCCTCGAGCAGAGGGAAGATCCTGCCAAACTGACGTTGGTAGGGTTCTGCATGGGTGGCATGATTGCGATGGAATCCGCCCGCTATCTGCTTGAACGGGGGCTCTCCGTAAAGCGGCTTATCATCATCAGCGGCTATGGATATCCCTTCATCGTGGATGATGATATCCTTATCGAATTCTTATTTGCCCAGCAAAAGCATGCGGATGTCCAGGCGCTAGGCTATGATTCTGAGAGCCTGTTCGATCTTGTCACCGCTTCGCTTAAGCGGGATCCGACCCATCTTGCCGTCGGTTCTGCTGATCAGGAAGCGCCCGCATGGTTGCAGACGCTCAAATGCACACCGCAAGAGCAACGGTTGCGCAATATCGTTTCCTACGCAACGGATGACGAAGCGGGGATCGCAAGCCTCGTTGCTCAATATCCGTTCTTCAGTAAATGCACCACGGCGGTTTCCCTTCATCGTCCCGAGCCGTATTTCGGCGATGTGACCTACCTGGAAGTTGCCGATCAGGAGAATGGGTTCACCGTGCTTGGGAATAGCGCGCGCGATTTCTGGGAGGATCTTGTATTGGGCGATCTGTCGATTCACCGGATCTCGGGGCGGCATTTCACCTGCCTTTCCAACCAGTATGTGGAAGACGTGGCTGCGAAAGCGGGGTTGCTGTGATTGGCATTATGGGTGCAAATGGAGCAGTAGGCAGCGCCGCTGCGCGCTTGCTTCAGGATCAGCAGGTAAAGCTCGGTTCGCTCACGCAAGGCGCGAGGGTCGATGCATCCTCGAAAGATTCGCTTTGCAGCTTTATGGAAGGTTGCGATGTGGTTCTGAACTGCATCGGTCCCTCGTGTGAGTTCAGCCAAGGTATCGCAAACGCAGCTGTAGATGCGAACGTGCCTCTTGTCGATGTTGCGGGTGAGGCTCCACTTGCGTATGCTATCGATAATCTGAAACCCGAAATCCCCCTTATTATCGGAGCGGGGATGCTTCCCGGGCTGAGCGGTCTGGCCCTGCGCTATCTCGTGGATATCTCACCTGCGGCGAAATGGGGGGTCACGGCGTTTTCCGGCGGCTTGCAATCGGTTTCTCCTGCTGCCAGCCGCGATCTGATAGCAAGCGTTGCCGAACAAGAGGGATATGGGCTTGGGGGCTGCGCGCTGCGGAACGGCGAGATCGCTCAAGCGCCTCGGAGCGAGTCCGTGCCCCCGCAAGTATACCCGGCGGGTTCCACCGCCTATCCGTTTCTCACCGAAGAGGCGCGCGCGCTTGCTGGCGAGCTTCACATACAGAACCTTACCTGGAGCAACGTACTGGTGGGCGATGCGATGAAGCAGGTGATGACACATCTTCAGGGTGCTGATAAGGATGAGGCGGCTGTTAAATTGCAACTTGCCTCGAAAGCGAGCCTTGTTGCGGCACAGGAGTTCTATGCCATCGTGCTTGCGTCTTCCGATGACGCGTTGGTGATCACCGCCATTGACGGGTACGGCCTCACCGCCCAAGTAGCTGTTCTTGCCCTGCGTGCGATCTTGGACGGAATCGTAGATGCGGGTGCCCATTTCGCCTGCGACGTCCTCAACCCTGCCCGGGTCCTTCGGGCGGTGGATGATGCGGGATTCGCTGCGGTTTCACAGGTGCGGCCCGATGCATTGTATGAAGCCGAAGAGGGTGCCCTATGAGAATCGTTGTAGCGGGGGCGACATTTGGCCGTGTGTACGCCGAAGGTGTCCGCGCATCGCGCCACGACCTGGTGGGAATCGTCGGCAGAGGGGGTGCTGACTCCCAAAAGCTCTCACACGAACTGGGGGTGCCCTGTTTTCCTCCCGAAGAAGTGCCTACCGATATCGATCTCGCTTGCGTTGTCATACGATCGGGGATAACGGGAGGGGCGGGTAGCGAACTTGCACGCGCATGCATTTCAAAAGGGATACACGTTGTGCAGGAGCAGCCAGTTCACCTTCGCGAAATGATCGAGCTGATGGCGGCTGCTAAAAAGGCCCAGGTCCACTATTCCGTCAATGCGTTCTACCCCTATCTGCGATCGGTGGCGGCGTTGATATCCGCCACGAAACAGCTGAGGGGCCATGAGCCGATCTTGCTTATCGAGGCGACGACAAGCCTTCATGTTGCGTATCCGTTCGTGAATGTGCTTGGCCGCTTGGCGGGTGGCCTCAAGCCGTTTTCGCTGGCGTATGAAGGTCGCTTAGGGGGGTTCGAGAGGCTGTCAGGTACGGTTTCGGGCGTGCCGGTGAGCGTTAATCTGTATAACGAAATGAGCTATACCGATCCGGATAATTACGCTCCCGCATTCATGCAGTTTCGCGTATATGTTCCCAGCGGCGTGCTCGCGTTAAACGACGTATTCGGTCCCCTGCTCTGGACGCCGCGCCTCCATGTCGATCGCCGGGATTTCGAGAAGAACGTCGAGGGCGGCGTGGAGGTGCTCGAACCGCCCGCTGCTTCTCATGGGGAAATGCTTGCCCAAGAATGGGCGGATGGGGTGAAAACGATGCTCGATCTGTTTGAGGCGCATGCTCATGAGCCCGCGCGTCTGCAATATCAGATTGCTGCCTGTACGGCTTGGCAGAATATGACGGCTCAACTTCCCCCGGCGGGAACGGACGTTCCGTCGGATGTCGAGCCAATGGGCAAGGGGTTCTATACGGGGCCCGCCTTCCGGGTTGGAACTATAAGAACGATGATGCAAGGAGCATTTTGATGGCTGCAGCAGCATACGATGATGACCTGTTTTTGTACGAGGTATCGGCGGTGGAGCATTGGAAAACCCGCGGGCCGATCCTGCAGAAAATCCTTTCCGAATACTGCCCTTCTACTGCCGCGGTGGTGGATATCGGATCGGGAACGGGATTGACGATAGCAGCAGCCCATGAAGCGCTGCCGTATGCCACCATCAGCGCCGTGGAGCCTTCAGATGGAATGCGCGCCGCGCTTGCGGCCCGCATCACGCAAGGTGCGCTCGATGGCTGCGTAACGATCTTCGAATCGATTGGCGAGCTGCCAGATGCCGCATCTTCGGTCGACGCCATACTCGCCTTTGGCGTTTTAGGGCATATGGAAGCGGACGAGCGGACGGTTTTTTGGCAAACGGTTCGCCGGCTTCTGTCCCCGGATGGTGTGGTGGTTGTTGAACTTATGGGCGTGGAGCATCCCACCTATGTTCCCAGGCGACTTGCCGGTCAACGCCGCATCGGAACACGCAGATACGAATCGTGGATATCCGGCGAGCCGGCGGCCGGCGACGAAATGACCTGGAGGACCATTTACCGTATCATCGACGATCGCCATACGATTGACCAGCATGAGGTTGTCAGGACGTGGCATACGTTCGGACTCGATCAGCTTTCCAGGGAAGCGGGAGAGGGCTTTTCCTGCACAAAGAGGGGCGAGGCTATCTACGTGGTGGAGTGGGTGTAGTACATGCGATATTCAGACGATATGTTCCCGTTAACGGATGAAATTCCCACGTTGCCCAAGCGTCTATACTGCTTTCACCATGCCGGGGGCAGTGTGCTCGCGTTTCGAACGTGGCTGCGACGCTTTTCGGGGGTTGATACCATCCCGGTTGAACTTCCAGGCCACTATTGTTCGATCGGCCAAGCATGTTCGGTTGATTTCGATAGCACAGCACATGCTATCGCCCGAGGCATCGCGACTCTGGGAACGTCTGGCGCATCGTTATTCGGCCATAGCCTGGGATGCGCGCTTGCCTTCCAGGTGGCTGTTATCCTGCGATCCGAATACGATTCGCCTCTCGAACAGCTTATCGTGGCGGGCCGACATGCGCCGTGCGACCAGGATCCGATAGGCTATAGGACGTCGCAGGGTATGGGGGCACTTAAAGAGGAAATGGTCCGGATTGGGGCCACGCCCCGTGAAGTGATTGACGATCCCGCATTTTCGCAGGTCTTCTTGCCGATTATCTATAGCGATTACCGCTTGCATGAAAGCTATCGGTACCGTGGGGAACGTCTTGATATCCCCATCGTTGCGCTGGCGGGCATGCATGATATGGACGCTAATCCTCAGGCGATGCTACGCTGGAGCCTTGTCACATCGGCGGATTTTAGTCAGTTTTCCTTTCCGGGCAGCCATTTCTTCCTGTACGGGGAAAGCGCTCCGAAGGTTGAGCGCTGTATCGCCGATCAGCTTTCGCAGCGTGCGGTGGCATGCTGATGCAGCCATGATCTACGTGTTCACCGACATTGCACGGTTCGATGATGCATCATGCGAAGCCCTGCTTCCCCTGCTGCCTCCTTCGCGCAGAGGCAGGGCGCTTCGCTATCATCACGCGATCGACCGGCGACTGTGCGTCGCATCCTGGGTGCTCTTCGCCTATGCCTTATACGACGAATTGGGATGGTCGAACGCGCCCATCCCCTCCTACGGCCCTTGGGGGAAGCCCGCCATCGCGGGCATATGCTTTAATATCTCGCACTGCCGAAGGGGGATAGTATGCGCTCTTTCCGATTCCGAAATCGGATGCGATATGCAGCAGATCGATGCCGACGCTTTTGCCGATCTGGAACTGGCAAAAATGGTGCTGACCGGCCACGAGCTTGAAGCGGTGCGCACCTGCGCTCAACCGCTGCACGCCATGGCAAAGCTGTGGGCTGCGAAGGAAAGCTTGGGAAAGCGCGATGGGCGCGGCCTGCCTGCAGCCCTTGACACCGATGTATCCGGCTTGCTTTCTTGCGACATCCTGCATTTCGGCACATTTGACGTGAGGTGCCAATGGGTCGCGGACGCCTGTGTAGCCGTCTGCGGCAACGGCGCCGTGATGCGCGAAGCTCCTCTGATCGTCCCCTATGCTGATCTGGTTGGATACGCATCAAAATAGCCAAGGGGAAGGCGGGGCTGGACGCGGGCGATGATGCCGAGCAGATGGCGGCGCAAGCCGCAACGGCTTTCCCATGCGATTCCAAGCCGATATCTTGCCGGTAAAGTTGCAGCGTCCTGCTAATGCGGAGACGACGGCGGCAGGTGCCGGCTATCTTGTGGGACTTTCAACGGGATTCTGGGACGGTATGGGTGGGATTCGCAGCAAACGGATTATCGATGATCCGTCCATGCCTCGCATGGAGGCGTCAGACCGAGAAAAGCTTCTTAGGGTGGGCCGATTGCGTGCGTCGTGGGCGTAGCCATTGAGGCAAGCGCTTGCCAATGGTTTATCGAGCGTTTCGCATGTCCGTGTATCGGACTGCGGTGCGCATGGCGCATGGTGTCTGCCCGAACGCCTGCTTGTAGGCGGTGGAAAAGCTGGTAGGCGATCGGTATCCGACTTCACGAGCCGCAACGCTCACGGTGCTGCCTGACGCGAGCAGATCGCGTGCGCGGTTGAGGCGCTGGAAGCGTACGTATTCGCCGATGCCCTTCCCCGTTAACGCTTTGAAGAGTTCTTTGAGCTTCGTTGCTCCCAAGGTGCTGTGCGCGATGATATCAACCGCTCCTATATCTTCGCAGTAGTGGGTATCCGCAAAGGCGATAGCATCCAGCACGGCACGACGATCGTGGGCGCTTTGCGGCAGCTCGGCTTCGCCGAATCGTACGAGCTCGCTCATGATCGTGCAAACAATCCCCAATAGCTGCAGGTCTAATTCGCGGGCGCAGGCTGTCGTGCTCGTTATGGAGTGCAATGCGCGCGAGATGCAAGCCGGCCATACCGATTGCCGCGTTATATCAGCGAGCATCTTGGCTACATTCGAGACCTTCCTATCCGAAAGGGGGGAAAGGCATTCTGCGAAGAAGGCGCGGGAGTAGCGTACTTCGACATACGCGATTCGAAGTCCTGCGGGAAGGGGTGCTACCACCATGCCCATCGGCGGTTGCACGAACGCCAGCACCTCTCCGTTGGCGGGCAAGGTGGAGCTGCCGGAATGCAAGACAACAGATCCGTTTGCATCGATCGAGGAAACGGTAGATTGAAGCACCGTTAGGTCGCATGCGCTCACCAGGCATTTGTCTTCGTACGCCCAAGCGTAGAACCAACCGCTCGACGAAACGTCATCAGCGGTGAACATCACGCCTGTTCCGCGCTGGTTTTCCGCAGGTGCAAGGCCGAGATGCCCGAGGTTTTCGCCGAGAAGGTCTTCAACGGCATCGGGATTTCCGCCGAAAGGGAGTATCGGGGATCGGTTGTGCATCGGTGATCCTCTCAAAATGGTCGCTTGCATTTCGAATTCAGCCGTACAAGGGAACCTTAAGTTAGCAATGCCTAATTTACTATATAGTTATGAAGATTTATCCGTATCTGCAAAGGAGTGCTTTTATGAGCAAGCAGGATGTTTCCCAAACCGCTGTATCGGGATCGTCTCCCAACCGCACGCGCACGCTTATCTACAGCGCTGCATTCGCGGCCATCTATATCGTGGCGATGGTTGCCATCGTTATGGCGACTTCGGCGATTAGCCCGGTTGTCTACCTTGGAGCACCCCTTATCGTCGGGGCAGTGCTTGGCGTCGTCTATATGCTTGCGGTGCTTCGGTCGAAGAGCATCATGCCCGTTGTTATCATGGGAGCGGGTTTCCTTTTGACTACGGGCATGTCGAACCCGTATACGTTTGCTTGCGAGGCCATCGTCACCGTAGTTGCCTGCGTTATCCTTGCCGTGGGCAAGTTCAAGTCAAAGGCTGTCCTCGGTTGCTCCTACGCTGTTTTCAACCTGAACATGGCTATGCCGTTCCTCTTGCTTCTCATCGCCCATGATTCGTTCATCGCGATGATGAGCCAAGCCTACGGCGCCGCTGCCGCAGATGCCATGTCGGCCGTCACCCCCGATTGGATCTGGTGGCTCATCTTGGCGCTTGCCATCGTTGGCGGAATTTTGGGCGCCCTCATCGGCATTAGACTTACCAAGAAGCATTTCGACAAAGCCGGTATCGCCTAAGAGTTGCTAGAACGCCATGGACCTATTCACCTACGGAGACGATTCCAAGAACATAATCAAACTTGATTCCCGAACCAAGCTGCTCGTCTTCGTGATGAGCAGCGTCCTCAGCCTGAGCAATTATCAGCTGGTGCCGCAATTGCTGTTCGGGGCGTTTCTCTGCGCGCTTCTCGTCCTTTCGGGGAAGCGCGCAGAGGGCCTTAAGCTGTTCGCGCTGCAATTCCTATTGCTGTTCACGCGCGAGTGCATCCTCACATCGGGCATCGAGCCCGGTGTTGTGGGCAATGTCCTGAACGGCCTTGTCCTCATCGGGATCTTTTTCTTTCCCATCATGGCTTCGTTCCTGCTCATCGTCCAAACCACCCATATCAGCGATTTCCTTGCAGCATTCCAGCGTATGCACCTTCCGGTATCGGTTGTCATTCCCATTGCGGTGTTCTTCCGTTTCGTTCCGACGGTGCAGGAAGAATGGGCGGGTATCAGCAAGGCCATGGCGTTTCGCGGCATTCGGACCGATCCGTTCGCTATCGTGACGCACCCGATGTGCACCATCGAGTACATTTTGATCCCTATGCTGTTCAGTTCGATGTCCGTTATGGAAGAGCTCGCCAGCGCCGCGATTGCGCGCGGGCTCGATTCGGAAGAAAAGCGCTCGGCGTATGAAACGGTGCGCCTGCGTTGGGTTGACTACCTCACTATCGCGGCGCTCGCCATCTTCGCGATCATCATCTTTGCAACAAAGGGAGCGCTATGATCAAGCTCGAGAACGCCAGCTTCCACTATGCCGGAGAGCATGGTACGGGCGAAGGCGTTGACGATTTGAACCTCACTATCGAAAATGGCGAATGCGTGGTGTTGTGCGGTCGATCGGGATGCGGCAAGACCACGGTCACGCGTTTGATGAACGGACTGGCGCCGGGATTTTACGAGGGCGTCATGGAAGGCAGGGTCATCGTTGATGGCATGTGCGTGAGCGAAGGTCCCCTACATGAAGTATCGCACCTGGTAGGAAGCGTATTCCAGAATCCGAAGAGTCAATTTTTCAACGTTGATACGACCGGCGAGTTGGCATTCGGCTGTGAAAATTTAGGGCTTCCCCAACAGGATATCGCTGCACGCTTGGAGACTACCGCGGCCGATCTGAAACTGGGCGCTCTGCTGGGGCGTAATATCTTCGAGCTTTCCGGCGGAGAAAAGCAGCAGATTGCCTGCGGAAGCGTGTATGCTACCGATCCTCCTCACTACGTGATGGACGAGCCGAGCTCGAATTTGGATAAAAAGGCCATACTGCGCCTGCATGACGCGCTCGCGCGCATCAAGGCCCAAGGTAAGACCATCGTTTTGTCGGAGCATCGGCTCTATTACATGGCCGATCTTGCTGACCGGTTCATCTATATGGATGATGGCCGCATCGTGGGTGAATATACCCACGATGAATTCCTCGCGTTAGACGATGCGGAGCTAGATGCGCTCGGCCTCCGCGCCACGTCCCTCGATGGGCTGCAGCCTCCTGCCAATAAGCGCGCAGGATCGCAGATGGGCGCGACGGCAACGGGGCAGGCGGCCCATGTCGCCATAGAAGCGCTGGACCTGTCATGCAACCGCGGCGACACGCAGATCCTCGATATCGAAGAGCTGCGTATTCCAAGCGGGAGCGTTGTCGCCGTGATCGGCGACAACGGTTCAGGGAAATCAACGCTGGTCGAAACGTTGTGCGGCGTGAATTCCATGCAGGGGACCGTTGCGTTCGACGGAACGTTCTTAACCGATAAGAGGCGCGCAGAGCAAAGCTTTCTGGTGATGCAGGATGTGAATCGGCAGCTCTTCTCCGATAGCGTTATCGAAGAGGTCACGATGAACACCTCCACGACGCGCGAGGAAGCGATGGGAGTGCTGCGCAGCCTTGGCCTCGAAGACACCGCAGACCGCCATCCCGCCTCGCTCTCGGGCGGCCAAAAGCAACGGGTGGCAATCGCTTCGGCGCTGTGCGCCGGGCGGAAGGTCCTTGCTTACGATGAGCCCACCAGCGGTCTGGACCGCACGGGTATGCAGTCGTTCGCGCGCGTGTTGCGGCAAGCGCATCAGCATGCTGACGTATCGCTGATCGTCACGCACGATTTCGAGCTCGTATTGGAATCATGCACACACGTGCTCCATATCGAAAACGGACGCGTTGCCAGCCTTTATCCCTTGGATGATCAAGGCGTCGAGAGGGCGCGCTACTACTTCCAGAGTCCCAGCACCGCCTCGACCAGCAAGCGGCGCAAGAACATAGGGGCTATCGGGCGTATTCTGGAATACGCGGGGCCGTATAAGAAGTACACCTATGCTGCAGTGGTCGTCCTTATCCTGGCGGCGCTTGCTCAAGTGGTGCCCTACGCGCTTATCGCGGGGTTATTGCAGGGGCTCGTCGAGGCCAAGACAATGGCCATGGATGCTGTATGGTGGACGGTAGCCGGTGTTGCCGTTGCGGGTATAGCTTATGCCATCCTCTATCTATTCGGTTTGACGCTGAGCCATAAGGCGGCGTATCACACGCTCGAAAACCTGCGCATATCGTTGCAGGAGAAGCTTGAAGCGCAGCCCATCGGCAGCGTGCGCGCCATCGGGTCGGGTGCGGTTAAGAAATACTTTTCCGACGATATCGAATCCATAGAGCTGCTCCTTGCCCATGCGATACCCGAAGGCATCGCAAATATTTCGGTGCCGGCAGTGACGCTGATAGTGCTTATCGCTATCGATTGGCGCTTGGCGTTATTCACCGCCATATCGGTGGCATTCGGCTATTTCACCATGAAGCAGATGTACACGACGGGCATGGATCGCATGGGGAGCTACTTTGCCGCCTCAAAGCGCTTGAACAACATGATCATCGAATTCGTGAACGGCATGGAGGTTGTAAAGGTATTCAACCGCGAGGGTGATTTGGGATCGCGCTATCAAAAGACGGTCACCAGCTACCGTGATTTCGTTCTCGCATGGTATAAATCCACGTGGCCCTGGATGTCGCTATACGGAAGCCTGCTTGCCAATATCACGCTCTATACCCTGCCGTTCGGCATGCTGTTTGTGATGTCGGGGACGATGTCCCTGACGAAGCTCATCATCGTTTTGTGCATGAGTTTTGCCATTAGCCCCATGCTCGTTCGTCTGATGGCGTTCGGCGGCACTCTTCCTCAAGTGAACTTCAAAATCCAAGCGCTCGAGAAAGCGATGGATCGCGCCCCATTGCATGTGGGCGCCGCGCCCTTTGCGGGGGACGATCATACGGTGAGATTTGATAGCGTGCGGTTCACCTATGGCGGTGCGCAAGTGCTGCGCGGGGTCTCATTTACGGCGCCCGAAGGGAAGATGACGGCGTTGGTGGGCGCAAGCGGAAGCGGTAAGTCAACCATCGCCCGCCTGCTCGTCCATTATTACGATGTGGTCGAAGGCGCCATTACGCTGGGAGGGCAGGATATAGCCAGCATGGATCTGGCGACGTTGGGCAATCAGATCTCATACGTTTCCCAAGAGGTGTTCCTTTTCAACAAGAGCATTTTGGAAAACATTCGCGATGGCAAGCCGGGGGCGAGCGATGAAGAGGTGCTTGCCGCAGCGCGTGCCGCGCAATGCGATGAGTTCGTGCAAAAATTGCCCCGAGGCTATGAAACGCTTGCCGGCAGTTCGGGAGGGCAGCTTTCGGGCGGGCAGCGGCAGCGCATCGCGCTTGCGCGTGCGATATTGCGAAACGCTCCCGTAGTCGTGCTGGATGAGGCGACTGCATTCGTTGATCCCGAAAATGAAGAGAAGATAAATGCCGCCGTGCACCACATGGTGAAGGGTAAGACGGTTATCGTCATCGCGCATCGGTTGCGCACCGTTCAGAACGCCGACACCATTTTGGTGCTAGACCATGGCGTCGTATCCGCGCAGGGGACCCATGACCAGCTTTTGCAGCTGAGCCCCCTATACCATCACCTTTGGGAAACGTCGGAAAGCGCGGCCGATTGGACGGTGTCCTCTTCTTCGGATGCTGCGGAGGAGGAGGTGCGCGCATGCTAGCCTTCGTCCATCGGATCCTGAAGGTTGCCGGGCCGTATGCCCCCCGCATTCGCCTTTCGTTCCTGTTCTCGTTCCTGAAGCAGTTATGTGCGAACATGCCCATCATGCTTGCTATCTTCGCGATCATGATGCTGCTGGAGGGAACGGCTACGGTATCCATCGCCATCGTGTTCGCCGCCATCGGATTTGCCACGATGATGTTGCAAACGCTGTTCCAGTATATTGTGGACAAGTTGCAGTCCGCTTCGGGCTATGAGCTCTTTGCCGATATGCGCCTTACGCTCGGCGATCATCTACGCCGCCTTCCCATGGGTTATTTTACGGCGGGCAACATCGGCAAGATCAGCTCCATCCTTTCGGTGGACATGGTGTTCATCGAGGAAAACAGCATGACGATTCTGGCCGATGCGGTCAGCGACGTATTCTCGCAGGCGATCCTCATCGTATTCATGTTGATCTTAAGCCCGCCGCTTGGATTGGCCATCATCGCAATCGAGGCCGTTGCCGTCTGCATCGGCACCATCATGACCAAGCGTATAACTTACAATAGCGACGTGCGTCAGCAGTCGCTTGAGGATATGACGCAGGCTGTGATCGAGTACACAGCAGGTTTCGGCATTATAAAAAGCTTCAATCTTGCAGGAGAGGGAGCAAAGGAACTGCGCCGCTCATTTGCCCAGATGACCGACCAGAACCTGGAGTTCGAAGGGCGTTACACACCCTATCACCGTGCTATTTTGATTGTATTCGCCCTGGGAACGGCCATCGTATTGTTGCTATCCGCGCACATGTGCATTGAAGGTACGTTGCCCATCCCCTATTTTACCGGCATCGCCCTGTTCCTGTTTCTGATTTTCCAACCGTCGAAACACGTGTATCAGCTGGGAGCCCGGCTATCGATCATGAATTCGGCGCTTGACCGCATCGATGCTCTCATGAACGAATCCGAGCTTCCCGATGACGGTGAGAGTCCCCTGCCCGCCGCTGAGTCCACCATCCCCGAGATTGCATTCGAAGGGGTTGAGTTCGGCTATGGCGAGGCACGGGTGCTGGATGATGTGACGTTTTCTATGCCGCGCGGCAGCATGACGGCGCTTGTAGGTCCTTCAGGCAGTGGCAAAAGCACCATTGCCAACGTGCTCACGCGATTCTGGGATATTCAAGCCGGACGCATTCTGGTGCGTGGGGTCGACGTGCGCGAGATGCCGCTTTCCACGCTCATGGAGAATGTGACGATGGTGTTCCAATGCGTCTACCTGTTTAACGATACCGTGTTTAACAATATCGCCCTCGGGCATGAAGATGCGACCTACGAGCAGGTGGTTGAAGTTGCCAAAAAGGCACGATGCTACGACTTCATCATGGATCTGCCCTACGGGTTCGACACGATTATCGGAGAAGGCGGGGCGAGCCTTTCCGGCGGTGAAGCGCAACGCATCTCGATCGCGCGCAGCCTGTTGAAGGATGCGCCCATCGTTATCTTGGATGAGGCTACCGCGAGCGTGGACGCCGATAACGAAAGCGCCATTCAAAGTGCGATCAGCACGCTTTGCCGGGGTAAAACCACCCTGGTTATCGCGCACCGCTTGAAGACGATCGTTGATGCGGACCAGATTCTCATGATCGATGCGGGTCAGATTGTCGAGCAGGGTACCCATGCTGACTTACTTGCCGCTGGGGGCCGCTATGCTGCTATGGTCGCGGCACAGCAGCATGCTGGCGGCTTGCTCGAGGGGGAAGCATCGTGAAAACACGCGTGAAAATCATAGGGATCCTGGCATGCATCATAAGCATCTTCCTCATTTTCGGCGGTGCTTATGTGCCGGGCCTAGGCGATGTGGTGGCGACCGTACTGGTAGTTGCAGGGTTTGTGCTCCTACTGGGCGGTCTTGCCTTTATCCAGATCCTAGGAAGCAGAGACGAAGCATAGCGTGACGGGCAACCGCACCCCACCGCGTGACGGGCAACCGTATTGGTTGTCACGTGGGGGCATGTGACAACCAATACGGTTGCCCGTCACCAGTCGCGTCACCAATACGGTTGGCTGCCATGGGCAACGCCACGCGTACCCCTTCTGTGCCGCCTCTTTCCCGCGCTATAATCTGCGCATATCGTTTCTCGAGGCGAAGGAGCCGTCCATGCAGGATTGCGAGGCAGCGAAAGCGCAGGTCGAAGTCGAGGAACTGCACTTCGACTCCGGATGGCGCGGCAAGCGCATCCGCACGTGGGTATGGGTTCCCCCTGCCGGCGTTCCCGTGCGGGGCGTGCTCCAAATCGCCCATGGCATGGTAGAGCACGCGTTCCGGTACGATGACTTCGCACGGTTCTTGGCCGCACACGGTTTCGCGGTGGCGGCGAACGACCATATCGGGCATGGTGCGAGTGCGGGAAATTCCGAAGCCATCGGCAAGCTGCCCGTGGACGGTGGTACGATCATGATCGATGATGCCAACGCGTTGCACCTGATCATGCGGGAGCGCCATCCTTCCGTCCCGTATTTCGTGTTCGGGCACAGCATGGGCAGCTTCATCATGCGCGCCTATATCGCCGCATACGGCGAAGAGTTGTCGGGGGCCGTCATCTGCGGCACGGGTCATCAGCCCGCCATCCTCACATCCCCTGCCGCATGGCTGGCGCGGTGCGTTGCCGCGACGCGGGGGTGGGATTATCGCAGTGGATTCCTGCATTCGATGGGTATAGGCGGCTACAGCGCATCGGTCGGACATCCTCGTACGCAATTCGATTGGCTCAGCACCGATCCTGCGATGGTGGATGCCTACATCGCCGACCCCGCATGCGGGGCCATGTTCAGCGCTGGTGGTTACGCTTCCCTGTTCGGATTGGTCCATACGGCATCGTCGCAGGCGTGCGCGGACGCGGTTCCCGCTGGCTTCCCCGTGCTTCTCGTCGCCGGCGGCGAAGATCCCGTCGGCGCAAAGGGAAAGGGGGTGCGCGCAGCGGCTGTCGCGTTGGGCAAGCGCGCACGGGTGACATGCAAGCTCTATGACGGCATGCGTCATGAAATCCTCAACGAACCCGATCATATGCATGTCTACGCCGACATCCTCGCTTGGCTCGACAGCATATGCGCTGCCGCGGAAAGAGGGGCGAGGTGAAATACATTATCGCACTCGATCAGGGCACCACCAGCTCGCGTGCTCTGCTGCTGGATCGCGACAGCATCGTCCGCGGCGTGTACCAGCTTCCGTTCGAGCAGCATTTCCCTCAACCCGGCTGGGTGGAGCACGATCCGCTCGATATCTTGGAATCCCAGCTGGCATCGCTTGTCGGTGTGATGGAGAATTTCAACGTGCAGGTCGACGAGATCGACAGCATCGGCATCACGAACCAACGGGAGACGACTATCCTCTGGGACCGTCGCACGGGCGAACCTATCGCCAACGCGATCGTTTGGCAGTGCCGGCGCACGGCGCCCATCATCGAAGAGCTGTGCTCCGATCCGGAGGTGCGCGAGCGGATCTGCGCGACCACGGGCTTGATCCCGGATGCGTATTTCAGCGCCAGCAAGATCAAATGGCTGCTCGACAGCGTGCCGGGTGCGCGTGCCGCGGCCTCTGCGGGCGATGTGCTGTTCGGCACGGTGGACAGCTGGCTGGTGTGGAACCTGACGGGCGGTGCCGTGCATGCGACCGATTACACGAATGCGAGCCGCACGATGCTCTTCGATATCCACGAGGGTGCCTGGTGTCCGTGGCTGTGCGATCTGTTCGACGTTCCCTTGGCGTGCCTGCCCGAGGTACGGCCGAGCTCGGGCGACTTCGGTGAGACGGCGGCGCAGGTGCCGTCCGCCGCCCATCCCGCCAACCGGCGATGCGCTTCCATCCCCGCTATTCCCGCCGGCATGCCCATCCGCGGTGTTGCGGGCGACCAGCAGAGCGCGCTGTTCGGCCAATGCTGCACATCCCCCGGTCAGGCGAAGAACACGTACGGAACCGGGTGCTTCCTGCTCATGCACACGGGTGCCGAGGCCATCCGCTCGCACAACAATCTGGTGACCACGATCGCCGCCAGCGAGCCCGCATGCGACCACATCGAATACGCGCTCGAAGGGAGCGTGTTCATGGCAGGCGCCCTTATCCAATGGCTGCGCGACGAGCTGGGGCTCATAGGAAGCGCCGGCGAGACGGAGCAGATGGCGACCAGCGTTCCCGATACGGCGGGGGTGTACATCGTTCCCGCTTTCACTGGGCTGGGCGCGCCGTATTGGGATTCGGATGCCCGCGGCGCTGTCTACGGGCTCACGCGCGGGACCCATCGCGCCCATATCGTGCGTGCGGCGCTGGAATCGCTTGCATACCAGGTATGCGACCTCGCACGCTGCATGGAGGCCGACGCGGGGACCCCCCTCCAACTGCTCGCCGTCGACGGCGGGGCGAGCCGCAACGATTTCCTCATGCAGTTCCAAGCGGACATCCTCGATGCCAAGCTGCAGCGTCCCGCGAATTCCGAGACCACCGCTGCGGGGGCATGCTACCTGGCGGGTCTGGCGACGGGGTTCTGGGCGGATATGGACGAGATCCGCAGCAAACGCGTGATCGAGAACGCGTTCATGCCCTGCATGGCAGCCTCGGAGAGGGCGGCCCGCCTAGCGGGCTGGGCGGATTGCATTCGCCGCACCCGCACGAGGTAGGCGGCCTTTCCCCCAGGTGCCGCGCTTGCAGCGGCTCTCGTCGGCGGGAGGAAGCGCGGCTAGCACCGTGATGGAACCAAAAGCCGAATCGCCTTTGCCATCAGGCCGGACGACGACCTTGCGGGTCTGTTGTCCGGCCTTTCCGCCTATGCCACCTGGTGTCTCCTGAAGGCGCGTGCGGCGCAGGGGAGGCATACGACCAGCAGAAGCGCGTAGATTACGGTAAGCGCGCTCGCTAGATCCAGGACGATGGGGCCTGCGGCATAGCTCAGCATGCCCGTGAACATGTCGTTGAGGCCGCTCATCGGGGTGAGGTCCGCGAGTTTCGCGAGGGGAGTCACGAGATTTGCCACCACGCCGAGGAAGATGATTGCGATAGGCGCGACCGCAACGGGCATCGTCGAGCGCAGACGCGACGAAAGCAGGAGCGTGAAGGCCGTGCACCCCATGCAGATCACCCAGCCGGTGAGGATGGCGATGAGGCATACCTGGGCGACGGTGAGCGGATACGGACTCATGAAATCGAACACCTGGAAAGGCAGCCCGCCGCCGTCGGGGCCAAGCAGCCCCAGGTACAGGACCCATACGCACGCGACACAGAGCCACCAGAACATGTTGACGAAGATGAGCGCCGCCACCGCCTTGGCGGCGGGCAGGGCCCTCTTCCCGCGCTTGGTCGGCAGCACGATGGCCGCTGTTCGGTTCTGGTACTCGCCGGCGAACACCCCCGAAACCGCGATGCAGCAGGCGATGACCGCGAGCGCGAGGAAGCTCGTCCAGCTGAAGATGTTGTTCCACCCTTCGGCATATCCGAATGTGATGGGCCATTCGATGGCAGAAATCTTGGCCTGCCAATAGTCACGTTCAGCATCGGTGTAGGGGAAGTAGCCCAAGTAGCCGTCTGCCAGCTCTCCGGCGTTGAATGCCCTGGCAGCCTCCTCGAGGCTTTGGGCTCTGTTTCCATGGTCGTCGGTCATGACCTTGTCGAGCCGCAGGTAATACTCGCTCATGCACACGCGGACGACATTCCGCCAGAAATCCATGCCGTACTCGTCGATTATCTGCCGCCCGGTGAGTCCCTCGAGATGTGCGGCATCTTGGCTCCATCGGTTCCCGGCGAGGTCGAAGGCCGCGATGTCCGCCGCCACGCGCTCGTCATCGAGCACGCCCGCATGGCCCTCTTCGGTATAGCGTATCGCATCCTGGGCCGACATTCCGGTCACGTACTCTCCCGACCTGAGATCCCAGGCCCCGGTGGTGAGCACGTTCATCACGGACATGGCCACGAGCAGCACGAGTGCCACCGCGCACGCTATCATGCCGGCTCTGTTGCCGGCTATCTTCTTGAGTTCGAACCGGATGAGGCTTCCCATCTTCTCTGTCCTCCTTACTTCTCGGCCGTGTCCCGGAACACGTTCAAGTACAGGTCCTCAAGCGTTGGTTCCGCGGCTTTTGCCCCCTCCATGGGGCGGGCGTCGGCAACCACGCGCACCACTGCGTGCCCGTCGGCCGCGTAGCGCACGTTTGCCACGGTCATGCGTGCACTCATCTCCTCGGCACGATGTGCATCCACGTGGCATTCCCACACCTTGCCCGCTGCGCTCGCCACCACCTGCTCGGGCGCGCCGTCCATGATGAAGCCGCCTTGGCGCATGACTAGGATGCGGCTGGCGATGAACTCCACGTCGCTCACGATGTGGGTGGAGAGGACGACGATCTTGTCCTGGGCAAAGCTCGCGATCAGGTTGCGAAACCGCACGCGCTCCTTGGGGTCGAGACCCGCTGTCGGTTCGTCGAGTATGAGGATGGCGGGGTTGTTGAGCATGGCCTGGGCGATGCCGAGACGCTGCTTCATGCCTCCCGAGAATGTCTTTACCTTGCGCTTCGCATCGTCCGCCAGGCCCACCTCCTCGAGCAGCCGCATGCTGCGGGCGTGTCCCTCGCGGCTGCCGAATCCCTTGAGGGTGGACATGTAGCGCATGAAGTCGAGCGCGGTGAAGTCCGGGTAGTAGCCGAAGTCCTGCGGCAGGTAGCCGAGCAGCGCCCGGTAGGAGTCGCCCATCGCTGCGGCATCGCGGCCGTCGACCAAGATCTGCCCCCTCGTGGGCCTCAGAACGTCGCAGACCATGCGCATGAGCGTGGTCTTCCCTGCGCCGTTTGCGCCCAAAAGGCCCGTGACGCCCGGGGTGAGCGTCGCCGACACGCGATCCACGGCGATCCTCGCTCCGAACTGCTTGGTCAGCCTATCCAATGTAAGTTCCATTTCACGAATCCTTGTCTAGTTGTGGGTGCGAGCCATGTGCGGCGAGAAGGAATCGAGCCCTTCTGAGACGGCCTTGAAGGTCATCGCGACCTCGCGGGCGAGCCATGCGAGTGCCAGTGCGGCGGCTCCCGCCCAGACCGCGAGCGACGCCTGCCCGTACAGACCGGGCAGCAGGCCCGCGAGGGCGATAAGCGCGGCCGAGCACGTGGCGGTCCAGGCCATGCAGAGTATCGCTGCCGCAGACGGGGCCGCCTTGCGCAGCACCATGAGCGACCCCGCGGAGGAACAGAAGAAAGGAGGGCAGGCCCAAAGCGCCGCGTCGAAGGCGCTCACGTTCAAGTACGATGACGTCGCGGTCACCATGAGCGAAACTGCCAGGGCCGATGAGCAACCCAGCGCGATGAGTCGCGCCAGCATCACGCTTGCGGCGTTGTTGGGGCACGAGTACTCGAGCTCCGCCACGCCGTGGAGCTTGCTCGCCTGCACGGCGGGCACGCCGACCAGCACGGTGATTGTCGAGAGCGCCCCGACGCAGGGCTTCGCCGCCCCCGCATCGGTCGATGCGCACGCCACCGCGCACATGAGCGCGACGATTGCCGCCTGTGCCGCCCACGTCCATGCGGGGATGTAGCGCACCTGGGCCGCAACGAACGCGACGTGCCCCCCGCTGCGGGGCTGCGACCTGCGCATGCGTGCATCCTCGACGACCATGGCCCGGGCAAGCGAGTTGATCGCCTCCGGCCCGGCTTCATCGCGCTGCGCCGAGTAGTGTTTGCCCAGAGCCGCCTTAAGCCTTGCGCGGCCTGTATCTTTCATCCGGATCACCTTCCCCCAGCTCCTCTTCGAGCAGCCTCAATGCAGCGTTGATACGCCTTCTCGCGGAGAAGCGGCTGATGCCGATCGCGCGGGCGACCTCGCCCACGCCGAGGCCGGATCCGAACCGCAGTTCCACGGCCTCGCGCATCTCGTCCGGCAGATTTGCCAGAGCGGCATCGAGATCTTCCTCCACCGCGCTACGTTCTCCGGCGGCAACCTCGAAGTCGAGGTTCACCGTTTCCAGTCGTTTCTCACGACTGGCATCCACGCAGACGCTCCTCGCTATACGCATGAGGTAAGCGATGGGCTTGCCCTGCTCGCGGTATCCCTGGGCACGCACGAAGCGAAGGAACGTCTCCTGTGCGAGGTCGGCTGGATCATGTCTTGCGGGCGCGTGACGCCTGCAGTACGCCAGCACCTCGCCGTAGCACTCCTCGGCTATCTCCCGCGCCCGGTCTGGATTCAGGCCGTGAGCAGCGTTCCTTGGCAAACCGAATCACCTCCTCTACCCATTACAACGCGAGAGCCGCTTGAAATGTGCGGCTCTCCATAGGATTTTTCTGAGCCTGCGGTAGTTTGTGCGGGTAACGGCATGGGCCGCGAAACCCGTGACGGGCAACCGTATTGACGCGTGACGGCCAACCGGGCGGATTCTAGCGGTCATTGTCGTGACGGGCAACCGTATTGGTTGTCACATGGGGTTATGTGACAACCAATACGGTTGCCCGTCACGCGGCATCACGTCAGCAGCTCGTGATTGCCCCATCAGGTCTCGTCCGAATGCTTCGCAGCCTCCATCCGCATCCATGTTCTTGCCGACTCGAATATGGAGCGGACGCTCTTTCTGTCGTGTTCGCGGAAATTGTTCTGGAACCCGGGCTGATATCGAAGAATGTGCCAAAGTACGGAACGATATTTGTCTCGAAAGGACCGTCATGATTATTTCCATTGGCAGCGATCACGCAGGATACGAGCAGAAAGAACAGCTGAAGGCCTATCTGAAGTCCGCCGGCCACTCGGTTCAGGACCGCGGTTGCCATAGCGAGGAGCGCTGCGACTATCCCGATTTCGCCGCCGCCGTGGCCCATGACGTTGCCGAAGGCCGTGCGGAGCGCGGTGTGCTGGTGTGCGGCACCGGCATCGGCATGGCGATGGCAGCCGACAAGGTAGCCGGCGTCCGCGCTGCCAACATCGTCACGCCCGAGTTCGCCCAGCTCTGCCGCGAGCACAACAACGCCAACGTCATCACCGTGTCCGGCCGCTTCGTCGACCTCGAGACGAACGAGAGGATCCTCGACGAGTTCCTCTCCACGCCGTTCGGCGAAGGGCGCCACACTGGGCGCGTCGCCAAGATCATGTCGCTCGATTAGCGGAAGAGGGGAAACCAATGCCATTTCGATTCCTCGGCGACGCCGATCCGGAAATAGCCAGCGCCATCAGCCAGGAGCTCGCCCGACAGCGCGGGACCATCGAGCTGATCGCCTCCGAGAACATCGTCTCGCCCGCGGTCATGGAGGCGATGGGCAGCGTGCTCACCAACAAATATGCGGAAGGCTATTCGGGTCACCGTTACTACGGCGGATGCGAGAAGGTCGACATCGTCGAGAACCTGGCCATCGAGCGCGCGTGCAAGCTCTTCGGCGCCAAGTTCGCCAACGTGCAGCCGCACTCCGGTGCGCAGGCTAACTACGCTGCATACGCCGCCATTATCAACCCGGGCGACACCATCTTGGGCATGAGCTTAGACAACGGCGGTCATCTGACCCACGGCAGTCCGGTCAACTTCTCGGGCAAGCTCTACCATGTGGAGGCATATGGCGTGGGCGAGGACGAGCGCATTGACTACGATGCCCTGCAGAAGCAGGCGGAAGAAGTGAAGCCGCAGGTCATCGTCGCGGGTGCCAGCGCCTACCCGCGCGTCATCGATTTCGAGCGACTTGCCCGGATCGCCCATAACGTGGACGCGTACCTGATGGTGGACATGGCTCACATCGCCGGCTTGGTCGCCGCAGGCGAGCATCCCAGCCCCATTCCATATGCGGATATCGTCACCAGTACCACCCACAAGACCCTACGCGGGCCGCGTGGCGGAATCATCCTCACCAACGACGAAGCGCTGGCGAAGAAGATCAACAGCGCCGTGTTCCCGGGTACGCAAGGTGGTCCCCTCATGCACGTGATCGCCGCCAAGGCGGTTGCGTTCGGGGAGGCGCTGAAGCCCGAGTTCAGGCAATACATCCACCAGGTGGTCGTCAATTGCGCTGCTATGGGCCGCGGTATGACCGAAGGCGGTCTTCGCTTGGTATCCGGCGGAACGGACAACCATCTGTGCCTAGTCGATTTGACCCCAGCGGATGTGACGGGCAGGGACGCGGAGAAGGTCTTGGAGGAAGTCGGCCTGACCGTTAACAAGAACACCATCCCGAACGAGACGCGTTCCCCGTTTGTGACCAGCGGTATTCGCGTAGGGACTGCAGCAGGCACCACGCGCGGCCTGACCGAGGGGGAGTTCCACACGGTCGGCACGTGCATCGCCGGCGCCGTGTTCGCCTTCGCTCGCGACGATGGGGATGAGCTTGCCCGCATCAAGGATCGCGTCCAGCAGATAATCGACGCGCACCCCCTCTATCCCGAGTTCGAGTTCGTGTGACAGGCAACCGTATTGTTCGTCACATTCGCGGGGCGGGCTGTCCGGCAAACACACCCGAAGCTTCCCCCGAATCCTGGTATGCCCGCAGGGGCGTCGAGAATACACTGAATGGTAGCGGCAAAGCCATGTAGGGGACTGTGTCAAAAGTTCTCCTTTCAAATTGTATGAAACGCCAGTGAAGCGCAGGTGGGGGAAAGGCTGAGTGTGTCTTTCCCCTATCAAGCGAGACGTGTCCCGAAGAGGCGTTCCAAGCCCGTAGGCACGCACGTTGTCGATGTGACGAACAATACGGTTGCCTGTCACGCGGTTGCCTGTCACAGTCCGTCCTTGACAGCCCGTGTATAGTGGCAGGTAATGTGCAAGAAGGAGGCATTATGGCGCAACAAGGAGTGGACCGACCCTCGTGGGACGAGTATTTCATGACGCTCGCCGAAGAGGTGGCCACGCGTTCCACCTGCCTGCGCCGCTCGGTGGGAGCGGTCATCGTGAAGGACCGCCGCATCCTTGCCACGGGATACAACGGCGTGCCGAGCGGTTTGCGCCATTGCGCGGAGACGGGCTGCCTGCGCCAGCAGCTGGGCGTTCCCAGCGGCGAGCGCCACGAGATCTGCCGCGGGCTCCACGCCGAGCAGAACGCCATCATACAGGCTGCCCGGTACGGCATCGACATCTCCGGAGCCAGCATCTACATCAACACCCAGCCCTGCATCGTCTGCGCGAAGATGCTCATCAACGCGGGGATCGAAGAGATCGTATACAAGAATCCCTATCCGGACGCCCTGTCCGAAGAGCTGCTCGCGGAGGCGGGGATGAAGATGCGCGTCTACGATTTCCAGGGCGAATAGCTTTCAGATGTGAAAAACAACCACATTCCCCGATTTTTCGGCGTTCATTTGTGAAGGCCGTTGCAATTCCGTTATGATTCAAAAGGTTGTAACCGGCTAGTCGAGAAAGTATGGAAGTGGCGTTACCTGTCATCCTTGGTTTCATGGTTGGCGCACTCGGTTTCATCCCCCTCATCGGGGCGGTGGTTGCCGTGAGGCACGTAACGAAGGTTTCCAACTTTTCTCATGCGAGCATCCTGTTGCTCGCCGTCGCCGGATCTACAGCAGTGTTACTCGGCGGGGCGCTCATATGCATTGCGTTCTTCCGTGAAAGCGCGCTTCCGTTCGTCGGAGGGGAAGCGGCGGGCTTGCTCGCCGCCGCTCTCGTCTTCGTCGTGCGAAAACGTCTGACGAAGTAAATGTAAGGAAAGGGTGCATTCGTGGACGCGATTCAGACACTGTCAAATGCGGTACCGGAGCTACGCAACTCATTCTATTCTTCGCCGGTGATCGGTGGCATGACGCAGTACACGTTGTGGATGGTCATCATCTTCGCGCTTGTGCTCATCGTCGTCCTCACCGCCGCGAAGAAGCTCGCCTTGGTTCCCAACAGCAAGTTCGTGAACCTGGTGGAATACGGGTACGACTTCGTGCGCCACGATATGGGCGAGAACGCCATTGGCCACGGCTACGAGAAGCACATGGGCTTTCTGGCGACCCTCTTCTTCTTCATCCTCATCGCCAACTTCATCGGCTTGATCCCCGGGTTCAAGACCCCGACGGGCACCATCAGCGTCACCTGGGCTCTCGCCCTCATCTCGTTCGTCTACTTCAACTACTACGGCATCAAGAAGCGCGGCGGTTGGGGCTACATCAAGTCCATCGCCCCGTCCGGCCTGCCCGCGCCGCTGGTGCCCGTGATCTGGTTCTTCGAGCTCATCTCCCTCATCCTGCGCGCGCTCACGCTGGCCGTCCGACTGTATGGCAACATGTTCGCGGGCCATATGGTGCTCGGCATCTTCGCCCTTGCCTCGTTCGTGTTCTGCGAGTCGTTGATCGCCGCGGGCAACGTGGTGGGCCTCGCATCCATCTTCTGGTTCGCGTTCCTCATCATCATGTACGCGCTCGAGACCCTGTTCGCTTTCCTGCAAGCCTACGTGTTCACCATCCTTTCCGCGGTGTACATCTCGCTTGCCACCAGCGAGCACTAATCCCGTCCGCCTGCACGGCGAGCAGGCCCCATTCTTCGGATCTGTGTCGGCTGGGTGTCGGCAGATCATATAGGTAAGAAGGTTTCGCGCGGAATGCGAAACCGTACAAAGGAGGATCTAGTGGAAACGACTTTGATCATCAGCGCCCTCAAGGTAGTCGGCTACGGCCTTGCTGCCATCGGCCCTGGCATCGGCATCGGCATCGCCGCCTACGGCTGCTGCGTCGGCACCGCCCGTCAGCCCGAGCTTGCCGGCCGCATCTTCACCAACTTCATCATCGGTGCTGCTATGGCCGAGGCCCTCGCGCTTATCGGCTTCGTGCTCGCCTTCATTCTCTAAGGCAACCTTATAGATTCGGAAACACCCGCTATAAGGCCGAAAGGAGAGTGAATAGTGGATCTCAAGACGAAACTGGCACGTGCCGGCGTCGGCGCATCTGTCATCGCGGCATCGCTGTGCAGCGTCCCCGCTGTCGCGTTCGCCGACACGGTTGATATCCCGACCGGCATCGGTGCGATTCTCCCCCAGATGGACGAATTCATCCCGATGCTTCTCGCGTTCATCATCCTGTGGATCATCTTGGGCAAGTACGGCTGGCCTGCGTTCAACAACATGCTCGAAAAGCGTGCCACCTCCATCAAGGAAGACCTTGAGAATGCGGAGAAGAATCGCCAGGAAAGCGAGCGCGTGCTGGCTGAGTACAAGACCGAGCTGGCCGAGGCGAAGACGACTGCGTCGCAGATCATCGCCGACGCGAAGGCGGCCGGCGAAGCGGCCAAAGCTGACATCACGGCCCAAGCCCAGCGCGAGGCAGCCGATATGATCGAGAAGGCTCGCGTCGCCATCGAGGCGGAGAAGAAAGCGGCGATCTCCGAACTCCAGGGTTCGATCGCCGACACGTCCGTCGCCGTGGCAAGCAAGCTCATTGCCAACGATTTGTCCGATGACGAGCATCGTGCCCTCATCGAGAAATACGTGAGCGAGGCAGGTAGTTTCAATGCCAACTGATCGCCACGCAGAACAAGCTGTGCTCGAGTTGTACGCATCGACGCTGATCGATGAACTGATGGCTGATGGCGGCATCGACGCCGTCGTTGCCGCTCGCAAGCAGTTGGGCAACCTCATCGAGTATTTCTACTCGCATGCGGAGCTCGGCGAGTTCGCCGATGATACCGCTTACACGAGCGAGCAGCGCAGCCAGGTCGTGCGCAAGGTCCTCGAGGGGAGCGAACCGGCGCTGATCAGCGTCATCGGCGTGATGGTTGAGCGTGGCGAATTCAAGAGACTGCCCAAAGTCAAGAACCTCTTCAACGATAAGATCGTCGAGAAGCTGAACACCACGGTCGTGGAGGTCACGACGCGCGTTCCTCTCGACGACCATCTGCGCGAGGTCATCAAAAAGAAGGCCGCTGCCGAACTGGGCACCGACATCGTTCTGGACGAGCGTATCGACGAGAACATGCTGGGCGGCATCATCATGAACGCACGCGGCAAGCGTATCGACGCGAGCATGCGCACCATGCTCGCCAACGCGCGCGGCGTGCTCAAAGAGAACTGATGGAGGTGAATGCTAGTGACTGAAATTTCCGCACAGTCGATCGACGAAGCGCTGCGCAAGCAGATCGCGGCTCTCGATACGAGCGTCGAATCACGCGAGGTCGGCACGGTCATCCAGGTTGGCGACGGTATTGCCCGCATCGACGGTCTGCGTGATGCCATGGCGGGCGAGCTCCTCGAGTTCGTCGGAGCCGATGGCGAGGTCGTGTACGGCATGGCGCAGAACCTCGAAGAAGACGAGGTGGGCGCCGTACTGCTGGGCGATGTCACGGCTATCAAAGAAAACGACCAGGTGAAGACCACCGGTCGAATCGTGGAAATCCCCGTCGGCCGCGGGATGCTCGGCCGTGTCGTGAATGCCCTGGGCATGCCCATCGACGGCAAGGGTCCCATCAAAGCCGACAGCACGCGCCCGGTGGAGTTCAAGGCTCCCGGCGTCATCGCGCGCCAGCCGGTGTGCGAGCCGATGCAGACGGGCATCTTGGCCGTCGACTCCATGATTCCCATCGGCCGCGGCCAACGCGAGTTGATCATCGGCGACCGCCAGACCGGCAAGACCGCCATCGCGGTCGACGCGATCATCAACCAAAAGGGCCAGGACATGATCTGCATCTACGTGGCGATCGGCCAGAAGGCCTCCACGGTCGCGGGCCTGGTGGAAACGCTGGAGAAGCACGGCGCGATGGATTACACCGTCATCGTGTCCGCTTCCGCATCCGACAGCGCACCGCTGCAGTTCCTGGCTCCCATGTCGGGTGCGGCGATTGGCGAGTACTTCATGTACAACGGTGCCGACGGCAAGCCCGCTGGCGCCGACAATCCGGGCGGCCATGCCCTGTGCATCTACGACGACCTGTCCAAGCAGGCTGTGGCCTATCGGCAGATGTCGCTGACCCTCCGTCGTCCGCCGGGACGCGAAGCCTATCCCGGCGACGTGTTCTACCTGCATTCGCGCCTTCTGGAGCGCGCGGTCAAGCTGTCCGATGAAAACGGCGGCGGATCGCTCACCGCGCTCCCGATGATCGAGACGCAGGCAGGCGACGTGTCCGCCTACATCCCGACGAACGTGATCTCGATCACCGACGGCCAGATCTTCCTCCAGACCGACCTGTTCTACCAGGGCCAGCGCCCCGCTATCAATGTGGGCATCTCCGTGTCCCGCGTCGGCGGCTCCGCGCAGACCAAGGCCATGAAGCAGGTCGCCGGCTCGCTGCGTCTGGATCTCGCATCCTACCGCGAGCTGCAGGCGTTCACCCAGTTCGGCTCCGACCTGGACAAGGCGACGCAGAACCAGCTCAACCGCGGTGCCCGCATGACCGAGCTGCTGAAGCAGGGCCGCTACAACCCGATGCCGTTCGAGGAGCAGGCGCTTGCCATCTACAGTGGCAACCAGGGCTACCTCGATGATATCGCCGTGGTCGATGTCATGCGTTTCCGCGACGAGATGCTCGCCTACGTGCGCACCTCCCGTCCCGATGTCTACGCCCATCTCCGCGAGGAGAAGAAGTGGACGGATGCCATCAAGGCGGAAGCCAACGAGGCTATCGAGGCGTTCAAGAAATCGTTCGCACCTTCGGCGCAAGCTTAAGAGGCGGTAACGTATGCCAAACCTACACGACATTCAAAGGCGCATCAATTCGGTCAACTCGACGAAGCAGATCACGCGCACCATGGAGATGGTGTCCGCTGCGAAGATTCGCCGCGCGACGGAGCGCGTTGCGGCTGCCACGCCGTATTCCGACTCCATGGCGGAGATGTTGGCCAATGTGGCCGTGAGTGGTGGGACTTTGGACAATCCGCTGCTGCAGGAGCATGAAGACGTGAAGAACGTGCTGGCCATCGCCGTTGTTTCCGACCGCGGCCTCGCCGGTGGATTCAATTCCAACGTCCTTCGCGAAGTGGAGAAGAAGATCCGCGCCAATCAGGCGGAGGGGATCAGAACCCACGTCGTAGCCTGCGGCAAAAAGGCCATCTCGTACTTCAGTTTCCGCGGAATCGAACTTGACATGGTGTTCAAGGACCTTTCCGCCGATCCGACGTTCGAGGAAGCGGCAGCTATCGCCACCAAGGCGATCGAAGGTTACAAGGCCGGCGAATACGACAGGGTCGTGCTTGTGTACAACCACGCCAAAAACGCCGCCGAGCAGACGTTGCAGATCGAGACGATCCTGCCCATCAACCCGAAGGATCTGGCCAAGGACGAGGACTTCTCCGCCGCGGCCGTCGCCGGGGTCGATGGAGGGGCCACGGATGAGGTCGTCAACGGCGACGTCGATTTCGAGCCCAGCGCCGAAGACGTGCTCGGTAGCCTGCTGCCCGCCTACGTGAGGACCATGATCTACCACGCGCTTGTTGACAGCGCAGCCGGTGAGCAAGGTGCCCGCCGCAATGCAATGAAATCCGCAACCGACAATGCGAACGAGATGGTGGAGACGCTCGAGCGTTATTACAACCGCGTTCGCCAAGGCGCCATCACGACCGAGATCAACGAGATCGTCGGCGGCGCCGCAGCATTGGAGGAATAAATGGCTGAAGAAACTAAGAAAGGGGCTGTGGGCCGCATCGTCCGAATCGTCGGACCCGTTGTCGATGCCGAGTTTCCGCGCGAGCAGATGCCGGCTATCTACAACGCTCTGACGGTTGATGCCACCACGCCGATGGGCGACATCCATGTTGTCCTGGAAGTGCAGATGCACCTTCCCGGCGACCTGGTGCGCGCCGTTGCCATGTCGTCCACGGACGGCTTGGTGCGCGGCATCGAGATCGTCGATACCGGCAGCCCCATCAAAATGCCCGTGGGCCCCGAGACCCTGGGCCGCATCTGGAACGTCGTCGGCGAACCCGTCGACGAGAAGCCGATGCCCAAGGTGGAGAAGTGGATGCCCATCCACCATCCCGCACCGCGCTACGACACGCTGACCACGAGCACCGAGGTGTTCGAGACCGGCATCAAGGTCGTCGATCTGATCGAGCCGTTCATCCGCGGCGGCAAGACCGGACTGTTCGGCGGCGCCGGCGTTGGCAAGACCGTTCTGATCCAGGAGCTCATCAACAACCTTGCCCAGGAGCACGGTGGCACGTCGGTGTTCACGGGCGTGGGCGAGCGCACCCGCGAGGGCACCGACCTGTTCCTGGAAATGAGCGAGTCGGGCGTCATCAACAAGACCTGCCTGGTATACGGGCAGATGAACGAGCCGCCGGGAGCGCGTCTGCGCGTCGGTCTGGCGGGGCTCACGGAGGCCGAGTACTTCCGCGATCAGGGCCAGGACGTGCTGCTGTTCATCGACAACATCTTCCGCTTCACGCAAGCAGGTTCCGAAGTATCCGCTCTGCTGGGCCGCATGCCCTCCGCAGTAGGCTACCAGCCCACGCTGGCAACCGAGATGGGCGACCTGCAGGAGCGTATCGCGTCGACCACCACGGGCTCCATCACCTCGGTGCAGGCAGTCTACGTGCCCGCCGACGACCTGACCGACCCCGCGCCGGCCACGACGTTCACGCACTTGGACGCGCGTACGGTTCTGTCCCGTTCCATCGCCGAGCTGGGCATCTATCCCGCGGTCGATCCGCTGGAGAGCACGAGCCGCGCCCTTGACCCGGCTGTCGTCGGTCAGGAGCACTACGATGTCGCCGTGGGCGTTCAGGAGCTCCTCCAGAACTACCGCGATTTGCAGGACATCATCGCCATCTTGGGTATGGACGAGCTGTCCGAGGAGCAGAAGCTCACCGTCAGCCGCGCCCGCAAGGTGCAGCAGTACCTGGGCCAACCCTTCCACGTGGCTGAGCAGTTCACCGGCAATCCCGGCGTTTACGTGAAGATGGAAGATACCGTGCGTTCCTTCAAGGAGATCCTCGACGGCAAGTGCGACGAGATCCCCGAGCAGTGCTTCACCTACAAAGGCGCTATCGAGGAAGTCTACGCTGCCTACGAGAAGATGCAGAAGGAAGACTAAATGGCTAACATTACCTGCGACATCGTCACCCCGACGAAGCGCCTCTTCACCGAGGAGTGCTATATGGTGGTCGTGCCCGGCACCGAAGGCGCCATGGGTTTCCTGAGCGGTCACGCGCAGACCATGAGCACGCTGGCCGACGGCGTGATACGCGTGTACTCCGATGCGAGCACCGTTGCGCACACCTACGCGATGATGGGCGGCTATGTTCAGGTGACCGGCGAGAAGGCAATCGTCCTCGCCGACCGAGCCGTGCTGGTGGATGAAATCGACTCCGCCGCGGTGCAGCAGAAGATCGCCGAAGCCGAAGAGGCTTTGAAGGCGGTCGAGGGTGCGGACAAGGTCCTGCTTGAGGAAGACCTCAAATGGGCCCGTGTGTGCGCCCACGCCGTCGGCGTCGAATCAGCTGCCTAAGCCGACACCCAACCGTAAATGGGCGCCCCCTTCGGAGGGCGCCCATTTTGTGTGCCGTACCGTGGACATACGGACAAAGGTACCGTAGACTTTTGTCATCCGTTCCGGTTCCTTAGTCTCTTTGTCACCTCTGTCCGGTATGTCTCCTTTCGTCCCTTTGCCCGTGGTCCTTTCTCGTCGGCTTCTGGTAGAGTTATGAAATCGGATCGAGAGGGGGGGAGACTATGCCGCGGGCGCCAAGGATGCAAAGCAGTTTCGATTTGTACCACGCGACTGCACGGGGCGCAGGCCGACAGATTATTTTCGAAGACAATGATGGCAGGCAGTATTTTTTGGACAGAGCCAAACGAGTTTTCGACGACAATGGCGCATCGGTGCTCGCGTATTGTCTTATGAGCAATCATGTTCATTTGCTTCTTCAGATCGATTTCGGGGTCCTTCCGAAAGCCATGAAGTCAGTTTTGTCTGACTACGCGCGGTGGTTTAACTCGAAATATGGACATGTCGGCCATGTTTTTCAGGGCAGATACTTTAGTGAGCCAATAAATGATGAAGCGTACTTGCTTGATGTCGTACGTTACATTCATCTGAATCCCCAAGAAGCTGGAATCGCTCAAGCAGGGGACTACGAATGGTCGAGCTACCATGAGTACATGAGCAGAGCAAAAATATGCGATACGAATTTCGTCTTGGATCTTTTTGGGAATAAACAGGCTTTCGTGTCCTTTCATGAGGAGGACAAGCCTGCGCCTATTCGCCTGACCGAGCATGGCAGGAGCGGCAGGCTGGATGACGAACAAGCGAGGAAAGTCGCCGATAGAATAGTCTCGCCCAATACCGCGACGAGCTTGAAGACACTGTCGAAAACTGATCGGGACGAGCAGCTCGGCAAGCTTCTCGTTTTTGGTTTTAGCATCAGGCAGATTGAACGGTTGACAGGCATAGGACGCTCAGTGATCTACAATGCCAGCAGGAAACGGATGTGACAAAAGTCTACGGCCCCTTTGTCCGGCCTGTGACAAAAGTCTACGGCCCCTTCGGCCCCGGCCCCTTTTGTCTTTGCACGCATGCCGAGACTCGAAGCTTTCATATGGACGGCGGCAAAACCGATGGCGCCGTCTGCGCCGGCGCTGCTAGAATAGCTTCGACACACACACGATTTCGGGAGCACATCTATGGCGTTCGTACATCTGCACAACCACACCGAATACTCGTTGCTCGACGGGGCGACCAAGGTCAAAAGCATGGTCAGGCGTGCTGCCGACCTGGGCATGCCGGCGGTGGCCATCACCGACCACGGCGTCATGTCGGGCATTCCGGAGCTCGAGGATGCCTGCAATTCCCTGAAGAAGGAGACGGGGCAAGAAGTCAAGCCCATCTTCGGGTGCGAGGTGTACTTCACCACCGACGAGCAGCTGAAGCGCGAGGGGAAGCCGCGCCTATACCACATGATCCTACTGGCGAAGACCAACGAGGGCTATCACAACCTCGTGAAACTATGCAGCGAATCGCACGTCGACAACTTCTACTACAAGCCCCGCACGACGTTCAGCATGCTGCAGAAGTACGGGAAGGGCCTCATCGGGACCACCGCTTGCATCGCCGGCATCGTCCCGCGCCTTTTGGACGACGGACAGTACCAGGACGCGGTGGACTGGACGCGCAAGCTTGCCAGCTGCTTCGAGCCGGGTGACTTCTACGTCGAGCTGCAGGATCAGGGCGTGGTGACCGACCACGGCACAACGCAGCACGATCTGAACGTGCAGCTGACGAGGGTCGCCCGGGAGGTGGGCTGCAAGACGGTCGCCACCAATGATTTCCACTATCTTACGCATGACGAGGCGCAAGCCCAAGACCTGATCCTATGCATCGGCACGGGCAGCCAGGTGGACGACACGAACCGCATGCGGTTCAGCTCCGACCAGTTCTACATGAAGAGCGAGGAGGAGATGCGCGAAGCGCTGCGCGATTTTCCGGAGGCATGCGACACCACGGTGGAGATCGCGGAGAAGTGCAACGTCGTTCTGGAGCGCGACAGCATCCTGCCGAAATTCCCCGTTCCCGAAGGGGAGAGCGAGGTCAGCTGGTTCCGCAAGCAATGCGAGAGCGGCCTGATCAAACGCTACGGCGAAGGCAAGGCCTCCACGCTCGAGGAGCTCCGCGAAACCCGCCAGGACGTGGTAGAGCGCTACGAGCACGAGAGCGGTGTCATCATCAAGCAAGGGTTCGCCGCCTACTTCCTCATCGTGCAGGAGTACATCATATGGGCGAAGAGCCACGGCATCGGCGTCGGCCCGGGCCGTGGCAGCGCGGCGGGCTCCATTGTCACGTACGCTATGGAGATCACCGACCTCGATCCGCTCCCGTACGGTTTGCTGTTCGAGCGCTTCCTTTCCGAGGAACGCGTGGAGATGCCCGATATCGACGTCGACTTCGACGATGCCCATCGCGGCGACGTGATCAATCACGTGCGCGAATTCTACGGCGAGGACCATATCGCGGGCGTGATCACCTTCGGCAAGCTGCAGGCGAAGAACGCCGTGCGCGACGCGGCCCGCGTGCTGGGCTACCCGTACGGCGTGGGCGACCGCCTGTGCAAGTTGATCGGAGACGAGCTGGGCATCAAGATCCAGGGCGCACTGGAAACCAATCCGGATCTTAAAGCGGCATATGAGAACGAACCCGACAGCAAACGCGTGCTGGATGCTGCGATGAGCATCGAAGGCAAGGTCCGCGGCGAGGGCGTGCATGCGTGCGCGACCATCATCTGCCGCGATCCTATGAGCGACCACGTGCCCGTGAAACGGGACACCAAGGGCGGCGGCATCATCACCCAGTACGACGGTCACTTCACGCCCGAGCTGGGCCTTCTGAAGATGGACTTCCTAGGGCTGCGCACCCTGGGCGTGATCAGCCGCGCGTGCGAGAACGTCAAGCGCCGCCACGGCATCGACATCGACCCCAGCCGCATCCCCCTGGACGACGAGAAGAGCTTCGACCTCATGTGCGGCGGCAACATGGACGGCCTGTTCCAAGTGGAAGGCAACCTGTACGTCACGCTGTTCGCGCGCATGAAGCCGCGCCGGTTTTCCGACATCGTCGCATCCATCGCACTCAACCGCCCGGGCCCGTTGCAGAACGGTTTCGTGGATGACTACGTGGACCGCGTGAGCGGACGGAAGCCCGTGGCGTATTACGACAAGCGCCTGCGTCCCGTGCTGGAGGAAACGTATGGCACCATCGTCTACCAAGAGCAGCTGATGCAGATCTCCATGGTCATGAGCGGATTTTCCGCCGGCAAGGCCGACAAGCTGCGCAAGGCCATGGGCAAGAAGAAGATCGAGATCATGAACGCCTTGGAAGACGACTGGAACAACGGCGCGGTCGAAAACGGCTACTCGTTGGAGGTCTCCAAGAAGATCTGGTCGGATGCCAAGAAGTTCGCCGAGTACGCGTTCAACAAGTCGCACAGCGCCTGCTACGCGGTGCTGGTCATGCGCACCGCGTATCTGAAGGCGCATTACCCGAACGAGTTCATGGCCGCGGTGCTGTCCAGCTACCTGGGCAACTCCGACAAGCTGATCCACTACATCGCCAGCTGCAACGCCAGCGGCATCCGCGTGCTGCCTCCCGACATAAACGAGTCGAACCTTGAGTTTACCCCGGTGGATGAAGGTGTGCGCTTCGGCCTGGCCGGCGTGCGCGGCGTGGGAGAGAAAGTTGTGGAGGAGATCGTCGCCGAACGCGAGAAGAACGGCCCTTATTCCAGCCTGCATGATTTCGTGAACCGCCTGGACTCGAAGTGCTACAACCGCAAGACGCTCGAAGCCCTCATCAAGGCGGGCGCGTTCGACAGCACGGGTTATCCCCGCAAGCAGTGCATGCACTTCATCGACGAGACGCCGTTGCTGGAAAGCGCCGCAAAGCGTCAGAAGGATCGCGATTCGGGGCAGACGAGCATGTTCGACCTCTTCGCCGACGAACCGGATTCCGGATTCTCGGAAGAGGTCCCCGAGCCCGACGGCGACGAATGGGATAAGCGGACCAAGCTCGCCTTCGAGAAGGAGATCCTGAAGATATACGTGTCGGACCACCCCTTGAGGCCGTATGCGCGCACGCTGCGGCGGTTGAGCAAATTCCAGCTGTCCGACCTGGCCGAACGCACGCACGACATCAAGAACGCCACGTTCGTGGGCATGATCAGCAGCGTGGTGACGAAGCTTACCAAGAAGGGCACGCGCATGGCGACCTTCACGCTGGAGGATACGACCGGGCACGTGGAGGCGATCTGCTTCAAGTACGAGGATTATGCCGACGCCATCCAGGAGGACGCGATCGTGCAGGTGAAAGGCAAGTACGAGGTGGGGGATCGCAACCAGTTGATGGCGTTCGAGGTGGAGCGGCTCGAGCTGGACGAGAACCAGGCGGACGATGCGCAGCGCACGCTGGAGATCGACGTGCGCGCGGCAGACCTGTCCCAAAGCGCCATGCAGTTCCTCTCCGGGATCATGAGGAAATATCCTGGCGGCGACGGTGCCGTGCTTCTAGTCCGCCAACCCGACGGCAAGGTGCTTCGCGGCGTCCTGCCGTGCGGGGTGGATGTGCGCAACGGCGGGCTGTACAGCGAGCTGCAATCGCTGTTCGGCCGCAAGGTGTGGGGCAAGGCGTCGTAACGTGCCCACCATCGCGCTCCTTGTGCAGTACCACGGCGCGCCGTTCAACGGATTCGCCAAGCAGAAATGCTCCGACGTTCTCACGGACATCGGAACGGCCGGCGCTGCGACCGTCTCCGGCAGCACGCAGAGTCCCCTCAACATCGGGGGCGTCGCAAAGGCCGCCCCCCTCCGCCGATCGCATCCCGGATGCTCGCCAGAGCCGGCTTCGCCGACTTCCTCGGGCGGGTCCCGGAAGAAGCGCCAAATCGTTACCGTCCAAGGGGAGCTCGAACGGGCACTCGAGACCCTGTATCGGCGACCTGTGCCCACCACGTGCGCGGGGCGCACCGATGCCGGCGTGCACGCACGCGGCCAGGTGGTGTCATTCGATGTTTCAGATAGCGAATCGGAGCAGCGCACGGCTCGCACGCTGCTGCGCTCGCTGAACGCCCTCACGCCCGAAACCATCGGGGTGCGCGCGGTGCAACAGGCGCCCGACGGATTCTCCGCGCGGTTCGATGCGAAAAGCCGCGAGTACCGCTATTTCATCAGCACGGCTTCCGCGCCGCCTCTCGTCATGCATGATTTCTGCTGGCACCTGCGTTGCGCCGACCTCGACATCGATGCCATGAACGCCGGCGCCTCCTACCTGATCGGCGAACACGATTTCAAGAGCTTTTGCCTGCTATCGAGCGCCATCGGCAAGCCGACGCGCCGCAACCTCATGCGGTGCGAGGTCGCTCCGGTTGAAGTGGCGGGCGATGAGCTGATCTGCCTTACCGTTGAGGGGAGCAGCTTCCTGCACAGCATGGTCCGCACGATCGCGGGCACGTTGGCCGCCGTGGGGCGCGGGCTGCGCGACCCGGGATGGGTGGACGAGGCCCTTGCCGCGCGCGACCGGAAGGCGGCGGGCGAGAAGGCGCCTGCAAGCGGCCTCGTGTTCTGGGGCGTGGCGTACGAATCCCTGCGTTGGGCGGATGGAGCCTGAGCTTCGGATCGATTCGACCGGGTTTGCCCCGCCGTCGATCGGGCACGATCTTCGTCTCCATCCCCCCAGTGCATCAAGCCTGTTCCGGACGTGCGGCGGCAAAGGGGTTCCATAGCACCCTGCCGCGAACGGCGCGAATTCAGCCGTGACCGTGCCGTGTATGCGGGGGAAACGTTGAGTTCCAGCTCTTTACAGAATGGCAACGAATATCGTCTATAATCACGCCTACTATGTATAAGCCAGACGGGAAAACGGATTGACCATGGTAGAAAAAGCTATCGACCGCGCCTCGTGGTCCGGGAAATGGATGTTCATATTGTCCGCGGCGGCGAGCGCCGTCGGCCTGGGGAACATGTGGCGCTTCCCCTATCTTGCCGCCAAATACGGCGGCGGGATGTTCATCCTCACGTACATCGTGCTCGTCTTCACGTTCGGCGTCTCCATGCTGCTGTTGGAAACCTCGCTCGGTCGCAAGACGGGGCAGTCGGTGATCGGGGCGTACAGCTCCTTCGGCAGGAAGTATAAGTTCATCGGCGTGCTTTCCGCCGCGGTTCCGTTCATCATCACGCCGTACTACTGCATCATCGGCGGCTGGGTCACCAAATACATGGTCAGCTACCTGACCAATGCCCCGTCGACCATGGCGGACGGCGGCGATTTCTTCGTCAACTTCATCTCGAGCAACGACAGCTCGTTCTTGTTCATGCTCGTCTTCATGGCGGCCGCCTTCCTCGTGGTGTCCTTGGGCGTGAAGGGCGGCATCGAGAAAGCCAACCTGGTCATGATGCCCTTGCTCATCGTCGCCGCCCTCGGTATCGCCATCTACGTGGCGACTTGGCCGGGCGCCGCGGATGGCATCGCGTATTATTTCACGCCCGATTTTTCCAAATTCTCGCCCGAGCTAGTCATCGGGGCTCTGGGTCAGATGTTCTACAGCCTGTCGCTTGCCATGGCCATCATGGTCACGTACGGCAGCTACCTTGAGAAGAAGGAGAATCTGCCCCATAGCGTGGCATGGATCGGCGGGGCGGACCTGACGGTCTCGCTGCTCGCCGGCCTCATGATCGTCCCCGCGACGTTCATCGCCCTGGGATCCGCCGATGCCGTGGCCGCCAAGGCGGGCCCCTCCCTCATGTTCATCACGCTTCCCGGCGTGTTCGAGCAGATGGGCGGCGTCGCCCCGCTGATCGGGTTCGCGTTCTTCCTGCTCGTGTTCTTCGCCGCGCTCACCAGCGCCATCTCCCTGATCGAAGCCAACGTGTCCATCATCGCCGACGGCGCGAACTGGTCCCGACGCAAGAGCCTCATCACGGTCATCATCATCGTGGTGCTGGCGGGCATCTTCATCAACCTCGGTTACAACGGGCTTTCGTTCATCGAGCCGATGGGGAAGGGCACCACGCTGCTCGATTTCTTCGATTTCATCAGCAATTCCATCATCATGCCCATCGTCGCGCTGCTTACCGTGTGGTTCGTGGGCTGGGTCATCAAACCCGGCGTGCTGGCGGAGGAGATCAAGCAATCCTCGCCGTTCAAATTCGAGAAGGCTTGGGTTCTCATGATCAAGTACGTGGCACCCATCTTGCTCATCGTGATCCTGGTGGCGAATATCATCTCGCAGCTGGGCCTCATCAGCGTGTAGGAGATGGGCTGTTTGTGGCGCGTTCGCGACGGCGCCAGAGTACGCATCTGCTAAAATGACGGCGCCCGTGCAAATGCGCGGGCGTTCGTTCGTTATACAGGAGTGTTCGCATGTCCCTTTCCATCGGCATCGTCGGGTTGCCCAACGTGGGTAAGTCCACCCTGTTCACGGCCCTTACCGCCAAAGGCGGGCTCGCCGCGAACTACCCCTTCGCCACCATCGAGCCGAACGTGGGCGTTGTGCCGGTGCCCGATGCGCGGCTGGACCGCCTTGCCGAGATCGACAAGCCCAAGCGGGTCATCCCCGCGACTGTGGAATTCGTCGACATCGCGGGTTTGGTGGAGGGTGCCAGCAAAGGCGAGGGCTTGGGCAACCAGTTCTTGGCGAATATCCGCGAAACCGATGCGATTTGCGAGGTCGTGCGCTTCTTCAGCGATCCCGACGTCGTGCACGTAGCGGGGAAGGTGGACCCGCAGGGCGACGTGGAGACCATCAAGACCGAGCTCATCCTGGCCGATATCGCCACCATCGGCAAGGCGCTGCCGCGTTTGGAAAAAGAAGCCAAGCGCGATAAGTCGCTGCAGATCAACTTCGACACGGCGAAGAAGGTGCTCGCAGGACTGGATGAGGGCCATCGCGCCCGCACGCTCGACCTGTCCGATGACGAGGTCGAGGCCCTGTACGGGCTGCACCTGCTCACCATGAAGCCTATGCTCTACATCGCGAACGTGGACGAAGATCAGATGGATGCCGACCTGCCGGAAATCGACGGGACCGCGCCGGTGCCCATCTCGGCGAAGATCGAGGCCGACTTGGCGGAGCTCGATCCTGCCGAGGCCAAGGAATACCTGAAGGCACTGGGCTTGGCCGAAGGAGGCCTCGCCCGGTTGGTGCGCGAGGCGTACAAGCTGCTGGGTCTGCAGAGCTTCTTCACGAGCGGCCCCGACGAGGCGCGTGCCTGGACCGTTCCCGTGGGGGCGAAGGCTCCGCAGGCGGCCGGCGTCATCCATACGGATTTCGAGCGCGGCTTCATCAAGGCGGAAACCGCCAGCTTCTCGGACTACGATGCCTATGGCGGCGAGGCGGGATGCCGCGCCGCGGGCCGCCTGCGCCAGGAGGGCAAGGATTACGTGGTGCAGGACGGGGACATCATGCACTTCAAGTTCAACATCTAGAAGGTTCCGTCTGCCTACCGGCAGTCGGACCAGCCGATGCTGCGGCCGATTCTGGCGGCACCTGGCATCCGTTCAGCCCATAGGGCGGTCCAAAAGCCAGACCGGCGGACCGCGGAAGCCGGCCTGGCGGATCGCGGAATCGGATCCCTTCGGTATCGATGGCATCGGCTGGGGGATAATGGGGTCCGCAGGATGCAGCGCCTGGTGGCAGATGCTGTCAGCATCGTGGCGGGGCCGCGTGCCAAAGGCATCGCCCGGCGGTGGCTGCTTGCAGTCGCAATGCGGGAAAAGGATGGTGCGGTGCATGGAATCGCCTGATCAGAAATTGTATTTCGCGCCCGACTACATGGAGGGCGCGCACCCCCGCGTGCTGCAGGCGCTCGTCGAGACCAACATGGTCAGCGTGCCCGGCTACGGCTCCGATCGGTTTTGCGAGGATGCGCGGGGGCGAATCCTCGGCGCATGCGCCTGCCCGAATGGGGAGGTCCATTTCGTCGGAGGCGGCACCCAGGCGAACCAGGTGGTCATCGACGCCCTGCTCGAGCCGTGGCAAGGGGTGGTTGCCGCCGCGACAGGGCATGTGAACGTCCACGAAGCGGGCGCCATCGAGGCGACGGGGCATAAGGTGCTCGCGCTGCCGAGCTCAGAGGGGAAGCTGGCCGCGTCCGATGTGCGCGAATGCTGGGATGCTTGGCACGAGGACGGCAATTGGGAGCACATGGTGGAGCCGGGTGCGGTGTACCTGTCGCAGCCCACCGAGTACGGCACGCTCTACTCGCTCGCTGAGCTGGAGGGGATTTCCGCTGTGTGCCGCCAGACGGGGATGAAGCTGTTCGTCGACGGCGCCCGGCTCGCCTACGACCTGGCGTGCACCGGAAACGACGTGTCCCTCCCCGATCTCGCGCGCCTCGCCGACGCCTTCTACATCGGCGGCACGAAATGCGGGGCGCTCTGCGGCGAGGCGGTCGTGTTCCCGCGGGCGGGCACCGCGCCGCGCTTCTTCACGCGCATCAAGCGGCATGGGGCCTTGTTCGCGAAAGGGCGCCTGCTCGGGGTGCAATTCGGCGCGCTCTTCACCGATGGGCTCTATTTTGAGCTCGGCCGCGTAGCGGTCGAGTCTGCGGAACGCATCCGTACCGCGTTGCACGACAAGGGGTACCGGATATACATCGAGTCGCCCACGAACCAGACGTTCTTCGTGGTGGGCGATGCGCGCATGGAAGAGCTGGCGGAGCATGTGGTGTTCGCCTTCGACCGGAAGCTGGACGACGCGCATACCGTCATCCGCCTCTGCACCAGCTGGGCGACGCGGCCCGAAGATGTCGACGCGTTGCTCGGACTGCTCTGAGCGGATATCGGCTGCGCCGGAGTCCTCTGATCCCGCTTGATTCCGTCCTGGGCACGTGTCCAACATCGATCCGGGCGACATCGAGGGCACTCTGATCCAGCTTGCGTGCCGTCCTGGACGGCTGTTCGCTGAGAACATCTTTGACCTGCGATAACGAAATATTACCCCAGGGGGTAATGGTTCCTTCTCTTCATTTTCTCCATACTGCGGCATGGAAATTGCTTCATATGGGTTAGGGAAGGAGGAGCAATGACCGAAGAAAAGAAGGGCCCGGCAGCGGATCTGCAGACCGCTGCTGCGCCTAAGCGCAAGAAATGGCCGATGGTCGTGGGGATCGTCGCCGCGGTTCTCATCGTGTGCGGCATCGGCTTCGGCGTGTGGCACAACACGCCGGGGTTCTGCAACGCCGTTTGCCACGCGCCCATGGACAACTACGTCGAATCCTATTACGAAGGGGATCCCGGCTGCCTGGTCACGCAGCATGCCGCTGCAAAAGTGAGCTGCCTGGATTGCCACGAGGCGCGCATCGGCGAGCAGGTTGCCGAGGTCGGCATGTGGATCGACGACAGCTTCGTCGTGGACGAGCAGGGCAACCTTCAGATTCCCGCTAACCAGTACATGGCGAACGAGGAGTTCTGCCTGAAGAGCGGCTGCCATGATTGGAACGATGTCGTAGATGCCACCTGGGGCTTCGAGGGCAACGATGCCAAGTACAATCCGCATAGCAGCCACCAGGATGGCAGCCTCGTGTGCGGCGATTGCCACAAATCCCACTCCAAGAGCACGCTGTACTGCGGCAAGTGCCACACCCTGAACGCCCCCGAGGGATGGGAGGTCTCGAATGACTAGCCAAGTTTCCCGCCGGGGATTCCTCAAAGGAGCCGGCGTCGCCGCGTTGGGCGCCATGGCCGCCACCGGTCTAGCCGGTTGCGGCAAGGGCAAGCCGGCAACTGCCGCCAGCACTGCCGAAATGACGAACCTGCGCACCAGCTCCCTGCAAACCCCGAGCTGGCTGGGCACGGCTCCCGAGGTCGCCGAGTCTGATATCACCGAAACGCTCGAATACGAAGTTGTGGTTGTCGGCTGCGGAACGGGCGGCATTCCCGCCATCATCAGCGCTGCCGAGAACGGCGCCAAGGTGCTTGGCATCGACCAGCAGTCCAATCCGGGTGCCAACATGCGCGAGGATATCGGCGCGTACAATTCCCGCCTTCAGCAGGAGGGCGCGGTGGAGCATCCCGACTGCGTGATCGACATCGACAAGGCGCTTGACGACTTCGTGCGCTACAGCAACGGAACCGCCGATCGCAGGTTGCTGAACGTCTGGGCCGAAGAGTCCGGCGCTATGTTGGACTGGGTCACCGATATCTGCGAGCGCGAAGGCAAGTTCAAGATGTGGTGGGAAGCCGGCGTGGGCGATACCAACCTGCCCGAGCGTGCCTGGGCGACCAGCCACAGCCCCCAGAAGCTCGATAAGGAGGCTCCCAAGTTCGGCGCTTATCTGGCGCAGTACGCCCAGGAAAAGGGCGCGGAGTTCCTGATGGACACTTCGATGGTCAAGCTCGAGCAGGATGAGCGTGGCCGTGTGACCGGCGTGATCTGCCGTTCCGACGCCGACAAGCACTACATCCGCGTGAACGCGAGCAAGGGCGTCATACTGTCCACGGGCGGTTACGCAGCCAACACCCAGATGCTCGAAACGCGTCAGCCGTGGAATCAGGACATCCGCATCAACAACGGCAAAGGCGGCGGCAACTCCGGCGACGGAATCAAGGCCGCTTTGTGGGCCGGCGCTGGTGCCATGGATCCGGTTGGCACCTCTGTCCTTTTCAACCGCAGCGCCGTTCGTCCGGACGAATTCCCCGGTTCCGACGTCAACGGCGAATGGTGGTGGTTCGGCGAGCAACCGTTTCTGAAGCTGAACCTGAACGGCGAGCGCTTCGTGAACGAGGCGCTGCCCTACGACTTCGTGCTCCATGCCGCAACGATGCAGCCGCATCACGTGTATGTGGATGTGTTCGACTCCGACTACTACGAGCAGTGCCGCAGCTTTGACGAGCACGGCTGCTGCCGTCTGTTCCCGTGGGACAACGGCGCGCCCATGAATCGCCATATCGACACGATGGCCCCCGAGTTCGAAAAACTCATCGAGAAGGGCTATTTGATCAAAGCTGACACGATGGAAGATCTTGCCAAGCAGCTCGGTCTCCCAGTCGACGCCACGGTTGCGAGCTGGAAGAAGTACAACGAGTACGCCGAGGCCGGCCACGATGCCGACTTCAACAAGGAGCCGCAGCGCCTGCTCCCGCTGAACCATCCGCCCTTCTACGGCATCCGCACGGGCTGCTGGTTCCTGGCGACCATCGACGGCATCCGCATCAACACCGACATGCAGCCGTTGGACGCCGAGGGCAAGGCAATCGAGGGTTTGTACATGACCGGCAACGATTCGGGCGGTCTGTTCAACTTCACGTACCCCAGCCTGTTCGTCGGCTTTGCCTGCGGCCGCACCTTCACATTCGGCCGTCGCGCCGGTCGTCTGGCTGCAACGCGGGAGGTCTGATCGTTCAAGCGAAGGATGGTTTCGCAACGGTAGGGCCCGCCTTCGGCCGAATGCTTTCGAGGCCCCAAACGCCGTCCTCTGGCGTTTGGGGTCCTTTCCTTCCTCCGGCGAAAAACTCCGTTGGCTGCCGGGCGTGGGGATGGTACTTTGTTCAGCGAGGAAGGAAGCATGGAAAGCACGCAAGAGGCGGGGTCGATAGAACGCACGTTCAACAGCACTTTTTGGTGTGCGACCATAGCGGTTGCATTGTTCGTCTTGGGCCGTTCCGTTATGAACATGGCCGCGTTCCCGCTGTTCGACACCGTGTTCCCCTATGCGCGGGATATCTCCGTGGCGGCGAATGCGATCCTCCTGCTCGGCGTCGGCTATGTCTCGGCGTTCAAGCCGAGAGCACTGCATCTGGAGCTGTTCGTCGGGATGACGTTGCTGTTCCTCGCCCTCGGCTCGGTGATGACGGTGGCGGCGCTGTTCGTCCGTCCGTCTGCCGCGTCCCTTGTCTTGGGGGCATCGTTTATCTCCCTCGGCCGCGCGGGCGTGAACGTCATGGTGGGCCTCGTGGTCGCGCAGAACGATGCCGTGCGGGCGTCGGTGGCGGTGACGGTCGGTTTCACCTTGGGCTATGCGTTCACGGCGTTAAGCTGGCTGGCTCCCATGATCGTCGGTTTCTGCCTGTATCTTGGCGCTCCGTTGGCCACCCTTGCACTCGTGCGCAGGCGCGTGCAGCCCACCCTCGACCGTATCGCGGAATCGGAAGCGCCGTTGGATGTGGTGATCACGCAGCCCAACACGTTCTTGCCGCTGGCGAGCCAGGTGTTCGTCTGCCTGTTCATGTTCCATCTTGCATTCGGCTTTGCGATGCGGTTCGGCGAGGTGGGAGGCGTGCCAGTTGCGGATTTCATCACACTCGTCCCGCTGGGTGCCGTCGCAATAGGCGTGATCGTCACGTGGCACGTGCTGGATTCCGATGCGGTCGTTCGCGCATCGCTGCTTCTGTTCGTCGCCGGGTTCTTCCTGGTGAACGCGCGGGACCCATCGCTGCTGGAGGCGAGCAGCATCGTGCTCTCCATGGACAACGCCCTGTTCTCCATGGTTGCCTGGGTCGTGCTCGCCGCGGTCGCGCACCGCAATCCCACGACCGGGGTTTCCGCTTTTGCCTGGGGATCCGGCGTCGGGGCTGTCGGATCCATTTTCGGCGCGTCCTTGGGTGTATGGGGGAATCAGCTGTTTGCGATCGAGTCCGATGTTCTTGTCGTGGTCAGCATGGCCGTGGTGGTCGCCTTGGTGGGATATCTGATCTTCGCCATGCAGGGCTTCAGCTTCGGTGATACCGTGATGGGCGTGGTCCGCACGGTGGATGCGCGGGAAGAGCCTGCGATCGACCCCGCGAAAGATTTCGATGTTCGTTGCGCCTCCATTGCCGGCGAATACGGCTTGACCCCGCGCGAGTCCGAGGTTTTCAAGATGCTCGCCTGCGGGAAGGACCGTGCCGCCATCGAAGAGGAGCTTGTGATCAGCCGCAACACGGTGAAAGCGCATGTCAAGCATATTTACGCCAAGCTCGGCATCCACTCCCACCCGGAGCTTCTCGCCCTCATCCATCCGTAGGGACCGTAGAGGCCCATCAAAAGTTCGTGGCATCGCGATCGGGGGCAGCCCACTTATCCTGCTGTTTGCTAAAATGAATCAGTTCGCGACGACAACGCGCATATTCGCACACGAAGGAAGACTCATGACCCAGCATGTGACCGAACATGATGTTCGGAATATCGCGGAATATTGCCGTATCGGCATCGCCGATGACGAGCTTCCGCAGATGACCGCCGACCTGAATGCGATCATCGACAGCCTCAAGCCCATCACCGAATACGATCTGGAGGGTGTGGAACCCACATTCCACCCCATCGGCGATCTGTCGAACGTCATGCGCGAGGATGTGGAAGTCCCCGGATTCACCCAAGAAGAGGCGCTTTCCAACGCGCCGCGCCAGCGTGACGGCCAGTTCCTGATCCCTTCGATCCTGGGCGGGGGCGAGGCGTGATGGAATTCGGATGCATGGATGCCCAGGCGATCGCCGAAGGGCTGCGGTCGAAGGACTTCACCGCGCGCGAGGTCGCCGAGGGCGCGCTCGGGCGCATCGAATCGGTCGACGCGTCGATCAACGCCTTTTTGGAAGTGACGCCCGATCTGGCGCTGTCCGCCGCCGATGCGGTCGATGACGCCATCGCAGCGGGCGCGATCGACGAGGTCGGCCCCCTTGCCGGCGTTCCCGTCGCGTTCAAGGACAACATGAACCTCACCGGCACGCACACCACCTGCGCGAGCCGCATGCTGGAAGGCTATGTGTCCCCTTATACGGCAACGTGCGTGCAGAACATGCTCGACGCTGGGGCGATTCCCCTGGGCAAGCTGAACATGGACGAGTTCGCCTTCGGCAGCTCCACGGAGACCAGCGCATTCGGCACGACGAAGAACCCGTGGGATCTGAGCCGCGTTCCGGGCGGGAGCAGCGGCGGGAGCGCAGCTGCCGTGGCGGCCGGCATGGCGACCATCACGCTCGGATCCGACACGGGCGGCAGCATCCGCCAGCCCGGCTGCTTCACCGGAACCGTGGCTGTGAAGCCCACGTACGGCGTGGTCAGCCGCTATGGCGTCGTTGCGTTCGGCAGCTCGCTCGACCAGGTAGGCCCCTTCTCCCGCACGGTGCGCGACGCAGCCTTGGCGATGAATGCGCTTTCCGGGCGCGATCCACTCGATTGCACGAGCCAGGAGTGCTCGGTCGATTTCACCTCCGATTTGAACGCAGGCGTGCAGGGGATGAGGATCGGCATTGTGCCGGAATTCATGAACGCCAAGGGCCTCGAACCGGAGATGAGGGCCGCGGTGCAGGAAGCCGCCGAGAAGTTGGAGGCGCAAGGCGCGCAGATGGTCGAGATCGACCTTCCCAACGCCGCAGCCGCGATGAGCGCCTATTACGTGTTGGGTCCCTGCGAGGCGTTCAGCAACCTGTCCCGCTTCGACGGCGTGCGCTACGGTTACCAGGATCCCGGCCATAAAGACTTGAACAGCCAGGACGATGCCAGTCGCGCCAAAGGCTTCGGTCCCGAGGCGCGCCGCCGCATCATGCTGGGCAGCTACCTGCTGTCCGCGGGCGTGTACGACACGTACTACTACCCCGCCCAGCAGGTGCGCACGCTCATCACGCAGGATTACACGCGTGCGTTCGAGAAGGTCGATTGCATCCTCGCTCCCGTAAGCCCCCGTACGGCGTTCAAGTTCGGCGAGGTCAGCGATCCTACAACGATGTACCTATCGGACATTTTCACCATCAGCATCAACATCGCCGGCAACGGCGGCATGAACATGCCGCTCGGATTGGGCGCAGATTCCCATCTGCCGGTCGGATGCCAGCTGATCGCCCCGCCGTTCCGCGATAGGAACATGCTGCGCGTGGCGGCCGAGCTGGAGCGTCTCTACGGCAGCGCCTCGGTCGCGCCCCGGTTCGCCGAGAAGGAGGAATAGCCCGTGAAAACGATGGAAGAGGTCCTGAGGGATTGGGAAGCCGTTATCGGGCTGGAAGTCCATTGCGAGCTGACCAAGCTCGAGACGAAGATGTTCTGCGGTTGCAAGCTGGAGTTCGGCGCGGAGCCCAATACGCACACCTGCCCGGTGTGCCTGGGCCTGCCGGGCGCGCTTCCCGTGCCCAACAAGGCTGCGATCGAGAATATCGTGCTGGCCGGCCTCGCCACCAACTGCGATATCGAAAAGCACACCATGTTCTACCGCAAAGGGTACATGTATCCCGATATGTCGAAGAACTTCCAAACCACTCAGGGCCCCAAGGCGTTCTGCATGCGCGGGTGGCTCGATTTGGACATGGATGGACGCGGCGCTGAGGAACGCTACAACCTGGCCGCTTTGAAACCCGGCGATCGGGACGAGAATATCACGCGCACCGAGGACGGCTACATCGCGCACGTGGGCATCACGCGCATCCACATGGAGGAGGATGCAGCCAAGCTGGTGCACGTGGGCGGTGCCGAGGGGCGTATCGAGGGTGCCACGGAGAGCCTGGTGGATTATAACCGCGCCGGAACCCCGCTGATGGAGCTGGTGACGGAGCCCGACTTACGCACGCCCGAGGAGGCACGTGCGTTCATGCAGAAGCTGCGCCAAATTTGGCTGGCGCTGGATATCTCCGACTGCAGCATGGAGGAGGGCAGCTTGCGCGCCGACGGCAACGTGAGCCTGCGCCGCCGCGGCAGCAAGGAGCTGGGCACGAAGACCGAGCTCAAGAACATCAACAGCTTCAAGAGCCTGCACGACGGCCTCGCCTACGAGATCTGCCGCCAGGCGGAGGTGCTCGAAGAGGGTGGCATCATCTACCAGGAGACCCGCCATTGGGATCCCAGCACCAAGCGCACGGTCGTCATGCGCGTGAAGGAGACGGCGGACGACTACCGCATGTTTCCCGACCCCGACCTGGCACCGTACGATCTGACGGACGAGTTCATCGATAACGTGCGCGCGAAGCTCCCCGAGCTTCCCGACCAGAAGGCCAAGCGGTTCATTGCCGACTTCGGCCTGTCCGCCTACGACGCGCGCCATTTGGTGGAGCATCGTGCCACGGCGAACTTCTTCGAGGCGTGCATGCAGGAGGGGGCCGCCAAGGCCGAATTCGCCAAGCCGCTGGCCAACCTGCTGATCAACGACATTGCCGCGCGCCTGAATGCAGGCGAATCACTGGATGCGGACGTGCTGACGCCCGTTCGCATGGTGCAGCTGGTGGATATGCTGGCAACCGATGCCGTGTCGAGCAAGCAGGGCAAGGAGATCCTCGCCGCGGTGCTCGAAGAGGATAAGGATCCTTCCGTTATCGCCGATGAGCGCGGCATGAAACAGGTAAGCGACACCAGCGCGCTTGAGGCGATCGTCGACCAGGTGCTGGCGAGCAATCCCGACAAGGTCGCGGCGTACCAGGGCGGCAAGAAGGGGCTTCTGGGCTTCTTCATGGGCCAGTGCATGAAGGCGAGCCGCGGACAGGGCAATCCCAAGCTCTTCAACCAGCTGCTCATGCGGAAGCTGGGGGAGTAAACAGCGTCCTGCAATACCGATTTCTGAATGGCTAATCGCCAGGCAGGTTGTTCGCCCGGACGGTGTGGAGCCCTGCAAACCGATTTCTGAATGGCTAATCGCCTGGTTTCCGGCTGGCAAAAGGCCGACCGAGGCAGGCGATTACTATGCTAGGCACAGAGTATATTGCTGACCGATATTAAGAAATACAAATATTTACCAATTTATATCATTTAGAATCATAAAAACGGTAAGAATTTGTATTTATTGAGATCTTAATCAGCTCGATTAGATTAGGCGTAGAAGCTTCTAGACATAAAAACTGCAGGCGTAGGAGCTGCGGGCATACTAGCGCCGGGTTAAATCCCCAATGTCATTAACTTAAGCGAGTGACATGCAAGCCGGCATCGCTTAGCAAAGACCCTGCAGCAGAAGCCGCAGGGTCTTTCCGCGCCATGTGGATGCAGTGGGAATATCATCGCATCCCGCATCCG
>NZ_JANIPD030000003.1 GCF_024609215.1 Curtanaerobium respiraculi | reverse complement strand
TTAATTCCGCCTTGGCCGGGGGCGGCGGGCTGAGCGCCAAAGCGGCGGAAGCCGAGCGGGCGCAGGCGTGCGCGGACGGGGATCGGGCCGCTCCGGCGCCAGCATGCCGCCCCCGGGCTGGCGGAATACATCGGCGGTTCCCTAGGGAAGCCTGCGCTAGCCCCAGAGGCCCAGTTCGTACGGTTCCATGTTGACCGTTATCCCATACTCGTCGTAGATGAACACCAACGCCGGCAGGTGCTCGTCGACGGCCTCGCTCGTGGGGTAGTACTTGGCGCCCTCGTCCATCAGGGCGCGGGTCGTCTCGCCCGCAAGCGCGTACTCGCTCCCCGTCTGGATGGCGTACGCGGGGCTGAGCGCGTGGATGAAGTCCGCGCGGCCCGCCCCCTCGTTGCCGTGATGCCCCAGCTTCAGCACGTCGACCTCGCCGACGGTCTTCGCGATGATGTGCTCGGAGGGGCCGATATCGTCCACGTCGCCCGCCAAAAACGTGCGATAGCCGTTGCACTTCAGCAAGACCTCGTACGAGATCTCGTTGGCATCGCCCATGTCTCCCGGGGGCAAAGCCTCCCCCTTGCTGAAGCCGAGGATGGAGATATCCGCCTGTCCCAGCTTGAAGTTAGGATTGCCAACCGCATTGCCGTTCCCGTCCGGCGCCGGATACGGATCGGCGTTCGGATCGTACTCTTGGATCAGGACGCTGCCGCACCCATGCGCCGCGTTCACCAGGTTGTCGTACACGTACTGGTTGTCCCACAGGGCGTCTTCGTTGTTCATCATGGAGTCATCGTAGTACGGGGTGTATACGAATCGGGGGCGGTACTTCTCGATGACCTCCGCTGCGGTGCCGATATGGTCGCTATGCGGATGGGTGCCGATGTAGAACTGCAGATTTCCCTTATCGGCGCTGACCCCCAGCTCGTCGAGCAACGGGAACAGGTACCCCTCCACGCCGTTGCCCTGCGCGATGCCGTCGCGCAGGGGATAACGGGAATCGGAGCCGTCGGGGGAATCCGCGCTCTCACCTGAATCGATGATGCCGAACATCCCGTCGTTCTCGATGATGAGGGCGTCGCCGTATCCGATGGAGAGCACGTAGAGCCTCGTCGGGGCCTGCTTCCCCGCAGTCCCCGCATACGCCATCGCGCACGCAAGCGCGATGAGCGCCGTCAACGCGAGAGCCACCGTCTTCGCGCCGAACAGCTTCACGCCCCGAGCGGGCAGGGTCTTCCCAGATGTCGCGCCCATCGCGTCCTCCGCATCTTCCGATCCCCCCACGGTAGGGGAACGCTAGGCCCCCAGCCACACATTCCCCGTCTTCGACCAATTATGCAGGTCGAGCGCATCTCCTTCAACCCGGTATTCGACCATGCGTTGCCCTTCCGGCCCCACGTTGGTGAGCGCGTTGAAGTAGCGGATCCTGCCCGGATCGCTCACCTGCCACACGGTCAAGCCGCTGCAGAACGCGCTTGGATCGCCGCCCATAGCCTGGATAACGGTGGGCGCGATGTCCTCGTGGCTGATGGGCATCTCCGAAACCTGCACCGGCATGCCTTCGCCGCCGTCGGGCATGCTCGGCTTCACGAGCATGATCGGGCTGATGGCGTTGCGAACGGGATCCTCCCGCTCGTCCCACACGCCATGGTCGGCGGTCACGATGATGGTCGCCTGGTCGTACAGCCCCAACCGCTTCAGCTCGTCGATATAGCAATCGACCACCTTCAGCGATCCGCGGGCCTGGCGAGCCTGGTCGGAATTCGCGACGCCGACATCGTTCCCGTTCTCATCGACGGAGAAGGGGAAATGCGGCCCGAACAGGTGGATAAACCGGAAGGCGCCCGCATCGGCGGTATCGGTCGCCGAAAGTCCGCGCTCCCTCATCGCCCTCAGAATACCGGCATCGTCGAGCTCGTAGAGCGCCTCGTCCCCATCGGAATCCGGCGAACCGCCTACCATGCGGTTGTTCACGTCGGTCGTGTAATACCAGAAATCCGGCTTGAGAGACCACGGGGCCTCGCGATACAGGGCGCACTGGTTCATGACCACGTAGGTGCCCCAGATATCGACCGGTGCCTGATCGACGGGATGGATGTTCGTCGTCATCTGCGAAATGGCCATATCGGCAGGATTGCGGTAATCGAACATCGCCGTATCGGTGTAGACTCCCACCGAATACCCCAGCTCGCGCATGGTGGGGATGTAATTGCTCGATTCGTACTTGACCGCGCGGTACGCGTTCACATCCCCGCCCGGCTCGGGCTTCTCGCCGGAGAGCATGTAGGGAACCGCGTTCGCCGTGGGAATCATCGTCCCCAGGCTGTTGCGGAAGTAGGTGAAGTCGGTGAAATTGTCCAGGGTATGCGGGTCATCGGCAACCGCATCGTCCAGCAACGCGGTGTCGTAGGTGTCCAGCACGAAGACGACGACGTTGTCGTTGGGATTGACCGTGTACAGATCGCCCTGCGTGACGTAAGGTTGCGCCCTGCCGCCCACCGCCTTGGCAACATCCACGGCAACGCTTCCCACGCCGAACGCCTGCATGATGATGATAGCCACGGCAAGCGCGCTCGTCGCCTTCAGCCAGGTGTAGCGGTGTTTCATGCTCAGCAGTTGCGGCACGATGAGGATGAGAAGCCAGACGATGCCGGAATTGAGCATCTTCTCCTGAAAATACGGTTCGTCCCACCCGATGTAGCCGCCGTCGGCGGGCATCATCCCGGCGTTCATGAACATCGATTGCGCATACGCCGCGCACGTCAGGCAGAACACGAACAGCAGCGCCGCCAGGAAGGACTTGCCGCGCAGCGTCGACAGCGCGAAGGCGCATGCGACGGCGAGGGCCCCGTTGATGAGGGCGGACACCCACCATACTTTGTCCAAGCTGAACACCAGGCTGTCGGCGTTCCCCCCGATGATCTCCATCGCAGGGGCCACCAGTATGATGAAGAACGCGAAAAGCGACATCAGAAGCGAATACCCGAAGCGCTTCTTCCATGTGAGGTCTGCGATCGACCGCTCCCCGGCCTTCCCCCTGCTCTCTTCGAGCAGAGCGCGGGCGCGGTCGTCCGCCTCGCTGAACATCCGGGGGGCATCGGCGCCGTCGGGGGCGATGCGCGCGATGCGCCCTTCCGTCGCCTTGTTCGCGTTCTCGTCGATATTGAACACATTGAAAATCTTGCGGCGCAAACGCCTGAAGACCACGCCGGCAAGCGCGGACAGCGCCACCGCGACGCCGGCGAGCGCCTGGATGGTATAGGTCATCACCGAAGGGTCGACATAAGCGTACGCGACCGACGGCACGCTTGCGAACCACACGACAGCGAGGAAGAACGCGGTTCCCGCCCAGAGGCCGGCGAGCGCGAGGCGGCCGCCCCGCGTCAGGGGCGCGTGCATGCTACGCGGCATCTTCGACCCCCTTCTTCCCAGCGGCCGCATCCGAGGCGGCGCCGTCCTTCGCCGCCTGCAGCTCCAGCAGGCGATTCAGTATGTACTCGCCCGCCGCCTGGCCGCCATGGCCCAGGTTGAACACGCTCTCCTCGACGATGCCGGCGATGCGGTCGTGCCAGCGATCGGGATGCTCGATCATGTCCCGCACCTGATCGGCGACGCCGTCCAGGTCGTCCGGCTCGAACGAGACCCCCACCCTGTCCCGCAGCGAGATATCAGACGGATTCGGCGCGAATTCGGCATAGTTCGGATTGTTCAGCTTCATCGTGGTATTCACGAAGATGCACGGCTTCTTCGTGCTGAAGGCGAACTCGAACGCCACCGACGACCAGTCGGTGATGAGCACGTCGGACTCGACGATGGCATCGTTCGACGAGAAGTCCTTCTCGAAGAAGAGCTCGTCTTCGGGCACATGCTTCCACCGCTCCAATATGGCATCCCAGCGCGGCCGGTAGCGTTTGGTGTACTCGGGGTGCGGGCGCACGATGATGCGCCACCCATGTCCCAGCAGGTTGCCGATCAGCACGTCGATGCAGGAGTCGCACAGGTTGTCCACCTGCCATGAGGGGCCGATGAGCACCGTGGGCTTCTTGCCGGCGCGGTCCGCCTTGGACGCATGGTTCGCCTCGTAATCGGCGATCTCGCGGTCCAGCAAGTCGTACCCCACCGGGATCAGGTTCTTCTTGCGCGCGCCTTCGTCGGCGTACAGCTCCTCGAAACGCCTCTGCTCGACGATCTGCTCCTCGCCCACGCACAGCAGCGTGTCGTAATTCATGTACTCTTCTTTATGCGATGTCGGACCGGTCGACGTCATGTGATGGAACATGTACACGTACTCGATATCCCGGCGCACGTACGAGCGTTTGATGTAGTACACGTCCAGATCGCCCAGCGTGGTGATCACCATGTCCGCGTCCATCTTCATCATCACGGTGATCAGGCGCTGCTCGCCGATGTAGTACGGGATGATGCGCGGATTCCCCTTCGCCAGCTCGAAGATCTGGTCGTCGGGATCCTTCGTGATGTAGTGGATGGGCAGGTCGGAATTCTGCAGCAGCCATTCGATGGCGCCGCGGAAGTACTTGTAGAAACCGCTCCCCTCGGAATAGAAGACCAGATGCTTCCCCACCACGTTGTAGAAGCGCTTGATATCCTTGCGCTCGCGCTTGATCAGCGGGTCGCGCAGGCGGGCGATGAAACCTCGCTTGGCGCCCAACGCGTTCAAAACCTCGAGTTCCTTGCGGCTTTCCTCGAGATCCTCATAGTCGATGTACTTGCGCGGCTTGATGACGATGTTGCACACCGCTTGGACCAGGATGGCGGATAGGTTGGAAATGACCCAGTAAAACGCCATGCCCGTTGCCACGAAGAAGCCCAGAAACAGCGAAAGCCCGATGGAGAGCGCGTTGGTCGCGTTCTTCTCCGCGCGGGACTGCTCGCGCTGCAGGGGATTGATGCGGTTCTGCGCGAACCCCATGAGCACCGCGGAAAGCCCTGCCAGCACCGGCATGGCAAGCGACGGGCCGCCGTCGGCGATAGGGACCATGCCCAGGATCTCGGTCCCCGCGACGCCCCCGTCGGTAATGCCGTGGATCACGTCCACCAGGCCGAAGAGGATGATCACCTGCACGGCGAGGGGGATCAAGCTCAGCAGCGGATGGTAGCCGTGCTCTTTGTTCAGCTTGCTCTGCAGCTCGCCGATGGTTTCGCGGTCGCCGTAGTACTTCACCTTCAGGCGGTTGAGGTCGGGCATGACCTTCACCATCACGATGCTGTTCTTCTGCACCCACAGGGAGAGCGGTATCAGGATGACTTTGGTGATGAGGGTGAACAGGGCGATGGCCGCCCACCAGTTGCCGGTGAGGGCGTAGCATGGCTGGACGATCAGATTCAAAACGTCGGCTATGGCAGAGAACATAGGGCGGCTTTCGTTTGGAAGCTTCAGAATGAGTGACGATGTGGCATTGTATCATCCCCTCCACCGATTAGGGAAGCCTTCCGCCGTATTCCCCTTGCAATTTTGCTGCGCTATTTTGCTGCACGCGATTCAATCCGCGCGGTTCAATCGCCAACACCGCTTCACCGCGTTCCGACCAAGCGACCCATAATCCCGGAGGTTGCGTGCCGACCCGCTCCGCACGCCACGGGACTTTCTGACGTCCCCCACCGACGAATGATGTTATAATAGATTCCTAATAGATTGGAGAGCGAATGGCGAAGAACATCTCGATCTACCTTCACGACAACGTCCTTCGGCAGCTGGACGAAAAGGTCGCTTCCTACTCCCTCCGTGATAAGCAGAAGGGGCTTGCCGGCAGACGGCTTTCCAATCGTTCGAGCGTTATCGAAGAAGCACTCCGAGAATACTTCGACAGGCATGCCCCCCTCCCCCGCGATGTCATCACCTATCATGTTGTTCAACTTGCAAAAGAGTACGGCGCGAATGCCGTCTCGCTCTTCGGATCATATGCCCGCGGAGAGGAAACTGCGGAATCCGACATCGACATCCTTCTTGAAAAAGGGTCTATCAAGGGCATGCGGGTCCTGGATTTCCAAGAGGAGCTCACCCGGCGGCTCGGTCGCAACGTCGACGTCGTAACGACCGAGGGTGCGAGCGAACGGCTGCTCGGCAAGATTCGCGCGGACGAGGTCGTGTTGTACCGCAAAGAGCAGGAAGCATTATGAAGCGGGAGGAGCGCGACAGGGAGCAGCTCCACACTATCCTACGCTACTGCGACAGGCTTGATGCCGCACGGAACACATTCGAAGACGGCTATCGCGAGTTCTGCACGAATACGCCGTACCAAGACAGCTGCTCGCTCTGCCTGATCCAAATCGGGGAAGCCGTGAATCGGCTGTCCGCCGCGTTCCGCACTGAGCACCCGGCCATTCCCTGGCATCGCATCTATGGCATGCGCAACCATCTGGTCCACGGCTACGAGATGTTCGATGCCGAAATCGTCTGGGACGCCATTGAGACCTGCATCCCGCCGCTGCGTGCGTTCTGCGAGGAAAAAACGCATAGGCGCATTTGAGCCCAAGGATATGGACGCTAGCGCGTCCGGTCGAGCATGTTCAGAAGCTCCTGCTTGGAATGGACGCCGAGCTTCTGGTAAAGGCTCCGCGTGTAGCTCTTCACGGTGTTCTCGGAGATGAACAGCCTTTCCGCGATGGCCGCCTTGCTGCGCCCCTGGGCAAGGTAGAGGATCATCTCGGTCTCGCGATTGGTCAGGCTGAACCGTTTCTGCAGAACGAGGCTGCGCTCCTCTATCGAATCCTTTGGCATGGCATCGCCCTTGCTTTCCGCACCTTCACCCGGATGGGCGGATGCAGCATCATCCGGACTCCCATCCCCGCTTTCCGCAGACCGACGCGGCGCGCTCCGCCCCGCGAAATCCGCCATCAGAGGGCGCACGCGGGGAATGCTGTCCCGCAGCACCAACGCCACGCTGAACGCCAGCAGGCACGACATCGCCGTGACCACCAGCACCGATCCGGCGCTCTGCGGGCCGATGAGGATGATGAGCTGGCGGCCGATCTCACGCGGAAGCATATGCGCGATCCACACGGCGCCCAGCACGAGATACGCCGGAATGGAGCTATGGCGCGAGAAATCGTATGCGCAGTACCACAGTATGCCGATCATCAGCGTGTTCGACAGCGTGATGAGGGTGGCCCCGATCTCCGCCAGACCGTCGTCGAGCGTGGCGATGAGCAGCATGCCGGCTATGAGGAGGACGATGACGAAGCGCCAGACATCGCTGAAACGCAGACGGCGGCGCACGACAACCGCCCATGCGATGAAGCCGAAGCTGATGGCGCATGCGGCTCCCTGATGCAATGCTTGGAACGGCAGCGTGAGCCCGATCGACGCGCCAAAGGGGAAGCCGCGCGCCATGCCCAAGGCGAACTCGAGCAGGGCGACCCCCGCCAGAAGCTGCACAAGCGTATGGCCGGGTTCCGCATCGTAGACGGCGTCGCGCGGGGAATCGTCGGGGGAAGCGGGCCTCTCATCGATGATGGACTGGACTTGGCAGTACGAGACATAGGAGATCGTCGGCATGAACACCGCCAGCGCATACACGATGACCGGGGGGAACAACCCCAGCAGGAACCCGAAGAGGGCGCTTATCCCCAGGCAGGCGAACGCGTAGGCGAATGCCTCCCGCGCGCCCAGCCGCACGAAGAAGCAGATCCACATGCCGCCGCCCCAGGCAACGCCGGCTCCCGCCAGCACAAGCGCTATCCAGTACAAGGGCTCGGAGGGGAATTCGAACTGAATCAGGAACAGCACGGCGGCGAGCGTCATGGCCGTCACCGAGGCGTAGGAGAGGGCGCGCTGCCTCCCCGCGGAGAAATCCGACCGCGCGGCGAGCGTCATGAGCACGACGATGAAAGCGACCCGCACCAGGTTGGCGTAGACAGTGAAAGAGCCGAAATCCGTTGCGGCGTAGCGGTCGTACAGGCAGCACTGCAGCCAGACCCGGATCGCGACAAGGCCGAGAAAGTAGCTGGAGAACCGCGGAGCCGCGGTGGACGCGAACGTGCGCCACGCGCCTTCTTTCCCTTTCGTCGAATCCATCGTTCCTCCCCGCATCACGTGCGACAGTATAGCAAGGGGCGCCACCGCCCCTCATTGCAAATGCGCGGGCGGCAGGAAGCGACCGCTCCCCGCCGCCCGCATCCCGGATGCCGAATCGGGCGCCTGCTCCTGCTATGCGAACACGTACTTGCAGGCGGTTTCCTGCGCCTGGCGGCCGTTCACGTTGATATCACACACCGCGTTGCCGCCCAAACGGTTTCCGCCGTGGATGCCGCCCGTCACCTCGCCGGCCGCAAACAGGCCGGGGATGGGCTTGCCGTCCGCGTCGAGCACTTCCGCATCGACGTTCACCCGCAGGCCGCCCATGCAGTGGTGGATGCCCGGAGCGACCGAGACCGCGTAGAACGGTGCCGTCACGATGGGGTTCAGGCTCTTCGAGCGGCCGAACGGATCCGCCGCGTCGGCGGCGATGTTGTCGTTATAGCTGGTGATCGACTGGACGAAAGCGTCCACGGGAACGCCCATCTTCTGCCCGAGCTCGTCCAGGGAGTTGGCGACCTTGCATAGGTCGCGCGCAACGAACTTCTCCTCGATGCTCGTGTTGTTGTCGGCGACCGACTTGTCGAAAATCGCCCACGCGCGCTTCTCGGGCTGCGACCACTCGCCTGCGGACACCACGTCGCGCGTGAGCAGCTCGTTCATGAAGCGCTCGCCGTCGATGTTCACCAGCACGGCGCCGTCGCCGCGGATGTTCTCGGAAAGCAGGGTCGCCGTGGTCTGCTCGACCGTGGGATGCACCTGGATCTCCCCGATGTCGACCAGGTCGGCGCCGATCGCCTGCGAGAAGATGATGCCGTCGCCCTGCGTGCCCGGCTGGTTGGTGGTTACCGCGTCGATCAGCTCGGGGCGGTACTGGGCGAGCATCTTATGGTTCGCCCCGAAGCCGCCGGTGGAAACGATGACGGCCTTGCAATGGTAGACGATGGGCAGGCCGTTGGGGTTCGTGGCGCGCACTCCCGCAACTTTCCCGTCCTCCATCAGCAGTTCCTCGACCTTGGTGTTGCACACCGCGCTCACGCCGCGCTGACGGCACTGCTCGGTCATGCCCTTGACGATATACTTGCCCACGGCCTCGCCCGTTTCGGGGCGATGGATGCGCTTCACGCTTGCGCCGCCGCTGGTGCCGAGCTTGCTCAGCGTGATGCCCATGCTTCCCAGCCACTCGATGGCGGCGTTGGAATTCTCGCACATGTGGCGTATGAGCTCCATGTTGCCTTTTTCGTGACCGCCCGCGTAGGTGTCGGCGGCGAACAGGTCGACGCTGTCCTGGATACCGGCCTCCGCCTGGTACTTGGTGCAGCAGGCGTTCATGCCGCCCTCGGCGAAGCAGGTGTTGCCGCCCGCGACGGGCATCTTCTCCAGCAGCAGCACCTTGGCGCCCTGGTCGCTGGCACCGACTGTAGCGGCCATGCCGGCTCCGCCCGCGCCGATGACGACGATATCGTATGCGCCGCCGTCGATGGTGTTCTTTTCGGCCTCCTGGGCGAACGAGCGGGGGGCTCCGCACCCCGTCAGCCCGGCACCCATGGCGCCCAAGCCCGCAACGACCGCACCCGTGAGGAATGAGCGGCGAGTCAATTTGCTCTCAGTAGTTCTCATTGCGCTTCTCCCCCTACTTCTCTTCCCGATACGGAATGCTGTCCCAACCGGCAGGCACGTTCTCCGCGGCCTGGTAATGGCATTCAGAGCACACCATCACGCTGGTGTCGTGCATCTTATGGCAGCTGCTGCACTCGGTGACCCCATGCTCGGTGAAGTTATGCGGGTTCCACGCCATGTTCGAGGTCTTCTGCGCGAGCTGGTCCAGCGTGTAGTCATGACAGCCGCTCTGCAGGCAGAAGTCCTGTGTGGCGTATTCCTCCCCGCGGGAGATCAGATTCTTCGTATTCTCGTCGTACACGTAATCGCCCGTCAGCCAGTGCCCGGCTTCCGTCACCTGCTCGCCGATGTTCGACGGATGGCAGTCCAGGCAGGATTTCCCCGCTTTCGCATGGGTGTGGGCAAGCGATGTCCCACTCGCGTCGTAATACGATTCCACATAGGAATCCATCGGCGTGTGGCACACCGCGTTGCAAAACGTGGGTTGGCTGTGCCAGACCATGAATCCGCCGATTGCCGCAACCACCACCGCGGCGATGATGCAACCGGTGACGATTCGCTTGCGCCGTTTCGCTTCAGGCGTTGCGCCGACCTTCTCTTCGGCCATGTCCCCTTCTTTCACTTGATTGCGATCGAAACCCTCTATCGATCGCGCCCAACAGGTACGAGCATAGTCCCCTCCAGGGATCATATGCACGTCCGAAACGGGTGGTTTGATCCTCTGATCGGGCGGTTTATCGTGCAAGCCATACGTATTCCGATCGATCATCCCTGTGCATACCCAGATGGAAATCAGGCTGCGGGCAGGATCCTCTCCCTTGTTGCCGCATCCATTCGATGCCCATCTTTACATACCGCGACGGCTCCGCCGCGCCAGCCTTCTCCAAGCTTGTCGAATCTCGCATGCGCCCCCCGACCGAAGACCACTGCCCTCTTATGCGATTTCGCTTCCGCATCACGATTGCTAACGGAAGTGAACTATGGTTTACTTCCGTTAAAGAATTGTGATTCGGAAGCAAAAGGCACTGCGATGCACCATGACACGTGGCCCCTCCTTGCCTATGAGGAGATACCCTGGCAGCGAAGCGAAGGCGATTTCGAATTCATCCCCAAAAGCGCCCGTCGAAAGATTTCGCCAACTTACTTGGCGGCAGTGCCGCGAGAGATCGAATCGGCCCGGATCGACCTATCGAGCAACTTGATGCTGCGACTGAGCGAGTTGCGAGCTGAAATGGCCCGCTTCGACGCGGGGCAGATGGAACGATCCTATAACCTGCCAGCATTGCTGCTCCGAAGCGAAAGCTCGGCAAGCTCTCAAATCGAACGGCTCACCTCAAGCGTGCGGAACGTCGCGCTTGCGGAGTTGTCCGAAATGGCCTCTGCGAATGCGCTTATGATCGCACGCAACGTCCGAGCCATGCGAACCGCCCTCGCACTGCCTGACACGTTCGACGAGAACACCGTGCTTTCAATTCATCGGGAACTCGCGAAAAGCGGCGAAACGGCACCAGCGGGAGAATTTCGCTCGGAACAAGTCTGGATCGGCGGCACCGCATTCAGCCCCCACGGCGCCCGGTTCGTACCGCCTGCTGCGCACCGTATCCCTGTGCTCATGGCAGACTGGAGAGCGTTTGTGCTGCGCGAGGATATCGACCCCTTAGCGAAGGCAGCGGTCGCACATGCGCAGTTCGAGACCATCCACCCATTCACGGATGGCAACGGCCGATGCGGCCGAACGCTCATACACAAGATGCTGCGTCGCGATGGCATCTTGGAAACAGCGACCCTCCCCGTTTCCGCGGGCCTTCTGCATCATGCAGACGCGTATATGACCGCACTCGACGCCTATCATGAAGGAGACTGTGAATCCATCATCACGCAAGTGGCGAACGCTGCGGAAATTGCACTTGCCCTCGGTTCGGCAACCCGAAGCGAAATCGATAACCTCATCGGCGAATGGGAGGAGGCGATATCGGAGCGCAAGAATTCCGCAATTCGGCGGCTTCCGGAATTGGTGGTTGAACAGCCTGTGGTCGACACCGCCTATGTGGCCCGAAAGCTATCGATCACCCCACGTTCCGCAACCACGTTGATTGCCCGTGCATGCGAACTCGGAATACTCAGAAAAATCGGTGCCGCAAAGCGCGGTGCGTTCTACCAGGCGCCGGAAATCATCGCGATACTCGACCGCATTTCGAGCAGGGAAGCGATTCGACGTACCCTATCCGAATCATAGGGCACCAGGTTCACATCCGCCCTATCGAGAAAAAGCACACTGAGCGTGAAAAGGCACCGGGCTTCGTCGGCAAGGGAAGCAGGATATTTGCAAGCTCGTCGAATGCACCTGCCGCCCAGAAAGCGCACGATCGTCATGCACACCGCCGCGATGAGGAAGAACGTTCCGGCATGGCCGTACCCGAGCTGCTGGGCGAACAACGCCGTATAGCTCACCGGCACCGCCATAGCCCCGACGAAGAAGAAGCTGGGCAGAGCGCCCGGAAGGGCACACCGCTCGAAATACCGGGCGAGAAAGCCCCGTCTTCCTGAACGCCGATCGCTGGTCCCTCAGAGCGGCGCTCCGCCTCCTGCCGCATGCGGAAGGCGGCGAACCTCGCATGACGCGCACCCCCTTCTCGAATATCGCCATTTCGCCCATACGATAGCACTCGGCAAAGCTGGCACAAGAAAAAATCGCCCGGGAAAATCGCTCCACCCAACGGGATCGCATCGAGCGCGGACGGCTCGGGAAGGCACGTCGCCAAGAGGAATGGACTCCTGACATATCCGTCAGCCCGTTCGGGGCGCTTCGCTGTTAAAGTTACGTTGCAGGCTAAACCGGGGGAAGGCAGTTTCCGTGAACATATCCCAACGACTTGAATCTTTGCCCACCACGCCGACGATGCGCAAGATCCTGCTGCTGGTGGGCGTGGGGTGGCTTTTCGATGCCATGGACCAGGGAATGGTCAGCGGCGTGCTCGCCGCGGTCGGATCCGATTGGGCGCTCACGACGCTCGACAAGAGCATCCTCGCCAGCTCGGGCACGTTCGGCATGATACTGGGAGCGGCGGCATCCGGCATCGCCGCCGACCGCTGGGGACGGCGCTCCGTCGTCCTGTTCACGCTGCTCCTGTACAGCATCGGGAGCCTCCTCTGCGGCCTTTCGACCAGCTTCGCCATGCTCGTGGCATGTCGGTTCGCCACGGGCTTCGGCTTGGGCGGCGAGCTTCCGGCCGCCTCGACGCTGGTGAGCGAGTTCAGCCCGATCGGAACGCGCGGCCGCAACGTGGTGCTGCTGGAAAGCTTTTGGGCCTGGGGCTGGATCGCCGCAGCCCTCGTCGCCTATCTGCTCATACCCGTGTACGGCTGGCGCGTCGCGTTCTTCGTGGGCGCCGCGCCCGCCCTCTTCGCCGCCGTGCTGCGGCGCCAGGTGCCGGAATCACCCCGCTACCTAGCGCTCGCAGGACGCGAGGACGAGGCGGACGCGCTCGTGAGCGCCATGGAAGCCGAAGCCGGCATCGTCGTCGACCCCGCCGACAAGACCCCGTTCACGCACGCCGACCGCCCCCGCGGCGTCTCGCTCGCGCGCCTATGGGGCAGCGACCACCGCCGCACAACCGCCGTGCTGTGGGTCATATGGTTCGGCATCAACTTCGGCTACTACGGATTCGTGCTGTGGACGCCCACCTTGCTGATGGGCCAGGGGTTCACCATGGTGCGCAGCTTCGGCTTCACCGTCATCATGTGCCTGGCGCAGCTGCCCGGCTATTTCAGCGCCGCATGGCTGATCGAGCGCATCGGCCGCAAGCCGGTGCTCATCGTCTATTTCGCGGGAACGGCGCTGGCCGCCTGGCTGTTCGGCCATGCGGGAACCGAAGCCGCCGTGCTCGCTTCCGGCTGCCTGCTGTACTTCTTCGCTTTGGGGGCATGGGGATGCGTCTACAGCTACACGCCCGAGGTGTATCCCACCGACGTGCGCGGCAGCGGCAACGGCTGGGCGGCGGCGTTCGGGCGCATCGGGGCCTTCGTCGCCCCGTTCGTGGTCCCCGTGGTCTACGGCGCAGCGGGCGCCGAGGCGGGGTTCGCGGTGGTGTTCGCCGTGCTTGCCGCCGCATTCGCCTTCGTCGCCGTGATCATCGGCCTCTTCGCCCGCGAGACCAAGGGCCTGCCCTTGACCGAGGCGAACGCGCAGTCGCAAGCGGACACCGCGAAATGAGGCTATCGCGCAGGCTCCTCGACCGCATGCCGAACGAGACACGCGCAGTCGGGATGCGGGAAAGGGAAAGCATATGAGAGTCGGGATCATCCGCTGCATGCAGACGGAGGACTACTGCCCGGGAACGACGGATTTCACGGTCATCCGCAAACGCGAAGGCGCGTTCGAAGGAGCCGGGGAGATCGAGGTCGTCGGATTCGTCACTTGCGGGGGCTGCCCTGGGAAAAAGGCCGTCTTCCGAGCTCGCGAACTAGTGAAACGGGGGGCGGACACCATCGCCTTCGCAAGCTGCATCCAAAAGGGAACCCCCATCGGCTATCCCTGCCCCTTTGCAAGCAGAATGCGGCAAAGCGTCGAAAAAGATTTGCCCGCGACGATTCGTTACCTCGAATACACGCACTGACGGCCGCAACTCCGTCCTGCGGCGATGCCGCCGCGAGTGGACGCCGATGCCGAACCTGCCCTTCAGACGAACACGGGCGGCCCCGCTTTCGCGGGACCGCCCGTTCCCAGGCATATGCACCGTGGAGGTCGGTACCTATATCATGCCCCATTTGCGCGTGTACTCGCTGTACAGCTCGTAATCCTCGGGCACGAAACCCGCCGCCTCGAGCTTGGGGAGGATGTCCTCGTACTTCATCGTCTGAGTCTCCATCCATACCCCCTTCTTCTTGACGGTGATGTTCCAGTCGTCGTGAATGGCTTGAAGGAATTCCATGACCTCGGCGCACCGCGCGATGCGATTGCCGGTGTATTCGGCCAGTTTGCGGATCTCCCTCGCATTCATCTGCCGCTTCCTCAGCTTCTTCCAGGGAGACTTATCCCTGGTGCGCCACTCCCCCGCTTCGAAGAACGGGAGGAAGAAGCACGCCGCCTGGATGCAGGTTTCCTTCACTGGAGCATTTTCGGCCACGATAGCGCCTTAGGCAGCCATGGTGGCGGCGCCGACGGCCGTCCAGTAGTCGTTCAGGATGACGGTCGAGAACAGGAAGCCGAGGCAGACGTTCATGGCAACGCCGATGGTGAAAGCGGCGAAGGGCTTCCAACCGACAGCGGCAAGCTCCTTGAAGCGGGTGGTCAGACCGATGCACAGGAAGCAAAGGACGAAGCACCAGCCGCGGAGGTTCTTGATCCAGCCGAGGACGTCTTTGTTGATGCCCGCGCCCATTTCGGGGCTGGAGGCCATGATGACGAGCGTCACGATGATGGAAGCGATGAAGAAGCCGAGAACGAACTTCGGGAAGCGCTCCCAGATAACGCCTGCGCCGGGCTTCTGGCGAGCGCCGTCAACCTTCTTGGCTTCCCACATGGTCACGGAGATGATGGCCATGACGAGGGCCCACACGCCGACGAAGATATCGCGGCCGACGACCTTCATCAGGGAGAAGGTGGCCAGGCCACCGTCGCCGAACTGGGCAGCCGCGGCGATGCCGGCGGCGTCGGCGAACTCGGAGGTGCCGATCAGGGCACCGGAAGCGCCGTCGGACAGGCCGATGGCACGGCAAACGACGGGGAGCAGGAAGACCATGATGGTGGCCCACACGACGACCATCGAGATGGCGATGGAGACGTGGTCTTTCTTGGCGTTGACGGAGCTGCCGATGGCGATCGATGCGGACACGCCGCAGATGGATCCGCCGGCGCCCAGCGTAGCCGCGAAGGGCTTCTCAAGGCCGAATGCCTTGGAGGCGACGAAGTAGATGGTCACGAACGTGGAGACCGCGACGACGGTTGCCTGGAGGAAGGCGATGGGGCCGGACTGCAGGATAACCGTGAACGGCAGGGTGGCGCCGAAGAGCACGATACCGGTCTTCACATAGAACTCGGTGCGCATGCCGGCGTCGAACCACTCGGGGATCTTGATGAAGTTGCCGAGGATCATGCCGACGATAAGCGCCATGACCGGGGCTTCCAGGTTGAGCGTCTTGGCAACGTTCCATGCAGCGAAGATCTGCGTGAGGATGGCCATGACGAACAACAGGGTGAAACCGGCAAGGAATTTACCGACATTGCGCCCCATGACACCGATTGCAAGCGTGAAGACCACGGCCATCGACAGATACAATCCGAGCATCTTGGGAAGCTGTCCCGCAACGATTCCCGGGAGATCCGCGAAGTTATCGTAAGCCTTGAACTTCACGATGATGCCGTTCAGGCTTCCGCCTGCGGCGTACAGGATGAGGGCGAGGATAACCACGCCCAGGCCGATCCATACGGCCCACCAGTCCTCCTTCGTGAAAAGGCTCTTCAAGCCTCCTCCATTTGTCTTGGTATTGTTAGCCTTGGAAGCATCCAAGGCGGCCTCTGCTGCCATCAGCATCAGCTCCTTTCCGTTTTCGTACCAATACCCTCTCTAGCCTGGTGCCTCCTCCACCCACCTCGAAACAGACGGGTGGCACCAGCTCGTCCCATAGGTTTACCGTTCTTTCCCGCCCCTGCCATCGTAACGACATGGTGAGATTAGGCGAATCCACTTCCGAAGCCTTCCTCATCATATTGTTACTATTTATTTATAGAATAATTCTGAACAGGTAATACTTAGGGGTTAGCCTCACACAACCCCTCGCGCTCATGGTAAACTGTTTCCCGAGCGAAAAGAGGGGAAATGGCGACGATTCCAGCAATAGGGGAAGCCGCGGGCGCTTATTTCCGCAAGAGGCTTCTCGAACGAAGCGAATCGGCCGATGTCTACCTCAGGCAATTCCTGGGCTTCGCCCTGTTCCTGATTTGGAATTACGGCACGCTGTACTCGAGTATCCTCATTGTGGAATACGGATTTGCAGGCAGCCAGGAGGAGATCTGGATGTTTGCTGCGCTTTTCGAATGCTTCGCGGGCTTGGCGTACCTCGCCCTGGCCCTGAAGAGGGCTCTCGCGCGCAGCAAGGTGTTCGGTGCCATCGGCGCCCTCTGCGCCGCCGCCGGCACGGTCGTTATCTTCTTCGCATTCTCCTCGGTCGAGCAGTATCAGACCATCTTCCCCGCCGGCGCGCTCCTCTGCGGCGTCGGCTGCACGTTCTTGGGCATCATCTGGGGTGCGAAGTTCACGGAGATCGAAGGGGGCACGATCGAGCTCTACATCGCGCTCTCCTTCGGAATAGCGTGGTCGTTCTTCGCCGTCATGCACCTCGCCAACGCGTCCACGATCTTCGTCACGCTGCTCATCGTCGCCATGCCCCTGGCCTCTGCGGCATTCGCCTTCCAGAATGTCCTGCGGGCCGAGGATCAGCCTCCCTCCGTTGAAGAGCATCCCGTGCATTCCTACCGAAGCGCCGCCGCGCGCTACGGCAAATTCTTCATCCTGATCGCCACCCTCTGGATCATGTCGGCCTACCTGCGCACGGTCTCCGCGCCGTCGTTCGCAGAGAACAGCTACCTGCATCTCCTCATCCCCTTCACCATCGCGGGAGTGGTCGCCCTCATCCTGTGCCGCGTGTTCTCCGCAACGTCACGGCTCATCGACTTCACGCTCGCAATCCGCTGGACCCTGCCCTTCGGGCTGTTCAGCGCCACCATCCTCTGCTCGGGGCAGAGCGAGGCCGTCTACCGCGCCCTCGCCTACACCGTCAACCTCATCGGCATGATCGGCCTGCAATTCGTCTATTGGACCACGCTTCCCAAATATCTGCGTCGAACGGGCCACCGGGCTGATATCGTGTTCGCCATGCTCATGGTCGCGGAAGGCATCGGGATCTTCGCGGGGGCGGAAGGCGGAATGTATCTGCGGAGCGCCGGCATCTGGCCGGAATGGGGTACATTCGCTACCCTTGCAATCGTCTCCGCCGCCCTCACCGTGTGCATGGTCGGCGGCTTCAACCCCCGATGGCATTTCAGCATCGCCGACGCCCCGTTGGGCGATGTTGGGGAGGACGAGCCGGAAGAGGAGCCCCGGGAAACCGATGACACCTCCGAAAGCGACCTGGAGGCTGCCGTCGAGGAACGCGCGCAGGAGATGGCGGAGCGCTACGGCCTCACCAAGCGCGAGTTGCAGGTCGCCGAACTCCTTATCGCGGGCCGCAGCCGCCCGTATATCCGCGATGCGCTTTTCATATCGCTGAACACCGTGCACGCCCACGCGCGCAACATCATGGCGAAGTGCGACGTGCACTCGCAGCAGGGCCTCATCGACCTCGCCTGGGAGAAGGAGCCCGACAAGCGCGAATAGCGCTCGCATCGTGCTGCGTTTCAGCGAGCCGCTGGAAAGGTCCATCCTCAAGGAGATCGGCCTGCTCAACAATGTGGAACCGGACTGCATGGTGCAGAACATCACGCTTCCCAACCTGCACGAGGCGCCGCTCGCGCTGGGGGAATCGAACTCCTCCAGCGCGGTTTGCCACGAGCTGGGAATCGGCGTCCCTGCATCCAACGTGCATCCAACCTGGCCTCGCCCGCCGTGCTGCCCCTCTTTCCATATGCGACTTCCTCGCGGTAAAATAAGCGGGGACGCAAGGGGGGGGTTGCCATGGGAATGCATGACATCCAGCACGCAGCGAGGGGATCGGCCGCTATCTTCAGTGCAGCGGCGCCTCTAATCGCCCTGCTCGTGTGCTTGATAGCCCTGGCCGCATGCTCCGCTTCCCCCTCGAACGGCGCGCAAGGCGATTCCGGCGGCAGTTCGCAGGAGGCATCCGTGAACATCGATTATGGCAGCGTGCACGAGATATACTTCGCAGGTGGATGCTTCTGGGGCATCGAGGAATACTTCAGCCGCATTCCGGGTGTGGCCGATGTGCAAGTGGGCTACGCGAACGGCATCACCGAGGATCCCAGCTACGAGCAGGTCTGCACGGGCACCACGGGCTATGCGGAAACCGCTCGCATCGCATACGATCCTTCCATCGTCAGCTTGGAAACGCTTACGCGGCAGTTTTTCCAGGTCATCGACCCCACCAGCGTGAACAGGCAGCACAACGACGTGGGCAGCCAGTACCGCACGGGCGTGTACTACACCGACGAAGCGGACTTGCCCGTGTTGCAGGAAGTCTTCGACGAGGTGCAGAGCGGGTACGACGCACCCCTCGCCACCGAGCTCCAGCCACTCGCCACGTTCGCTTTGGCGGAGGACTATCACCAAGATTACCTGCGGAAGAACCCGAACGGCTACTGCCCCATCGATTTCAGCACGCTGGATAACGTGAAGTTGGAACGCGGCGAGGACGGCGGCACCTGCGCGGTCGATGATTCGGGCCAGATGTGCGGCACGCCGGCCGCTGACGGCAACGCGGTGACGGAAGGCGATCCCGCCGGCGTCTCAGTGGATGCGAGCCGATACTCCAAACCATCCGACCAGGAGCTCCGCTCAGCGCTGAGCGACGTTCAATACCGCGTCACCCAGCAAGCCGGCACGGAGGCGCCCTATACGGGAGCATACCTGAAAACCGACGACCCCGGCTTGTACGTGGATGTGGCAACGGGCGAACCGCTGTTCTCCTCAGATGACAAATACGATGCTGGCACCGGATGGCCCGCCTTCACCAAGCCCATCGCGCCGGAAGTAATCGTCACCAGCCAAGATACCAGCCATGGCATGGTGCGCACCGAAGTTCGCAGCCGCGTGGGCAACAGCCACTTGGGCCACGTGTTCAACGACGGACCCGCGGGCGCGGGCGGCCTGCATTACTGCATCGACAGCGCCGCGCTGCGTTTCATCCCCTACGCAGAGATGGACGATCAGGGGTACTCGGCCTTCAAGGAAGCATGCTCCGCACACGGGGAGTAAAGGCCCGACTTCTCCCCTACAACATTGCCTCACAAAACCAGCATGTTGGTGGACATTCCCCGCGACGAGGCGCACAATACTTCAGCGAAAAACGGAAGTATGTTGAAGAAGGCGCCCCATGCTGGGAATCACACGCAAGCAGGCCATGACGTTGGCGGTGCTCATATCGGGCACGTTCATCGCAATCCTCAATCAAACCATCCTCGGACCGGCGCTGCCCACCATCATGCGCGACATGCAGGTGAGCGCCGCCACCGTGCAGTGGCTCACCACGGGATTCACCATGGTGAACGCCGTGATGATCCCCATCTCGGCGTACCTGACCGACCGCTTCAGCGTGAAAACGCTCTTCATCGCCGCGATGGGCGTGTTCACGGCGGGCACGTTGGCAGCGGGCCTTTCCACCGCGTTCCCCGTGCTTTTGGCCGCCCGCCTGCTGCAGGCGGCGGGCGCCGGCGTGCTCATGCCCATGGTGATGACCGTGCTTCTGCTGACATTCCCCGTCGAGCGGCGCGGCATGGCGATGGGCGTGTTCAGCGTCATCATCGCCTTCGCCCCCACCATCGGACCCGTGGTGGCCGGCGTCGTCGTGGACCACGCGGGATGGAACATCATCTTCCTCGCCGTCGCGGTGCTGGGAGCGGTCGACGTCGTCCTCGCCGCCTTCTTTCTCGAGCGCGGGGAGGGCGGCGACCCGACGGTCAAGGGCGTCGACAAGCTCTCGGTCCTGCTTTCGACCTTCGGCTTCGGCGGCATGCTGTACGGTTTCTCTGAGGTGGGCAACAGCGGCCTATCTCCCCTGGCGGCGGCGAGCATGATCGGCGGCAGCATCATCGTCGTGCTCTTCTTCATCCGGCAGAACAGGCTGGAGCGCCCCATGCTGCGCGTCGACGTGCTGAAGAACCGCAAGTTCCTCATCGGCACCATCATCTGCATGGTCTCGCAGGGCGCCACCATGGCCAACATGGTCATCATCCCCATCTACGTGCAGACCATCATGGGGCAGACCGCCACCACCGCCGCTCTCGTGATGCTGCCGGGCAGCATCATCATGGGCGTTATGGGCCCGGTCGCGGGGCGTATATTCGACAAACGCGGGCCGCGCGGGCTCGCCATCGCCGGACTGGGCACGCTGCTCGCGGGGACGCTCATCATGACCCAGCTCACGCTTGAAACGACCATGGTGTTCGTCGCCATCGTCATGGCCGTCCGCTTGCTCGGCATGTCCATGGTGAACATGCCGGTCACCACCTGGGGTATCAACGCACTGGACAACAAGGTTGTCAACCACGGCAACGCCGTGAACAACACGCTGCGCCAGGTGGCCGGATCCCTGGGCACCGCTATCGTCATCTCCGCCTACGCATTATGGACCGCGCTGTGCCAGCAGACCATGGGAACCGTGGAAGCGCAGATCGCCGGAACCAACTTCTCGTTCGGGCTTCAAGCGGTGCTGATCGCGGCGGCTCTGGCCATAGCCGTCATCGCCGTTCGCGACCGGGTGGAGGATGCCGCCCAGGAAGATCCGCACGGCGAGCGGCGCCGCACCCTCGAGTCCATCATGACGCACGATTTCCTCACGCTGCCCGCAAGCTCCACCGTAGCGGACGCCGCGCGGCTCTTCGCCGAGCGCCGCGTCGACGGCATGCCGCTGATCGACGAGGATGGCAAGCCCGCCGGATATGTGTCCGACGGTGACCTGATGCGCGCGCTCTCGCCCCGGCGCGATGGGACCGCGGTGGATTTCTACGCGGTCGCCGACGGCGGCAACCGTATCGATCCCGATGTCGAGCGCTGGATCGGCCGCATCATGGAGCTTCCCGTGACCTCCATCGCCAGCAACCGCCTGGTCGGCATCGACGCTCACGCGACCGTGCACGACATGTACCGCATCCTCAGCGAGAACAGCATGCGGCGCGTGCCGGTGTTGGACAATGGGAAGATCTGCGGCATCATCGACCGCTCGGACGTGACGGCATATGCGCTGGAGTTTTATCTGAACAGGCCGAATAAGGAACCGGATAGCGGCGCCGCGCAACGTGCCGCCTCGTAGGCAGGAGCACGCGATGGCGCATGGAACCCCTCAAGCGAGGAGATCCGTGCGCCGCGCCCGAACGCGCCGATGGCGGGAGGCAGGCTTCGAAACGAGACCTCCGACCCGGTAGCGGACGGGGGAACCCTACGCGCTTCTCGCCCGCCTGCTTTCCGCCAGCATCTCGTCGAGCGCGCGGGAAAGCTGATCGGGGCACGACGTGGCCCGCGGCCCGCACGGCATGCCGCGCAGCAGATCCGCAACCTCCTCGGCGCGCCTGCCCAGCACCAGCTTGCCGATACCCGAAAGGTTGCCCGGGCAACCTCCCTCGAACTCGGCATCCCGGATGATCCCCCCGTCATCGATTTTGACGTAAATCGCACGGGAGCACGTGCCCTTGGTGCGGAATTCCTTCTCGATCATCGCCCTGTTCCTTCCAGCCGCCCGCGACGGCTCTGCAATCGTACGCGTCCCAGTATGACCAAGCATCATGCGACCGGCGGTCTCGCCGTGTACAATTCAGAGAAACGTTACGATGCATCCATCCCGACGCTCACATGCCGGCCGTCTTGGGAACCACCGCGAAGAAGATCAGGTCCTCATCGCCCGTGTTCATAAGGCGATGCGTATGCCCCTCGGGGCAATAGCTGCAATCGCCGGCGGAAAGCTCTTCGGGAACACCGTCGAAGATCATGGTCGCCGCACCCGACACGATGTAGACGACTTCGTAATCCCCCTCGTGCGTGTGCTCGCCCAGCGAAGATCCCGCCTGCAACATGCCGCGCATGATCTTGCAGGCATCATCTTCCACCATGCGCTGGTGGAACACGCCTTCCCCGCCCTTGAACCGATCGTGGTGCTTCTCCTCGAAAGCATTGAAATTGATCTTCATGGGAGCCTCCTTCGTATGGGCCGACACGATCATCCTACCATTCTTCCCCGCAGGCGATCCCGACGAGATCACGCGGGCGGCGGCGGGCGGGACGCGATCGCGGCTCCGCCCCGCTTCGAGCGGCGCCTCCCTACAACGCGTCGATGATGTCCAGTATCTCCTGGCGTTTGTGCACGTCGAGCTTCGTGTAGATATGCTTCGAATGCGTGCGCACGGTGTTCTCGGAGATCACCAGTTCCTCAGCGATATGGGAGACGCTGTACCCGCGGGCGATATGCTCGAGGATCTCGGCCTCGCGCTTGGTGAGCCCATAGGCCGCCTTCAGCTCGAGGCAGCGTTTGGAGAGCCGGTCGCGCAGATGTTCGGCATCCGAGTCATCCGAAGCCGCCGCATCTGCTCCATCGGAACGCGGAACCGTCCTCCTCTGGCCGAAACCGCGAACCGCCCCATCCTCCTCCGCCGCCGCGATAAGGAACTCGACGCTATCGGGATTCGAGGGGGACGATGCCCGCGCGCCTCCGAGAAGGTCCTTGTCCACGGCAAGCGAGTACAGGACGACCACGATGGAAACCAAGGCGGCGAAGGCGACGATGTACAGCTGCATGGGACTTTCCCACCCCATCGTGTTGGTCCAGTACCCGAACGAAAACCCTCCATCCTGCAACGCGTACACCAATCCGCCGAACAGCCCGAAAGTGTACGCGGGGCTGATGCCGCGGTCGCGCGAGGCTTGGGCGCATTGCAGGAGCATGGTGAGGTTCGCAAGGCTGAACAGCAGATATGCAATGCCGGCAGCCTGATCGACGAACATGCCGGAAGACAGCGGGAGCACGACGACGATGGCGAACATGGCGGGAAGCAGCAATTTGAAGACGGTTGCCACGTCGATGCGAAACGATCCGCGGCGCCAAACGGCAAGCAGGATCAGCGCCGCGGCCCCCGCACCCACCATGGACATGGCGTTGATGCCCCCTCCGCCTGCCGGATTGCCCAACGCCACCGCGCGAATCGCACCGGCGCAGAACCCCAGCGCGCCGATCGCGAGAGCGCTTCGCCAGTAATCGGAGCGGAACTTGCGGTACACCGCCGGGTGGTCGCGCGGGATATCGGTGAGGGACGCCTGGTCGAAATCGATGGTGCGCGTGGCGAGGATCGCGCAAAGCCCGCACAGCGGGACCAGGAGCAGAGGCGTCACGAACACGGGGACCGATTCGGGAAGCAGATACAGTGCGAAGAAGAGGAGCGGGGCGCATATCGTCCCCATCAGCAGAAAATAGTTCCCCCGCTCGGGCGATTCCGCGCTGAAGTAGCGCTGCCACGCCATGGAGAATCCCGCCGAGCCCGCCCCCATGAGCAGCCCCGAAACCACCGCCAACGCAATGGTGTGACCTGGAACGTACATGAGGGCGATAAGGCAGCAAGATCCCGCCGCCAACGGTACCCCGCCTGCGAAGATAAGGGCGTGGCGAATCATACCCGGCCGGAAGTAGACGACGACGGCAGTCCCCAGGAGCATGGTGGCGTACGCCAGCGACTGGGATAGGAAAAACGCCTGGGTGATCTCGGGGGTATGTATGCTCATGGGGAAGAACGGGAAGAAACCGCCCCACAGCGAAAGAGCGTTGATGGTCAGAAGCAGGGCGTACCCTATGACCGAGACGTTCGCACGGGGCAGGCGCCCGCCCGATGCGACGCGTTCGCGCAGAGCCGCCGACCCGCGCAGGTAATCGGCGCCGACCGCATTTTCCTCCCGCACCTCGGCCATGATCAGAATCCCACCGTCATATGGACTGCGTAGAACACGAAGCGGACCATCACGATCGCCCCCATCATGATCGCACACGAAAACGACGCGCGGGCAACGCCCAGGCCCTGCCCCTTCGCCACGCGGGAAGCGTCGATTCCCAGCGAGAGGGCGGCCAGCGCCAAAGACCCTGCCGAGGCAGCGTAGCAGAACGGAACGAGGTCGAGCGCGCCCGAGGTGGCATCCCGCAAAGAGGCGAATGCGCCGTACTGCATCATCTGGGTGCCGAAAGCCGTAAGCGAGGCGACCGCCCCCATCACGAGAAGCCCGCGGGCCCATGCGCGCGGCAGCGGAATGCCGGACGCGGAAAAGGCGAGCAGGGAAATGGGGATAGCCCCCATGATGCCCGCGCACACCATGTTCACCTGGGTGTAGGGAAGGTTCCATGTGACGATGGTGGCGATGGAGTAGGCATTGGCGGTGCCCGCCATGAACAATGCCCCCGCTACGCATGCCGCGCCGAGCAGCCCCAAGCGAATATGATCGGATATGCGCTCGCTGAAGCTGGCGTACCACACCAGACCGGCGATTGCGAAGAACGCGACCGCCTCCACGATCTCGTTCGAAAGGGGCGACCTGCCCGCCCCCGTGAGAACGAACAGCACATTGCTCGGACGCCCCAGGTGCGCCGCGGCGGCTATCAGTCCGAACACGGCGAAGCCGAGGGGGATGACGAGGAACCTCTCCAAACGCATCCGCGCATCCCCGCTTTCGCCGCCGAAGCCGATACGCGCCGCCATGACCGCGAAAGCGCAGATCCCCGACGTCGTGAACGCGGTGAACAAGGCGAGGGCGAAGAATTCTATTCCCTGCCCTATGCCGGTCTGCAAGGCGTTCATACTTCCTCCGGCCGTTCCACATCCGCCGGTTCGAGCACATGGAGATCGACTTCGCGGAAACGCTCGCGGCCATCCTCCCCGCGCTCGATCACAGCGGACGAGGCATGGAACCGTGCGGCCTTCGGAAGGGCGGATGCGACCATGGCCAGGTGATCGGGGGAGAACGACGCCATGCGCCCCTCTGCATCGTAGGAGACGAAGGCGCCCTCGCCCTCAAGCGCCCGCGCTGCCGTAGCAGCATCCTCCCCGAATACGCGCACGGTGCGGTAGAAGAAGTCTGCCTTGGAGAAGCGGTACCCCGGGATGGAGAGCGCACCGCCATGGTTCTGCTCGAAGATCTGAGCGGTGTTCTTGTTCTCCAGGGAGCAGTAGTGCAGGCTCAAGCGCGTCCCCTGCGCCACCTTCTCCGCCATCAACTGCAGGGAGAGGAGCTCGCTTCCCGCCACGGGAATCGCGCCGGCGTATCCGTAATCGTACACGACACGGTACGGGTCTTCCACCAGCTGCATGCCGCGGCGCCGGTATTCGTCAGCATGATGCAGGGGAAAGCAGAACTCCAGCAGATTGATCCCGAACGCACCGGCGTCTTCCAAATGATCGAGCAATTGCAGCATCTCGTCATGGGAGCCGGGTATGACGGGCATCTCCACCATCACGGTGGGGACGACGCCGCACGCAGATTCGATCCTTTCGACCAGTTCCCGCTTGCGTGCAGGCGGATCGTCCAATTTGCAGCTGAAGCGGATCTCGTCGAGCCCGCTGGCGGCAAGCTCTTCCAACCGCTTCGCGTCGACGTTCAGCCCCGCCGTGTACAGACGGCAGTGGACGGCGGGGTCGAGCTGCTTCGCGTGCGCGAAGAACGCGCACGCCTCCTCGGGGTAGAGCATCGGCTCGCCTCCGGTGAGCGCGACGAAATCAAGACCGCCCATCTGCTGGAACCGGGAATCCATGTCCGAACGCCAATCGGTCTTCGCGTTTCGATACGCATCCCAATCGCATTGGTTCTCATTGAAGCAGAACCAGCATTTCCTGTCACACGCCAGGGAGAGGAAGAACGACACGCTCTTCTCCCCCGTGCGGCACCGCTCGCACGCCGGCGACATGCGGTTCCATGCGAGGGACTTCCCGCCGTTTCCGAGCGAGCATCCGCTCTCCTCCAGACCTCGGCGGATGCGCGCGATCTGAGCGGCATCGCGGGAGCGGGGAACCGTCGGGAGCCCGAACGAGGCTATGCGCTCGGCGAGGGCGGAACGCTGATCCACGAAAAGCGAGGCGTACGGACGATAGGCCTCGCTGGGCAACGCGCGCACGTCGATTTCGTCAAGCGGCCTCATACGCGATTCCCCCTTCCCCAAAACGCGTCCGAACACGACGCGTCGCCTTGCCGGCAAGCAGCTGCTAACCTAGCAGAAACCGCAAACGGATTGCAATCGGGACGATGCGGTGTTTTTTTCGGAGAAAGAAGGCGGACAAGCCTTCAGGCCTGATACTCACCTATCTCTGACCTGGCCTTTTATCGATATAGATAGCAAATATCACATACCCCATGTGATGTGGCCCATTCACGAGGCTGCTATATTTCCTTCGCAGACGGGCGTTGGGAAGAGCCCGCAAAGCCAGATTTCAGAGTTCGGAGAGCACTCAAGACGAGAGGGAGGAAGAGCTCATGGACGAGACGATGCTCACCACGGACGTATCGCGCAGAACGTTCCTCAAGGGCGGCGCCGCGGCAACAGCGGCACTGGCCGCGGGCGGCGTGCTGCTCGACACGATGTTCGACAAAGTCGAACCCGCGTACGGCAGCGAGATGAATCAGGAGAGCAGCGAGGAGAAGGTCGTGCAGAGCCACTGCTCGTGCAACTGCGCAAGCCGCTGCCCGCTCTGGATGCATGTGAAGGACGACGAGATCCAGTGGATCCAGTCCGAGACCAAGGCATGGGATGATGACGAGACCAGCAAGCAGCGCGCCTGCCTGCGCGGCCGCTCGGTGCGCCGCTGGATCAACGATCCCGACCGCCTGAAGTACCCCATGAAGCGCGTGGGCAAGCGCGGCGACGGCGAATTCGAGCGTATCAGCTGGGACGAGGCAATCACCACCATCAACGACGCCCTTCAGCGCACATACAAGAACTACGGTCCCGAAGCCGTGTATTGGACGCTGGGCTCCGGCGTGTACAGCCTGACCGGCCGTCCCATCGGGCGCTGGCTTGCCACCACCGGCGGTTATCTGAGCTACTATGGGACCTATTCCGCCGCGCAGTCCACATTCATCGCCCCGTACATGTGGGGCGCGAACACGGGTTCGACCCCTGCCGCCATCATCGATTCCGACTTGGTCATCCTTGCCGGTTGGGCACCGTCCGACAGCATGATGGGCAGCACGGGCGAGGCGAAGCACGGTTGGAACTGGGCCCGCCGCATGAACCCCGATGCCAAGTACATCCACATCGACCCGCGCATGAGCGACACCAAGTGCAACAACGATGACGAATGGCTTCCCATCCGCCCCGGCACCGATGCGGCCCTGGTCGCCGCAATCGCCCACGTGCTCATCGAGGAGAACCTGGTCGCCCGCGACTTTCTGCACACGTATTGCATCGGCTTCGACGAGGAAACCATGCCCGAAGCGTACAAGGGCAAGAACATGTCCTACGAGGCTTACGTCATGGGCACCGGCTATGACATGGTGAAGAAGACCCCTGCATGGGCCGAGCCGATCACGCTCATCCCCGCGGAGCGCATCATCCAGCTCGCGCACGAGCTGGCCGACGCGAAGGCTCCGTTCGTCGGCCAGTACCTGGGCGTTCAGCGCCATTCCAACGGCGAGCTCAACTACCTTGCCTACAGTCTGCTGCCCCTGATGGTGGGCGCCCTGGGCAAGCCCGGAACGAGCAGCGGCCTGAGCGTGGGATCGTATTCCTTCACCATCCCCTGGATCAGCGGCACGAACCCCTGCAAGTCCAAGATCTCCATCTTCAGCTGGGCCGACGCCATCGACCACGGCCACGAGATGACCGCGCTCCACGACGGCGTCCAGGGTACCGACAAGCTTTCCACCGACATCAAGTTCCTCGTGGAATACGGCGGAAACTGCTTCACCAATCAGCATTCCCAAAGCAACCGCGCCCACGACATCCTGGTGGATGAGAGCAAGTGCGAGTTCATCCTCGTGTTCGAAACGCTGATGAACGATGCGGCGAAATATGCCGACATCCTGCTTCCCGATATCATGCGCGCCGAGCAGAAGGGCATCATCAACGACGGTTGGTCGGGCGATGTCGCATCCATCACCTTCGCCGATGCCGCAACCACCGGTGAGAAGTTCGAGCGCCGCAGCTCCTTCGACGTGTGCGCCGACCTGTGCGAAGCCGCCGGCAAGCGCGATGAGTACCTGGACGGCAAGGACCAGGAGGGCTGGACGAGACAGATCTACGAGGCCGCTGCAGCCAAGGACCCCCGCATGCCCAGCTACGAAGAGGGCTACAAGGTGGGAGAATTCCATTACCGCGACCCACAGGGCTACACCCCCGCGTTCAAGGCGTTCGTCAACGACCCCGTCGCCAACCCGTTGAAGACCCCCTCGGGCAAGATAGAGATCTTCTCCGAGAAGCTGCAGACCACGATCGTCGAGAAGTGGCAGTTCGACGATCCCCGCGACGTCGTCGCCGCCATCCCCTTGTACACGCCGGGCATGGACAGCTACGAGGACTGCACCGACGAGTACCCCTTCACGCTCATCGGCTTCCACTATAAGGCCCGCACGCACACCAACTGGGGCAACGTCGAGGTCTTGAAGCAGGCGACCCCCCAAGAGGTGTGGATCAACACCATGGACGCCAAGAAGCTCGGCATCGAAAACGGCGAGACCGTCAGCGTCTTCAGCGAATTCGGCGAGATGTACATCCAGGCGAAGGTCACGCCGCGCATCATCCCCGGCAGCCTCGCCATCCCGCAAGGCGCATGGCGCGACGCCGATATGCATGGAGACCGCATCGACCATGGCGGATGCATCAACACGCTGACCCGCGACCATCCTTCGCCGTTCGCGAAGGGCAACCCCCAGCATTCCAACGTCGCTGGCGTACGCAAGATTTCCTAAGGAGGGGTGAGCTACCATGAACCGATATGCTTTCTATTTCGACGCCTCTCGCTGCACCGGCTGCAAAACCTGCGAGCTGGCATGCAAGGATTACCATGACCTTTCGCCCAAAGTCGCATTCCGCAAGGTGTACGAGTATGTGGGCGGCGGCATCGACGTCGACGAGGCGGGCGTCGTCCGCTCGAACAACGTATGGACCACCTACACATCCATGAACTGCAACCATTGCGAAGATCCCGCCTGTGTGTACGTGTGCCCCACGGGCGCCATGCACAAGGACGAGATGGGATTCGTGTCCGTCGATCATGACAAATGCGTCGGCTGCAAGTACTGCGAGCTCGCATGCCCCTACAACGTCCCCGCCTTCGATGCGGAAATAGGCCAGATGCGCAAGTGCGATGCCTGCGAAAGCCGGGTTGCCAAGGGCGAGAACCCCATCTGCGTGGACGCTTGCCCGCTGTACGCGCTGGACTTTGGCCCCATCGATGAAATGAAGAAGAAGCACGGCGAGAGCGAATGGTTCGCGCCGCTCCCCGACCCCAGCTACACCAGCCCGACCACCATCTTCAAGGGATGTTCGGTGGCGCCTCAGGGCGGCACCTCCACGGGCGAGGTTCTGAATCCGAAAGAGGTGGAGTAAATGTTTACCGCGAATGCCACTTCGGAGATGCCCCTGCTCATCTTCACCCTGCTCGTACCCTTGGCATTGTGCGCCATCGGCGTCCAAGCGCTTGCTCAGAGCACCGCAGCCGACGAAGACGCGCTCAAGAAGACCGACTCGCAGATGGTCGTCCCCATCATCGTGCTGGCAATCGGCCTCATCGCATCATTTTTCCATCTCAGCAGCCTGGGGCATGTGTTCGGCATGGTCGATGGCCTCGGACGCAGCCCGCTGACCAACGAGATCGCCGTCGCCGGCGTTGCCATCGTGGCCGCTGCCGCATACTGGATCTTCGCCATGGCGAAGCACCCGGCGGCTGCCCAGCGCAAGATCTGGGGCATCGTCGTCATCGCCTTGGGCGTGCTGACCGCCATCATGGTGGGCGTCGCCTATATGATTCCCACCGTCCCCACATGGAATGGCCCCTGGGGGATCTGCCTGGAGCTGGGCATCGGCCTGGCGGGCGGCGCGTCCTTGGCATCCGCCGTGTTGGCATCCGGCAAGATCGACGCGAGGAAGCTCTCCATCGTCGCCATCGTCGGCGCCGCGCTCGCAATCATCGCGGTAATCGGCCTGTTCGCCGCCGCGGGAGCCGCAGTGCCCTCAAGCGGCATGATGATCGATATGGACGGTGCCGCGGGCTTCGTCGGAGGGGCCATCGTGCTCATCGCAGCCGGTGCGGTCCTGCAGTTCATGGGTGCGAGGAAGGGGAGTTCGGGCATGCTGTGGGCAGGGTTCGTCTGCGTCCTCATCGGCCTGTGCCTCGCACGCATGGTCTTCTATGGAAGCTATAGCAACGTCGGGTTGACGATGTAGGCTTCCCCGTACGGCAGCGAGGTCCCCGACGAAAACGGGAACCGCCCCGCTGCCCTGTCCTTTCCGCGGCCGTCCTCCGATGGGGCGGACGCGGAAAGCGGCGCCTATCCGGCGCCCACGCGCGATATATTCGCCATTTCCTGCATGCCTGCCGGATTTGAATCGCCCAATCGCCGCCCCTCACCCTCACCATCTCGCCCACGCGACCACGCGCTACCATATCCTGCGGGAGGCATGGTTCGGCCAAAGGGCTGTGGAAGCCCAACGTCCGCCTATCAAACCGAAGAAAGGCCCGCCTCATGAACGAAACGTACTCGGATCTCGCAATCTGGCCTTCGGTGCTGGGGTCGCTCTTCTACCATGATCCCGCATCGGAAAGCATCGCCGCCGCTATTGCATGGCTGAAGGCCCCCGAGTCTGCCAGCGAGTGGCCCTTCGGTCAGCCTGATGCGGGGAAGGCGCTGGAACGAGCACGCGAAGCGCTGTCGAACGAAGGCATAGATGCGGTGCACAAGGCGTACAACCGCCTGTTCATAGGGCCGTACCGGCTTCCTGCGCCACCGTGGGCCTCGGTGTACCTCGATCCCGAAAGCGTGATCTTCGGCAACGAAACGCTGGAGCTGCGCGACTGGATGCGCGCATGCGGGGTGAAGATGACGCTTAAGGTCAAGGAGCCCGAGGACCAATTCGGCCTGATGCTGATGATGCTCGCCTGGAGCGTGCAGAACGACGTGTCGGACGAAGACATCCGCTGCCTCCTCGAGAAGCACCTGCTGCCGTGGGCCCCGCATTTCCTACAGCTGTTCCGCGAGGGCGCGCAGGATGCGTTCTACGAGGCGCTGGCGGATGTCGCACTTGCAACTCTTTCCGACTGGCAAGGACGGCACGACCTGATCCCGGAGGATCGACCGCTTTCGCGATAGCTGCGAACAGGCCCGCTCCTAATGCGGGCGGCGGCGGGCCTTTCCGGTGAGTTCTTCGATCTCCAATGCGAACACGTCCACGCGCGGGCTGGCTGCGCGGGCGTACTTCCTGCCCTGCTTGGCATGCGGCGCATCGTATTTCCCCACCAGGGCGTTCAGGACGATCTGCCGCTCGGCTTCGTCTTCCACCAGACGCACCGGACCGCGCGCTATGGCGCTCTCGTAATAGGTGCTGAACTTGCCGGGGATCGTCTCGACGTCGTCGCGCACGACGACCGCCGCCGCCCGCGGATGCGCGGTTAGGCATTCGTATTTGAATCCCGCGCCCCTCGCGCAATGCACGTAGAGCGTATCGCCGCGGACCGCGTAGCTCATCGGGACGGCGTAGGCGCCGCCGTCGGGTGCCACCATCGACAAGATGCAGTACAGACCGCCCTCAAGCAGGGACCGGGCTTCTTCGTCCGAGGTTTGCCGTTCGGCCTTGCGCATCTCCATCGCTCCAACCAGCCTTCCGAAAACAATCGATCCCCATCCGGCATGCGGGCGCGATGCCGGTCGTGCGCCGGCTCGTCGGGAACCGGCGCATCCGGTGTATAGTTTATGCGAACAGGCTGTAAAAACCGTACCGTGCGATGCACATGCCAGCAACCACAGCCGCCAGCATGATCCACGCAGCTGCGCGTGGGATGATTTTCCCGCTCCGCGCGAACAATTGCACGACCAGCGCCACGGCGGGACCGACGATCGCCCCGGCAATCGCCAAAGCCGCGTCCGCACCCGCAGAGGCGAATTGAAACGCAAGCCCGATCAAAACGCACACCATCCCAGCCTGGATCGCTCCGTTCGCCACGGAGAAGTTCTTATCCGTCACAAGTGCATTATCGAACACGCAGAGCAGCGCCGCGCCCATGGCGATATCGCCGAGGAAGAAGAGCGGGAACGTTGCCGCGCCGCGCCATCCCGCCACGCCGAAATTCGAAGCGTAGGCGAACCCGGTCACCGCCATCAGGCCACCCGCGAACACCGCCCCCACGAGGCGCAGCCAACGGGGCGTGCCCTGCGCGCGAAACGCGGCCAGCAGCAGATCGACGAGCATGACGACGGCAAGGCCGCCGAGCCAGAGGCTTTCCTGGGTGATAGGCGAAATCGGATTGCTCATCGCATTCAATATGCGTTCGGGATGCAAGATATGGGTTGCACTTGCCAGGCCGCCCGCGGCGACGAGGATCAGCAGCACGAGCGGGGCCACCCACGCGCGCTCGACTCCATCGCCGTTCACGTCCTTCGTCGCCCCCACGGGGAGAAGGTCGAATGCATTCAGAAAATACGCTCCCGCCGCGATGCCCGCGAGCATCGTGAAGACGAGCAGGGGAAATTCGGAGATCATGATGAACCCTTTCTTGATTATCGTTGCAGGTAGTCGGCGTCTTCGGCCAGGAAGGCGACGGCGAAGCGGGCCAGCAGCGCGTAGAAGTTCCCGCACCACGTTGCCGCAATACGGTCGGCGAGCAGCGAGGCCCAGCGGCCCGGATGCGCGGTTATGAACGCGGCTTCCGCCTTTTGGGCGCCACGCGCGCCGCCCTCATCGCCCGCCTCGCAGCAAGCGGCTTCCCGGTCGCAGAGATGCGCCAAGAACTCCATCTCGAGGCCGATGTGGTCGTCGGGAAGCTGATTCCGCCTGGCCACATGGTATCCCTGATCCTCGTACACCGAGCGCACCGCCATGGTGGTGGCGTTCAGCAGATGGCGGTCGCCGCCCAGATAGATGGATTCGTACGGGCTCGCCAAAGGCTTGCGGGGTCCCACGAACAGCTCGGCGTATTCGGTTGCCACCCGCGTGCGCAGGTCCTCCGGATCGCCGATATCGACGGCAGCCAGCGCAGCCATGAAGTCCCGCTCGCTCGCGCAGGGGGGTTCCGCGTCCGCCGCAGCACGGCCCGCTTCGATCAGCCCCTCCAACGTCCGTGCATCCGGATTGTCCAAGAACAGCGCCGAGATCGTACGGTAGATGCTCGCGCGATACCGTGCCATCTCGCCCGCCAGCTCTAAATCGCCCATCGCAGCCCCTTCCATCGCGTTCCGCTAGTTCGTGGGAATAACGTAGAAGTTGGGCCCGATCGCCTCGAACGGGTAGGCGTCGCCGTCGCACACGCCGCCGGCCGCTTCGAGCTCGTGGACCTCGCCGTAGGTGAGGACCTTCGTCGGGCACGCTGCCACGCAGGCGGGTTCGTCGCCCGCATCCAGCCGTGCGGCGCACATGTCGCACTTCACCATGGTCCCCGTCAGCAGGTTCTTCTGGGGGGCATCGTAGGGGCAGGCCATCTTGCACATGAAGCAGCCGATGCACACGCTGGGATCGTGCACCACGATGCCATCCTCGCGCTTCTGCAGTGCGGTGGTCGGGCATGCGGACACGCATGCGGGGTTATCGCAGTGGTTGCAGCTCATTGATAGGAACGGACCCACCACCTGCACCTGGCTGCTGGTCGCCTTGCGCGGATAGGTGCCCGGCTCCGTGCCATGACGCGCGCGGCAGGCATGCACGCAGGTCTGGCAACCGATGCAATACGTTTGGTCGAAAAGAAATCCCATCTGAGTCATTGCCATCTCCCCAGCTTACGCTTTCTCTACTTCAACCAGCAGGCTCATGAACGTCACGCCGCGGCCCATGTCGGCCTGGGCGTCGCCCGTCACGCGGTTGATGTTCTCGCGGTTCTTCCCGCGCACCGATTCCCACGTGCTCTTGTACGTCAGCATCACGTGCTCGCCGGTGATGCCCTCGATGACGCGCGCGACGCGATGGACCTCGCCGCGATCGTTGAACACGCGCACCTCATCGCCCTCTTGAATCCCCCGCTCGGCAGCATCCTGCGGGTTCATGTACAGGTAGTTCTCGTGGAAGAGGATGTTGTTGTCCGGCAGGTTGCCGAAGCAGCCGTTCAAAAACTCCTTCGCCGACGGGTTCACCAACGCGATCGGGTACTTCTTCAACGTGCCCTTATCGCCGGTCAGGCTCTCGGGATCGGGGATGTAGCGCGGTGCGCGCGTCCCGTGGTCGTGTTCCAGCTCGTCGCTGGCGAACTGGAATTTCTTGCTGGGCGTGGGGAACCCGCTTTCGTACACGGTGTCCCAGCCCTTGGGGTCAACGCTGATCCAGCCCTTCTCGACGAATTCGTCGTAGGTGAAGTCCTTGTCCTTCATGAACAGGTCGCGGAACCATTCCTCGTCGCGGAAGAACGCCTCGTCGGTGTAGCCCATGGCGCGGCCCAGCTTGTTGCACAGCTCCCAATTCGCCATGCTCTCGCCCAGCGGCGCGATGATCGCCTCGTTGTGGACGGCGTAGTTGTGCCCGTACCCGCCGTTGAACTCCTCGTATTCGAAGTTGCTCGGCGCGGGCAGGATGATATCGGCGTAGTTGCACGCCTCGGTCATGAACATGTCATGCACGATGGTGAACAGATCGTCGCGCAGAAGGCCCTGCTCCACGTAATTGCGGTTGGGATGCGAGACCAGCGGGTTGTTCCCGAAGATGAACAAGCTGCGGATAGGGTTATCCGCGAAGTTGTGATCGGGACCGAAGTTCTCGCCGTTGAGCACCTTGCCCAGGCTGGGGCTGCTGTAGTTGCGGATGGTGCCTACGGGCTCCGCTTCGGTGGGGGCCTTGCCCTGCATATACTGCTTCTGCATGGCGGGCGCCGCGTTGCTGAACAGCTGCAAGCCTCCGCTCGTAGTCATGTTGTAGTACATTTCGGGATGCCCGACCAGGCCGGTCAAGCATTTCACGGAAATATGGGTCATCCCGCCATTGCGGCGGCGACCGATCTGAAGGCCGGTCTTCAGGCACATGTTCGCACGGCGCTCCCACAGCATCTCCGCCATCTGGCCCACTTGCTCCGCAGGGATGCCGCAGGTCTCGGCGACCTTCTCCGGCGTCCACTCGGCGCAGTTCGCGCGGTAATCGTCGAAGCCGATGCTCCACTGCTCGACCCATTCCCGATCGTACATGCCGTGCTGGATCAAGTAGTTGCCCACGCCCAGCGCCAACGCCACATCGGTGCCGGGCCGCAGCTGCACGTGCAAATCGGCCCACATGCACTCGACCGTCTTCACCGGGTTCACCACGATGATGCGGCCGCCTTTCTTGCGCATCTCCTTGATGAACTTCATCGTGTGCAGCGACGCGGCGGCGGGGTTATGCCCCCACGACAGATACTGGTCCACGTTGGCGATGTCCTCGGTACGCATGACGGGCACCGTGCCGGTCGTGTACGGAAGCGAGTACACGTAGCCGTTGTTGCACATGCTCCCCTCGTTGTAGGTGGCGCCCATCTTGTAGAAGAGGGGCTCGAGCACGCGGCGGTTCAGGCTGCCTTGGTTCCCCTGGTACCGCGACCAGGTGATGGCCTCGCCCCCGTACTGCGCAATGAGGCCCTTCCACCGCGTGACGATTTCGTCGATAGCATCATCCCAGCTGATGCGCTCGAATGTGGCACCCGGGCCCTTCGCGCTCGTGCGGTGCAAGGGGTACAGTATGCGGTCCTCCCGGTAGCACCAGTCCACGTAACTCTGCGTTTTCACGCACAGCCCCCCTTTGGTGAAGGGGTTGTCGGCCCCGCGCACCTCCACCAGGCGACCGTCCACCACCTTGCATTTGATCGAGCAGGTGTCGAAGCAGTTGCGCTGGCAGGCGCAATAATGCCATTCGCCCTCGGAGTATTCGTGCTCGTACTGATATCCGGCGGTTTTGACCTTCTCGGCTTTGATGCCCGTGTTCGCCGGCTTGGGGGTGAACGCCGTCAACCCCGCGCCCGCTGCCCCGATTCCCAATGCGGCAAGCGCCGAAGCCTTCAGGAATCCACGACGTGTCTGCGCCATTCCTTCTCCTTTTCCCTGGATGCCCCCTGAACGGGATGCTTGAAGTGTACTTTCGATCTGCAATGGGTAAAATGGACAGTTATGAGTGTAATAGACATGGTCAGATAGGGTAATCGGATGGCCGTCCACCGCAATCGCACATTGCTCTTCCAATTGGACTCCCAGAGCAAAACGCCGCTGTACCGACAGATCTACGATCAGGTGCGTCGGGCTATCCTATCGGGGACGCTCGTGGAAGGCGATCGCCTGCCCAGCATCCGCCGTGCGAGCGCCGACGCAGGCGTGGCACACACCACCGTCGAGCAGGCGTATCTGCAGCTCGCGCTCGAAGGGTACGTGCGAAACGTGCCCCGAAGCGGATACCGGGTCGAGCACTTCGACGCGTCCTTCCTCCGCACCTCCCCCGTCGACACGGCAAACGACCTGCACGCCGCACTCGCCCCGCGTCAACGCGATGCGTTCACGCAGGAGAACACCCGCGCGCAAAGCGCACGGTACGATTTCAGCTACGCGAACCTCCAACCCGACAGCTTCCCCGTCAGAACATGGCGCAAGCTCACCGATGACGCGCTGTATGCAAGCACCGCGCCCTGGCTCGCACGGTACGGCTTCACCGACAAGCCGGGCACTCTGTCGGTTGTCCTGGCGCGCTACCTCGCCCAAGCGCGAGGCGTGTCCTGCATCCCCGAGCAAGTCCTTCCGCAGGCGGGAACCGACGGGGCGCTGGCGACCGTGTTCCAGCTGTTCGACCACGAGCAGCACCTCATCGCGATGGAGGAGCCCGGCTATGCGACCGTGCACGAAGTGGCCAAGCGGATGGGGTATCGCATCGCAGGCCTTCCCGTCGACCAAGGCGTCGATGCCTACTTCGCTGCGCTCGAGGAACGCAAGCCCAAGATCGTTTTCGCCACGCCGTCGCATCAGTTCCCCACGGGCCGGGTCATGGGGCTCGATATGCGAATCCGGCTGCTGAAGTGGGCGGAGAAGAATTACGCCTACATCATCGAGGACGACAGCTGCAACGAGTATCGATACGGAACGAGCCCCATCCCCAGCCTGCAATCGCTTGACGCCCAGCGACGCGTGGTGTATCTGAACAACGTCTCCAAGGTGCTCTCCCCCGCGCTGCGCATCGCCTACCTCGTGCTGCCGCCCAAGCTGCTGAACCGCTACCTGCGCACGTTCGCTTACGCGCACCCGCCCGTCTCCGCCCTGCAGCAGGAAGTGCTGGCACGGTTCATATCGGAGGGGTACTGGGAGCAGCTCCTCCGACGCACGGCAACGGGCAACAGGAAGCGCCACGACGCCCTGCTTTCCTCCCTCGAAAGCGAACTCGGCGATCGCATCGAGCTCGCGGGCATCAACTCGGGTATGCACCTGTTCGCCACCGTGAAGAATTCGATGTCGCAGGACGGGCTTTTGGAAAGCGCCGCCCGGCAAGGCGCCGCGGTGTACGGGACGAAGCGCATGTGGTTCAGCCGGCCCGCCCCCGAAAACAAACTGCTGATCGGGTTCTCCGCCATCGCGATCGAAGACATTGCTCCAGGCGTCGCGGCCCTGCGGCGCGCATGGTTTCCTTCCAGCGACCGTTGATCTGACCACATCGGATATGCTCGATCTGCCCCTATTAATTAGGCTTTCCTTACGAGAGAATATCACCATCCGCTCTCGGGAAAGGACCGCCATGAGATCTCGTCTGATCCGCACGCTCGCCCTCTTCGCCATACTGCTTGCCATCGGCATGGCAACCAGGTTCCCTGCGCTGCAGTTCCCGCAGCTCTACGCGTTGCACGGGGTGCTCGCCGCGCCGTTCTGCGCCGCTGCGGCATATTGGAGCCTCAGACGCGAAGACAGCGCCTTGCCGTTGTTTCTCGCGACGGCGTTGCTCGCGCTCGTTTTGGGAATGATGAGCCCCGTGATGGGCATGAGCTTCGGGACGCTTGCCGCACTGACGGTTATCGTGTGGTTCGCATTCTCGAAGGCGAGGGCAAGCACCCGGGTATTCGCGACCGCCTTCCTGTTCGGCGCGCTCGATTACCCTTGCGCGCTCTTCGCGGGAATCGCATTCGGATCATATGCCTGCGGCCCAAACGCCCTCTCCTCGATCATACCCATGGCGCTTATCGGATGCGGGCTTGCCCTCCTTGGCGCCCTCATCGCCTCGCGGATCTTCTCAAAGCGACCCGTGCTGCACGGATGGACGTGAGTAGGCAAGAGTTTTTGCGGGCCGAGGATCGTCCTCCCTGTCTTGCCGGAAACCAAGGCGAAAAGGAAACCAGTGCCATGGACGGCACTTCCCGCTGTGCAGAAGCGCAAGCTGAATCTCTGTACCAGTGCCCTATTCGATCCGGCATGAGTTGATATACTGTGCGAAACGGAAAAGGAGACGCCGTGGTTGAAAAAGAAGCCATAGGAAAAGCCGTGAACGAAGTTGTGCCCGGTCACGACATTCGCGAGGTATGGCTTTACGGCTCCTACGCACGAGGGGATCAGGCGGACGGAAGCGACGTGGATCTGCGCTTCCTCTGCGGCGACCACATCGGATTCGCTGAACTTTACGACATCCAACAACAGCTCGAGAAGCGCATCGGGCAACCTCTCGACATAGTCACCGCCCCACCCGAGCAGATGAGGCAGTCATTCTGGAATCATATAAAAAAAGACCAGGTGCTACTCTATGGAGCGTAGTGCTCGCGACCGATCGCTTATCGAAAGAATCATCGAAGACTGTGAAACCGTCGAGAAGAGAATCGGGCATTTCAGCCTCACGAAGGATTCATTCTGCAATGATCATACTTTCGAAGGCGAAATCGCATACGATGCCATAATGAATCCCGTCTACCGCATCGTTGAAGATGCTGCACATCTCTCGGAAGAGGTTATCTCCGCTTGTCCGGAACTCGCATGGCACGAGATGAGGGGGTTCCGTAATTTTATCGCACATGGTTATGGTGAAATCGACCGACGCATAGCCTGGAACGTCATCGTCGGCGACCTTCCCAAACTAGCGCGGAGCCTCGAAAAGCACGCGTCGACGCTTTAACGCGCCAATTTCCCCTCCGAACTGCACGTGAACCCCGCCATCAACTTTGCTAGCTTCACCCCTGCCGTCGGCAACACGTTTCTGATCACGCAGATGGCGCTATAGCTCGACCAAGGTGTACGTATCGACATCCCGACGTTGGTGAAGAATGCGGTACACGGTGAGCGTCGCTTCATCGTACCGGTAGAACACCGTGTAGGAACCGGCGGAAACCGTTCGGAATTCCCCGTCCAGTCCCTTTTGGCTCCAGTGCCCGCCCGAGTCGGGCAACATCTGCGTGCGAGCAATCGCCCTGTCGATTGCCTTGATGGTTTTGAGGGCCGCCTGAGGAGCAGCGCATTCAATGCCGAGGTACATAGCGATCGATTCCCGATCGAGATGAGCCCGCGGACGCCAGTTAATCGCGAGCATACTCGAGTCCCCACGTGGCAAAGATCTCGCGCATGCGATCATCCGATTCCTTTGCGCTTACCGGATCAGGGCGGTATTTTTCCTCGATTTCCGCTTCTCGCAAGGCAAGGAACATCCTGCTGCTGCGAACCTGGGACTCATACGTCGGACTGTCCATGAGCACATACGACGCCACTCCGTTTTTAGTCAGAACGATGGGCTCATGCGCCTCCGACGCTTGTGCGCATACGTCATTCAGATGCGTCCGTAAGTCGGTGATGGGACGAATAAGGGGAAGAGGGGCGGAAGGAACCGGCATGGCAATCCTCCTATACCGAATTCAGTATATGATTATGTGTTGAATGATATACGATTCGATGCGGGGTGGATCAAATTGCCCAGCCAACGGTGCGGAAGCGGCCGGTAACCGTTCGGAACAGGGCTATAGTGAGGAAACGTCGCCGAACCATGCGCAGGCGTCCATGTCGACGCGTCCGTCCGACAGGAACGCGACGCCTTCCGCCTCCAGCAGCGCGCGCTGCACCCCTGGTCCGCCGAACGCGAAGGCGCCGGCAAGCTCGCCGTCCTTATGCACGACGCGATGGCAGGGGTAGGCGCCTTCCGCACCGGGCGACGGGTTGCCGCGCAGCGCATATCCCACGTAGCGCCCTGATCGCGGCCGGCCCATCAGACGGGCGACCTGCCCGTAACTGCACACGCGGCCGCGCGGGATGTGCGCCACGATGGCGAACACCTGGTCGGAAAACTCGCCCATGGAAGCTAGCGGGCAAGGTTCAGCAGCGCTTCGGCGAGCGCCACGATGTGGGAGTAATACCCTCCGGGGGCAGCCGCATCCACAGCCGCGCGGAACGCGCCGATCCACTTCAGCGGATGCGCGGCAACGAACGATTTCAGCGATTCGGCGGATGCCTCGTCGCCCTTCGAAGCACGGTCGGCGTAGATGCTCGCGAGGAGGAGCTCGATGCCCATGTGGTCGGCGTACTGGTTGTTCTCGTTGCTCAGCTCCAGGCCGGCATCGCGCAGCTGCTGCCGCATCTCGAAGGTCGCCTCACCGAACCCGACTTTTGGTCCGTCCTGCCGGTCGCCCCCACCGCGGTAGAATGTCTCCCACGGCGCGGCGGCGGGACGGGGCGGCCCGACGAACAGCTTGGTGAATTCCACGGACACCTCGGTCGCGGGGTCCTCCCCCGCCTCCTCGCGCCTCTCGGCATCATCCGCAAACGCTTTGCAGGCGGCGGCCGCTTCGGCGAGGGGCTCATCCCCGAACGTGGGGAACACGTCCCAAAACTCATGCAGCAGGCCGGTGTCGCCGGTGTGGTGCACGGTGTCGAGCAGGCTGTTACCGCAGAAGGCAAGCTCCTGCGAATATGCGTTCAGGGTTTCGGAATCAAATTCGATCATGGGACCACCTTAAAAAGTCAACGGAGGAAAGCATACCATCTTTTATTTGCCGTCTTGCCGCGGCAACGTCGGCGGGGGAAAGAAAACCCCGCACAGCACCGCACGAACTGCGCAGAAGCATCGCTCATAGGCACATCGCCATGTAGACGGGCAAATATAGAATCTCACCGTCCCGCGCCACGTCTTTGCCGTACAAAACGTAGCGTTCGGGTGCTTTTACGTCGTACTTCTCGTAGAACTTGTCAATTGACTTATGCGTCTTGTATCCAGAAGACTTTACCTCAACGGGGCATATTCGCCTCCCCCGCACGATAAGAAAGTCTATCTCATAGGGTCGGACCCTTCCCGTTGCGGGGTCTTCGAGTTCGAACTCGTGAAAATGAGCTGCATGCCCCGAAGTAACCAGCATCTGCGCCACTGCATTTTCGAAGATCATGCCCATATTCGCACCGGACGTGCCGACCACCAGGCTCTTGTAAAGGGAATCGTTTGCCCTGCCCGAAGCCTGTGTCACCAGAAGACCGGTATCGCCCATGAACAGCTTGAAGTTGCCACGATCTTCATACATCTCCATCAGCACGTCGGGATCGGTCACGTTGGTGCAGAAGTTGACCATCATCGACTCGTCGAGGAATCCAAGCGATTTTTTCAACCGGTTGTAGCGCTGCCCTTTACCTATAACGGAATATTTGAATCTACCTCCGCGATTGCCGAGTTGTGCGGACAGCGACTTAAAGATCGCACTCACGTGCCCGTTTTCATCGCTATCGTATTTATGCAGGTCATCTCCATAAAGATCAAGGATGCTCCGCTTCGCGTAGTCGATTTCCGCATACGTTCCGCCCTTAACGAAGACCTCTACGGCCTGCGGCATGCCGCCGACAGCCATGTATTCGCGAAACATGCGCATGATCTTGCGATGCACCGCGTTGCCGAGCGGCTTTCTCGCATCGAACGCGTCGCGTATGGCATCCGCTGTCACCATATCGCCCCTGGCCCAGCAGAACTCCTCGAAATCCATGGGGAACATGAGCATCTTGCGCTCTTCGGAGGGGATGAGGATATCGCGCGTGTTCTGCTTGATGGAAATGAGCGAGCCTGTTTCGATGTAGTGGTACCTGCCGTCGGCGACGAGCGCTTTCACAGCTTGCCGGGCAGGTGGGCACAACTGGACCTCGTCGAGGATGATGACAGCGTCGCCTGCGGGGAGACCCTTGCCCTTGAGCAGGAAAAGGTTGCGAAACAGCGTGTCGAGGTCGCCGATAGCATCTGAGAAGAGCTGCTTGACGTCGTTGCTCTCCTTGGAAAAATCGATTAGGAGATAGTCTGCATAGGAATCTTTCGCGAACTGTTCCGCCACCGTGCTCTTCCCCACACGACGTGTCCCCTCGATGAGCGCGGCAGTCCTACCATTCGAAATTCGCTTCCATTCGACAAGGCGATCATATATCTTGCGTCTGAATATGCCACCCATATCCCCACCTCGCTTCTATCGCAAAATGAGTATTTCATATAAAAGATTTTGACGCAATTTAAATATTTTAAAAAGCTGACTAGGACCCGAAATACGGAATGTGCATTTTGAAGGTTGTATATTTATTTCTTACTATCCGAAAACCGCGCGGCAGGCTTCTGAAACGAGGGCCTCGGCAAGACCGCAGTAAAATCGCGCCCCGTATGTACCTGCGGGGCGCGTTTGGGAAGAGAGGGAGAACGAAGGCTAGGCTTCCCGCGCCGGCTCCCAGGCGGGCAGGAACCTCTTGGACAGCAGCAGCCAGATCGCGAAGCCGCCGGCCAGGGCGCCGACGATGATGGCGACCTCCACGGGGGTGGGCGCGTAGACTCCCATGGCGGACCACACGGCGGCGGGATCCGCCTGCGCGGACTTCGTGCCCAGCGTGATGCCGGGGCCGCCGTAGACGTTGGGCATCAGGAAACTGGTGAACAGGAGCCACGCGCGCTTGCAGAGCACGCCGAGCACGACGAGGATGCTCGCCGCGAGCACCATGCCCTTGCGGGAACGGTTCTTCGCGAACACCAGGATCAGGAACGGGATCAGCAGGCCGCACACCATCTCGAACCAGAAGAACGGGGCGGTGGCGCCGGAGAACATCTGCCCCAGCACGAAATTGCCCGCGTCGGTGCCGGAGTACGCGGTCGTCAGCAGCTCGCATCCGATGAAGAACGCGTCGACCGACACGAACACGGCGAGCAGGCCGGCAAGGTTGGCGATCAGCTTGTCCCCCGCGTCGAAGAGCTTGGCCTTCTGCAGGCCGATCAGGCTAACGAGCAGCAGGGCGAGGCCGGAGTCGCAGGCGCTCGCCACGAAGATGGGGGCCATGATGGCGGAGTGCCACCCCTCGCGGGCGATCTGCAGGCCGAAGATCCAGGCGGTCACGGAATGGACCAGGATGGCGCAGGGCAGGGCGAAGCGGGACAGGATCTCGACCGCCCTGTGGTCGCCGCGTACCAGGAAACGGAGATCCAGGATGTTGATCACCAAGTACAGGGTGATCACGCACATGTCCCACACGAGCGGGCTCGCGAAGTTCGGGCCGGTGAGCATGCGCCAGATGCGCTGGATTCCGCCGAGATCGATGAGGATAAAGGCGCCCGCCAGGCAGATGCACACGAGCGAGCAGATGATGGCGGGTATCGCCACGCGCTCGTACCTCTCGATGTGGAAGACGGAGGCGGAGCTGGCCACGATCAGGCCGCCGGCGGACAGGCCCACCATGAACATGAACATCATGATGTAGGCGCCCCAGCTGGTGGAGTTGTTCATGCCCGTGACGCCCAAGCCGCCAGCCAGCTGGTAGATCCAGCATCCCAGCGCGACGGCGGCCAGGACGGCGCAGACGCCCAACGCGGTCTTTCCGCGAGTAGAAAAAGTCATTTCAATCACTTCCTATTGCAGGTAGAAGACCTGGGGCTTGGTGCCCATATCTTCGAGGAGGATGCGGACGTTCTGCTTGCTGCGCAGCTTCGAGATCTCGGAGTCCGGGTCGTCCAGGTCGCCGTACACGCGGGCGTCAAAGGGGCAGCACACCACGCACATGGGCTCCTCGCCGCGATCGGTGCGCTCCTTGCACAGCGTGCACTTCTCCATCACGCCCTTGGGGCGAACGGGAACATCCTTGTCCCCGTAATTGAAATCAGGATCCCGCACCGGCTCGTTCCAGTTGAACACGCGAACGTTGTACGGGCAGGCGGCCATGCACATGCGGCAGCCGATGCACTTGTCGTAGTCGATCTCCACGCGTCCCTTGTCGTCCTTGAAGGTTGCTCCGGTCGGGCACACCTTCATGCAAGCGGGGTTTTCGCAATGCTGGCAGGCGATGGGTATATTCGTCAGAGACAGGTTTGGATAGGATCCAACAGATTGATCGGGAATATCTGATCCTTCAGTTATAACTCTGTTCCAAAGCATCCCCATCGGGACGTTATTTTCCATTTTGCATGCATTAGCACATGTATTGCACCCTACGCATCGATGCAAGTTGATAGCAATTGCGAGTTTAGTCATCAAAATCACCTACACTCTCTCAACTTCAACAAGGGTGTCGTTAAATGGAATGTTAGGCCCCATCTTCAAAACAGCCGCGCGGTCTTCTTCATGGTCGTTAGATAAGCTCTGAAATCCTCCGGATTTGAAACACCTATTCCATACCCCTGAAAACATGCGAATGCTTCCTGTCCTTACTCCATCATTGGGAAACACTCGCGTGACACAATCTCCTCGATCGTTAAAGATTCGGACTTCGTCACCTGCACTCATGTTTCTGGACTTCATCTCAAATGGATTCATCTCGCAGTGTGCTTCTTCGTACTGGTTCAACCATGTTGCATCCCAAAATTGATTGTGAACTCGAAGTTTTGATTTGTAATAGCACATCTTGAGGGGATACCGCTTCTTCAGCTCTTCGTTTTCTATTTCATTGGGCGCAACCCAAACAGGAAGAGCCAATTTATAGGGAAGCAGTTTCTGATAATAGACCTCGAGCTTTTCGCTCGGTGTTCCAAATCGGTTGACAAATGACCTGCGGAATGTTTCTTGGCAAGATTGAGGCTGCACGCCTTGGTGCTGCACGAGGGTATCGAGCGAAATTCCTTTTATCGTTTCGTCGGTCGAAGTGTCAAGGCAATACCTGATGTATTCTTCTTGCGTTCTCGGAAGAGCTTCTCGTTTCCCAAATAGCTCAGATATCTCGATTTGAATACGATAATCGGATTTGCTCTCAAACATAGGATCCAGCGCCTTCTCGCGCAGAAGGACATGTCCTCCATAGGCCTCAAGACCCGCATAAGGCTCTTCGTTTTCGAAAGGAGTACATGCGGGCAAAACCAAATCTGCATAGTCAACGTATGTTGTGTGGTACATATCAATTGCACAGAAGAAATCGAGACCCTGTATCCATTCCACCGAACTGTTGAAGTTTGGCATCCTATTCAAAACGAAATCGCCTACACCGATTACTGTATGAATACCGCTTTCCTTACGCGGCATTTCAAAAACCTTGACTTTCGGCGTTGCGGCTTTCATTCCGTCGGGGAACTTCCAAGACCCGAGAGATGCGGCATAGCCATGGAACCCATCAGCGAAACTCCCGATAAGAGCACCTGGCTTCCCGATATTACCCGTAAGGGCGGGAAGCATAACGAGAGCATGACCGACCACGTCAGCATTCGACATTTTATCGTTGCCACCGTAACCGGTAACGATCGCCGATGCCCCACTCTTCGCATATTCCTCGGCTATGCTAGTGATTTTCTCAGCAGGGATAGCTGTTTTCTTTGCAGCCCACTCGACGTTGTAAGTTTTTTCGCTTTCAACGAAAAGATCGAAAACCGTTTGATAGCTAACCCCATCAATTATAAATGTTCCAGACAGCGCAGGATCGACCGCAAGGTTATGCCTAACCGCAGATTGGATCGAATTATCCCAAACCACATAATCGCCTGCGTGATTTTTCCCTTCCGGAACCGACTCACCCAAGGTGAGTTGCTCTCCCGTTTCCCGGTTCACCAAAAACGGAAATGCCGTTCGGGCTTTCATAAAGGCTTCGTCATACAGTTTCTTGTCAATAATTACTGAAGCCATTCCCAGGTAGAGAGCAGCATCCGTACCTGGTTCAATAGGAACCCATTCGTCGCATTTAGAGGCAACTAAAGAGTACTGGGGGTCGACAGCAACTGTATGAGCTCCAGCGTCTTGAGCATCGAAAAACTTGTATCCGTGGCAGAGAACACTCGTTAATACATTATTCCCCACCATTAGGATAAATTTTGAGTTAATCAAATCTCTTGGCTCATTAGTGGGCCTGTTCCATCCAGCCCCACACTGCAGATACTCACCAGGCGAATCCGTCGTTCCCTTGCTTGAGCCATAGGCATCATCCACACCATTTCCCAAGCCCATATCAATTCCAACAGCCCCTTGTGTAGCTGCACCCAACACTGCAGGTAGAAATGGGTACATTGGCCTTGGCTCGGATGCGCAATTTACGAATACTGCCTCGTGACCGTAGGCATTCCACGTATCTTCGATTTTCGTTTTTAGGATATCGTAGGCTTCATCCCAACTAATAGATTCAAATTTTCCCTCTCCGCGATCACCAATGCGTTTAAGGGGGGTCTGAATCCTGTCTGCGCTATAGATATGCTGAATCTCTGCGATTCCTTTAGCGCAAATCCTACGATATTTTGGATCAGGATAGGCATCATTTGGCTCCATAAAGCAAACTCTGCCGTCGCGCACTGTGCATTTGAGCGAGCAGTGGCAACCGCAGTGGTCCCTGTGATAAAGATATGATACTTTTTCCTCCGGCTCTGCCGCGGCACTCGCAGGTGCCAGCCATCCGTCGGCGGTGGTCATCGCACCTGCCCCGGCCAAGCCCAATGCCCCGGCTACACCTGCCGCTTTTAGAAAGCCACGGCGCGAAATCGAGGCGTCCAAGCTTTTCTTCGACATCTTTCCTCCCGATGTTCGAATCGCCGCTCGCGAAGGTTTGCGCATGCCCCGGCGCGGCATTCTCTCGTCTGTAAGATCCGGCCAAAATCTTGTTAGGGCGATGATACCAATTTGTCCTATGACAAACAAGAGTTGTCATAGGACATTTTTCGTAATTATTACTCTATTTTAAGGATAATTCCGAAACGCTATCTTTCGATGATCTTCGCATAGTCCTGAAGCATGTGAAAGATGCGATGCACAGTCACCTGGTCGCCGTCGAAGGAATAGAGCACCACATATCGCTTGACGAAGCAGGGACGCAAAGCACGCAACTCTAATGAAGGCAAGGCCGAAACAGCATGCAGCAGCGGATTCTCACCCATCTCCCGTGCAGCATCCTCGAATGCATCAAGATGCTCTACCGCGGCACTCGGGCTGTCTAAATCCACCGCTATATAGCGGATGATCGACTCGGCATCCGCACGTGCGCTGTTCGTCCAAATAACCTTATAGGCCATACTGCGCCCTGAGCTCAGAGAGTCCCACGTTCATATCGGAAACACGCCTCGCGCGAATGTCACGATCGGGTTCCTGCAGGAGACGTTCCAGATGTTCTTCAGGCGTCTCCTTGCGATAGGATCGGAAGAGCTCCGCATCGATGGCGACAAACCGCTCGTACCCGTTTTTCGTTACAATCACCGGTTCTCCAGCGGTTTCAACCTTTTCGCAAAATGAAACGGTGTCCTTTAAATCGCTCACTGGTACGCATTTTGGCATTTTTACCCCCTTAATTCCAGGAGTATTTTACCATTATTTCGCTATCTTACCCAAAGCATCGGCAGCATCCTTCGGAAGAACATCGCCGAAACCCTCGCTGAAGCTGCTGGGCACCACCACGGTCCCGCCGGTTTCTCGGATGCTCTCGTACAGAAGGTGCATGGCGCGTAGGCGTAAAGCCTCCTCGTTCTCCGCATAGCCCCGGCCTGTCTCGGAAAGCATCTCCTCGATGTCCTGCTCGGCTTCCATCAGAATGATGCGCGCCTTCTTGCGCTGCTCGGCCTGAGCCTCCAACGACATCGCATCCTGCAGTTTCTCGGGCAGCACGATGTCGCGAACCTCCACGGAAAGGATGGTCACGCCCCACTCCGACGCCTTGTCCTCGAGCGCCTGCTTCAGTTCGCGATCGAGCTGGTCGCGCCTGATGGCAACCTGCGCCACCTCGCCGCGGCCGATGGCATCGCGCAGGGCGGTCTGCGCCGCCATCTCCACCGCCCGAGTGAAATCGCCCACCTCGGTGCAGGCGGCTTTCGCGTCGTACACCATCCAGAACAGCACGGCGTCAACATAGAGTGGCACCAAATCGCTTGTCAGCGTCTCCTCCGCCCCGAACGTGGTCACGCGCACGCGGCTGTCGATGCGGATCGTGGGGCTTTCGATCACGGGGATGGTGAAGAACAATCCGGGACCCGCCACCCGGTCGAACTTCCCCAGCCGCAGAACGACGACCTTCTCCCACTGCTCCGCGATATGCACGGACAGGGTTGCGAGCGACGCGATGACAACGGCGATGATGATCGCCGTCAGATTAATTCCCGCAGGCGATGCGAACTTGAACGCGAGCATGACCAGCCCCGCCACCACCGCGAACACGACGGTGGAGAACAGCACGACCCCGGTATTCGACGCCCGCTCCCCCACGATCTCCGTCGCGATGTCGGGCTTCACCTGCAAGCGCCTCGGATGCGCACGTCGCCCGCCCTCATCCGGCCTCAAGTCATTCCTCCGATGCAACCCCATGGCTACGCTCCCGCTTCCGATGCATGCTCGCTTCCTCCGATTTCGATGGTGATGATGCGACCGCCGGATCCGTCTTCGGGGTTCGCAAGCCCTTCGCCGCGCTTGATCTGCAATATCTTCGCATCCATGCATTTGGCGATGTCGTCGAGCGACATTCCCAATTCGCGGCACGATGCCACGCACTCATCCATGATCATGCCGACCTGCTGCGAGTACTCCTTGTCGACCTCGACGTCCACCTCGCGCACGAAGGCGCCCCGTCCTCGACTCGATTCGATATACCCCTGCGATTTCAGATCCAAATAGGCTTTGTTCACCGTGTTGTAGTTGATGGATATGTCCGCCGCCAAAGCCCGCACCGTCGGAAGCTGGTCGCCCGGCTTGTAGAACCCGTTGGTTATCAGATGGGCAAGGCGGTTGCGCAGCTGAACCCACAGGGGCAGGTCGCTCTTTGGATCGACTTCGAACTTGAACGTCTTTGCATCATCGCGCGCCATGCGCATCTCTCCTTATATCCAAACTTCCGGGCGTATGCCCGCCATCACGATCGAATACCGCAACGCGATCCCACCCACGAAAACAGCCGTGGAGGCGATGAGGGAGGCAACCTGGTAGTGGCCTCTGGCCGCAAGCTCGTACCCTTCCGCAAGCACGGGTATGCCGATTCCGCATCCGACGAAACCGGCCAGGAACACCGGGGCGAGTTCCCCGTGGAGCAGGCTTGCTGAGCCAACCGCCGCCACCGCAAAAGGGGCTTTCCACGACGCAGCAATGAAGCAGGCGGCGAGAACCGCCTCGACCACCAGCAAAACGATGTCGAGCTTCATGAGCCTGCGGATCGACGACTCGAAAAGGCCTATGGCCCCTGTGAAAACGGACGTCCCCAGCATAAGCGCGCTGCCGCACGAAAGCGCGCTCGCAACGAACAGCGGGGGCAGCCAAGGCGTGTTCCACAAGGGAATAGCCTGCATGTCGGATAGGAGAAGGCCCGTATACAGCATCACGACAACACCGTCGGCGACGGCGAGTACTGCGAGCGTGCGGACGACCCAATAGCGCAGATGCAAGTGGGGCAAAGCCCAAGCGGCAGCGAGCGGCGCGCACAGCGCGAGGGCGAGTGCGAGGGAATACGCCCCCAATGTCATGAATGTCGGTTGCGGCAACAGGAACAGAAGCTCCGCGCGATTCGTCTGGCCCAAATCGACGGAGAGGGCGATCGATCCGATGGCAAGGGCTATAAACGAGGCGGCGAGCGTCGGGCCGAACAGCTTCTGGTAGGGCGCAGGAACGTAAAGCACCGTTCGGGTTGCCCGCCCGTTGATGGTCGAGCGCCGCACCGCCACTTCGTCGCGGGGAACAAGCAGGGTTCCCAACGAGCCGATGGCAAGGGCGCCCGCCCCCATGCCGCCAAGGAACAAATACGCTATGACCAGCTCGCCGAACACACCCCGCCTTCCCTATGCTGTCATACGACAAAATATCATATGACACGCCGCAAGTACTAGAGGCTTCTGGAGGCTGCTCGCCACGGAGTCGGCCGCCGGCAACATCTACGAAGGTACGGCGTCCGCCCGCGACGAGGTTGAACGGCGCATCCACCATGCCTAAGCTCATTTACACCGAGCAATTCATCGAAGATATGACCGGCATTCGACCTGAAAGCAAGAGGGATGAGATCTTCTTCGCCATCGATCTGCTATCAGGCCCCCCGAACTTGGCTCGCGGAACCTGCCGAATCCAATTCAGTTGACGTATGGGAAGAACGTACGGAAATTCGTCATCGACCCATTCGATATCATCTGCGAATATCTTCCCGAGGCCGACAAGGTCCACGTTCTCGCACTTGTCCCGCAGCGGGCCCCCTGCTAAGCATCGGCTGCATTGGTCTCCTTAAAGCGGAAACCCCCCTGCAGAATTTCAGATTCCTTGCGTTTGAAACGGGGGCGCTGCGCCAACTTTGAGGGTTTCTAGCCTTTCCGGAAGCTGAACGGAGAAAAACAGGCCCTTCGGAGCCAACTTCGAGGGTTTCCAACTTTTTGGAGAGCTGACTCTCGCGTTCGAATCCACATAACCCCAGCTCAAATTTGCGTGGGGAATTTCACAACCAGAGTGCAAGCTGCAAAAAAGATTAGAAACCCGCGAAGTTGGCGCGCCAACCGCGATATTCGGGCGTCCAGCTTCCACAAATGCTAGAAACCCTCGAAGTTGGCTCATTAGTCAACATTGAGAAAATCACAATGAATAGGCAATGAACGAAACTTACAGGGTCTTCTCTACGACTTCGCCGCGATTCACATCTGGGGACGGGTTCACGAGCAGCGAAGGGCTCGTGATTTCCGGATCGGGCAAAAACGGTAGTTCCGCAACGGGATTTTCGTTCGCATGCCGCCGCCGCAGTTCTTCGATATCGCCGAATTCCAGGCAACGCATGACACACGCATCCACGCAAGCGGGATTTTCTCCCACCTCGCGTAAATCTATGCAGGCATTGCACTTCCCCACGATGCCCGCCCTTTCGAAGAACTGTGGCACGTCATAAGGGCACATGCTCACGCAAGATCGACATCCTATGCAAAGTTCATCGTCATGCTGGATGGTGCCGTCGACGGCAATGGACATCGCACCTGTCGGACACGCGCGGACGCACCCTGGACTCTTACAATGATTGCATGCGGCTGAAAAATTGAAAACACTGGGTTCAGGAAAGCAGCCCGCTTCGAAAGAGCGAACGCGGCAATAGAAAATTCCAAGGGGCAGATCGTTTTTGTCCTTGCACGCTATTTGGCATGTGCGACATCCGATGCATGCTTGCATATTGAAATAAAACCCCAGGCATCCCATATCCAGCACCTCCCCGGTACGGGAGTATAGCGGAACAGCCGCAAGCTATGCAGTCATACGGGGCAGACGCTCGAGAAGCACGCTGTCCGCTGCAGCAAACTGCGCCAATGCAGTAGCGGCTCTCACGTAGAATGTTCCTGCCGGATTCCGGGAAGGAACATCACACGCACAAAGGCCGTTTCTAAATCGCCCGACCCAGGTGAGCAGATGTTTGTCGAGAAAAATCTTCGACGTCTTCGCATGCTCTGCTAATTTCAAGCCATCCTTCATTCCGTACGCTTCGGATATCCGGTCTCCCATTTTTGCAAGGAAGTCGCATTCGATCGAAATATGATCATCCGCCACGTGCGGGTAGCCTGCGGGAATGAGTCCCTGGGAAACATATGCCTTGCGCACATCGAGGGTGCTTTCCTGAAAAAGTACTCGCTCGTTGGACCGATACGTAGATTCCCAGGGTGAGGCAGGCAGCTCGCCCGGTCCGATAAGCATCAGCGTATAGGCTGAAACGAGCATGTCGACATCTGCAGCAAACCGAGCGGCTTGCTCCAGATCGATCATCGCGCTTGAAGCATCCTCGAAGCCTTCATCGTCGAGAATCGCCCCCAAATCGGAAAAAACTCCCTCTTGATATACCTTCAATGAATCTTCAGAGGGTTCCATGCCGAAAATAGCATGCATTGCATGGTAGGCAAACGCCCTTGCCTCCAACAACATTCCCATATCGTCGTAATTCATCGGAGCCCTCCTGAAATGCACAGCGACAACAGATGCGGGGCGTTTTGGCAAATTGTCCGAAAAAAACGCCCCGCACATGCAATTTAGAGCAACCCGACAGCAGTGGTGACCATTGCTGCGTAGAAGAAGAATCGGACGATGATCTGTCCGATGGTGAGAGCGCCCGCAGCCCCCCATGCCATACCGACGCCCCCGACATTGTCGCCGTGCGCAACTTGCCACGCCGACAATGACACTCCGGCGCCCACAAGAACCCAGCCAGCGGCGAGCGCGGAGCTCGAAGAGGCAATGACCTGTGCGGACGAGGCGGCCGCTCCTGCGCCTAAAGCCAATCCCGCATAATCAGGCACGGCGTAAGCAACCTGCAGCACAACCGCGGCTATCGCTATCGTGCCCGCGATGCGCATCATGGTGCTGTTTATCTTTTTGAAATAGAGTGCGAGGAAAATAACAGCGCCGCAAGACAGCGCTGCGGTAATGGGCTCGATATACGTGCTCATGCTATCCCAAAGAGGAACCTCGGCATTCGCATATGCGATGCCAACGGCGATCAAAGAGGCGAAACCGACGCACGAACCGAGCACCGCGACAACCTTCTTGATGCGCGTATCAACCTTGGGCAGGAACCCAAGAACCGCATAGAGCACCGCAAGCGCGGCGAAGGCGCCCACGAGAACGATTTCATTGCTGAGAGGAGATGATCCGAACCCGGTGATGGCAAGAATGGCGCGAGTGGGAACGCCCAGATGGAAGAGGGAAGCAAGCATAGCCGCAAGAGCGCATGCCGCGGAAACGCAAGCAGCGGTCTTGTAGCCTTCCCGATCATCGACGAATGACGCGATGGTAACGATGGCAAGCACGCCGACGGCGACTTCAAGACCGCAGGTGAATGCAAGCAGGGGAATATCGTGCATGGCTACATCTCCTTTTCCGCAAAATCACCCGCAAGGGCTGCGGGACGCGGATCGATAAGTATGGAAGGATTGGTTTTCGTTGGATCAGGCAAGATAACAAGCTTGTCGGTCAAATCCTCACCTGCATGCTCGGCAAGGAGCGTATCGAGAGGTCCGAACTCCAAGCACCGCATCACACACGCGTCGACGCAGGCGGGGTCCCCTCCGGCGGCCCTCAGATCCGCACACGCATCGCACTTGCCCACGATGCCTGATTCCGGATGGTACTGCGGCACGTCGTAAGGGCAATTCCAAACGCAATATCTGCATCCGATGCACCGCTCGTCGTCGTGCTGCACCGTACCGTCCTCGGAGACGTGCATAGCACCGGTCGGGCAACCGGCAACACAGGCAGGATGCTCACAGTGGTTGCAAGTCGCCGAGTAATGGTAGACGGCCGGAACGGGGAACGACCCCGCCTCGAAGCTGTGAACGCGGCGATAAACGGTACCTACGGGCAGGTCGTTTTTATCCTTGCACGCTATTTGGCAGGTCCGGCATCCGATGCACGCATTCTGATTGAAGTAAAAGCCCAACCGGCTGAAATTCGAGACGCTCGGCATGATTACTCACCGTCCTTCAGGGGGATGCGGGCCGGCATATCCGCGTCGGCCTTAAGCTGCTCTCCCGTATATTTCTCGATTTTGCATATATTGGAGTTGAACCCGGAAACTCCTTGACCGTTCGGCACGAGGCCGGTGAGGAAATTATCGGCTCCTGCCTGGTCGATGCCGGATTTTTCATCCACGTCGACCCATGCCCCATGGGGCAGACCGACTACGCCGGGCCTCATTCGCTGCGTTACGCAGGCATTCCGGATGGTTTTCCCATACGGGCTGGACACTAAGACGGTATCTCCGTCTTTCACGTTAATGGCCTGAGCGTCTTTCGCGCTTACGAACACCGGATTGGTCCAAGCCTCGCGCAACCAGCCTACGTTGTCGAACACAGTGTGCGCGCGGCGCAGATAATGCTGGTTGATGAGCTGAAGGGGATATTCGCCCTTGTCCTGCGAGTCCCAATTGCTGAACGTATCTTCATAGCCGTTCGTCACGGTGATGTACGTGGGAATGGGCTTGATGCGGCTGTATCCCATTTGATTGATCATGTCCGCCAAGGTCTGGCTATAGATCTCCAACTTACCCGATGGAGTCTTCAGGGGGTTGCCAAAGGGGTTTTCGCGGAAATCCTTGAATGCGATGTATCCGTAATTATCGCCTTGATGGCGCATCACCTGGTACACCCCTCGCTTCTTCAGCTCCTCATAAGCCAGCTTGCCCTCCTGGGGATCCCCCTTCACGCCCATCTCTTCGATATCGTCCGCCGTTATGGCGACGGCATTCACCTTGGTTTTCCCATCTTCATCGATGGTCGTCATCGAGGAAAGGGCGTTGAAGTACTGCTGCTTCGCATCGAAGGGGTAGATCTTCGATCCATCGATACCCAGGCGCTCGCCGATGAGCATTGCGATCTCTTGATCCGACTTGCATTCGAAAAGAGGCTCGACCACCTGTTCGTACGCAATCATCATCTCGCGGTTAGAGGAATGCACGAGCGAGCCGCCGGAGAAGCCGCCGAACTTTTCCCATTCGGTGGTCACAGGCAGGACAATATCGGAATACCGTGCATTCGTCGTGTAGAACTGGGCATGCGTGACAACCATATCGACTTTACGATGCGCCTCTATACCGCGCGCCATGCCGTTGGTGGTCTGCAGGCCGGCACCGCCGCAATGGTAGAGGACATGGATGTCGATGTCGCGCTTTTCCCCAGGGCCGAACTGGTTCTTCCCCACCATCGAGCCAGGACCGGTCCATGTGTAAGACCCTTCGAGTACGGCATCCCACGCTTCGTTCGCATTGATGGAATCATCCACCGGATTGGCGATGGCGGGAAGCCCGTCCGAGCCGGCCATAATAAGGGCAGGCCCTCCATTCCCCGAAGTTGCATGCATGGTCGATCCCGTCATATGGCCTGACTTACCCATATGACCTCCCATGGCCCCTATCGTCATCACGAGCTGGGGAAGGTTGTCAACGTTGTTCGCGCGAGCAGACGCCATCCCGCACAAGAATGCGACTTTGTTGTGCTTGCCCATCTTCAAAGCGAGCTGGCGTATCCTCGTCGCTTCAACGCCGCAGATCTCACTCGCCCATTCGGGGGTTTTCGGCTCGTTGTCGTAAGCACCCAGCACATAATCTTTAAAGTTGATGTTCTCACGCGCGTCTACAGGCATATGATCGGCATCGAATCCCACAGTGCACCGATCGAGAAAATCCCAGTCGATGAGATCGTATTCTCCATCGAGCTCGAGCATCGCGTGCGCAACGCCCAGCAGCAAGGCGGTATCGGTCGCCGGGCGCACGGGCAGCCATTCCGCACCAAGCGCAGAACAGGTGTCCGTATAGGCGGGATCGATGCAAATGAACTCTGCTCCGGCGAGTTTCGCCTGCCAATAGCCCCACATCTGGCTGCCGGTCGCGCTCCATGCGGGGTTCATCGACATCATGATGATCGTCTCGCATTCGCGAAGATCGTACCGATCGTTCACGGTCTGATCCCATACCCCATCATGGTCGAATCCCACGACAAAGGGGGTCTTGCACCAGCTGCCGAATGAATTGGTGTCCCAATATTCGCAATAGCCGCCATACAACCCCAATGTACGGGACATCTCGTGGATTTCGCTGCTCCACCCGTCCATAAGCATGATAGAGCGATTTCCATACTGCTCTTTCGCCCTCTTCAAGCCAGCAGCAACGTAATCGAGCGCCTCATCCCAACTGATTCGCTCCCATTCATCGATTCCCCGGAGGTCCCCATGGGGATCATCAGGGCTCCAGTTCTTGCGTTTCATCGGATAGCGGAGCCGATCCTCGGAAAACACCTGCTTGCGTTGCGCTCGCCCACGCAAGCAGCCGCGCTGCTGGGGGCAATCGGCGCTGTCTTCGTGCGTATCGTCGGTTTTTTGACGAATGACCACGCCATCTTGCACGAACACCTTGTTCAAGCAGCGTCCGCCGCAATTATGCCAGCATGCCGCGGTGCGCCACTCCCCTTTTTCGGTGTCGATTGCCCTGCCGTTTGTGTCCACCAATGATGTTTCGCCGCATCCGACAAGCGACCCTCCGCTCACGCCCGCCGCAGCCAAAACTGCGGAGGCTTTTAGGAAGTTGCGCCGCGTAACGCCGTGCGGTTCACACCTGACGGTTCTCTTCCCCATGTCGTTCTCTCCTCGTCTCTTCACGACCAATCCGATATGGTGATATGATAAATCGATTCACCGGTTCATGCAAGTACCATTGCACTATTTCCTCCCCTCGGATAAAATCGCATGCGGAATCGAAGAGGAACAAGCGGATTTGTTCGGAATACTGATCATCACATACCTGTTTTTGGGCGGCGCTGCTGCTGGCGCGCTTTTGGTTACGTGCACTTGGAGCATATTGTTCCATGCGCATCGCATCCGACGCCCCTCCCGCGAAATTGCAGGATTCAACACCCTGCGCAGCAATTGCTATGCGACGGCATTCGTCCTCTTGATTTTCTCCATCGCCTGCTTGCTCTGGGATTTGGGATCGCCCGAGCGCGCCCTCAATCTATTTCTCCATCCCCATCTCTCGATTTTGTCCATCGGCTCCTTCATTTTGTCGCTCGAAGCAATCCTTGCTGGTGCGCTGGCCCTTGCGACCTTCTTCGACTTTCACGCAATAGGCGGCAATGCGCGCCGCGTGCTGGAATATTGCTGCGCAGTTTTTTCTTGCGGAGTGATCATCTACACGGGTGTCTTCCTTGCTGCAAACAAATCGGTTCCGCTCTGGTCAACATGGACGCTTGTCGCGCTGTTCTTCTTCTCATCATTCTCATCGGGAAGCGCTGTCGTCATGTTGCTTGATTATTTCAACCCAGATGATGCGCGGCATGCCAATGTCATCCGGCCCATGAGCGCCATACACTGCGCAGGCCTTGCCTTTGAAACCGTCTTTCTCGCAGCATTCCTCAACCATGCTTTCACCACAGCGGCAGCAAGCGAATCTCTTGCCCTTCTCCTCAGCCCATCGATACTTCAGACGGGCATCATAGGAGCCCTAGGTATGGGAATCCTCATCCCCTTCGGCAGCGAGATTCGGACGCTTGCTTTCGCAGAAGAGGGGCGGGCAGTCCCCTTTTCCGATTTCGCCTGCTTGGTAGGAGGATTTCTGCTTCGTTACTGCGTCATAGTCTGCGGGGTGCATTGAATTGCCGACGAAATACAGTCCAGGAAACAACGACCAGGTGAAGGCCAGCGCAGCCGGCTTACGGGAAATTTTCACGGTCGACGAGAGCTCGGACCTTCCCATCTGGGTGCAATTGCGCAACCGTATCTCCTATCTGATTCGTACGGGCTATTTCGAGCCGGGGGAGCAGGTGCCAAGCGTGCGGAGCCTATCTGCCGCCGCCGGCATCAACTACAGCACAGTCACCCGCGCGTATAAGGACCTGGAAAGAAGCGGACTCATCGTCTCAGTGCGGGGACGCGGTATGTACGTTCAAAACATCATTATCAACCGCGAAGATCCTGCAACGTCCATCGATGCATTGCAGGAAACATGCATCAAACGCTATCGATCGCAAGGAATGTCCTTTAACGACATTCGCAATCGTATCGAAGGCATTATCGGCAAGATGGATACCGCACCCGAAAGTCCAGCCCAGGAGAACGTGATCTACTATGAAGAATCGAGATAGGAAACCCTCGGGTTCGCGCCGAAGCGAACGGCGAGAAGCCACGGCGATCGAGGCGTACAACACCCCCCATATTCGCCGCGCCAGCCGCAATACCCGCCCGATCTTCTCTTCGTTTCTATTCGTGGTGGTCTTGATTGCGGTCTGCGGGGCAGCGTATTTGTCCACGGGAACGGTGGACATTTTTGCATTGTCCGCCGGAATGCTGCTTGGCATGCTTGCATCCTCCACCATCCGTATAGCGGCCGAGTGGGAGAAAGCTGTGGTGCTAAGGCTCGGCGGCTACTCCCGCACTGCCGGTCCGGGGGTGTTCTTCACTATTCCCTTCATCGACCACGTAGCGCTCTGGGCAGATCAACGAGTCATGCTCACCGGATTCAACGCGGAGGAAACGCTCACCGCCGACCTCGTTCCCGTGAACGTCGACGCGGTTCTTTTTTGGACGGTATTCGACCCGCAACGGGCCTGCATCGAAGTAGAAGACTATTATGATTCGGTAGCTTTAGCGGCCCAGACCGCGCTTCGCGACGCGATCGGCCGACGCGAGCTCTCCGAAGTAGCCACGAGCCGTGTGCAACTTGACGAGGAGTTGCAGGATGCAATCGACGAGAAAGCGGCCGCCTGGGGAATCTCGGTCATCTCCGTGGAAATCCGTGATGTGGTCATTCCCAAAGACCTGCAATCCGCTATGGCGGCAGAAGCAACCGCCGCGCGCGAAAAAGAAGCGCGAATCGTGCTCGCAGATGTCGAAAGGGACATCGCGTCGATGCTGCATCAAGCAAGCAGCATTTATTCGAAAGATGCAACGGCATTCGAACTCCGCAAACTTCATCTTCTCAACGAGGGAGTAAAAGACTCGAATGGAACCATCGTCGTTCCCAGCCCCTACGCCGAAGGCTTCAACCAAGGGAAAAGCGATCAAATATCCTAGATCCCATCAGCGTATCTCGACGGTGCCGCTATAACTCGGGTGAGCAAACCGCTTCGAGTGACCTCGTGGTGCAGGCTGGAAGAACATGAGGACCAGCCATGCAAGAGGCGAAAAACCACCGCGTTCCCATTTCGCGGTGCACTGCACATTGAGCGCCGACGAGATCGGAGGGGGATCTGCCACAGCTATTTTCGAAGCACTCAATTCATTGCATCCGACAGGGATCCGTCGCGCGGGTGACGCGAAACGGGAACCAATGCAGCAGCCTTAACCTTCTGCATTCGAAATGAAGGAGGTTGCGCCAACTTTGAGGGTTTCTAGCCTTTTGGAAAGCTGAACGGAGAAAAACAGGCCTTTCGGGGCCAACTTTGAGGGTTTCCAACTTTTTTGAGAGTTGACTCTTGCATTTGAATTCACATAATCCCAGCTCAAATTGGCGTGGGGAATTTCACAACCAGAGCGCAAGCTGCGAAAAAGATTAGAAACCCCCTAAGTTGGCGCGCCGACCGCGATATTCGGGCGTCCAGCTTCCGGAAAAGCTAGAACCCGCAATTTTTGGCGCATCGGAATGGCGCGCATGGCTCGATGTAGGCTTGGCGTGTCGGAATGGCGCGCATGGTTCAGCGTAAGCTTGGCGCGTCGGGATGCTTCACTCCAACGCTCAGCGAGCATACCGATGTGACGAAGCGCATGCGGCCAATGCTCGACACATTTTGCACGGCAAGGCGAGGCGCGAACCTATCCACGCCCTATGAAAGCTCCGATGAAACGGAGCGTGAACGGTCCGTAATGTCGGCCACGCGTGAATGGCAGGGTGGATCCCTCGTTGTCGGGCTTCCCCCTGGCCTCCCCTGGCCTCCCCTGATCTCCTCTGGCTTCCCCCTGGCTTCCCCTGGCCTCCCCTGGCCTCCCCTTGCTTCCCCTGGATTCCCCTAGCTCCAGCGTGCTCTTCGGAGGGAAACGAAACGGTAAACGCTCGGGACTTCCCGCGCAGGGACGCTATACTCCCAGCCATGGATTACTTGATCACATTCCTCGAGGGCATCATCACCTTCATCAGCCCGTGCCTGCTGCCCATGCTGCCGGCCTATCTGGCATACTTCGCCGGGACGGCCGAAGAGCACGGCGGCTCCGGCAAGCGAACCCTCATCTGCGCGCTCGGCTTCGTGCTCGGATTCACCATCGTGTTTGAAATTCTTGGCATCTCCGCGGGGCTGCTCGGCGGGCTCGTGGCACGCCACGCCCTTGTCGTGAACATCGTCTGCGGGGCAATCGTCATCCTATTCGGACTCTCGTTCATGGGCGTGTTGAAGATCGACCTGCTGAACCGCACGCTGAAACCTCGCAGCCGCATCGCGCCGACGGGGTTCTTCCCCGCCGTGCTGTTCGGCATCGTCTTCGCCATCGGCTGGACCCCCTGCGTGGGCGTGTACCTAGGCTCGGCATTGCTTTTGGCCGGCACGTCGGGCGAAGCGCTCCATGGCGCCGCCCTGCTGCTGGCCTACTCCGCCGGTCTGGGAATCCCCTTCGTCATCTGCGCGCTGGCAATCGATGCGCTGTCCGGCGCCTTCGATTTCATCAAACGGCATTACACCGCCATCAACCGCATTTGCGGCGGCCTGCTCGTCATCGTCGGTATCATGATGATGACCGGCCAGATGACGATGCTGGCAACGATCATCCCCGTGTAACCACCCCCCGTCAAGGAGATTCCCCATGAATACGAGTAAGAAGAAAGCGCTCATAATCATCGCGGTATTCGTCGTCGTCATTGCGCTTGCCGCCACAGCGTATTCCGCGCTCTCCCAGCAGAACGCCTCCCCGCAAATGGCGCCTTCGAGCACATCCTCGACCGCGGGCAGCCAATCGGGCACCGCCGCGAAATCAAGCTCGTCGAAAACCGTCACCGCCCCCAGCAGCACGGTGTACGCAGCAGATGGCACGCAGACCACCCTGAAGAACATTGCAGACGGCAAGCCGATGGTGGTGAATTTCTGGGCAACATGGTGCCCGTACTGCCTGGACGAAATGGACGACCTGCAAAAGCTCTACGAGGAATACGGAGGCAAGGTCCAATTTGCCATCGTCAACGTAGCGGACAAGAACGGCGAAGCGGAATCGGGCGCCGCCTACATCTCCGAGCACGGCTACACCTTCCCCGTCTACTACGATACCGACCACAACGGGTTGGCCGACTATCAGGTGAGCGGTCTTCCCACCACCGCCATCATCGGGGCCGACGGCTCGATGATCAGCTACACGCCGGGCCGCCTGACCATGTCTAAAATGGCATCGGCGCTCGACGCTCTGTAAGCCCCGTACATGTCGCATTCCCGCATCTTGCAGCAACTGCAAAGCACACGTGCCTTTTTCTGCGAGCAAGAGGGCGGCGAATATATACACGAGGTCACGGATCGGGGCGGAGGATGCCGATGCTCTATTTCCTGAGCAGCGAAACCGAGCGAATGGCGGAGAAGACGGCGCATTTCGTCAAGCTGGGCGGGCGCGAGGGCGAACTTGTCCGCGTGTACCCGCACCACCAGCGGCACATGGTCTGGGGATTCGGCGGGGCGATCACGGAAGCATCCGCCGTCACGTTCGCCCGTATGGACGCTTCGCGGCAAAATGAGTTCTTGCAGCAATGCTTCAGCGAACAAGGCAGCCGCTACAACATGGTGCGCATCGCGTTGCAAAGCTGCGATTTCACGTTGGCACCCTATGAATACGAAAGCGACCCGGCGGACACAGGCTTCGCGAAGTTCACCATCGCCCACGAACTTGAATACGTGATCCCCCTGCTCAAACGCATTCAGCAGGTCAATCCGGCCGTGCAATTCATCGCCAGCCCCTGGAGCCCTCCCGCATTCATGAAAAGCACCCGCATTCGCCAAGCCGGCGGAAGCCTGCGCAAAAAGCATTACCAGAACTGGGCGATGATGGTGGCGCTGGCGCTGCTGGGCTTTCGCGACCACGGCATCGACATCGGCCGCGTGACCGTGCAAAATGAACCGCACTTCTCCGCACCGTGGGACTCGTGCCGCTACACCGCCGAATCCGAGCTCGCCTTTGCGGCGCGGTTCCTACGCCCGGTATTGGATGCCGCCGGCTTGGAGCACGTGCGCATCCTGGGCTGGGATCATAACAAAGAGCGCTTGCTTGACCGGGCGGATGCCTACCTGGGAAGCCCGAAGGGATCGCACGCCTTCGCGGGCATGGCGTTCCACATCTATTCGGGCGACCATTTCGAGGCAGTGCGCGAGGTGCGACGCTGCTATCCCGCCGCCGATTTGATCCTCACCGAAGGGTGTATGGAGTACAGCGATTTCGACGAGTCGCGTGCGCTCGTCCATGCGGAAAAGTACGCGCATGAATGGCTGGGGGATATCCGGGCTGGTGCCAATGCCTGCCTGGATTGGAACATCCTCCTCGACGAGACGGGCGGGCCCACCTACGTGGGGAATTTCTGCGATGCGCCGTTGATGCTCGATCGCCGATCGGGCGAATTGCGCGACGCGCTTGCGTTCTCGTACCTACGCCATCTGACGCGCTTCATCCAGCCGCGCGCCCGCGTGTGCGCATGCAGCAGCTTCACATCCCGCTTGGAGACGCTCGCCGTCATCAATCCCGATGACACACGCGGTTTCGTCGCGCTCAACCGCACCGGCGACGACATCGATTTCGGCCTCACCGACGGAGATCGCCTGTGGCAGATCGCATCCCCCGCACACAGCATACTGTCCGCCATGTGGAAGTAGGGATGGAAAGGCGCATGAGGGAAGAGAACCGAACCTTCCCGCACACAGCATACTGTCCGCCACGTGGGAATAGGACGCGAAACGCCTGCGATCGGCTCGAATCGAAGCCATCCGATCGGAAGCAGGATCCAAGCACGCGGCGCACCGCGAGCGCCGGACTCGATCCGGCTGCAGCACAAACCAACGCAGAAGAGTCCGGGAGCCGCTGACGCTCCTTGGGACCCTCTGAACACCTTATGTACATGGGCCAGCCCGTCTGGCCCATTTTTTTGCTGTATGCGAAAAAATCAAGTGAACGCTTTTGAAGCAGTGGAACGCAGTTGCCCCTGGAAGATTGATTATCTTCCAGGGGCAACAAGCGGAACGGGGCGTCCCAAGGGACGCCAGGAGCTCCCGGACCGGCCCGTAGGCCCCTACCCTTCCGCAGGCGCTCCCGCATCGCACACGCGGCGGGCGAGCAGCATGTATGCCAATACGCAGGCGGCGATGACGCCCACGACGATCATGATCTCGGGCAGCGTCGGCATGTAGCTGCCGAACTGCGCATAAGCGGTGTCGCCGACCAAGTTAACGTTGCCGACGGTCACGCCTTCCGCCCCCTGCACGTTGGGCACCTGGAAACCGGTGAACAGAAGCCACACGCGCTTGCAGAACACGCCCAGCACGTTAAGGGCGCAGGCGACGATCATCAGCCCGGTCCTCCGCCGGTTCGCGCGCGGCGCGAGCATCACGAAGGGGATGATGACGCCGGCGATGATCTCGAACCAGAAGAACGGCGCGGTGGGACCGGTCGCCAACATGGCGAGGTAGTCGCCATAGCTGCCGCCCGGATACGCCATGGTAAGGATCTCGCATCCCACCATGTACCCGTCGACGGCGATGAACACGCACAGCAGGCCGGCCAGGTCAGCGATCAGATCCCCGTCCACCTTGAACACATCGAATTTTTCCAGCAAGGCCATCACGATGAGCAGCAAGGCAAGCCCGCTATCCAAAGCGCTCGCGACGAACAGCGGCGCCATGATGGAGCTGTACCATTCGCGGCCGATCTGCAGACCGAAGATCCAAGCGGTCACGCTGTGCACGAGGATGGCGACGGGCAGCGCGATGAAGCTGGCGATCTTCTGCTTGCGATGATCGGGGTTCTTGCGCGTGTACAGATAGATGTACACCAGATTCATGACCAGGTAGATTGTGATGACCGTCATATCCCACACCAGCGGGCTGCTGGGGTTCGGGCCGGTGAGGATGCGCCAGATGCGCACGATGCCGCCCAGGTCGAGCAGGATGAACGCACCGGCGGCGCAGATGCACACCGTGGAAAGCAGGATGGCGGGTTTGGCGATCGCCTTGAATGGTTTGATGTTGAACACGCTCGCGCTGCTCGCCACGATCAGCCCTCCCGCGGAAAGCCCCACGAAGAACATGAACATGCAAATGTACGTTCCCCATGAGACAAGATTGCTCATCCCGGTGATCGAAAGGCCCATGACCTGCTGATACACCCAGCATCCGAAAGCGACGGCGGCAAGCGCCCCACATACGACCATGACGGGCTTGGCTGCCCTGGAACTTGTTTGATTCATTTTCGGCACCTCCTAGCGGATGTAGTGGACTTGCGGGTTCGTCTGCTTCTCGGCGAGAAGTTGATAACAGCCGTCCTCGCGCAGCAGTTGGGACACGTCGGACTCCGGATCGTCCAAATCGCCGAATATGCGCGCATCCGCCGGGCAACATTCGACACACATGGGCTGGAGCCCCTTATCGGTTCGCTCGGCGCACAACGTGCACTTCTCCATCACGCCCTTGATACGGACCGGGACATCCGCATCACCGTAGTTGAACCCGGTCGAGCGCACCGGCTCGTTCCAGTTGAACGTGCGGGCGTTGTACGGACAGGCGGCCATGCACATGCGGCAGCCGATGCACTTGTCGTAGTCGATCTCCACGCGGCCCAAGGCATCCTTGTAGGTGGCACCGGTCGGGCACACCTTCTGGCAGGCCGGGTTCTCGCAGTGCTGGCACGCCAGCGGCAGGTACGAGCGGGACAGATTCGGGTACGTGCCCACGGCACCGTCCAGCACGTCGGCACCCTCGGTCAAAACGCGGTTCCACAGCATGTTGTCGGGAACGTTATTCTGCATCTTGCAGGCGAGGGAGCAGGTATGGCATCCGATGCAGCGCGTCTGCTTGATGACGATGGCTAGTTTCGTCATTGCTATTCACCAGCCTTTTTAATATCGATGAGGGTATCGTTGAAGGGGATCATGGGGCCGAAGTTCAACGCGTAGCCGCGCGGGTTCAGTGTGTCGTTGGTCACGCTCTGCATGAGCGTCCCGTCGAGGTACTGCCGATACGTGCTTTCCGCCATGAAGGCGGTTTCCGGGCGCACCGCGTTGTTCACCAGGAGCTTCGTCTTGAAACTGCCGCGGTCGTTGAAAACCTCCACCTTGTCGCCGGATTCCAAACCGCGCGCCTTTGCGTCGGCGGGGTTCATCTCGATATGCGGCTCGAATATCTGCTGCACCCAGTTAGCTCCGGAATACGCGGAGTGAACGCGGAAGCGGGTGCGGCTTTGCGTGAACGCAAGAGGATACTTCTCGCGCAGCGGATTCTCGGGATACGCCTCGTTGGGCGCCTCCCACGCGGGAAACGCCTGGCCCCATGAAAGCAGGTTTTCGTAGTACGGCTCTTGGCGCGTGGACGGCGTTCCCAGCGTATACCCCACCTCGGGACCTAACGGATCGTCCGTGCCCAACAGCTTCAAGGCGCCCTTCGCTTCGGCGAGTTTCTCCAAAGTGAAGCCCTCGGTCATGGGATCGCCGCTCTGCAGCATCGCCCGCGCGAACTCTTCGCCATCGGCGGGATACAGGTCGCCGAGCCCCATCGCTTCCGCGATGCCTTTTTCGATATAGAAATCGCTCTTCGCCTCGAACAGCGGGTCGAGCACCTTCTGGTTCTCGAGGATGTACCCGTTGGCGCACTTCACGCCGCCTACCTCGTCGGCGCATTCGAACTTGCTGCATACCGGGAGCACCAGGTCGACGTAATCCGTCACGCTGCTCTGGTAGATGTCGGCTAGGCAGATGAAATCGAGCGAATCGATCCATTCCAGCGTCTTGCTCCAGTTCGCCGCCTTCTGCGTGGGGATGTCGCCGAAGAACATGGCCGCATGAATGGAGTCGTCCTTCTGCACCATATCGTAGAAGCCCATCGGGCTCTTGGCGGGCTCCCTATTCGCCGTGGGGAGCCACGGCCCCATGTTCACCGAGTACGGAGTCACATGGTAGCCGTATATGCCGATGCCCGTTCCGCGCTTGCCGTAGTTGTCCGTTAGCGAGGCGATGAGCGCGTAGCAGTGGCCGGCGATGTCGTTGTTGCCGAACTTGTCGATGCCGCCGACGCCGTTGTCGATGATGCTGGGGCCTTCCGCATACTCCGTGGCGACCTGCGCGATGACATCTGCGCCGACCCCGCACGTTTTTTCCGCCCAATCGAGCGTGTACATCCGCGTCTCTTCCAGCAAGCGCGTGAATTCGGTGACGTAGGTGCGGCCGTTCACCGCGAACGTGCCTTGCAATGCAGGCGAAGCGCCCGGTGTGTTGCACGGGACGGCGGCGTTGGAAGCCGTATCCCACACATACGGAGCGGGCTTGACCGGCATCATCTGGCCCGAGATCGGGTTCTCCGCCTGCGCGACGTCGCCCAGGACCTCCCCCGTTTCCGCGTCCACCAAGAAGGGGAAGCTCGTGTGCGCGAGCAAGTGCGCCTCTGAGTAGAGCTTCTTGTCCAAGATGTAGCGGATCATGCCCAGGAAGAACGCCGGATCGGTGCCGGGACGCAGGTTCACCCACTGGCTCGCCTTGCCCGCTGTCTGGCTGAAGCGGGGGTCGATGCAGATGATCTTCGTGCCGGCTTCCTTGGCGTCCAGCATGGCCCGCGACCACATCATGCTCGTCTCGACCATGTTGTGGTTCACCATCAGCACGACCTTCGCCTGCGGCCATTCCCACACGGTGTTCATGGCGAACATCCCAGAAAAGCCCATGCCCTGGCCCTGGCCGTTGCCCTGGCCCATATCGTAGCCGTTCAAACCGCCCGCATGCGCGCCGAGGACGCTCGAAAGCAGCGGGGTGAACCGCTGCTGCGCCTCGGTGGAGTATTGGATCCACAGGCTTTCCCGGCCATACTTCTCCTGGGCGCCCTTGAAGTTGTCGGCGATCATCTGGAATGCCTCGTCCCAGGTTATCGCTTCGAACTCGCCGCTGCCGCGCTCTCCCACGCGCTTCATGGGCCGTTGCAGGCGTGCTTCGCCGTAGATGTGCTGGATTTCGGAAATGCCCTTCAAGCAGATGTTGTGGAACCGCTTGTCCTCGTTGGGCCGAGGCTCCAACTTAATCAGACGCCCATCGCGCACCGTGCATTCGAGCATGCAGTTGCAGAGGCAGTGCTCGTTATGGTACGTGTACGCAACCTTCTCCTCCGCCTCGGCATGCGCCTTCGCGGGCGCAAGCCATCCTGATGCACTGGCCATCGCTCCTGCGGCAGCCAAGCCCGCCGCGCCTGCCGCGATGCCTTTGACAAAGCCTCGACGGCTGGTCATAGGCGATTGCACGTTCTCTCGCATCGCTTCTCCCCCATTCTCGCCTTTGGGGCGCTCCCCCCCAACCTTTCACTCACGCGCGCTGCCGCCGATGGTAAAATCTCCGCGATGTTTATCGGGTTCTCCCACGGAATTGCCCCGACGGCGTTGCGCCTGCTTGAAGGGTAAAAGCGTGCGCATCCGCATTCACTGCCCAGTTTTTTGCGACAGGGGCTTACGCCACGCTTTCGAGGAAGTGGGCATTTTGGAGAGGAAAGGCTGATGGGCGAATCGAATAAAAACGACCTGCGGGCGCAACGCACGCGGCATGCGATCAGGCGGGCATTCACGGAGCTGCTACTCGAGACGGACGCGAGCAAGATAACGGTGAAAGCGATTTCGGATCGCGCGGAAATAAACCGCAAAACCTTCTATCTGCATTACGAGACGCTCGACGCGCTTTTCGACGAGGTGCTGAATGGGGTCCTCGATGAATATTTCAAAAACCATGAGGAAACTCCCGAAACACCCGAGGATATCGACGGCCACGCGCAGCGCTTCTTCCGCTATCTTGCGCAGCTGCCGCCCCACATCGAAAGGCTTATATTCAAGCGCAATTACTACGGATTCGGACGCAAGCTCTACGAAACGCAAATGCTTCGATACCGGGATGCAGGGAATCCGTTCGGGTGGATGCCCGTGGACCAGCAGGATCTGGTGCTGCATTTCATACGCATGACGGCGTTCGATTGGTACCGCGAATGGGTGCGCAACGGCAAGAAGGTCCCGATCGACGACGCGGCTCGCCTGCTCGGCAACGTGACCTGCCACGGCGTGGAAGGACTCATGCGGTAGCAAGGCCACAAGCAAGAACTGCAGCTCAATGGATGGAACCGAGCATGGGCCCTGACAGGTATCTAAGCCATTTCGCCGCAACCAGCCCTCTCGCGATCCGGTCTCTATCAGTATTGACGTACGCAAGAACGTACGGTATCTTTTAGCGTACACAAGAACGTACGCTTTTGGGATTGGAGACGCCATGACTTCCATTACCGCTACGACGGCTCGCAAGGACATATATCGGCTCATCGACCAGGTGAACGCCGAAAGCACGCCGGTATCCATCACCAGCACCAAAGGCAAGGGCGCGGTACTCGTCGGAGAAGACGACTGGGCCGCCATCGAGGAAACCCTTGCGCTCGCCTCCATTCCCGGCATGGTCGAAACCCTGATGGCAAGCCACGCGGAATCCCTCGAGGAATGCGTCGACGAGAGCGAGCTGGATTGGTAACCCATGTACTTGGTGAAGTTTGCCAAACGTGCCGTCAAGGACGCGAAGAAATTGAAATCGGCCGGGCTCGACGGCAAGGCGAAGGAGCTCGTAGCGATCGTCCGTGCAGATCCGTTCCGCAATCCCCCTCGATACGAGGCGCTTGTCGGCAACCTATCGGGCATGTATTCCCGCCGAATCAGCATCCAGCACCGATTCGTCTACGAAGTGATCGCGAACCCCCTCACCGAGGACGGCATCGAGTACGACGGTGCCGTCAAGGCGCTGAGCATGTGGGCGCATTACGAGGACCCGTAGCCCGATCCACCATCGCCGTCCGGCGAATTCCAGGCAACGGCCGCCGACTACGGGAGCATTGCGCTGCGGAATCGAAACGTGAAAATCCGTATGATTGTGATTAACCCACGGTCAAGCGCAATAAGGCTTCCTTTCCTGCTTCCGGGGATGTCCAAACTCGGTTCTCCGATGAACGTACCGCCAAGCGTAACGATGAGTGCAGTACCGACCGGGACTATTCCGCGTGATTCCGATAGGGGCAGGACAGCAGGTGGTCGTTATACACGCCGATGCCCTGCAAATAGGAGTAGACGATCACCGGCCCTACGAACTTGAACCCGCGCTTTTTCAGGTCTGTGCTCACGATTTCGGACATCTCGTCGCAGGCGGGCATGTCCGCCATGCTCCCCAGCCGATGGTCCACCACCTTGCCGTCGGTGAAGTGCCAGATGTACGCGTCGAAACTTCCCCATTCGCGCTGAACTTCCAAAAACGCCTGCGCGTTCGAGACCGCGCATCGAACCTTGGCGCGGTTGCGGATCACCCCGGGGGCTGCCAGCACACGCTCGATCTCCACATCGTCGTAGGCGGCCACCTCCGCCGGATCGAAATCATCGAACGCAGCGCGTATGGCCCGCTCCTTCAGCAGGATCGTCTTCCATGAAAGCCCCGCCTGCATGCCCTCCAGCTCGAGCATAGCGAACAACTCACGGTCATCGTGCTGGGGCACGCACCAACGCGCATCATGATAAGCAGCTTCCTCGACAGTCGCGCTCCCCCAGCAGCGCTCCACATCGCATTCGCCCACGCTCCGCTCCTTCCACCATGCTTGCAGGTTCGATTGTATCCTTTGCCGCAGTCGCGAACCGCGAGAACGCTTCTCCCCGCGGGCTTGCGGACTCGATCGCATCCTCCGCCATCGCGTGAGCCTATATCCCGGTGCCGATATGGACCGACTCCGACTGCACTCGAAAACCATTCCACCCGCATTTCCCGCGTGCGCCGGATATCCGGAGGGATGAATCCAGCCGGACGAACGTCGTGGCAAAGACATGGTCTACGCGGAGAGCCGTCTGAAACGAGCGCCAGCCCGCGCATCGTCACCGGAGATAACGCAACTCCGTATCCCACCCCGAGCATTTTCGCGCTCCTATAGGACCGCTGCACTGCAATGCCTGGATGCCTGCGCCAGATTGACCCCGAAAAAGGCGGGTGGCGGCTACTCCCGGCCCGTCCAGCAGTAGGTGCACACCTTCGCGGGATCGATGCCGATGGCCTCCAACATGCCGTCGAGCGTCTGGTACGACAGGCTGCTGAAGCCCATCTCCTCGCAAATCGCCTTGAGCATGCACTGTCCGCGCTCGGTGCGGTTGTCCGCGTACTCGTCCAGGTGCTGCTCGCCCTCGTCGCCTTCGAGCTCGCGCACCTTGCGCCGCGCGATCAGCTCGTAATCGCTGTTGCTGCGGCTGAACGAGAGATATTTGCATCCGTACATGATCGGCGGGCAGGCGCTGCGCATATGCACTTCGGAGGCGCCTGCGTTGTACAGGAAGTCAACCGTCTCGCGCAGCTGCGTGCCGCGCACGATGCTGTCATCCACCAGCAGCAGCCTCTTGCCGTCTATGAGCTCCGGCACCGGCACCTGCTTCATCTTCGCCACGCGGTTGCGGACCTTCTGGTTCGCGGGCATGAACGACCTCGGCCAGGTGGGAGTGTATTTCACGAACGGGCGCTCGAACGGCTTGCCCGCCTCGTACGCGAAGCCGATGCCATGCGGCAAGCCGGAATCGGGCACGCCGCCGACGCTGTCCACATCGGGGAGGACGCCGCGGGCTGCCTCGTCGCGGGCCATGAGGGCGCCGTTGCGGTACCGCATGGTCTCCACGTTCACACCTTCGTATGTGCTGTTCGGGTAGCCGTAGTACACCCATAAAAACGCGCAGATGCGCATCTCGTCGCGAGCGGGAGAGAGCACCTCGTAGCCATCCGCCGTGACTTTCACGATCTCGCCGCTGCCGAGCTCGTATTCGTCGACGTAGCCCAGCTTGCCATAGGCGAATGATTCGAATGTCACGGAATAGCCGTCGTCGTCCTTGCCGATGAGCACGGGCAGGCGCCCCATGCGATCGCGCGCGGCGATGAACGAGCCGTCCTCCAGCATCAACAGCATGGTCAATGATCCGTCGGTCACCTCCTGCGCGAACCGGATGCCTTCGACCAGGTCGGCCTTCTGGTTGATGAGCGCGGCGACCAGCTCCGTGGTATTGACCTCGCCCGAGCCGCGCACGGAGAATTGCACGCCCTTCTTGGAGAAGTCCTCGATCAGCCTTTCGGCGTTGCGCACGAAACCGACGGTCGCAACGGCGAAAACACCTAGGTGGGAGCGCATGAGAAGCGGCTGCGGATCGGAGTCGCTGATGCAGCCCATGCCGGAGCAGCCGTGCATGGTGGCCAGGTCGTCCTCGAAGCGCGTGCGGAAGGGGGTGTTCTCGATCGAGTGGATTTCGCGCTGGAAGCCGCTATCGGGATCCTTGTACACCAATCCGCCGTACTTCGTTCCCAAGTGCGAATGGTAATCCACACCGAAGAACACGTCGATCGTCACATCTCGGTGCGAAGTCGCTCCGAAGAATCCACCCATGGCTGCCCTCTCGTCGGCATTTACACTCCGTTTCGACAGTATAGCGAAGCAATGTGTCATCGAAGTTAATCCACATTTCGCTCTTTGGGCTTTCATTTTGATGCTGAAGGAGGAGCGATAATCGCGTGGTCAGGGTATCAGGATATGGTCCCATCGCTCCTTTTCGTCAATCAAGCACGCCGGTACTCGCGCGACGATGTGGCACCGATCGCTACCAGCTCGCCCGCCTCGACCGCTTTCGACAGGTGTCTGAGCGCCGTTCTCGCGCTGACCCTCGCGACCGCGGCCACGCTGCTTGCCGTAACAGATCCGCGTGAGTCGAGAAGCGCTCGTATCACCTGGTCCACATTCGCCATGGGAGCGGAGACAGGATTGTCGCGCTCGACACTCCCGGGCGATTCGACGGTTACATGGGCCTCGAACACATCACCGTCAACAAGCTCTGGCTCCGTCCCCGTATACGCATTCGAGTACTTGTACAGGTTCCGCGTGCCGCTCCCCATCTCTTCCGCTAGGGAAGCACTGATTAATTCCGCCTTGGCCGGGGACGGCGGGCTGAGTGCCGGGGCGGCGAAAGGCGAGCGAGCGCGCTGACGTGCGTGAACGAGGGTTGAGCCGCTCCGGCGCCAGCATGCCGTTCTCGGGCTGGCGGAATTCATCGGCGGTTCCCTAGGCCTATCTGCGTGAAGAAATCCGCTATCAGGGGGTTTTTGGGGCGGGGGGAGAAGTCGGCGAGCGTGATCCGCCCATTGAACACGGATCGGCTCGCGTTCTTCGTATGCAAGCCGTCTGCGTCGATGACCAGCTGTGCGGGCATCGAACTCAGGAACTCGCGGTGAATGAGAAGGTTCGACACGAGTTCCCTCACAATGACGTCGCGTGCGCTTACTCGGATGTCGCCCTCGAGCAGGAACCTGTCGGGAAGATGCCTGCGTGCGAATGCGCTCAGCTGCTCGTAGGAGTCGATAAGATTCGTCCTGATCATGAGACGGTCGTCGTAGCGATCGGTGTTTTCGAGGCGCACGACCGCATCGGTCATATACGCCGGGCATACGGACCTGATGGTCTCGTCGGTTCCCAGAAGCAGCGCCGCAGCGAGCGTGTAGCCGGTTTCGCCCGTCTCCCTGTCCCGATCGTAGAGCCCCGCCGTCCTGAGCAGTTCCTCGTCGTCCATCTTTCCCCATGCATGGTCTCGCTTGTTGGCGACGGCCATCTTCCGGGCACGGTCGATGAGATCGGGACGGAGGTCGGTCGCCTTCATGAAGGGGTATACCTTTTGCTCGGAGTAGTACCCCTTCTTGCGTATGTACATCAGCGAGATGCGGTCGTCACTGGTCGTCTTCACGTCGACATCGGCGACGCGATCGTAGATAACGCCCTTGAAGCGGTAGACCGAGGGCGAACTTCTCTGGCGTCATCATCGTCTCCTACCGGCTTCGGACATCTTCGGACATCTTCGGACATCTTGCAAGGGAATGTCCGAAGATGTCCCAAGCCGGTAGAATACGTTTGCGAGAACGGGATTCCTTCGGACCGATGTGCTGTTGTTCAGGTACTCCTGCTCCGATATGCCGTTCGGCAGAGCGTTCACATCGGCAAGCATCTCCGCGGCTTTGTTGCAACCCCCGTCATCCACGCCGAAGAGGATCGTACCACCACCGTAGTTGGCAAATGCGGAGACGGTCTTCAGAGAGCCAGAGGAGACAATCTCCTTGAACTCGAGATTCCTCAATTCGCGTATCTCAATCCCTTCTTCATTGTTTTGCACCCGCCTTGCACGCGAAAAAAAGGGGTGCGTTTAAAAAATCAACCTACCTAATCGTTCGGATTGGCGATTGAATGAGAATAGAACGCGTTCCATAACGAGCTCGTCTGCCGCGGCTACAACATGGACGTCGGAGCGATCGAGCGCATCGAGGCGGATGGGGGCGGTCATCGAAACCGCGTAAAGCCCTGGCGCAACGAACAGGGAATGCTCATCGTCGGGTCGACAGATTTTCTCACCGACCCCGCCCTCATCGACGCATAGCTCAGGCGGGTATTCCGAAAACCCGTGATTGAACACGCGTTTACGGTATGCTGAAAGCCATCAATCGAGAAGCGGAGCGAGGCATGATGGAAGACATAGAAGGGGTGCTGATGAAGGTCTGCTCCCAACTGGGTATGGAACCATCGAGTGGCAATCCCTTCGACTGCGGAACGTACCTCGCCGGGGACGGAAGGAAGACGCGCGGGCATTACTGGTTCATCACCTACGCGGGCCACATCGCCGTGTCGAAATGCGACTTCTCGTTCACGAGCGACGTCGCTGCGGCCTTTCCGGCGGACACGCGCTACATTTCGCTTCGACTCGACTACGCGCAGCACCTTCCCCCCGGCAAGATCGTCGCCTTCCTCGAAGAGGCCGGCGGAAACGTGCCCGCCACCATGAAACGCGGCCTGCGGGTGGCGTATACCGAGGTCATGTATTTGCCTTCGTTCTACGAATCTCATCTGCGGGAAAGCTTCGGCGGTTACCCTGCCAACCCGACGGATGTCCTTCGGAGCATCGCCGGCGAGCACAACTGGTCCACCCAGGTCATGACAGCGCTCGACGATGTACGCAACTGTACGCTCGCCGGCGCCGCAGCACAGCTCTTCTGCGTCGGCAAAGCGTACGAGCTGATGGCGGCCCTCCTGCAGATGGGGAATGAGCGCCTTCCGAAACAGAGCGCCGATTACGAGCGTGTGAGCGCCGTCATAGCCTACATCAACGAGAACTTCGCGAAGGAGATCGAGCAGAGCGAGCTGGTCCAAGTCGCGAGCATGAGCGCCACCAAGCTCAAGAACCTGTTCAAGCAGTTCACCGGCCTCACCGTTACGCAGTACGTACTGGAGCGTAAGACGGACCGGGCGATGCACCTTCTGTCCGACACGTCCATACCCATCTATCAGGTCGCACGGGAGGCGGGCTTTCAGACCGCAAGCGGTTTCGCCACGTCGTTCCGCAAACAGTCTGGCATGACGCCCAGGGAATACCGCACCTCCATGCGATCGAGCGTCATGCTCGACCCCTCTGCAGACGAGCACCTCACATTCGGCTCGTGAGCAGCTCCACGTAGCGCGCGTACAGGCCGCCTGCCTCCAACAGCTCGCCGTCCGTTCCGCTCTCTACAATTTTGCCGTCTCTCATCACCAAAATCTGGTCGGCATCCCGGACGGTTCCCAATCGGTGCGCGATGACGAGCAGGGTCTTGCCCTGCACGAGCTCGGTGATGGCTTCTTGGATGTAGCTTTCGTTATCGGGATCGACGCTGGCCGTCGCCTCGTCGAGGATGACGATGGGCGCATCCTTCAGGATGCATCGTGCGATGGAGATGCGCTGTTTTTCGCCACCGGAAAGGTTCGCCCCGCCTTCTCCCACCATGGTGTCGAACCCATCTGGCAACGCCTCGATGAAGTCGAGGCAGCGGGCCTTGCGCGCCGCCTCCACCACTTCCTCGCGCGTTGCGCCGGGCTTGCCAAAGGCTATATTGTTGAAAACCGTGTCCTGGAAAAGGTACACGCGCTGGAACACCATGCTGAGGTTGTCCATCAACTCGGCGAGCGGAACGTCCCGCACGTCTGCGCCCCGCACCCGTATCGACCCATCCGTCACGTCCCAGAACCGAGCGAGCAGCGATGCCGCCGTCGACTTGCCCGAGCCCGACGGTCCAACGAGTGCCGTCATCGTGTTGCCCGGCATCGCGAACGAGATGCCGTGGAGCACTTCCTTGTCCGAGTAGGCGAAGCGCACGCCATCGTAGATAACCTCGGGTATGGCGGGATTTGCCTTGTCCGGGATGTGCACCGCGCCACCGTCGCTAAGCTCGACCTCGGCGAACAGCGCGTCCATACGATCGAGGGATGCACTCATGATGGTGAGCTGGGCGCTTTGATTGTAGAGGGCGCGGAACGGCCCGAACAGGTCATACACGAACAACAGCATGCCGATGAGCATTGTGGCTTGAAGCATGCCGCGCGCGTTCAGGTAGAACGACAGGGCGACGATCGCGACCGCCCCCAAACCGTAAAGCAGGTTCAGCAATACGAACCAGGGGTTGTAGCGCCTCTCGAACGCGATGCTCGTCTCGCGGCTCCGCGCGAAGTTCCTGGTAAGCTCCCGAGCACGCTCCCCGAGCAGGTTGTACGTCTTGGCGACCGCAATACCCTCGGCGAAGTCGAGCACCGCGCTCGTCAGCTTCTCGCTTTGCTCCTGGCGCTTCACGGACTCGTCGATGGCAGTCCTTTTCATGCCCCGTGCAGTAAGGAGTACCAGCGCGGATACGATGACGGCTGCAAGCCCGAGGTAGGGGGAGAAGGCGCAGAGCAGCACGATCATGACGATTTCGGAGAAGACGTAGTTCATCATGTTCGCGATGTCGCTCATGCAGTTCTGCTCAACGTACGCCATATCGACCGACAGTACCGAGCTGATCTTGCCGATGTTGCCCTCGGTGAAGAACCCCATGGGAAGCTTGAGCAAATGCCGCCCGAGCTCGAGGCGCTTCTGGGCGAAGATCTCGTAACCCGCGCCCGACTGCAGGCGGTCGGTCGCGTTCTGCAGGACCATTTGAAACGCCAGGCAGACGAGGAAGGCGATGCCGACCCACAGGCACTGCGCCGCCGTGATCGCCTCATCGAAGAAGATCGCAAGGATGATGAATGACAGGATGATGGGCGCCTTGGAAAGGATAGATTTCACGAAGGCGAGCACGAATGCCAAGCGTATCGAGCCGCGCTTCGAGCCGGAAAGGTCCAAGACCCTGCGGATAAGCGAGATCATCGCGAGCCTCCTTCCTGCAGCGCCTCCGAACGCCTTGCGGTGCTCACGCTCCAGCTGGCGCTTCTCACGGACGCATCCCAGAGCTTGCGGTATTCGACGCTCGTCTCAAGCAGCTGACCATGCGTTCCCTGGGCGGCAATGCGCCCGTCGCTCATGACGACTATGCGGTCGGCTTCCTTGATGGAGGGGATCTTGTGCGCGATGATCACGACAGTCTTGCCCTTCACGATGTTCGCGATCGCCTCGTCCATCGCCCGCTCGTTTTCCGGGTCGATGAAGGCAGTCGCCTCGTCGAGCACCACGATGGGCGCGTCTTTGAGGATGGCGCGGGCCAAGGCGACGCGCTGACGCTCCCCGCCGGAAAGCTTGGCCCCGCCGGCCCCCGCAACAGAGTCGATCCCCTGATCAAGCCGGTCGAGGAACTCCGTGCATTGCGCCTTCCCGGCGGCGGAGAGCACCTCTTCGTCGGTTGCGCCCGGCCTGCCGATGCGGATGTTCTCGAGAATGCTCGTGTTGAAGAGGAAGAGCTCCTGCGATACGTAGGAAATCCGCTCGTTGAGCGCGGCGAGGCTCATGTCGCGCACATCCTGCCCCCCGATCGCGATCGAGCCGCCGGTCACGTCGTAGTAATGGGCGATGAGCTTGGCAAGCGTCGACTTGCCGCTTCCCGACTCCCCGACGATCGCCGTGGTGCTGCCGGCGGCGATGTCGAGGTCGATGCCTTTCAGCACCTCGGCATCGCCGTATGCGAAGCGGACGTTCGTAAGCGAGATGGAGTCGTCGACGCCCGTGAACGCACCATCGCTCTGCTGCAGCGGCTCGGCGGACAGGGCGTTCTCCAGCTCGTCGATCTTGTAGTTGATCTGCGGCATGCTCCCCATGAAGTTCACCGCGCGGATGAGCGGCGTGCCCGCGGCGATGCACATGCACAGCGACAGCACCAGATCGGGCACAGTCGATATCCCAAGCGTGCAGAACCAGGCGCCTACGGGCAGCGTGAACAGGCAGACGCAGGGGATGATGCTGCCGTACACCGCCATCCACGGCCAGCACACCTTGTACCAGGCCAGGGTGAAATCGCGGTAATCCTCGATCGACGAGCGGTACCGCTCATACGTCTGACCACCTTTGTTGAAGACCTTCACGACTTCCATCCCGTTGACGTACTCGATGATGGTGTCATTCATCTTCTGGCTGGCCGCGTAGTACGTTCCCATGCGCGCCGTGCCCACCTTGTACATCCTGCTCATGGCGAATGCCCCGATGGGCAATGTGAGAAGCGAGAGCAGCGCGAGCTTCCAGTCGACGAAGAAGAGACCGATAAAGATGATCACCGGGACAAGCGTCGTCGCCAGCCCTTCGGGCAGCGCATGGGCGATCATGGTCTCGAGCGAATCGATGTCGTCGACGAACATCTTCTTGAGCGAGCCGGTGCCCTTGTCCTGGATTGCGCCGAGCGGCTGCTGCTCCAGCTTCCCCTGCAGCGACCTGCGCAGGTTCTCCAGCGTGTGGTACGCGCTCTTATGGGACAGGTCGAGCCCCCACGCGTACAGCACGGCGTAGGCCACGGCGCACGCCGCCATGCCCGCGAGCCTCGAGACGAGCAACGCTTGGCCGGCCCCGCCCGCCATCACCGCGCACACGAGCTCGTAGATGAAGTAGAATGGGATGATATTGGCGATGGTCGCGACGACGAGCACCGCCGCAGCGGCGATGGTGTACTTCCTGTACGCACCCGCATACTCCAACAGCTTCGAAAACATTCCCGAGCTCCTATCTTTTAGTCGTTGCATTTTCGAGCCGATTATCGAATGCTTGTGGATGCAATGCAGATTCTGGCGGGCAGGGTTGCCGACATTTCGTGTGAGAGCCCCGCTTCTCGTAAAGGAGTCTGGCA
>NZ_JANIPD030000002.1 GCF_024609215.1 Curtanaerobium respiraculi | reverse complement strand
GGCTCGACTCCATGCCGGGCACGAAGTAGCCCACGGGGTTGCCCTCGATCTGGTAGTCGTGGTGCTGGCGGGCATACCACTCCTTCGTCCCGTTGTCCTCGATCTCCTGGTTGCGGTTGAACGACCAGATCACATTACCGTCCATATCCACCATGGTCACGTCGGACTGGTCTTGGTACGCACGCGTGCGATCGCGCAGGCCACGGCTGCCAAACAGATATCCGCCGGGGATCATCTTGGGCGGGAAACCCATGAAATCCTTCCAATGGCGCACGACGCGGCCGTTCATATCGACAAGAATCGCACCGTGCCCCATGACGGAAAACAGCGTGTAGCCGCTATAGCACTTCTCCGGTTTGTAGATAGTCGTACTGGTGGGATAGACATTCGGTTTACCCATGTTCTAATCTCCTTTTCCGGGTAAGACGGACACAACTAAACACCTTCGAATATGCGGCTGAGCGAGTCGCGTCCACCCAGCCGCATGTTCTCGAGTGGTTAACCCATGATCATCTTCAGCAGCGGGTAGCCGACGAAGATATAGGACACCAGGGTGATGGCGCACATGGGCAACCCGATGGACAGGATATCCTTCGGAGTGTACAGGTCGCGCCTACCCCACATCATGCCCGCATGCGGCGAGGCGGCAGGTGTCAGCATGGCCACGAAGACCATGAGCACGACGCCGGCGGCAACGGGGATCGGATTGATGCCCAATTGGTTGCTGAAGTTGATGACGACGGGCATGAGCACGACGGCCATGGCGGCATTGTTCGCGAAGTTGGTGATGACCAGCGCCACGGTGAACATGAGGGCGATGAAGATCATCTCGGGCTGCCCGCCCAGGATGGGGGTAAGCGTCTGCATGAGGAACTCGGTCACGCCGGTCGCCTTGTTGGACAGCGTGCCCGCGGCGTATACGGCAGCGGCGATCATGAAGAAGATGCCCCAGTTCATCTGCTTGTAGGCAACGCGCTGGAAATCGAGCAGCGGCTTGCCGTTCCATTTGATGACGAGCATGACGAGCGTGAACAGTATGGTGATGCCCAGCGTGGAAATCATGTTCAGGAAATCGGAAACGGGATTGCCCTTGATGAACTGCGGAAGCAGGACGGCAATCAGGTACAGGGGAATCATGTACAGGAACGCCTTCTGCTGGAAGTTCATCGCGGGAAGCGGCATCTGCTCCTCGATGATCTTCGGATCCATGGCCTTGAACTTGCTCGTGTCAACGCGCATCAGCTTGATGAGCACCAGGTAGAGTGCCATGACAAACGCGGTCATGATGAGATCCATGAACATGTATTGGACCATGGGGACTTCCATCGGCATGCCCATCTGCTGGGTCATCGTGGCGAACGCGCTCAGCGGGATGAGCTGCGCGCCCATGAACGGGAAGAACGGCTGGCCGAGCGTGGACACCAGGAACATGCCTACGAAGAACCACTTCCAAATGGGATCCTCGCGCTTGATTTCGAGAACCTCGACCACGCGGATAGCGACGGGCCACAGCATGATGAGCTCGGCGATGGGAGTGACCAGGGTCGACAGCACGAAGCAGCACAGGTAGAAGACCGCCAAAAACGCGATCGGCTTGCCTGCATAGACCTTGCGGGTCAGAAGCCAGCGTGCGATGTACTTGGTCACGCCGACCTCGTCGACAGCGCCGAACAACGTCATGGCGAACAGCGTCAGAAGCACGGTATTGGTGCCGACGGCGGTCATCCACACGTTGTTGAATTGAGCGCTACCGGTATCCCCGACGCCGATGCCCGAGATGCTGATCATGAACAAACCGAAGATGCTCGGCCATAGGGTCCCGACTGCCGACCACAGGTACACCATGGCCAAGAATCCGCCCACGCACCTCATGCCAACCTCAGTGATCGGTGCGATCGGCGGGATGATCCAGAAGATCGCGCAAATCGCGGCACCGATTGCTGCGTGCACGAAGGTGAGGTCCTTTTTCTTTTCACCCTCCATACGATGTTCCTCCTCGATATATTATGTACTCGATTCCGCAGACCTCTCTATTCTGCGGCCCTGCATTCGCTTCGGCCCGCTGCTTCCTTCCCTCCTTGGCAGACGAAGCGCATCGAATGATTCCGCACGTTCGACGTGCGTTTATCGAGTACATTATGTCGAACGCCCGTCTCGAAACCTATGCTCAACCATTGCTCGAGTGTGAGATATGCCACATATTTTTCGAAATGGGAAAAATGCGAACAATCAGGTATGATGGCTTCAGGAGAGAAACAATCGTATTTACAAGGCAAGGGACGACGTGCACTTGAAGAATACGGCCTTGACCGATCAGAGGTCCATCAAAACCCATTACATAATCCAGGCGACTTTTAAGGACATGGTCCGGAACCTCGATGCCAACAAGATCACGATCTCCGACATCGCCGGCCAAGCGGGCATCAGCCGGAAAACGTTCTACTTCTATTACGGCTGCCGCGAGGATATCTTTCTGGAAACCTGCGACGAGATCGTCGAGCGGTACGCCCTTTTTATGGATAAAGTCGACGACGCGGATTTCACGGTGCAATTCTATCGGAAGTTCTTCGAGTTCTTCGCCAGCCAGGATCTCTATGTCGAGCGGTTGCTCTGCAACCCCACGTACTATCCCTATCGCGAGCGCATCATCAAAAGCTGTGCGCAGGCGAACCGCAACCGCAAGAATATTCTCACCAACATGACCGAGAAAGAGCGGCTTCTCTTCCAAGATTACGCTGCGAACAACATGTTCAACCTTTACCGCCGTTGGGTGGAGTTGGACGGGAAGGTATCCCTCGAAGAGCTCATCTCATTCGCTTTCAAAATGGTGTATCACGGTATGAGCTGGGTGCACGATGGAAAAGAACCCGACATCGATGCGCATACGGAGGTGTTGTAGCGGAATGGAAGCGGGATCCGCTTAGACGCTACCTCCCCTCCCCGATCGCCCTCCGTCTCGAATTCGCGTGCAGCGGCAACGAAGGCCGGTGCCCACGCCGGGGATGCGATGGCGTTCACGTGAGCATAGCCGGCACACGTGCGCTTGTAGCACACGCCATCCAGATGGCCGGAGATGCCCTTTCCCCGCATGTTCTCCAAGCCGAATACAACGCCCTCCCCTATACGCGATGCGCGGGAATGATGGTGCTCGTGGCACATCATCGCGGTGCCCGCCGGCAGCCAAGGATGCTCATCGCGCACGACCACATGCGCATATCCATGGGCTTGGCGTTTCTGCTTCATCTCGATGTCGATATCGAGAGCCCCCACCATCTCATACGGCACGCCGTCGACGGTGAGCGTGCGCGCCAGGTACATGAGGCCGCCGCATTCGGCGAAGCACGCCATGCCGCGATCGAGCGCCGACTTGATATCGGCCCGGAGGCAAGCATTCTCCTGCAGCTGCGGGGCGAAGACCTCCGGGAACCCGCCGCCGATATACAGCCCGCTCGCATCGGCGGGAAGCGCATTGTCCTCCATGCTGTCGACGAAGGCCAATCTGGCCCCGGCGCGCTCAAGAGCTTTGAGGTTCTCCGGATAATAGAACTCGAAGGATCGGTCGCGCACGACGGCGATGGTGACAGGATCCGCCGCATCGGATTGGCCAGGCCCGTACAGATCGTCGGCCGTCGGGCAGACGATCGGCTCGGCTTCGGCGGCAACGCGTATCAAGAGGTCGATATCGACATGCTCCTCGATCACGTCAGCGACGCCGTCGAGAAAAGATTCGGCGGAATCCGACTCCACGCTGGTGACAAGTCCGAGATGCCTATCGGGGAGCACAAGCCGCGCATCCTCAGGCACCGCCCCGATGATGGGGATGCCGCAGTAATGCTCGATCGACTCGCGAATACGAGCCTCATGACGTGCACCGCGAATGCGATTTAGGATGACGCCGACGACATGAACCCCGTCGTCGAACTCCATGCACCCTTTGAGAAGCGCAGCCGCGGTCCGCGTCATGCGCGTGACATCCATCACGAGCACAACCGGTGTTTTCGTCTGTTTCGCAACTTCCGCAGAGGAGCTGCTCCCCTGGACATCGGAACCGTCGAACAAGCCCATGGCCCCTTCGATCAGCTCTAATCGCGCGCCCGCCGAAGCTTCCAGCAGCACGGCATGCATGGCATCCTCATCCATGAACAGGCTGTCGAGGTTGCGGCATGGCCTACCTGCCGCCAGGGAATGCCAGCCGGGGTCGATGTAGTCAGGGCCTTTCTTGAAAGGCTGGACATCGACCCCGCGTTTCTTCAAAGCTCGCAGGATGCCCGAGACAAGAATCGTTTTGCCGCTTTTTCCATGGGAGGCTGCGATCATCACGCGCGGAAGCGAGAGGATTTCACCCGTCATGGAAGAGCTATAACTGTCGGGAGAGACATCTTGCCGTCGGGCATCCATCACGAACCTGAATCGGAAAAGGCTTACACGCAGCCGGTCGGCTTCATGAGGCCGGCGATTTTGCAGGCTCCTTTACCCGGGCCGCTGGGGAACAGTTCATACATCTCGGCATTGGACAGCTTGGTGTCGCGCAGCATCTTGCGAACCATGGGGGCCACGCCGAAGTCGGCATAGTACTTGCGCAGGTAGTTGATGACTGCCCAATGCGCATCGGTCAGCTCGACCTCTTCGGTCTTGGCCAAAGCCTCGGCGACTTCCTCGTCCCACTGAGTGGCGTCTTCCAGGAAGCCATCCTCGTCAAGGGCGATCACACGATCGCCAACTTGCAGTTCTGCCATCGTTGACTCCTAACTCTCATCTCTTAACTTCTATGTTTTGTAGCTCTCTCCCGAAAGCGACAAACCTGATTGTCAGGCGGCTTCTTCAGCTGCGGGCGGTTTATTCGAGCGAGTCCGCCGTCTCAAGCGCCGGTTCCTGGTCGTTGCGCGCGCGCACGTCCACGACCACCTTGTACAGGAAGGTGAGGACCAGCAATCCTATCGCGTAGACACCCGCGATGATCGTGAGCTCGTTCAGCGTGGGAACGTACCCGACGATGTCACCGAAGGAGTTGGGATTGTAGCCACCGAGCACCAGGCCGACGCCCTTGTCCAAGTAGCATGCCAGAAAGACCATGACCAGCGCAAACGGCAGGGCCTTCAGGTTGCGGCGCACCTTCTTGAACAGGAGCATGCCGATACCCGCGAAAGCGAAGATGGCTGCTTCCCACATGAATGGTACCATACCGTTCTGCCCATCAAGACCCACAAACAGATACTGAATAGGCGCCATGTGACCAGGGATGTTGCTGTAGAAGGACGTATAGACCTCGCACAGGAAGAAGAACACGTTGACGATCGTCGCGTAGGCGACGACTTTCGCCAGGCTGTCGATCGCCTTATCTGACACGCGGAACGCCTTCGTGCCTCGCATGATCAGGCAGATGATGATCAGCAGCGCCGGACCGGCCGCGAAGGCGGAGGACAGGAAGCGCCCTGCCATGATCGCGGTCAGGAAATAGGACCTGCCGGGCGTGCCGGAGTACAGGAACGCCGTGACCGTGTGGATGCTGACTGCCAGGGGGATCGCGAAAATCGCGAGGTTGTGGCACCAGCGCGGCGGCGGGCAGCCCTTGCGCTCGCACTGGATGGCCGTCCACCCGATGATCAGGTTCACGATCAGGTAGGACGAGAGCACCACGACGTCCCAGAACACGATCGCCGTCGGCGTGGGGTACAAGATCATGTTGAACACGCGCGCCGGGTACGCCAGGTCGATGATGACGAAGAGCACCGCGACGAGGACGGCGGCCACAGCCATGAACTCACCGAAGATGAGCACGGGCTGGAACGTCTTGTAATCGTGCAGGTAGAACGGGATGGCGACCATGATGCCCGATGCGGCGACACCGACGAAGAACGCCATCTGGCCGATGTACAAACCCCAGCTCACATCTCGGCTCATACCGGTGAGGATAAGGCCGTGCTGAAGCTGGTTGAGATATGCGAGAACACCCAAGCCGATGATGACCGCCAGGGCGATGACCCAGCCCCAGTACAGTTTGGAGCCGTGGAAGATTCGTTCTAGCATGCTTATTCACCTTCTTCGAAAATATAGTAGACGCACGGACCGGTGCCGAGCTCGACGCGGCGGCGGATCGAGAATGCCTTGGCAAGCGCTCGACGCACGTCGGACGTCGCGTCGGTAAGGTCGCCGAACAGGATGGAGCCCTTCGACGCCTCAACGCACAGGGGCTGCAGCCCCTTGTCGATGCGCTCGTAACAGAACAGGCACTTCTCCACCACGCCCTTGCTGCGCGTGGGGAACTGGTCGTTGATGCCGTCAAGGTATTCGCGCGGGTCGCTGAAGTTCAGGCTGCGGGCGCCGTAGGGGCAGGCCTCCATGCAGAAGCGGCAGCCGATGCAGCGGTGGAAGTCCATCATGACGATGCCGTCCGGGCGCTTGAACGTGGCGCGCGTGGGGCACACGCGCACGCACGCCGGCGATTCGCAGTGGTTGCAGAGCACCGGGTACTCGTACTTCTCCACGTCTTCGGAGAGGTATTTGCTGCTGATCTCCTCGAAAGCCTTCTCGTAGGAAGTCTCCCAAATCCACTTGACCTCGGTCCGCTTGCTCCCCGTGTCGGGAACGTTATGCGCGGAATGGCACGCGTGGATGATATCGTCCATCACGCCGAGCTTGTTGAGTTCGCTCACGTTGACGACCATGCCGTACTGCTTGTTGGTCTTACCGTCCATGCTCGCGACGATCTCGCCGTGGGAGATCTCCGCCACCTGACAGCCGTTCAAGGACAGCAGGCCAGCCGCCGCGGCACAGCTTGCCGCGCCTAATTTGATGAAGTCACGCCTTTTCATAGGTGAACCTTTTTTCGTCTCAGTCGCCATGATCATCTACATCTCCTCGAATGAGTCGTGACAATCCCAGCAGCTGATATTCACGTTCGCGTAGGTGTGGCAGCTGTCGCAGAACTCACTGGGGTTCGAGTGGCATTGGAGGCACGTCTTGTCGATGCTCATCTCGTACACCTGGCCGTCTTCGTTGGTGTAGTAGCGGTTGCCGCTGCGCACGACCTCGTCACGCCATTCGATCAGCATCTTCATATGCGAGGTGCGCATGTACTCAGTGTCGTCGACGCACTTCTTGTCCTTCATGGCGTTGATGGCAGGCGTGTCCAAGCTGGGCTCGGGCTGCTCGCTCGCGGAGCCGATGTTCGCAGCGAACGGAAGGGCGATCAGCACGCAGAAGACGATGGAGAACAGCGCGATTTTCGCTTTGGCGCTCATTTGTTTTCCTCCTTCTCAGCTTCAGCCGTCTTGGCCGCCGCTTCGGCCGCCTCGCGCTTCTTCACGGCACTCGGCAGCTCCTCAAGCCGCATATCCATCTGGCGATCGTCGTTCTCGTCCAAGATGAGGGCGTTCGCCACCATCTCGTGGACGCCGGTGACGCGGGTGCCGGGCACCCAGTAGTCCATCAGCGGCGGGAAGGCGACGCGGTCGATAGCGCAGATATTGGCAAGGGTGTTGACTCCGTACTTGTCGCGCACGGAACGGACCGCCTCCGCACGGGGCATGCCGCCGCGCAAGCGCAGCTCCATGTTCTCGCCGGCGTTCAAGCCCGCGCCGCTGCCGCAGCAGAGCGTGCGCTCGCGGATGGTCTCGTCGGGCATCTCGAAGAAGTTGTTGCACACGTTCTTGATGATGTAGCGCGGCTCCTCGAACATGCCCATGCCACGAGCCGGGTTGCAGGAGTCGTGGAACGTCACGCGCAGGTGGTCGTTGCGGCTCTTGTCGAACTTCAGCTTGTCGTGGTGGATCAGGTCTGCGGTGAACTCGCAGATGTGCACCATCTTGGTGGAGGCCGCATTGTGGAACACTGTGCCCGTGATAGGCGAGACGGGCTGCTCCAGGAAATCGGCGGGGCCGTTCCATGTGTCCATGTACTGGTTCATGACGCGCCACATGTGGCCGCACTCGCCGCCGAGGATCCATTTGACGCCCAAGCGCTCGGCTTCGGCGTAGATCTTCGCGTTCAGGCGCTTCGCCATCTCGTTGGTCGTGAAGAAGCCGAAGTTCCCGCCCTCGGATGCGTAGGTGCTCAGCGTGTAGTCGATGCCCAGGTGCTCGAGCAACGTGATGTACCCCATGAAGGTGAATGTGCCGGGTTCGGCGAACAGGTCGCCGGAGGGAACGACGAGCAGGATCTCCGCGCCCTTGCGGTTGAAGGAGGGCTCGTAATGGTGCCCGGTGACGTCCTCCAGGTCTTCCATCATGAACTCGACGTTACCGATGATGGCCTGGGGTTCGAGGCCGACGTGGTTACCCTTCATGTAGCAGTTCGCCACAGGGCCGGCGATCCAGTCGGTGTTGAGGCCGATCAGGTTCAGGAGCTCGCGGCCCATGATGGTGATTTCCGCCTGGTCGATACCGTAGGGGCAGAACAGCGAGCAGCGGCGGCATTCGGTGCACTGGAAGAAGTAGTACCACCACTCCTTCAGCACGTCCTCCGTCAGGTCGCGCGCGCCCACGGCTTCGCCGAACAGCTTGCCGGCCGTGGTGAAGTAGCGCTTGTATACACTGCGCAAGAGCTCGGCGCGGATGACCGGCATGTTCTTCGGGTCGCCCGTTGACATGTAGAAGTGGCACTTGTCGGCGCAGGCGCCGCAGCGCACGCACACATCCATGAACAGCTTGAAGGAGCGGTACTTCTTCATGAGGTCTTCCATGCCGTTGAGGATGATCTCCTTCCAATTCTCCGGAAGGTTCCAATCCTCGTCGCTGGAGCTCCACTTATGCGGATGCGGGAAGCCGATCGTCTCAAGCTTGTCCGGCTTGGTGCCGTAGCAGTACATGCCCTCTTTGAACTCGGTGGGCGTGTGCATCCAGCCCTTCTCGGGCATGGAATAGTCGAAGTTGAACATTTCTTTCTGATCAGGCGTCTTAGACATTCTCGGTCACCCCCGCATCAGAATCCAAAGGCAAACCGACGTTCTTCATTTTCTCCCCGAACTCCTCCTCGTATTCGGCATAGGTGTGCACCTTGACCGGGTAGTTCCACGGATTGACATGACGGACCGCCCTGCTGTTGTTGGCAAGGTTGCGCGTGGGGCTCAGGAAGATGCCGCCCGCGTGCATGAGCTTGCTGGCCGGGAAGTACGCCAGAAGCGTGCTGACCAGGAACAGGTGCATGTAGAAGATGGGCTGGATCTCGCCGATGATGGCGGGCTGGAAGCTGACCAGCGCCATCGTGAGAGACTTGACCGTGGTGATGTCGATGCGGTAGACGTAGCGCATGCAGATGCCCGTGATCGCGATACCCAGCAACAAGAACAGCGGGAAGTAGTCGACCGAGAGCGAGATGTAACGCAGCCGCGGGATGACCACGCGACGCAGGAACAGGAACGTGAGGGCGCTGACCAGAAGCGCGTCGGTCAGATACAGCACCGGCACGCCGATCTGGAACATGCCGTCGAGCCCCTCGATCGCCGTCACCCATGCGGGCACGGGATCGAGGAACAGGCGGAAGTGGCGCAGGACCACGAGAAGCATGGACCAATGGAACAGCAGGGCGAAGAACCACAGCCATTTCGCGGAGCTGATGTAGAGCTTGTCGCCCTTCTTCTCGGTCTTGGTGCCGCGGAACAGCGAGCGGAAGAAGAGCACCTCGAGCAACATGCGCCCGATGACACCGGCGAATGTGGATGGGTTATCCGTCTTGGCATACTTGATCCAAGGCAGGCTCTTCTGCTGCCCACCCGTGGTGGGGATGCGGAACGGGACCGCGGACTTTCCCCAACGCACGATGCGCACGACGAAGCCCACCACGAACACGGCGAACGCCGCATAGGGGATGACCACGCCGAACAGAAATGTCAGATTCAATATGGACGTGCCGACCCAGGCGATGAGCGCCAAGAGCACAACCAGACACAATGGAACTATGATTTTCATACTACGCTCCCACTTGGACGCGCGCCGCGTTGTACCGGCCCTCGAAGGCCCCACGACTTCTCTTCAGCTCGTCGATTCGAAGCTGCATGATCTGCTCGCGGAAACGCGTGTAGCAGTCCATCGCGCGCAGCAGGCAAGCGTCGATGCGATCGTTGACGACGGAAAGCGTCTTCGCATCCATGCCGCTTTTGCCCGCGCGTGAGAACACGATGGAGCGCAGCTTGAAGAAGGAGGCGAAAGCCTCGGAAGGCCTCGCCTCCTGAAGCGCGATGAGGCGGCACAGATCATCGACGGATTCCGGCACCTCCGGATCGCGCTCGTTTGAAAAAAGATACCCGACGACGTCCTGGGACGTCTGGGCGATATGGTAAGCGACGGGGTTGCTGAACCTCGTGTCGGAAACATCCCCCTCGAATACCTTCGAATCGGGCGTTGCATACAATTCAACGCACCATTCGCGGGCAATCGAATCTGCCTCGTCCTTCCTCATCGCTCGATGTGCCAAATGGCCCATCTGCCCTCCTTCTCCTTTTTTTCCTCTCCAAAAAAACACAACGCTCCCCTGCCCTCCTACAAGCAGGGGAGCGAACGCGGAAAGCCTACTCGGGCTCGGCGACCTTCCCCTTCAACGCGACGAACGTCGTGGTGATGTAGAGGTACTCGACCTTGTCCTCGGCGGCAAGCTCCTTGACCGCCAGGTCTACATCCTTTTTGGGACGGCCGATGGCCTTGGCGATTTCCTTGCTCTTCGCCTTCTCGATCGTGGCAAGATAAGCGAGAACCTCTTCCTTGATCTTCGGATCGGCAGGACCCTTATCCATGATGTGACCCCCTTCAAAATCGTGGCGCAGGCATACGTATGCCACGCCGTTTCCATAAAAGAAGTAAAACACGAGGGTTTTCCCCTGTAAAATACAATGACTTCATCTTGGTATCGGCGTAGACTATGGCAAATTCAGATTACCCCATATTAGCCTATGAAATCGATCTATCAGACGCGGTACCGGGAGAAAGGACTCCCGTAAGCTGGGATTCCCATCGATGGACGATAGTTTCAGATATAGTTAATCATAATTCCGATATCGATTATTAGGATTTACAGTTATTCCTGCAACTCGGACTCGAGGGTTGCGATGCGCTCGGCGAACTCGGCCGCCAGCCCTTTGTCGGCATCTGCGACCATCTGGTATGCCTTGACCAAGCTTGGCTGGAACATCAGCTCCTCCACCGCCGCGCAATAGTTGTATGAGAAGAACGTGTCGAAACGGTGCGGATTGCCCGCGATCACGGCACCGATGATCTCGGGCGCAGACCACGAGTTGTTCCCGCCCTCCTCGTTCATCGCCCATAAGCTGCGGCGCATGATCTCGCGGAAGAAATCGGGATGCTGCTCCGAACGCTGCTCGGACAGCACGCGCAGCCCCTCGATCGCGGCATCGTGCGTGTCTCCCGACGGATTGTACGTGAGCCTGGTGAGGAAGCGCAGGACGCGCGCGGGGTCTTCGTCGAACATCGCGACGAGCGCGACATGATCGCGCTCGTCGATGGTTCGCTTAACCGATGACTTGTTGATCGCGCGGGCTATCAAACGTATGAAACCTCGGTATCCTTGCCCATGCGCATGGCTTGGGCCTTGTTGCCTTCGTTGAGGTGGATATTGTACTGATGTGCGATCCAGCGCTTGCGGCTCACATCCAGCTCGACGAAGCGGAGCGGATGCTCGGCGTTGCGGTTGTGCTCGCGGATGGAGGCGAGCATGTCCATGCTGCCGGGAATGTTGGGGTCCCAGAAGCCAACCAGCACGGGCTCGTCGGAATTCACCACGTCATCGTTGAACTGGTCCATCTCGGTGATATAGCGCTCTGCCGCCGTCGCCGCCGTGGCGCCGTCGCCTACCGCCGTGGCAACCTGGCGCAGGTACTTCTTACGCACATCGCCCGCCGCGTACACGCCGCAGACGGCGGTCTTCAAATCGTCGCCGGTCTCGAGCCAGCCGCCGAAGCCCCGCGGAACCTCGCCCTCCAGGAATTCGGTCTCGGGCACCGCGCCCACGAAGAAGAACACGCCTTGGCACGGCATGTCGGAAATCTCGCCGGTCTGGACGTTCTTCAGCTTCACGCCCTCGACCTCGTCCCCGCCGTAGACTTCGGCGATGGTGCTGTTCCACACGAAATGCAGCTTGGGGTTCTTGAACGCCTGCTCGGCGGACATCTGGTTGCAGTCCAATATGCCCTCGTCGTGCACGACGACGATGGTGACGCTCTTAGCGTACTTGGCGATGAAGCCGCTCTCCTCGACCGCCTGGTCGCCGCTGCCCAACACGACCACATCCTGATCCTGGTAGAACGCGGCATCGCAGGTGGCGCAATAGCTGACGCCGGAACCAGTGAACTCGCGCTCGCCGGGGACCCCGAGGATGCGCTCGGACGTGCCGGTGGCGATGATGACCGCCTTGGCATGGTAGGTGTTCTTGCGCGTGCGGACGATCTTGTCCGGCGTGTTCAGGTCGACGGCCTTCACGCGCTCTTTGCGGATTTCGACGCCGAAATCGCGCGCGTGCTTCTCCATCTTCTCCATCAGCTCCGGGCCGGAGGACTCCTCCACCGAGGGATAGTTGACGATCTCGCGCGTGGTGAACACGCGGCCGCCGATGTTGCCCTTCTCCAGCAGGAGCGTCTTCAGGCAAGCGCGCCCGCCGTAGATGCCCGCGGCCAGCCCGGCCGGGCCGCCGCCGATGATTATCAAGTCATAGTATTCGTCCACAGGTTCTCCCTTCTCCCTGCGTCTCATTATTGGTTTTCGCAATATCGCACACAAGATTTGATGCCATTGGTTTCTGTAATTTTCATATAGTCGTTTGGTATAATGCAAGCGTATGGCGCGTGCGTTGGCTATTCGCTTTTCCGATGCATAGACGGCAACCGTAGGCGAAACGAAATAGATGCCCTTCGGGGGTCGTTTGCCTGTTTCGATGCGCAGGTTTACCGTCAGGTGAGGTCCTGGAGGATGCCGCGCGCTCCCCCTCATGTTATCTAGAAACTCCTGTCAATCCCTTCAAGCATATAACATATAGTGTCTACCTGTTTTTGAAGCACTATATGCCGTATGAGCAGCAGCATGCGCGACCCTATTCGACGTAGGCGATCGCGTGGGCGGTCGCATCGCGTGCTTCGCGCCCCTTCATCTTCTCGACGAGGGCGAGCGCGGCGGGAATGGAAGCGGCCATGCCGTTGCCTGTGATCAGCTTGCCGTCTTCCACAACGGACTGGTCGACGAAATCGGTGGGGGCGATCTCTTCCTTCACACTGAAATGCGACGTGACCTTATGCCCCTCCCCCACACCGTAGGATTTGAGGACCGCAGGCCCGGAGCACACCGCGGCGATCGGCTTATCCTGTTTGTCGAACGCCTGCACGAACTCGCGGGTCTCGGCGCTCGCTTTCAGGTTGTCCATGCCGATAAATCCGCCGGGGACGATGCACACGTCGAAGTCCTCGGGCTTCACGTCCTTTAGCAGCGCATCCGCCTTCACATCGACATCGTGCAGGGAGTGCACGGTCAGGCTGTCCGAAATGGAAACCGTCGTGATGGGAATTTCGGCGCGACGGAGGACGTCGACGAACAACAGCCCCTCGCATTCCTCGAAACCGTCGGCGAAAATAATCACAGCATTCATGGCTGCATCTCCTCTCCTGCGCAACCCGGCCGGGTCCGCTTTGCTCGTTTTTAACTTAGGCGCGATGCGGAAGGCAGCGCATTTCCCATAATGGCACATTTGAAGGGAAACATCGCACATCAGAGCATGAAAACGCGATTTTTGAAACGAAATGTTTTCATGCGATTTCATCGGATTCCGAGCTGTGCTACCATCGCCGAAGCTAAAAAAGATTTCGATGGAAGGGGTCGGAATGGCAGAAGACAATAAGTTTTTGGACGAGAACGAGGCCTGCAAGCAAGCACAGCGGATCGTTTCGAAATACGGTTACACCATCCTGTGCGACGACGACGAGGTCGACAACGCGATCGTGGTCGCAGAAGGCTGCGAGAGCTTCCAGGAGGCCGTCGACAGGTGGGGCCTGCAGTACACCATCCTGTGCGACGACGGCACCGTGCACGAGAAAGGCGGCAAGTAACCGCCGACTACGGCCCTTGAAGCGCAGGGGGCTGTATCAATAACCCCATTATGAAGAGGGCGGGGCCCCAATAGCGGGGTCCCGCCCTCGTCTTCATCATGTTTCGGCACGCAAGGACACCGGCTTTCTAGCGGGGCTTTTGATGCAGCCCCGTTCTCCATGATCGTAGACATCACCCTCGCCGGATTTTCTCTCTTGCCATTCGGGTTTCTGCGCCCATTCGCCAACGCGGGCGAATGGGCGGGTGGCAAGGCTATCGATACGTTATCCGTTTCGCCCTCCATCTCCTCCATCCTGTCGTTTTTCCGATGTGCCGCGAAAGCGTCGGCGAGATTGGACGATCTCTCCGAAGCCGACATCCGCCTTTCCGCTTTTGCCAGTATTCCAAGTTTCATGCCCATCACGACACGCGTTGTGCCAAGATGGCATCAACGTCGAAAGGAAGGAAGCCGACATGAAAATCGTGCAGACAGCGGGACGCAACCAGCTAGGCGAATTCGCCCCGGACTTTGCGGAATTCAACGACGACGTGCTGTTCGGGCGCGTCTGGTCCGATGAGACAATCGATCTGAAGACGAAGAGCACCATCGTCATCTCGGTGTTCATGGGCCGCGGGATGGCCGACAGCTCTCTTAAATACCACCTATCGACTGCGAAGAAGAACGGCGTCACGCGCGACGAGATCGCGGCGATCATCACCCACGCGGCTTTCTATGCCGGCTGGCCCATCGCATGGGCGGTATTCAACATGGCCAAGGAGGTGTGGGCAGACGACGAGCCGGCGCTCACGGATAAGGACCGCTTCCAAAAACAGCTCATGTTCCCCATCGGCGAGCCGAACGATGCATATGCCCGGTATTTCGTCGGGCAGAGCTATCTGGCGCCGATGTCGACCGAGCAGGTGCCCATCTCCAACGTGACCTTCGAGCCAGGCTGCCGTAACAACTGGCATATCCACCATGCGAAGCGCGGCGGCGGGCAGATGCTCGTCTGCGTGGGTGGACGCGGCTGGTACCAGGAACGCGGCAAGGATGCCGTGGAGCTCGTGCCCGGCACGGTGGTGAACATCCCGGCGAACGTGGAGCACTGGCACGGCGCCTCGGCCGATAGCTGGATGGCGCACCTCGCGATCCCCGTGGCGGGCGAAGACGCGAGCAACGAATGGCTCGAGCCTGTCTCCGACGAGGAGTACGCCAAGCTGGCGTAGGGTGCATCTGCCGATGCCGAGATGAGGATCTGCAACGTCGCAGATCCCGCGCCTTCTCCCCCGGTGATTGCAGCCCCCGGGGGAATTCGTTTCCGCACAACGCCGCGGCATCGGGAACCATGCCCATATCAAACAGGGCGGGCCCATCCCATCCGAGGAATTCCGATCCGAATAAGAAAGCCTGACCGTACGCCCTAAGCCGATCCCTCGTTTTCCCGCCTGCCCTTCGCAAACCAGGGTATGCAGCGGTTCACGCGTAGGCAATAGTCGGCATAGAGTTGTCCGTGGAGACCGAGCAGCCAGCGTTCTTCGGTCAGCTTGAGCATTACGGTCATCCACACCCAGAGGACGAACGGGATAAGAAGGAGCCATCTATTGCATGCAATCAGCGTTGCGCCCGTGCAGGCTATGAAGAACGCAGAGTAAATCGGATTGCGCACGACGGCGAACGCCCCGTCCGTTGCAAGCTCGTTGCGTTTTATGCGCTCGTCGATCCTACTTGGAACGACCCCCCAGAACCAAAGGCCAATGCCCGCCGCGATCAGCGCGATTCCGGCGATGCGGAAGGGTGCCTCCAGGGCATGGACGGCTCCACCAGCAAGCAGCCCCACCGAGACGGCGGCGATGCCGACAGCGGTCAGCGTGATCATCACGCCCACGATGAGGGGACCCACGCCGATGACCGGAAGATGCTCGCGCTTACCCCTCATGGCAGCATCCCCCTCGTTTTCCCGACCAGCACCGGCTCGCATCCACTTTCTCGATCGAAGCGTTTTTCCACTCGGCACGGCAAAACCTCCCGCCTCGCAAACAGCTCGAAATCCCCCAGCCGCCAAAACGAATCCAGCGCCCAGAATGACAGTAAGGCATTGCTAATTCTACATCAGAAAAGCCCGGCCTTCCATTTCGCGATCACCGATCAATCGTGTATCGACGAGAAGGGCACAGGCATTTGATCGCCTGGCCCATCCACCTGCCCATACCCAGCCCATCCCGCTTTCCGAGGATTGAAAACCCCCGACCCGGAAACCGAGATTTCGGCATGTTGCCTTGGGCTTTGTGCATCTTGATGCTGCAACGGCCACCAACGCGCAAGCATCCCGTATCCTCAAACGAAAGAAAGATTGGAGGAACATGGACGTACGGCTGATAGAACAAGAGGGGCACCGGGGCATCGACGTTGCCGTGACGTGCGCCCCGGGCGACATCCGCGCCGCAAGGCTCGTCGACCGCCTGCAGTCGATCGGGGAGCGGATCGTGGCCTACGAGCCGGGAACGATCGTCCGCAAAATCGTTCCGCTCGACCAGGTGCTCCTCATCGAAGCGCGTGACGAGCGCGTATGGGTGCACACGTGCTCGGGAGGTGCGCTGGAGAGCCCGCTCAAACTGTATGAGATGGAAGAGGCCCTCGGCGGCACCGAGTTCATACGCGTCTCCAAACAGGTGATCGTGAACTTCGACAAAGTGACCTCGTTCAGGCCCGAGCTCAACCGACGGCTCCTGCTGCGGCTCGAAGGCGGCATCGAAGTGCTCGCCACGCGGGCATACGCGCAGAATATCAAACAGCGGCTTGGAATATCACGTTAGGAACGACCCCCGATTCGCAAGGAAGGCGATGATCACCATGGCGAAAAACAACTCGACACGGACCACGACACTGTTCAGCGAGGATATCGACCGCGGTCTCGGCAATGCGGTGGCGAAGGGCATCTTGGGAGGATCGCTCATCGCGGTAATCATGCTCGCGGCGTTTTGCGCCGTCGGCGCCGCGGCGGGGCAATGGAATCAAGGCATGGCTTGGTGCATCTCGGCCATATTGGCGGGCATTGCGGGCGGGCTCCTGCAACAGTTCTGGCTCGGTTATTCGGTGCTCGTGAAGCCAAGCTACCCGGTGCGCATCGCCGGGTTCGGGCTCACTTATTTCGTCGCGCTCGCTGCATGCGCGGCTATCGGCAACTGGCTGCCCGGCGGACAGCCGCAAGCATGGATGAGCTTCGCGATCCTGTATGTGGCGATCCTTGCCGTCATCACCGCCGCCTTCACCATCGTCTTCCGCTTGCGGGGAGCGAGCTACACGGAACGGCTCGAAGCGTACCGTCGGAAGCACGGCAACTGAGCAAACGCGAAGAGAGAAGCGGCCTACCCCTTGTTACCGTTCACGGCCAATGTCATTTCGATAAGGACCACCCCGCGCTATCCGACATCGCCGACTTCAGTCTTTGCAGCGGGAATACCTGCCTATAGCCGACTGGAGAGAGGCGGCTCGTCGCATTACGAGCTTCCGCCGTCCCCCGGTGCCGCTTTGCGATCCGATTTTGCGCGCAGCGCTCTGCGGGCTGCAAAACGACCGGCCCGGGCAGTATCCTTCTATGCGTATTCGTCGGCGCCGGGCTAGGCGAACCGGTAGTTGAAGCTGGCGCTTGCGCCCCACATCACGCGGCACGGTACGGTGGGCGCGATCGAGGCGGACACGGAATCCCAGGTGGATCCCGTGAAAATCAAGAAGGCCGGCCTTACGGCCGTACGGCTGCAGACGCGGGGGTGTGTCCGACAGCTCGACGACGATGTCCGCCTCGGCGTCATTGCCGTCATGGTAGCAACATCCGCCATGCGCTCTAGCAGATACCCGCCTGGTGCGAGCTGGCCGCGAGCGCCATTTCCGTGCGATCGCGCGGCACCTGTTCCGGGACAGCAGATGTGGCGGGCGCCCGAAAGCCAATCGCTTCTATCCCATGCGAACGACAGCCTGCGATTCACGTGATTCGGGCGATGCAGCACGTGGCGGACGAGGATTACTAGCTGTCACTTTCCTCCAATGAAATTTAGTGAAATAATAGTGAAAGTCAGTGAAACGCCGCGCCGGAGGAGTAGCGATGATCAAGGCCACGGTCACGCCGGACATGCTCAAGCGCATAAGCGCGATAGAGGAGTGCAGGTTCCGAGTATCGAACGTCAAGCTCCCCGCGCTTGCCATGAACAGGCTGCGGAAGAACTCGAAGAAGAAGAGCTCGTACGCCTCCAACAAGATCGAGGGAAACCCACTCACGGAGCGGCAGGCGGACGACGCCATCGACCGCGACCCGCACAGGCACTTCCTCAAGCCCGAGCAGGAGGTCCGGAACTACTTCTCCGCCCTTTCGTTCCTGGAGGGCAAGCTCGGCGAAGATGCGCCGGTCACCGTCGAATTCATCCTGGAAGTGCAGGCCATCGTCGAGAAGGGGGCGCCCGAGGAGAAGATCGGCCTCAGGGGGCCGATGCCGCCCGGCGTGCTGTTCGCGGTGTACGACTCGCAGACGGGAAGCCCCGACTACATCCCGCCGGACAGCTCCGAGGTTCCCACCCTGCTCCGAGAGTTGGAGGGCTACATAGCGAAAACCGACGACCACCCGCTCATCGTCGCCGCGGTCACCCACTATCAGCTGGTCACCATCCACCCCTTCGAGGACGGGAACGGCAGGACCGCCAGGCTCGTCTCCGGCTATATCCTGGATCGGAGCGGCTACGGGTTCCAGGGCATAGGCTCGCTCGAGGAGTACTTCGCCTACGACCCGGACGAGTACTACGCATCGCTGCAGATGGAGCTCCCCGCGCTCTACTACGACGGCAGGGAGGACCCTCCCCACTCCGAGATCTGGATAGACTACTTCCTGAGGATGGTCGAACTCTACGCCGGCAAGGCGGCCTCCCTCGCAAGCGGAGCGGTCGAGGCAGACGTCGGGGCCGGCCTGGTGCGTCTGAACCCCAAGGAGAAGGGGCTCCTTGCCCACCTGCTCGAACATGGCGTGCGCGAGTACGCGCCGATTGACGTATCAAGGGCATTGGGAGTGACGAACAGGACCGTCATCAACTGGACGGCTGCACTCGTGGAGAACGGGTTCGTCGAGCCGGTGCTCTCCGGGCAGAGGATCCGCTCCTACGTTCTCACCGGCTACTCCCGCGCGAACGGCGACGAGATCTTGGCCCTGCTCGGACGATAAGTGCGGCCAAGTTGGTCGAGCTTTCTGAATCTGACTCGATTCGATCTGGTCATCTACCCGTTCTCTCGGATACACTCGTCGATGCTACTCTTCGCTTTCGCACGAGCGCTACCCGATTCCCCCTTACAGTAAAAACCGATCGGCAGAGCGAGCGAAGCGATGCTCGGCGGCAGAGCGGTGCCCGCTCGTTGGTCTAGGATGACGGCAGCCCTTTCCAGGGTTGCCGGCCGGCCGCCCCGGATGGCCGTCTGCCCCTGCCCCGGCGAGGGCCCGGGGGGTGTTGCCACCGGGTGCGGTCACCATCCAGAACGACTCATAGGAAACTGCCGGATCGAGCGGACCACGGTCAAGTAAGGTGGATGTCGGGCGGATGGTATTCGGCCAGCCGACTGAATGGAGGATACCACCTCAATTGACAGGTCCAATGCTGCCCGCTGACGGCTCTCCGACATCATCTTCTCCTACCCTACCAAGGAAAAAGTGCTTGATTTTTGCAACAACCTCTGCTCGATCATCGCGTCGGGGGTGGAGGCGGGCCGCCAAAGCGCCGGTCGACGCGTTCGGGGTCGCCAACGAACACGATGAAGCTACTTGATAGCGCATTCCGCGAAAGCTAAGTTAATGACGCTGGGGAATCGACTGTGAATAGCAACTACCCCTTCAACAGCCCCGGCAGAAAGGAGTAATTTTACTCTATGCGGGCGCGGGCGCATCGGACAGGATGGGATCAGCTGATGGAACAGCGAATTGGGCTGAAGTTTCCGAGAACCCGCGCGCGAGAAGGGGGAAACCATGGGATTGTTCGACCGTTTCAAAAAGGGCGAATGTCTGGTATGCGGCAAGGAGATCGGCGCTCTAGGCAAGCGCAAGATCGATGACGGATACATTTGCAAGGAATGCGCCGGAAAGCTCTCGCCGTTCTATACGGGGCGGAAGAGATCGACGCTTGACGACATCAGGGCGCAGTTGGAATACCGCGAAGCCAACAAGGCGGACGTCGAGGCGTTCCAAGCGGCGCGCACGCTGGGACTTGACGAGAAAGTCATGATCGACGATATGCACGGCACATTCGTGGTCGTGCGAGGCGGGCGCGGATGGCGGGATGCCAATCCAGACGTCATCCCCTTAAGCCAGGTAACCGGCGCGCAGGTTGATTTCGACGAGACGCGCCAAGAGGAAACCTATACCGACAAGGAGGGCAACCGCAAGAGCTATATTCCGCCGCGCTTTACCTATTCGTATAGTTCCGAGGTGGTCGTCAACGTGAACAACCCCTGGTTCGATGGATTCACGATCGACGTTTCGAGCGGGACATCGCCCATGCCGCATTCGCTCGAATCGGAGCAATCGCGCGCTGCGGCCCAGGAGATCTGCGATGCGCTCACCACCGAACGGGAGCGCATCCACGAGGCGGTGGAAGCGGACCGGACCCCCAAGTCGGCGGTGGTTTGCCCGCATTGCAAGGCGACGACGATGCCCGACGCCAACGGCCGTTGCGAATACTGCGGCGGCGCCCTGGACCTGTAGGCGAAAGCCGATCCGAAGCGAACACACCCCGCCGTTCCCACGGAATTAGGGAGCGGCGGGGTGCAGCAGCAAGCGACCTGTGCTCGCCCGGCAAAAGCAACGCCCTACCCTTTCCGCATCAAAGGTTCCCCGCGCTTCTCGGTCTTCCAAAGCGCGATGCCCAGGATGGCGGCTGCGACGATGAATCCCATGCCGCCCACGATTCCCATGGGAGCAGGGCCTACGAAGGGGCTGCTCGCGGATGAGGCGAAGATATAGCTCATGCTCACGGTCCCGTTGAGCGAGCCATGGGCAAGCGCCGCGGGGATGCAGCTCCCGGATCGCAGGGTGACGTAGCTCAGGAAGACCCCGACGACCACGCAAAAGCAGCACATGGCGACGATGCCGGTTGCAGGATAGCCGGGATACCCCAAACCGTAGTTATGCCCCAGAACCGTGAGCGGCGCATGCCACAGGCCCCAGATGATGCCGCTTGCAAGCAGCGACGGGATCACGCGATGCTCCTCGAGCAGCTTCGGCAGCAGGTAGCCCCTCCAGCCCCATTCCTCCCCGAAGCAGGTGATCAAATTGGCCAGGGGCGCGGCGATCGCAACCACGATGACGAGCGGGATCCCCTGCGCCACGGGATCGATCCCCTCCAGTTGGGGGATCATGCTCTCCGCATAGCCCATCTCCGGGTCGAAACTCCCCGGAACGACCAGGTAATAGAACGCGGCGCCTGCGATGATGAGCAGGAAGGGGCCGAAGCACCCCATCGCCCAATACTTCCAGGTTCGCCTGAAATCCACCGGGGCGATGCAGGACGTCCCCTTGAAGCCCTCTTTCGTCATCGCCCGCGTGACGGCCACGCCGATGGCGGGCACGAGCATCACCGCACCCACGAGAAGCTGAACCGAAGCGGGCGGCAGACCGCTCATGTCCCCCGAGTTCGCTGGATAGACCACGCCAAACTCATACGTCCACGAGAGGGCGAACGTCACAAGCAGGAAAATCGCAATTCGCTTTTTCGTCAAGCTCCCCACGTCCCCCGCCTTTCTCGCTTACCACCAGACCCCGCACGCAATTCGATCACGGTGGCGCCTGGCACCCGATGACTTTCATCTTACCCCCGCAACGTAACTTTCCCATGGGGAGAACAGCGGGGTTATACTATTCGCAAATAATCGGCGTTTCGCGCGCATCCCTCTCAGGAGATAACCGCCTAATCGAACAGAGACGAGGAGCACATGAAGGAAACACCGAGCCAAAAGCTCGACCCACGCGTCAAGAACGTCTGGCGCATCAACGACTTCCTATGGATCACACTCACTGCCCTGTGCGTGATCGTGCCCGTGCGCCTTATCGCTCTCGATCCGGCGGCCGCCGCTGCCTGCAACCTGCTCACGACGGCAACCTGCCTGTTCTATGGGGCGGCGCTCATCCTATGGCTGCTCGTGCTCCCGCCTATACGCTATATGCGCTGGCGCTACGAGGTCTCCGAACAGTATCTCGATATCGCGAAGGGCATCATCTGGCGCAAGCGCTACGTCATCCCCTTCATCCGCGTGCAGAACACCGACACGCGCCAAGGACCGCTCCTGCGCGCATTCAAGCTCAAGAGCGTGACGGTCGCCACGGCGGCCGAGGAGCACGTCATACCCGGCTTAAGCGACAGCGTCGCAGACGATCTCAGGGAGCGCGCCGCCGAGCTCGCCCGTCTCGCCCGCGAGGATGTGTGATCATGGCGAACCGGCAGCAGACGGCGGAATACACGAGCGCGTTCGAGACGGGACGGCGCTACCAGGTGCACCCGAGCTACGTCTGGCTCCAGCCAATCGGCTATGCTTTCACCGCCCTGATCTTCCTCGGCGCAGGCGGGATCCAGTCCCTTTCGAGCATCGCGAGGCTCCTCCCAGGCACCGGCGCATCGGGCATCGTCCTTCTGCTCGCTCTCGGCTTCGGCCTGCTCGTCGCCGTATACCTCCTGGCCCTGCTCGTGCACGTCTTGGCTTACAAGCGCCTGAACTACGTATTCGACGAAAAGGAGCTGAGCCTGTACTCCGGCATCGTTACGAAACGACGGGTGCACGTTCCCTACGCGCGCGTCCAGTCCGTCAACCACACGGCCACCATCATCCAGCGCATCGTCGGCGTATGCACCGTGAAGATAGAGACGGCCGGCGGCTCGTCCAACAGGGGCGTGCGCATCCCCTATGTCTCCCTGAAAGATGCCGAGGCGCTGCGCCGCGACCTCTTCATGCGCAAGGCGGCGGTCCTGGCCGGAGAGCACGCACATGTCGCCTATCAGGCTGCGGACGCGATGGCATCCGCAGCTGCCACGGAAGCGCCCACGCCCCCCGATGCCGTCATGCCCGTGCCGCCTGCGGCGCAGGACGCGGCGGCGCAGGCCCGCGACACATCGGATGTCGGCGAGTGGCGCGGAGTATTCGCAGGCTCCGCCTTCGAGGCGGAGCAGGAGAGCTACCGCACGGGGCTCACCGGCAAGGAGCTGCTCTTCTCCGCACTCTCCCACTCGAACAGCACCGTCTTCGTGGCGATGATGGGATTGGTCGGCCTTGCCCCGGCATTCTTCAGCGGCCCGTTCGTTCCCGTGGTGATCGCCCTGTTCGCCCTGATCGGATACGCCATCGGCGTCGGTTCGTCCATGCTCGCGTACGGGAACTTCAGCCTCGTGCGCCGCGCATCGCGCATCGAGGTCGAGCACGGGCTCCTCCAGCACACGTCCAGCAGCATCGACATCGACCGTATCCAGTCCGTCGTGATCAAGCAGTCGTTCATCAGGCGCCTTATGGGATACTGCGAGATCTCGCTAGGGCGCATCGACTCGGCCACCGGCAACGAGGGCAAGTCCTCGCAAGGCAACACGTCCGCCATGACACGGGGCCTCACCGTGCACCCGTTCGTGAAGCTCGACAAGGTCGATGGAGTCCTGGCACAGCTCCTGCCCGAGTTCGCCGACATGCCGCAACGTGAGGAGCTTTCCCACGCACCCCGCGTCGCGCTGAGACGCGCGCTTATGCGGCGTTGCATCTGGCAGAACGCAGCGTTGTACATCGCGCTTTGCTGCGCCGCTTTCCAAGCATTCCTCGCATCGGCAGGGCTATGGGAGCGGCAGAGCGATGCGCCCATAGCCTCGCCCGTCCTCGCGATATGCATAGCCGTCTATGTGTTGTGCGCGCTCGCGACCGCTGCTTCCGCCTTGAGCGCCGTGCTCTGGTTCAAGGGTTCGGGTTTCTCTCTGAACAGGCGCTTTGCCAGCATCTGCAACGACGGCCTCACCACCGAGCTCATAACCGTCCCCCGTCAGAAGATCCAGTCGGGGCAGACGCGCACCAACCCCTTCCAGCGCCTCGCGAAAGTCGCCAGCCTGAAGATGGTGACGGCGGCGGGCACACGCAACACCGCCACGACGCTCTGGGATGTCACGCGCGAAGATGCCGAACGCTGGCTCGACTGGATGGTGCCGCGCGTTTGAGCATCCGCCAAGGGCATTCGGGGAATCCCCGGCTGGATGGGCTCACGCTTCCCGCCGGCCTATACGAGAGGAGGATCGACCGATGCGCAAACATCCACGTCCGTATCCCTGAAGGAGATCCCGCCGCAGTTTTCGGCGATGGGATTTCATGCAACTTGCACGCCTCGAAGGGTTTAATGTTGCGTGAGGGTATACGTCGCGGTCTTCTTGGGATACGTCTCGGGCCAGTCGCCATCTACCACGCGCAGGTCGGCGGGATCGCCGCTTGGCACGTCGATGACGATGACGTCGATGCTCTTCACCTTCGCGGGGTCGACGAGGCGGTTGAACACCAGGGCAAGGCCGGAGTTGTAGCCGCACAGGCTTGCCGTGTTATCGATTTCGGAATCTTCGTCAAGCACCGTGTAGGACGTGCCATCGGCATAGTTCACCTGGATCTTGCGTACCCAAAACGGGTCGTCGGCCATCGAGCAGCCACTGCTAGCGAAGGGACTGAACAATCCCACGTGGGTGTCAAGCGAAAGCCCGAGCGGCGAGAGCATAGCCAAGCCGCCGTCGATGTTCGTGAACGATGTAGACGGCACGGTTGCACCGCAGGGGACGGCGAACTCGGTCTCGGCGACCCCGAGCGTCTCGGTGTTGCTCGCGGGCCCGGAGTAATCCCGTAGCACGCCGGTAAGCTCTTGGCCAGCGAGCAAGCCGTCGAGCGCGGAGTAGGCATATCCGACCACGCGCTCGTCGGTGCTCGCGTCTAGGTCGATGTAGAGAAACTCGTCTCCGGCGACCGTCCAGCTCATCTGTGCGCTCTCGGATGCCATGGCGCCCTTCGCGCGATTTGTATGCTCGCTGTAGAAAAGGGCTGTCTGACCGCCCTCGCGTTCCAGCGTGAAGCGGTACAGCAGCGCCTCGTCGCTACGCACGGCATTGCTGATGGTCAGCGTGTGCCCGTCAGCGCTCTGCACGGTCACGGACTCGGTGCTCATGTACTGCCCCAGCATCGCCTCGGCCGTCTTGGGATCCACATCCACGTAATCCTTGGCAGGCAGCGTCACCATGACGTCGGTCTTGTCGCCAACGCCCGGCTGGATGACTTGCGCGGCAGGAACGCTTTCGCGAAACCCTATGCCGAACAGGTCGTTGAACAGGTCGGCGTGTGTGATGGCAGCGTATGCTGCCATGGGAAGCGCCACGCAGACAGCTGCTGCGATCGCGACCATGCGCCACGTGAAGCGCAGGCGTAAGGGCCGATTGTTTGCAGGAGCTTTTGCCCCCGTCTGCGCCCCTTCGCCTGAGACTTCGGCCAGCAGCGCGTGCTTGCGCCACTCGTAGGATTTTGAAAACACATGCGGCTCATCATACCCGGCTGCAGTCGCTTTAGCGTTGATGTCCATCATTCTTCCTCTCTTATCGATCGGAGCACCGTAATAGCCCGATGCTGGCGAGTGCGAACATTTCCTTCCGAAATGCCGAGTTTATCGGCGGTTTCTTTTATGGAAAGGCCATTGCCGAATCGCTCGACGACAACCTCGCGATAGCGAACTGGCAATGTTTCGACCATTTCGTCGAAACCCGGAGCGTCTTCTTTCAGCGGCTCCATCGTCGTTCCCTGCATGGTTGCGTCGCCAGTCAGCATCTCGCGCTCCCAGGTGCGGGCATTCTTTCGGTAAATGTCTATCGCACAGGACTTGACGATGGAGCCGCACAACCGTCGGGCGTCATCGGAGTCCGCCCGCCTCGGCAGGCCCTCGCAGCGCACGATACGCTCGAACGCCGACATGACCGCGTCCTCCGCTTGGCCCTCATCGTGCAGGATTGCGTACGCGATCCGGTACATGCCCTGCTCATGCAACTCGAAAAGGCTCTCGAGCTGCTCCTTTCTTTTGCGGGGCTTCAAAACCACCTTACATCCTTTCGTCGTTTCAATCGGTTTGCAGATGCAAGAAGGAACGTTCCACCTCATATAACGAATCCGATGCGCAAAATGTTACAGCGCGTTCGCGATTTCTCGTCCAAGCAGGTTGTCCGCAGCCTGGTTTTGAAGCGTGACCGTAATGTCGACATCGTTTTGTGAGCTGGAACGGCAGGACGGGAGACGGTCTCCCCGATCCATCCCTCGCCGGTCGGCAAGCCACGCAAAACATTCTGATATATGCTTATAGGATACTTGCTGATTGCGGCTTGCGAGTTTCCATGGCAACAGGTACCGTCTCCGAGATGTGCTAAGTGCTCTCGGGGATTTTGCTTCAGGTGCTTACGGGCACCTTCCTCCACAGCGAGCATATGCCATGGCGCAATGGGTTTCCATAAAGATGCCTAAAAGCAGGATGCGCTCCTTCGGGGAAGTCTCTCCCCTGAAGGTCATACGGCAGCGGAGAGGAGGCCGACGCAGTAGGCAGGGCAGTAGATCACCCTGCCCTCCATGCGGACATTGTCCTCGCAAAGCACGAGAGCACGATCGATCCTGTAGTTCGGCGAGGAAAGGACATTGTCGAGTGCCGCGTGGCGCTTGTAGCTCTTACCGGACTTCACCTCTATAGGCAAGACGGTGCCGTCGTTCTGCTCGATCACGAAGTCGAGCTCCCCAATCCCCTTGCTGCGATAGTAGTAGAGGGAGAAGCCGTGGCACTTGAGCTCCTGAGCGATGGCGTTCTCGTATATCGAACCGCAGTTCACGCCCAGCTGGTCGCTCACGACGCTCTTCGCCACCTTGAGCCCGCATGACGCGGCGAGCAGTCCGACGTCGTTCATGAAAAGCTTGAAGTACCCGCGATTCTCAGCGAGCCTCAGCGGATGGCGGGGCTCGGTCACGATCCTCGTGGGCAGCGCAATGCCCGCGTTCGAAAGCCATAGGAAATCGCGCATGTAGTCGTCGTATGTGGCGCCCTTCTTCATGCTGGCGAACGAGAATCGCTTCGACTGCGTGTCGAGCTGCGAGGGGATCTGGTCGAATATCTCCTTTATCCAGAGAGTGTCGCCCTTGACGTACTTGGCGATGTCCATCTTGTAGAATGCGAGGATGTCGTCCTGCTCACGCTTCGCCAAGGTGTAGTTCTGAGTTTCGGCGAACCCCGCGACCACGGCGGGCATGCCGCCCACGACCAGGTACTGATGAAAGAGTGAGAGCAGCCCTTTAGCAACAGCTTCAGGAAGGAAACGAACACGCCGAATAGTCCGGCGGTCGAGATATCCAAGTCAAGCACGCCTTTGGCCAAAGACTGGAAAATCCATTTCATGGGTGGCAAGTAGCATGATTATTTGCGGCTGACAGGCCAGGTCGCAGAGGGGGCGGCGGGAGACGAGACGGCCGATTTTCCATGAAGCTGGGTTCCTAAATTGCGATTGCGCAATAGCGCCTCTCACCCCTGATGACGCCGCGGCAAACGCCACCAGCGTGATATCATGAAACCGCACAAAGCTATGTCCGATGCGTACGCGCTGGATTGCATGTCGCTGCGAGAATGTCCGGAGGTGACTGCCATGCCTACAGCGGAGCTGGAAAAGCTCATAGACGGCCTCGACAAGGAGGACTACGAGACCGTTGTCAAGTTCGTCACATTTTTAAGTGAGAAGCAGAAGCCCGCAGAGAGGGCGGATGTTTCCAAGAGGATTGGTATTGCCGAAGGCGTTTTTCCCGCCCCCGATGATCTCGACGAGTGCAACGACGAGATAGCCGAGCTGTTTGGCATCGCATGATGGACGTTCTCATCGACTCTCACATCATTATTTAGACGCTTATGGACGACAGCCGCCTGCCCGATGCTGCCAAAGAGATTCTTCTCGATGAAGAGAACCGGATTTACTTCAGTGCGGTGTCGATTTGGGAGCTTGCCATCAAGCACGCCTTGCGTCCCAACAGCGTCACGCAATCTCCCGGCGAATTCATCAGGATGTGCCTCGATGCCGGATACCTCGAGCTCCCCATGCGTGCGGAGCACTCGGAACCCCTCGATTCCCTCAGCCGTGATAAAGATGCCCCAGCGCACAAGGACCCCTTCGACCGGATGCTCATCGCTCAGGCGAAATCGGAGGGAATGGCCTTCGTCACGCACGATTCGATGTTGCCCAACTACAAGGAAGACTGCATCCGACTCGTCTAGACGCAGCTACGGAACCGCCTCGCGTCGTCAATAGCTCATCAAAGGATCCGGTTCGGTCGGTTTATAGGGTTGCGCGGTGTAGCTTGCGGTTGTGCGAAACGCGCAATCTGCCTGCGCAAACGCTACACATCGTCTTATGGCGTCTTATGCCGTCGCATCCCTGATTTGCTCCCGCTCGATGGCGCGCCCTGCCTGTGTGCTTCCACCTGAATCCATGTGGTTCTATATCATCCATATGGCGCCGTCTTGTCCGAACCAATCCCAAATCATCCCGTGACTCAAAAGGACGGAGAATGATTTCCAGATGGCGCCAAATCTCGCCAACCGCCGTCAGCTTCGGCGGGGCATTCCCCGTTTTCCCAGCGGGAGTGACTGTCGGTGGTTTAATATGGGCCGATTTTTCTCGAATCAATTCCAGGGAGAACCAATCTGAGGCAGTCGCGGGCTTGAACGGGTTATGCGGAGCAGATCGCGGCTATGAGCCCGTTCGCCCACTCGATCGCCTCGCCGACGGTGGGCGCCACGGAGGAAAGCGCTTGGGCGGCGTAGAGTTCGTCCCAGCCCGGGACATTCTCTATCTTCGGGGGCCATGCCTGCATCTTTCTGTATGCGAACAGCCTCTCGCACGTTCTGCGCACGAGGGGCGGGTCGACTTCTGCGTTCGCCATTATCACCTGGAGGTCTATAAGGTCGTGCGCCCTTCTGCTGCCCGGCTCGCTCGCGCCGTGTAGCTTCTGCGCAATCTGGTGGTGGAGCGGCATGAGGGGGGGGACGGGGCCGAGGCCGGGGAAACCGAGCTGGGCGAGGATCCGGTTCGCCTCCTCGGGAATGCGGAACTCCGGGTTGTCTGCGTCGCCAATCTCGTCGTGGCCGAGCTCGAACCGCACCGTGCACCAGGGCTGGCCGAGGTACTCGAGCTTGATGTCGAACGGCCGCATCGCGTAGGACGGGGAAACGTCGCGCGGAGCCGCGGGGCTTTGGGGGACCATACGACCAGAGAACCCGTTCCAGCCGCGCGCGAGCGAATCCGCCATGTCGGCGATGAACGCGTCGAGGCCCGTCGCCCTCGCGGCATCCAGATCGGTGGTCGCGCGGGTGACCGCGTCCCCGAACCTTATCTTCAGCGAGGAGCCGCCCTTCACCGCGCCGTTCGGCAGCATTTGCCCGACGAGGCCGTTGGCGATGGCGGTCCTCGTGCGAACGAAGCCGTCCTGGGAGCCGGCCAGACGGATTATCGCCCGGTCGAGGTTCCTCCTGCTGTTCGGGGTCTTCACTTCATGCCGCCTTCCGCATTCGCTATCCCACCGTATTCCCGCGGGGTCACGTATCCCTGTTCGAGGGCGGCCTTCGCGGCTTGCGCCAGCCGCTCCGGCATCATCTTCCCCTTGCACGCCTCGATTGCGTCGCGTGCCTTCTGGCTTCTCACGCCGTTGTATGTTGTTGGGGCATAGCCCTCGTCTGAGGTGACTATCGTCAGCCCTTCGGGCGGGTGAGCCAGGCGCACCCGCCTGGGGGACGCGACCCAGATGCGGTTTGGGTTGGTGGGCGCCAGCCCCAGCATCGCGATGACGGATTCCCCGTAAAGGTACGCGTGCTCGCCCACGAGTGCAACCGAGATGGCGTAAGGGTCGCTTTCGCTTGGGACGTAGCGGGAGAGCCGGTAGAGGCCGCGCCCGATGTTCTCGAGCTTGCCACGTTTGGCGAGCTTGGCGAGCTCGACCGCGGGAATCCCCAGATCGCGCACGTCGGCGGTGCTGACGAGATAGTGGTTGTCCACCGCATATTCGTATATGTCGTCGTAATACGTCATGGCAGAACAATACCATAAACGGTATTGTTCTGCCATTGTAATTCGAATCTCGGCCAAGCCGGCGCATTACCAGATCACGCCGCTGCGACGCATTGAAACGCCATGCGCCGCAGAGCGTTTAAAAATCTCATTCCCACTATTGTTAATGCAGCTTTTTTCCGATCGACAACGCGCTGAACAGCGGGTTTTCTATTTACGGAGTCTCAAAACCTGTGCCGGAACCTGCACCCAACTGGTAGTCATCTCCACGTGCGTGCCGACAACCCGGGCGCTCGGGGCGATTTGCGCGCCGAACAGCCTGTGGTCGGCGGTGAGCCCCGGGAGGAAGACGAGCCAACTGTCGCCGGTTTGCCTTTCGGCACTCACCCAGTAACGCACCGCACCGTCAGGAAACCGCATCTCCCGCTTTCGCATTACCTTCACGAATCTTGCCGTTCGATGTAGGGCTCGGCAGCCTCCAGCACTTCGCCGCTGAACCCGTAAAGGTCCTCGACAGCGATGACCTCATCTCCGAGGAGGCTAATGATGTTAGCCAGAGCGTTCGAGCGGCTCAGACCGCGCACTATGACGCCTGCACTTCTCTTATTCCTTTTCATGCGATCGTCAAGCTCCCAAAAGCGTTCCGCTGCTCCTTCGTCCATGCAGAGAAGTTCCTTATAGCCTTTCAGGAGCTTCTCCATATGCGCTTCCTGCCAGCCGGGAAGATTCTTGTTGAGCAGCTTCCAATCGCTTTCCTTGATTCGATCGGGCATCCTGTTGCCTCCTCTCGATGACTTGCCAGTAGCCGGTCTTGTTCGACCCGATTCGCTCTATCAGGCCGTGCTTCTTCAACGCGGCAATCGCGTTGTCGACGGTTGTCTTACCGACGCCGAGACCCTGTTCGCGATGACGGGCTTCGTGGCGTTGGGGTCGTCGCGAATCTCGGCGAGCACGCGTACCTGCGTTCTCGAGAACCCGTCGAGGCGGGCGTCCAAACCTGCTTTGCCGCCCGTATTATCGCCCGGTTTATCACTCACTGCATTTAGCCAGTTGAACGGGATCGCGACAACGATGGAGCTCTCTTTGAACTCGAACCACTCTCGTTCGGAGCCGTATGCCCTCAGGTCGCTGACGAAGCCTCCGATGTCCAGCATAGTTCCGTCTTCCGCCATGCCGATGCTTATCAGCCATGAGGTTATCACAGGCGGGTGATAAACATGGGTGATAAACGGGCGATAAATTAGTCTGAACCCGGCTGTTGAGGCGCTGAATAATTCCCGAGATGCAGACCCCCTAGGGAACCTGGGATACGTCGTCTTGAGCAAATACGCTCTCTTCACCTCTACTATGAGCGAGTTGGAAGCCAAGCATAAACTTGGAGGGCCCTATGGACACCCGAAACGCAATTCCCGAGAACGCCTGCATGTCCTCGGGGGTAGGGTGCAATCAATCGAAGGGTTTGGAAAGCTGCCCGTCGAGAGTGGGTCCGGGGGGTTATTTCCCCAAGCTACTCCCAATCAGTGACCCGCCCTGCCTGTGTGCTTCCACCTGAATCCATGTGGTTCTATATCGTCCATATGGCGCCGTCTTGTCCGAACCAATCCCAAATCATCCCGTGATTCAAAAGGGCGGAGAATGATTTCCAGATGGCGCCAAATCTCGCCAACCGCCGTCAGCTTCGGCGGGGCATTCCCCGTTTTCCCAGCGGGAGTGACTGTCGGTGGCTTTATTTGGAGCATCTTCCTCCGAATCAAAGTCCGGCATAGCCAGCGCACATCGGACAGGGTCTATGCACCCACCCCGCACGCCCTGCGAAGATACGGGGCGGTAACCGAATTCGCGCAGTCGAGCATTCCGGTAGGAGCGCCCTCGTAAAGCACGCGGCCGCCCGCGCTTCCGCCCTCGGGGCCCATCTCTATGATCCAGTCGGAAGCAGCGATCATCTCCATGCGGTGCTCTATCATGATGACCGTGCTGCCGCGCTCGACCATGTTTCCGAAGAGCGCGATAAGGCCCTGGATGTCGCGATAGTGCAGGCCAGTCGAGGGCTCGTCGAGCACGTAGACGCCCGCCTTCCTGCCAAGCTCGCGGGCGAGCTTGAGGCGCTGGTTCTCGCCTCCGGACATGCTCGAGGTCTGCTGCCCCAGGCGCAGGTAGCCGAGCCCCACGTCGCGGAGCTGGCGGAGCTTGCCGACGACCTTCCCCTGACCGGCGAAGAACCCGAGCGCCTCGTCGACGGTAAGCTCCATCACGTCCTCGATGGTCTCGCCCCGGTAGCGGTACGAGAGCGCCTCGGGATTGAAGCCGCTGCCCCCGCACTCCTCGCAGCGGATCTCCACGGGGTCGGCGAAGGCAATCTCGGGCTTGACGGAGCCGCGGCCGCCGCACACGTCGCAGGCTCCCTTGGAGTCGTTGGAGAACCACGATGCTTCGACGCCATTCGCCTCAGCGAAGAGCCTGCGGATCAGGTCCATCGCTCCGGTGAAGGTCGCCGGCGTGGAGCGGCTCGATGTCCCGATGGGCTTCTGGTCGATGACGACGACGTCGGGATAGCGCCGCGCGAACTCGTGGCGGACGAGGCTGCTCTTGCCGCTGCCCGCGACGCCGCAGACGGCGGTGAGCACGCCCTTGGGGATGCGGATGCTCACGTCCTTGAGATTGTGAATGCAGGCGTGCTCGATGTCGAATGCCTCGGACCAGGATCTCGGACGCTCGTTGAGCCTCGCCTTCCGGACCAGCGCCTCCGCCGTGAACGTGTCCGCCCGCATGAGGTCCCGCACGCTGCCCTGGAAGACCACCTCGCCGCCCCTCTCGCCCGCAAGCGGCCCCAGCTCGATGACCTCGTCTGCCAGCCCGACGATGTCGCGGCTGTGCTCCACCACGAGAACGGTGTTGCCCTTGTCACGCAGGTCCACGAGCAGGCGCGAGATGCGCTCGGCGTCGGCGGGGTGAAGGCCCGCCGTGGGTTCGTCGAAGACATAGGTGACGTCGGAGAGGCTACTGCCCAGATGGCGCACGATCTTCAGGCGCTGCACCTCGCCGCCGGAGAGCGTATCGGTCCGCCGGCCCAGCGTGAGATAGCCGACTCCCACACGCACCATGTTCTCCAGCGTCACGGCGATCTGGCCGGCAATGGAGGCCCCCACGGGGCTTTCGATGCCGCGAAGCCAGGCGAGCAGCTCGTCTATCTGCATGTTCTGGACGTCGGCGATGTTGCGCCCGTTGATCTTCGATGCGAGGGCGGCGGGATTGAGCCCCGTGCCTCCGCAGGTGGGGCAGGGCGCGTCCTCCACGTAGGTGGCGATCTCGTCGCGGAGCCCCTTCTTGAGCTTGGAGATGTCGCGGTTGACGTACAGCCGCAGGAAGCGCGGGACGACGCCCTCGTAGTCGTTGTTCCACGTCATGCCCGCGCCGTTACCGTGCATCACGATGTTCACGGGTTCGTCTGCGCCGTACCTCAGCAGCTCCCACTCGGAGTCCGTGAAGTCGCGCAGGCGCTTGTCGGGATCGAGGTAGGGGTTCTGGGTGTAGAGCACGCTCTGCCAGCCGGCGGCGAACTGGCTGAACGTGAGGCCCCCGTCGCGCAGCGTGCCGCCAAGGTTGAAGAGACGGTCCTCCACGAGCGTGAGGCGCTTTCCCAGGCCGGTGCAGTCGGGGCACATGCCGTGCGGGTGGTTGAAGGAGTAGGCCATCGAGCCGCCGGCAGAGGGTTCGCCCACACGGCTGAACAGCAGGCGTAGGAGCGGCGCCGCATCGATGGCGGTCCCCACCGTGGAACGCGCGTTCGCCCCGTACGCGCGCTGGTCCACCACCACGACGGGCGTGAGATGCCCTATGGACTCCACCTTGGGGCGCTCGTAGTGGGGCATCTTGTTGCGGACGAACAAGGGGTAGCCCTGCTGCCATTGCCGCTCGCTTTCAGTTGCGATGGTATCGAAGGCCAGCGAGCTCTTGCCCGAGCCGGACACCCCGGCGAGTACCACGAGCTTGTCCTTCGGGATGTCCACGTCGACGTGCCTGAGGTTGTTCTCGCATGCGCCGCGCACTTCGATCGCGCGGCTTTCCCCTGCTTCCCTCATACGATGCCCTCCTCCTCGAAGCTCTTCTCCAAGGCCTTGTGGAACTCGCCGTAGAGCCGTGAGAGCTGCCTCAACTTTTCCGCTCCCATCGACGCTACGGCTCGCTCCTCTGCGGAGCGCATGCGCGCGACGGTAGATGAGACAAGCTCCATTCCGGCGTCCGTGAGCGCGATGACCTTCTTGTTCCTCGTGCCGGGGATCATCTCGAGCTCGACCGTTCCGCTTTTGGAGAGGCTTGAAACCGCGGAGTTGATGGTCTGTTTGGGAAACGCCATCATCTCTATGAGCTCTTGCTGCGTGAGGGGCTCGTCCGAGAGGTGGAGATAATAGAGGACCCACATCGAGCAATCCGAGAGGTGGAGATTGCGCGAGGCCCTGCGATACAGGGCGTCGAACTGCTTCTCCGTCGCCCCGATCTCGCTGAGAAGCCGGCTCTCCTGCCTTTCCATCTGCGGCCCTCCCTCAGTAAGTGTCCGTTTTCGGATACTTTATAGCCCGAATCGGGAATCTCGTCAACACGCGAGAGCTTGAGAGAGCGAGTTGGGGCCATATTCCGAGAGGACGCCGTCTTCTCGACGTCCGTTGCGCTTACTGCACCTTACTGAGGCCTAATGAGCAACGCCGGCAGCGATGTCCTCGCCGCCGGGGTATCCTTTACTCGTATGCACGACCACTTGGACGGCGTGGGTTGTTGTACCCAAAAGCCTAGCTCAGGCTATTCCCGCTCGATCGCTCCTGCCGGCTTGCGAGCATGCATCCTGTAGCATCCATCCAGGATATGCCGCATTCAAGCGTCCTGGCAACCTGAGCCCTCCTCGCTACAAGGACGAAAGGCTTTCTGTCGCCGCAGCGCAGAAAGAGTCGATCTCGTCTTCCGTGTGTGCGGCGCTTACGAACAGCGCTTCGAACTGGCTGGGCGCGATGAGGAGCCCACGTTCGAGCATGCCCGCGAAGTAGCGGGAGAACGCGTCAGTATCGCATGTTGCCGCATCGTCCCAATTGCGCACGGTGCGGTCGGTGAAGAACAGCGTCGCCACGCTGCCTGCACGGTTGACGGTAGCGGACGCGCCGGACTGCTCGATCGCCGCAACCAAGCCCGCTTCCAAACGCGCGCCCAGCATCTCGAGCCGGTCGTACACGCCCGGCTCCTCCAGCGCGCGAAGCTGGGCCAGGCCCGCCTCCATCGCTACCGGGTTTCCGGAAAGCGTTCCCGCCTGGTACACAGGCCCCGTCGGGGCAAGCTCATCCATGATGTCGGCACGGCCCGCGAAGCATCCCACCGGGAACCCCCCGCCGATGATCTTGCCGAACGTGCATAGATCCGGCATTACGCCGTACAGCTGCTGCGCCCCGCCCAGGGAAGCGCGGAACCCGCTGATCACCTCATCGAATATGAGCAGCGCGCCGAATTCGTCGCACAGGTCGCGCAAGCCCTGCAGGAACCCCTCCGCAGGCGGCACGACGCCCATGTTCCCTGCGATGGGCTCGACGATGATGCAAGCGATATCCCGGGGATTCGCCTCGAGCGCCGCCCGCGCCGACGCGAGGTCGTTGTAGCGCGCGACCAGCGTGTCCGCGGCGGCGCCCGCCGTGACGCCCGGCGTTCCGGGAATCGAGAACGTGGCGACCCCGCTGCCCGCCGACACCAGCAGCGCATCGGAATGGCCGTGGTAGTTCCCCTCGAACTTGATGAACTTGTCGCGGTGCGTGTATCCGCGCGCCAAGCGGATGGCGCTCATGGTCGCCTCGGTCCCGCTGGAGGTCATGCGCACCTTCTCGGCGGCGGGCACGAGCTTCACGATCTCCTCCGCAAGCGCGATTTCCGCCTCGCACGGGGCACCGAAGCTCATCCCGCGCGCCAGCTGCGCCTCGACCGCATCGATCACCGCCCGGGGCCGATGCCCCAGGATCATCGGTCCCCAGCTGCAGATGAAATCGACGTACTCGTTGCCATCGACATCCCACACGCGGCTCCCCTGCGCGCGGTCGTAGAACACCGGCGTCCGTCCCACGTTCGCGAACGCCCGCACGGGGCTGTTGACCCCGCCGGGAATCACCTGCTTCGCCGCTTCGAAATCAGCTTCCGACCTGCTAGTTGCCATAGGTACGCTCCCCTACGAAATATCTCATGGAACACTTCTTGTACTCGTGCGTCGTGTTGAGCACGAACCGCTCGTTGAAGGGCACGCCCGCTTCGTTCAGGGCCTCCTCAAGCTCGGCGATTTGCCGCGATTCCTGCTCGACGGTCTTCGCATGAATCATGGCATAGATGTTCGCGCTCCACAATCCCTGGCGCGGGCGGGCATAGCAATGGCTCACGAATACCTTCTCCTTGAGCAGCATGCCGGCACGCTCGACGTGCTCGTCGGGGATGTCCCAAGCGGTCATGCAGTTGAATCCGAATCCGATAACCTGGTGACGGACCATGGCGCCGAACCTGCGGAGGGCGCGGGCGGCGCGCAGCTGCCGCAGCCGCAGCAGCACCTGCTCCTCGGTCGCATCCTCGCGCGTTTCCGCGGATATCTGGCGGGCTCCCCGCTCGAAGGGGAAATCGAGCACCTCCCCCTCGCTCGAACGCGCCATATCGTCCTGCGCCCACCGCACCAAGGCGACGTCGAAGGGATTGCCGGAGTCGAACGGAACCGCTTCGACCTCCTTGTCCTCGCGCCGCAGTGTCGAATCGATCGAATCCGCCTTCCCGGATAGCGCGCGCTGCTGCCTACCGAAGTCCCCGTTGATCTTGAAGATCCGCAGAGCCGGCATGTCGAGCAGATCCTCGCACCCCGAATCCCGCTTGATCTCCGCAAGTATCCGCGCACGGACCTCCGGGCTTGGCGTGATCAGCGTGAACCACAGGTTGTAGCGGTTCTCGCGCCCGTAGTTGTGCGTGATGCCCGTGTACCGGTTGCACACGTCGGCGGCCGCCTGCACGCGTTCGGGGCCGCCGGGAACCGCGAGCGCGCACAGCGTGCTCGTATAGCCCAGCCGCCGGGAATCGAACGAGCCCCCGGTCCTCCGTATGCTCGCATCGGCATACAGATCGACGACCGCCCGCTTCACCTCGTCGCGGTCGAGCCCGAGTTCTGCGGCGAGCTGGCCGTATGGATCGTGGACCAGGGGGAATCGGGATTGGATGGCATCGAGCACTTCCTGTTTGGCATCATCGACGACCATTCTCGCTCCTTAGGACGAAAGGTGCAGGCCCCATGCGGTTCCATGGGCTTTTGATATTCCTTGATCGGGGCGTCGCCCGTGGAGAAAAGCTTCTAGACGGCTCCATCCGCTTCCCCGCGCGCCCTCATCGAGCGCGGCACGTAGGCGCAGTACGGCTCCTCTTCCATGTAGTCGCCGGTAGCGGAAAGGGCGCGCGCACGGCACCCGCCGCAGACGGCCTTGTACTCGCAGGCGCCGCACTTCCCCTTCAGCTTGCCGAAGTCGCGCAGGTCGTTGAACACCGGCGAGTTCGTCCAGATCTCGCTGAAGGGCGTCTCCTTCACGTTTCCCAGCTGCATATCGAAGTACCCGCAGGGCTGCACATCGCCGGTATGGCTGATGAACACGAACGTGATCCCGCCGAGGCAGCCGCGCGTCATGGCCTCGGTGCCGTATTCCTCGGCGGTAACTCGGCTGCCCTCCTCGCGCGCCTTCTGATGCGCGATGCGGTAATACTGGGGGGCGTCCGTGGGCTTGAAATGCAGCGGGCTCGTCTTCGATTTGTAGTATGCCCAGGTGAGCACCTCTTCGTATTCCTCGGGCGTCAGCTCGATATCGCGCAGGTTCTCACCGCGTCCCGTGGGCACCAAAAGGAACGGATGGAACGCAACCGCCCCCAAATCCTTGGCGAGGCCGTGCATCTCGTCGAGCACCTTGGCGTTCTGCTTGGTGACGGTCGTGTTGATCTGCACCCCCACGCCGTGCTGCTGCGCCAGCTTGATCCCCCGCACGGCGTCGTCGTAGGCGCTTTTCTGGCCACGGAACGCATCATGGCGCTCGGCGTCGGGGAAGTCCAGCGACACGCTCATACGGGTGATCCCATGCTCCTGCATGTTCCGCGCGATATCTTCGGTGATGGTGGTGGCGTTCGTGCCGATGACGGGCATGCAGCTGCGATCCCGTGCGTAGTCGATTATCTGCCAGATATCGGGCCGCATGAACGGCTCGCCGCCGGTGAGGATGAGGATGGGGTTGGTGATGCTGGCGATATCGTCGATGAGCGCTTTGCACTCATCGAGCGAGAGCTCGCCCGGATACGCCCCGAATTCCGCCGCCGCGCGGCAATGCGCGCAGGACAGGTTGCAGCTGCGCGTGATCTCCCACGCGACGATGCGGGGGGCCTTGATGCCCGTGCGCTCCTGATACGCCAGCGCCGCCGCACCGCCCCCGGGGCGGGCGCCAGCATGGCTGCCGGGATGCCCACGCGGCGGCGCAGCGTCGGACGCCCTGCGTTCGCCACCCCTTCCCTTCGTCCATTCCGGCCGCTTTCCCGATTTGGGAACCCACGAGGGGTGCCCGCCGTGCGGCCGGGACCCGTCGTCGATCTTCCCCGCGGCCTGCGCGGCATCCTTGGCATCGAGCATCATCTGCCCAAGGCGCATGTTGCGTTCCCCACTCACCGACGGCTCCTCTTATTCGGCCAGCCAGCGGGCGGCATCTTTGGCATGGTAGGTGATGATCATGTCGGCACCTGCCCGCTTGATGCCGCAGAGCAACTCGAGCACCACGCGCCTCTCGTCGATCCATCCGTTACGCGCGGCCGCCTTGACCATCGAGTATTCGCCGCTCACATTGTAGGCAGCCGTGGGGAAGCCGGTTTCCGCCTTCACGCGCTGGAGCACGTCCAGGTATGGCAGCGCGGGCTTCACCATCACCATATCGGCGCCCTCGGCGATGTCGTAGAGCGCCTCGCGCACGCCTTCCTGGGAGTTCGCGGGGTCCATCTGGTAGGCGCGCCGGTCGCCGAACGACGGCGTGCTGTCGGCGGCGTCGCGGAACGGCCCGTAGAATCCGCTGGCGTATTTGGTCGAGTAGCTCATGATGGGCACGCGCTCGAATCCGGCTTCGTCGAGGGCCCGCCGCATAAAGCCGATGCGACCGTCCATCATGTCGCTCGGGGCCACCATGTGCGTCCCTGCTTTCGCCATGCTCACGGCCTCGTTGGCCAGCAGCTGAAGCGTGTCGTCGTTGTTCACGTAGCCGTCTGCGTCGAGCTTGCCGCAATGGCCGTGGCTCGTGTATTCGCACATGCACACGTCGCAGATGATGTACATCTCGGGAGCCTCAGCGCGGATGATGCGGCACGCCTCCTGCACGATGCCGTGCTCGTCCCACGCCGATGACCCGAGCTCGTCCTTGCTCGCCGGGATCCCGAAGAGCAGCACGTAATGGATGCCCAGCTCGAGCAGCTCGCGGATCTCATCCATCAGCATGTCCAACGACACCTGGAACACGCCCGGCATGGAGGCGATCTCGTCGCGCCTGCCCTCGCCCGGCTTCACGAACAGCGGATAGATGAAATCATCCGCCGAAAGCACCGTCTCGCGGATCATGTTTCGCGCCAGCTCGCCATCGCGCATGCGGCGCGGGCGGTAGGCGGGGAATTTGCCGTACTCCATCGAACCCATCTTCCTTCCAACAACGCGCCGGCAGTCCAGCCGCCGGCGCGGACGAACCTAGTTTTCGTATGCGGGCGCCTCGACGACGCGCTTCTCGGGGTCGTCGGCGTGCTTCGCGATCTCCTCATCGGTCAGGTAGCATGCGGGATCGGGAGCCCACAGATCGCCCGTGGCCGCCTCCGCCCGCACGCGGAAATTGCCGCCGCAGATGTCGAGCCAGCGGCACCCGGCGCAGCGGCCTTTCACCCAGGGGCGCTTGTCCTTCAGGCGGAACATCAACTCGCTTCCCTCGGTGGCACGGCTCACGTCGCTCCAAATCTCGCTGAAGGGGCGCTCCTTCACGTTGCCGAAGCTGAAATGCCGCCAAAACTGGTCGGCATACACCTCGCCGTCCCAGCTGACGCACCCGATTCCGTTGCCGCTGCTGTTCCCCTGGTTCCATTGCAGCAACTGCATGACCTTGGCCGCACGCTCGGGATCCTCCTTCAGAAGCTCCATGTACACGAACGGGGCGTCGGCGTGGTTGTCCACCGTCAGGATCTCGGGCGTCCCGCCGGCGTCGAACCACTGCTTCGTGCGGTCCATGATCAGGCGGACCGCCTGGCGCGTCTCCCCGTGGTCCAGATCCTCGTCCATCATCTCGGTGCCTCGACCGGAATACACCAGATGGTAGAAGCAGGCGCGGTTGATGTTCTCGCGCTGCATCAGGTCGAAGATGTCGTTGATCTCGCGCCAGTTGTGCTTGTTGATGGTGAAGCGCAGCCCCACCTTGATGCCGGCTTCCTGGCTGTTCTTCAGCCCGCGCAGCGCCATGTCGAAGGCGCCGTCGACGCCGCGGAACCTATCGTGCGTGGCCGGATCGCCGTCGAAGGAGACCCCCACGTACGAAAGACCCACCTCGGCGAACTTCTCGGCCATGTCCTTGCTGATGAGCGTGCCATTGGTGGAGATCACCACGCGCATCCCCTGCTTCTTCGCATGATGCATGAGCTCGAGCAGGTCGGGACACACGGTGGGCTCACCGCCGCTGAACAGCAGCACAGGGGCGCCGAATGCTGCCAAGTCATCGATCATCGCCTTCGCCTCGTCGGTCGAGAGCTGGTCGTAGGCCTGCGCATCGGATTGCGCGTAGCAATGCTCGCACTTCAGATTGCAGGTGCGCGTGCAGTTCCACACCACCACGGGCTTCTTGTCCTTGCTGAACTGCAGCAGGCCGCTGGGCAGCTCCTTGGACATGCGGCGGTAGCGCAGCACGTCCGCCGGCTCCACGGCACCGCAATAGAGTTTGGAAATACCGATCAACTTGCTTCTCCTTCTCGGTCATCGGGCACGCGGGCAGACCCCTCGGATGCGAATCCGCCCGATGCGCAATCTATTCGTCGGCGAGCGCCTCTTCGACGGTTCGCGCGAGGGCGGGGATGGTGTATTCGGGCGCCTCTGCCGAAACAGGCAGGCCGAGGCTGCGCATCGTCTCACTCGTGACGGGGCCGATGCTCGCGCCCACGACTCCCTCGACGAGGTTCGCACGCTCGCCCGGCGCCGCCCGGTCGAGCAGCGCGGCGAAATTGCGCGCGGTCGAGGAACTCGTGAACGTGACGGCATCGACCGATCCGGCACGCAGGCGATCAACCAAATCGGAGGCCTGATCGGACTCGGCGGGCATGACCGTGTCGTATACGGGCAGCACGTCCACCCGGACGCGCGCCCCCTCCAACAGCCGGGGCAGGGCGTCGCGGGCGGCTGCCGCGTGGGGAATGAGCACGCTGGCCCCCCCGCCCACACCGCTCGCGCGAAGCGCCTCGACGACGCTTTCCGCAACGAAACGAGGTGGGACGAGGTCGGCGGCGATGCCATGCGATGCGAGCGCCGCCGCCGTGGCGGGACCGATGGCGGCAACTTTCACGCCGCCGAACACGCGGGCGTCGCTTTCTGCCTCCTTCAGCATGTCGAAGAAGCACGACACGCCGTTGACGCTGGTGAACACCACCCAATCGTAGGCCTCCCGAACCGCTGCGGCATCGCTTGCAAGGCGGGCGATGGCCTCCCTGGCCCGCGCATCGAGAGGCCGCGGCGCAATCTCGATCGTGGGGAACTCAACCACCTCGGCACCCGCGTCCCGCAGGCGGGCGGACAGCGCGCTCGCCTGCTCGCGCGAGCGGGTGACCACGACAGTTTTGCCGAACAGCGGCTTCTTCTCGAACCAGTTCAGCCGGTCGCGCAGCGCGACGACTTCGCCCACCACGATGATTGCCGGCGCCTTGAATCGGGCGCGCTCCGCCGATTCCACCACGGAGTCCAGCGTGGCGACCAGCGTCTCCTGCCGCACCGTGGTGCCCCAGCGGACCAGGGCGACCGGCGTGCTTCCCGCCCGTCCCGCCTCGGTCAGGCGGCGCACGATGAGGGGGAGGTCCCGGATGCCCATGTAGAAACACAGGGTATCCGCGCCTTTGGCGAGGCTCTCCCAATCGATGGCGGATTCGTTCTTCTCGGGCGTCTCGTGCCCCGTGATCAGCGCGACGCTGCTCGCCACATGACGATGGGTTACGGGGATGCCCGCATACGCCGGCGCGGCAACGCCCGCGGTCACACCCGGGACGACCTCGAAGGGGATGCCCTCCGCGCGCAGGGCGAGCGCCTCTTCCCCACCGCGTCCGAACACGAAGGGATCTCCGCCCTTCAGCCGGACGATGGAGCCCTTTTCCATCCGCGCGAGCTCGACCAGAAGATCGTTGATCTCCGGTTGGGTCACATGCCGGGAGAAGCCCTTTTTCCCCACGAAATGCCGTTCCGCGGCGGGCGACGCGAACCTGATGACGGCATCGCTTGCCAGGTAATCGTAGACGATCGCGTCCGCCCGCTGCAGCAGCTCCTTCGCGCGAAGGGTCAGCAGGCCCGGGTCGCCCGGTCCGGCTCCGACAAGGTACACGCACGTATCGCTCATCGCAGTTCCTCCAGAATCTCCTCGGCGCCTTGCGCGACCAAATCGTCCGTGATGCGACTCGCGACATCCAGCCAGCCGTCGCACGCCCCCTGGCCCGCGGCTTGCAGGAAGCGCGATCCGTCGAGCGAGCTCACGAACGCGGTCATGGCGAAGACGGCACGGTCCCCTTCGCCCGCGATGCCCGCATGGGCACCCATGGGAACCTGGCATCCGCCCTCCAGCTCGCGCAGGACGTAGCGCTCCGCGGACACGCATCGCAGGGTGGAATCATTCGTGATCGCCGCGCATAGCCGACGAACCTCGTCGTCGCCCTCGCGGGCCTCGACGGCGATGGCCCCCTGGCCAACGGCGGGAATCATGGTGGCAGCGGGCAGGACCTGCGCGATGTTCTCATGCAGCCCCAAACGGTGCAGGCCGGCGGCGGCGAGGATGGCCGCGTCGAACTCGCCCGCCATCACGCGGCCGATGCGCGTGTCGATGTTGCCGCGCATCTCGCACGTTTGGATATCGGGGCGCAGGCGCTTCAGCTGGGCGATGCGGCGCAGCGACCCCGTCGCCACGCGCGCTCCGGCTGGCAGGCCCTCAAGCGCGATGCCCGCAGGTCCCACCAGGGCATCGAAGGGGACGGCGCGCTCCGGCACGCCGAGGATCGCCAGGCCGTCGGGCAGCTGCGTGGGCATGTCCTTCATCGAATGCACGCACAGATCGACGCCGCCGCGCATGAGCTCGCGTTCGAGCTCCTTGGTGAACAGTCCCTTGTCCCCTATCTTCGACAGGGCGACATCCAGGATTTTGTCGCCCTTGGTATGGATGACGCGGATGTCATACTCATACTCGGGCGCTCGCTCCGCAAGCAGGTCGCGCACGTGGCTCGCCTGCCAGAGCGCCAGCTTGCTGCCGCGGCTCCCCAGGACGATCTTCCTCTTCGTCAACCTATTCCTCCTTCGCCTTCGCAACCTGCTGCGCGTACGCCTGCACGCGCGCCAGGGGAATCCGGTCGGTCGGCATGCCGCCCTCGGCGTCAAGCGAATCCAATATATGGCGGCACATGGCGATCATGTCCTTGCGGCTCAAGCTCCCGTTCAGTCCCGCGATATGGGTATTGCGGGGAATCGGATGGGGCGGCATACCGCCCTTCGGCGAGCGGGGGCCGCCGATCGCGGCCATGTCATCCGAGATGGAAGCGGCATGCTCCACCATCTCGCCAGGATTCGAATAGCCATACAGGTAGCGCACCGCCTCGACGCATTCGAAATCGCGATTGTGCGCGGCGCTCTGCTTCATGCGCACCGTCGGCTCGTGCAGCATCTTCTTCACGATGGCGCGCGTTGCCGCATCAAGGGAGGCGCGATCGTCGTCGCTCAGGTCCACCGTGAGCTTGCGCACCAGATGGTCCACCTCGGACACGCGCATGGTTTCCGCATCCGCGCGCATCCGTTTGATGGTCGGCGTCACCGCATGCTCGGCGACCCACAAAAGGAAGTTCCGGGTCTCGTTCTCGACGATAGCGCGGGCGGCATCGGCGGCTTTGCGGCGCTTCCGCTGGTTTTCGCTGATGATGCGACCCAGGTTGTCGAGGTCGTACAATGTCACGCCCGGAACGCCGGCGCAGGCGGGATCGACATCGCGGGGCAGCGCGATGTCCAGGATGAGCAGATGTTCCTTGCATCGTTGCAGCATGGCGGGTTCGATGATCGTGCGGGGCGCCGCCGTGGACGAGATGACGATATCCGCATGGCTCAGCAACTCGGGAAGATTCTCGTACGGCTGCGCATCGCCGCCCAGTTCCTGGGCGAGGGTGCAGGCGTGGGCGAACGTGCGGCTGCTGACGATGAAGGATCGCACGCCCAGTTCGCGCAGGTAACGCGCCGCAAGCTCGCTCATCTCCCCCGATCCGACGACCAAGACGGTCTTATCGTCGAAGATGTCGAATTCATCGCGCGCGACATCGATCGCGACCGTCGACAGGGAGATGTGGTTCTCGCTGATCGCAGTTTCGTTTCGGACGCGCTTGCCGCAGGACAGCGCTTGGCGGAACAGCCGCGCGAGGACCATGGTGCAGGTACCGGCCTGCATGCTCTTCTTGAAGGCCTCGCGCACCTGCCCGGTGATCTGCTGCTCGCCTAGCACCATGGATTCCAGCGAGGATACCACGCTGAACAGATGGTGCACCGCCTCGAACCCGTTGCGCTTGTACAGATGGCCTTCGAACACGCTGCGGTCGATGGAGTTGAACGATGCGATGAAATCGCAGATCTGCTCGTGGGCGGCACGGGAATCGTCGGTATCGACGTAGATTTCAGTCCGGTTGCATGTGGACAGGATGACGGCGCCGCGGATCGCGGGCTGCTGGGCGAGCACGCGGTCGGCGCTCTCGCACCTCACATGCGTGATGGACACGGCCTCGCGCACGTCCACTTCGGCGGTCTTATGGGATAGGCCGACCATATACACTTGCATGCTAATCCTCCCGAGCTGCGCGGACCGCTTCAGCATAGGCGTCTTCGGCCGTGATATCCTCGCCTGCGGCCAACCGCTGCCGGAATCCGACGCGGGTCGCGGCTTCGAAGATGGGCTTCCGATGCTCCTCTTGGCCTTCGATGCGCTGCTTCACCAATTGGCGCATCTCATAGAGCAGGTCGAGGTACGCCTCCCAGCTCTCATCGTACTCCTCCTCGAGGTGGCGCCGGATGTTCTTCGCCTCCGTGCAAGCCGACCCGTTGGTGGACACCGCGATCTGCAACCTGCCGCGGCTCATGAACGACGGGAGGATGAAATCGCACTCCGATGGAACATCGGCAACGTTGAGCAGGCAATTCCGCCGACGGGCCTCGTCGTGGACGCGGGCATCCTCCTCGGGCTTGCCGCACGTGCATATGGCCAGGAAAGCGCCCTCCAGATCGCCGGGCTCGTACACGCGTTTTCGCAGCTCGATCCCGCCTTCCGCAGCGAGCCGGGCAATGGGATCGGTGACCTCGGGGGACACCACGCGCACGTCCGCCCCGAACTCGAGCAACGTGGCTATTTTGCGTTCGGCGACCGATCCGCCGCCTATGACGACGACCCGGCGCTGGTTCAAATCGACAAAAATCGGATATCCCGCACCCGTGCGGGAGCCTTCCCCTCGCTTGCTTTGCATGGCGCTCCTCCGCTCTTCCTCCTGCGCTGCAAAAAGCAACATGAGCGTAGAGTATGCCGTCCGTCCGCCCGCGCCTGCCGGAGGGGCTTCGAATGATGCACAGACTACGATACTCCACGGGGGGTAGCAGCGCAGAAGGGATAACCCACCGATGGTAGACGCCCGAATGGGCGTGTCCTCTCTCTCCCGTGCTTACGCGCCTGCGGCGGTCGTCTTGGAATCGGAGGCCTTCTGGGCCGCGACCGACAAGGCGACGTTGGACAGGTCAATCTCCTTGCCCAGCCACTTGGTTTCGATCACGCCGATCACGCCGTTGGACGAAATCGTATCGAGAGCATTGGAAACGGCCGTCTTCAGCTGGTCGTTCGAAGTGGACAGGCCGATGCTGTAGCCGCCGACCTTCTGAAGGGAGCCGACGATGACCGCCGACGAGCCCGAGGTGTGGGCGACGTACGAGCCGATGACGGCATCCGAGGCGACGTACTTCACCTTTCCGGACTCGAGGTCGGAGAAGGCCGTCTTCAAATCGGACACGCTTTGCACCGTCGCAGCCGTGAACTGGTTCGTCGCCTCCCAGGAGCTCAACGACGTGGCCTGGGCCTCGATGGTGGTCTTCGAATCGGAGATGGGCATGCCGGCGTCCGCGGACTGGGCGAACAGGACCACGGCCGTGGGGATGTACGTATCGGAAAGCCACGCGGTGGCCGAGGTGTCGGACTGGCTCATGTTCATGACCACGTCCACCGTTCCGTCGGTGAGGGCGCCTCGAGAATCACTCCCCACGTCCACCAGCTCGAGATCGAGCCCCATCTCGGTCGCAAGCGCCGCGGCGATGTCGACGTCGATTCCCACGAGCCTGCCGGAAACCTGGGTGGAGAATGGCGCGTTCGATGAGTTGACTCCGACGCGGAGCACGCCATCCTTGCCCAAAGCGGGAGATGACACCGTCGCCTGCTTCTTTTCGGGCGAATAGGCAGACGAGCTTGCCAGCACCTGGCAGCCGCATAAGCCGAACGCTATCACGCACATGGCCGCAGCAGCGGCAATTGCCATTAACCGGCGCTTCATAAGCAAGATCCTCCTTGACCCTCACCGTCGTAGTTTCGCGGCTGACCTAGTCTTTGCCCCCACACTCGCGCACCGGGGCTGAGCTTGCACCATCACCCTCTCGCCCGCGCGGCACCGTGCCGCATGATGTAAACGGGCGGTGCGACTTACCTCTAGAATGCGCCATGCTCACGGTTGCCCGCTTACGTGGATCCTTTCGGCCGCATCTGCCATGGAATTGAGATGCGACGAGCGCATCTCGCAACTACAGCCCGCGAAAAACTCTTGAGATTGTATCAGAAGGAACTGCACCGTTGCCGAATTGCCGTATAAATCCTTCCACCCGCGTGAGCGGTGGAAGAGTAAGGGGTGGAAGGCGGCGGAAAAGCTAGCAGACGCGTGCGAAGGCCGCTCCGTACACGCAGCCGACCCCCGCATCCAGCAGGGCCCGAGAGGCCGCCGATATCGTCGCGCCCGTCGTGACCACATCGTCCACCACGATGACCCGCTGCGGCGGAGCTAGATGGACGGCGCGCCGTGCCCGGACCGCCGCGCCCAGGTTGGCGAACCGCTCCTTGCGGGAAAGGGCGCGCTGGTCATGGGCATCCGGGGGAAGGAGCAATTGAACAAGGGGCGCCTTGAGCAAACCGGCCGTATGGCGGGCGATCTCCTCCGCATGGTCGAACCCGCGTCTGCGGTGCGCTTTGCGGGTTGCAGGCACGAAGGTGATGGCGGCCCCCTCCAGCCAACCCGGGGGTATCGCACTCGCGATGAAGTAGGCGATATCCGCGGCAAGCCGCCGCTCCCCCGCATCCTTGTAGACGCGAACCACCTGTGCGCTGCGGTCGTCGAAATGGACCGCGCATGCCAATCCCCGGTAGGGAACGCGGACGTAGCCTGCCTCTTGCAGGACCAGGGCGTTGCATTCCGTGCATTGGTACATCCCCCATGGAGCGCCGCACCGCGGGCAGGATTTCCAGTAGTCCACGAAAGCGAGCTCTCCTTTGCACCGTTCGCAGAGCACTTCGCCCGGGGCGTCGCATATCGCGCATCTCGTCGGCCAGAGCACCTCGGCAAAACTGAGGGCCATCGCCTTCGCATACGCGACGGCTCCCTCGTCCCGCAGTGGCGAAAGGGCGGGGGAACCTGCATCCCTCTTGAATCTATCCCCCTGATCCAAGCTCCCCCTTTCGCCTGTAGACAGGATACCGCCGCGGCGTCACCCCAGAAGCCTCCGCCCCCGGGCGCAAGCACCCCGCGCCGATCCCGTCCGCATCACCGGAACATCCCCGCCCCGACCGCATCCTGCACTCTGCGACAAAAGGACAGGCGACAGGTGACAGGCAACCGTATTGTTTGTCACACGGAATCGCGTGACAAACAATACGGTTGCCTGTCACCCGCGGTTGCCTGTCACCCGGGAGAAGCTCGCTGTCATTCAGCGGGGGTCGAATGTCCGCTCTTCGGAGTCCACATCAAAATGTGACAAACAATACGGTTGCCTGTCACCCAATCTGCGCATGCAGCGATAAAAGCCTCTCGAGATGAAGGGGCAGAGGCGGTTCGATGGAAGCGGGATCCGCCAGCGCTGCGCTAGCGCTGCTGGAGCTGCGCGGTCGAAAACTCGTTCACGTTCACGGAGACGCTGTGCTTGATGGGCTTCCATTCGGGCTTCATGAACAGCGCTGCGATCGCAATGGGGATGTAGGTGATCATGAAGAACGGGAAGGTGAACAGATAGCGCACCTTCTTGGCCGTGCTGGTGTGGATGTTGTCCCATTCAGTGAATATGGTGAGGACGCCGTTCAGGAACATGAACAGCATGTAGCTTGCCAAGCAGAAGACAATCGACGACAGGCTGGATGCGATCATCTGGCCGGTGGACATGAGCCCCATGAACGACAGCGCGATGATGATTGCGTTGAAGATGATCATGACGATGGTGAGCAGCATGCCGGGGGCGATGGTCATCAGCATGTCGTAGCAGGCGAATCGGCGGCCCTTGCCGTTCCTGAAGATGCCGCGCACCAACCCGGCACCGTAGTTGCCGAACACCTGGTAGAAACCCTTCGCCCAACGTTCGCGCTGGTTCCACGAATCGCGGAACGTCGTGGGTTGCTCATCGTAGAGCACGGCCGTGGGACAATAGGCGATGCGCCCGCCGTCGCAGATGGTGCTCGTGGAGAACTCGATATCCTCCGTCAGCAGATGCCATTTCCAACCGCCTGCGCGCTCGAGCACGTCGGCGCGGATGAAGAAGCCCGTCCCGGACACCGCGCAGCTGGTCTGCAGTGTCAAGCGGCTCTGGTTGATGTACTTCCCCTCGCGCAGGAACCACACGCCGTAGCCCGCGGAAATCCAGTTGCTGGCGAAGTTCTTCGAATTGCGGTAGCTGGTGCTTGCTATGGCACCGGAATCGAACGTGTTGTTCATCTCGCGGAAATAGTTGACGTCGAGCACGTTGTCGGCATCGAACACGAAGTACGCCTCGTAGCCTTCATCGCCGTAATATTGCTGGATACGCTTATAACCGTAATCGAGCGCGTATCCCTTGCCCTTCTGCTGAAGGTTCTCGCGCTCGAACACGTTCGCCCCCGCCAAACGCGCGACCTCCGCGGTGTTGTCCGTGCAGTTGTCCGCGATGACGAATACGTCGATCTTGTCGCTCGGGTAATTCTGCACGCGGATGCTGTGGATGAGGTCCCCGATGACGGCGCTTTCGTTACGCGCGGAGATGAGGACCGCAAACTTATGATCGACTTGGGAGATGTGCTTCGGCGGACGGCGCGTCAACGTGACGAACACGTAGAACAGCTGATATGCGTAGCAGCACGTGAAAACGATGAACACGCAGAAGTTGAAGACGTCGACGAACGACACCTGCGCGAACATGAGGTCTATCACATTGCCTCCTTTGCCGGACCGAAGCGCCGGCGGCCGTGCCGCCGAGCGTGTCCGCGGTCATTCCTTCCACGGGAACGCCAAGACGCGCATGTGGGGAATCCCAAACCGCAAACGTATGAAGTATAGAGGGATTCGGCGCCCCATGCGGCGTCATTCATCGATTTTCACCATACCGTGGCTCGCAAGCAGGGTGATTCCAGGTGCAGTGCATACCCACCCCATACCCTCTCCACAATATTCGGGTCGGGGAATGCGGCGAACCTTTAGAAGAACACGCTCGCCGCATGAGCGTAGAAGCCATCGGAGCTGTATCGGAGCAGCGTGGTGGGAACGGAGCCGCGGACGACCCGGACGCGCTTGGCCGGGTTCTCCAAATCCTCGAGAAGACCGTCCACGAACAGCACCGCCTCCCTATCTCCGTCATCATCGCCCATGGCGACTTCGACGACGTCGTTGGGGTCGGTGAGAATCGCCCGCGACATCAACGAGTGCGGCGCGATGGGCACGACGATGAGGCCCTTATAGCCCGGCGCAACCAGCGGCCCACCCGCCGACAGGGCATAGGCGGTCGACCCCGTTGCGCTGGAGACGACGACCCCGTCTCCCCTCACCCGTCCCATCTCGAATCCGTTGAAAAACATCTCGAAATGGACGATGCGCCCTGCGGGCCCACGCGCGATGGCGACCTCGTTCAGGGCGAAGTACGAACGATGCCACGCTCCCGCCGCCCCGGCGCCCTCGAAAGCATCCTCGTCGTCGCCTTCGCAGAGCACGTCGATCCGCAGGTTCGCGCGCTCATCGCGGGCGATGTCGCCCGACAGCGCCGACGCGATCGCCGCGATGACGCCCTGCTCCACGCGATTGGCCAGAAAGCCCAGATGACCGTAGTTGATGCCCAGGATCGGGGTGCCTTCGGCGCTCGCCAGATGCGCCGCGCGCAGCATGGTACCGTCGCCGCCCAGGGCGACCACCAGATCGCACCCGCGCACCGGCTCGCGGCCGCCTTGCAGGCTGGACACGAGCACGCAATCGAACCCCTGCGACGCGCAGTAGGCGGAGACCAGCATCGAGGAATCGACCGCCATCGCGTTCGACGCGTTATAGACCACCACGATGCGCATACCGGCCCCTTCCCTCGGCCCCGTCCAATCCGAGAAGTATACCAGCATTGGAAATTGTGGGGGCATCGCGAAAGCAGCCCGTGCCGGGCGGCGCGCGCTGCTACCATGCACCTTATGCCTGAAGAGGAACAACATCCATCCCACCCGACAGATGCGAGCGTGGTGAAGAACACCGGTCTGATGACCGTGGGCACGTTGCTCTCGCGCATCACGGGCCTGGCGCGCACCTGGGCGATGGCCTTCGCGCTAGGGAACACGCTGCTCACCAGCGCCTACCAGGTCGCCAACAACCTCCCCAACGTGCTGTACGACCTGGTCGCCGGTGGCTTTTTGGCGACGGCGTTCCTCCCCGTGCTGCTACTGGAGAAGGAGAGGTACGGCAAGCGCGGCGCCAACCGCTACACGTCGAATATCCTCAACATCACGCTCATACTGCTGGGAGCGCTCTCGATCCTCTCGTGCGTATTCGCCGATGCGGTGGTCACCACGCAGACGTTCACCGTGGGCGAAGGCGCCGAAGTCCATCGGCGCACCGTGCAGTTCTTCCAGGTTTTCGCGTTCCAAATCGTATTCTACGGCCTAGGCGGCGTGATCACGGGCGTGCTCAACGCGGAGCGCTCGTTCTTCCTCACCTCCATCGCGCCGGCGCTCAACAATTTCGTCGTCATCGCAGCGTTCATCGCCTTCGCCCTCATCCCCGACCAGGAGCTGGGCATCGTCGTGCTCGCCATCGGCACCACGGCGGGCGTCGCCGTGCAGTTCCTCATCCAGATCCCTGCCTTGATCAAGACCGGGTACCGATGGGAACCGTATCTGAAGCTGAAGGATCCGGCGATCATCGAGACCATCAAGATCGCCCTCCCCTCCCTCATATACATCGTCGCGAACCTGGTCGCATACACGTTCCGCAACGCCTTCAGCCTCTCCGCGGCGGATAACGGGCCCTCGGCCCTCGCATATGCCTGGATGTGGTATCAGCTGCCGTACGGCATCGTCGCGGTCTCGCTGTCGAGCACCATGTTCACCGAGATGAGCGACGATGTGGCCCGCGGCGACATCGCATCCTTCCGCAACCACGTGCACCGCGGGCTCGCCGGCACGCTCTTCCTCATCATCCCGCTCACCGGCATGCTGTTCGCCCTGTCCGAGCCGCTTTTCCAGCTGTTCCACGCGGGCGCGTTCGGCGGCTCAGACGTGACGCAAGTATCCAACCTTCTGCGCGTATGGGTCCTGAGCCTGCCCATCTACTCCGTGGGCATGTACATGTACAAAGCATTCGCCAGCCTACGCAAGCTCATGACGTTTGCGGTCGTCAACTGCGCCATCGTGGTCCTCCAGCTCATCCTGTACGCGGTGCTATGCCAGCCCGGCGTGCTGGGGCTCTACGGCGTGCCGGTGTCCGACATGATCTACTACACGCTGCGATGCGCTGCCAGCATCGTGCTCTTGCGGCACTATGTGGGCAAGGGCGGCGCCAACGCCGTCTGGCGCACCGCCTTCCTCACGGTAGCGGCCACCGCCGTCGCCGTCGTGGCGGATATCGCCCTGCTCGCCGGCGACCCCCTGCTCTCCGCGACCATCGGAGCGGCAATCGGCCATATCGGCGTCGCCGTCGTGGAGATCGCGATCTGCGGCATCGTCGGGCTGGGCATCGCCTTCGGCTTGACGAAGGTGTTCAATGTCGGGGAATTCGCCACCCTCGCCCGCATAGCCTCCCGCCTGCGCCGCCGCTAAACAGCGTACGTGGCCCCGGAGGCCCGCCGCATTCCGATTTCATCGCATTCCAAAGACGGCGCCTCCGCCTTTTCACTCTGAACGCCATCGCATTTAGGATTTCATCCGAAGGCAGCCCGGCGGTCCGTCTTACCCGTTCGGCTCGGTGACCGGGCGCTTGTAGCCCGGTTCGACGCTGATCAATTCGGGGCCGTCGGGCGTGATGGCGACCGTCTTCTCGAAATGCGCGGCGGGTTTGCCGTCGGCGGTGCAGACCAGCCAGCCGTCGGCGCCTTGCACGGTCGAGCATGTCCCCATCGCGACCATCGGCTCGATCGCCAACACCATGCCGGCCTTCAGCTTCTTCCCCCAATGCCGGTGCCCGAAATTCGGCACCGGGGGGCTCTCGTGCATGTCGTGGCCGATGCCGTGCCCGGTGTATTCCCTGATAACTCCAAACCCCGCGCTTTCGGCGACCCTCTGGCAGGCATGCCCGATATCCCCGATGCAGCGCCCCTCCCGGGCGGCCGCGATCGCGGCCCACATGCTCTGCTCCGTCACATCGAGCAGCCGCTGCACCTCCGGGGACACCTCCCCCACGGGGAACGTCCAGGCATTATCCCCCGCCCATGAACCGACGGAGGCTCCCACGTCGATGGAGACGATATCCCCCTCCTTGAGCACGGTCTGGGAACTGGGGATCCCATGGACGATCTGCTCGTTCACGGAAGCGCAGATGCTGCCGGGAAATCCCCCGTACCCTTTGAAGGTGGGCACGCCGCCGTTGCCCCGTATGAACCTCTCCGCGAATCGGTCGAGTTCGAGCGTGGTGATGCCCGGCTCGACGCGCATGCCCACCTCGCGCAGCACGGCGGCGGACAGCCATCCTGCCTCCTTCATCTGGGCAACCTCCGCCCGCGTCTTCAATGCGATCATGGAAACCTCACTCGGCGATCAAATCGACGAGCTGCGCGCCGATGAGCTCGGCAAGCGCCTCGCCGTTCACGATGATCTGCTCGCCACGTTCGCCCGCGCTCACGTATATCTCGTCATAGAGGATAGCGGTCTCATCGATGAACGTGGGGAACCGCTTCTTCATCGCGAGGGGGCTGCAACCGCCACGCACGTACCCGGTTACGGCGGTCAGCTTCCTCAGGGGGAGCATCTCGACTTTCTTGTCGCCAGCGGCGCGTGCGGCCTTCTTCAAGTCGAGGTCGGCGTTCGTAGGTATGCAGCAAACCAGGTAACCGGTGCGCTCGCCGCTGAGCACCAACGTCTTGAAAAGCATGTTGGGGTCTTGCCCGAGCTGCAGCGCCACATGCATCCCCGAAAGGTCGCGCTCGTCCACCTCGTAGGCTGCGCTGCGGTACGGAACGTCTGCGGATTCCAGTTCTCGCATCGCATTTGTCTTGTGAATCTTAGCCATGGAACCAGTTTAGCCCAATTGACGGATCCCGCCCACCACGATAGACTCGTGCAACGCACTGGGCCATCGTCCAACGGCAGGACTCTGGTTTTTGGTACCAGCTATGTAGGTTCGAATCCTGCTGGCCCAGCCACGGAACGTCGAAGGGGGCGGCGGATTTTCCGCTGCCCCCTTTCATGCGTACGTTTGGGAATCCGCATGCCGCCTTGCGACTGCGCCTACTTGAAGAAGCCGTCGTAGTTGTACATCTTCAGCTGGCTTTCCACCTTGCTCATGGTATCGAGCGCAACGCCGATCATGATGAGGATGGACGTGCCCCCGAACGCCTGGATCAGGTAGTTGTTCGTGAAGGCGAACAGGATCGACGGCACCACCGCCACCGCGCCGATGTACATCGCACCCGGCAGCGTCACATGGTTGATCACGTTCTTGATGTAGTTGACCGTCGCCGTGCCGGGACGGATCCCGGGCACGAACCCGCCCTGCTTCTGCAGGTTGTCGGAAAGCTCCTGGGGATTGAACACCATCGACGTGTAGAAATACGCGAAGAAGATGATCAAGCCGAACGTCAGGATCCAGTTCAGCCAGCCGGAGCTGATCGCGTTTGCGAACGCGTCGAGCCAGCCCACGTTGAACAGGGCGGCGATCTGCGCCGGGAAGTAGATCAGACAGCTTGCGAAGATGATGGGGATGACGCCCGCGGCATTCACCTTCAGGGGGATGTAGGTGGACTGGCCACCCATCATCTTGCGCCCCTGCACGCGCTTGGCGTAGCTGACGGGGATGCGCCGCTGCGCGCGTTCCATGAAGATGATCGCCGGGATGCATGCCACAATGACCGCGAGGATGAGCAGGGTGACCGCGATGTTCATGCCCGCATCATCGGTGCTGGTGCCGCTCGAGAAAATCGCGGAGGGCACCCGCGAGATGATGCTGGTGAAGATGATCAGCGACATGCCGTTGCCGACGCCGCGCTGGGTGATGAGCTCGCCCATCCACATGATGAAGGCGGTGCCCGCAACCAGCGTGAACACGACGAGGACGCTCGTCAGCCAATAGGGCATCTCGGTGGTGAACGTGAGCCCGTAGCGGTCGGACTGGAACAGCAGCAGGTAGCCGACGGCGTTGATCAGGCCGAGGCCCAGCGTCAGCCAACGCGTGGTCTGCGTTATCTTCTTGCGGCCGGTTTCGCCCTCGCGCGCCCAGCGGCCCACGGCGGGGATGACGCTCTGCATCAGCTGCATGATGATCGATGCGGTGATATAGGGCATGATGCCCAGGGCGAAGACGCTGAAATTCGAGAGCGCGCCGCCGCTGAAGACATCGATCATCGTCATCGCAGCGCCGCCGGCTTCCGAATAGGCGTCAGCGAACGCCTTGAACGGGATGCCGGGCACTGGAATGAAAGATCCCAAGCGATACAGGGCGAGGATGGCCAGCGTGAACAGGATCTTGTTCCGCAGCTCCTTGACCTTGAAAGCTTCGACGATGGATCTTAGCAAGGCAGTTCTACCTTTCCTCCGGCGGCCTCGATCTTCTGGGCCGCAGTGGCGGAAACCTTGTCGACCTTGACGGTCAGCGCCTTGGTCAGCTCGCCGTCGCCCAGGACCTTCACCAGGGCGTCATCATGCTTGATGATGCCCTTGGCCTTCAGGCTCGCACCGTCGACGACCTCGCCGGACTCGAACTTCTCCTCGAGGCGGGACACGTTGACCGGGAGGTACTCCACACGGTTGATGTTGGTGAAGCCGGGAAGCTTCGGAAGACGGCGCGCCAGCGGGGTCTGGCCGCCCTCGAAGCCGGCGCGCTTGCCGCCGCCCGCGCGGGACAGCTGGCCGTTCATGCCGCGGCCGGCGGTTTTGCCGTTGCCGGATGCGGGGCCGCGGCCCTTGCGCTTCCGATTCTGACGGGAGCCCTCGGCGGGCTTCAAGTCCTTGAGTTCCATGGTGGTTCTCCTTTGTTTTCGCTTGCGGGAAATTCCTTCCCGCTGCCGGCAGCTCGCCGCCGGCCAACTTCCAAAACGATGGCGAAGCGCTCGCGCGCTCCGCCATCAAAATTACCTCTCGGTGACCTCGACCAGGTGCTTCACTTTGAAGATCTGGCCGCGGACGCTCTCGTTGTCCACGAGGTCGCGCTCCTTGCCGATGCGCCCCAGGCCGAGCGCGCGCAGCGTGCGGCGCTGGGTTTCCGGCGTTCCGTTGGCGCTGCGGACCTGCTTCACGTGCAGGGTCTTAGCTTCTGCCATCATTAATCACGTTCCTTCCAGCCGTAGATCTTCGCGACGGAAAGGCCGCGGCGCTCTGATACGGCTTCGGGGCTCTGCATCTCCTGCAGGCCGGCAGCCGTCGCCTTGACGACGTTCATGACGTTGTCGGTGCCCAGGGACTTGGCGAACACGTCCTTGACCCCCGCCAGCTCCATGACGGCACGTGCTGCGCCGCCGGCGATAACGCCGGTGCCGGGGCTAGCCGGCTTGATGAGCACGCGACCGGCGCCGTAGACGCCTTCGATCTCATGGGGGAGCGTTCCCTCCGGGGTCAGAGGAACGGTGAACATGTTCTTCTTCGCGTCCTCCACGCCCTTCTTGATGGCGATGGGCACTTCCTGGGACTTGCCCATGCCCACGCCGACCTTGCCGTTGCCATCGCCGACGACCACCAAGGCGGTGAGGCCGAAACGACGGCCGCCTTTGACGACCTTCGACACGCGGTTGATGTAGACGACGCGTTCCTGAAGCTCGGGCACGTCGGACTGATGTTCTTGCTTACGAGGCATTCAAACCCTCCCTTAGAATTTCAGGCCAGCTTCGCGCGCACTTTCGGCAACAGCCTTGATGCGCCCGTGGTACAGATTTCCGCCGCGGTCGAACACGACGGCGGTGATGCCGGCTTCCAAGGCCTTCTTGCCGATGATCTCGCCAAGCGCGGAAGCGCCCTCGACGGTCGCACCGCTCTTGCCGGTTGCCTTGAAGTCGGGACCGAGGGTGGAGACGCCGCACAGGGTCTTGCCCGCGACATCGTCGATAACCTGAGCATACATGTTGGAATTGCTGCGCGTCACGCACAGACGCGGACGCTCGGACGTGCCGCTGACCTTGCCGCGAACGCGACGATGGCGACGAGCCAGGCCTGCTTGCTTTTTCTGAAGCTTGTTCATAACGTAAAATCCCTTCGCCTTCACTACTCGGACTTGGCGGCTTTGCCGAGCTTGCGGCGCACGTATTCGCCGTCGTAGCGAATGCCCTTGCCCTTGTAGGGCTCGGGCTTGCGCCATGCGCGGACGTTGGCTGCAACCTGCCCGACTTCCTCCTTGCTGGGGCCCTTGACGACGATCTCGGTCGCGGTGGGCACCTCGAAGGTGATGCCGGCGGGGGGTGCGATGATCACGGGGTGGGAATAGCCGAGCTGCAGCTCGAGGTCCTTGCCCTTGAGCGCAGCACGGTAGCCGACGCCCACCAGCTGGAGCTTCTTGGAGAATCCCTCGGACACGCCGACCATCATGTTGTGGACGAGCGTGCGGGTGAGGCCGTGGAGGCTCTTTGCCTCGCGGCTGTCATCGGGGCGCTCGACGACGATGGCGTCGCCGTCCTGCTTGATGGACATCATGGGGTTGAAGGCACGGGTGAGCTCGCCCTGCTTGCCCTTCACGGTGACGGTATGACCGTCGATCTTGACTTCGACGTCCGCGGGAATGGCGACAGGTTGTTTACCGATACGAGACATATCTATCCTATCTCCCTTCTACCACACGTACGCGATGACTTCGCCGCCGATGCCCTTCTTGCGGGCATCGCGGTCGGCCATGACGCCTTGGCTCGTCGAGATGATGGCCGTGCCCAGGCCGCCCAAGACGCGGGGCAGCTCGTCTTTGCCGGCGTAGATGCGCAGGCCGGGCTTGCTGATGCGCTTGATGCCGCGGATGGTGCGGGCCTTCTTGACGCCGTACTTCAGCGTGATCTCAAGCGTGTCGCGGGGGTTGCTCGGCTCGATCTCGTAGCCGGCGATGTAGCCCTCTTCCTGCATGATGCGCGCGATTTCCACCAGTTTCTTGCTGGAGGGCATCGACACCGTATCGTGGCCCGCGGAATTGGCGTTACGCACACGCGTAAGCATATCCGCGATGGGGTCGTTCATGCTCATTGTTACTCCTTTGGTCCGTGATGAGCCGGAGATCCGGTTCGTGCGAACCCGTAGCCCGCACGCCTGCTATCCTCGGCACACCCTGCGTGATGAATCTTGTCTTACCAGGAAGATTTCGTTACGCCGGGAAGTTCGCCCTTGTTAGCGAGCTCGCGCAGGCACACGCGGCACAGGCCGAACTTGCGGTAGTACGCGCGAGGACGCCCGCAACGGCTGCAGCGATTGTGCTGACGAGTCGAGAATTTCGGCTCGCGCTTCGCTTTGGCGATCATCGATTTCTTAGCCATTAATTCCTTCTTTCTTTGCTTCACTCGATTGAGTGCAGTTGCTTAATCCTTGAACGGGAACCCGAGGGCGTCCAGAAGCGCCTTCGAGGTCGCGTCATCTTCAGCGGTGGTGACGAAGGTGATATCCATACCACGGGTACGGTCGATCTTGTCGTACTCGATCTCGGGGAAGATCAGCTGCTCGGTGACGCCCAGCGTGTAGTTGCCGCGGCCGTCGAAGCTCTTCGGGGAGATGCCGCGGAAGTCGCGGACACGGGGAAGAGCGGTGGCGAGCAGGCGGTCCATGAACTCCCACATGCGATCGCCGCGCAGCGTCACCTTGCAGCCGATCGCCTGGCCTTCGCGCAGGTGGAAGTTGGCGATGGACTTGCGCGCGCGGCAGATCTTGGGCTGCTGGCCGGTGATGGTGCGCATGTCGGCGATAGCGCCCTCGATGAGCTTGGAGTCGCCGGCGGCCTCGCCGACGCCCATGTTCACGACGATCTTCTCGATCTTGGGGATCTGGTTCACGTTGGTGATGCCCAGATCCTTCTCGAGTTGCGGAGCAATCTCGCTGATGTACTTTTCCTTCAAACGAGGAGCCATTGTCTGTACCCTTTCCGATGATTTGAACACAGGATTACCGACCCTGCGTCCCTGGCATTTTGCCAGGGTCATGGCAAAAACCTGCCCAGGCGGGCAGGTCTCGCAAACCGTATCAATTTAATCGATATCGGCGCCGCATTTCTTGCAAACGCGAATCTTCTTACCATCTACGCGTTTGATCGCGACGCGCGTGGGCTGGCCGCATTTGGGGCAAACCAGCGCGACGTTGCTCACGTGGATGGGGGCCTCCTTGTGGGTGAGGCCGCCCTGCGGGTTCGCCTGCGTGGGGCGCTGGGCCTTGGTGATCATGTTCACCTTCTCCACGACGACGCGTTCCTTGCGCGGCAACGAGCGGATGACGGTGCCCTGGGCCCCCTTGTCCTTGCCGGCGAGAACCTGCACCTTGTCGTTCTTCTTGATCTTCATGCTATCCCTCCCCTACAGCGTCTCGGGTGCCAGGGACACGATCTTCATGTACTTCTTATCGCGTAGCTCGCGGGCGACGGGCCCGAAGATGCGCGTGCCGCGGGGGGCGCCGGAAGCATCGATGAGAACGCAGGCGTTCTGGTCGAATTTGATGTAGCTGCCGTCGGAGCGGCGCATTTCCTTCTTCTGGCGGACGATGACGCAGCGCACGACTTCGCCCTTCTTGACCTGGCCGTTGGGCAGGGCTTCCTTGACGGCGCAGATGATCACGTCGCCGACGCCGGCATAGCGGCGCTTGCTGCCTCCCAGGACCTTGATGCACTGCACCTTGCGAGCGCCGGAGTTGTCGGCCACCGCGAGCATGGTTTGCATCTGAATCATTTCAAACCAACCTTTCGTGATTGAGTAGGGCGCGTGCGCGCTCTACTTGGCCTTCTCGACGATTTCGATCAAGCGCCAGCGCTTGGTCTTGGACAGCGGACGGGTTTCCATGACGCGGACGATATCGCCCCTGCCGCACTCGTTGTTCTCGTCATGCGCATGGAGCTTCTTCGTCGTGGTCATCATCTTCCCGTATACGGGATGCGGCTTGCGGTCGGTGATCTCGACCACGATGCTCTTGTCGCCAGCGGTGCTTACCACGGTGCCCTGGCGAACCTTGCGAGAGTTACGCTCTTCAGTCATTCTCTCCGATTCCTTTCAGTTCGCTTTACCTATGAGGCGGAAAGCTCGCGGGCGCGCATCTCGGTCAAGATGCGGGCGATATCCTTCTTCACCTGTTTGACGCGAGCCGTGTTGTCAAGCTGGCTCGTCGCCATCTGGAAGCGCAGATTGAAGAGTTCTTCGCGCGCCTCCTTCAGTTTCGACTGCAAATCGTCAGCCGAAAGTTCACGAATCTCTGCTGCCTTCATTATTCCCGGCCCTCCGTCTCGCGCGATACGATCTTGCACTTGATGGGAAGCTTGTTGATGGCCAAACGCAGAGCTTCCTTGGCGGTCGCTTCGTCGGTTCCGCCGATTTCGAACATGATCCGACCGGGCTTGACCACGGCCACCCACTCCTCCGGGGCGCCCTTGCCCTTGCCCATGCGGGTTTCAGCGGGCTTCTTGGAGATGGGCTTATCGGGGAAGATGGTGATCCAGACATGGCCGCCGCGCTTCATCTCACGCGTCATGGCGACACGGGCCGCCTCGATCTGACGGTTCGTGATCCAATGGCGCTCAAGGGCCTGGATGCCGTACTCGCCGTGGTTCAGACGGGTGCCGCCCTTGGCGTTGCCCTTCATGGAACCACGCTGCACCTTGCGGTGCTTGACACGCTTGGGTATCAGCATTAACGGTTCCCCCTCTCGTTGCGATCATTGCGGTCGCCGCGACGGCGGCCGGGACGAGAGCTCGTGCCCTCGAGAGCAGGCTGCGGGGCCTTCTGGCCCGGCATGACCTCGCCGTGGTAGACCCATACCTGCACGCCGATGGAACCCATCTGGGTGTGGGCGGTGCAGAAACCGTAGTCGATCTTGGCACGCAGGGTGTGCAGGGGCACGCGGCCCTCGCGGTACCATTCGCGACGGCTCATCTCGGCGCCGCCCAGGCGGCCGGCGCACTGGATGCGGATACCCTTGGCACCGCTCTTGCGGGCGGACTGGACCGCCTTGCGCATGGCGCGGCGGAAGGCGACGCGGCCTTCCAGCTGCTCGGCGACGGACTGCGCGATCAGGACAGCGTCGAGCTCGGGGCGCTTGACCTCGACCACCTCGACGTTGACCGGGCCGTTGGCGACCTTGCCCAGCTTTTTGCGCAGGGCGTCGATCTCGGCGCCCTTCTTGCCGATGACGACACCGGGGCGGGCAGTGGTGATGATGATCTTGATCTTGTCGCCGGCACGTTCGATTTCCACCTTGGAAACCGCCGCACGGGCAAGCTGCTTGTCCAGGAACTTGCGGATCGCGATGTCGTTCTCCAGCGATTCCGCGTAGTTCTTATCTGCATACCAGCGGCTGCGCCAGTCTTCGATCACGCCGATGCGGAAGCCGGTGGGGCTTACTTTCTGACCCATGCTCTATGCCTCCTCTCGGGTGGAAACGATGATGGTGATGTGGCTCATGCGCTTGCGGATGCGCGATGCCGAGCCTTTGGCGCGGGGACGGATGCGCTTCATCGTGGGGCCCTCGTCAACGAAGCAGGCCTTCACGAACAGCTGGTTCGCGTTGGCACCGTCTTTGCTCTCGGCGTTCGCAACGGCGGAGTTGAGCGTCTTCTCGACGGTCTCCGCGATCGCACGGTTGGTGAATGCGAGAATCTCGCGCGCTTGCACGACGGACTTGCCGCGGATCTGGTCTACGACGATGCGTGCCTTGCGGGGCGAGACGCGCACGTAGCGAGCAATTGCTTTTGCTTCCATGTTCTACCTTCCCCTGCCTATTTGGCCGCATGGCCGCGGAACGTGCGCGTGGGCGCGAACTCGCCCAGCTTGTGTCCGACCATGGATTCGGTTACGTATACGGGCACGTGCTTGCGGCCATCGTGCACGGCGATGGTGTGGCCCACCATTTCCGGGAAGATGGTGCTCGAACGAGACCATGTCTTGATGACGTCCTTCGTGCCTGCAGCGTTCATCGCATCGATGCGGCTCAAGAGACGCGGCTCCACAAAGGGGCCTTTTTTCATACTTCTGCTCACAGTATCTCCTAGCTAGCTCTACTTCTTGCGACGGCGGATGATCAGGCGGCTCGACGCCTTCTTCGGGTTGCGAGTACGATGGCCTTTGGTGGGAACGCCCCACGGAGAAACAGGATGACGGCCGGCGGTCTTGTTCTTGCCCTCGCCGCCGCCGTGCGGGTGGTCGACGGGGTTCATGACGGTGCCGCGGACGGTGGGACGGACGCCCATCCAGCGCGCGCGGCCGGCTTTGCCGATCTTGATGTTGCCATGCTCTGCGTTGCCGACCTCGCCGATGGTGGCGCGGCAGGTGAGCAGCACGCGGCGCATCTCGCTGGAGGGCATGCGCAGGATGGCGTAGTTGCCTTCCTTGCCCATCAGCTGGATGCTGGTGCCGGCGCTGCGGGCGAGCGCGGCGCCCTTGCCGGGCTGCAGCTCGACCGCGTGGACCAAGGTGCCCACGGGGATCGCGGACAGCGGCATGGCGTTGCCGGGCTTGATGTCCGCTTCGGGGCCGCTGACGATCATGTCGCCCACCATGAGGCCCTTCGGGTGCAGGATGTAGCGCTTCTCGCCGTCCACGTAGTGGAGCAGCGCGATGCGGGCGCTGCGGTTGGGATCGTACTCGATCGTGGTGACCTTGGCGGGCACGCCGTCCTTGTTGCGCTTGAAGTCGATCATGCGGTAACGGCGTTTGTGGCCGCCACCCTGATGACGGGTGGTGATGCGACCGTAGTTGTTACGACCGGCCTTCTTCGGCAGCGGGCGCAGCAGGCTTTTTTCCGGCTTGTCCGTCGTGATCTCCGCGAAGTCGGAGACCGTCTGGAAGCGCCTACCGGGACTGGTCGGCTTGAATTGCTTGACTCCCATTCGTATTCCTTTCTATCTCCGTGGTTCTCCGATTGCCGCCAACACGCAGAATGGGGAACTGCGCTGCACGACTCCGGTTTAACCACGCGTCCGGGTGTGTCCATCCACTCCGCGACGCAAAGATGTATTCTAGCGGCGGGGCGTTATCCGGGCAAGCGGCCCATGAAACAGCCACAAACCCTCGAAAGGCGCCCCCTTCGCCCCCTTCGCCCCCTTCGCCCCCTTCGCCCCCTTCGCCCCCTTCGCCCCCTTCGGGGCGCCCTTGGCCATCGTGCTCCAGGTCGGTAGCCGTCTCGCTCGCCCCGCGTTGGCATTCGCCCTTGCATCCCATGCGCTGGAGCAAGCCGGATCCATCGTAGCCACACGTATCGGTGAATGTCGAAGGGCCCTGTTTCCGTATCCTCTGGGGAAGCTTGCGGTCGGAATCGTAGACGAAGCTGATGCCGTTAGCGGTTTTGCCTCCCACCGTGCTGGTCGCCTTCGTCAGCAGCCCGTCGTCGCTCCAACCGAGCTTGTAGTTGAACCGCGTGCCATCGCCAACGCCACCGCGAACGGACGCCTGAACCCAATGCTCCTCGAGCTGACTGGACTCAAGGCCGGCAATGTTCACGTCGTCGTTACAGGAAAGACCGGAGAGCTGCGCGTTGCCGGACACATCCAGATCAACCAGGCCGTCGCAGCCTCCTTGGACTTCATAGGACGATTTGTTGATTACACCCCCTGCAATGAGCTTTTTGCAAGGGCCAAAACCTTCGCTGTTATGAGCGAATGGGCTCCGGACAAAAACCCGGACACTTCAACGTGTCCAGATTGGAGGCTGGAGTGTACAGCGAAGCAGACGGGGAATGGGCGCTCTACGTCCTCGGCGAGTGCGGCGGCAACGCCGCGGAAGCGGCCCGCGTGACCGGCTCCTCCAAGAGTTCGGTTGCCAGCTGGAGGGACCAGGCGGCCGAAGGAAGGCCCTTCGGGAAGAAACCTCCCGATACTTGCCCTACGAGGAGAAGCGCATGCTCGCGGGCAGGCTCGCCGCCGGCGAGGACGCCGCCGCGCTCGCCGAGGAGTCGGGCGTGCGGAAGCGCACGATCTTCAACTGGCGCAGGAGGCTCCTCGGGGAAGGAGAGCTGTCGCTCATAAACGAGGGGGGACATCGAGGGCACGGCCGACCCGCGGCCCGGTCGCGGGGACGGCGAAGGCGAGGACGAGCTGCGCAGCCGCGCCTGCGAGCTGGAGCTGAAGAACACCATCCTCGAGCAGACGATCGAGGTGCTAAAAAAAGACCCAGGCGCCGACACCTCGAACCTAACCAACAGGGAGAAGACGACGATAGCCAGGGCGCTGGGGGATAAATCCTGGCTGGGCGCGCTGCTCGGGGAGCTCGGGCTTGCGCGCTCCACGTACTACGAGCGGGTCAAGGCGATGGACCGCCCGGACAAATACGCCGGGCTGCGCGTGCGCGTCGCGGAGATATTCCGGCGCGAAGGCGCCGCGTGGGGCTCCGAGCGCATATGGGCGGAGCTCAGGAGCCCGCACGACGGGGCGCGCCCGTCATCGTCTCGAAGAAGGTCGTGCGCCGCATCATGCGCGAGGAGGGGCTCGCCGTGATCTACAGCAAGCATAAGCGGGCTTACAGCTCCCACAAGGGCGGGGTAAGCGAGCATCCGAGGGACAAGGTCAACCGCGACTTCCACGCCGCCGCGCCCGACGTGCTGCGGCTTACCGACATCACGCAGTTCGCCCTGCCGCCGTTCAAATGCCACCTCTCGCCGGTCATCGATTGCTTCGACGGCAAGGTCGTCGCGCACAGGATGCCGACGTCGCCCAACGCCGAACCCGCGAACTCGATGCTGCTGGACGCCATCGGCACGCTCGGGGAAGGCGAGCACCCGGCCGGGCACTCGAACCACAGCTGCCATTGCCGCTGGCCGGGGTGGATATCCTCATGCGATGAACACGGGGTGGAGCGCTCCATGCCGAAGAAGGGCTGCTCCCCGGACAACTCGGCGTGCGAGGGATTATGTGCCTAAGCACATAAGCCCTCTCATGTGCCGGGCAACGTTATGTGCCGGTAGGAAGCTGGGCCGCAGGTCACACGTTTATAATTCCCGCAGCCCAGCACATAAGAAGCCTTCTACAGCGACATCAGGAAGTCCAGGACATCGCCCTTCGGGGAATAACGTTTGGGCCGTTCCCCGCTGCCGCTGCTTCCGGGATGGACCTTCAGGAGCGCGGCTTCCTTGCGGGCCATGTCCGCGACCATATATTTATGCGTTGTCTGCACGTTCTCGTGACCAAGCCAGATGGCGATTGTCGAGAGGTCGACCCCGGACTCGAGCATCGCCATCGCGCATGAATGCCTGAAGACGTGCGCCGAGATGCGCTTGCCGGCAAGTTGGGGGTGGAAGCTGGCCGCGCGGTCGACGATGGCGTCTATCCTGCTCCTCGCCCCCGAGCGCGACAGATGTCTAACGTTGCGCCCGGCGAAGACGGAGTCTCCGTCTTCCAGGTGGCGATCGTCCGCGAAGTCCGCCAGCTCCTGCGCTACCTCGGGCCACATGGGTAGCGAGCGCTCCTTGCGACCCTTGCCCAGGATGTGCACGACGTTCCTGCCGCCGCGAAGCTCGAAGTCGGCCATGCGCAGGCACACGAGCTCGCTGATCCGCATGCCGATGCTGAACAGCATCGATATCATGAGATGGTCCTCCCGGCCCCGCCCGGTCGTGAGGTCGCATGCGGCCAGGAGCCAGCCCACCTCCTCCCGCGTGAGGTAGTCCACCTCTCGCCTCTTCTCCGTCCGGCGCGGTATATCAGACACGCGCTTCAACTCCGCAAGGCGCTCGGGCGCCCGGTAGGCGGCGTACGAGCAGAACGCCTTCAGGGCGGCGAGCCTGCAGTTCACGGTGGCCGCCGAGTTGCCTCGCTTCTCGGCCAGGAACAGGAGGAAGGCGTCAATGTTCTCGGCGGTGAAGTCGCCCACGCCCACATCGGACGCCGGGATTCCGCGCTCGTCGCGGAACCAGCGCAGCAGCAGGGAGAAAGCGTCGCGGTACGACGCTATGGTCTGGGCGGACAGGCGCCTGCCCGCACCCATCCACTGGAGGAAGAACCCCTCGACCAGCTGCGGGAATTCGTCCTTCATGTCGCATCGCCCCCGAGCCCCATCGCGCGGAACGAGTCGGCGGCGACCGACATCAGATCCGGAACGCCGGTGAGGTACCAGTAGGTGTCGGACAGCTTGCGGTGTCCGAGATACGCCGACAGGAACGGCATCATGGCGTTGACATCCTCGCCTTCGGCATGCCACCGCAATATGGCCCTCACGCTGAACGCGTGGCGAAGGTCGTGCAGGCGCGGCTTGCGCCCGCCGAAGTACTCGCCCCTGCCCAGGAGCGACCACCTGATCTCGGAGAACATGTTCTCGGCCGAATCCCTCGTCAGCGGCTTGCCACCCGTCGAGACGATCATCCTGGGCGCATGGTGGGTGGGTCCCGCGCCATCGCGCGATTCCATGTAGGCGGCGATATGTCCGGCGACATCGTCGGCCACCGGGATCAGCCTCGATGCCCCGAACTTGGAATCCCTGATCGCCAGCGTGCCATCCGCGCCGTCGAAGTCGGAATCGGCGAGGCCCAGCGCCTCGCCCACGCGCAGACCGCACGCCCACATGAGGCCGATCAGGAATGACAGCCCCATGCCGCGCAGCCCGTCGGGGGACTTCAGCGTGAGGGCAGCCCGCATGAGGATGGCCGCGTCTTCCTCGGAGTAGATGTAGGGCACAACCCGGTCGGACGTGCTGCCGAGGAGGCCGGGACGCATCGCCGGGAAGACGGGGTCGAGGGCATGCGCGAACTCGGAGAACCGCCTCACGGTCTCGTATCTCTGGGCATGGTAGGATCTGGGATGCCCCGGTCCGCTGCATGCCCAGGACAGAGCCGCCTCCTCGGTCGCGGGATCCCCTCCGAGGTAAGCGGTGAAGGCACGCAGCCGTTGGGCCTCGCCCGCGAAGTCGAACCCCAGGGCCTGCTTGTACTCGATGAACCCGTTCACCATCGTCTCGATCCCGTTCATGATCTTGCCTCCCGGGGCCAGTGGGCAGCTGCCTTGCGCAAGTTGGGCAGGCTCACCTTCATGTACCCCATCGTCGTGTCGATGCGCTCGTGACCGAGCACGTCGGCGATGGTCTTGGCGTCGACGCCCGCGTTCACCATGTTGGTCGCGACCATGCGGCGCAGCCCATGGGTGCCGTGGTACGCCTCTATCCCGGCGCGCCCCGCCGCGAGCGACATCGCGGTCTGCACCTGGCACGACTCTATGGGCGAGCCCGCCGTGTTCAGGAAGAGCGCCCGCGTGGATGCCGACTTGCCGCGCATCACGGCATAGCTCTCTATAGCCGAGCCCGTGCGCTCGTCGAGGGGCAGGACCCTGGCGGTCTTGCTCTTCGAGTCGTGCACGGTGACGGTGCCGTCCGCCCATGCGATGTCGTCGACGGTGAGCCTTGCGACGTCGCACGCGCGAAGCCCCAGGTTGCCCATGCACAGGGTCATGGCGACGTCGCGGGCGCCGCGCTCGGTGCCGGTGTCGCAAGACGCCAGCAGCGCCTCGTAGTCCCCCTCGTCGAGCCGTCCGGGGATCGTGTGGTCGCGCCGCGTGGGACCGCTCAGGGACACCGCGTCGAGCGGGATGTCGTCCACGCCCTCCCAGCGCAGGAACCGTATGTAGGAGCGAAGGTCGCTTCCCTGCAGGGCGCGCATGCTGGGCCCCTCGCCGGTCGCGGTCGAGGTGTGGTAGCCGACGACGTCCTGCAGCGTTATCGCCCTGCGCTCGAAGTCGCCGTCCGGGAACGTCGCGCAGAGGAAGAGCTTTAAGGCGGCAACTCTGTTGCGGATGGTGACCGGCTTGATGTTGGCGTGCGCCACGAGGTAGCGCTCGAATTCCGCGAGCTCCGCGGCGATTGATTCGCTCGCCTCGATCTTCGACGGGACGATGCGGTCGCGGTACGGCTTGCCGAACCGGAACGCCCACCATCTCCTCACCGCCGCAGCCGGTATCGTGGAAGCCGTGTTGCTAGGAAGGCCGGAGATGTAGTCTTCCACGATCTCTCTAGCGTCGGATTCGCCGGCATCGAGCGCCTCGGGCCTCTGCTTCAGGAAGGTGCTGGCCCTGAACCGGTAGTTCTTGGATGCCGATTCGGAGTAGCCGTTCTCCAGCAGGTGGGCGTGGAAATAGCCGAGATGCTCCTGTATCTTTTCCATTGCGTCTCCCCTCGGTAGGATGCCAATCCCGATAGGGAGACGTTACCTCGTTATGTGCCCAATCTCGTTCATCGGGCGGGGGCGACCTGCGGCCCAGCTTCCTACCGGCACATAACGTTGCCCGGCACATGAGAGGGGTTCTTCGGACGGCTGAAGAACGAGATGCTCTACTACCGCGACTGGGAGGGCGTGACCTTCGAGGAGTTCGTCACCGCCGTGAACGGGCACATCGAGGCATGTAATGAGACGCGCATCAAGAAGCCTCTCGGCTGGATGAGCCCGAACGAGTACCGCAGGAGCAAGGGGATAGCCGCTTAGACTGTCCGGAAAACGCCCGGAGCCCCGGATGGAAATGTTCCAGTCGGCTCGGAGAAAAACAGCGATTATCTGAGCGCTTTTCGGACTTAGGAGCCATGCTTTTCGGAAATGCGGGCAAACCAGACCCGGCCGAGAAACCCCGACCTGGGGGAATGCGGAAGCAACGCATGCAACCCCGCCGTTCCGAGCCGATCCATGGGGATGGACGGCTCCTAAGTCCGAAAAGCGCTCAGGATTTATCGGATTTTCTCCGAGATGCGATTGCTTGACGCCCTTTCGTTGTATCCGCAACAGGCCCATGGCATCTCCGCGAGCGGCGGAAGCGCATTGCATGCAAAGGCGACAACCGCTCCGGCCCGTACCCCATCTTATGGCTGCACGGAGTCCCGTTACCCCTGGATCAACTTGACGGCGGTGCCGTAGCACAGCATCTCGATGGTGCCGTCCAGAACGCTGTCGCCGGAGAAACGCGTCCCCACCACGCCGTCGGCGCCGAGCGCCTCCGCTGCCGCGATCATGCGATCCTCCGCGATCTGCCGGGCCTCGTTGGTCATGTCGGTATAGGATTTGATCTCGCCGCCGGCCATGGACTTGAACCCCGCCATCATGTCGCGGCCGATGTTCTTCGATGTCACGATGTTACCGCGCACCATGCCGAGGATCTGATACTGGTAGCCGGGGATGTAGTCGGTGGTTGAGACAAACATGGGAAGCCCTTTCGGTCGGTTTTCCATACGGGGCGATTATCGCATAATCCCGCCCTTGGGGCACTGGGAGCCGGCACTTGGACGAAAACGCCCCGGACCCGCGCAACCATGGCGAACGGGGTCCGGGGCGCATAGCGGCGGCTTGGAGGCGATGCTACTTGAGCGCCTCGTTCACGGCGACGGCGCACGCCACGGTGGCGCCGACCATGGGGTTGTTGCCCATGCCGATGAGGCCCATCATGTCCACGTGGGCCGGGACCGAGCTCGAGCCGGCGAATTGCGCGTCGGAGTGCATACGGCCCATGGTGTCGGTCATGCCGTAGCTGGCGGGGCCGGCGCCCATGTTGTCGGGATGCAGCGTACGGCCCGTGCCGCCGCCGCTGGCAACGCTGAAGTACTTCTTCCCCGCCTCCAGGCTCTCCTTCTTGTACGTCCCCGCGACCGGATGCTGGAAGCGCGTGGGGTTGGTGGAATTGCCCGTGATGGAGATGTCCACGTTCTCGCGCCACATGATGGCGACGCCCTCGCGCACATCGTCCGCGCCGTAGCAGTTGACATTGGAGCGCGGGCCCTGGGAGTACGGGATGGTATCCACGACCCCGAGCTCACCCGAGTAGTAGTCGAACTTCGTCTTCACGTAGGTGAAGCCGTTGATGCGCGCGATGATCTGCGCAGCGTCCTTGCCCAAGCCGTTGAGGATGACGCGCAGCGGCGTCTTGCGGGCCTTGTTCGCGTTGTTGGCGATGCCGATGGCGCCCTCCGCCGCGGCGAAGGACTCGTGCCCCGCTAGGAAGGCGAAGCATTCGGTGTCCTCGCCCAGCAGCATGGCGCCCAGGTTGCCGTGGCCCAAGCCGACCTTGCGATCGTCGGCCACGCTTCCCGGCACGCAGAACGCCTGCAGGCCCTCGCCGATGGCGGACGCCGCTTCGGAAGCGGTCTCGGCACCCTTCTTCACCGCGATGGCGCATCCGAGCGTGTAAGCCCAGGCGGCGTTCTCGAATGCGATCGACTGGACGCCCATGACGATCTCGCGCGGATTGAATCCCAGGTCCGTGCATATCTTCTCGGCATCTTCGAGCGAGGCGATTCCGTACTGTTCGAGCGCCTTGTTGATCCCGTCGATGCGGCGTTCGTAGCCTTCGAATGTCACAGCCATGTCTTCAGACCTCCCTCTCTACTCTTTGCGCGGGTCGATGACCTTGGCGGGATTGTCCCACTGGCCGAATTTGCCGGAAGCATCGGCGAGCGCCTTGTTGGCGTCCACGCCTTCCTTGACCGCGTCCATGAATTTGCCCATGTTCACGTACTCGAACCCGATGATCTCGTCCTTGTCGTTCAAGGCGAGATGGGTAACGTAGCCCTGGGTGAGCTCCAGGTAGCGTGCACCCTTCGCCTTGGTCCCGTACGTGGTGCCGATCATGGAGCGCAAGCCCTTGCCCAGGTCGTCCAGGCCGGTGCCGACGGGCAGGCCGCCTTCGCTGAAGGCCGTCTGGGTGCGCCCGTACACGATCTGCAGGAACAGCTCGCGCATTGCCACGTTGATCGCGTCGCAGACCAGGTCCGTGTTCAGCGCCTCCAGAATCGTCTTGCCGGGCAGGATCTCGCTCGCCATGGCGGCGGAGTGCGTCATGCCCGAGCATCCGACCGTCTCGATCAGGCATTCCTCGATGATGCCGTCCTTTACGTTCAAGCTCAGCTTGCACGCGCCCTGCTGCGGCGCGCACCATCCGACGCCGTGCGTGTAACCGGAGATGTCTGAAATCTCCTTCGCCTGAATCCACTTACCCTCTTCGGGAATGGGAGCGGGTCCGTGATACGCGCCCTTTGCGATGGGGCACATATTCTCAACTTCCGCGGAATAGATCATGCCAACCCTTTCTGTCTGTCGGTCTTCCCCAATGAATTCAAGATACCACGCAATGCGCCCTCCCAGACGGGAACAATTCATTCCCGAGAAGTCCCGGGAATAGCCCCCTCCCCCGGCGCCGGGGGCAGAGGGACGCAGTGCGCGGCCGGGCATCCGCAGCCGCATCGAACGGGGTGCCCGCCCACCCCGCGGCGCATCGCGAGCAGCCCCCGCCGAGTCCCGATGCGGCGTTCCGCAGCAGGCGGGACTCGGGAGAAGGCACCGTGCCGCATGGCCGCTGACGGGGCATTTGGACTCGCTCGCGGTTCGGGGAATCGCAACGGCTCCGGAAAGCACCGCGCGGAAACAGGGGATAACGTGGACGGATGCAGGACGTCTGGGCAGAACCCGCCGCTTTGGGACGTATCCGCGTCCTTGCTTTCCCCGCAGGGCGTGGTAGAGTCGATGGCCCCTCCTGGATCTATCTCCTTTGTCGAGAGCGAAGGAGTGCGTTGTGAAGTCGTTCCTTGCGGCGAGCATCTGCGACGGCATGCGTCCGAAAACGGCGGCGGGCGAATCCTATTTCACCCGTAACGCCCTGCTTACGAAATTGATGAGCGACCGCACCCGCGTGCGGTACCTGCTGGCGCCCACTTGCTTCGGCAAGACGGCGCTCGCGTGCACGTACGCCGAGCTGAACTTCGAATTCCATGACACCAGCTGGATATCGGCGCAAAGCCCGTGCTTTCTTCGCGACCTGGATGCGGGGATCATCGCCGAGGGCCTCATGGAGCTGGTTGCGGAGAGGGGCCTCATCGTATTGGACGACGTCCCCCCACTGAACCCGCGACGCGCGGCGGCGCTGTGGAAATGCTGCTCGCGGCTCGTGAGATCCGGGCGGGAGGTGCTCGTCTCGTCCACCCCGGGCGCCAACCCCTTGAGGCGCAACGCGGCCTCGTGCGTGGTCGTCGAGCCGCGTTCGTTCCTTCTGACCGATGAGGAGCTGGCCCTCATCGCGCAATCGGATCCCGCCTTGGATGCGGGGAAGCTCGCTTCGAACGGCATCAGGCGGATACCCGGACTCGTCTTCGCCGACGAACGGGACCAGGAGCGCTTCCTCGTCAGCGCGATCGCCGACGGCACGGATTGGCAGAATGCGCTGCTCTTCCTCATGCTGGTGCTGCAAGACGGGACGTTCGCCGACCTCGCCAGGCTCGCAGGAGGGGAAACACCCCTCCGATCCGACCGTCCGGGAGGAGCGTTTCCGTATCTGGCGATCGACACCCACTGCCGCGAATTCTCGGCGCGCGGGTTCTCCCTGCATGCGGTGCTGCGCGCATTCCAACCGAGGCTGCGCTGCATCGCCCACGCCTGCTCCGCCGCCAGCGGGTCGCAGCTTGCCCTGCGACTGGCGGACGAGCTGGCCGCAAAACGCCTATTCGAGCGTGCCGCCCATATCGTCAACCGGCTCTGCCCCGCCGAAAAGCGGGCGCAATGGCTCGGGGCGGTCCAAGAAGACCTGATGGAGGAAGGCGGCATCCTCCCCTTGGAAGACGTGTTCGCAAGCCTCGCGGGAAGACGGGAGAGCATGTATACGGCGCTGAAACTCGGCTCGGCGATCAGGCGCGCGCTTTTGAACGGCGGGGGCAACCCGCTCAAGGACCTGTCCCGCATCGCCCGATCAGCCGGCGCGGCGCGGCGGCATCGTCTGATCGCCGCATCATTCGCGCTGCTGCTCGCCGATGACGCGGCGAAGGTCCTCGACCAGATCGGCAAACGCCGCGAAACGGGGGAGGTCGAGTACGTGCGCGAGCATGACGAGGCACCCCCCGCCCTGCTTGCCGCATGGTCTCTCGGGGAATGCCCGGGCGACGCGCTCCCCCGCGTGCTCGACGCGCTTCCGCCATCCCCGCAGCGCGACGACGCCCTCGCATTGGCATGCGCGCTGCGCCTGTCGGGCGCTATCGACGGGCCGGTTATGGACCGTGCACGGGCGGCATGCCAATCCTTTCTCGGCAGGAGCCACGTAGGCGCGCGCATCACCTTGTCCGATGCGCTCCTGGCGAAGCAGGCCGAGGCCGCGGGGATCGTGCTCGATGTCGACCGGACCGCGCGCGGGGTTGCGGAATGCTATCTCGCCGAGCAGCGGGCGGCGCTGCGGCGCCGGCAAGCCGAAGCGCCGCCCGCCCCCTCCGCCCTGTCGCCCTTCCCCTTGCCCGACCAGCAGCCTCCCGCTGCCGCCCCGCCGATCTACGTGCAGCTGTTCGGCCGCTTCCGCGTCACACGCGGCGCCGAGGCAATCGACGAGGGCCGCTTCTCCCGCCAGAAGACCCGGCAGCTCCTCTCGCTGCTCATCATCGAGCGGGGGCGCGATGTGGCATGCTCCCGTCTGGCGGCCGCCCTCTGGCCCGACAGCTCCCCCGACCGGGCTAACCATAATTTTTCGAACATACTCTGCAAGCTCAAGCGGGCGCTTGCGCTTCCCAACGGGGACTGCCCGTACATCGTGCGCGCGCAGGGCATCGTCCGACTCGACACAAGCTTGGTCGAATCCGATGTCGGCGAGCTGTTCGACCTGTGCCGCACGCTTTCCCGCAAAGGATCCGCGCCCGAGGGCATGGTCGGCATCCTCGAGCGGCTGCGCGGCCTCTACGTGGGCGAGTTGCTTCCCGGATCAGCCGACGACCTTCCCATCACGCACGCGCGCATCAGATGCCGCGACGCCGCCGTCGATGCGGTGCTGGGCGCAGCGGGAAGGCTGAGGGAGCAGGGCGACGTCCGCACGGCGCTCGACTTCGGCAGGCAGGCGTTGGAATGGGGCCCGGACCGCGAGGATTGCTACCAGGAGCTCATGGTGCTGCAGAGCCAGGCGGGGCAGCGCCCGGCAGCCATCGAAACATGGACCCGGTACGTCGAGCGCATGCGCAGCTTGGGGATGGATCCCTCCGCGCGGCTCCATCGACTCTACCTGCGCATCATCGGAGGCGATGACATCGACGATTGACGGGATCGCGCCCCCGCGATGGCCGCGCCCCCGAGAAGGGGACGGACGGCGATCTGCCGGCAGCCGTGATGCTGGAGCCGGGCGCGCTCCGGCCGGAAGAACCCAGCGGCGCGCGCTCGGCCGCAGCGGGCTACGACCGGTTCTCCTCGAGCACCAGATGCTCGACCCCGTACTTCTGGCGAAGCTTCGGCTTCTCGATCTTGCCGGTGGGGTTGCGGGGCACCGGGGCGAAGATGACCCGGCGAGGACGCTTGTAGCGGGGCAGCTTCAGGCAGAAGTCGTTGAACTCCTCCTCGGTCAGGCGGGCGCCCGGTTTCAGCTCGACCACGGCGCAGGTGATCTCCCCGAGACGCTCGTCGGGAAGGCCGATGACAGCCACGTCCTTCACCGCCGGGTGCGTGGAGATGTAATCCTCGACCTGCACGGGATAGATGTTCTCCCCGCCGCTGATGACGACGTCCTTCTTGCGGTCGACGAGCCACAGGAACCCCTCGCTGTCGCAACGTGCCATATCGCCGGTGAACAGCCACCCGTCGCGGATGGTCTTGGCGGTCTCCTCCGGGTCGCCGTAGTAGCACGTCATGACGCCGGGGCCTTTGACGGCGAGCTCGCCGACCTCTCCCTGGGCCACCTCATCTCCCGCCTCGTCGACGACGCGGGCCTCCCAGCCGTATCCGGGCACGCCGATGGCGCCCACGTGGTCGATGTTCGCCACGCCCAGATGCACGCAGCCCGGCCCGGTCGACTCCGAAAGGCCGTAATTGGTGTCGTACTCATGATGCGGGAACCGCTTCCTCCAGCGGTCGATGAGGCTTTTGGGAACCGGCTGCGCTCCGATGTGCATGAGGCGCCACTGGTCGAGATGGTAGTCGGCGGCATTCAGCTCGCCCGACTCGAGCGCGACGAGGATGTCCTGCGCCCAGGGGACGAGCAGCCACACGATGGTGCAGCACTCCTCGCTCACCGCGTCGAAGATCGCCCGGGGCTTCACACCGCGCAGTATGACGGCGGAGCTGCCCGACACCAGGCTGCCGAACCAGTGCATCTTCGCACCCGTGTGGTAGAGCGGCGGGATGAGCAGGAACCTGTCATCGTGCGTCTGCCCGTGATGGTTTTGCTCCATGACCGCGGCCTGGGTGAGGGAACGATGCGGATGGAGGATCGCCTTGGGAAAGCCCGTGGTGCCGCTGCTGAAGTAAATCGCCGCGTTGTCGTCCTCCGTCAGGGGGATCATGGGATCGGCGCTCGAGCAGTTGTTCGCCAGGACCCCGTAATCCTCCGCGAAGGTCGGGCAATCGTCGCCCACGTAGTACAGCAGGCGCCCCTTCACGTGCTGGGGCACGATGTCCTCGACGCGGCCGATGAACTCGGGACCGAATACCAGCACGTCGACCTCCGCCTTGTCCATGCAGTAGGCGATCTCGTCGGAGGTGTACCGGAAGTTCAGGGGCACGACCACGGCGCCGCTTTTCAGGACGCCGAAGTAGATGGGGAGCCATTCCAGGCAGTTCATGAGCAGGATGGCGACCTTGTCGCCCGATCCCACCCCGCGGGAGATGAGGAGGTTGGCGAAGCGATTCGCCTTCTCGTCGAACACCCGCCATGTGATCTCGCGGCGATACGGCTGCGTTTCCGTGGATTGGATCAGGTCGTAGTCGCGCCATGTGATGCGCAACGGCTCCTGAATCGCCGGATTGCGTTCGATGAGCGCCACTTCGTCGCCGTACTTCACGGCGTTGCGACGCAGGAAATCGGTGATGGGCATATCTTTTCGCGTCCTCTCGTGCGGATAAGTTGCCCTATGGTAGCGCAACGGCGCCGCGGAGTGCGGTCCTCTCGGCAAGGTCACCTTTAAACAGCTACATATCCCGCGCGGGAGGCGCGGCATTGAACGGCGAGCCCTTTTCCGGCGGAGAGGAAGGAGTTGGCGCGACCGCCCCGTGCAGATGCGTCTTCCGCAATGTTGGCGCGACGGGCCGTCGCTCCCCGTCCATCTCGAAGAGATCGTCGGCGGCGCGATCGAGCCTCACGTTCCTGAAATACACCCACCAGTTGGCGCAGAGGAACAGCAGGTTGATAAAGTACACGGCGAGCACCCAGCTCACGTCCCCGGAGGCGAACTTGGCGCCGATTCCGGCGAAATACCCCACGGTGATCAACGCGATGAATTGCCAACTAGAACCGGCAGCCGTGGCGGCCTTGTAGCTTTTATACGCGTTGAGAGGCCATGAAAGGCCGAAGCAGAGAAGCATGGCGGCTTCGAGTATCTGCGCGAGCATCCGAACATCTCCTGACTGCGCCTGCGATGGGGCAGGCATCGTGCATGGCAACATGCTTATTGCTATAACACCAGTTGAGACGCTTGCCAAACGATTCAAAGGATCATCACGCCGCCGTCAAAAACCCTCTGTGCCGCATAAGGGCAAACAGGGCCGGAACCATCCCGCGCATACCGGGAAGGGAGATCCCTCCCCCGCACCGACATCCTGGGCGATCCTCTTTCTTCGGCAATCCCATGGGGTGCGGCAGGCCTCCGATATCAAGCGCCCGGAACCTTCGAGTGAGGCTGCATGCGAAAAACGGCCGGCGGGCGCGAACGCAATGGCCGAGCCGAACGAGACACCCGTTCTAATCGATGCCCAGCAGCGCGGTCAGGGGGCGGGCGACGCGTTGCACTTCGGCTAGCACGCTGTCGGCCTTGCGGTTCCCGATGCGCTTGGCGTAGATGGTCTTCACGATGGGCCCGACCACGAAATAGTTGACGCAGAGAGCGACCGGAAGTGAGACGGCGACCGACTGCACATAGTAGCCGAGGAAGTTCTGCCCCTCCAATATGAGGCTCACGGCCAAGCTGACCATGGGGCACATGACCATGACGTTCGCCAGCGTCTTGGCGAACGCGGCTTTCACGCCGGAGAGGCGGGGCTCGATAAACTGGGGGATCAGAAAGCCCATGATCTTGTTCGCGACCGTGCGGCGCAGCGCGAACGCCGTGCAGAACATGACGGGGTAGAACCAGTGGGAATACTCCAAGAAGCCGATGCCGTCGTGGCGCACGCCATTGAACGTGACCATGAATGAGATCATGCCGCCCACCATGAGCAGCTGGAACAAGAAGAAACCCGTCTTGTCCTCGGGCACGGGCACATTGCCGCGCAGGCAGTCGAGGTACATTGCCTTCAGGGATGTCGTCGATTTCTTCATGCGCCTAGGGTAACGCAGTCGAACGACGCTCACGATTTCCCTACTTTGCATTCACAGGATGCCGCGAAATGCGGGAAGGCGGGCGCGCATCGAAGCACCGTCGGCAGGCAATTCCGCTTCCGCGACTTCGACACGCACGGGGTCCCCCAGATGGAAGTACATACAGGCCGCCTGGGGCGATTCGTGGACCGCACCGCCTCGGAAGGCGGCACGGCGCCGCATAGGCAAGCGGCAAGACGGCATGCACGCACCTCCACATCGACAAAGTGGCCGCATCGGGATATCCGACGGCGCCCCAGGCTAGACGAGGCTTGCGAACAGCGCATCCACCTCGGCGGGCGATTGCACGAGTCCCCGTGCGAACCACCAGCGCGCTACCTCGACGAACGTGGTGGCAACATGCGCCGCGAGTAAGTCGCCGGGCACCAGGGCGTTGCGATCATTGCGCCAGTGAGCGAGGTTCCTCTCCACCAGCGGCAGAAGCTGGGAGCGGAAGGCCGACCAGAACAGTTCTGCGCTCGTGCCCTCGAACAGCGGCGCCAGACGCTTCTGTTGGTCGTGCAGGTGGAGGAGCACGTGGGTGAGCTGCGAGTCCACGCCCTCCTCACCGGCGAAGTCGTGGCCCTCCTCGGGAGCATCGACCTCGGTCACGTGGTGGAACACATCGGCGAGCATTTCGGAGAGCAGGGCATCCTTCGTACCGAAGTGGGCGTAGAAGGTGGAGCGGCCCACGTCGGCCTCGCGCAGTATCTCCTCGACGGTGATTTCCGAGGGGCGCCTCGTCGCCAGCAGCGTTTCATACGCACCCAGGATCGCCCTCCTGGTCCTCGCCTGCCTCCTATCCATTGCGCATTCCCTCCGAACAATCCGCCCGAAAAGTCCGTTAGCGGACTCCCGGTGCCATCTGGTTGTTGAACTGCTTCTGACGTTACGAAACAATATGTTCGATATCAGATGAAATGTACGGCCTCCTGAGCGATCAGTCAAGGAAGGGGGCGGAGGCGGAGATGGCCATCGAGGACTGGTTGGACAACGAGCCCAAGGTGACGGGGGCATGCGCGGGGGCGTCCGCGGTATGTCTCGTCTTGTCACTCGCAGGGGTGAGCGCAACGTGGCCGGTAGACGTGGCATGGGCGGCGATCGTGCTATGCGGCGCGCCGATCCTGGTTGGCGCCGTCGTAGGGCTCATGCGCGATCATGACGTGACCGCCGACGTGCTCGTGTCGATGGCGCTCGTGGCCTCCGTCTACGCCGGAGAGTGGTTTGCCGCCGGCGAGGTGGCTCTTATCATGTAGATCGGCTCGCTTCTGGAGGACTATACGGCGAATCGCGCGCGCAAGGGCATCGAGTCGCTCGTGGAGCTCACGCCTAGGACTGCCCGCGTGGTACGCGACGGGGAGGAGTCCGTCGTGCCCGTGGAGCAGATCGTAGAGGGCGACATCCTGCGCGTGCACGCTGGCGAAACCATCCCCGTGGACGGTCTGCTCACGCTCGGGTCCACCACCGTGGACCAGTCGATCATGACCGGCGAGTCGCTGTCGGTGGACAAGGTCAAGGGCGACGAGCTCGTAAGCGGAACGGTGAGCCGGACCGGCGCCTTCGAGATGCGCGCCACCAAGCCCGCCGGTGACAGTTCGCTGCAGCGCATGGTCGCGCTCGCCGAGGCGGCCGACGCAAACAAGGCGCCCGTGGTGAGGCTCGCAGACAGGTGGGCAGGCTGGCTCGTCGGCGTGGCTCTGGCCTGTGCCATAGCGGTGTGGGCAGCGACCGGCGAGTTCATCCGCGGCGTCACCGTACTCGTGGTGTTCTGCCCTTGCGCCTTCGTGCTGGCAACCCCGACCGCCGTGGCTGCAGCCATCGGCAACCTCACGAAGTATGGGGTGCTCGTGCGCACGGGCAACGCGCTGCAGCGGCTAGCCGAGGCCGATGCTGTCGCCTTCGACAAGACCGGCACACTCACGCATGGCAGGCCCCGCGTGGTTGGTGTGGAATCGCTTTCCGGCGACGCCACGACGGAGCAGCTCGCCTCGCTCGCCGCGTCTGCTGAGAGCCGCTCCGAGCATCCGCTGGGCAAGGCATCGTCGCCTGGTGCAAGGAGAGGGGCATTCCCTTCGAGCCCGCGGCGACCGCGGAGGTGCGCGCAGGTTTGGGTATCGTCGCCGAGGTGGGCGGAAGCGATGTCGAGGTGGGCAAGCCTGCCATGCTCGGCATCATGGGAGTCGACCGCGCAGCCGTGGACGCCTCCGCCGCGCACTACCTCGAAAAGGGTGCGACCGTCGTGTGCGTCGTCGCCAACGGCAAGCTCTGCGGCATTGTCGCCTTGGCGGACACCGTGCGCAGCGAGGCCCCGCGCGCCGTGGCGCGTCTGAAGGAGATGGGCGTGGAACCCGTGCTCCTCACCGGCGATAACGCTCAGGCAGCCGGCACCATCGCCGCCTCCGTGGGCATAGGCGAGGTATGCTCCGACATGGCCCCCGAGGGCAAGGCCGAGGCCGTCAGCGAGATGGGCGGGATCGGTCGCAGGGTGTGCATGGTGGGCGACGGCGTGAACGACGCGCTCGCCCTGCGCGCTGCCCATGCGGGCGTTGCCATGGGCGGCATCGGGAGCGACGTCGCAGTGGAGTCGGCTGACGCCGTGCTCGTGAGCGACGACATCGAGCGGGTCCCGTACCTTCTGCACGTTGCCCGCCGCTCGATGCACAAGGTGCGGCAGAACATCGGGGCATCGCTCGTCATCAACTTCAGCGCCATCCTGCTGTCCGCCTTCGGCGTTCTCGATCCCGTGACAGGAGCGCTCTGGCACAATTTCGGCTCGGTGTTCGTCATCGTGAACGCGGCGCTGCTGCTGCGCGAGCAGGACCGGGGATAGGCACCTCAGGCGAGAACCGGGACGAACGGCATAGCCGCATGGTGTTCCGGCGATCCGCGTCGCGATCCGGTTGATCGTCAAAAGATAGGCATCTAGGCGCCCCCTTCAGCTTCCATGCAGAGCGAGTCGATCACATCGTTGCACTCGAATGGCGGTTCGTATGACATGGGGCATCCTGTCATTACCGCCAAAATTATACCGCCACTGGCGATAATCGGGACGTTATACCTGGAAAGGGTCGATCCTTCGGTTTCGCACGCCGCTTTCCGTCCGGATCAAGCCAAGGTCCGGCTGCTACCTGCTTGCATCCCTTTCCGCATACTTTCCGTTCTTAACCCACACGTGCTCAATGTTCCTCGCCGCAAGGGTGTTCTGCGCCATGACCCCCGCGAGAGCGTGCGGAACGTAGGGTTCCTCAAGGTAGGCGGCCTCGTCCTTGGAAAGATCGAGGTCGATCGCACGAGCCGCGCCCTCGATATGCGAGACCTTGGTCGCGCCGACGACGGGGGCGGCCACATTGCCGAGCAGCCAGGCGAGCAAAACCTCAGTCATTGTGACACCGTGCTTGGCGGCGACCTCGGCAACCCTCTCAACGATGGCACGATCCTGCTCGGCGCTTGAATCGTACTTGAATCTCGCGTATGCGTCCTCGTCAAGGCGCTTGGTCCTCGTGCCCGGCATGCGCGACAGGCGGCCGGCGGCGAGCGCGGAGTATGACATCATCGCGATCCCGCGCTCGTCGCAGTACATCTTCATCTCGCGCTCCTCCTCGCGGAAGAGCAGGTTGTAGTGGCTCTGGACGGAGACGAACTGCGGCCAGCCCATCTCGCGGGCGATGGCGTTCGCCTCCGCGAGCTGTCAGGCGAAGCAGTTGGAGATCCCGACGGCGCGTACCTTGCCCGCCTTCACAGCGGCGTCGAGCCCCTCGAGGTATTCCCCGATCGGGGTATTCCAGTCCCACATGTGGTAGATGTACAGGTCGATGTAGTCCATACCCAGGTGTCGCAGACTCAGGTCGAGCTGGCGGGAAACGTGCTCGGCGCCGCTCACTCCTTCCGCGATCTCATCGGGCGTACGCGGGAGGAACTTCGTGGCCACCACGACATCTTCGCGCTTCGCGTAATCACGCAATGCTCTCCCAAGATACTCCTCGCTCGTGCCGCCCTGGTAGGCGATGGCGGGGTCGAAGAAGTTCACCCCCAGGTCGAGCCCGCGTTTCACTATCTCGCGCGTCGCGTCCTCGCGCACGGTCCAGCTATGCTGGCCGGTCGCGGGATCGCCGAACCCCATGCACCCCATGCAGATGCGCGATACCTCGATGCCGCTGTTGCCGAGTTGCGTGTATTTCATGCCAAGAGCCTCTGTTGGCTATCCGATTCCGAACCCGAGGGAGCGCGCCCACGCCGCCGCCTCGACGCCGCCGGTGCCTATCTCGAAGCGGTGGCCTTCGCTCCATGCGGCGTTTGGCGCGATGCCCTTGAGCTCCGCGGCCGCTTGGCCGATGCCGCTGCTGCCGGACGTGCAGAAATCGGCGACTTGCTTGCCCGTCAGCGAGTCCGCGTTCTGCTCGAGCAGCGTGCACATGATGCGCGGCGCCTTTCCCCACCAGATGGGGTGTCCGAGCAGGATGGTGTCGTAATTGCCCCAGTCCGGCATGGCGGATGCGATCTCGGGCCGCGCCGTGCCCTCGTTCTGCTCGACCGTGGCGCGCGTGGTCTCGTCGTTGTAGTCCAGGTCCTGCGTGGAGTAGGGCCGGGCGGGCTCGATCTCCAGGCAGTCCGCCCCGATCTCGCCGGCGAGCCCCTGCGCCACGGCGCGCGTGTTGCCCGTTCCGGAGAAGCACATGACCAAAACCTTGCCCTTCGGCGGGGCGGAGCTTGCGGACGGCGAATGGCTGCTCGCCATTGAGCTAGACTGCGGGGTTGAGCTTGCCGCCGCAGAGGCTGAGGAGGAAGTCTCAGCGCCAGTAGAGCATCCGCCCAACAAGACCGAACCACCCGCAACGACCGCAGCGATCAGGAACGCCCTCCTCGAGATCATCTACCTCTCCCCTTTCGCGTAGCTCAGACAGGGGGCCAGAACGCCGTTCGATCTGATGTAGTTGTAGTTGGGCATCTCGAAGAGCACCGGTTTGAACGCATCGTAGTCCGGCTTGCCCTTATCGTTGAGTATCGCCTCGTCGGCGTACGTGTTGGCGATGGCGCAGATGAAGTTGTCGAAGCCCTTGGTGCCGTAGACGTCCTCAACGCTGCACTCCATGACGAGCTTCGCGTCGTCGATGACGGGCGCGCCCGCAATGCCCGCGGTCCAGGAGAAGAAGTCCGCCTTGCTCTGCTTGTTGCCGCTCACCATGCCGCAAAGGTCGGCTTTAGCAACCCAGCCTTCGTCGACGACGTTGATGGATAGAACCCCGTTCTCTTTGATGAAGGAGTTGATGTAGTGGGGCTGCGCCAGACTCACCATCACGTGGTCGTGCCCCATGACGCCCATGTGGGCGACCAGCGTCCAGGTGGGCTTGCCGTCTTCCGCCATGGCTCCGATCACCGCGACGGGGCAGGGATATAGCGCCAGCTTGCTTCCGATGTTCTTCTTGCCCACAGTGTGTCTCCTTCTCGGGGTTCGACGTCGCCGTCGGGCTTTCGCAACCGATCGATAACTCTGTAAAAGATTCTTGACCCTGGACCATGGTCCAAGTCAATAATGTTTCTCGAAAAAGTTTTCAGGTTTCGAAAGGGCGGGAATGGAGAAGATATACACCATCGGCGAGGCGTCGGAAGAGCTCGGGATGCCCGCCAGCACGCTGCGCTACTATGACAAGAGGGGCCTGTTCCCCGACGTGGCGCGCAGCCGGGGCGGCATGCGCGTGTACACCGAGGACGACCTGGAGTGGGCGCGCTTCATCGAGCGCCTGAAGGCGTCCGGCATGCCCATCGCCGAGATCAAGGAGTACATCAACCTGTACCGCGCGGGTGACTCCACCATCGAGCGGCACCGCGAGATCGTTCACGAGCGCAGAAACGAGATCGACGGGCAGGTCAAGGAGCTGAAGAACGCGCGCGACTTCATCGACTACAAGTGCTGGTTCTACGACGTGGCCGCCGAGTCGGGCACCTGCGACACGCCGAGGAACATGCCCCGGAGGACCTTCCGCCGAAGATCGCGCGCATCAAGAAGAGGTGCCGCATCAACCGGTACTAGAGACACAGGAAACGAAACGCTACGAGAATCACCCAGACCGCAGGGAGAGACCAGCCCGGCGATTTCGCCCCGGATTTCGCACGCTTGCAGTTTCACCATCGCCAAAATCAAGCAAACAGAATGGCATCTGGGCAATGGTTGACTACTCTGCTTCAGCGCACCACGAATCAACTTGATCACTACCGATTAAAAAAACGGCATCGTTCGAAGATAGCATGGGAACTCCGAAGCGTATCTCCTGGTCCCCTCTCGTGCCGGCGCTTGCCAAAGGCCCGGCTGAACTCCTGCGAGTTCATCTTACTATGCGCCTGGCAGAGAGGTTGGCATTCTGACAAGGGGCCGCTTGCATTCGGCGCATCGGCCGTTGGCTTCGTAGCCGGCATATCGGCAACCCGCCTGGATGCCCGGTGCTCGACATTCCCGAAGGATCGGCCAAGACGGCTATGACCAACTTCAGACGCAGAAGAACATGTATGTCGGCAGGCGCAATCCTCGTTCGTCATACGAAAGCGCCTTCGGATGCACGATCATCGATTCTCCGATGCGGTTGCCGAAGCGTTTCTTGAAGGCATCGTACGAGGTGGTGGTGTAATTCTTCGAGGACTTGACTTCCACAGGGGCAACGCGCGGGTTCGTCTTGCTCTCGTTTGACAGAAGGAAATCGACCTCTATATCGCTTCTGTGCTTCTCCTCGGAGTAGTGCGTATAGAAGTACAGCGCGCGTCCCGAGGCCGCAAGCGTCTGGGCGATGAGGTTTTCGTGCAGCATGCCCTCATTGAGCGACAGCCTGCCCGCCATGATCTTTCGGTACAGTTCCATCGACGAAAGCTCGTTTTCCGAAAACGACAAGCTGACCAGCAGGCCCGTGTCTCCCAAGTAGCACTTGACCGCCGAGTCGTCGCGCGAGAGTGCGAGCCCCATGTGCGGGTCGGCGCATCGGTAGCAGAGGTTGCACATCATCGAATCCCCGAGCCAGAAGAGCGGATCGTCGTAGTCTTCGAACTCACCATGCGCGTTCACGCGTGCAAGCACGACCTTCTTCTCGTGGGTCGAGAGATAGCCCGGTATGTATTCGAACAGCGAGGACACCTTCGACTTGTAGCGACGAGAGGCTTTCTTGATATCGTCTCGATACAGATCGAGAATCTGACGCTTCGCAATGTCGGCGGCAGCGAAATCCTTGCCGCCCTCCAAGTACGCGACCACGCTCTGCGGCATGCCGCCTACGAGCATGTACTCCCTGATGAGGTATGATGCGCGCTTGTGGAACGCATCTTGGAGCGGCTGGCGCTTTTCGTAGCATTGACGGATGTAATCGAGCAGGGGCTCCTCGTCTGTCGCCATGAGGAATTCGGGGAACGTGAGCGGATACATCTTGAGCTTGCGCTCTTCTGATGGCACGACGATGCCCTCCACGCTTTCGCGAATCGAGATGAGCGAACCGGTTTCGAGGAAGTCGTAGCGACCGTCGGCAACAAGGTACTTGATCGCCTCGCGCGCACGCGGGAAACGCTGTATCTCGTCGAATATGATGAGTGAATCGCGTGGGTAGAGGCGCGTCCCGTACTGCAGGGACAGCACTTGGAAAAAGCGATCGAGGTCGTTTAGATTATCCTTAAAATTTTCCTTGATGATTCGCGGCGCCACTGCGAAGTCGATCAGAATGTGGGAGCGATAGTTTTCACGTCCGAACTTCTCGGCTATGGTGGACTTGCCGATGCGACGTGCGCCCTCGATGAGAAGCGCGGTGCTGCCCCTGGACTGGACCTTCCACTCCATTAGCTTGCCGTATATGTCCCTCTTCAGTTCCACGCACATGCTCCTCAATTGCGGTAAACCGTCTATACGCAAGGTATGTTTATTATAATATACCGTCAATACGCAATGTTTTTCTATATATAAATACCGTCAATGCGCATGGTAGATGACAACGGTTGATTGCCAATTATAATGCAATTCCCGCATCGCAATGTCACATCTCGACATACTCGTCCCGATAGAATGTCGGATAGCGCTCTGCGCACAGCTTCCTTCCATAGAGCGGGGCAAGCATGGTTTCTTGGACACCGCCTTCTTCGATGTGGACCTTATTCATGCTGTTGCGCCTCCTAAAAAAGAACGTCTTATCATTATTAGCTATATCTAACAATGATAAGCCATGTATGCGCGAATCGACAGCATGTGGGTGCCGTTAACTGGGAGCGGGGCCCAGCGAGTCGAAAAGAGAGAGCCTTTCTCAATTACTAAGTCGATAAAAGCACCAACCGTTAGGACCACAGTCCAGCCGGTTACGAAAAATGATCGCACCCGCAGAATCCGGACACATTTCTGACCGTGTTGATTTCGACCCCACATTCTTGTCCGTGCCTATTTCGGCCACAGAGCGAAATAGCTGGTAATGGGCTTCCATCACTTCGTTTGTTATACCCATAAGTAACCCGGAAATCGTAAATGCAAATCGCAAGGCAAGAGTTTGGGGGCCGCATATTACGGTTTCTGAGGGGGAGTCGCGACTCTGAGCGCCGTTTTTCGAAATGCTCGGAGAATCGCAAGGATCGTTGTCTGTTTAGGGGAGGTTGTAATGGCGACGGGAGAAGCGAGATCAAGTAAATCGATTGCGTATTGGGTGAATTCGGCAATCTGCCTCACCATCATGTTCGGATTCGGGCAATTGCCTGCAATCGCTCCTCTTACGCCTCTCGGCATGAACGTGCTTGGAATCTTCTTCGGCTTGTTATACGGCTGGATCACCGTGGGAATCGTATGGCCGAGCATCTTCGGCCTCATGGCGCTTATGCTGGTAGGCGGCATGAGGCCGAAAGCGCTGTTCAATGCGAGCTTCGGCGATCCCATCGTAGTAATGATGTTCTTTATCTTCATATTCTGCGCAACTATCAGCTATTACGGATTATCCCGGTTCATTTCGCTTAGATGTATCACCATCAAGGCCGTTTCTGGCAAGCCGTGGGCGTTTACCTTCGTCTTCCTTCTTTCCATCTTCCTCTTAGGGGGGTCTTACCAGCTCATCGCCCGCCGTGCTCATTGGCTGGAGCATTTTGTATGCGGTATGCGATCTGTGCGGATATAAAAAGGGCGAAGCGTATCCGACGATGATGGTGTTCGGCGTGGCGTTCGCCGCTCAGATCGGCATGTCTATGATTCCGTTCAAGCAGGTGCCGCTTACCGTCATCGGAGCGTTCGAGAACATGTCCGGTATGGCTATCGATTATGCAACGTATATGCTGATTGCCGTTCTGTGCTGCATCGCCTGCGCGTTTGTTTTCGTACTCGTTGGCAAACTCGTATTCAAGCCCGATATGAGCAAGCTTCAGTCGCTTGATACGGAGCAGCTTAAACGAAATCAAGATCTTGCGCTGAACAAGACGCAGCGAATCGTGCTTGGTTTTCTGATCGCCCTCGTTGTTTTGCTGCTTTTGCCGAGTTTTCTCCCAGAGGGCTCTTGCCTCAAGGCTTTCCTGGGCGCAATAGGAAGCACCGGCGTCTGCGTATTGCTGGTAGGCGCCATGTGTCTGCTGCGTGTGGATGGAAAGGCCCTATTGCCGTTCAAGAAAATGGTCGACAGGCGTGGCATGGGGCATCATATTGCTGCTTGCCGTCATCCAACCTCTGTCGGGCTTGATGACTTCGGCTGATAGCGGCATTACGCCGATGCTCATGTCGCTGCTCACCCCAATTTTCAACAGTGGATCCCCGATCTTCTTCTTGATAGTCATCGGCCTTATCGCTACCGTCATTACTAACTTCATGAACAACGGCGCTCTCGGTGTGGCTTTGATGCCCGTTGTGTACACCTATTGCACCGCCGCCAATCTTGATCCGCAACTCGCTGTAATCATCGTCGTGATGTGCGTTCACCTGGCGTTTTTCACACCTGCTGCGAGTGCAAGCTCCGCCTTGCTTCATGGTAATGACTGGTGCAGCACAAAGATCATCATGAAGACTTCCCCGCTGTTCATCTTGGGATCGTGGCTTGTGATTACCGTAATCGCCCTTCTAATCGGCAGTCAGGCGCTGTAACTGATTGGTCGTAGCTTTAGCAAGTTCATAACAGCCCGTCGAAAGGAGCACAGTCATGCCGCCCATCATTGAGAAGAGCAAATGTACCGAATGCGGAACCTGCGTTGAGATATGCCCGCTTGATGTTTTTCGCTATACGGTCGATGAGCGGGGAAAGAAGCATCCTTGCGTGAAGTATCCCTACGAATGTTGGCATTGCCGTGCATGTATGAAGGACTGTCCGCAGGGCGCCATTAGTATTCGTTATCCGCTTTCGCACATGATGTTCACGATGGATGTTCCGGAAGATTCCGAGAAATAAGGACGGGTTGAACCATGGATGTAGTAATTCGCAAAGACATCGTCAAGACCGAGTACCTTATCGTCGGAGGCGGCATCGCCGGTCTGCAGTCGGCGATCACCGCGGCGGCAAAAGGCGTGGATGTGCTCGTGGCGGAGAAAGCCAACACATTGCGATCGGGCTCTGGCTGCGGCGGCAACGACCATTTCATGTGCTATATTCCCGAATGCCACGGTGATGATTTCGAAAAGGTGATCAGCGAGATCAACGAGGGCATGGAGGGCGGCCCCTGGCAGGATCCCGCGATGTTGCGCAAGATGATGCTTCGCACCAAGAGCATCATCGATAGATGGGAATCCTATGGCATCAACATGCGTCCTACCGGGGAATATCATTTCGAAGGGCATACCATGCCGGGACGCCAGTGCTACCATCTGAAGTACGACGGCAGCAATCAGAAGAAACGCCTTACACGCGAGGCACGCAAGAACGGTGCGCGTATCATAAACAAGGTGTTTATCAACGATATCCTGACAAACGAGGAGGGTAAGGCGGTAGGCGCCATAGGATTCAGCCTTGCGAAGGATACGCCCGAAATCATCGTGTTCCAGGCCAAGGCCGTGCTGGTGGCGACGGCTCAAGCGATGAGGATGTATCCGAATGTGAATCCCGCTTATATCTTCAACACGCACAGCTGCCCTGCGTCGGCTGGTGGAGCGGCGATCGCGTATCGTGCGGGTGCAGCGTTGGTGAACATCGATGTGCCGTATAGGCATGCGGGCGTTAAGGGTTTCGCGCGGTCCGGCAAAGCGACATGGTTCGGCGTCCTTTCAGACATCAACGGCAAATCCATCGGTCCTTTCACTGATAAGCCCGATCGTAAGCGCGGGGATGCCCTTATGGACATATACCCTGGAATTTTCGGCGATCGGCTCGAGCATGGTACCGGCCCTACCTACATGAACTGCACCGGTTACTCGGAAGAAGACCATGCCTATCAACATAGGCAGTTCAAATGCGAGGGAATAGATTCGATTACCGATTATTTGAACCAGCGCGGGATTAACCTGCATAAGAGCATGGTGGAATTCGGTACCTACGATTATTCCCTCTCGCAGCGAGGAATCGATATCGGCCAGGGTGCTGAAACGAACGTACCAGGCGTCTATGCTGCCGGCATCTGCTGCGGCAATGTGCGGGGAAACATTACGAGTGCCTCGGTATGGGGCGATGTTGCCGGCGAATCCGCAGCGCAATACGTGATGACGGTGGACGAATGCGACGTAAGCAGTCACCCCTTGATCCAGCAACGCGTAGACTTCTACAACAAGCTCATGAATCGCGAAAACGGAGCCAATTGGCTTGAAGCGAACTCCACGCTTCAGGTGATTATGCAAGACTATATTAGCCTGCATGTCCGCTCCGACGACATGATGCGCGCTGGTATGAAGTATCTGAATGATTTGCGTTCGTATGCAAGGAGCGATATTGGATGCGCAGACGCTCATGAGCTCATGCGTACGATGGAGCTGTTTGATTTGATTGATCTCGCAGAGGCTGTTGCCATTACGTCACGCAATCGCAAGGAATCGCGCGGCATGCATCGTAGGGTCGATTACGCTTATACGAACCCGTTGCTAAACAATATGTTCCAGACGATTCGTCTTTCGGAAGATGGCGTGAAGCTGGAATGGCGCAAACGTAGGAAGTAGAGCTTACGGCACGACAGCGGGGCCGCCTTCGGGTTGCCCCGCTGCATTTAGCTGCGATGCTGGCTTGCGCCCGAGTTTTGCAGTTAGATAGACTCCCCCGATTTCGCTTCACCCAGGTCAGGCCCCGCACGGGCCTTCTTTTTTGTCAAATCAGCATGACTGTTTATGCCTGTTACTGCATGTTACCATGGTGCAA
>NZ_JANIPD030000044.1 GCF_024609215.1 Curtanaerobium respiraculi | reverse complement strand
TTCTAGCAGGGGCGGCGCCAGCATGCCCGTAAACGCGCGAATCGCCTTCGGCCGGGCTAATCGGAGCTGACCGTCCGGCCATCCGAAAATGCGTCGTACAATAGAAAACAACTTATAGGTTGATCAGTGCTTCCCTAGGTGAACCTGCGGGGAAGCTTTTGTGCATCGCCAGGAATAGCTGATAAATCCGATGCAGCTGGTCTTGTCGGTGCTCGGGCAGCCGATTGGAACTGCCGGGGGCGCGTACGCCTGTTCCCGTTGCACTCCTTCCGCCTTGCATTTCGCATCGAGGGGTGCAGGGCGGAAGGAAATTTTGTTGCAATCCCAGATGATCCGCCTATGTCTCGTCAACAGGAAGTCGACATTTGGGACAATCAAGCTACTGCATACACCGCCTTGCCCGTGTCTTGAAAGATGGTTTTCCGAGAGTTTCGGAGCGTGCGGGTCTGCAGCCTACCATGAGCTGCGGTAATGCGAATCGGTTGTAGGTAATGCGAATCGGTCGTAAGCAAATGGCGCAGCACCCTTTCCGTTTTCGGCCATTTCCCCTCGTCGCGCCCAACGTGGAACAGGTAGACGAACCAGTTCGGGTAGGACTGCATGTTCGCCTTCTTCATGTCCGGAAGGCGGAAGAGATAGCGCCTGAGCCAAGAGCAGAGGTTGTTCACCAGCTCCATGGCCTCAAGATATGCCGGGCCCGCTCTCGCGGCGCTGGGGTCGCGCATGATGATGCCAGCTCCATGGCCTCAAGATATTCCGGGCACGCTCCGAAACTCTCGGATAGTTTTTTTCGGGGGTGGAGTTCTTGCCATTTACACTGCCTTGCGCTTTGATATGCGCGCATCCCGAGGTGTCGAATTCGGAGGTCTCAAACTTTTCCGGATCACAGAAGGCCGAGCCGCCATCTCGAGAGCCAACTTCGGGGGTTTCTAGCTTTTCCGAATGCTGGAAAGCCGGAATCCACCCTTTTCGAGCCAACTTTGGGGGTTTCTAGCTTTTCCGGAACCTGCGATTTCGGTGGTCTTTCCGAATGGGAGGATCCGATTCCGAGTTTTCCCAGGTCAATGGCGTGCGAACGAGCTTGCCGCGCCACGCCGGCGTAATCGCGATGCCGGGTCAGGAAGCGAAAAAGCCAGAAAGCCCCGAAGTTGGCTCAAAATCCTCCGAAATCGACCATTCAGCTTCCGGAAAAGCTAGAAACCCCCGAAACTGGCTCCCCTCGGTAACGTCCGGGCAGAAGGGAGCTTCGAAATCGCCCTCTGCCCGGGGGCGCAGCTGGAATGCGGAAGGCGACGGAACCGCATAGGATGTGCTCCCGCCACCGGCATGCGGAAAATCGCCTACTTCTCGGAAGGCAGCGGAATCGCATAAGGTGTGCTCCCGCAACCTTCATCTTTGCTCTATCGACCCAGACATCAGGCGTATCTACTGCCTTGAAAACGCCTTGTCGTTCGATGGGCCAGATCTCGGATGCCGCTGCGGGGCGCCTGCCGCCTACTTGTGGTAGAAGCGGCGCTTCTCGTAGACCGGCTCGCAGCAGACGTGGATGCCGAGCCGCGTGTAGAGGCGCTCGTCGGCTTCCGAGAGGATCACGCTGAAGAAGGCGTCGCACCCTTTCAGGTCGCCGGTGTGCTGCAGGAGCATTTCCGCCTCCGGGTTCGTGGCGCTGCTGACCGAAAGCGCGATGAGCGTCTCGTCGGAGTGCAGACGAGGATTGGTGCTGCCCAGGTGCTGCGTCTTCAGATGGCAGATCGGTTCGATCACGGCATCGCTGATGACGTCGATGTCTGGGGTGCCCGCCGCGTACTTGAGCGCGTTCATCAGCGTGGACGACGCGGTGCCCAGCAAGTTGGACGTCTTCCCCGTGATGATCTTGCCGTCGGGCATCTCGATGGCGCCGGCGGGGGAGCTGGTCGCCTCGGCCTTCAGGAGGGCGGCGGTGCGCACTTCGAGATCGGTCTCCGTCACCTCCGCCTGGTTCATCAGCAGACGGAGCTTGGAGAGCTGTTCGGCATCCGCCTTTCCCCGTTTGACGTCCACCGCCGTGCGGAAATAGCGGCGCAGGATCTCGCGCTTCGCGGCGGCGCGGACGGCTTCGTCGTCCGCGATGGCGAGTCCCGCCATGTTGACCCCCATGTCCGTGGGGCTCTGGTATGGGCTTTCGCCCATGATCCGCTCCAACAGGGCGCGAAGCACGGGGAACACCTCGATGTCGCGGTTGTAATTGACGGTGGATTCGCCGTACGCTTCCAGATGGAAGGGGTCGATCGCGTTCGCGTCGTCAAGGTCGACCGTCGCCGCCTCGTAGGCGATGTTCACGGGATGGCGCAGCGGCAGGTTCCACACGGGGAACGTCTCGTACTTCGCGTAGCCGGCTGCCACGCCACGCTTGTGCTCGTGGTACATCTGCGACAGGCAGGTTGCCATCTTGCCGCTGCCTGGGCCGGGCGCTGTGACCACGACGAGCGGGTGCGTGGTTTCCACGAACTCGTTCTTGCCGAATCCCGCATCCGACACGATATGCTCGATGTCGGTGGGGTAGTTGGGGATGGGGTAGTGGAGGTAGCTGCGGACCCCGAGCCCCGTAAGCCGCATGCGGAACGCCTCGGCGGCGGGCTGGCCGGTGAACTGCGTGATAACCACGCCGCCCACGGCGAATCCCATGCTGCCGAACAGGTCGAGCAGGCGCAGCACGTCGTCATCGTAGCCGATCCCCAGGTCGCTGCGCATCTTGCTCTTCTCGATGTCGTTGGCGTTGATGCAGATGATGATCTCCACCTCGTCGACCATGCTCTGCAGCATGCGGATCTTGCTGTCGGGCTGGAAACCGGGGAGCACGCGGCTGGCGTGGTAATCGTCGAACAGCTTCCCGCCGAATTCCATGTACAGCTTCCCGTCGAACTCGCTGATGCGCTTGCGGATGTTGTTCGCTTGGAGCGTGATGTACTTCTCGTTATCGAAACCCTGGCGCATGCATAACCCTTCCATTCGGACGCATCGCGTTTCATGCTACTGCATCCAGTTGCGGCGACGCCCTTTTCTACAGCTTGCACGCCAAATCATCGCATGCCGATATTTCGGGATGGAAAGCGGGCGGAATCGCTTCGAGTATCGTGCCCGCCTTCGCACGTCAAATCTACCGCTTACCCATATTGTCGGGGATGGGAAGGACAGAAACGGTCTCCACGCACTACCATTCAAGAACGGTAGTGCACACCGTCGCAAAGAACCCAATCGCGGAAAGAAGGGACTTCGCATGGGAATATTGGATGGAAAAGTTGCAATCATCACCGGCGCTGCGCAGGGGATGGGCGAGAAGCACGCCCGACGCTTCGTGGCGGAAGGCGCCAAGACGGTGCTGACGGACATTCAGGATGAGGCCGGGCAGAAGCTGGCCGACGAATTGGGCGGGAACGCCGTCTACATGCATCTCGATGTTTCCGATGAGCAAAATTGGAAGGACGTGATCTCCAAGACGGAGGAGATGTGGGGTCCGCTGACCACGCTCGTCAACAACGCCGGTTACGGGAAGTTCCAGCTCCTGGACGATCTGACCGCTGAAGATTTCCAGCGCACGTTCGCCATCGACGAGATGGGCGTCGTGTTCGGCATGAAATGGGCGGCCCAGAGCATGAAGAAGGGTGGCGGGGGCTCCATCATCAACATCTCATCGGTCGACGGCCTGGTCGGGGCGGCGACCGCCGTCGCGTACTGCGGCAGCAAGCACGCTGTGACCGGCATGACCAAGGCCGCTGCCTGCGAATACGGCCCGCTGGGGATTCGAGTGAACAGCATCCATCCGGGCATCATCAAGACCCCGATGGCGGCGGGGGACGATGTGGTCGAGTTCCTGAAGCAACTGGAGCAGGACATCCCCCTGCGTCGGCGCGCCGAGCCCGAAGAGGTTTCCGGGCCGGTCGTATTCCTGGCTTCCGATGACTCCTCCTACGTCAACGGCGCTCAAATCGTCGTCGACGGTGGCTTGATCTGCGACCTGTAGGATCGCGCAGCCGGTCTGATTATTTTACGGCCGCCCCGCATGCGAGGCGGCCGCACGATGGGACGATGCACCCGGGCGCCTCTTCTGCCCGCGTTTGTGCAATCGGCGGATTTCCGACGGGCAACCTGTCTTTTCCGCCACCTACCTTGACCCTTTATCTTCGGGTTTTTACCCGCTCGTCCGAAGGTTCCTTCGCTCGCATATTGCGTCCGTGCGATACCCAGTCGAGATATGGAAGGCGAATCGCGCCGCAGGTTCGGGCCGGATGACCCTCGCCTGCGGCGCGCTTCGCGTCCTCGCTTGCGAACTAACCGCATCTGTTGCGCTTGGTTCGACAAGATTGCGGTTAGTATTGCGTTAGAGATGAAGAGTTACCTCCGCGATACCCCCTCCGAGTATATGTGGGGGAAGTGTGCAATCGCACCATTATGCCCCTAGGGGGTATAGAATCGCATCGAATTAGGAATACCGAACGCTTGATGGGGGAACGCGATGGCGGATGCTGAGATGGCGGATGCTGAGATGGCGGACGGAAAGCCCTGCTGCGGCGGGCGGTATAAGAACACGCCGCGTGCCGACGAGCTCCAGGCGGATTTGCAGAGGCGTTTGAACCGCGTCATCGGCCAGCTGAACGGCGTGAAGGCGATGCTCGACGACAACCGCTATTGCGGGGACGTGCTGGTGCAGCTTTCCGCTGCGGACAGCGCCATCAAGGGCATCGAGCGCATCGTGCTGCAAAACCATCTGAAGACGTGCGTGGTGGAGAAGGTCCAAGCCGGCGACGTTGAGGTGATCGACGAGGCCATGGACCTCATCAAGCGAGTGACGCGATAGGAACCAGGTTGGATATGAAGCAAACGTTCGATATAACCGGAATGTCATGCGCGGCATGCTCCGCGCGCGTCGACAAGACCACTCGCGAGGTGGACGGCGTCTCCGATGTCGCGGTGAACCTGCTGAAGAACAGTATGGAAGTGGAATACGAGCCCGACGCGACCCCGCAGCGGATCGAGCAGATCAACGAGATGATCTCCCGCGAGGTGGAGAAGTCGGGCTACGGCGCCGAGCCGCGGGCCGCTTTTACGCCGCAGGCGGGCAAATCGGGGAAGAGCAGCGCGCAGATCGCGCACGAGAAGCAGGTCAAGCTCTCCGAGGCGCAGGAGCGGCATATGCGGATGCGACTGATCGTCTCGATCGTGTTCTGCGTCCCGCTGTTCTACCTATCCATGGGCCCCATGTTCGGTTGGCCCCTGCCCGCTGCCTTCGCGGGCGAAGGGCATATGATGGTCGCCGCCTTGACGGAATTGCTGCTGGTCATCCCCATCGTGTTCGTCGACTTCAAATTCTTCAGCGGCGGCTTCCGCAGCCTGTTCTATCTATCGCCCAACATGGACGCGCTCATCGCCATCGGCGCAACCGCCTCGCTAGGGTACAGCATCGCCCAGATGTACGCGATGTTGGCCGCCTTGGGCGCAGCCGATTTCAGCACCGCGAAGGCGGCGTTCGGGGGGCTGTACTTCGATAGTGCCGGTATGATCCTCACGCTGATCACGTTGGGCAAATACTTCGAGGCGCGTGCGAAGGGCCGGACGACCGATGCGATCTCGAAGCTGATCGACCTTGCCCCGAAGCAGGCGACGGTGCTGAAGGACGGCGGGGAGGTCGTGCTCCCGATCGAGCAGGTGCTCCCCGGCGACGTGCTGGCGGTTCGCGCCGGCGAGACCGTGCCGCTGGACGGCGTGGTGCTGGAGGGCGCCGCGTCCGTGGACGAGTCGACGATCACCGGGGAAAGCGTTCCGGCGGACAAGCGGGAGGGCGACGACGTGACCGGCGCCACGATCAGCAGATCAGGTTATTTCACCATGCGCGTCACCAAGACGGGCGACGATACGGTGCTGGCGGGTATCATCGCGCTGGTGGACGAGGCGACCAGCAGCAAGGCGCCCATCCAGAACACGGCGGACAAGATCGCCGGCGTGTTCGTGCCCGCCGTCATCGGCTTCGCCGCGGTCGTGTTCGTCGGCTGGCTGATTGTCGGGGCGAACCTGCAGGCCGCCCTGAATTATGCGATCAGCGTGCTGGTCATCAGCTGCCCGTGCGCCCTCGGGCTGGCCACCCCCACCGCGATCATGGTGGGCACGGGCCGCGGTGCCTCGAACGGCATCCTCATCAAGTCCGCCGAATCGCTGGAGATTGCGGGCGAGGCCCGCACGGTCGTATTCGACAAGACGGGCACGATCACCACGGGCAAGCCCGGCGTGGTCGGCATCGTGGCCGCCGACGGGGGCGCGCCCCGGCTGGTCGCGCTCGCCTCCGCGGTAGAATCGGCAAGCGAGCATCCCCTCGCCCAAGCTATCGTATCCTACGCGGAGTCACAGGGCATCAAACCCGCCCCCGGGAAACTCGAGGGATTCGCGCAGATCCCCGGAGAGGGTGTCGCAGCATCCGTCGGAGGACGCAGCGTGCTGGCGGGCAACCTGCGCATGATGCGCGCCCACGGCGTATTGATCGGTCAGGCCGAAGAGCGTGCGCAGTCATTCGCTGACGATGGGGCCACGCCGCTCTTCTTCTCCGAGGATGGCGTGCTGGCGGGTGTGATCGCGGTCGCCGACGGCATCAAGCCGACCAGCGCCCGCGCAATCGCCGAGCTCCAGGCGCTGGGCATTGACACCATCATGCTCACCGGCGACAATTCGCGCACCGCCGCCGCCGTGCAGCGCCAGGCGGGCATCGGCGATGTGATCGCCGACGTCCTTCCCGCCGATAAGGAGCGGCAGGTCGCGAAGCTCGCGGAGCGGGGCCGCGTCATCATGGTGGGCGATGGCGTGAACGATGCGCCTGCGCTCGCCCGTGCCGATGTGGGCATCGCCATCGGCAGCGGCACCGACATCGCCATCGACAGCGCCGACATGGTCCTCATGCGCAGCGATTTGATGGATGTCGCGGCGGCCGTGCAGCTTTCCAAGCGCACGTTGCGCACCATCAAGCAGAACCTATTCTGGGCGCTCATCTACAACGTGATCTGCATCCCCATCGCCGCGGGCCTGTTCAGTTGGGCGGGCCTCACGATCAATCCGATGATCGGAGCGGCGGCCATGGGCTTCAGCAGCGTGTTCGTCGTCAGCAACGCCCTGCGCATGCGCACGTGGAAACCCGCTTTCGACACGCCCGCCCTGCAGGGCGGCACCCAGGTTCCAACCGCCCCGGTCATCGAGGTGGAGGATATAGAACGGTACGAGCGAAGGGAAGAGACGAATATGGAAGAGAAGACGCTCAACGTCGAAGGGATGATGTGCCAGCACTGCGTGAAGCACGTGAAGGATGCGCTGGAGGGGGTTGACGGCGTGGATTCCGCCGACGTCGATCTTGACGGGAAGAAGGCCACGGTCAGCCTCGCCGCCGATGTCACCGACGACGCCCTGGTCGCCGCCGTGGTAGGCGCCGGCTACGAAGCGAACATCGCCTAACGGGTTGCGCGGGCGAAATCGGAGGATCGGCGCGGGAGATCGCGCCGGCCCGCTTTTGGAGCGGCTACGCCGTTCATGCGGGGCAATCCCCCTCCCGTATCCGCATCGGTCGTCCGACCCTTCCGCCTTCGTTTCCTGCGGTTAGAAGTCCCAGCCCTTGCCCGTGGAGCCGAATTGCCCCATGAGCTCCTTCGTACGGGCGGTGATGGCGGTGCGCCCGTCCCTCATCAGCTTGCGGGGGTCGAACCCCTTGGGCTCGCGGTCCTTGCCGGCTTCGATGTAGGCGCGCACGGCATCGGCGAAGGCGATCTGCAGGTCGGTGTTCACGTTGACCTTGCACACGCCCAGGCTGATGGCTTTCTGCACCTGGTCCACCGGAATGCCGGTTCCGCCGTGCAGGACCAGGGGCAAATCGCCCGTCTTCGCCTTGATGGCCTCGAGCGCGTCAAAGTCAAGGCCTTCCCAGCCCTCGGGGTACACGCCGTGGATGTTGCCGATACCGCAGGCCAGGAAGTCGACGCCCAAATCGGCGATTTGCTTGCATTCGTCGGGGTCGGCGATCTCGCCCTTGGTGGAGCCTGCGTTCTCGCCGATGCCGCCCACTTCGGCCTCGATGGAGATGCCCTTCGAGTGCGCGAGCTTCACCAACTCCCCGGTGCGCTTCAAGTTGGTCTCGAAATCGGGTTCTTTGGACCCGTCGTACATGATGGAGGTGAATCCCGCCTCGATCGCCTCGAAACACGCCTCGTAGGTGCCATGGTCCAGATGCAGCGCCACAGGGACGGTGATGTTCTCGGTCTCGACGATGTTCTTCACGATGTCTGCCACCATCTTCAGGCTGGTCTGCCATTTGGCGGCACCGATGGAGCATTCGATGATCAGCGGAGACTGTGCCTCCTCCGCCGCGGTGATGATGGCGTCGGCCCATTCCAAGTTATTGGTATTGAAGGCGCCGAGGGCGTAGTGGCCCTTCTGGGCGGCTTGGAGCATTCCTTTGGCGTTGACGAGCATGGGGTTACCTCCTTGATCGGGATCCACAACCTTTCAATTATACCCAACTATCCCTTTTGCCCAGTGCGGACCAAGGTTGTTTGGGTTAAAGAAGGCTACTGCGTTGGTTGAAAAAGCAACCGCAACACTGGGGGTAAGAATTGGTATTCAACCGTTGCGGACCGGGGTCGTTTGGGCTAAAGTATCCGCGCTGACGTTCGAGAGCCGGAACCGTCGTTAACTACACTACCGGGCAGCGCACGCAACACGTGCGTTTTTTCTGCTCTCGTTTCGACGATGGAAACCGAGAGGAGAATCATCATGGTTTCGACCGGAAACGCCCCCAAGGCATTGGTGCTTTCAAGCGGGGGCTGCGATTCGACGGTGTGCACCGGGCTTGCCGTGCGCGATTTCGGCGTTGAGAACACCTCCACCGTATCCATGTTCTACGGGCAGCGGCACGCCAAAGAGCTGGACTGCGCGAAGGCGGTGGCGCTCCATTACGGGGTTGATCACTACGAGATTGACCTGGCGGGCACCCATATCCTGGACGCATCGACCTGCGCGCTTCTGGCGGGAGCCCCCAACGAGATCGAGCATTCCACCTATGCCGAGCAGATGGGCTCCGATGCCCGCGGCATGGCGAACACCTACGTCCCCTTCCGCAACGGGCTGTTCCTAAGCGCGGTCGCGGCGCTTGCGATGAGCATCTACCCGCAGCAGGAGGTGCACGCCTACATTGGCGTGCATGCCGACGAGGCGGCGGGCGGCGCGTATGCGGACTGCAGTCCCGAATTCGTGGACGCCATGGCGAAGGCGATCTCGATCGGCACCTACGGCCTGGTGAAGCTCGAAGCCCCCTTCGCGCATTCGAACAAGGCGGGCGTGGTGCGCGCGGGCCTTGAGCTGGACGTTCCCTTCAGGCTGACGTGGTCGTGCTACGAGGGCGGGAAAGTGCAATGCGGCACCTGCGCTACATGCTTGGACCGGCGTGCCGCGTTCGCCGCCAACGGCGTCGTCGATCCGGTGCCGTACGCCGAATAGCTTCCATCGAGATACAAGGAGAATCGGATGAAGAGATCCGACGTGCTGGCCATCTGCGCCGCGCTGGCCACGATGAGCATCATCGTGAGCAACATCATCACGAACAAGCAGCTCGATTTCCTGGGGCTCGCGCTGCCCGCGGGGAGCCTGCTCATTCCCGTCGACTACATCATCGGCGACCTGGTGGCAGAAGTGTACGGGTTCCGCGACGCGCGCCGCATCATACTGCTTGCGTTTGCGATGAACGCACTCGCGGTGGCCTTCTTCATGCTGGCGCTGGCGCTGCCGGGCTTCTCAACGTTCACGGCGCAGGCCTCGTTCGAGACGGTTTTGGGAACCACGCCCCGCATCCTCGTCGCCTCGTTAACGGCGTTCGCGGTGGGATCGCTCTCCAACGCGAAGATCATGCAGGTCATGCATGCGCGCGATGGCGAATCGCGCCTTGCGTGGCGCTGCATCGCCAGCACGCTCGTGGGCGAGACGCTGGACATGACGGTGTTCTCGCTGCTGGCGTTCGCCGGCGTGCTGCCGTGGAACGTCATCCTCCAGATGATCGTGTTGAATTCGGTGGTGAAGGTCGCCATCGAGATCGCACTGTACGCGCTGGCGACGCGGCACGTCATCCGCTGGGCGAAGACACTGAGCTAGGCGCTGCGGGCGGAGCGGAAGACCCTGCCGGATGGGTGCCCGCCGAACACGGAGCCGGGGCGGCGCGACCGCTGCTTACCCCTCATCTCCTTCATCCCCGGCGTCGATGGCGAGGGCATCCGCCGATGCTGCATCATGTGCTCCGAGCTCCGCTGCGCCCCGCTCGACCGCTTCGTGGGTCTCTGCGTACACGAGGTCCGCATAAGCCTGCTTGCCCGCGTCGGAGAGATGCTCGCCGTCGCCGGCGAAATACTCGTCGTGTCCCTCGCTTGCGGCGTGCCAATCGATGAGGTGCACGTTGTCGGCGGTTGCGGCGGCGTCGGCGATCACCTGGTTGTTCTGGTCCGACCAGCGGTTCGCGGAGCGCACGTTGACCAGATAGAGCTCCTTGTCCGGTCCGACCGCGTCCGCGATGCTGTCGATCTCGCCCCGGTCGAGCGGCGCGTTCGTTCCCGCGGAAAGCGCGACGACGGAGCCGACGACTCCCTTATCGAGGTAGCTTCGGTACGCCTCGGCGATCCGATCGGGGGTCCGACCCTCGGCACAGTCGATGCATCCGGCGGGGAAGGCGGTTGCGAGCTGGTCGCTTGCGGCAAGGGGTATGTCATCGCCCAAGAACAGGATGCTGTAGGAAAGGTCTGCCTCGGTGAGGGGCTTGTACCCGATCGTTTCCTTGATCAGATCGACGAACGCCGCCTCCCCGTCGCTGCCCTGCCTGATGTGCGTGCCGTCATCCCAGAACCAATCGTTTTGCTCCGCCGAAAGCCCGAACCAGTCGATCAACCCCACATTGCCATGGCGGTCGACGCACGCGCGTATCAACTGGTTGTTCGCGTCGCGGAACTCGTCCGGCATTCGGTTGCTGACGAACCACAGGCGCTTGTCGGGTCCGACGGCCTCGACGATGGATTCCAGCTCATCCTCGGTCAGATCGCCGTTGGTGCCCACCATGAACACCACGGTGTCGCCGACGATGCCGCGTTCCGCATAACTTTCGTACACGTCCAGGGCTTCTTTCGCCTGCCGCCCCACACGTCCGTCGATCAGGCCATGGGGGAAAGCCTCGGCCAGACGATCCTTCTCGCCCAAAACGACCGAGTCACCGATGATGACGATATCGTAGGCGCCCTGCGCCAGGGGCTGCTTGAGGGCGGCGGCGGTTATCCGCGCCTCGCCGGCGACGCCTCCCATCGCATCGACCGGGGGGACCAGCGCGATGCCGATCGCTCCGACCGCCAGGCATGCGGCGAAGGCTCCGGCGACGACCTGCTGGCCGAATGGAAGCGTCTCGCGCTTGGGGGAGGGGACCCGCTTCCCCTCGGGCGCGCCTACCGCCTGCCGCGCTGTCATCGTGTTCTTCAGCTTGCCGAACCAGCCGCCGTGCCGTATGGGTTCCTCCACATAGCGGAACGAAAGGTCTGCGGCGAGCAGCGACAAGCCGAACATCAGCGCCTGCATGTACCAGGGCGTGCCGGTGGTGCTGTTGCTGTCGGTTAGGAGCTCGATGATGGGATAGTGCCACAGGTACAGCGAATAGGAGCGCTGTCCGAGCCATACCAGCGGCTTGGCCGACAGCGCGCGGGCGATGAGCGTCCCCTGGGGGATGATGGCAGCAACCGCCGCCGTGGACAGCACCGACACCAAAAGGATGCCGCCGTAGTACGAGAATGGGCTGAATCCGTCGACAAGCACCATGATCGCCACGAGCGCGGCGACGCCTGCGAACCCCACGGCCTCGCAGAACGTGCGACCCTGCACGGTTCGTTCCGCGGGGGTGCTCCCCATGCGCTTGAACGGCCAGACGAAGGCGAGCCAGCATCCGAGCAGTATGCTCATCAGGCGCGTGTCGGTGCCGTAATACACGCGGGTCGGGTCCTGCCCGGGCACGTACAGCACGGCCATGAGGAGGGCCGAGACCGCCGTGGCGGCAAGCAGGCCGCGCTTGATGGCGGAGCGCCTCGCGGTGCGCATCAGCAGTAGGAGGATAGGCGGCCACAGCAGGTAGAACTGCCATTCGATCGCCAGCGACCAATAGCAGGTCAGCGGGCTTGGCAGCCCCGCCGCCTGGAAGTAGGATTCCTGCGCGGCGATCTTCGACCAGTTTATGTACATGAAGATGGAGGGCAGTATGTCACCTCTCATCTTGGTCAGGAGCACGTGGTCGAACAGCACGCAGAGCGCGGCCGTGCCCGCGATCATAGCGAGCACGGCGGGCATGAGGCGTCGGACGCGCCGGATATAGAAGTTCTTGACGTCGATGGTATGCGAGCGGGAGTACTCCTTCAGCATGCCGCTGGTGATCAGATAGCCCGAGATGATGAAGAACGAGGTGACGCCCATGAGGCCGCCCTGCGCCCACCGAAAGCCCATGTGGTAGAAGAGCACTCCCAAGCAGCAGATGGCGCGCAGCCCATCGATGGAATTGACGTATACCTTGTGCTTGTTGCTTGCGACGGACAAAGATTCTCCTTGCGGCCGATGCCTGGGATAACGTACCACAACGGACATGGAAAAAGCGGACGAACCGCTCGAGGGCTCGCCCGCTTCCGTTTAAGTGCGGGAATGGAGGAAGACGGCTAGTTCGCCAGGCCGACGCCGCCCTTGATGCCCTCGGCGGGCTTGACCACGCGCACGCGGTAGACGTTCGGAATCCGGCGGAGCTCTTCGATGGTCTCCTGGTCCAGCGGGGCGTCGGTGTCCACCAGGGTGTAGGCGTTCTCGCCGGCGGCCTCGTTGATCATGCGGGTGATGTTCACGTTGCGCGAGGCGAGCACGCCGGTGATCTGGCCGATCATGTTGGGCACGTTGGCGTGCAGCACGGCCACGCGTCCGCCGCTGGTGCAGGTTCCCATGTTGCAGTTGGGGTAGTTCACCGAATTGCGGATGTTGCCGTTGTCCAGGTAGTCCTTCATCTCGCCTAGGGCCATGCTTGCGCAGTTCGATTCCGACTCGCGCGTGCAGGCGCCCATGTGCGGGGTGACGATGGTATTCTTCATCTTCATGACGCCCGGGGTGGCGAAGTCGGTGATGAACAGGCTCAGCTGGCCGCTCTCCAGCGCGGCCGCCACGGCTTCCTCGTCGACGACCTCCTTGCGGGCGTAGTTCAGCAGCACGGCGCCCCTGTTCATCAAATTCAGCTGCTCGGTGCCGACCATCTTGATCGTGTCCTCCTTGGCGGGCACGTGGAGGGTCAGGTAGTCGCAGTCCGCGCACATCTCATTGAGGTCGGTGTCGCGGATGACGTCATGCGAAAGCTCGTAGGCGTGCTGCACGGAGATGAAGGGGTCGTAGCCGTGCACGTCCATCCCCAGGGACACGAGCGCGTTCGCGACCTTGCTGCCCACGGCGCCGGTACCGATGACCCCCACCTTGCGACCGATCGCCTCGCGGCCCACGAATGCCTTCTTCGCCTTTTCGGCGTCCTTCTCGATGGCGGGGTCGTCCGCATGGTCCCGGATCCACTTCTCGCCGCCGAGCGTGTCGCGCGAATTGAGCATGATCTGCCCCACGATGAGCTCTTTCACGGCGTTGGAGTTCCCGCCTGGCGCGTTGAACACCACGATGCCGCGGCGGGCGCAGTCCTCGATGGGGATGTTGTTGAAGCCCGAGCCCGATCGCGCAATGCAGCGCAGGTTCTCGGGGAATTCCATTTCATGAAGGCTCGAGGCGCGCACGAGCAGGGAATCGGCCTGCTCCAGATCCGTCGTTCCCATGTAACCGTCGCCCAGATCGGGCGTGCTGTCACGCGTGATGCCCGCAGCGATGTTGTCGATGATCTTTACGTACCGCACAGTCTTCAATTCCTTCCGTGTTGCCTTCCAGTCGGCTGCACCCGGTAGAATACCGGTATCCGGGTGACATTTCATAGTAGAATATACCCGTATATATCAACGCATGGAAGGAGTCGCATGTCCGAATACATTCGCAAAGTCTATATCACGGGGCATCTCCACCCCGATACCGATAGTATTTGCGCGGCGCTCAGCTATGCGTACCTGAAGAACCAGCTCGGCGAGGACACTCCCTACGAAGCGCGCCGGGCGGGTTCGCTCAACCGCGAAACGCAGTTCGTGCTGGATCATTTCGGCTTCGATGAGCCGCCGCTGCTGGTCAGCGTCGCCCCGCAGGTGAAGGACCTGGCGTACCAGAGGCTCAACGGCATCGATGGGGAGACCAGCCTCTACGATGCGTGGAAGCTGATGGGCGAGAACAACCTCGACACGCTGTGCATCGCCGACGAGGACCGCAACCTGCAAGGCCTGATCGCATTGAAGGATATCGCGCAGGCGAACCTGAACATATTCGACAAGACCATCCTGGGCGCGTCCGGGACCACGTACAAGAACGTGGTCACCACGTTGCAAGGCACGCTGCTGCAGGGTTGCCTCGATTGCACGATGCCCGAGGGGCGCATCAGCGTGGGCACCAGCCCCGAGATGATGCAGGACCATGTGCACGAGGGTGACGTCGTGCTCACCACCAACCGCATCGAAACGCAGCGCTTCGCCGTGCTCAGCGGCGCGAAGTGCCTGGTGGTGTGCAAGGGCGCCAAAGTGTCCGACGAGGTCCTCTCCCTGGCGGGGGAGGTCGGCTGCGCCATCGTCGCCACGCCGCTCGACACTTACGAGGCGGCCCGCGTGATAAGCATGGCGGTTCCCGTGCGCGCCCAGATGCTCCCGGCGGAGAAGATCGTCAGCTTCAACGTGGACACGCCCCTGTCCGAAGCGCAGAAGACGATCGCGCAGACGCGCCACCGCTTCTTCCCCGTGCTGAACGAGGACGGCAAATTCGTCGGCTCCGTCACGCCCCCGAACCTGCTCGACGTGAGCCCCAAGCACGTCATCCTCGTCGACCACAATGAGAAATCGCAGGCCGTGCGCGATCTGGACGACGCGGTGATCATGGAGATCATCGACCACCATCGCATCGGCAGCGTCGAAACCACGAGCCCCGCCGTGTTCCGCGCGGAGCCCGTCGGCTGCACGTGCACGATCCTGTACAGCATATTCCAGGAGAAGGGCATCGAGATCCCCGCGAACATCGCCGGCCTCATGATGTCCGCCATCCTCTCCGACACGCTGTGCTTCCGCAGCCCCACCTGCACCCCGCGCGACAAGCACGCCGGCGAGCAGCTGGCGAGGATCTGCGGCGAGGACATCGAGGAATACGCGGACGCCATGTTCGACGCGGGCGCCGCGCTCGACGGCCGCACGGCGGAGGACGTCTTCCACCAGGACTTCAAGGTGTTCAGCCGCGGCGACGTGAAATTCGGCGTGGGGCAGGGCAGCTTCATGACGGAGAACAGCCGAAAGGCGGCCGAGGGGCTTGTGGGGCCGTATCTGCCGGAAGGTGCGAAAGACGACGACCTCCCCGTCGTGTTCTATCTGTTCACCGACGTGAAGACGAGCAGCTCCGAAATCATGTGGACGGGCGAGGATGCCGAAGAAGTGGTGCGCCGCGCCTTCAATGTGGAACCCGAGGGCGGCATCGCCGACCTGCCCGGGGTCGTCAGCCGCAAGAAGCAGGTCGTGCCCGCCATCATGACCGCCATGGCGTCCGTGCTGGAGGAGAGGGGATAAAAGGCTTCGCCTGCGCCCCGAATGAGTCGTCCGTGCGCGTCCTGCCCAGCAGGCGCGCCGCTCGTGCTTCGCGCGCACGCACGGTTTCTGTCACGAGGATGTTCATCTTGCCGCGCAGCCGGTCCGTGCACGCGCGGCTGCCCCTTCGTCCTCAAGCCGTTCTCCCAGGACGCCAACCGCCAGCTGCGCTTGGCGGGCGATTGCTTCTTTCGAGCCCGCGGCGCTGGAGGGGCTTGTTGACGCAGGCGACGATTGCCTGCCCCGCCTGGCAAATCCGCACGAGCCGGATTTCTAGCGTTCAATCGCGGAAATATCGTGTTATGAATCTGCTATCCGTGTTACTGTTTTTATGCAGGCGTGATAAACAGAGGATAGGAGATCGAAATGGCCTGTTTTCTCGTACCGACGGGAGAGGCGATTGTTGCCTCCATTGTCAAAAACCGGGTGGACGCCCATGAGGATGGCGCTGCCGAAACCCCCGATGGCAAGCCGTCTTGGGGAACAAAGCTGAAGTGGTTGTGCAACATGCTGTGGGGCGGTGCCCTGCTGCTGTGCTTGGAGCATATCTGGCATGGTGAAGTGGTGCTGTATCCTCCATTCCTCACCGCCATGAATGACCCTGCCGACACGGCGACCATGCTCCAGGAAATGGGCACGGTGGGTGTCGGGATGGCTATTCTGGTCACCGTTGTATGGGTTGTGATGGTGCTGGTCGCCGACCGTGCCCCCGCGCTTGCCAGCCGTTTCAGCAAACAGCAAGGTTAGGGGGATGGCATGACGTTGATCCTTACCGCTCTTGCCGCGATCATCGCGACCATTATCGTATTCGCCCAGCCCCAGGTGTCTGACAAGTTCCATGTGGGGGCGCTGGCACTCATGTACTGGGGCGCATCCATCATGTGGGTTGTCGATGGATTCGCCTGCCTCGCCGAAGGCGAGCCGTTCGTGGAGCTGTCCGATGCTGCCGCCATGGCGGATGACGCCTTGCTCGGCGTATGCGTGATCGTCCTGGGCCTTGCCGCCTGGTTCGTGGTGCTCCTGGTCAAAGGCAGGGCGAAGACCCAGACCGCATAGAAATCATCTCGAAGAGAATTTTCGCCTGCATGACGAGCCCGTGCCCTTGGCGCGGGCTCGTTCTCTGCGCATCCTCTTTCGCGATGGCCGCCGCGCATCGCATGCCCCGCGGTTTCGCATTGAGCTTCGAATTGTCAACCGCTCGGGAAGGCCCGGGGCCCATGGGGGGAGGTGCGTCGTCGGCGTTAGCGGACCAATGTTCTGGAAATTGTTTCATATAAGCAATATAATGTACATTCATAATAAATACGAAAGGCGATCTAGATGGATTTCGAGTGGGACGAGGCGAAGGCGGAGGCCAACGAGGCCAAGCACGGAGTGACCTTCGAGGAAGCCGCCACGGTCTTCAGCGACGACTACGCCCGCGTGATCGACGACCCCGACCATTCCGACAAAGAGGACAGGTTCATCATCCTGGGCCTCAGCCTCAGGGCCCGCGAGCTCGTGGTGGTCCACTGCTATCGGCAGGATGAGGGAGCCATCCGGCTGATCTCCGCCCGCGAGGCGACGAAAAAGGAAACGAGCGAGTATTGGAGGTTCCGCCATGCGCGATGAATACGATTTCAGCGAGTCCCGCCCAAACCCCTATCCGAAGAAGCTCCGCAAGCCGGTCACGATGAACCTGGATGCGGACGTGATCGACTACTTCAAGGAGGAGTCCGCCCGCACGGGCATCCCGTACCAGAACCTGATCAACCTGTACCTGGCGCAGTGCGTTACGGAGCGCAAGCACGTCGCTTTTGCATAGTCGACGCTTAGATGCATGCCCCGATTCGGTGCATGTGCGTTTTTGCAGTGCGGCGAACCGGCTCGAAGTCTCGAGCGCTATCAGAAAGACGTCTACTGTTGCACCTCCACTCAGGTATTTCTGTGTTAGTGTCATTTACGGTCAATTATATTCTGTATTAGTGACAAAAATTTTTCCGGTTTAGAGTAAAATCTTATCGGAAATTTCTCTGAGTTAGTGATACAAGGAGCTGTGCATCAAATGCTCGAACGCGCGTTTTACCAAAAGCTGCTGAACTGGAAGCGGTCCAACGAGCGCAAAGCCCTGCTCGTGGACGGGGCACGGCAAATTGGCAAGACAACTCTTATCGAAGAGTTCTCTCGCCGCGAATACGCCGACTCCATCAAGATCGATTTCATTGAGGATTCGACCGCCGCAGCATACTTGGGCGAAGCGGCCTCCGCCAAGGACCTCATCGAGCGCCTCACCTTGCTCGTAGGCAAGCCGGTAGAGCCGGGCCGCACGCTCGTCTTCTTCGACGAGGTGCAAGAGGCGCCAAGGATCGTCACGCTCGTAAAATACCTCGTTCAAGACGGGCGATTTCCCGTCGTCATGTCCGGATCGATGCTGGGGGTGGAGCTCCATAACGTGCCGTCCTTCCCCGTTGGGTTCCTCCGCATCGAGCACATGTTCCCGCTCACATTCAACGAGTTCTGCCGTGCCCAGAACGTTCCCGAGGCCGTGATGAACTCCATAGGGAACGCCTTCCGCAACCGAGAGCCGCTCGAAGCCACTCTTCACGATAGGCTCATCCGGCTATTTCGCCTCTACCTGGTGGTAGGCGGCATGCCCGAAGCCGTGCAGCGCTATCTTGACACGCGCTACGACCTGGGCGCCGTGCGGACGACGCAAACCGATCTGGTCGCCCTGTACCGCCAGGACATCGCAAAATATGCCGGCAACCGCGCTCTGCAGGTGAAGGCGATATTCGACGAGCTGCCTGCCCAGCTCGCCAAGGAGAACAAGCGGTTCCAGCTGAAGTCCCTGCGTGACAAGGCGCGCTTCGAGCGGTTCGCGAATGATTTCGCCTGGCTGGTTTCTGCGAAGGCGGCCTTGAAGACGGTGAACGTAACCGAGCCCAAGTTCATGCTCAAGCGTACAGAGGAAGAAGCGCGCTTCAAACTGTACGCCTCGGACACCGGCATGCTCATGTCCGAGTATCCGACAGAAGTCGCGATGGCGGCGCTGGCGGGAGCCCGAGACGTCAATTACGGAAGCGTGTACGAGAACGCGGTCGCGCAAGCGCTCGCTGCCGCGGGGTCCCCTCTGCGCTACTACCACAACAACCGCAAAGGCGAGATCGACTTCCTCATCGAAACCGACCAGGCGAAAGTCGTGCCGGTGGAAGTGAAGTCCGGCAAGGACTACAAGCTGCACACCGCTCTCAACAACCTGCTTGGTACGCCCGATTTCGGCATCGAATACGCATACGTGCTGTTGGAGGCAAACGTTTCGACGAGAGAAAGGGCGGGCAAACCCGTGCACTACCTGCCGATGTATATGATGGATTGCGTGGCGAAGGAGGCATCTACGCGGGGACCAGCGGAAGTGCCCCTGATGATCGCGCCGCCTTCCTTCGCATAGCCCGTACATTCGTCGCGGGCATTGCTGCCGCTGCTAGACCGGCAAGCGCTATCCGGGGCACCTCGCGGACAAGGTGATTGTTCACTGCATCGAGCCGGTGTTCGTGAACGGCAGGGTGGACGATCCCTGCGAGGTCGTGCATCCCCCGTAGGCATCAGGTCGAGACGGGCCCGTAGGGATTTTCGAACCCAAGATATCTGCAAAAATGAAACCCGAAACGAAAAGTTAGGCGTTTTTCTGCTCGCCGGCGACGCGCATAACCATGTCAACGAGTCTCCCGGAGACGTAGAATCCGTTGGCGAGCATCCCCTCGAGTATGGGACGGACGTCCTCGACGACCCCGTCCCGCTTCGCACGGACGAGCACGCCCATGGTTCCGGTGACCGTCAGCCCCATGCTCTCTGCGGCGGTTCTCGCCGTGGCGTCGTCTATCAGGATAAGGTCGGCGGAAAGGTCCTGGGCTAGCAGCATTGCCTCCACCTCGCCGTCGTGCAGGCGGGAGCGGAATTCGCTTTTCCTCCCAGGGTCGCCGACATCTCTAATCTGAATCCAGTCGCAGGAGCGCACCGCGCGCGATGCGGCGTCGGACTTGGATGTGACCTCCAGGTAGACGGCGCGCGGGATGATGACGCCGCCGTAGAGCCTGCGAAGGATGTCAAGCTGGGAGACGTTGGCGAGGACGATCAGCGGGGTGCTGTCCGCAATCACCACCTTAGGCATTTGCCACCTCGGCGAGCAGCTGGTCCTCGCTGGCGTAGTCGAATATCGAGATGTGGTTTTCCCCCAGGAAGCGGATGAAATCAGCCTCTGGCATCTGGGCAAGGGCCGCGCAGTAGCCTACTGAGAACCCGCCGTGCAGGTACCAACCCATGGCGGTGTATCGTTGGGCGAGCGCACGTGCCTCGTCCATGCTCATATGGGCAGACTTCAATGCTTCGTCAGGCATAGTCATGGTTATTGTGCACATCGCCGCCTCCTCTGAGTCGTTGGGAAATTGCTTTATTGCTCAAGCAAATTGTAGCCTTTGCGCGCGGTGGGTGCCAGCCCGTTATCGACGAATGCTATAACGCTACACTGTGGCGTTTCCTCGTCGATAAGGCTCAAGGACCCTGCCGACAGCCTTTCCGGAAACATAGAAGCCGTTTACGAGCATTGTCACGGGTGCCGACGGCTGCTCTTGGTGCTTTCCGAGGTGCGCGTTGTTGACTCAATCAATCCGATCCCAAGACAAGCTTCTAAAAGATGCAAAATTCAGCAAGAGACGTTTCCAAAAATCGCATTCGAAGCTAAAATACATTTCTAAAAGATGCAACTCCCTCGTGAGGATCAGTATGCTTAAACGGAAGATCAGCGGCTATCTGAAAGCTTGGAAAGAGTCGCATGGCGATGAATGCCTGCTTGTCCAAGGAGCCCGCCAAGTTGGAAAATCCTATGCTATTGAGGCATTCGGGCATGCGGAGTACGAGAGCGTCATCTTGATTGACTTTGTCAAGCATCCCGATCTTATGGCAATTTTCAATGGGTCTCTCGAGCCTGACGACATCCAGTCGCGTATCTCGCTGCTCCTTCCCGGAGCAAAATATGTCGATGGAAGCACTTTACTGTTTCTCGATGAAATACAGGAGTGCCCCCAGGCTCGCTCTTCCCTAAAGTATCTCGCCGTGGACCGACGTATGGACGTTATCGCCTCGGGTTCTCTGTTGGGGATAAGGTTTCGCCAGATGGAGAACGCTCCCTCGCTTCCGGTTGGCTACGAGCGCCAAGTGACGATGCGGCCGCTCGATTTCGAAGAATACTTGTGGGCGCGTGGGTACGATGAGAATGCGATTGGCCTGTTGCGCGGATATGCTCACAAGATGGAATCGGTCCCCCAGGCTGTTCACAATGCGATGATGGGGCTATTACGGGAATACATCGCGGTAGGAGGGATGCCTGCCGTCGTTGACTCGTTCTGCTCTGGACGAGATTTCGGATCGGCGCACGACGCTCAGCTCATGCTTCACGACCTGTACCTAGACGACATCGCGCGTTATGCTCCGCCGGTCGAACGCGTGAAAGCGCGTGAATGCTATCTGTCGCTTCCAAGGCAGCTGGCGAAGGAGAATACGAAGTTTCAATACAGCGTAGTGCAAAAGAAGGGGAGTGCCCGAAAGTTCGATGGATCGGTTTCTTGGATTGTAGGTGCGGAAATGGCGCTCGAATGCCGTAGCGTGAGCATGCCAACGTTTCCGCTCGAATCGTACGAAAGTGATGCTTTCCGCTTATACGCCAATGACACGGGCATGCTCATGGCGATGTATGACTTTGAGATGAAGGCTGCCGTGGTCGACGATACCTTGAAAGGGCCCATGAAAGGCGGGCTTTACGAGAACTTGGTCGCCTGTATGCTCGCGAGCAAGCAGCTCGCGTTGCGCTACTGGCTCTCATCGGACACCAAGCATGAAATCGAGTTCCTGCTCGACGGGCCCCATGCTAGTGTCGTGCCCATAGAGGTCAAGGCATCACGCGATTCGACCGTTTCGCTTAACGAGATGCTGTCTCGCGAAGATGTGCGGGTCGGCTACAAACTTACCGGAGGGAATGTCGGGGCGGCGGGGAAAAAGATGACATTGCCTTTGTACCTCGGAGCTTTTGCCGACTTCAGGTAGTCCAAGGAAGAATGGTCTGCAGACCCCTCGCACAGAGGGTTGCTCATCATGGGCGCCCGGCAAGTCGGTAAAACCACCTTGGTCCGTCAGCTTGGCCGGTCTCACTACGAAAGCGTCGCGGAGATCAACTTCTTCGACAACAAGGTGGCGGTTGAAACCGCTATCGCGGCCACAAGCGCCGACGATCTGTTCCTGCGCCTTTCCGTCTTGGCGCGCACGGAATTCATTCCCGGCAAGACGCTCATTTTCCTCGATGAGATTCAAGAGTGCCAGCGGGTCAACGGGACGATTGATGCTCTCACCTGGCTGAAGTTCCTGGTCGAGCGCACCGGCTGCGACTACATTTTTCCGGTTCGCTGCTTGGGCTCGACACGTTCGGCACGACTTCGCTGCCCTCGAGACCGCTTTCGACTGGCTTCAGCACGTTGGCGTGGCCATCTCTGCACTCAAAGTTGGGGAGCCCGTGTTCCCGCTTGCCCGCAAGAGAGGACCGTTCGACGCTGAAGCTGTACATGAACGATGTAGGGCTTTTGACTTCCCAACCTTTCGAAGGCGTTGATTTGGATATTCTCAACCGCCGTTCGGATATCAACTTCGGCTCCCCTCCGTGTCGCAGGAACGACGGGAACAACCCTCTTCATGTTGGCGCGCCCGTCCCTCTGGCCTCGCGCTTCCCTTCGTGCCGTCAGCGCATACCTCTGCATGGCGTTTCACGGGAGGGCGCCGTGCCAACTAATGACCCGGCTCCTTCCCGATTTTCGTCCGGCGTTTGGGATAAGATGATTCCGGGCGAAGGGGATGATCGGAATGCGGATCGCAGTCGTTACGGGCGCGTCGAGCGGACTGGGGCGCGAGTATGCGCTGAGCGCCGACCGCGAGGGAACGTATGACGAGATCTGGGCGATAGCGCGACGTGCGGAGCGGCTGCAGGAGCTTGCGGCGAAATGCACGACCCCGGTGCGCGCGGTGTGCCTGGATTTGGCGGACAAATCTGCCGCCCAAGAGCTCAAATCCGATCTCGAGCAGGCCGACTGCGAGGTGAGCCTGCTGGTCAACGCGGCGGGGCTCGGCAAGTTCGGCACGTGGGAAAGCCTGACCCAGGGGAAGTGGACGCCATGATCGACGTGAACTGCCGCGCGCTGGTCGACGTGACCCAGGCGTGCCTGCCGCACATGGGCAGGGGCGGGCGCATCATACAGGTCGCGTCGAGCGCGTCGTTCCAACCGCTGCCGGGCATGAACGTGTACGCGGCGTCCAAAGCGTTCGTGCGCAGCTACACGCGCGCCCTGCGTTGGGAGCTGCTCGGACGCGGCATCTACGTGACGGCGGTCTGCCCGCTGTGGGTGAAAACCGAGTTCATCAGCGTCGCGCGTGAAACCGCAGACGGCCAGGCGGTGCGCCACCCTCGGCCGCAACTGACTGCACGGCATGTGGTGCGCTGGTCGCGCTTCGTGAACCGCTGCAATTACCCCATCGCCACCTGCGATTTGATCGCCTTCCTCATGCGCGTTTGCGGGAAAATCGTGCCCGCCCCTGTGATCATGGCAATCTGGCAAGCCGTTCGCCGCGTGTAGCCAGACCTTGCTTTAGCTATTCGATGCTCGGCGGATCGAGGCGGCGGCAACCGCCCAGGTGCTTGCGCGGGCGGCTCCGGCAGCGCTGCTCTGCGGGAAAGCAGCACAAGGATAGTCTGCTGGGGAAACCGAATCCCCTCCATTCCTCGCACCTGCGCCCCATGCTGCAGGTTGAGTGGAATATGAGCGAGCGGATAGCACGGCCGGGAATACGAAGGTAGAATACTCGGCTAGCAAATTACCTGGTAGGGAAAGAATGAGCAGATGAAGTATATGACCACCGCGGAAATCCGTGAAGCGTACCTCGAGTATTTCGAGGCGAAGGGCTGCAAGCGCATGCCGTCCAGCAGCCTCATTCCCGACGATCCCAGCCTGCTGCTCACCAGCGCGGGCATGGTGCAGTTCAAGCCGTACTTCTTGCAGCTCAAGCACATGGAGGAGCCCTACATCGGCGCGACCACGGCGCAGAAGTGCGTGCGGACGAACGATATCGATATCATCGGCACCGATGGCCGCCACCTGAGCTTTTTCGAGATGATGGGCAACTTCAGCTTCGGCGCGTACTTTAAGAAGGAGATGTGCGCATGGGCCCTGGACTTCAGCGTGAACGTGCTGGGACTGCCCTTCGAGAAGCTGTACTTCACCGTGTTCGAGGACGATGACGAGACCATCGAGATCTGGAAGGGCCTGGGGGTCAACCCCTCGCACATCACCAAACTGGGCGAGGATGACAACTTCTGGCGCGCCGGACCCACGGGGCCGTGCGGCCCCTGCTCCGAGATCTATTTCGACCAGGGAGAGGACGTCGGCTGCGGGCGCCCCGATTGCGCGCCGGGGTGCGATTGCGACCGCTTCCTCGAGTACTGGAACCTGGTGTTCACTCAGTACGACGGCCAGGAGGACGGCTCGTTCAAGCCGCTGCCCAAAAAGAACATCGACACCGGCATGGGCCTGGAGCGCATCGCCGCGATCATGCAGGGCGTGCAGAGCAACTTCGACACCGATGTGCTGCGCGGCCTGGTCGCCGTGGGCGAGCGTGTGACGGGCAAGGTCTACGGCGCGAACGAGGCGGATGATATGGCGTTGCGCGTCATGGCGGACCACGCTCGCAGCGTCACCTTCATGATCGCCGACGGCATCCTGCCGGGCAACGAAGGCCGCGAGTACGTGCTGCGCCGCCTGCTGCGGCGCGCCGTGATGAAGGGCAACCTGCTGGGCGCCGAGGGCGCGTTCATGGGGAGGTTCGTGGATCAGATCATCGAGGTGATGGGCGACGTGTACCCCGAGATCGTCGAGAATCGCGAGCTCATCCACCGGGTCGTGCTCTCCGAGGAGGAGCGTTTCGGCGCCACGCTGCGCCAGGGCCGCGCCTATCTGGCGGAGGCCTTGGAGCGGCTGGACGGCGACGAGCTTTCCGGCGCGACCGCATTCACGCTGCACGACACCTACGGCTTCCCCTTGGAAGTGACCGAGGAGATCTGCGCTGAGAGGGGCATCTCGGTGAACCGCGGCGAATTCGATACCTGCATGGAGCAGCAGCGGACCCGCGCCCGCGCGGCAACGCAAGATGATGCCGAAGCCGCATGGAGCACCTACGACGGCAGCATGAGCGCGCTTCTGGAGGAGATCGGCGCAACGGAGTTCGTCGGCTACGACAGCGACGAGGCATCCTCCACGGTGCGCGCGATCGTGCGTGACGGCAAGCGGGTCGATGCGCTGCACGCGGGCGAGGAGGGCGGTGTCGTCCTCTCCGAGACGCCGTTCTACGCCGAGATGGGAGGCCAGGTCGGTGACACCGGGACCATCACGGGCCCGCGGGGCGCGGCACGGGTCACCGACACGAAGGCCCCGGAAGGCGGCCTTGCCCTGCACTACGTCCGTATAACGGAGGGCGCGCTTGCCGTCGGCGATAAGGTTTCCGCGACCATCGACGCGCTCCGCCGCGAGCGCATCCGCCGCAACCACAGCGCCACGCACGTGCTGCACTGGGCGCTGCGCATGGTGCTGGGCGACCATGTGAAGCAGGCGGGCAGCTATGTCGCCCCGGACCGCCTGCGCTTCGACTTCACCCATTTCGAGGCATGCACGCGCGATCAGCTGGACGAGGTGGAGCGCATCGCCAACCGGAAGATCATGGAGAACCTGCCCGTCGCCACGTACGAGACAAGTTTGGATGAGGCCCGCGCGGCGGGCGTGACGGCTCTCTTCGGCGAGAAGTACGGCGATACCGTGCGCGTCGTCGACATGGCGGGCTTCAGCCGGGAACTGTGCGGCGGCACCCATGTGCGCCAAACCGCCGAGATCGGCCTGGTCAAGATCACCGGCGAGCAGAGCGTGGGCGCGAACCTGCGCCGCGTCGAGGCGATCACAAGCTTCGATGCCTTGGCCTACCTGAACAAGGTGGAATCCGAGCTGCGCCAGACGGCGGCCGAGCTGAAGGTGCCGCTGCTCGAAGTGGCCGATCGTGCCGCCGCGAACGTGGCGGAGCTCAAAGAGGCGACCGGCAAGCTGAAACGCAACAAGCAGGCCGTGATGGAGGGCAGCATCCTCGAGAACGCTAAGTCGGGCAAGCAGACGTCCGCCGCCGGCTACCCGGTGTACCTGCTGAAGGTTGCGAACCTCGATGCGGGCGCGTTGCGCAACGCCTGGGACGTCATCCGCTCCCGCGAGGGGGATGCATGTGCGGTCGTGCTAGCCGACGACAACAACGGCAAGCCCCTGCTCCTAGCTGCCGGAACAGATGCCGCCGTGGCGGCAGGATTCCACGCCGGCAATCTGATCAAGCAGATCGCGCCCACCATCAGGGGCGGCGGCGGCGGCAAGCCTGGCATGGCGCAAGCCGGCGGAAAGGATGCCGCCGGCTTGGACGCCGCGCTGAGCAAAGCCCGCGAAATCCTCCTGTAGGCGAGCCGCGACCGACGTGCATGAGGATCATGGCGCTCGACATAGGCGAGACCCGCATCGGGGTGGCTATCAGCGATCCCGACGGCGTGGTGGCGAGCCCTGTGTGCGTCATGCCCTCCCGCGATGTGCTGCAGAACGCGCCCTCGTGGCGGCGCCTCCTCAGAGATTGGGAACCCGACCTGCTCCTTTCCGGACTTCCATACTCCCTTTCGGGGAAGGAAGGCCCCCAGGCTGCCCGCATCCGCGCCCATGCGGAAAAGATCGCCTCCGCGGCGCACCTGCCGCTCGAGTTCGCCGACGAGCGCTTGAGTTCGCGCGAGGCCAAGCGGGCATTGCGTGAAAAGGGCTTGAGCGAACGCGAAATGCGGGGGAAAGTGGATATGATAGCCGCAAGTCTGTTCCTGCAGTCTTGGTTAGATGAGAAAAGGTAAGCATATGGCTTTGCACCGCAGGCAGGTAACATACTCGTCGCGACCCAGCCATGCCGCCCGCAGGGCGCATGCGCAGGGCGACCAGATGTTCCGCACCTACGATACGTCCTATATCACGGGGAAGCGCCAGAAGCAGCATCGCGGGCATATTGTCTTCGGGGTGGTGCTCGCCATCGTGGTCGCGCTCATCCTGTTCTTCGCAATCTCCTCGTGCGCTTCGAAGCTCGGCGCCGGCGAGTTGGTGCCCGAGGGCACCAATGTGACGATCACGGTCTCGGAAGGGGAGTCGACGTCGTCGATCGCGCAGTCGCTGGCAGATGCGAGGCTCGTCTCCCGGGCAAGCGATTTCTCGGATGCCGCGCAGCAGGCGGGGGCATCCTCCTCGCTCAAACCCGGCACGTACACCATTGCGGGCGGAACGAGCGCCCAGGATATCGTATCGCTCATGGTGTCGGGGCCGGATACCTCGAACTTCACCGTGCCCGAGGGGCTGAAAGCCTCCGCAGTCGCCCAAATCGTGTCCGATGCCTATGGGGGGAAGGTCACCGTCGACGATTTCATGGCCTACGTGGGCAACGCGAGCTCCTATGAGGGCGACTACCCCTTCGTTGCCGGCGCGTACAACAACTCCCTCGAGGGATTCCTGTTCCCGAAGACCTACGACATCCTCGATGGTGCGACCGCCGATGCCGTGGTGCGCCAGATGCTCTCACAGTACCAGACGGAAACATCCGGGCTGAATCTGACCTCCCAGGGCCTGACCTCCTATCAGGCGCTCGTCCTCGCCTCGATCGTCGAGAAGGAATCGGACGATTCGACGCGCGCGAAGGTTGCCTCGGTGTTCTACAATAGGCTCAATGCGGACATGCGCCTGCAAAGCGATGCGACGGTCGCCTACGTGGTGGGGCATGATCCCTCGTCGGAGGAGATCAGCTCCACGGACAGCCCTTACAACACGTACAATTTCGCCGGGCTGCCGGCGGGGCCGATCTGCTCCCCGGGGCTCGATGCGCTGAACGCGGTGTGCAACCCCGAAAGCACCAAATACTATTATTTCTATTTCCAACAGAACGACCAAGGCGGGCTGGATTACTTTTTCAGCGAAACGTTCGACGAGCACCGGACGGCGGTTTCCGGCGAAGGAAGCGCGACCGGCACGAGCTCGGGCAACTAGGCGCGCCATGCCGCTGCACCGCCCCGACCGCTATTTTGACCGCATCTCCGCAATCGATGTGGGCAAGGATGTGATCGGCGCGGGGTACTCGTGCGTGCTTTTGGATATGGACAACACGATCCTCTCCCGGCAGACGCATGATGTCCCCCGCGACGTGCGTGCCTGGCTCGCCCGCGCGTGCGAGGCCGGCGTCGACTTGTGCATCGTCTCCAACAACTGGCATGCCTCCCCGTACGAATGGGGGGGCAAACTGGGCATCCCCGTGGTGGCGAAGGCATGCAAGCCGCTTCCGCATGGCTTTCTGCGCGCCCGCGCGATGATGGGCGCCAGCAGATCGAGCACCGTCGTGGTCGGCGACCAGATCTCGACCGACATCCTGGGGGCCCACCTGCTGGGTATGGCGGGATACCTTGTCTGCCCGCTGGCGACAGTCGATCTGAAGCATACGAAGGTTATCCGTGCATTTGAAAACGCCTTGATGGGAGAGAGGCAGCCCGAAACTGCAATGGTAGAATCGAAGCGCACCCAGTGAGAAAAGGAACAACCATGCAGTTCGTTACAGCGGGCGAGTCGCACGGGCCGCAGCTGACGGCGATCGTCAGCGGCGTGCCGGCCGGCTTGAAGGTCTCCGCATCGGATATCAACGCCGACCTCAAACGCAGGCAGGCGGGCTATGGGCGCGGGGGGCGCCAGCAGATCGAAGCCGACGAGGTGATCATTACCTCGGGCGTCCGATTCGGCCTCACGCTGGGCACGCCCATCGCGCTCGCCATAGCCAATCGGGATTGGGCCAACTGGTCCGACCGGATGTCGGTGACCGGAAACCCCCCGGAGGGATTGATGCGCGAGGTCACGCCGCGCCCGGGCCACGCGGACCTGGTCGGCGTGCTCAAAAACAACTCCGACGATTGCCGCACCGTCCTTGAGCGCGCCAGCGCACGCGAGACGGCGGCGCGTGTCGCGGCGGCTGGGGTGGCCAAGGAGCTTTTGGCCGCCTTGGGGGTCGAGGTCTTCAGCTACGTCACGCGCATCGGCCAGGCCGAGTGGGTCGAGGACAGCCCCTTCCAAGGCCCCGTCCGATGCAATCCCGCCGATATCGAGTTATCCGAGGTGCGCTGCCCCGATGCGGCGGCGTCGGAGCGGATGAAGAAGATGATCGACGTCGCCCGGGTGCAGGGGGAGAGCCTCGGCGGCACGTTCCGCGTGGTGGCGACGGGCCTGGTGCCGGGCCTCGGCGGATTCGACGTTGGACCCAACCGCCTGACCAGCCAGCTCGGCGCCGCGCTTTTCAGCATCCCCGCCATCAAGGGCGTGGAGTTCGGATTGGGATTCGAGGCGGCGAAGCGGTCCGGCTCCGACGTGCACGACCCCATCATGCAGTCGCGCGAGCGCGGCTTCTATCGTTCCAGCAACAACGCGGGCGGCCTGGAGGGCGGCATGACGACGGGGATGCCCCTGGTCATCACCGCCGCCATGAAACCCATCCCCACGTTGAAGAACCCCCTGCGCACGGTGAACATCGACACGCTGGAGCCCGCCCTGGCGAGCAGAGAGCGTGGCGACGTATGCGCCGTGCCCTCGGCCGCGGTGGTCGCCGAAGCCGAGGTGACGTTCGTGCTGGCGAACGCATACCTGTCGAAATTCGGCTCCGACAACATGGCGGACATCAAGGCGAACCTGCGCACCTACCTGCAGCGCATCAGGACGCAATCGAGGTAGACCATGGAGCCTCGACAGCGATACGAATTAAAACGCTCGGTGTTCCTCATCGGATTCATGGGCGCCGGGAAGACCACCTTGGCGCGCCGGCTCGCCCGCGATTGCGGCCTCGCCTCGGTCGACATCGACCGGGCGCTGGGACGGCGGTACGGGCGCGACGCGAAGGAGCTCTTGCTTGAGGAAGGGCAGGAGCGCTTCTCCGAGATGGAGGCCGACGAGTTGGAGCGGTTCGTCGGTGGCGACCCTCTGCTCATCGCCTGCGGGGGCGGTCTCGTCGCGGGGAGGAGGTGCCGCAAGATCCTCGCGGAATCGGGGTTCGTGGTGTACGTCCACGTGCTGCCCGAGGAGAGCTCCGCTCGGATTAGCAATCACGATTCCCGGCCGTTCTTCGAGACGATGGGCTCCGTGCGCCGCGCGAATAGGGAGCTGTTGCCGTACTATGCGGAGCTCGCCGATGTCACGGTGGACTCCAATGGAAAGACCGCCGGATCGATGGCGCACGAGGTGAAACGCATGTTGATCGAGGAGGGTGTGCTATGCCCAGTATTAAGGTAGTGGTGAATTTCGCGGACGGCGACGCCTACGACGTGCGCATCGGCCCGGGGACGTTCAGCAGCTTGGGGGCGCATGTGCGCTCCGATGCGCCCGGCACCTCATCGGTGCTCATCGTCTCTGACGCGAATGTGGCGCCGCTCTACCTTGATGCGGTGCGCGAGCGCATGCTCGCGGCCCAGCTTCCCTGCCGCGAGGTCGTGCTACCCGCAGGCGAGGCGACGAAGAATGTCCGCGTTGTCGCGGAACTCTGGCAGACGATGGCCCAACTGGGACTCGATCGGACGTGCTGCATCATCGCCTTGGGCGGCGGCATGGTCCTCGACGTGGCGGGATTCGTCGCGGCGACGTTCTCCGGCGGGGTCAACCTCGTGCACGTGCCCACGACCCTGCGTGCGATGGTCTCCCTCGCGATCGACGGCAGGTCGTCCATCGACCTGCCGGTGGGAAAGGACATCGCCAGCGTCACGGCGCGCCCCCGCTTCGTCTGTGTGGACACGAACGCGCTTTCCTCGCTGCCGGAGGGGGAGTGGGGCAACGGCTGGGCCGAAGCGGTGCGGGCTGCGGTCCTGTCTTCCGACGAATCCTTCTTCTGGATGTGCGAGCGTGCGCGGGGGTTGGCATCTCATGATGAGGAGCTGCTGCGCGAGATGATCGCCCGCTGCCTGGTGTTCAGGGCGGGGGTCGTTGCCGGGGATGCGACCGACGATGAGGTGCGCTCCTGCTTGCGCTACGGCTCCGAGCTGGGATGCGCTATCGAGAGAATCGCCGGATACGGCGCCTTCGGCCACGGCCGGTGCATCGCGGAGGGCATGCGCCTCTCCGCACGGTTGGGCGCGGCGGTGTGCGGGGCATCGCCGGCCTTTGTCGAGGAGCAGGATGGCCTGCTCGACGCGTTGGGCGTGGAGCGCATCCCGCTTGCGGCCGACCCCGACGGGCTGATCGATGCGATGCGGGTTGACGAGCCGTCCGGCGACGGCGTCCGATTCGTCCTGCCGCATGATGTGGGCTCGTGGAGCATCGAAACGGTCGGGCGCGAAATCCTGCGTGCGCAGATGGAGGATTGGCTGGCGGACCGCTGATCTTTCGCGGCGCGCTCTCGCTTGCAGGGACGCCGCGCACGGAGGTGCGGAGCCGAGCAGGTCGGCAGCATCGATGCCGTCTGCGGGCAGGAGTATTGATAGGAGCATGATGAACAGCGAATTGAGCGCCGCGCGGCTTGCGAAGGTCCGCTCGGCTTTGGAGCAGGATGCGATCCTCGTCCGCGATACGGGCAACATCGCCTGGCTGACCGCTTTCGATGGCGTGTTCGACGACGAGCAGGCCCACGCCCTGCTCGTGACAGGCGACGATGCCGTCCTGCATACGGATTCCCGCTACAGCGCCGCCTGCCGCAGGGCGGCTGAGGGCGGCCCCGTCCGCATCGACGATGCGCGCATGAGCCATGCGGAATGGCTCAAGGGCCAGCGGCCCCCGTTCCCCCTCGCCCTGGAGGATGGGATGGCGCTTGCGGAATTCCGCGCCCTCGAAAAGGAGCTCGGCGACGGCGCGCGGGAGCGCTTCTTCGAAACGCACGATCTGGTGCTGGGGCTGCGCGCGGTCAAGGATGCCGCGGAAATCGACCGGCTGAGGCATGCGCAGGCTATCACTGACGCGGCGTTCGACCATATCATCGGCTTCATGAAACCTGGCATGACGGAGCGCCAGGTGAAGGTCGAGCTGGAGCATTTCATGCTCTGCCACGGCGCGGAGGGCCTTGCGTTTGGAAGCATCGTCGCCGCCGGCCCCCACGGCGCGAGCCCGCACGCGATTCCCGGGGACACCGTTCTGGAGGCGGGGCAGTGCGTCGTCATGGATTTCGGGGCGCGTGCCCGCGGCTATTGCAGCGATATGACGCGCACGGTGTTCCTCGGCGAGCCCGACCGGCGCAAACGCGATGCCTACCGCGCGCTGCGCGAGGCGAACGAGTCGGTCGAGGCCTTCCTCAAGCCCGGCGTGACGGGCGCTGCGGCGCATCGGATGGCGGAGGACGTGCTCGCCGCCGCCGGATTCGGCGGGAAGATGGGGCACGGGCTGGGCCACGGCGTCGGCATCGACGTCCACGAGGAGCCCTTGCTGTCCCCTCGCAACGATGAGCCTCTGCAGGCTGGCAACGTGGTGACGGTGGAGCCGGGCATCTACCTCGAAGGGGAGTTCGGCATGCGTCTGGAGGATTACGGCGTGGTGACCGACGGTGGATTCCAGGTCTTCACGCAATCTACGCACGACATCGTTATTATCTAGCGGTTTGCAACACGAAAAGAAGGGTATCAGCCAATGGCGATTTCCACTGCCGACTTCAAGAACGGTATCTGCATCGAGTACAACCGCAAGCTGTGGACCATCCAGGAGTTCCAGCACGTGAAGCCCGGCAAGGGCGGTGCGTTCGTGCGCACCAAGCTGCGCGACATCCGCAGCGGCCGGGTGGTCGAATACACGTTCAACAGCGGAACGAAGTTCGATTCCGTGCGCATGGAAGAGAAGAAGATGCAGTACCTCTATACCGACGGCGCCGACTTCTACTTCATGGACCCCAACAACTACGAGCAGATGAACATCCCCGCCGATGTCATCGGCGACACCGCCAACTGGCTGAAGGAAAGCGACGAGGTGACGCTGCAGTACGCGGGCGATGAGCTGATCAGCGTGACGCCGCAGATGTTCGTTGAGCTCGAGGTCGCCGAGACGGATCCGGGCTTCAAGGGCGACACGGTGCAGGGCGGCACGAAGCCCGCCACGCTCGAGACTGGCGCCGTGGTGAACATCCCCATGTACATCAACGTGGGGGAGAAAGTTCAGATCGACACCCGCGACGGCCGCTTCGTCAAGCGCGTCTAGCCTTCGTCAGTGCTTCTAGGCGGCGGCTTCGGCCGCCGCTCTCGCCTCCTCTTCGGCGGCATGCTGCGCCGCAGCCTGCTCGGGCGTTTCCTGCCCGGTGAGGACCGCGCTGATCAGCTTCTTCAACCGATATCCCGGTGCATCGGCATCGTTGACCTGCACGTGGACGTGGTTCCCGCCGTCCTCGGTGAACGATTCGAGCTGCACGCCGCTTATCGTCGATGCGATGTCCCGAATGCTGGATATCCGGGTGACCCCCGCCTCGACCCTTTGGCCGGCGGTCACCTGGCAGTCCGTGGTGTGGATGATCACGCAGTCGAGCTCGGGGTGCCCGTCGGGCTGGATATGGATCTCGATATCGGGCAGCTCGTCGTACAGAAGATAGTCGCACACCTTGATCACCGTGCCGGTGACGGGGGCGTATACCGGGGTTCCGGCTGCCGCGCCGGTGTCGATCGATGTGTCCATGTCGGTGGACGCGCCCGTGCGCCACAGATGCAGCGCATCGGCGTCCACCCACCCGGATACATCGGTCTGCGCGTTGTTCACGCGGATCGCATTCGTGCTCCAGCACGTCTCCGCGTCGGCTGCGGGCAGCTGCGTGGTCATCTGCAGGGCGTAATCGTACGAGGCTTGATGGAAGAGCACCCCCGTGATGGATGCGGGCTCGATGGGGCAGCGGATCGCGACATCGCCGCATGCTGCGATCTGCGCGGTCTTCAGCGGGGCCTTCGCGCCGGCTGGCGGCGTGGATGCCGGGGATGAGGACCGTGGGGCCGGAGGGTCGGAAACGGATGGACGGCTGGCCGGGGCGCTCGCCGAGGTTTCCGACGGCACCGAGATGCCTGCACCCGGAAGAAGCGAATCCGCGAGTTCGCGCGCGGCGTTGGGGAAGAGCGCGGTGCCCGCGAGGACGGCTGCGAGAAGGAGGGCGGCGACGATGCCCGCGATGATGCATCCGATGGGGCGGCGGCGCCTCGCATGGGCAGCATGCGCGCCCGGCTTGCCGTGTTTGCCGTGTGCAGGTGCCAAGATCAGACTCCTTGATTCGGTTCACCTGACTATACCGGAAGGACCGCCCCGCGGGGCGGTCCTTCGCATAAGCAACGCGGTATCAACAGAAGCCGCTACGCGATGCGCGCGGCGGGCAGCAGGTCCGCGTCCACGGGCTCGTGGTCGCGACCGGCCTGGTATTCCACGCCCACCTTGTTCCAATTGGCGTATTCGGCCGTGGCGGTGAACAGGGCGTCGGAGCTGGAGTTCAGGGCCGTTTCGCAGCTGTCTTGGATCACGCCGATGATGAACCCGACGCCCACCATCTGCATGGCGATGTCCGTGGGGACGCCCAGAAGCGAGCAGGCGACCGGGATGAGCAGGAGGCTGCCGCCCGCGACGCCGGAAGCGCCGGCCGCGCTCACAGCGGAGAGCACGCATAGGATAACGGCGGTGAGGAAATCGACCTGGATGCCCAGCGTCTGGGCCGCGGCCATGCTCATGACGGTGATCGTCACGCAGGCGCCGGCCATGTTGACCGTGGCGCCCAGGGGGATCGACACGGAGTAGTTGTCCTTGTCAAGCCCGAGCTTGCGGCACAGCTCCATGTTGATGGGGATGTTCGCCGCGGAGCTGCGGGTGAAGAACGCCGTGATGGCCGAATCCTTTAGGCAGCGGAACACCAGGGGGAACGGGTTGCGATGGATGTTGAGGTAGACCATGATCGGGTTGGTGATGAACGCGATGATCGCCATGCAGCCGACGAGGATGAGGATGAGCTCCCCGTATTCGGTGAAGATCTCGATGCCGCTGGTGGTGACGGCGTTGTAGACCAGGCCCAGCACGCCGAAGGGCGCGAAGGCGATGACCCAGCGCACGACCTTCTGCACGGCATCCGCCGTATCCGCCAGGATCCGCTTCGTCCCGTCGCTTGCCGCACGCAGGGCGATGCCGATGAGGATCGCCCAGGTGAGGATCGCCAGGAAGTTCGCCTCGGTGAGCGATCCGACCGGATTGCTGACGATGTTGGTAAGCAGGTTGCTGAGCACTTCGCCCACGCCGGACGGCGCCGTCTTGTTCGCCGCCTCGACGCCCTGGAGCGTCAGCTGCAGCGGGAACAGGAAGCTGGCGCAGACCGCCACGATTCCCGCGATGAACGTGCCGATGACGTACAGCACGACGATGCGCTTCATGGCACCGGACTTGGTCGCATTGCACAGCGCGCTGATGACCAGGAAGAAGACGAGCACGGGTGCTACCGCCTTCAGAGCCGATACGAACAGCGTGCCGAGCAATGCGATCCATTCGCTCCCCGGCACGACGAGCGCCAGGATGGTGCCTATGACCAAACCGCAGACGATGCGGCCGATCAGGCTCCATGAATTCCATGTTCTCCAAAGATTACCCACGATGATTCCTTCCCGTATGGATATGAACCGCCCTATTTTCCTTTAACGCTCTATCGCGTGCAAGCAAAAATCGCCTCAACGGCGCGCTCCGCTCCGCGTGCGTCCAAGACCCCAGATGGGACGCCCGTTCGACGGTCCGCTGGTCTGGGGAATGGGTAGATTGACTATGAATTTTGATGCGGTAAAGCCCGATGCGGCATGTTTCCCTATAATGTGACTTCAATTATCAAGGAGGTTTCGCATGCCCAGACTTCAAATCATGGACACCACCATCCGCGACGGTCAGCAGAGCCTGTGGGCGACGCGCATGGCCGTGGGCGATATGCTTCCCATCCTGCCGAAGATCGACAAGGTCGGCTACTGGGCCATCGAGGCCTGGGGCGGTGCGACATTCGATACTTGCCTGCGCTTTTTGGACGAGAACCCGTGGGAGCGCCTGCGCACGATCGACGCCAAGACGCCCAACACGCGGCTCGCCATGCTTTCCCGCGGCCAGAACCTGGTGGGCTACAAGCACTATTCGCGCGAGGTTTGCGACCGTTTCATCAAATGCGCCAAGCGCAACGGCGTCGACGTCTTCCGCGTGTTCGACGCGCTGAACGACATCCGCAACGTCGTGGACAACGCCGATGCCATCAAGGCGTGCGGCGGTTGGTTCGAGGGTGCGATCAGCTATACCATGAGCCCCGTGCACACGCTCGACAGCTATCTGGAGTACGCACAGGATCTGAAGGACCTGGGCGCCGATTCCATCGCCATCAAGGACATGGCCGGCATGCTCACCCCGTATCGCACCGAGCGCATGGTGAAGGCGTTGAACGCCGAGATCGGCCTGCCGGTGCACGTGCATTGCCACTACGTCGGCGGCATGGCGCCCGCCAACTACATCAAGGCAGCCGAGGCCGGCGCCGCCATCGTGGACACCGCGAGCGCCCCCTTGGCGTTCGGCAACAGCCAGCCCGCGGTGGAGATGCTCGCCGCCGCCCTGCAGGAGAGCCGTTACGACACGGGTTTCGACCTGAGCCTGCTGTTCGAGATCGCCGACTACTGGGAGGAAGTGCGCAAGCGCACCCACCACAAGCGCGGCGTGTCCAGCCTCGTGCACATGAAGGTATACAGCCACCAGGTGCCGGGCGGCATGATGAGCAACCTCATGGCGCAACTGGAGACGCAGAATGCCAGCGGCCGCCTGAACGACGTCATGAAGGAGATCCCCAAGGTCCGTGCCGAGGTCGGGTATCCGCCGCTGGTGACCCCCATGAGCCAGATCGTCGGCACGCAGGCCGTGTTCAACGTGCTCACCGGCAAGCGATGGGGTATCGTCTCCAAGGAGATGAAGGATTACATCTGCGGTTACTACGGCAAGGCGCCCGGCATGATGGACCCGGAGATCGTCAAACGCGTTGTGGGGGACTCGGGCATCCTCGACCCGAGCATCGCCCCGGGTTCCTTGGTCACCACCACATACGACGACCTGGTGGAGGAGATTGGCGACCTGGCGCAGAACGAAGAGGATGTGCTCATGTACGCGATGTTCCCCAACGAGGCGCGCACGTACCTGAGCAAGCACCGCACATCTGAAAAAGTGGATTTCCTGCTCGAGAACGAGTCGAGCGGAACGAAGGAGGACGATTACGTGGATATCAATCAGATTCGCGAGCTGGTTCGCGTCGCCGAGGAAAGCGGCGTAGGCGAGATCGTCGTGGAAGAGGAGGGCGCCCGCATTTCCGTGCGCATGCCCTCCGCCATGGCAGCCGTTCCCGCAGCCGCCCCTGTTGCAACGGCTCCTGCCGTCGCGGCCGCTCCGGCGGAATCCGCGCCGAAGCATGCCGCACCCGAGCCGGCAGGCGATCGCCCCCCCACGTGGGTGCCGGTGACATCTCCCATGGTGGGCACCTTCTACGTGGCCCCCGCGCCCGACCAGCCTCCCTTCGTGAAGGTGGGCGACGAGGTGTCCGCGCATCAGACGCTGTGCATCGTCGAGGCGATGAAGCTGATGAACGAGATCGAGGCCGAGCAGATGGGCACCGTCCGTGAAGTGTGCCTCAACGACGCCGACCCCGTCGAGTTCGGCACCGTGCTGTTCTATCTGGAACCCCATAACCCCGAGGGCGTCAAGGATTTGGAGAACGTGTGATGTTCGATAAGATCCTCATCGCCAACCGCGGGGAAGTGGCTCTGCGCATCATGCGGGCCGCCCGGGAGCTGGGCGTGAAGACCGTCGCCGTCTATTCGACGGAGGACGCGGACACCCTGCCGGTGCGCTATGCCGACGAGGCCGTGTGCATCGGGCCCGCTCCCGCCACGAAGAGCTACCTGGCCATGCCGAACATCATCGCCGCGGCGACAACGACCGGCGCCCAGGCCATCCATCCCGGTTACGGCTTCTTGGCCGAAAACGCCGACTTTGCCCGCGCGTGCATGGACAACGACATCGTCTGGATCGGCCCTTCGCCGGACTGCATCGAGGCGATGGGCAATAAGAGCGTCGCGCGCGACACCATGAAGCGCTGCGGAGTGCCGACGGTGCCCGGGAGCATCGGCACGGTCGACACCGTGGAGGAGGCGGCGGAATTCGCCGCCAAGGTGGGTTATCCCGTGCTCATCAAGGCGAGCGCCGGCGGCGGCGGCAAGGGCATGCGCGAAGTGCACGACCCCGCCGATTTGGAGAAGGAATACCAGGCGGCCAAGACCGAGGCGGCTGCCGCCTTCGGCAACGGCGACGTCTACCTTGAGAAGCTCGTGCTGCGCCCGCGCCACGTGGAGATACAGATCCTTGCGGACGACTTTGGCAACCGCGTCGCCCTGTGCGAGCGCGACTGCAGCATCCAGCGCCGCCACCAGAAGCTCCTGGAGGAGGCCCCGAGCCCCGCCCTCGATGCCGAGACGCGCCGGGCCATGGGCGTTGCCGCCATCAAGGCCGTGCGAGCGGTGGATTATCGCAACGCGGGCACCATCGAGTTCCTGCTCGACCAGGACGGCAAGTTCTACTTTATGGAGATGAATACCCGCGTGCAGGTCGAGCATCCCGTGACGGAGCAGATCACCGGCACCGACATCATCAAAGAGCAGATCCGCATCGCCGCAGGCGAGCCCCTGGCGTGCGCCGAGCGCGCGCCGTTCACGCCGTACGGCCACGCGATCGAATTCCGCATCAACGCCGAGGACCCCGACCATAACTTCATGCCCAGCCCCGGCACCATCACGAAGTTCACGCTCCCCGCCGGCCCGGGCATCCGCGTCGAGACGTACCTCGAAGAGGGCGCCCGCATCAGCCCGTTCTACGATTCGCTGATCGCGAAGCTCATCGTATGGGGCTACGACCGCGCGGAGGCGATCGCCCGTGCGAAGCGCGCTCTATCCGAGCTGGAGATCGAGGGCGTGAAAACCACGATTTCCTTCCACCAGAAGGTGCTCGGGATCCCCGCGTTCGAGCGCGGGGAGGCCTACACCGACTTCATCGAAACCGAGATGGGAGAATAGCATGCCCAGTTTGAACATTGAGGGTATGACACTTGCCGACGGCGTCGTGGAAACCGTGATCTCCATCGCGGTCAAGAACGTCGAGGGCGTTGCCAACGTCGGGGTTCCCAGTGCGAGCGGGATCCTTTCCGCGTTGCAGAGCAAGCCCGCCACGCAAGGCATCGACGTCGCCCCCACCGACGATGGCACCATCGCCGCGGGCGTGCATGTGGAGGCGCAGTTCGGCGCGATCCTGCCCGAGCTTGCCGAGGCGATCCGCCAAGCAGTCGTCGATGCCGTGCTCACGCAGGTGGGCCTTACCGTCTCGTCCGTCGACGTGTACATCGACGGCATCCGCTTCGAGTAGGGGCAGCGGATGTCGAACAACCATGCAGAGCGCACGCTCTCGCGGCGCTTGGCTGCCCAGGTCCTCTACGAGAGCATCATCACGGGCGATGCCGCCTGGGATATCGCGGACCGCGCCGATGCGGTTCCCGATGCGGGCAAACTGCCCGACTACGCCGTCAAGCTGGTGCGCGGGGTGGGCTCCCACGAGGCGGAGATCAACCGCCTGCTGACGGCCGCCTCGAAGAACTGGTCGGTCGACCGCATGCCGCTGGTCGACCGCTCGATCATGAGCGTCGCCGTCTACGAGATGCGCTATGCGGACGACGTGCCGGTTTCGGTCGCCATCAACGAGGCGATCGAACTCGCGCGCTCCTTCGGCGGCGAAGACGAATCCGCCGGGTTCGTCAACGGGGTGCTTGGCTCCATAGCCCGCAGCCTCGAGGCGGCCGCTGCGGCCGAATCCGCTTCCGGCGAAGGCGATGCGGAGTAATATGGAGTCGCAGGAGAAGCCGACCTTCGAGCATATCAACGAGCGCCTGAGGGAAATCGGGCGCCAGGTAGAGGACGAGGGCATGCCTTTGGACGATGCCCTCGACCTGTTCGAAGAGGCGGTTCAATTGGGAATGCAGGCATCGAGCCTGCTCGAGGAGGGCATCGCCGCCCGCGATGCCGCTGAAGACGAGACGGCCCAGATGGGGGATGCCCCCGCGCGCACGGCGGAGGAGAGCATCTAGGCCGCCTCCCCACGTCCGTCCGGGCGCGGGGCGGGAAGAGGGATACACGTGGACAAGCCGAAGCGCATACTCGACAGGATCAACAGTCCGCAGGATCTGCACGCCCTGCCGCTGGGGGACCTTTCGCGGCTCTGCAACGAGATCAGGCAGGAGATCATATCGACCACCTCGACCAACGGCGGCCATCTCGCCCCGAGCCTCGGTGCGGTCGAGATCATCGTCGCCCTGCACTCGATCCTCAACTGCCCTGAGGACAAGATCGTCTTCGATGTGGGACACCAGGCGTACGCCCACAAGCTGCTGACCGGCCGCCGCGACCGATTCAGGACGCTGCGCCAGATCGACGGCATCACCGGGTTCCCCAACCCCTCCGAGAGCCCCTACGACGTGCACCCCTCAGGCCATGCCTCCGACAGCCTCTCGGTGGCGATGGGCCTTGCCCGCGCGCGCGATCTCGATGGCAAGAAGAACAACATCGTCGCGGTCATCGGCGATGCGGCGCTTTCGGGCGGCATGGCGTTCGAGGCCCTCAACCATATCGGCCAAGAGCAGGCGCGCATGGTCATCGTGCTGAACGACAACGGCATGTCGATCTCGCGTCCCGTGGGGGCGCTCGTCCAGCATCTCGGCTACATGCGCATGTCCTCGCAGTACCGGCGCACGCGCGATACCATGCAGGAGGCGATGGAGCATTCGGGTCCGCTCACGCAGGCCATGCTCGACTTCGGCCGCAACATGAAGGAGTCGATGAAGCAGTTCGTCGTCCCCGACACGATGGTGTTCGAGCAGCTCGATATCACCTGCACGGCGCCGGTGAACGGGCACGACCTGGCTCAGCTGCGCGAGGTGCTGCGCATGTCGCTGCAATCGGACGGCCCGGTGCTCGTCCACGTGATGACGCGCAAGGGTAACGGCTACCCGCCCGCGCAGAGCAACCCCGAGCTCTACCACGGGGTGGGTCCCTTCGACGTCGCCAAAGGCGAGCTCATCAAGAACCCCGCCGCGAAACCGAAGTACACGTCGGTGTTCGGCGACGCCCTGATGAAGGAGGCGAGCAAGGACAAGGCCATCATCGCCATCACGGCGGCGATGAAGGACGGCACCGGCTTGGCGCCGTTCTCGAAGCGCTTCCCCAAGCGATTCATCGATACTGGCATCACCGAGGAGCATGCGGTCGCGCTTTCAAGCGGTCTTGCGGCGGGTGGCAAGAAGCCTGTCGTGTGCATCTACTCCACGTTCCTGCAGCGCGCCATAGACCAGATCGATATCGATTGCGCGTTGGCGAGGCGGCATGTGGTGTTCGCCGTCGACCGCGCCGGCCTGGTGGGCGACGACGGTCCGACGCACCATGGCACGCTCGACATGGTGTACCTGCGGATGATACCGGGCATGCGCGCGATGGCTCCGTCCGACGAAGCCGAGCTGGTGGCAGCCCTGCACACCGCCTTGAAGATGGACGGCCCCGTGGCCCTGCGCTACCCGCGCGGCGAAGGCGTCGGCGCGAAGCTTCCTCCTAAGCATGAGACCTGGGACGTGGGGAGGAGCCGCGTGGTCCGTGAAGGCGAAGACGTTGCCATATTGGCGTGGGGGCGCATGGTTCAAAACGCCCTCGGTGCCGCCGATATCCTTGCCGAACAAGGAATCCAGGCACGTGTGGTGGATATGCGCTGGGTGAAGCCGATCGACGCGGAGGCCGTGCGCGCCGCTGCCGATACGAAGTTGATGGTGACGGTGGAGGAGGGCGTGGTCCGCGGAGGCGTGGGCGAAGCCGCCTTGGGGGAGCTTGCCCGAAGCGGGCTCGCCGTTCCCGCTCTGGTCTTGGGGATTCCCGATGCCTTCATCGAGCAGGGCGATGTCGAAATACTGTTCGAGCGCCTCGGCTTGGATGCGGAGGGCATCGCGGACAGCGTCCTCGCTCGGCTGCAGGCGGCGGTTCGGAAACCGGACGGGCGCGTTTCCTGACGTTTTCAAACGAGTTTCGATGGCCGGGCTGGAGGCGGAGGCTTCCAGCCCGGTCTGCACAGGAGGGATCGAAGCGCCCTGCATGTGCGGATTGCGGTTCGGAGCGTTTCGCGGCCCTGCGCGGACCGAACCGTCACGTGCGATTTCGCCGCTCCGGCGAACGCGCATGCCTATGCGATGACCCTGCATTCCCTTGAGAGGGGAGGCCCCTCGCGGGTGGCGAAATCGTAATCGACGTTCTTCCCTGCACCCTCTTGAGAGGGGAGGCCCCTCACGGCTGGTTGCCGCGAGGGGCCTCGGTCGTGCGGGAAGGCGCGTGTCCCGGGGAGGCGTTGCCCGCCTATTCGCCCTCTGCGAGTTTCTCGTCCAGGCCGGCGTTGATCTTCGCCAAGATGTCCGACAGCTGCTCCTTCTCATCCTCGGAGAGCATGCCCAGGGCGTTGTCGGCGTAGCTCTTGCGATCTTCGGCGACTTTCGCGGCGCGTCCCGCGCCCTTCTCCGTCAAGAACACGCGGCGGGTGCGGTGGTCGCTCTCGTCCTGCTTGCGCGTGATGTACCCATGCGCTTCCAGGGATTCGAGCGCCTGGGTCAGGCTTTGCGGGCGGATTCCCAGCAGGTAGGCGAGATCCTTCTGACTGGTGCCGTCCTGCATGACCAGCACAGCGAGGATGCGGTTCTGGCCGTGGCGTCCGCTTCCCCCGTGGCACTTGTGGCTGCCATAGCCGTGGCCGGCGCCTTTGCCCTCGGCGCCATGGCATTTCTTCCCGTGGTGCGCATGGTCCTCGCCGGCGGCCTCGGCGCCGTGATGCCGATGACGATGGCCGCCTTTCATCTGGTCGTGATGGCTGCGGCGGAGAACGGCGGAAACCCTCTGCAGATCGTTCATGAGCTCTTCGTTGTCGGTGGGCATGGCATATCCTTTCTATCATCGATAACAACTAAGGTTGCTTATTATTATACGGAAGGAAACTTCGGTTTCCGTTGAAAGTAAGAAAACTTATCAATATTTCAAAATTCGGGCATTGGGACGGCTCCCTTGGGATCTGCACGCACACGACCTGCGCAATGCCGCATCTGGTTTCGGTGTCAGGAATATGCGCTTCCGATAGGCTTCTGTTTTGCGCATGCGGGTTCTTGGGCTAAAATGCGGGGGTTATCTTGAGGAGAGGAGAAGGGCACATGGATATTGGAAGCGTATTGCCGATATGGAGCATCATCCCATTCGCGGGCATGCTGCTTTCCATCGCGATTTTTCCATTGGTCAAAGGAGAATGGTGGGAGGCCCACGAGCTGCATGTCGCGATGTTTTGGTCGCTGGTCTTCCTGATCCCGTTCACCGCGGTCTTCGGGTTCGGCGTGACCGTCGAGAGCTTGGCGGAGACGGTGCTGGGCGACTACGTGCCCTTCATCGTGCTGCTGCTGGGGCTGTTCACCGTCGCGGGCGGCATCCACGTCAAGGGCACCATCGTGGGCACGACGAAGAACAACGTCGTGCTGCTCGCCTTGGGCACGTTCATCGCCAGCTGGGTGGGCACCACTGGCGCCGCCATGCTGCTTATCCGCCCGGTGCTTCGTGCAAACCTATGGCGCAAGCATAAGGCGCATATCGTCGTGTTCTTCATCTTCCTCGTCGCCAACATGGGCGGCTGTCTGACACCGTTGGGCGACCCTCCGCTGTTCTTGGGCTACCTGCGCGGCGTTCCGTTCTTCTGGACGCTTGAGCATATCTGGCCGATGCTGGTGTTCAACACGGTCATCATGCTCATCGTGTTCGCCCTGATCGACCGTCATTACATCAAGAAGGAAGGCAAGGAGGGCGCCGAGGCTCTGGCGTTGGAGGATGCGGCGGACGAGCGCACCCCCATCCGCATCGAGGGCTGGCACAACCTCTTCTTCCTTGCCGTGATCATCATCGCCGTCATCCTGAACGGCTCCATCCCCCAGATGGAGGCATTCATCGATCCCGCTACCGGTGCGACATACGGCTTCGATGTGGAAGGCGTCCACATCGGCGTGGACTACATCGTCCAGATCGTGCTCATCCTCATCGCGATGGCCCTTTCTCTGAAGACCACTCCGAAGGAGCTGCGCGAGGACAACAACTTCGAATGGGGCCCCATCGCGGAGGTCGCCAAGCTGTTCATCGGCATCTTCATCACGATGATTCCTGCCCTCATGCTCCTGCGTACCAACGGCGCGAGCTTGGGTATCGACTCGCCCTTGAAGTTCTTCTGGGCCACGGGCGCGCTCAGCTCGTTCTTGGACAACAGCCCCACGTACGTCGTGTTCATGACAACGGCCGGGGCGCTCGGCAGCACCGCTGCGAACGCGCTGTCCACCGCGGTCGGCATCGTGGATCCGAAGATGCTCCTGGCGATTTCCGCCGGCGCCGTGTTCATGGGAGCGAACACCTACATCGGCAACGCTCCCAACTTCATGGTCAAGAACATCGCCGAAAGCGCGAACGTGAAGATGCCCAGCTTCTTCGCCTATATGGGCTGGAGCGGCGCGATTCTCATCCCGCTGTTCGCTATCGACAGCCTCGTGTTCTTCCTCTAAGCGGGACCGCCTGCCGCAGGGCGGTCGGGCGGTCCGTCATCTCCCCTTCCGGGCTTCGCTCCTTTTACCGCTCGAGGTCAACGCGTCCCTCCACCTCTTTGGAATTGAGCCTATCCATACGGCGATATTCCAAGGGGGTGGATCCGAATCGGTTCTTGAATGCAACCCCGAATTTCGCTTGCGTGGCAAAGCCCACCGCTGCGCTGATGTCGGCGATTCTATCGTTCGATTCGCGAAGGAGCTCGGCCGCCTTTTTCATCCGTATATCATGTTGGAATTCGGCATATCCGCAACCATACACGCTTTTGAAGTAGTTTTTCAGGCTGGTTTCGCTTACCCCGAATCGATCGGCGAGCGATTTGGCGGTATGGCGAACGGATAAATCGGACATGATAATGGATCTTGCGCGTTTCGCGATCTCCATTTTCGAGGGAGTGTAGTACGTTCGGGCGAGTTGCGTGCTTTCGAAGTCGATTCGGCTCAGACATGTCAGGAGCTCGGCGCACTTGAGGAAAACGAGGTCGTGTCCGAGGTCCCTGTCCAGGTAGAATTTGAATACATCGTAGAAGTCAGCCAGGTGCTTGCCCGCGTTGCGGATCCAGGGGTGCTCGCTTGCCGTGCAGCGGTCGAACAGGTCGTCCATCGCGGGGATCTTGGGCGCGTCGGCATCGCCGTCGAGGCCGTCGATGTACCCGATGAGCTCGAACCCAAGGTATTCCTCGGTCGGATAGAAATACGTTTCATACGTTTGGCCTGCGTCGATAGCGATTTCTCCTGCGGTGAGGAACGTGCATTTTCTGGATTTAGTCTCAAGTTCGCAGCGTCCCTTCGCGCAGAAGTTCACCTTGAGCCTCCTTGCCGCGGCGTCGGGTTTCGAAAGGCAATCGGGTATGCTCGCCGAGCGAATATCGATGATGTTGAGAAGCAGGCCCCCTCCGGGGAATACCGAGACCATCTTCCCTTGGAAAGCCCCATTTGACGATGGCAGGGGTATCTCGATCCCCGCGTCGCCGGACAACGCTCGAGAACCAGGCACCTTCTTGAATTGGCTCAAGATGGTATGTTTCGCATCCCCCATCATCGAATCTCCCTGGCCGCGCCGTCTACGATGAGAATCGTGCGATCGCAGCATTCCGCTAAGAACTCCGGATCGTGGGTTGATACGAAAACGGCTTTGTCGCTCCCCGCGATGTCGCGAAGGAGCTGCGAGACTTCTTTCATATGGCCGTAATCCAGTCCCGATGTCGGCTCGTCGAACAGCAGGATCTCCGCGTTCGAAGCCAATGCCGAGGCGATTGCGACGCGTTGCTTCTGCCCGCCGGAAAGCGCCATGGGGTGCTTGTCCTTGAACTCCAGGAGATCCAGCTCGTCAAGGATGCCCATCGCCGCCGCCTCGTCGGGATCGTCCATCGAGAGCATCACTTCCGAGATCACGCTGTCGGTGAACAGCTGGTGGTTGACATCCTGCATGACCAGATAGCATACGTTTGCAAGCTTCTTGCCCGCGTATGCCCTCCCTCCGATCTCCACCGAGCCGATGCATGTTTTCTCCAGACCGCACAGGCATCGCAGAAAGGTTGATTTTCCCGATCCGTTTCTGCCGATGATGCCGCAGACCTCGCCTTTCCTCACGTTGATGCGCGGTATGCGGATCGTGCAGATATCTGCATCGTCCGGGGTGAGCTTCTTCTTGACGAAGAGGTATTTCCTCGGCGTGTAAGTGAAGTAGAAATCTCTGATCGATATCGCATCGGGGGCGCTTGCGTCCGGCCGTCCAGGGCTTTGCAGCGGTTCGGCGGAATCGGCGGATCCCGAGGGAGGCACGACCGGTGCGGAGAATTCCGCCATGTATCGTTCCTCGATGTCGACGGGACGCAGCTCGAACGCTGCAAGCTCGTCCGCGTCCATCGCCGAGAAACGCTCCCTATCCCATTCGTGCACGATCCGGCCGTTTTCCATATAGACGGCCCGATCGATGACGTCTTTCAGATACCAAAGCCTATGCTCCGACACGATGACGGTTTTGCCCTGGCTTTTCCAGAGCTCGATTATATTTCGCAAATCGCGGATCGAATCCCAATCGAGATTCGATGACGGTTCGTCGAGAATGATGATTTCGGGCAGAAGCGCTGCGACGGAACCGCATGCTATTTTCTGCTTCTCTCCGCCGGACAACTCGAACAGGCTGCGGTTCATGAGCGATTCTAGATTAAACGCGTTGATGACGTGGGCCTTTCGTTCGAGTATCCCATCTTTGGGGATGCCGATGTTCTCGGGCCCGAATACGATTTCCCCGTCCGTATCGACTGAGAAGAACTGGCTGCGCGGGTTTTGGAAGACGCTTCCCACGATTCCCGCCAGATCGTAGAGCTCCTTCTCGCCTATGTCGTTGCCGTTTACCGTGATTTTACCCGTGAGCTCGCCTTTGAAAAAATGCGGGACGAGCCCGTTGATGAGCCTGGTGACCGTGGTCTTCCCGCACCCGGATGCCCCGCATAGCAGCACGCACTCGCCATCGTCGATGGCCAGGTTGATATCGGCGATGCCGCTTCGCTCGAGCCCCGCATAGGTGAACGTCGCATCCTCGATTTCTATCATGCGATCACGCTTCCATGCTGAAGCGTGAGATGCAAGTAGAGCACGGTGAAGGCGGTTGTCGCGATCAGGATGAGGACATCGCGCTTGCGGATGCCGATCTCGCATACGTTCGTGCGTTTGACCGGGGCTCCCAGCCCGCGAGTTATCGCCGCCGCGGAGAGCTCGTCGCCGATGTTGACGCATGAGAACAGCAACGGGCTCAGACGGTATTCGACCATCTTCGTCACTTTCCCGCCACCGAACCGGATCCCGCGCATCTTCATGGCATCTCGAATGGAACGGTATTCTTCGGCGAGCGTCGGGAAGAAGCGCATCATGACCGCCACGGCGATCGAGAGTCCCTGCGGGCAGCGCATTCGCACCATCGCTGCCATGAATTCGCTGATTTTCGTCGTCGTGATGCAATATCCGACCATGATCACCGTCGGCGCGAATTGGGTGACCATATAGCATATGAATAAGACGATCATGCCGAGCATGCCGTGGATGTTCTGCTGCGCGAACGATTGGAGCAACGTCGCCGCTATGAACAGGACGGTGAATCGCGCTCCTATATGGACCTTTCCTTCCAAGCACACTAGGACGACGGGTATGAAGGTCATGATCGTCCTCACGATGTAGGCAGGGCCGTCTACAACGTCGAACATCACCACGACCGAGAACAGAACCATGATGAGCAGTTTCGTCCTCGGATCGAGGTGGAGGACGCCGGCGGCATCTCGATTCCCTTCTCCGGCCATTAACTAAACGATCCCTGCTTTTTCGAAATTCTTCTTGACCACGGCCATGCCAAGATATGAGCTGATGACGCCGAAGACGAAGCAGCCGACGATGATCAGCGGGTACGTCTCGGGGGTCACGATGGCGAACAGCGTGTTGACGAAATCCTGTTGATATCCACCTTCAAGAAGGCTCTGCTTGTACGAATCCGCAGTGATAACCAAGGGAAGATAGCTTGCAGATACCCACACGCAGAACATCCCGAAGCTCAACGCCGACTTTCTCTTGCTCTTGTAGCTGCCGGATCTTGCGATAAGGTCGGCGATGATGCCGGAAACGATGCAGATCGGAGCGCCCGTGAAGCCCATTCCGAAAACGAAGAGCAGGATGGCCACGATGATCGATGTGATGGTGATCATGCCGAATTTCTCTATCTTCGCGTAGTACAGCATCATCGGAATCGCGGTGAACAGCGGGATGAGCACGCAGTAGCCGGCGATGATGTAGGGCGAGAGAAAACCTGCCATCATGGGGATCATCTGGACGACCCAGAGGATGGCCGTGAAGATGCCTATGGTGATGAAGTCCCTGGCTTGCAATTTCTTCTGACTCATGAGACAACCTCCAAACGAAGCGATGGTGGGTGCGGCAGCCTTGGAGCCGCTCTATTGCAAGCACATATGTTAGACAAGTCTAACTGCTCGTAATATATCCTGCTGTGATTTTTATTCCTGATAGCATCCGAAAGGGATCTGGCTTTCTCCATCACGATGCCTGTTCTTCCTCTAAGGAACCGCTGGTTTTTCGGGCTTTGCCCGTCCAAACCCCTGCGAGGGACGTTTCCCAAGCAGCCGGGCTGATCGCCCCGTCCCAAGCGGCGCTCCGGCCGCCGCATGCCGGGGTGCGAACAACAACCTCCGGTTCGGCTCGCGGGCGTGAAAACCCGCCGAATTCACGGCGGCATCGCGGGGGGTCGTGCTACAATGAGCGAACTTGTGCGATAACGGGTCGCGCAGGGAGGAATATTGGCCCCCGAGACATGTTTTGCTCACATTCGATGTTGTGAACATGGTACGTAGCACGCAATCATGACGAAGGGTCCCCGTTTTTATGAAAGGGGTCCATTTTGACCGAAATCAAGAACCCGTCTGTGATCGATTACGAGGACGTCTCCGATGAGAAGATGAACGAGATGATCGATGGCACGCTCACCGAGTTCGATGAGGGCGATCTGGTCGACGGCACCGTCGTCAAGATCGAGCATGACGAGGTGCTCGTCGACATCGGCTTCAAGAGCGAGGGTGTCATTCCCAGCCGCGAGCTCTCCATCCGCAAGGATGCCGATCCTTCCGAGATCGTTTCGCTGGGCGACAAGCTGGAAGCGCTGGTCCTTCAGAAAGAGGACAAGGACGGCCGCCTCATCCTGTCGAAGAAGCGTGCGGAGTACGAGCGCGCCTGGATTTCCGTGGAAGACAAATTCAAGGCCGGCGAGACCGTCACGGGCGAGGTCATCGAAGTCGTCAAGGGCGGCCTGATCCTGGACATCGGCCTGCGCGGCTTCCTGCCCGCTTCGCTGGTCGACCTTCGCCGCGTGAAGGACCTGGACATGTACATGGGCACCGAGCTGGAAGCCCGCGTCATCGAAATGGACCGCAACCGCAACAACGTCGTCCTTTCCCGCCGCGTGCTGCTGGAGGAAGGCCGCAAGAACGAGCGTGCCGAGATCCTGTCCCGCCTGTCCAAGGGCATGCGCCTGAAGGGTACCGTGTCCAGCATCGTCGACTTCGGCGCCTTCGTGGATTTGGGCGGCATCGACGGCCTGGTGCACATCTCCGAGCTCTCCTGGAGCCATGTGAACCATCCCAGCGAAGTCGTCAAGGTGGGCGACGAGGTCGAGGTCGAGGTGCTCGACGTCGATCTGCAGCGCGAGCGCATCAGCCTGGGTCTGAAGCAGACCACCGAGGATCCGTGGGTCAAGCTGGTGGAGAGCTACCCCGTCAACAGCATCGCCGACGGCAAGGTCACCAAGACTGTTCCGTTCGGCGCGTTCGTGGAGCTCGGCCCCAACGTCGAGGGCCTGGTGCACATCTCCGAGATGGCCAACCGCCACATCGATACCCCCACGCAGGTCGTGCATGCGGGCGACGAGGTCAAGGTCAAGGTCATGGAGATCAACAAGGAGCGTCGCCGCATCAGCTTGTCCATGAAGGCCGCCGCCGAGGAGCTGGGCATCGAGATTGCCGTCGCCGAACCCGATCCGGCCGCTCTGGAGGAGAAGCGCATCCGTCAGGAGAAGCGCGCCGCCGAGCGCGCCGCCCGCGAGCAGGGCGCCGAATAGCCTCTGCGCTGAAACGCGCTCGATCGAAGGGTCCGCTCCCCCCGGGCGGGCCCTTCTTCTGTGCGCCGAGTATGGAGGGCGCCTTCGCACTTTCCAAATATCCGCTCGCCACCTGCGAAAATGCCGATTACCATGATTGCTGCGATTGCCGCGCACGAAGTGCTGCATTCTTGCTAGGATATGCAGCGAAGTCCCTGCGCCCAGAGCATCCGATAGGGGGCGCGTTTCATCAGCACAGGAGGCACCATGAAGGAATTCATACTCATCGGCGGTATCGGCTCGGGAAAGACCACGGTCGCCAAGCTGCTCGAGGAGCGTGGGGCCCGTCTGCTCGATTTGGACAAAGTCGGGCATGAGGTGCTGCTGAAACCCGAGGTGGTGGCGCTGATGACCAGCACGTTCGGGAACGACATATTGACCGAGGACGGCCAGATCAACCGGCCGAAGCTCGCTGAGGCCGCCTTCTCCACCCCTGCCAACACCATCAAATTGAATGCGATCTCCCAGCCGCGCCTGCTGAAGCTGGCGCAGGAGAAGGTTGCCGCACTGCGGGAGGAGGGCGTCGAGAACCTGGTGATCGAGATTTCCGTTTACGACGGCCCCGAGGGCACCTTCGCCCCGCTTATCCGCGGGAACGACGGCATCATCGCCGTCACGTGCCCCACGCGCGTGCGGCTCGAGCGCGCCATCGCCAAGGGATTCGATCCGCAGGACGTGAAGAACCGCATCGCCCGGCAGCCCGCCGACACACAGCGCGCGATATGGAGCGATTACGTGATCAGCAACAAGGGCACGCTGGAAGAGCTGGAGACCCAGACCGACCGCGTGTGGAAGCAGATCACCTCGTAGATGTCGCAGCATTTACGGAATATCGAAGGCGCCCCGATGGAGGGCAAGCTGCCCGATGTGCGCCTTGCCAGCCAGCCGTTGACGGTGAAGGCCCCTTTCGAGCCTTCCGGCGACCAGCCCCAGGCCATCCATCAGCTCGCGCAAGGCGTGGAGGACGGCCTTCGCTACCAAACGCTGCTCGGCGTCACCGGAAGCGGCAAGACGTTCACCATGGCCAAAACCATCGAGGCAACGGGCAAGCCCACGCTGGTGCTGGAGCCCAACAAGACGCTGGCCGCCCAGATCGCCGCGGAGTTGAAGGACTTCTTCCCGGACAACGCCGTGGTGTACTTCGTAAGCTACTACGACTACTACCAGCCCGAGGCATACGTACCCACCACGGACACGTTCATCGAGAAGGATGCCAGCATCAACGAGGAGGTCGAGAAGCTGCGGCATGCCGCGACAGCCGCATTGCTTTCGCGCCGCGATGTGATCGTGGTCGCATCGGTCTCCTGCATCTACGGCATCGGCAGCCCGGCGGACTACGCGGGCATGGCGGTGTTCGTGGACAGGGAGAAGCCGATGGATCGCGACGATTTCATCCGAGGGCTCGTGGATATCCAATACGACCGCAACGACTACGAGCTGTCCCGCGGCACGTTCCGCGTGCGGGGGGACGCAGTGGATGTGTTTCCCGCCTACGCGGACAATCCCGTGCGCGTGGAGTTCTGGGGCGACGAGGTGGAATCTATCACCGAGATCGGGAACGTGACGGGTGAGGCGGTGAACTCGTTCGAGGCGCTTCCCATATGGCCCGCGAGCCATTATGTGACGGCAAAGCCTAAGATGGACCACGCCATCCGCACGATTCGCGACGAGTTGCGCGTGCGCCTGCAGCAGTTCAAGAGCGAGGGGAAACTGCTCGAAGCTCAGCGTTTGGAGATGCGCACCACCTACGATCTCGAGATGATGGAGACGATGGGCTTCTGCAGCGGCATCGAGAACTACTCGCGCCATCTTGACGGGCGCGCGCCGGGTGAGCCGCCGTACACGTTGATCGACTATTTTCCCGATGATTTCCTCTGCATCATCGACGAGAGCCACGTGACGGTGCCGCAGATCCGCGGCATGCACGAAGGGGACCGCAGCCGCAAGGTCACGTTGGCGGAGCATGGGTTCCGGCTGCCCAGCTGCTTGGACAACCGCCCCCTGCGCTTCGACGAATTCGAGCAGCGGGTGCCGCAGTTCATCTACGTCAGCGCCACCCCGGGCGATTACGAGAAGCGCGTGACGCAGAAGACCGTGGAGCAGATCATCCGGCCCACGGGCCTGCTCGACCCGGAGATCATCGTGCGGCCCAGCGCGAGCCAGATCGACGACATCATCGACGAGATACGGATGCGGGCCGAGCGGAAGGAGCGCGTGCTGGTAACCACACTCACGAAGAAGATGGCGGAGGATTTGACCGACCATCTTCTCGACGAGGGGATACGGGCGAATTACATGCACTCGGACATCGGCACGCTCGATCGCGTGGATATATTGCGCGATCTGCGTTTGGGCAAGTTCGACGTGCTCGTGGGCATCAACCTGTTGCGCGAAGGGCTCGACTTGCCGGAGGTGTCGCTTGTAGCCATATTAGACGCCGACAAGGAGGGTTTCCTGCGCAACTACCGGTCGCTCATCCAGACCATCGGCCGTGCTGCCCGCAACGTCAGCGGCCAAGTGATCATGTACGCGGACAAGACGACCGACAGCATGGACCTGGCCATCACGGAAACCAACCGCCGCCGCAAGATGCAGATGGCGTACAATGAGGAGCACGGGATAGAGCCGCAGACCATCCGCAAGGCCATCAGCGATATCGTCGGCTTCTCCGATGACGAGAGCACGAGCGAGCAGGTCAACCTGCAGCTCGCCAGCTTGGCGCGCGAGGAAGTGCTGCGCATCCTGTCCAGCTTGGAGGAAGAGATGGCCGCGGCGAGTGCCGACATGGATTTCGAGCGCGCGGCGCAGCTGCGCGACGAGGTGGTGAAGCTGCGGGCGCAGTATGAGGGATCCAGCGAAACCGAGGCGCTGGCCGATCTGAAGAAATCCGCCCGCAAGGGAAGCAAATACGGCAAGCGCCAGCGTCGCTAGCATTTTGCCAGTTCGACGGGGTGCGGTTTTCTTTTCGGCGTACCGTTCTCCACGTGTGCCTGTGCCGTGTGCCAGCCAACCGCATGCTTTGTCACTGTACCCTGCGCCGGGCAATCGCATGCTTTGGTACGGCGGCGTTGGGGGTGCGGACGATTTTTCGTACCGTCAGGCTGCCTAACCGGACCAAGTTGGTCCAACTATTCGTCCGCTTCCCCCGCTGCCATTGACAAAGCATGCGGGGTGGGCACGTCAGCGGGCGCTCATATGCACCGACAATCTTTACCGGTGAGGGCCAATCTGCGGAGCAAATCGCATTTTACGTTGGTTCAGCGCTCCCTCCGGGGCCATTTTAGTCGGATAATCGCATTTCCTCTGCCCTGTCCGATCAGACGGCTCAATTGATTCGCTTTTGAACAGGGGCTATTGAATAGCAGATACCGAATATGCTCGTTCGGGTGGAGGTCGGATGCGATTATCCTTGAAATTTGGCCCAGCGATCGCCAACCGTGCCAGCCAACCGCATGCTTTGTCACATCCCGGCGTCTTCATCGGTGCCAGCCAACCGGGTGCCAGCCCCGTAGGTGCCAGCAAACCGTAGACTTTGTCACATTCTGGCGCCTTCATGGTGTCCTCTCGCTAAGGACTTTGTATTCGCCTTTCCTAACCATGCTGTCCTCGTTCTGCGATTGGATTATCATGTGGAGCGAAAAAACATGCAGCTGAAAGGTGCGAATCATGTCTTTGATGTTCGATGGAATGAAGAATCCCGGTCGCAACGACAATTGCTGGTGTGGCAGCGGGCGAAAATACAAAAAATGCCATGCGCGTAACGACGAGCGCATGCAGGAGCTGTGGGAGAAAGGGGAGGAGATCCCCCATCGCTCCCTGCTCAAGACCAAGTTAGACATCGAGGGTATGAAGTACTCCGCGGAAGTTAACGTGGGCGTGCTCGACGGGGTGGGGGAGCTGGTGAGGCCCGGCGTGTCAACCGAGGAGATCGACAAGTGGATCTACGATTACTGTGCCGCCCATAACGCGATCCCTGCCGATTTGGATTACGAGGGATTCCCGAAAAGCGTGTGCACGAGCATCAACGACGTCGTGTGTCACGGCATTCCCTCGAAGGACGATATCCTGAAGGAGGGCGATATCGTCAACATCGATATGTCCACGATTCGAAATGGGTATTTCAGCGATTCCAGCCGGATGTTCTACGTTGGCGAGGTGAGCGAGAAACGTCGACGCTTGTGCGAGGTCACGCGCGAAAGCGTTCAGGCCGGGCTTGCCGCGGTGAAGCCGTGGACTCATCTGGGAGATGTCAGCGCTGCCGTGAACAAGGTGGCAACCGAAGCCGGCTATTCCGTGGTGGCGGAATTCGGCGGACACGGCATCGGCCTGGAGTTCCACGAGGATCCCTTCGTTAGCTTCGTTGCAAAGGCGGGTACTGGTCCCATCTTGGTGCCCGGAATGTGCTTCACCATCGAACCTATGGTGAATGCGGGCAGGGCAGCTATCGACATGAACGATCCGAATGGTTGGACCGTGCGCACCGCCGACGGCAGCGACAGCGCTCAGTGGGAGGTGCAGCTCGTGGTGACAGAGGATGGCTACGAGCTCATCAGCTGGTAGCTCTGTTCGATTTACATTGTGCACGTTTCGGGTGACGGGGACCCTTTAGGGTTCCCGTCACCCTTTGATGGCGGCGGGCAGCTGCGTAGCCGTGCCAGGCAACCGCACGCTTTGTTACGATTTTGTTGTGACAAACCATGGGGATGCGGACGATTTTTCGTACCCCTAGGCAGCCAATCCGAGGCGTGCCCGTCACGTGACAAAGCATGCGGTTGCCTGACACGCATGCAGAATATGATCACGCGCTGCTCGTAGCTCAGCCTGGCCTTCGGCGAGCGCCTCGGGGCCGGCGCCGCGGGCTCTGCGGGGATCTCCATCTGCAACCACATCCATTCCGGCGGGTCGGCGGATTTGCCCCGCCGCCGCACGGCCCCGCGGTCGACGCCCGCCGCGGCAGCCGCTCCGCGCACCGTTGCGCCCCGGTCGAGCTCCCGGCGGACCGCCCGCCAATCATCTATCGTGTACCTGGAGCCGCACATCGCATCACATCCTTCATCGTGGTGCAATGACCGCTAGAATCCGCCCGGTTGCGTGTCACGGAGTGTGACAAACAATACGGTTGCCCGTCACGCTATGTCGTGGCGGTTGCGTGTGCGGTGGGGACGAGGTCTCGCAGCGTCACGCTGTCCACGTAGTCGTCGATCGTCTTTTCGAGCCCCTCCCAGAAGCCGATCGTCTCGCATTCGCTGCGCCGCGGGCAGATGCCGGCGCCATCATCGAGGCACGCGACCGGAGCGGTGCTGCCTTCGCTCGCCCGAAGCACGTCGCCCGCTGTGAAATGCGAGGCATCGCCGGTAAGACGGTATCCGCCATGTGCTCCACGGGTACTTGAGAGGATGCCCGCATGCACCATGGCGCCTGCGAGTTGCTCAAGGTACTTTACGGAGATATTCGTCCGATTCGACGCCTCGCGTAACGAGACCGGCCCATCGCACTCATGGGCGGCGATGTCGATGGCGAGTCGCAGAGCGTAGCGTCCTTTCGTTGAAATGCGCATGGGGCCTCCCCTCTTTTTCGATTTCCGCGTCACAGTATACCCCACGAAGTATGGAGGTTCGCCATCCTCTGCTTGACGCAAATAAATCCTAGCGATAGCCTAGGAAATAAAAAGACGAACGAAGAGAAGGAAGTTCTCCTATGGGCAACATCGAAAGGGCGCGCTCGATCGATCAGCTGATCGGCAAAACCCCGCTTATCGACATCTCGGGGATTGGAGACGGCTCGGCCACGATCTGGGGTAAGTACGAAGCGGCGAACCCGGGCGGCTCGGTCAAGGATCGTATTGCCAAGGCGATCATCGACGACGGGGAAGCGCGCGGGCTCATTGATAAGGACACCGTGCTCATCGAAAGCACGAGCGGGAACACGGGCGTCGGCCTTGCGATGGTGGCAGCCTCGCGCGGATACAAGCTCATCATCACCATGCCGGAGACCATGAGCGTCGAGCGGCGCGATCTAATCAGATCGTACGGGGCGGAGCTGATCCTCACGCCCGGCTCCGAAGGCGTGCCCGGTGCGGACAAAAAGGCCAAGGAGCTCCTCGCCACCACGCCGAACAGCTTCGCGCCCAGCCAGTTCACCAATCCTGTGAACCCGCGCGTGCATTACGAGACCACCGGTCCCGAGATTTGGGATGCAACCGAGGGTGCAGTTGATGCGTTCGTAGCGGGCGTGGGGACCGGCGGCACGATTTCCGGAGCGGGGAAGTACCTGCGCGAGCGGAATCCCGCCGTCAAGATTTTCGCAGTCGAACCCGAGGAAAGCCAAGTGCTGGCAGGCAAGCCGTCCGGCAAGCATAAGATCCAGGGGTTGGCCCCCGGATTCGTTCCCGAAACCATGGATATGGGCATCTACGACGAGCTGGTCCACATCGATTCGGCCACCGCATTCGAATACCAGCGTAAAATGAGCCATGAGCTCGGCCTGCTGGTGGGCATCAGCTCGGGGGCGGCGGCAGCGGCGGCCGCCCGCATCGCGCAGCGCCCCGAATTCGCGGGCAAGACTATCATCGCGCTCCTGCCCGACACGGGCGAGCGCTATCTGTCGATGCTCCCCGATTAGGAGCTCGACGGGGCGGGATCCCCGCTTTTATCCGAATGGGGTAAGAAGCGCTGTCACGTTGCAAAAGCTCGGCGGCGTTTCTCCTTTTCCTGAAACGGATCGCCCGGGGACGGCGGATGACGGATGCCTCCGTCGCCGCGCACCCGCTTAGCCGTTGGCTCCCGCCCCCGGCTTTCCCAACCCTTGATCTTCCGCATCTGGGTTTCCGACGGCGACGGCGCCCCCGTCTTCGCTGCCTGCGGGAGGCCTCTCCGGCTCGCCCATCGCAGGGGAACCGGGGTTCGTTTCCTCGGGCTTTTCCTCGGAGTCGTCCGCTGAGGTGCTTTCCGCCGTCTCTTCCGCGTCGGTTGCATCTAGGCGCTGACGGATTCCGCCAGCCCGAGGACGGCATGCTGGCGCCGGAGCGGCCCGATCCCCGTTCGCGCACGTGTCAGTGCGCTCGCTCGCCTTTCGCCGCTTTGGCACTCAGCCCGCCGCCCCCGGCCAAGGCGGAATTCATCAGTGCTTTCCTCGCAGGCTCGGAACTGCTTCCCCCGTCCCTTCGTCGGCATCCTCAGCTTTCGGGGAAGCGCCGATCTTCCCGGGCGCCGGCGGGTCGAAATCCGCCTCCTCGACCTCGGGTTCCTCCCAGCGCTCGACGACGATGGGCTCGGGGTCGGGGATGGACATGTCCACCTGCTTGACGGCATCGCTGTGGAAGGTGGGGCTGGCGGAGAGGATGGGGTGCGTGTACCGCGCGCGCCGGCGCGTGCTCGCACCGTACTGGATGGCCGCGGTCGGGCAGCGCTGCACGCATGCCATGCACCAAGTGCAGGTTCCCCTCTCCCAAACGGGCAGGCCCTCTTCCAGGTGGATGGTGTTCGTGGGGCAGCGTTCCTCGCATAGTCCGCAATGGATGCACGCCTCCCCGTCGACGCTGAAGGGTTTCGTGCTCACCGCCTTATTCTCGTGGCAGGTAAATACCGACATAAGCGCTCCGATGGCGGTTCGCCTCTCCTGCCGCGTGATGCGTTTGCCATCGACGAGATAGCCGATGGCGCGGGCGGCGGAATGGGCGCTGCGCTGAAGCTTCTCCTGCCGCTTCGGGCTTCCGGGCCCCATGAGGAAGATGCAGCTGTCGACGTTCTGGATCGAGAACGTGGAATCGAGTCGGATGCCCTGGTGTTTCCTCAGCAGTTTCTCGAGGAAGCGCGCCGCATTCCCCACGAAGCTGCCGCAGGTGAGGATGACAAAGGAGTAACCGGGTACGAACGGGTTGCCGTTGGGGGTGGTGAACTCGAGGTTCCGAACGAAATCGTCGACGATGCGCGGGGTGCTCCATGCGTATGTGGGAACCACGAACCCCAGGTTGGTGCCCTGCTCGACCGGGAAGGTGAAGCGGCTCGTTTTGACGGCCCGCCCGATATCCACCAGCGCATCGTGGCTGACGGACGCGATGGTGCGCGCCGCCTCGAGCGAATTGCCCGTGGCGCTGAAATAGAAGATCATATGCGGCCGCCTTCCCGCGCCGCATGGCGCCGGATGCGGATTGGGCAGCGATCGGTTACCATCGGAATCCCTTGCGAAAGAAGCCTACAGGGCTTCTATGATACCCGCAATCTGGCTGGGGGAGTCGGCCAGCGCCGTCGCACCCGCCAATTCTTCGCGGGTACCGAACCCATAGGTGCATCCGACGCAGGGCATGTCGTTGGCGAATGCGGCTGCGATGTCCTTGTAGCGGTCGCCGACGAACACGAAGCCGCCGGGGAAGGCGGGTTCGATGTGCTGTTTGAAGATATCCGCCTTCGGGGCGAAATCGTACTCCTCTCCCGCGAAATATGCGGAGAACCACCGATCCAGGCTGAAACGCTTCCGCATCGCATCCCGGTACGGAATGCGGCAGTTGCTCAGGAACACCAATGTGAAGCCGTCGTCTTTCAGGCGCTGCAGCATTTCGGGCACGCCGGGGTACAGCCGGGCGGTCCCGTCTTCGATCAGCTGCAGCATCTTGTTCGTGATCTCCTGGGCCTCGGGCATCCAGATCTTTTCCGGAAGGTCCGGCACCAAGCCGCTCCATAGCTCCTTGTACGTGAGACCGATGCAGGAGGCGCGTTCCGCCTCTGTGAACACGTGCGGCTCGACATGGCCCGCTGCGGCGAGGTTATCCCATGCCCGCTGGAACGCCTGGCCGAATATGACGAGGCAGTCGTGCAGCGTGCCGTCGTAGTCGAAGACGATGGTGCGAATGTTCGATGTGCCCATATGAAACTCCTTATCATGAACGAGAGCCCATTATAGGCGCGACGAGGAGGTTTTCGCAGGCGGGGCGTCAGGTTCCAGATACCATGCGCGAATCGGGGGGCATCTCGCCCGCGGTGCCGCAGGCTCTGGGCCTTCTTTCAGCCTGAAGGCCGGGGCGGAATTGGCGATAAGGGATCCTCGGGAACAGCGGCAACCGCGTCCCGATGCGCGAGCGGGCGGTTACGTCCATAAGGCAAGTCCTACGGACGCAACCGCCGGGTGCGGACCGGGTTTACTTGCCGAGGGCGCGTATGAGGTTCGCCATCTCAATGGCGCCGACCGCGCATTCGAAGCCCTTGTTGCCCGCCTTGCTGCCGGCGCGTTCGATCGCCTGCTCGATGGTGTCGGTCGTCAGCACGCCCATCATCACGGGCACCCCGGTTTTCAAAGACGCTTGGGCGATGCCCTTGCCGACCTCGTTCACTACGACGTCGTAGTGGCTCGTCGCGCCGCGGATGACGGCTCCCAGGCAGATGACGGCGTCGTATTCCCCGGATTGCGCCATCTTTTGCGCGATCACGGGCATCTCGAATGCGCCGGGCACCCAGGCGACGGTCACCTGCTCCTCCTCCACGGAATGGCGGTGAAGCCCGTCGAGGGCTCCGCCCAGGAGCTTGTTGGTGATGATCTCGTTGAAGCGCGCGCAGACGATTCCCACGCGGATGCCGCTTGCGTAGGCATTTCCCTCGAGGGTGGTGACGGCCATGGCGATTCCTTTCTTTGGGGCGCCCGAATCCCGCGCGCCGTTTTTCGTTTCGCTAATCGTTCAGTATGGTTTCGAAGACGTGGCCCATTTTGTCGGCCTTCGTCTGCAGATAGGCACGGTCGTCGTCTTGCGGTTCGATCTCGATGGGAACGCGCTCGACGATCTCCAGGTTGAATCCACCCAGCCCGTATACCTTGTCGGGGTTGTTGGTGAGCAGGCGGATGGTGCGGCAGCCCAGGTTGCGCAGGATCTGCGCGCCGCTCCAATATTCGCGCAGATCGGGCTCGAATCCCAAGGCGACGTTGGCCTCCACGGTATCCAGGCCCCGCTCCTGCAGCGCGTAGGCGCGGATTTTGTTCATCAGCCCGATGCCGCGCCCTTCCTGGCGCATGTACAGGATCACGCCGCGGCCTTCCTCCTCGATCATGTGCATGGCCGCGTGCAGCTGATCGCCGCAGTCGCAGCGGCGGCTTCCGAACACGTCGCCGGTCAAGCATTCGCTGTGCACGCGGCACAGCACGTCGCGTCCGTTGCCGATGTCCCCTTTGACTAAGGCGACGTGCTCCTCGCCGGTGATATCGTTGCGGAACCCGTGGATGCGGAACTCCCCGCAGGTGGTCGGCAGCTTGGCTACCGCCACCTCCTGCATATGGTTGTCGTGCTCCCGGCAGTAGTCCTGCAGCTGCTTGATGCTGATGAACGCCAGGTTCCATTCCTCGGCCTTCCCCTTCAGCTCGCTCGTGCGCATCATCGTGCCGTCGTCGCGCATGATCTCGCAGCACAGGCCGCACTGCTTCATGCCGGCGTGGCGCAGCAGGTCGACGGTGGCCTCGGTGTGCCCGTTGCGCTCCAGCACGCCGCCGGGTTTCGCCACCAGGGGGAACATGTGACCGGGCCGGCGGAAATCCTCCGGCTTCGCATCGTCTTCCACTGTCTTGAGGGCCGTGACGCTGCGTTCGGCGGCGCTGATGCCGGTGGTGGTGCTCGCGTGGTCGATCGAGACCGTGAAGGCGGTCTCATGGTTGTCCGTGTTCTCGCTGACCATCTGCTGGAAGTTCAGCTTGCGGGCGAGGTCCGGGCTCATGGGCATGCAGATGAGCCCCTTCGCGTGGGTCGCCATGAAGTTCACGTTCGCCTGCGTGGCGTATTGCGCGGCGCAGATAAGGTCGCCCTCGTTCTCGCGGTCGGGGTCGTCTACGACCATGATCATATGGCCGGCCTGGAGTTCGTGCAGGGCTTCTTCGACGGTGTTCATGATGCTCCTATTAAAATCCATTCGCTTGCAAATAATCCAAGGTGAGTCCGGATTTGCCCGGCGGCGAGGGGGTGGGTGGAGCGGTCCCCGGGGCAATCAGCTTTTGGACGTATTTGCCCACGATGTCGTTTTCAAGGTTCACCACGGTGCCGACGGGTTTGCGCAGCAGCGCGGTCGCCTCCACGGTATGGGGGATGATGCTGACGGTGAAGGCGTCCCGCTCGACGGTGGCGACGGTCAGGCTGGTGCCATCGATGGCGATCGACCCCTTCTCCACGATGAGGGAGCAGATGGCCGGCGTGGTCTCGATGCGCAGTATGCGGGCGTTCTGCTCACGGGCGATGCGGGCGATGCGCCCCGTGCCGTCGATGTGGCCGGAGACGATATGCCCCCCGAAGCGCCCGTCGGCGGCCATGGCACGTTCCAAGTTGACCGGGTCGCCCGCATGGAGCTGCCCCAGTCCGGTGCGGCGCAGCGTTTCGGGCATGACGTCGGCGGTGAAGGACCGCGCGTCGAAGGAGGTGACGGTGAGGCAGGCCCCGTTGACCGCGATGCTGTCCCCCGCGTGCGCGTCTTCGAGCACACGCGCCGCAGCGATGGTGATGCTGCCTGCGCGCGCTCCGGAAAGAACGCGCTCGACGGTGCCGATCTCTTCGATGATGCCGGTGAACATCTAGGCCTCCTTCCGCTGTCTTGCATTCCCAGGAGCTCCCGCGCGGTGGTATACGAGCTTCAGGTCGTCCCCTAACTGCTCGGTGCGGGCAAGGCGCCACGTCTGCGCATCGGTCATCAGCTTTGCGCCGAATCCCCCGATGGGGGAGGGGGCTGACGCTCCGCCGCAGACCTTCGGTGCGAGGTAGATGATTACCTCGTCCACCAGGTCCGCCTCGAATAGCGACGCATGCAGGGTGGGGCCGCCCTCCACGAGCACGGAGTCGATTCCGCGGCGTCCCAACTCGTCCATCAGATGGGGGAGGCTGGGCCTGCCGCTTCCGTCTGCCGGCAGGGGGAGGATCTGCTCGGGCGCAACCATGGGCGGCCGCAGCGCCCGACTCTCGACGCAGGCGATCAGAAGGGGCGCTTTGCCGGCGGTCCTCAAAAGATTGCATCCTGCGGGCAGGCTGCCGGCGGAGCTGCACACGACGCGCAGCGGCTGGTTGCTGGGGACGCCGCGGCGTGCCGTGAGCGCAGGGTCATCGGCCGCCACCGTGCCCGCGCCGACCATGACCGCCGCCAAACGGTGGCGCAGGTCGTGGCAATCGCCGCGCGAAGCGTCTCCGGACACCCAACGCGCATCGCCCGTGCGGGTAGCGACCTTGCCGTCCATCGTCATCGCCCATTTCGCGACCACGAGGGGGCGTTTCCGCGTGATGAAATGGAAAAAGATGGGGTTCAGCGCGTCGCATTCTTCTTTCAGGACGTCGGTGTCCACGCGGATGCCCGCATCGCGCAGCCGCTGGTTGCCCCGTCCCGCCACCAAGGGGTTCGGGTCGCGCGATCCCACCACCACGCGGACGATGCCCGCTTCGAGAATCGCGTCGGTGCACGGCGGTTGCTTGCCGGTGTGGTTGCACGGTTCGAGCGTCACGTACAGGGTGGCGCCCGTCGGGTCTTCCGTGCAGTGGGAAAGGGCGTTGCGCTCTGCGTGGGGCTTGCCGTAGCGCTCATGGCAGCCTTCGCCGATGATGCGGCCATCGCGCACGAGGACGGCGCCGACCAAAGGATTGGGGTTCGTCCAACCTGCGGCCGTCGCCGCAAGGTTGATTGCGCGGCGCATCATATGCGCGTCGAATGCAGATGGGGTAGCCATCGTGCCTCCTGCTCTTCCATCCGGACTGTAACCGTTGGTCCTGGATTTTCACCAGATCAGCCTTCTTGCGAAGGGTCGCGGACTCCGGCGCGATGCCGTTACCGCCAGTGAGGAATCTCACCTCGCCCTGAACAGTTGCTCTGCGGGAAGTATAGGCGCACTTCGTGTATCGTGCAACCGGAGATTTCCACCTGCCCGCGCGGGAGGTGTACCATGGGCCAATCGATTGCAAGGGAGGGCATCCATGCCGAAAGAAGTGGAAACCGTTGGAAATCAGGAGGTTCTCTGCTGGGCGAAGGGCGTCTTCGGGACCACCCAGCCCTTTTCCGCCGGGTTCCTTTCCCTGTACGTGGTCGAATCGGAAGGGGAGGCGCTGTTGGTCGATGCGGGCGCAGGCGAGAACGAATGCTCGTACCGCCTGCTCGACGAGGTCGGCGTTCCCGCCAACCGCACGACGCTCTGGTTGACGCACCTGCACCGAGACCACACGGGCAATGCGAGCCAACTCGCCAGCGAAGGGGCGCGGTTGGAGATGCGGCGCAGCAGGAACGAGGGGGAGCCGTTCGACCCCGCCGACGTGTTCCGGCTCGCCGGATTCGAGGCGGGTCCTTCGCATCGGAGGACGTACCATCAGATCGATGCAAATGCGTCGGAGGCTGCGATCGGGCATCCCATCGAGAAGCTCGATGCGGGGGAAACCGTGCGCATCGGCTCGCGCACGTTCCGGGTTATCGAGTTCGCAGGCCATGCGAAAGGGCACGGCGGGCTCTACGAAGAGGAGACCGGCATCGTGTTCACGGGGGATCAGATCATCGACGGCATCGTGCCCGCGGTGACGTCCATGCGGCTCGATCGGCACGACATGGAGCGCTTCCACGAGTCGCTGGAGGCGGTGCGCGCGTTACATCCTCGCGTCATGTTCCCAGCGCATTTGCATCCCGTGTTCGGCGAGCAGGCGATCGACGAGGTGATCGACGGCATCGAGGACAGCTTCGGGAAGATCGTGAAGAAGGCGGGCGATATCCTGGCCGCGCGCGACGAGTGGATGACGGCGGCCGAATTCGCCCGGGTGTTCTACGGCTACCGCGTGGGCGGCTTCGCGACGTTCTCCACTGTTGAGCAGGCGTTCCGCTTGACCAAGCTGCTCGCGTACTTCGAGGAGCTCTGTGACCAGGGCAGGGCGCAGCGGCGCATTGACGATGACGGGTCGGCACGGTATCGCATTGCACCGCCGGGCCCGCATATCGTGGTGTAGCGGATTCGCGCTTCGATATTTCCGGGTTGTGCAGGCGCTGCGGAACCGCTGATGAATTCCGCCAGCCCAAGGACGACATGCTGGCGCCGGAGCGGATCGATCCCCGTTCGCGCACGTCAGCGCGCTCGCTCGGCTTCCGCAAGCAGCTTCCGCGCGTGGGCGAGCGACGCTTCCGAAGCATCGCCGGAGAGCATGCGGGCGATTTCCCGCTCGCGTGCCTCTCCTTCCACCGCTTCCAATGTGGTGACCGGCTGCGCGCCGTCCGATTTCACAACCGTGTAGTGGACCGTGCCTCGCACGGCGACTTGGGCGAGATGGGTGACAACGATCACCTGGTGCGTTTCCGCCAAGTCCTGCAACACATCGGCGAGGCTGCGCGCCGTGGCACCGCCGACGCCCGCATCCACTTCGTCGAACACGAGCGTTTCCACGCTGTCGGCGCTCCCAAGAACCACCTTGATGGCGAGCATGACGCGGCTGACCTCGCCGCCGGAAGCGATCTTGGCGAGCGGACGCGCCTGCATGCCGGAACCTGGCTTGAAAAGGAATTCGACGGCATCGGGCCCTTCCGCCGTCCAGCGTTCCCGGTTTTGCTTCTCGACCGAGCAGACCAGCTGGGCACTGCCCAGCTCAAGGCGCGCCATCTGCTTTGTGACGGCATCGGCGAATTTCGGTGCGGCATCGCGGCGCGCGCTGTGCAGTTCGGCAGCGGCGGCTGCCAAGCGCTCTTCGGCATCCTGCTGTGCTGCCTGGGCTTTCGCGAGGTTTTTCTCGAATCCCTCCACCGCAGAGATCGTCTGGCGTGCTTCATCCCAGGCCTCGAATACGTTGTCCATGGTGGGACCCCAGGTGCGCATGAGCATCTGCAGCTGGCTGATGCGCTCCTGCATCTGCGCGAGCGCTTGGGGGTCGTATTCGACGGTGTCCGCGTAGGCGCCCATGTCGCGTGCGACGTCTTCGACCACATACGATGCCTCGCGCAGGCTTTGCGCCGCCTCTCCCAGGGATCCGTCAACTTCCGCCATGCCCTCCAACAGCGTGACGGCTTGCCCGATCGCATCAAGCGCTCTCGCTTCCCCTGAAAGCGCCTCGTGGGCGCCGCCGGTGGCTTGCAGCAGAGATTCGGCGTTCTCGAGCAGGGGCAGTTTTTCCAGGATCTCCTCGTATTCCCCGCCTTGGGGGTTTGTCTCTGCAATGCGGTTGAGCGTGTACCGCGCCTGGTCGAGCGCTTCGCTGCCCAGATCGCCCGCAGCGCGGATCGTCTCCACGGCGTCGGCCGCCGCCTTCGCACTCGCCCAGGCATCCCGATAGGCGTTCGCCGCCCGTTCTATATCGCCGGCCACCCAAGTATCCAGCATGGCACGGTGGTTCGCGGGCCTCATCAGGCGCTGGTGCTCATGCTGCCCGCAGAGGTCGACGGTCGATCCCACGAGTTCCGCCAACTGGCGCACGCTACCGATCGACCCGTTGATATGGACGCGACTCCTGCCGTCGGCGGAGAGCGTGCGCTCAGCGACCGTCCCCTCGACATCCCCTACTCCGGAGAAGACGCGTCCCTCAACGGATGCCCGGGCCGTTCCCTGCCGCACCATCGTTGCGTCCGCCCGTTCGCCCACCAGCAGTTTCAACGCGGAGAGCAGGGCCGTCTTGCCCGCGCCCGTCTCGCCGGTGATTACGGTGAGGCCGCGCGCCGGCGCGAGCGCGGCGTCTTCGATCAGCGCGATATCGCGCACGTGCATTTCGTCGATCATCGCAGAGTCCTCCTGCGGGGTTGAGGTGCGCGGGGCAGATGCTCCATCCGATGAATTGTAGCATCCCGATCGCGCGGGGAGCGCCTGCCCGCCCGCTTCGGATACCGTGGCAGGGGGTTCCATGGCGTCGAACCGCTCGATCTGTGCCATACTGAGACGGTGCAACAAGGCGAAAGAGGCGCGCATGCTATTCAGCGATATCGGCATCATCGACGAGGATTTCCGCTTCAAGCCCCACTGCTGGGTGGGCACGAGAGGCGACCGCATCTCGTATGTTGGGGACAAGCCGCCGGTCGATGCGGGTGGATACGGCGAGGTATACCCAGGTGGAGGCCGTTTGCTGATGCCCGGGATGTTCAACGCGCACGCACATTCCGCCATGACGATTCTGCGCGGTTACGGCGAGGCGATGCCGTTGCAAGCCTGGTTGAACGACCGCATCTGGCCCTTCGAGGCGAAGATGACCCCCGAGGACAACTACTGGGGAACGGTGCTGGCGTGCGCGGAGATGCTCCGCTACGGCACGGTGGGCTTCACCGACATGTATTACGCCACGGAGCTGCGTTTCAAGGCGGCGGACGAGGCGGGCATGAAGATCAACGCATGCGAAGGGCTGCTTGCCTTCGAGAAGAAGCCCTATCGGGAATATCCCCTATTCAAACTGAATGAGGATCTGCTGCGCTATCACGGTGCGAGCGACGGCCGGCTGAGGTTGGACGTGTGCATCCACGGCGAGTACACCAGCAATCCGCTTACGTGTCGCGGCGCGGCGGAATACGCCGCCGAGCGGGGCCTGCGCATGCATCTGCATGCGAGCGAGACCGAGCTCGAGACCGAGGAATGCAAGCAGCGCCACGGCGGAATGACGCCCATCGCGTATTTCAACAGCCTAGGCGTGTTCGGGAACCCAACCACGGCGGCGCATTGCGTTTGGCTGGAGGACGAGGATTTCGCCATATTGCGCGAGGCGGGCGTGACGGTGGCGACGTGCCCCGTGTCCAATATGAAGCTGGGCAGCGGGTTCGCACCGGTCAAGCGCATGCTCGCCGAAGGCGTGCAGGTGGCCCTGGGCACCGACGGCTGCTCTTCGAACAACAACCACGACATGTTCCAGGATGCGTACACGATGGCGCTGGCCACGTGCGGTTCGACGCGGGACGCGGCAGCTATCACGCCAGCCCAGGTGCTGTTCGCCGCCACGCGGGCGGGCGCCCTCTCGCAGGGGCGCGATGATTGCGGACTGGTAAAGGAGGGTTTCAAGGCCGATCTATGCGTGCTGGACGCGAGCGGTCCCTCATGGAGCCCGGCGACGGATATGGTGGCGAACGCGGTGTACGCGGGACACGGGTCCGACGTGTGCCTTACCATGGTGGATGGCAGCGTACGGTATCGCGATGGCGCGTGGTCGGGAATCGATGTCGAGCGCGCGATGGCGGAATGTTCCGCCACGGTCGAACGCATCGAGGGCGCGCTGTAGAGGATGCAGCCCTGCCGGGGCAAGTAGGTATCTGCGTCTCGAAATCGGTTCTTCGTTGTCTGACGTGCCAGCGAGGCTCGCCCCTCGGAGCGGGACGCCCTGTGGGACCCCGCTTCATTGGGGGCCTTCTGAAGATAATCAACCTTCAGAAGGCCCCTGCATTGCGCTGCCTCATGCTTGTTCTTGAATCTTTCGCATGCAGCGAAAGGTTGCGCCATTATGAATGGCGCACATAGAGGATGTTCAGAATATTCCACAGGGCGTCTCGCTCCGAGGGGCGGCGGGGTCGTAAGGCTTCCTGGTTTTCCCGCTCATGCCAGGGGCTTAGCTGCGCAGGCGGAGCGCAAGGTCGATCAGGGCATCTCGATCGTTGGGCACGCGCTCTTCCATAACGGCCTCGAGGAGCTGGTTCAGGATCATGCCCACGCTCGGCCCCGCCGGTACGCCGAGGGCGATGATATCGCCGCCTTTGACTGCGAGTTGCTTCAACGTGAACGCCTGGCCTTCGGCGAGCACCTGATCGAGGCATGCTTCCAGTTCGTTGGCGAGCCCGATGCCCGTGCGGTGGTCGGGGGCGTGCGCGCGGGAATCCGCCCGCTTGAGGTCGCAGAGGTCGCGGAACAGGCTTTCGCTGCCGCCCAACTTCCGCAGCATCCTCTTCACACTTTTCGGCTTCGGGGGCACTACGGTGTCATGCTCGCGGACGAGTAGGCAGACGTCGTGGATGAACCGAGGCGGCAGCTTCAGCCTGCCCATCGCCGTTTTCGCGATGGGCACCGAAAGCTTCGCATGGCCGTAGAAATGCCCGACGTCGCCTTCCATAAAGAAGGCATCGGGCTTGCCGCAGTCGTGGAACAGCGCCGCCCAACGGTTGAGCGGGGCGGATTCAACGTATTCCACCACGTAGGCGGTGTGCTCCCACACGTCGTAGATATGGTATTTCGTGTGCTGCTCGAACCGATAGAGCGGTCGCAGCTCGGGGAGGACGGCGAACACGATGTCGGCGTGGTCCATGAGTGCGTCGTGGACGTGCTCCCCGCAGAGCATGCCGGTCAGCTCGTGGGCGATGCGCTCCACCGCGATGCGTTGCAGCCCGGCTGCTTGGAAGCGCATGGCTTGCGCGGTGGCGGGTTCGATCGCGAACCCTAGTTGGCTGGCGAAGCGTACGCCCCGGACGATGCGCAAGGCATCCTCCTGGAAGCGCTTCTCGGGAGAGCCGACCGCGCGCAGCACCTTTGCGGCGAGGTCCTCCCGTCCCACGAACGGGTCATGCAAGCCGCGATCCGGATGATATGCCATTGCATTCACCGTGAAATCGCGGCGGGCGAGATCCTCGTCGATCGATCGCGTGAACGTGACCGTATCGGGATGGCGGCCGTCGGAGTACGATCCATCCACGCGGTAGGTGGTCACCTCGAACAGTTCGCCGTCCACCTGGGCGGTTATCGTCCCGTGGGCGGTGCCGGTTTCGAACGCGTTGCATCCTGCCGCCTCGAATGCCGCCTTGCTTTCCCGCCATAGACCTGAGCACGCGATGTCGATGTCGTTGACGGGTCGGCCGAGCAGGGCGTCGCGCACGCAGCCGCCCACCATCCATGCCTCGAGCCCGGCATCCTCAAGGATGGAGAGCGCGCGGAGTGCGGAATCGCTAGCAGGTACGGATATGGTGCTGTCTTTGCTCATGCGGCTATTGTACCTGTGCCGTGCGTTAGAATATCGGCTAAAGCAAACGACGCGGCGGTTTTTGCGCGCAATCGACTTACGATGCCGTACGGCTTCCGCGTCATACGCCTCCGCAGGGCATACGCCCCCGCAGGGGGTTTCGCACGAGAAAGCGCATGCATGGAAGAAGAACGCAAGTCATTCGCCCTGCTCATCGACTCGGATAACGTGTCGGCCAAGTATATCCAGGGCATCATGAACGAGCTGACCAGCCGTCACGGCCAGGTGACCTACCGCCGCATCTACGGTGACTGGACCAGCACTCAGATGGGCAAATGGAAGGATGTGCTGGCGGAATACTCGCTGACCCCCATGCAGCAGTTTGCCAACACGAAGGGCAAGAACGCCACGGACAGCTTCCTGATCATCGATGCCATGGATATCCTGTATGAGGGCAAGGTGGACGGATTCTGCATCGTGTCAAGCGACAGCGACTTCACGCGGCTGGCAAGCCGCCTACGCGATGCCGGCATGACCGTGGTGGGCATGGGGGAGAAGAAGACCCCGCGGTCGTTTCGTAGCGCCTGCACGGTGTTCACCAGCCTGGAATTGGTGATCGAGGCCGACGAGACCGAAGAGTCTGTGGCTCCTTCGCCCCAACAGGACGAGGGAACGAGCCAGCGCGATGTCGCGGATGCCATCACGGGGATCATCAACGATGCGGGCGGCGATGTGTCTGCATCGGAGTTGGGAAGCCGCCTGGTGCGCATCTACCCCGATTTCGACGTGCGCTCGTTCGGATACAGCCAGCTGAGCAAGTTCTTGGAGAGTTTCCCGAACCTGCGCGTCGACCGGCGCGAGAACAGCGTGCTGGTGAGCCTGCGCGATACGGATGCGCTGCTGCAGAACGTGGTGGCGTTCATGCGCGAGCTCGTGAGGAGCCGCTCGCGCGATGGCGTTGCGCTGGGCGTGCTGGGAGGCAAGATCCACGACGAGTTCCCCGACTTCAACATGAAGGATTTCGGGTACAGCAAGCTGAGCAAGTTCGCGCGCGACGTGGACGGCGTGATGATGGAGCAGGTGGATGGCGTGACGCGCGTGTTTCCCGAATACGAGTAGGTTCCCGGGCGGGTTGTGCTTTCATTCTCCATAATCGTGCAAGCTGCTTGACGTGAGCGGGGACGATGCGTAGTATATCCACTCGCGTTGAGGCGCTTGAGCGGAGCGCGGATCGCACCTACTGGGGTATCGTATAATGGTAGTACAGTGGTTTCTGGTACCATATGTGTGGGTTCGACTCCTGCTACCCCAGCCATATGGCCCGTTCGTCTAGCGGTTTAGGACATCGCCCTCTCAAGGCGGAGATCACGAGTTCGAATCTCGTACGGGCTACCAAATTTTCCTAGGTCAGTGGCTTAGAGCCCTGGCCTTTTTTGCTTCGGCCAGAAACTGCTGGCAACTTGCAAAGAACTTGCATAATGGATTCGGAGAGGTTGTTCTACACCTATTTCGCGAAATTGAAATTATTGCGATATCGCGAAATAGGTATAGAGGAATCGGAAACTGGCATGAAACTCATAGAGCGGAAACCGTATTTTCAAAAGCTCATCGACGTGATGGGCACTCCCGATATCAAGGTGATTACGGGAGTGAGGCGCGCCGGCAAATCGAAGCTCCTCGAGGCGTTCAAAGCATATATAAAGAGCAGCGACCACAAGGCAAACATCATGCAGGTGAACTTCAACCTTGCCGAATACGAGATGCTGATGGAATACCATGCGCTGAACGGGTACGTGGAAGAACACTATGTCGCTGGCGTCGAAAATACCTCCTCATAGACGAGGCTCAGTTGTCGAAGGTTTCGAGAAGGCAGTCAACTGGCTGCATGCCTCCGAGAAGTACGATATCTACATCACGGGCTCGAATGCCTTCCTCATGAGCAGCGACCTCGCCACGCTGTTTACCGGGCGCACGTTCGAGATCTATCCGTTCTCCTTCTCCGAATACCGCGAATACTTCGGCAATTCCAGCAGCGTGGACGCCGCTTTCGAATCGTATACGAGAACGGGCGGCATGTCGGGCTCGCACGTGTATAAAAACGAAGGGGATCGCTACCGATACGTCGCCGATGTTTTCGACACGCTTATCGTACGCGACATCAGGCAGAAACACGGTATACGCAATCCGGAAATGCTCAATCGGCTCGCGGATTTCATGATGGACAACATTTCCAACATCAGCTCCGCGCGCAGTATCGCTGATGCCCTGAAGAAACGGTGGCGAAAAGGCCAACGACAAGACTGTCGGCGCATACATGGACTACCTATGCGAAGCCTTCGCGTTTTACCGCGTACGCCGCTACGACATCCGCGGAAAGAGGTACCTGATGAGTGGTGACAAGTACTACCTCGCCGACCATGCTTTCCGCTATGCGAAACTGGGCACGCGAAACATGGACTGGGGCCACGTCTACGAGAACATGGTCGCGATTGGCTCATGCGACGCGACTGGGAGATCTATGCGGGCGTGGCGCTAGGCAATGCGGCGAGCGGCTTCGCTATATGGCGTGCGATCAACAAGGGGTGTAATGTTTAGCTGAGATTAACTGGAAAAAGTGGTGAAAGACAGCTTTCGTACTGACATTGTCAAGAAAAGAAACTGGTAAGGCCTCGATAGCGCCCTTCATATTTTACTCGTTACCTTGAAGCGGGTATGGGTGCAGGACGATATAGATGATGGACGTTGGCATAAGGCATACGATCCGCCTTCTGGTCTTTACCTACCGAAAGATTACGTGCACAGCCCAGATTTTTGTTAGCGGTAACGATTTCACGACTGACTGGATGCTGACTTTGGCATGGCTCACACTGACTAGGTTGGCTTTGGTCAGGAATTAGTCGGTTTTCATTTAGCTTTGAGTTAGTGAAGAATGGGCTCGAGCTCATCTAAATAGCGTAGTGTGGGTCGATATCCACGACGGGCTTATCCTCTAAGTTCTTCGGAACAATCGAGTCCTTCAAGAAGAATTACCTCAAGCACGTGAGAACAGCTCTTGGAATATAGCCTCATCCTTTGAGCGGAATGAGGCGCTTGCCACTCACGATGACCTTTCCCAACGTAGTGCGCTTCTTTGGTTTGTCCGAGCGCCAAATTTCAGGGTTTCTAGGCTTTTCGGAAGCTGGAGGGCATAAAACGGGCTCCGGAGCGCCAACTTCGAGGGTTTCTCATTCGAGAGAGGTATGGGATGAAAAGGCGATCCATTTGTTCACCCATTTGACCTGGTCGGATGCAAAACTACGCACGTAAGGAGGAGAATCGCAGGTTCGAAAAAAGCGAGAAAGGCGGGATGTTGGCCCTCAGGGCGACCGGAACCGATCCGCAGACTCCAGACCGCGCTGAAACGAGAGCTGTTTGCCGTGGTCCGTCGAAAGCGTTTGGCGCGAACCGTGTCACGATTGGCACGGTTTTCCCCTTGACGCACGCACCCCTCGCGGGGATATGTTCTTCAGAGATAGTGCGCATTGCGCATACCGGCTTGGGGAAAGGGGAATCCCGTGGAGAACAGGAAACTTGCGCTCGTAATCATCGCGGTGGCATGCGCGTTGTGCTTCGCCCTCGTGGGCTGCGGCGGCAGCCCGTCAGCTTCGAGCGAGCCGTCTTCGAGTTCCGCAACCCCATACGCTGCCAACTTCGTGGGCGAATGGGAGGTCTACGAGCTCGACGCCAGATCGCACGAAGACGTCGTCCTCGCTCAGAAGGAGGTCGGCTATTACATGAACCTGACAATTAACGCGGACGGCACCGGAACGCTCAACTACGGGAAAACCGGAGAGTCGAAGAGCGTTGATGAGGTCTGGGAAGCGTCGAGCGAAACCGAAATGTACCTTAAGGCAGCTGACGATATATGCAAAGGCACCCTGACTGACGGAAAGCTCCATCTGACCCGCGTGGATGCGACCTTCGTCAAGAAGGGAACCGCATAGCCGGCGGGAGCGTTCGCAAAACTGCAGGAGATGCAGAGGAGGGCGAGGGCCATGGGGCTTTTTGGGAAAGACAAGCTGTGCCTTGCATGCGGGGCGAAAACGGGCGGTTTACGCGGCGGGTCGTTGATCGATGGCGGGTGGCTCTGCAAGGATTGCCAGGAGCGTATTTCGCCCTATGTCGAAATGGTCCCGCTCGACAGTCCCTCGGGTGGTAAGTCCTTCACGCCCTTCACCGTAGATGAGTACCGCGCCCACTTGGCGTGGCGTGAGGATTGCAAACAGCTCGATGCGGTATTCAACCCGGTGGAGGTCTACACCGACATCACGAATGGCGAGACGATCTTCGAGGTCGACCGTGCGAGGGGGCTGTTCCGCGTGGTGTGCGGTAACGATGGGCATGCCGACGTGATGCGTCTGGCCGACGTCCAGGATGTGCACGCCGTCGTCGTCGAGTACATCGAAGAAGAGTGCGGGGATGCCGGGGCAGTCGATTCGCGCACGCACTTCTACTTTTTCCACATCGGAATCGCCGTGAACTTGCCGCTCATGCGGCACGCCGAGTTCCCGGCCGTCGCCGGGTACGTGCACGGGGGCATGGACCGGCGCGCTCTTCCCGGCGGCTACGGTCCGGTAGGGAAGACAACCATGTCCGAGCAGTCCCACCAGCAGTACGATAACTGGTATGCGGAATGCTACCGCCTGTCCCAGATGATCACCGGTACGGCTTCGCAGCCCATACTCCGCGTAACGGGCAACTGTCCCAGAATTGACTGGGGGTACCGCCCCACTATGTTGTCCGCATTTAAGAAGGCCGCCGACTCGGTCGGGGAAAGCCGGTCAAGGTGAAGACTCGCGAAGCCATTGCAACCAATCGGACCCTGACCCTGCGGGAGCTTTCCGATCTCATGCAGCAGCGCTGGGACAAGGCCCGTTACAATGACTTCGTGGTGGGAAGGCCCGCCGCCGGTGCGTTCGAGGACTACGTCATGCTCCCTGCGACCGGGCGCAGCGTGATATGCGTCTTCCCGCGTTCGGGCAAGGTGGTCTTGGCGGTCATGGCCAACTCCGCCGGGCAGCAGGCACAGCTCCGGAGTTTGGCGCGCGACACCGGCGATATGGGGCTTTCGGGCGAGTTACGCGGGGTGGCGCCCCAGGCGCTGGCACTCTACGCCGCGTACCTGGAGTCCCTGCTCGCAGACGCGAGCCTGCTCGCCGGCCCGCCCAGGTGGCAGCGCCCAGTCCCCGTCCAGCCGAACGCGGACGGGACGGTCGAGAACATTTTGAGCCTGGTGAAGATCGCTCCGCCCGAGTCGAACGGCATCTCGATCTTGGCGCTCGTACTCGGCTTGGCTTCGCTCTTCCTGTTCTTCACGGGTATTCCGGCGGTCGTGTTGGGCGTCACCGCAATACTCGTGGCGAATTCCGTGCTGCTCAAGCGCGGCTACCAGCACAAAGCCTACACGGGCCGCTTCTGCGGAATCGTCGGCTTGTGCATGTCGTCCGTCGTAACGTTCATCCTCACCGTAGGGACCGTCGTCACCGTTCTTTTCGTGTAGACGCGCGCTGCTGGTGCTCGTTCTGGCAGCTGCCGATGCCGTCCGTCCTCTCCTCGGTGCAAGAAAAAGCATACGCTGATTCTTGCACCGAGGAGAGAACACGCCCTCGATCATCATGGATAGCTTTCTGCTCCCCGATCAAGGGATTATTCCCTCTGGCGGGATCGCGTCCTTCCGGTACCCTGCGCCTGTATGGCCAGAACAGGCAAACCGTTCTCGGAAAGGAAATACCATGAGGCTCGAAAACAAGATCGCCATCGTGACCGGAGCTGGAAGCGGCATGGGCAAAGCAACCGCGGAGCTCTTCGCAAGGGAGGGTGCCAAAGTCGTGGTCGCCGATATCGCCGAGGATCGTGTGAACGACGTCGTCGCCGGGATAAAGGATGCTGGCGGGGAGGCTGTCGGCTGCATCGCGAACGTGGCAAGCAGGGAATCGGTCGAGGCGATGTTCCGGTTTGCAATCAGCACGTGGGGGCGCTTCGATATCATCGTGAACAACGCCGGCATCATGGATGGCATGGAGGGCATCGAAGACATCGCCGAGGAGCGTTGGGACAAGGTGTTCGCCGTGAACGTGAAGAGCCTGCTGTACTCCTGCCAGTACGCGGTGCGCTACTTCAAGGAGAACGGCATCAAGGGGGTTATCGTGAACAACCTGTCCGACGGCGGCCTGCGCGGCGCTATTGCCGGCGTCGCCTACACGGCGAGCAAGCACGCGGGCGTGGGCATTACGCGCAATACCGCCTTCATGTACGCCCCCGACGGTATTCGCTGCAACGCCATCGCCCCCGGTGCGGTGAAGACCAATATCGCCCAGTCGATGACCGGGGTAAGCGAGGCAGGTTACAATCGCGTCAAACTGAACATGGCGAACCTTCCCGGGCAGGGCGAGCCAGAGCAGTTGGCGCAGGCCATGCTGTTCCTCGCCAGCGATGAATCAAGCTTCGTCAACGGCGTGATCATGCCGGTTGATGGCGGGTGGGACGCAGCATAGCCTGTCTGCCGGTCAGATCGCATCAACGTGGAACCGTGTCTCGGGATTCTCCCCCGAGGCACGGTTTTTTTCGCGGCTCGGGCGATTTCCTCTGCCAGCGCCATCGTCTTGGGAGGAAGGCCCTTCCGAGCGCAGGCCATCGCTGCTCGGTTCGGGGCATCGAGCTCCTCGACGCGGCAGTGACCTTCACGTCATCGTCGGGCATCGTGAAGGCGGGCGCCGCGCAGCCACCCCGTATCCCTGCATGATGCTCCCGTCTTCGGCCACGGCGATGCGGTCGTTGTCCGTGGAGCCGTACCCTAAGGGACGGTCCACGGTTCCTTGTGCACGCGGACGACGTCGCGCCGGTCGAGCTGGTGCAGCCGTTGACGCACGGTTCCTCGTGCGCGCGGACGCCACGGCACAGGATATCGCGCGGAGCTTCTTCGTCCACGAATCGGCGCGGGATTTCGCTGCGGCGATTGCGGGGAGCTGATATCGTGTATCAGCAAGAAGGAGCTCCGAATAACCGCTAACAGAGAGACGCTCCGAGAAAACCGTCGCACCCCTGCCTCGCGTTCGGGGATTTCGCCAATCGGTCTTTTCAAATCGATATAACAGTGTTATATAGTTAGCTTACCCTAACAAATGAAAGGACGGATATGGCTCGTTCGAAATCTGAAACGCCCAGAGATCCCTCCCCCGTGGCATTGCTCTTGGGGTGGTCGGAGCGGAAGGGCAGCTATGCCGTGAGCGTCGTTCTGGCGATCATCGGGGTCGCCGGGAGCATCGTTCCCTATTTCGCCGCCGGCAACATGGTCGCGGGGATCCTCGACGGGGGGAGGGAGTGGAGCTTCTTCCTGTATTGGGGGATCGTTGCCGCCGTCGGCTACCTCGTCTACCTCGTGTTCCACTTCGCCTCCACGGCGATCTCGCACATCGCCACGTTCGCCACGATCTCGCATATCCGCCGCCTCCTGGCCGAGAAGCTCGTCCACGTCCCCATGGGCCGCGTGCTCGAGACCCCTTCGGGGACGCTGAAATCGCTCATGGTGGAGAAGGTCGACAGCATCGAGACCATGCTCGCCCATGCCGTGCCCGAGCTCACCTCCAACCTGCTGGTGCCCCTGGCAGTCATCGTGTACCTGTTCACCCTCGACTGGAGGCTCGCCCTCGCCGCGCTCGTGCCCATCGCGCTCGGCATGCTGTGCATGGCGGGGATGACACGGGACTACGAGGAATGGTACGGCCGCACCGTCGAGGCGGGCAAGGCCATGAACGACGCCTCGGTGGAGTACGTCGCGGGCATCGAGGTCATCAAGGCATTCGGCCAATCGGCCAGCTCGTACGAGAAGTTCTCCCGTGCCGTGCATACGTCGGCGCATTCGTTCATCGATTGGATGGCGCATTGCCAGATATGGTCCGACGGAACGCTGTCCGTGGCGCCGGCGACGCTCGTGACCGTGCTGCCGCTGGGCTGCCTGTTCGTCTCCCAGGGCACGCTCGAGCCTGCCGCCTTCGCCATGTGCGCCGTGCTTTCGGTGGGCATCTTCCCTCCGCTGTACTCGGCTATGAGCTTCACCGACTCCTTGGCGCAGATCGGCACCACGGTGGGCGAGATCTCGCGGGTGCTCGACATTGCCGACCAGCACCGCGCATCCGCGCCGGCCGACCTCGACGGCCATGGCATCGAGCTTTCGGATGTCCGCTTCTCGTACGGCGATGCGGAGGTCATCCACGGCGTCGACCTTTCCATCGAAGAGGGGGGCGTGACGGCGCTCGTGGGGCCGTCGGGCTCGGGCAAGTCGACGCTCGCCCGCCTCATCGCCGGATTCTGGGACCCGGACGGCGGCAGCGTGCGCATCGGGGGCCGTTCGCTCGAAGAGCTCACCGCCGATCAGCTGGCGGAGCAGGTCGCCTATGTGGACCAGAACAGCTATCTGTTCGACGACACCATCATGAACAACATCCGCATGGGGCGCCCCGATGCGGACGATGACGAGGTGGTCGCCTGCGCGAAGGCGTCGGGGTGCCACGATTTCATCACGGGTCTGCCCGCCGGTTACCAAACCGTTGTAGGCAGCTCGGGCGGTCATCTTTCGGGAGGCGAGCGCCAGCGCGTCGCCATCGCGCGCGCCATGCTCAAAGACGCTCCCATCGTCCTGCTCGACGAGGCGACGGCCTACGCCGACCCCGAGAGCGAGGCCGAGGTCGAATCGGCCGTCGCGCGACTCGTGGCCGGCAAGACCCTCGTGGTGATAGCCCACCGCCTTTCCACCGTGCGCGACGCAGATGCCATCGTCGTGGTATCCCAGGGCCGTATCGAGGCGCAGGGGACCCATGACGAGCTCATGGCGGACTGCCCGCTCTATGCCGACATGTACCGCGCCCACATCGGTGCGCGGGACGCAGCCTGAAGGAGGGTGCGGCCATGATTTCCGTTCTCAGAGAGTATTTCGCATTCGGACGCGCCTATCAGCCGAAGCTCATCCGCGGCCTCGTCTTCACCTTCCTGCACGCGCTGTTCGAGGCGCTGCAGATCACGGCCCTCTGGGTCGTGTTCACCGACCTCGCACACGGCACGGTGTCCGGATCCACCGCGCTCGTCGCGCTCGCCATCATGCTGGCGAGCATCGCGGGTTCGTTCATCACCGCCCACCTCTCGAGCATGAACTTCTGCTTCGCCAACTATGGCAATGCGGGGAGGAAGCGCGCTGAGGTGGGGGACAGGCTGCGCCATCTCCCCATGGGGTATTTCAACGAGAAGAGCCTGGGTGAGGTGACGGGCGTCATGACCAACACGCTCGACGATGTGCAGAACCTCGGCGGCATGGTCTATCAGGCCGTGCTCGGCGGGCTGGCGTTCTCGCTCATGATCTGTGCCATGATGTTCGTGCTCGATTGGCGGCTCGGCCTGCTCACGCTGGTAACCATCGCGCTGTTCGCCGGAAGCATGGAACTCCTGCAGCGCTTCGTCCGCGCCACTTCCGACAAGCGCGTCGCGGCGCAGGCGCGCATCGTGGGCGCCGTGCTCGAATACGTGCGCGGAATCGGCGTCGTGCGGGCGTTTTCCCTGCTCGATAGCGCGCAAGACCGCCTTTCCGGCGCTATAGCCGATTGCGAGCGCCAAAATGTCGCATTCGAGCTTGCCGCGATGCGCTTCGCTGTCATGCAGGCCTTCGTATCGAAGGCGTCGAGCGTCGCCATGTGCCTGCTCTCGTGCTGGCTGCTCGTCTCCGGCTCCATGGACGCAGGCATCAGCCTGACCATGATAGTCGCATCGTTCATGGTGTTCAGCCGACTCGAGATGTCGGGCGCATTCTCCACCATATTGCGCCAGATCGAAGTTGCCATGGGCCGCGTCGACGCCATGCTCGCCGTCAAGGGCATGGACGAGGGCGCCGGCTTGGAAGAGGCGCCCGGATTGGATATCAACGTCGAGAACGTGTCCTTCGGCTACGGTTCGGGCAGGGTGCTCGAGGACGTGAGCCTTACCGTACCCGCCGGAACCTCCTGCGCCATCGTGGGACCGTCCGGCTCTGGCAAGACGACGCTCGTTCGCCTGATCGAGCGCTTCTGGGATGTCGACGAGGGGAGGATCGCGCTTGGCGGGCGCGACGTGCGCGACTACCGGGTGGATGCTCTGCTCGCCAATTTCTCGACGGTGTTCCAAGGCGTATTCCTGTTCGATGACACCATCGAGAACAACATCAAGTTCGGCACGCCTGCCGCCACCCACGAGCAGGTCGTTGCCGCCGCGCGCAGGGCGTGCTGCGACGAGTTCATCTCCGCGCTCCCGAACGGTTACGCCACGCGCCTCGGCGAGAACGGGGCGACGCTTTCGGGAGGCGAGCGGCAGCGGTTGTCCATCGCGCGCGCCATACTGAAGGACGCGCCCATCGTCGTGCTCGACGAGGCCACCGCCAACGTCGACCCGGAAAACGAGCTGGATCTGCAGCGGGCGATCGCCGAGCTGACGCAGAGTAAGACCGTCATCATGATCGCCCATCGGCTGAAGACCGTGCGAGACGCCGACCAGATACTCGTGATGGATGCCGGACGCATCGTGCAGCGCGGGACCCACGGCGAGCTCATGGAGCAGGGCGGCCTCTACGCCGATTTCGTGAACATGCGCGAACGCGCCGCCGGATGGAAGATAGCCGTCGCGTAGCGATCCGGAGCCGACCGCTTGCCTATAATGGGGCGAAACGGTGCAGGCGGACGAGAGGGCATGGCGGTGAAGACGATGAATGGCGCCGCGTCGCGGGAGAGGATCCTGGACGCGGCGCGAGGGGAATTCGCGGAGAAGGGGTTCGAGAAGGCATCCCTGCGCGTCATCGCGCAGAAGGCGGATTTGACCACAGGGGCCATCTACGGATACTTCTCCACGAAGCAGGATCTTTTCAACGCGATCGTGGCGCCGGCGGCGAACGAGCTGCTCTCGCTTTTCGAAAGCGCCCAGAGAAAGTTCTACGAGCAGCCTTTCGAACGGCAGGGGATGGAGGACATGCTGGGCTTCACGCTGGAGGTGAACAAGAGGATCGTCTCGGTGCTCTACGACAACCGCGATGCGTTCCTGCTTGTGCTCGAGAAAGCGGGCGGCACGCCGTGGGCCGACTACGTGGAGCGGTTCGTGGAGATCGAGGCGGAAAGCACCACCCGCTACGTCGATGTCCGCAACGAGGGGGGCGACGATAAGATCTCCGCGATATCCGATACGCTCGCTCGCACGCTCGCGCGCTCGTATTTCGCCTGCCTCTTCGAGGTCTTCCGATTGGAGCCTGCCGAAGCGGATGCCTTTGCGAATATGCAGGCGCTCGTGCGCTTCTACCACCGCGGTTATGAGGCCCTGTTCGAGGACGCATGAGGAAGTGCCGGGTTGAGGAAATCCGTTGCGAAAAAGCTCGAAAAAACCGATTTCGCGAAAATCGTGCACCAGAAAGTCGTTTCTCAAGCGTTCTCGCATCCCATTGCTGCACGTCGTATCCTCCGAGCCACGTCTGGGATGTCGCCTGTCATGTTGTTCGCCTTGCAGAAGTCCGCGATCTTGACGCTAGGACTCCGCCTGTAGGACTTGATGAGCAGCTCCTTCCCGGGCAGGTCCAGGATGTTGTTGGATATCGTTGCCGTCTCCGTACACGAGGATAGCGCAGGGTGCAGACGCGCCCTGCGGCTATCGGTCCTTGAAGATGGAATTCCTGGGTTCCGTGTCTACGAAGACCGGCAACCAGATTGGCTTGATGCTCCTTTCATCTTCCTATTGCCTAATCCGGGCGGCTGCTTCCACGCTATTCGAATGCCGGAAAGGCCCCTATTTGAGAGCGTCGATCGGATTGAGAGCAGCGGCGCGGTATGCCGGAACAAGTCCGAACACCAGGCCGATCCCGATGCTTGTCGCCGCCGCCACTGCGACGATGGCGGGGGATGGGGCGAAAGCAACCCCGGTTTGCGTGGCCGCGAAGCCGAAGCCGAGCCCGCAGAGGATTCCGATAGAGCCTCCCAGCACGCTGATGATGAGCGACTCGGTAAGGAACTGCCCCATAATATCGATTCGCCGCGCCCCGAGCGCTTTCTTGATGCCGATTTCTCTCACGCGTTCGGCGACGGAAACGAGCATCACGTTCATCACTCCGATGCCCGCCACTAACAGGGAGATGCTGGCGATGCCCCCGAGAAGCGCCGACATCGTCTTATTGACCGACGAGGTCGCGTTGATGAGCTCATCTTGGGTGTTGACGGTCCAGTGGTTCGGGCTGAGCTGCCGTTCATTGGAGAAATATGAGGCCAAATCGGCTTTCGCCGCATCGACCTGCTCGTTTGCTGCTCGCGCATAGGCTTCGTTGAAGCTCATGTCGGCGCCGAGCTCGGGCGCGACGGTGAGGGGGATGGCCACGAGCTTCCCCGTGTCGGTCCCCATCGACTCTCCCTGAGATCGAATGATGCCGACGATGGTGAAGATATGTCCGTTGAGCTTGAGGGTCTTTCCAACTGCCTGCTCGTCGCCGCCGAGATCTTTCGCGATCTTTTGGCCGACGATGCAGACCTTGCTCTTGTTGGTTCGATCGATTGCCGATAGATTGCGCCCTCTTTCAAGCGAAAGATTGCGTGCGTCGAGGTACTGTTCGTCAGCTGCGGTGACGCTTGCCTGTCCCAGCTTCGTATGGTTGCAGGTAACATCTGCGGAGATGAATTTAGAGGGCGAGACGGCCAGAACGTTTTCGCTTTCGCGGATGCGCTCGATATCTTTGTAATCGAGGCTGCGGTTGTTGTAGGTGTAGGCCGATATGACATCTCCGCCCAGCGATTGGATGCGTTTGGCAACCTGCTCGTTCGAGCCGTCTCCGATTCCGACGAGCACGATGACGGATGCGATGCCGATTATGAGGCCGAGCATGGTAAGCGCGGTGCGGAACTTGTTGCGCAAGACGTTGAGCGAAGACTCCCGCAGAGTTTGGATGAGGTTCATAGGGCGGGCACCTCCTCATGCATATGGCCATCCGATATGGTCATCTTCCGAGCCGCGCGCATCGCGAGTTCGGGATTGTGGGTGATGAATACGATGGTCTGTCCCGATTCATTCGCCTGCTCGAGAATCCTCATGATCTCTTCGCTCGTATGCGAGTCGAGCGCCCCGGTCGGCTCGTCGGCGAGAAGAACCTCGGGGTTGCCGGCGAGCGCCCGTGCAATCGCCACACGCTGCTGCTGTCCCCCCGAGAGCTGCGAGGGGAGATGGCGTTCGCGATCGCCGAGTCCGACGCGGGCAAGTTGCTCGCGCGCCCTCTCGTCAGCTTCCTTCGACTTGACGCCGCGATAAAGCAGGGGGAGCCGAACGTTTTCCACCGCGTTTATGGTGGGAAGCAAATTGAAATCTTGGAACACGAACCCGATCGTCCGGTTTCGAATCCTTGCGAGTTCGGTGTCCGTCAGCGCCGTGGTATCGCGGCCGTCGAGATGGTAGACGCCTTCGTCGGGGACGTCGAGCAATCCGATTATGTTCATGAGGGTAGATTTGCCCGAGCCGGAGGCTCCGACGACTGATACGAACTCGCCTCGCTCCACCGTGAAGTCGATGCCGTCGAGGGCTTTTACGCGCTCATCGCCCATGAGATAGGTCTTATGTATATTGCGCATGTGGATCAACGGCCAAGTTGGATCGACGAGCGCGGTATTAAGGTCGTTCACGTCGCCTCCTAGCTCATCGCGGATCGGGTCCCGGTGGGTTGATTCGAATGGGCGGTTTCGGTTGCCGATCCTATCTCGTTGAGCGCGACCTGGTCTCCTTCAGCGACCTCTCCGGTGATTTCGACGAATTTCCCATCGGAAAGGCCGGGGGTGACGCTCTTTTCCACCACGGAGCCATCCGCCTTGACGACGGATACGGTGGCGCTCTGCCCGTTTACCTTGACCGCACTCACCGGCACGGCCAGGACGTTTGCAGCCTCTTTGGTCTTGATGCTCAGATTGGCGGCCATGCCGACGAGGATGGAGCCGTCTTCATTCGGGATGGATACCGTGACCGTGTACTTCGATCCGGAAGGGCTGTAGGTTCCAACCTGATTGATCGATTCCACGGTCCCCCGGACCACGCGCTCCTTGTCGCCGCTGATGGCGACGTCTACGGACTGCCCTTTCTCGATCTTGTCGACATCGTTCTGACCGACCGAAATATCGACGTTCATCGTGTCGATGCGCGTAACCTGCAGACTGTGCTCGCTTGTCACGTGCTTACCCTCTTTCGGAAGGCTCTTCTCGGTGACCACGAGGTCGTAGGGCGCGACGAGCGGCTTGCCGTACGTATAACTGACAAGCGTCTCTCCCTGAGCGATTCGAGTGTTCATGGGCTGATCGAAGCTCTTGAAGTTGCGCTTCGAATCCAATTCAAGCCTCGAGGACGATGAGCCCTTTATCTCGCCAGGTCCGGTGACCAGCGCCTCGATGGTGCGCCTTTCGACCGATGCGGTGCGCGGCGCCGCTTCCCCATTGTCCGGCTGTTGCATGCCCAGGCCGAGAGAAGACGATCCCCCGACGAGCGCCCAGATGAGAATTCCCAGCACTCCGGCTAGAATGACGATTGCGATCCTTGTTCCAGTGGTTTTGCTCATGTTCGTTTCCTTGTCGAAGCAGGCGGCTACGATGCTTTTCCTGCGGAGGCGGAGCTGGGCGCTTCCCCGTCCCTGATGATCTCGAAGCCTTCGGGCGGATTGTCGGGGTCGACCTCGAAGCTCTGGCCCTGATCTTGAGCGGCATTGGGTGCGACTGCCTGCTGGATGCCTGCATGCTGCACCGCAAGCAGGGCCCCGACCACCGCAATTGCCGCGATCAGAGCGATGATGACGATTCTGGAAAGGGTGTTTTTCTTTGCCATTGGATCTCCTTTCGATTTCGATGTTGGCGCTGCGATTGTAGGGAACGTCACCTTAAAGGTTCCTTAAATCCGGATTTTGGTTATCCTATGGCCATCTTGAACGGGTATTATTCTTTGAAATCGGAGATTTCCGCTTATGCGTCCCACGCTTGCCCCGCCCCGTTTTCCCGATCGCTGCCGGGCTCGTGATCTAACAACCATTCGGATGACGGAGGCTGGTTCTTTTGGTTATCCTTCTTATCGATGATAACGTGAGGCTGTCGGAGGCGATGCGCCAGGTGCTTGAACCGACATACGCGGTTCAACAGGCTTTCGATGGGGAAGAGGGTTACTTTTTTGCAAAAGAAGGCATCTACGATCTGATCGTGCTCGATCTGATGCTCCCCAACATGGGCGGGTACGAGGTTCTCGAGCGCCTTCGTGCCGAGGGAGTGGATACTCCGGTCCTCATCCTCACCGCCCTGCGCGGGATCGACGATAGGATTCGGGGATTCCGAAGCGGTGCCGATGACTACCTGACGAAGCCGTTCGCCAAAGACGAGCTGCTTTTGCGTATCGAGGCCATATTGCGCCGGACCATGAGCTCGTTCGTCCGGCGCGAATTCACCTTCAAGGAACTGACCCTTTACCCGGATTCGCGCACCGCATCTATCGGTGGCGAAGAGCTCGAGCTGAGGGGGCGCCAGTATGATGTGCTCGAGTTTTTAGTGAGCCGCCAAGGTCAGCTGATATCCAAGACCCAGATATTCGATAAAGTTTGGGGCTTCATGTCCGATACCTTCCCGAACGTGGTGGAGGTATATGTAAGCGCTGTGCGCAAGCAGCTCAAACCCTTCGGATACGACCGTTATCTGCAAACCATCCGGGGCGCGGGCTATCTATTCGGGGGAGATGATGCCTAGTGCCGACGCGCGTGGAGCAGAGACTGATCAATCGCGAGTTGATACGCGGGACGCTCGCGCTTTTCGTGGTCCTCGCGGCCCTGCTTTTGATACTGGGGTTCTTCATCTATCGGCAGGTGAGCGATAACCTCTTCGACGGCATAGATGCTCAGCTTCAGGGGATCCAAACGTCGCTCGAAAACGGGATCAGGCAGAGCGGTTCCTCATCGGGAGGCGAACCGGTGCCAGGGGGCGCTGTCGATGGCGCTTCTGCCGCCGACCCGGTTCGTTCCGGGAATTCGTCGTACGAGGTGGGCGAAGGGGGGGATTCCTTCGAATCGCCCGCCGATGGGGGGTCGACGGGGGGAGCCGAGCGCGAGGGGGCCACGGCGGATGCCACGCAGGATGGCATCGCCCTCCCCGCGGACTTCGGGCTTGAGTTCCCCTCGGGGCTGCTCGAGATCATGCAGCGCAACGTCGGGGCGAAACCCCAGTTCATCTTTGTGATTCGGGATGCGCAAGGCTCGCCCGAAAGCGCCATCAGCCTCTATGAGATCGAACCCGATTACCTTGAGGACATTCCTTTCGACCCCTCGTCGTTCGGCGCCCCGCAGACGGTCTCATGCGATGGGCACCTGCTCCGTATGACGACTTCGGCCGTGGGCGATGGGCCTTCGGCGCTCGGATACGTCCAAGTGGTCGCCAATGTCGATTCGGAGATGAGCATCCTTACCACGTTCACGAGATCGATGGCGGTGGGTTTCTCGATTGCCCTCGCGCTTGCCGCGGCGGTGAGCTACCTCCTTTCACGTCGAATGGTCGAGCCTATCGCGCGATCATGGCGCAAGCAATCGGACTTCGTGCAGAACGCCTCCCATGAATTGCGTACCCCGCTTGCCGTGATCAAGACGACTCAAGAGGTGCTTTTAGAGCATCCGAACGACCGAATCGTCGACCATTTCGAGGGCATAGCCGCAACGATCGACGAATCCGACCGGCTCGCACGTTTGGCGGGCGATCTGTTGACGCTGACAGAACTCGATTCTGGCGGAGGCGAGCTTCAGAGGGAAGAGGTCGATATCGACGATCTCGTGATGTCGATGGTTGCCGTCTACCGAGATTACGCCGAGCTCCAGGGGAAGGACCTTGCCGCGCGCGCACAGAGCGGGGCGACGGCCTCGGCAGACCGAGCCAAGCTTTGCCAGCTTCTTGCCATTGTGCTCGACAATGCCATCAAATACACATCGGAGGGGGATTCGATCCGGGTGGACGCCTCGCTCGAGGGCAGGCGCGTGCGCATTTCCGTGATCGATACCGGTATCGGGGTCGCCCCCGAGGACGCCGAAAGGGCGTTCGACCGGTTCTATAGGGCCGACAAGGCCCGAGAATCGCGTGGGGGCAGGGGGCTCGGTCTGTCCATCGCGAAGATGATAGTGGAGGCGCATGGGGGAGATATCGCCCTCATGCCCAACCCGCAAGGACGGGGATCGGTCGTTGAGATACGAATCCCCCGGTTCCGCCCCGAACGATAGCCGTGCGACTCGCTGCGCTTTGCGCAAAGCCGGCGAGCCCGTGAGCGATCCGAAGCCGAGCTCCGGTTCGGTCGCATTCCGCTATCCGTCCCGCTGGGATCTCTACGGGGAATCCCCCATCTCATAGGAATATCGATAAAGCGGTGGACTTATCTGGTTTAAGTATTATCCTTACGCAAGGATATATAGATTATCACCATTCGCAGGGGATCGTGCGAAGTTCGTCCTCGATCGAGCTTCGTAGCCATTCTCGGGCGTCCGGTGGGGATCGGTATCATCGGGGGCGATCCGGCAATCAGCGTGCCGGGTCCCATGATGACTGCTTGCCCTGGTGTGCGATCGAAGATGAATTTGCCGAGGAGCATTGTTTTGGAACTGAGGAGAATCCCAGAGGGTGCCGCGACATCTGGAATACGAACGGGCGAGTTCGACGAGCCGGAGTAAACATGGCAAAGGGAAAATCGACCTTCGCGTACATAACCATCGCTTCGATTATCATGCTCGTGCTGTTCTTCGCGTCGTTCATGGTGGGGCAGTATCCTATTGAGCCGTCTACGGTGGTGGATATCATCGTGTCCAAGTCCTTTGGGCTTCCATGCTCGGAAGGCGAGATGGTCCAGACGATCGTGTGGAAGGTGCGGCTCCCCCGTATTTGCGCCGCGCTGGTGATCGGTGCGGAGCTCTCCGTGGCAGGCTGCGTGTACCAAGCGCTCTTCAAGAACCCCATGGTCTCTCCCGATATCCTCGGCGCCTCCTCCGGCGCTGGCTTTGGCGCGGCTCTGGCCATACTCTTGTCTCTCCCCTATGCGATTATCCAGGTCAATGCGTTTATCTTCGGCATCGCGGCGGTCGCCCTGGCGTATTTCATTTGCAAGTGCGTGAGCCAGGGGAAAGATGCCCTTCTCATGTTGGTGCTCGGCGGCATGATCGTATCGACCCTCTTCTCATCGTTCATCACCCTGACGAAATACGTCGCCGATCCTGACAGCAAGCTCCCCGAAATCACATATTGGCTCATGGGAAGCCTTTCGACCATCAATCTACAGGACATCGTCTTCCTGTTGCCGCCAACCATCCTGGGGATGGCGCCGTTGTTCGCTCTGCGCTGGCAACTCAACACCATGGCATTCGGCGATGAGGAGGCGCAGGCGATGGGTCTCAACGTGAACCGGCTGCGCGCGACGTTCATCTTCTGCGCTACGTTGCTGACCGCAGCGGCGGTGTCGATAGCGGGCATGATCGGGTGGATAGGGCTCATCATCCCCCATATGGCCCGATTCCTCGTGGGGCCGAATTGCAAGGAGCTGCTTCCCATGTCGTTTCTCACTGGTGGCAGCTTCCTGCTCTTGGTAGACAACGTGGCGCGCAACATGTTCACCGTCGAGATACCGCTGGGGATCCTCACTTCCATCATAGGAGCGCCGTTCTTCTTCTACCTTCTGCTCAAGAGGAAGAAGGGCCAGCCATGATTCTCGAGGTACGCGATGTTTGCGCTGGCTACCGCGGCATCGATGTCGTGCACGATGTCAGCTTCCAAATCGAGAGCGGCGAGGTGTTATGCCTGCTCGGACCCAACGGGGTGGGGAAGACGACGCTTTTCAAATCGCTTCTGGGCTTCATCCCCTTCTCGTCCGGGGGTCTGTATATCGACGGACATCCCCTCGACCATAGAGACCGTAAGGAGATGGCGTCTTTCATTGGCTATGTGCCGCAGGTGCATGAGCCGCCCTTCCCCTTCGTGGTCATCGACGTGGTGGTGATGGGATCCATTTCGCGTTCCGATCCCTTCGCAGGACCGTCGCGCAAGGCGTTCGAGGAGGCCGATGCGCTTCTCGAGCTTCTCGATATCTCGTATCTGCGCGATCGCATATACACCGAGATCAGCGGCGGGGAACGCCAGATGGTGCTCATCGCCCGCGCGCTTATGCAGAATCCGGCGTTTCTCATGATGGATGAACCGACATCAAGCCTGGATTTCGGGAACCAGATGCGGGTGCTTGCGCAGATTCGCGCCTTGTCCCAAAGGGGCATGGGGATAATCATGACTTCCCATTTTCCCGACCACGCGTTCCTGTGTTGCGACAAGGCAGCCGTCATGAGCCGCACGAAGCCCTTCCGCATAGACGCCGTCGAGAAGATCGTAACCGAGGAAACGCTTCGGGATGCCTACGGCATCCCCGTGAAGATAGCCGCCATCGATGTGCCCGAGCATCCCGACGGCTCCGTGACCACATGCGTACCGCTACTTAAAACAAAGGACGGCCCTTGTCCACGTGACGGGGGAGCAGGGGGGCTGAGCCGCAAGATCATGCCTTGAAAAAGGCTTCGATCCGCGTGGCAAGGGGTCGCAAGCTTGCAAACAGCGATCGCGGTGCGCTTTGAAGCGTAGCGGTAGGAAATGATCCGAAGGATCGAAAAAGGAGGAAAGCAATGAACGGCAAAGCTAACATGATCGACAGAAGGCGCTTCTTCGAGCTCTTGATCGTCATGGGGGTTGCGGCAACGGGTTCAACCTTGCTGAACGGCTGCACGCAGCCGGCAGGAAGCACGTCAAACGGGCCTGGCGCTTCAAGCTCATCGGAAGAGGCATCGAACATCGTGATCGATGCGAAGGGAAATCAGTTCACCATCCCGGAAAGTGTCGATCGCATCGCCATTACCTGCAACGGCGGTGCGACCCATGAGGTTGCCATCTTCGGCGGCGCTGACAAGATCGTTGCGCAGCCTTCCATGAAGAGGTTCCCTCAACTGCTCAAGATGTATCCGGTGTTCAACGACGTGATAGACGCCGGCTCCTTCGACGATTTGAACATCGAAGCTCTCGTCGCCCGGAAACCCGATGTCGCCTTGGTGGGCGTCAGCTCCGAAAAGGGCAACGCGCAGATTGCGGATGTCGGCATCCCCACTTACGTCATGCTCATCGGATGGGCGGCCATCGATACACTCAAACAGGAGTTCCTGAACGTTGGCAAGATCCTCGGCAACGAGGCGAAGGCCCAGGAGCTGGTCGAACGCTGGAACGAAACCTTTGCCGAGCTCGATAAACGTGCGGCGGGAATACCCACGTCAGCGCGCAAGAAGGTCTACTATCTCTCCGCGGCCGATATCACGAAGGCGAACAAGAAGTCTAGCTGGGGGCGTACTTGGGTCAACGCCATCGGTGCCGATTTTGCCGTGCCGGAATCAGAGATCGAAGGCGATGTCACGATTGAGAAGGTCTTCGAATGGGATCCGGATGTCATCGTCGTCCAAGGCGGGAACGATATAGAGGCTCTCTATGCCAACGACCAGATCAAAGATCTGAAGGCAATTCGGAACCGTCAGGTTTACTCGTGCCCCATTGCGGGATTCTGGTGGGATCGTCCCAGCCCCGAAGCCATCTTGGGCTTCATGTGGCTCGCGCAGACGGTGTATCCGGAGCAGATGGGGGATATCGACCTCAAAGAAGAGGCCAAGGGCTTCTATAGGCAGTTCTATGGCTACGAGCTCTCCGACGAGGAATACCTCTCGTTTTTCTAGGAGGCGCTGCCGTCCCCGTTGCGGGAGGTTGCTTGTGCTCCCCTCGGCCCGTCCCCTGATTCCGCGATTCGACGCAGGCGCTTCTTTCGCCGTGCGGTGAATCAGCTCGTATTCTCGAGTGCTATCATTCGGTTAGATATGTCTAACTGAATGAGGTGGCATATGGATGGCGAAAAGGTTTTTGAGGGCGTGCCCGACACGACCTACATCCCGCTCGTGGCGCGCATATACGTGTCGAAGCGGTTCCCCGAGTACTTCTGCGACAAGCAGGCGCTCGCTCTGGAGGCGCATATCCCGGGCGGTGCCATTGCGGCGAATTCCGGCGAGTACGAGTGCATGGCATCGGTGGCGCGCTCGCACGTGATCGACGAGATGGTGCGCGCGTTCATCTCCCGGAACCCGAAGGGCAACGTCGTGTTCCTGGGCGGCGGGCTGGAGACCACCTGGTGCCGGGTTGGAAACGACACGGCGCATTGCTACCAGGTGGACCTTCCCGACATCGTCGCGATCCGCAGGCGAGTGCTCTCCCAGGCTGCAAACGAGGAGCTCGTCGAGGGCGACATGTTCGCGATGGGGTGGGCATGGCACGTTGACGCGTCGCTGCCGACGCTGCTCGTAGTGTCGGGCGTTTGGCAGTACTTCCATGAGGATCGGATACTCCAGATGATCGCCGACCTGAAGGCTGCCTTTCCTCTGGGCGAGCTCGTCTTCGACGCCACCGACACCAAGGGCCTCGAGTTCACGAACAGATACGTGGAGAAAACGGGCAACGAAGCTGCGCGCATGTACTTCGGGCTGGATGACCCGCGGGACTTTGCCGCGAGGGCGGGCATAGGGCTCTTGGAGGTCAGCGGTTTCTACGACGATGCTCGGAAGTTGGGATGGAGGCTCGGCCTGCGCACCCGCGTCTTCATGTACTTCGCCGACAAGTGGGGCCGCGCGAAGGTGGTGCACGCGCGGCTGGATGGGCAGACCTGCGACTTCCTGTTCACGAAGTAGGTGGAAGATGAAGTATACGATGAAGCTCAGGGGCATAGGCTGGTTCTTCGGCAGGCTGGTGAGGGGCGCCATCCCGAAACCCGTACGCAATGAAGTGAGCAGGGAATACGCGGCCATCCTGCGGCGAGCCAAGCCTATGAGCCAGGCCAACCTGCTGGCATCGTATGCGATGGGCGCCTATTTCATAGCCATGAGTCGCAATACCGGGCTCTCGCCCGAGGAGAACTACCTGGCCATCGAGCGCGGGTTTATGGGCAGCGGGATCGTCCGCAGGGTCCTCGGCGCCGCATCGGGATCCTATCTGGACGCTTCCAAGATGGAAGAGCGCAAGCTGCACGCGGCGGAGTCGCACGAGCTGAGAGGCGAGAACAACTGGGTCTACGACATCGTGGAGCCTGATGGCACCTTCGCCTACGGCCTGGATTACACAGCCTGCGGCATCTGCCTCCTATGCCAAGACGAAGGGGTTCCCGAGCTCACGCCATATCTTTGCCGCTTGGATTTCCCCATGGCCGAGATGATGGGCGTGCGGCTCACCCGCACCAAGACGATCGGCGGTGGGGATGACGTCTGCGACTTCCGCTACAGCTTGCAGTCCGATATGGAGGGCCCAAGGGGGTAGGGGCTGGGGCTGGAAATCATCCCGATACGAATCTCGCGGGTTTTGGAGCGGGTGGCCCTATCCCGACGGCACCGTCTCATCCTTCCAGAACAATGGTGCGCACATGCAAGCACCCCGCACCCCTGGACGCTTGAGCCATCCGGCAGGTTCTGAGACGGTGAGCGAACCTCCCCAATCCTTACCTGCGCAAACTCTGAGAAAAGCGTCTAAAACCCCGATGAGCGTGAGATATCCCATGATATCTGCATATTCGTCGTTGACATCTCTTGATCGATGTCTTATTGTACTAAGTACATAGTACAATAAGACAGATGGGAGGAGGATAGGCGTGCCATGGGAGTTTGCAGACGGGTCACCCATCTGGCGGCAGATTGCCGTGCGCATCAAGTCTGACGTTGCGGGTGGTAGGCTCGCCCCGGGAGAGAAGGTCGCATCGGTGCGCGACCTAGCCGTTCAAGCGGGGGTAAACCCCAACACGATGC
>NZ_JANIPD030000043.1 GCF_024609215.1 Curtanaerobium respiraculi | reverse complement strand
TTCGATAGAATCCATCAACACGTTTTGGCCGACTGCAAAGTTGGGGCGCATGAACTTTCAGGGCTGTTTTAGGACATTTGAACTGGGGTTATAGCGACATTCATCAACACGTTTTGGCCTATAACCCGCCTATAACCCCGAATTGCGGCATAAAAGAAGCAGGCCAGAGAGTATAGCCTCTGACCTGCGAATGTATGGTGGGCGTTACAAGATTTGAACTTGTGGCCTCTTCCGTGTCAGGGAAGCGCTCTCCCCCTGAGCTAAACGCCCTCAAGGGTATGTCGCGTGCGCGACGCTTGCGTATTCTACCAAAGCTGTCCGTTTTGTAAACCGCTTTATAAAAAACGCCCATTATCGATGAAGATGGAGGCGACGTCCGGATTCGAACCGGAGATCAAGGCTTTGCAGGCCCATGCCTTACCACTTGGCCACGTCGCCATCTCACTTAAAAGGCCGGCCGAATAGTTGTGTTCGGCCGGCCCCATTCAGCAATGGAGCGGACAACGGGGTTCGAACCCGCGACCCCCACCTTGGCAAGGTGGTGCTCTACCAACTGAGCCATGTCCGCGCGCAAGAAAATATTATACGCGACAGACCCCTTGAAGCAAGCCCCAATTTTTGGGAGACCTACCGTCCATAACCTGAACACATGCCGGAACACATGCTCCAACCGTCTCCAACCACGCCGGAAACTGGCGGCGCAAAATCGCAAGCAGGCCATCCTGCCGACGCTGTTTCCGCTCCGAGCTGGGACGTGGACTCCAGCACAGCGCCTTACCCTCAGCACAAGCCTTTCCTATGAAAGCGCGCGAAGCGTTGTTCCAGCTCGACCTTCTTCGCCGCGATATCCGCATTGTAAATCCAATCCCAACCGAGCCATGTTACTTTTGCCCCTTCGGGCATATGGTTGTCCACGTTTGGATGCGTGGACAAGAAGTAGTTGTCCGAGAAGATACGCCCAACCTGCTCGGAAAGCAGCCAATCCAGCAGCGGTTGATTCTCGGGCTTCATATCCTTTCTGGCAAGCAGGGCTATCGGCTGCGCGAGCACGCCGTCTTCCGGCCAGACCACGTCAACGCGACCGGGGTTTTCAGACCCCTGCGCAAAGATCCACGGGGCCATGTAAATGGCGCAGCGAGGCTCCGATTTCGTACCGGCGGTGCGGGCGGCTTCGGGACCCACGAACCCGATACTGAAGTTGCGCTCCATCGCGGCAAGGCCCTCTTCGCCATACTGCTTCCAGATGTGCAGAAGGAATCTCGTGCCTATCTCGTTGTGCTGGTCGGGCGCCGCGATGCAGCCTTTGTATACGGGGTCCATCAGGTCCTCAAGCTTATGCGGGACCGGCCTGCCTCCCAATTCCTCCCTATCCACAAGCAGAACCTCGGGAAACAGCGCCAGCGGGTTGAACGCATCATAGCGCTCCCTGAACAGCACGGGGTCCATGATGGGAAGCGGCGCCGCATCCATCACGCGTTTAAACGCGCCCTTCGTCACGAAGCGATCGAAGAAATCTGTGAATATCAAGTCGCCGAACACCATATCGATCATCAGATCGGGGATATCATCGGTGGTTTTCATAGCCTCATAGTCGCGCACCGTGTTCTCGGTTTCCAAATCCGCAGGACACATCGTGGGAACGAAGCTGAAAAGCCTTCTGCCTGTTTCAGCACGGTATTTCGCTTCGTATTGGTCGTATTCATTCCTAAATCGCTGCTTCATCGGACAGGGAACGCCCACCATGAGATCGAGATTCCTTTTGGCGGTATGGCTTGCTACGGCATCTCCCACCAGGTCGAGCAAACCTTGGTCATATTCGAGCGTATGCAAGGTATCCATGTGCCCTCCTTCTACTCGGCTGCCGACAACGCGCCATGCAATCTGGCTCTCAGGTCGTCATCCAATCGTTCGCCACCCCGGATTCCATTGCGCAATGACAGCATGAACGAATCGAGCTTGCGAAGCAGCGAAAGATTCTTGCGCTCTTCAGGTGTGCTTTCCAGTATCGCCTTCACCGCGCCATTCTCAATGACGAGCCTGCGGCATCCGCCGAGCGCCAATACCGGGTCGTGGGTGGACAGCAGAACGATTTTGCCCTCATCGACGAGCATGGAAAGCGCTGCAGCGCGGTCGATGCCGGCATTCTCGATTTCATCGATAAGCACGATGGGGGATTCGGAAAGAACCACGGTATCCGCCACCATGAGCGCACGCGATTGTCCGCCCGATAGTTGCGTTATCGGCGTATCTCCCTCGAAATGCTCGCCCGACAGTTCGTTCGCGCATGCTATTACGCGGTCGATGATGCACGGATCGAATACGTTTCTGCTCTGAGCATGCATACTCACAAACGCCGCAACCGTCAGATCTATGACGAAGTTCATGTTCTGCGTGATTTGGGCGATCATGCGCCTCCCCATTCGAGCGCGCATCTCTTCGGATGGAGCTTCTCCGTTCACCAGCACCGACCGACCCGATGGCGTATCGTCCTGCGCAAGGGATTCCACATCCTCCAGCAGGCGGCTTTTTCCAGAACCTGTGGGGCCTACGATGCAAACTACTTCACCGGCACGCACCGTGACATCCAGGCCTTCGGGATAGCCGTCCTTATCATGCCCGCCGCGAATCGTGATGCTGGCGATCGCCGGGCTATCTTCCCGTTCCTCGAACCCATATGTGTCGATGAAATCGATGATGGATGTCGCAAAGGCGGTCTTAGTGAACCCGTAATCGGTAAAGCTCTCATCCGGGTATGAGTTCAGGATGTCTATAACGGTATCCGTCCCCGCAAATGGGCTGATACGAATGGCCGAGAACATGTTTTCCAGATAGGGGAACCGTTCGATCAGATCGTCGTACCCCGTCTTCAGCAGGTATCGCTCTACTTCGCGTTTTTCCATGATATCCCCCTGCTAGTGTCCGAAATCTATACGGCGCACGCTTCCCGATGAATTCGTATCGCTGATGAGCGTCTGCCCCAAGCAATACGAGCACAACCCCGAGGGCATCGAAAAGCGTAGGTGCTCCCCCAACAGCGTCTCGACATCACGCTCCGCAGCCATGAGATTGGCGATCTGAACAGAGCCCTGCCCGGTTATGCCGTTTGCGGGCACGATGCGCGCACGAGGGTTCACCTGGTGAATATGGTTGTAAAACACCTCGCGTTCCGCCTGGCTTACGATGTCGCCCTTGGTCACCACGACAACATCGGCGAGGCGAAGCATGGGACCGATCTTCTTCGGCGTATTGATGCCGGCCAGATTATCGATAACGCAGATTGCCAAGATGCCCCTCACGTGCGGCGAGCAACGGTTGCATAGGCCGGCGCTTTCGCTTATGAGCACATCGAAGCCTTCGCGTTCGCCCCACTCTATGCACTGCTCGATGTTGATGATGAAGAAGTGGTCTGGGCATAGGTTGCCCGCCAAGCCCACTACAACGGGGACATCGTGGCGTTCGTACGTCTTATCGTCGAGCGAGCTCAGGCAATCGAACTTCACCACGCCCACGCGCTTTCCCTGAGCTTTCAGCCGGTCTATCGCTTTGAGAATGACCGATGTTTTCCCCGATGACGGCGGTCCGGCAACGGTAATGAATTGCATGGCTGTCTCTCCTCCACTCGTTTTTCCTTTTCACTTGACGATGGGCCGCAGATGGCAAAGCACCTGATCCCCTGTCTCACCGTCATCGTTTGCCATCAAGTGCGCCGAGCGCGATGATGCTCCGATACGTTGATCCATCGATGCCCACTTCGCGAATGCGAATGTCTGCTCTGAACGCACGCCGCATATTCTCTTCGGTGATCACGGAAAGCGAATCGCCGAAGAGCGCTTCCCCCGGCCCTTCCAAAAGGAGGGCTTTCCCATGCCCCCGAAGCGCGTGTTCGGGATAATGCGTGGTCATGATCACGGCCAGCCCCTGTTCATGCGCCAGCTGGCTTAGCAGGTCCAGCACCACAAGCTGGTTGTGGAAGTCAAGCCCGGATTCCGGTTCGTCCAGAACCAGAACGTGGGGATGGGCTGCCAAGGCTTTCGCGATGAGCACGAGCCTCTGTTGGCCTCCGGACAGCAGCTGCAACTGCCTACGAGCTGCGCTCGCCATCCCCACATCGCCGAGCGCCCTCATGGCTGCCTGTTCGTCCTCAGCAGAAGGCTGCGAAAATAAACCGATGTGGGCGCTTCTTCCCAACAGCACGGTTTCCAAGGCGGTCAAGGACAGCGTCGTGTGATGCACCTGCGGCACATATCCCACATGCGACCACATGTCACGTGGCTTCAGCGCAGCAACATCTTGCCCATCCAGCAGCGTCCGGCCTTCGCTCCACTTGAGAATGCCCAGCATGCAACGGAGCAGCGTCGACTTCCCCACGGCGTTCGGACCCACCAGGTAAAGAAGCTCGCCGGCATCCACCCCGAAGGACAGGCTTCGAATGACCTCGCCGCCTTCGCCCTTCCCATAGCTGAAGGATGCATTTTCAACCCGCAGCTTCATTTCACCGCCCTACCCGTGTTGCGCAGAAGCACCACGAATACCGGGGCGCCAATGAATGCGGTGAGAATGGAGAGCGGGATCTCCATGGCAAGCGCCGAACGAGCCGCGGTGTCGACCACCACCATGAACAGCGCGCCGAGCAGCACGCTCGTCGGTATGACGAAGCGGTTGTTGGATCCGCAGATCAAACGCGCGCAATGGGGAATGACCAACCCCACCCAGCCAACCTGCCCGCAGATGGATACCACCGATGCCGTGATGAGCGTTGAAAGCACGATGACGGCAAGGCGCATGGGAGCGATACGCATACCCGATGCGCGCGCCTCCTCTTCGCTGAGTGCTAATATGTTCAGCCGCCACCGCAGCAGCATGAGCCCCGCGATGCCCACCGTGATACAGATGCCCCCATATGTGAGCGCGGTATCCGTGGCGCCCGTAAGCCCGCCCATGAGCCAATACGTGATCTCAGGTAGCTGGTCTGCGGGGTCGGCGACCAGTTTCACGATGGATATCGTGGCATTCATCAGCGACGTCACAATGACACCCGAGAGGATGAGCCTTGTTATCGTCATGGTGGCCTGCACGCGCGCGAACATCACCGTCAGCGCCGTAGCGCCCAAACCAGCTAGGAACGCGGACAAGTGCACTATCGCCATGGGAAAATCGAGCAGCAGGCCCACCACGGCGCCGACGGCCGCGCCGCTCGCAACGCCCAATGTATCGGGGGTGGCAAGCGGATTCGAAAACACGCTTTGGTACGAGGCGCCGGCACATGCCAACCCCGCGCCTACGAACAATGCAAGCAGAATGCGCGGGATGCGCAGCGAGAAGACGACGAGGTCGATATTGTGGTCGACATCGCCTCCCGTGAGGTGCGCGGCGATGTCGCCCCATACCTCCGAGACGGAAAGGGGCATGCGGCCGCACGTCAGGCATATGAACGCCGCCGCGGCAACCGCCGCGGCGAGCGCTCCGTAGACCACATAGCGCTTTCTGCTATCGAACAGCTTCTCAAGCACGCATGCCCCTTTATCGAGCCGGGGTCCCTGATCAGATTCCCGCGTAGTCGGGGAATATGTCGCTCATCTGGGCATCGCTGAGATCGACGTTGTAATAGCTCTTGTAATACGCCTTCGTGTCGGCAACGACATCGATGTCCGAGGTCAAATCAGGATGGGTGACCTTCGCAAGCCATTCCATCGTCAAAGGCCAGTCGACGCTCGGGGTGAACCAGCTCCAGCTGCCCAGGCCGTTGCAATACACTTTGCCGTTTTGAACTGCGGAGAGCGCGGAGAAATCGGCTCCTTCGATGGTGTTGCCGATCAGATCGGGCGGCAGGTATTGGCACTGACCGATGCCGGGCAGCAGAATGATGTCCGGGTTCCAGGCGACGACCTGCTCCATGCTGGTGCCGTCGATGCCATTGATCTCTTCGGCTGCGTTGGCCGCGTTTGCGTACTGATACCAGAATGTGGCGCGCGAACCGCTGCCCGTAACCTGCATGTTTCCATTTGAATACCCGAACACTGTCAGAATGCTGGGCTTGTCACTCGCATCGCCGACAGCTTTCTCAACCTTCTGGTACATGGCTTCGCCATCGACGATGCATGCATCCATCTTACCCGGCTCGTCGAACAGATCTTCTAGCATGCGCAACCACTCGACGTATAGCGCTTTCGGATCTCCGGCGACGTTGAACGCCACCGCGTTCAAGCCGGCTTTCTGCAGATTTTCGGCCAGCTCAGCATTCTGGTTGGGAATGATGATGACATCAGCCTTGAGCTTGACGAGCTCTTCCATGTTCAATTTGCCGTCGGCAAAGCAATCGGAGGAAAGATTCTGCAGGTCGGGAATCATGTCCATGAGAACCGAGCCCTTCATGCTGCCGATAATGTTCTTCGAGACGCCGACCAGGCCTTTGGTCGTGCCGCCTTGGTATGCGACATACGTGCTCAGGATAGGCACCTGGACGATTGCGACGCGTTCCACCTTCGCGGGAACCTTCACTTCGCGGCCCAAAGCGTCGGTTATCGTGCGCGTACCGTCCGCCGATGCGCTAGCGCTGGACACGCTGGCGCTTGACGCTCTCTCGTTCGAAGGTGAAGGCGATGCGCAACCTGCGCAGACCGCCAAAGCCATGATCAGGGCGATTGCGATTGCAACAAAACCGACGCTGCGCCGCCTATCCTTCCCTCTTCCCATGATGCGTTCCTTCATGCCTGCTCCTTTCCAACTTGTATCCATTGCATCGTCAAGCCATAAGCAGGATTATTCTTGCTTGCACCATATATCGAAGAGTAGATTATACTTGTTTGAGAATATGTTGGATATCCAACGGATGAGGAAATGAATTGCGGTCGATCGCTTAGCGGCTCCGCACGCGAGACAAAAGGTGAACCATGTCGCATTCGAACAATATGGATGAAGTTACACGCATCTTGATTCGGTCATCGCTTTTCAATGGCCTTTCCCGCGACCAGATCGACGCCGTAGCTAATCGCATGCAGGCTCGGTTCGCATCCGTTCCAAAGGGCGACCTCATATTCACGCTGCACCAACAGGTGTCCTGTTTCGACTACCTGGTATCGGGCAGGGTCGAAATCGCCACAACGGACGCATGGGGGGACAAGCACATACTCAGCATCGCGGGACCCGGGCAGACGATCGGGGGGATACTTGCGTTTTCGGACGTGGACAAGCCCCCGGCCAACGCCGTGGCGTTGACCGACTGCAGGCTCATACTGTTCGACCGTAACGCCATATGCCATCGCCGGGATGACCCGCTCGGCGAATGCTTCAGCATCCTGATCGGCAATTTCACGCGGATTATCGTGGACAGCAAACTGCAGCTCATGAAGAAACTCGATACCCTGTCGCAACGCACGATAAGAAAGAAGATACTCACCTTCCTGTCATACCAAAGCGAGAGCAGCGGTTCGCGCTCATTCGACATCCCCTTCGACAGGCAGCAGATGGCGAATTATCTGAATGTCGAGCGCAGCTCATTGTCGGCAGAATTGGGCAAGCTGAGAAGCGAGGGAATCATCGACTTTTCGAAGAACCACTTCAGGCTGAGCGGATTTATTGCACTCGAATGCGCCCTTCTCAACGAAAACTCCTCCTGCGGGGCCTGATCGGAATCATCCATGATGTTTCCGGCTTGCCCCTTAAACCTTCGAGCATCTCTCATCCGCAAGAAACGAACTAGAAAGATTCTCGCAGCACCTGCATACGAGGAGCCAATTTTGACTCCAGATCATCGGCGATATAAGGCGCCGCGCTAAAGCCAAGAGCGGCAAGTTTTTCCGCCTCGCTTCGCAATGCGGGAACGGCATGTGATTGAAAACCTTCCACCACTCCGTGGAGTAGGCGCGGCGCCACATCCATCTGCTTCGACAACATAGCTAAGTCAGAGGGGGCCACCGCATCGATATCGCGTGTGCCTCCTATCGCCATGCCCATCTGCCTGCTGAATCGCGCGAAATACGCAGTGCTCACGATGTCGTATGCCGGAGCAAGGCGGAAGGATCTACCATCTTCCGAATGCAGAATGGAGAAGTTCTTCAGGTGGTTGTCGCAGTTGCCGATGAGGTAGTTGAAAAGCGCCAGGCGTGCGAAGGCAAGGCGGGCAAGGCCAGGTGCCGAGAAATGCATCTGCATGAACTCTGCCACCGATTGCGCTGTCGATGGCTCGAGCTCGGCATACTTCGATGCAGGGAGCAGGCCCATGGCCTGGGTGAAGTCTTCTTGATGGAGCCGCAAGGGGGCCGGCAATCCACCGATTGTTCCGCCAGCGCGTTCTTTGCGATCGAACCTGCGCGAGCACAGAAGTGGAGCAGCTGGATTGACGAGATGCGTTTCAGCAACCTCTAAACCGCACGCCTTGGCACAGGCGAGGGAAAGGAACTCGACAGTGAGCAAGTCGGGCAGTTCGTCATGCGCGAACTTCACGATGAAATTCGAAGGAGCACCGCCCAACGGCTGGAACCAACCCTCCGAAAACTCTTCTTCATCATCGTGATAGAGGCCGACTTTCGACTGCGTTCCCGCAAGAGACAGGCGAGATTCACTTTGCATACGCGCGCTGGGGTTGGGGGTTGCCGTGTTCGAATGCAGCCTGTCCAGAGCAATCGGCCGATACGCTGCCGACTCGACATATGCCTGTTTATTCAATATGACGTCGCCGATGCAGTCGATTCCGCACCGTGCAAGAATCGCCAGATAGTCGTCTTCCCGCACGGCAAGTCGCGCTGCTAAGGCACGTCGTTCATCGCCTTCTGGCAGCAACCCCTCGAAATACGGCCTGAACTCGTCCTCGCTAAACGCTGCTTCCCGCAGGGGAAGGGAAAGCGACAACGAGCCACGCTGCGGATTGGTCAGATACTCAGGGAGATAGGAAAACCGCGGATTGAGACCCTCGATGTCGACGATACATCCCACATCGACAATCCCATCGGCAGTTTGGCGCGAAACGGGAAGGTCCATCACTGGCCCCGCTTCATGCAGGCCATGTCCAAGCCGAGCGTGTTCATGACGGTAAGGACCTTCCCGATTTCGGAGGTCGTCTTGCCGCGTTCGAGGTTCGATATGAAGGTGAGTCCCGACCCGCTTAAATCCGCAAGCTGCGTTTGGGTGAGCCCCTGCGCTTTTCGTTCTACGCGGATAGCCAACCCGAGGTCAGCTACTGAGTGGATCGTCTGCATAGAAACCTGGTTTCTGCGAACGCATAAAATTCTTTACGTTTACTATAATTTATGCGAACACAGAAATCAAGGAATGAGTTTCCCTCTTGAGAATTACAGCGACCTGCCCAAGCGGTAGGCCTCTTCGGGGAAGCGCGATGCCGCCGCCGCACGGCCCCGCTCCACCGAGCATCTGGCTGGGGGCTTCGCCGTTAAGGAAGCTGTGTTCAAGGCGGTTGCCGAGCTGCTGCCCGAGAAGACCTTCGACCTGCGAGCTGTGACAACCAACCGTAGCGTTTGTCACATCGAGAGAGGAAACCGCCATGGCATTCGATCACAAGACCATAATCGTAGGCGCCGGTGCCGCTGGCATGAACTGCGCGCTTGACCTGCAGAAGGCCGACCACGACTACCTGCTGATCGCCGACTACATGGGCGGGCGCATCTGCAACGACACCAGCATGCAGCTGGTCATGAGCCTGATCCGCTTCGACTTCGACGCCGACGGCATGACCGAGCGCCTGAGCCAGGCCAGCGGCAATGTGCTGCTGGGCAACCTGGTGACCAAGGTGGAAAAGGCCGGCGAGGGTTGGAAGGTGACCACAATGGCTTAGGGATGGAGCCCGCGGCCATCAGCGGCATTTACGCGGCCAATAATATCCTGGGCAAAACCGTGGACGAGAACCCGGGCACGTACGCATCTGTTTCCACCGCGTCGTACGCCGTGTCCGAGGGACTGGGTGGCACGCAGGAAACGCTGGCCAACTACGGCGCCGTTGCCGCCGATGCAGGCCAAACCGTCATGCAGGCGGCAAAGGACAACAAAGGCGTCGTAGCCGCTGCCGCAGTCGGCGCCGCCGCGTTAACCGCCGCCGTCATGATTGCCAAGCGCAAGTAAACACAGCTGCGGAAGACGGGGCGGAGACGTCGCTGCGCAAGGGGCGCGAATACAGCATGAGAACCATCCTGCCACGCCGAAAGCCGGTAATAAGCGCAAAGCCGACCCCGGATCGAGCGGGGTCGGCAGATGGCGTTCAGTTGGGTTCGCGAATAGACGGAAATCGTCCGCGGCGATCACGATACGTTGAGGATGTCCTGAGCCTCTTGCGCGCTGAGGGTCACGTTGAAGAACGTGCTGTAGAACTCCTGCGTCGTCTTCACCATATCCACATCGTAATAGGCGGGGTACAGCTTGTTGGCGAGCCACTGCATGCCGATGTAGCGGGTTACCGACGGGGGGCGATCCCCCCAGGTGTACGGCAGGCATGGGATCGTGTACACCTTGCCGTCCCGCACGGCGTCGATGGATGCCCAGTCGCTGCTCGTGCGGATCGCCTCATCCGATCCACCGCGATATTTGGCGCTCCATGCGATGATGACCTGCGGGTTCCACGCTATGACGTTCTCAAGCGAAACTTGCGTCATGCCGGACCCCTTGGTCATATCGCATTGCGCGGCATCGATGGCACCTGCGGTTGCGAATGTCGTGAAATGGGGTGAGTTCTGCGGTTCGGTCTTCAATCCGTCAGGCCCTTCGGCATAGTACACGCTGACCTTCTCGGAATCGGGCACCTTCGAAACAGCAGCCGTGACCTCGTCATAGGCTTTCTCGCAATATTGGGCGCATTGCTCGGCATGCTCTTGCTGGCCGAGCACCTCGCCGATTTGGCGGTAGGTATCCGGGGTCTTGTCCACCGATCCGTCGAACAGCACGACGGGAATGCCCGTCTGCTCTTGGAGCTCGTTGGCTGCGGAGATATCGCTATCGGTGATGGCGGATGATGACACATCCAGCAATAGCTTGATCCCGCCCGCCATCATCGCTTCGTTGTCGAGCGTTCCGTTCATGGCCCAGGTGCCATAGCTCGGCAGATCCTTCACCGTATCCGGAAGGTACTTCATCTCGGCATCGCTGTAGTTCGAATTCGTGCCGCCTGCTAGTTCAGGTGCGAGCGAATACAGGTACATCTGAGAGATCGGGCTCGTGCAGTAAACCGACTTCTCGAGATCTGCCACCGCGGGAATCTCGACGGTGCGACCGGCGGCATCGGTTATCGTGCGGGTAGCCGATTGGCTGGCGGAAGGCGAGCTCGATGCTTGGCTGGTCGAGCTTGAGCTGCTGCACCCTGCTAAGGCGGTAAACCCCGCTATGGCAAGGATGCATGCAAGCGCGATGCCGAGCATGCTCTTACGAAGCGTTTTCCTCATATCCCCTTCTTTCTTCAAACGCGAAGGCCTCATCCCTCGCTATTTGCAGATCCTATGATATATGATAAAGAATAAACATGTGCGAGAATAATGACAATGCGCCTGTTTTTCGATTGGATTGAATAGCGGGCGGGTAAATGGTTTTGCAACACCCGCGATAATCACCTGGAAGTTCACATGCACATCGAATCGTCTGAAACTCGTTTTGACCAGGAGGCCGATGATCTGTTCGGACGCGAAGCGGACCGGACATTCGCGCTTCGCACATCCCTGTGTGTGAAGATAGCGTTGCCGCTGGGCCTCGTCGCCATCGTGCTCATAAGCTTCGCGTTGGGTCGTTATCCGGTGACTCCCATCGAGCTCATCGAAGGTATTTCCCGCCATATCAACGACGCCGTCGCAACCCAGAGCGATTTGAGCCTCGACAAGGTCATCTTCAATATCCGCATTCCGCGCATCCTTCTGGTCGTATTGGTGGGCGCGGCGCTTGCGAGCGCGGGGGCGGCGTTCCAGGGCATGTTCCGCAACCCGTTGGTTTCACCCGATCTGCTCGGGGCGAGCGCGGGGGCGAGCTTGGGCGCCTGCATCGGGCTGCTCATCGGCCTTCCCAACGTGGTGACGCAGCTTCTCGCCTTCGGCGGGGGCTTGGCCGCTGTCGGCATGGCGGTGTTCCTCAACCGCATGGTGAAATACGACCGGCTGTTGGGATTGGTGCTGGGCGGCATCCTGGTATCGACCCTCTTCCAGGCGGGCACGTCGATCGTGAAGCTGGCTGCCGATGTGAACGATAAATTGCCCTCCATCACCTACTGGCTCATGGGCAGTTTTTCGGGAGCGAATCAAAGCGACCTCGCCATCGCCCTCATTCCGATGCTCATCGGATATGCGCTCCTCATCATCGAACGGTGGAAGCTCAACGTGCTCTCATTGGGCGATGACGAGGCGCGCGCCCTGGGGGTCGATACGAAGCGCACGCGCTTCATCGTGATCGTGGCCGCCACGCTGCTCACCTCCGTTTCCGTGGCAGTTTCGGGGGTCATCGGGTGGATCGGGCTCGTCATACCCCATCTCGCGCGTGCGCTGGTGGGCCCGAACTACCACAAGCTGCTCCCCGCAAGCATCATATTGGGGGCGACCTACCTGTTAATCGTCGACGACATCGCGCGCTGCCTGCTGTCCATGGAGATACCCATCGGAATCCTCACCGCCATCTTGGGGGTGCCGTTCTTCGCCGTCATCTTCCACCACAATTCGAAAGGGTGGAACTGACGATGACCGCTCGAGAGCAAGGCTGGGAATCTTCGCAATGCCGTGGAATCGGATGCCCACGTGGCCAGGGGGAAGGATGGTCGATGCTGGAGGTTCGCGACCTTACGAGCGGGTATGGCGGAAACCCCCTCGTCCACGATGTGACGTTCGATCTTGCTCCGTGCGAGTTCTGCTGCATCATCGGCGCGAACGGGTGCGGGAAGACAACGACGTTGAAGACCATCTTGGGACTGCTCGATCCCATTGCGGGCAGCATCCACGTGGGCGGCGAAGACGTGCTCGCGATGGGCGAGCGGGAGCGGGCCGGCCATTTCGCCTATATCCCGCAAACGCATAAGCTCCCCTTTCCCTTCCAGGTAAAAGACGTCGTGCTCATGGGGCGCACGCCCTATGTAAGCCAGATGGCATCGCTTACGCGGCACGATCGACGCGTTGCCTATGCGGCATTGTGCCAGCTCGAGATACAGAACCTTGCCAACGAACCGTACAGCGAGCTATCGGGGGGCCAGCAGCAGCTCGTGCTCATCGCCCGGGCGCTCGCGCAGCAGCCCGATATCCTCGTCATGGACGAACCCACGGCAAGCCTTGATTTCGGGAACCAGCAGCTGGTGCTCTCCCGCATGCGCAATTTGGTGGATAGCGGCATGTCGGTGCTCATGGTCACGCACGATCCGGCACATGCTTTCTACTGCGCCGACTCGGTGATAGTCCTCCACGGGGGGCGGGTGCTTGCGAAAGGAGCTCCCCACGAGGTGATCACGAAAGAGGCCATGCGCACAATCTACGGGACGGACGTGCTGATCGACCGTGTGGACGTGGGCGAGGGCAGGTGCGTTTACGCCTGCGTCGCGGTGACGCGGCATCGCGAAGTCGATGAGAGGTATTTGCATGAACTGCGGTCGAAACCATCTCGCGTGCGGTAGGCAGATGAAGCGCGCGATCGCGGAATGGCAGATGGCCGGAAGGGGAAATGGTGGGCAACGGATACGCGAGCGGCATAAAAAAAGGCTCGAAGCGAGCCTTTTGGATCCTGGTGTCGGAGGCGGGATTTGAACCCGCAAGCCCGAAAAGTAGGCACTAGCACCTCAAGCTAGCGTGTCTGCCGTTCCACCACTCCGACGTGATGCTTTGCAACGCTGGATAGTTTAGCAGAAGCCCATCGCGTTGCAAGGGGGAATTTATCCGATCGTCCCCTTTGGGTAGACGATCATCAGAAGCACGAGCGAGACGATGAAGACGATCGCGAACACGATCGTGATACGGTCGAGGTTCTTTTCGATGATGCTGGTGCCGGTGCTGCTGTTGTACAGCGAGCTGGCGATGGCATCGGAAATACCCGTCCCCTTGCCGGAATGGAGCATGATGAACACAATCAGCCCGGCGCCGGAGATGACGAGCGCGATGATGAGGATGATAAGCAGTGCGTTCACTGGCATGTCTCTTTCATACGTAGTATGCGGAAATCGGGCTCCTCCGCCCGCAAGTTCCCAATTATAAGGCGCCAAGCCGAATGCGCAAGGTTGCCGGTTCGCCCCTCACGCATTCTGCACGGCTCCTGCCGGCCGCTCTTGCCGCTCGGCCGACACGCGGGGGCATTAGCGGAGCAGGCTCTGCCCCGTCATCTCCCCGGGCGCGTCCACGCCGATCATCTCGAGCAGCGTGGGGGCGATGTCGCAGAGCGCGCCCTCCCGGTCCGCCGGGGCTTCGAGCGTCTTGCCCAATCCGGCGTAATCGACGAGGAAGAGCGGCACGGGACTGGTCGTATGCGCCGTATGGGGGCTTCCATCGGATGCGATCATCACATCCGCGTTGCCGTGGTCGGCGGTCACCAACGCGATGCCGCCCTTCCGCTTCAGCGCGGCGAGCACGCGCGCAATGCCGGCGTCGACGGCCTCGACCGCCTTCACCGCGGCGGGGATGACGCCGGTATGCCCGACCATGTCGCAGTTCGCGAAGTTGACGATATACACGTCGGCCTTGCCATCGTCGATGGCCTGGGCGAGGCTGTCCGCGACCGCGGGTTCGCTCATCTCCGGTTGGAGATCGTAGGTGGCGACCTTGGGACTGGGGATTATCTGGCGCTCCTCCCCCGCCTTCGGCGCCTCGACGCCGCCATTCAGGAAGAACGTCACATGGGCGTATTTCTCGGTTTCGGCGATATGGTATTGCGTGAGCCCCCCGTCGGAAAGGACGTCGGCGAGGACGTTGGATGGGAACTCCTTCGGGAACGCGACGTCCGCGGGGATTTTCGGATCGTATTCCGTGAGGCAGACGTAGTAGGGCCGCGGTGCCGTCTCCCCCGTTATCAGCTCTTTATCGACGAACGCATGGGTGATCTCACGGGCGCGGTCGGGACGGAAATTGAAGAAGATGACGGCATCCCGGTCTTGAACGCCCCGGTCCGTGAACGCGCCCGGAACGACGAATTCGTCGGTGACCCCGGCATCGTAGCTCGCCTGCATGAAGGATGCCGGATCCAGATCCGATGCGGGGTCGCAATGCACGAGGGCGCGGTACGCCTTCTCCACCCGCTCCCATCGGTTATCACGATCCATCGCATAGTAGCGTCCCGAGATGCTGGCGACATGCATGTCGCAGCCTTGGGCACGGCACTCCCCGACCACTGCCTGCAATTCCTCGATATAGCCCTTGCCGCTTGCCGGGGGCACGTCGCGGCCGTCCATGAAGCAGTGGATGTGCACATGGGGAACGCCCTGCCCCGCCGCGATGCGCATGAGCGTGTACAGATGCTCGCTGCTGGAATGGACGCCGCCGGGCGACACGAGCCCCATGAGGTGCAGGACGCTGCCCGGCCGCTTCGCGACGCGCAGGGCCTTCTGCACGAATTCGTTCGAAGCCATGCTGCCGTCCTTGCATGCGCGGTTGATGCGCGTGAGCTCCTGGAACACCACCCGTCCGGCGCCGATGTTCAGATGGCCCACCTCCGAGTTACCCATCTGACCGTCGGGCAATCCCACGTACTCGCCGGATGCTTGGATCCGTATGTGGGGGCACGTCTGCGCGAGCGCGTCCAACGTGGGCTTCTCGGCCAGGCTGATCGCGTTCCCAGGGCCGTCGGGGGCGATGCCGAACCCGTCCATGATGATGAGCGCGGCAGGCAGGTGCAAGTGGGATATATCCATTTCAAGGCCTTTCCCTGGAAGATATGTACAGGGAGAGTATACCGCTGCGCCACGGGAAAGGGGGAAAGGCACGCGTTGCCTTTCCCCCTTTGCGGATAGGGTATTCACCGGGCTACTTCAAGCAGGCTTCGACGAGCTGCTCGAACGCTGCGGCATCCAAAGCAGCGCCACCGATGAGGCCGCCGTCGATATCGGGCTGCGCCATGAGCCCCTCGACGTTCGCCGGCTTCATGCTGCCTCCGTAAAGCACGCGCACCGCCTCCGCTGCCGCGGGGCCGGCAAGCTCGCCGATGCACGCGCGGATGGCGGCGCACACCTCCTGCGCCTGCTCGGGGATGGCGGTGCGACCCGTGCCGATTGCCCAGATCGGCTCATAGGCGATGATGCTTTTGGCGATCTGGGCCTCATCGAGCCCGGCCAAAGCCGCGAGGACCTGCTTGGTGACGAATTCCAGATACGTGCCCTCGTCACGGATGGCGAGGCTCTCGCCGCAGCAGATGATAGGGGTCATGCCGGCTTCGAGGAGCGCGGTTGCCTTGTCGTTGACCATCTCGTCGGTCTCCCCGAAATAGCCGCGCCTCTCGGAATGGCCGACGATGCAGTAGGAGGCTCCGACATCCTGCAGCATCTTGATGCTCACCTCGCCGGTGAAGGCTCCCTTCGCCTCCCAATGGACGTTCTGGGCGCCGATGGCGACCGGCGTGTGATCGAATTCGAACACGGAATCGACGGCTTTGATGTTGACGGTTGCCGGACATACGACCACCTCGACATCGTCGTCCCATGAATCCTTGCTGCGGTTGCTGATGCCCTGCGCGAGCACGACCGACTCGGCCCACGTCTTGTTCATCTTCCAATTGCCCGCCATGACCGGTTTGCGCATGAGAGCCTCCTTATTTCAGGGCCTCGACGCCGGGAAGCGCCTTGCCTTCGACCAGTTCCATCGACGCGCCGCCGCCGGTGCTGATGAACGTCATGCGATCCGCTAGGCCGAACTTGTTCACCGCTGCCACGCTGTCGCCGCCGCCGATGATGGTGTCCCCCTCGGCATTTGCCGCCATCGCCTCCGCGACGGCCTTCGTACCGGCCTCGAAGGGCCTCATCTCGAACACGCCCATGGGCCCGTTCCAGAAGACCGTCTTGCCGCCGGCAACGGCATCGGCGTAAGCTTTGGCGGTTTCCGGGCCGATGTCGAGCCCCATCATATCCGCCGGGATGGCATCCACGGGAACGGTCGAGACGGCCGCATCCTCGGCGAACCTATCCGCCACGACCACGTCGCTCGGAAGCAGGATCTTGCATCCGGCGGCATCGGCCTTCTTCAGCATCTCGCCGGCGCGGTCGATCCACTCCTCTTCCTTCAGGCTGGCCCCGACGGCCTTTCCCTGCGCGAGGAGGAACGTGAAGCACATGCCGCCGCCGATGATGATCGTATCGGCCTTGTCGATGAGCGAGTCGATCACGCCCACCTTGTCGGACACCTTCGATCCGCCGAGGATGGCAACGAAGGGCCGTTTGGGATCGTCGAGCATGCCGGTGAGCGTGGCGACCTCGTTCTGCAGCAAGTATCCGGCATAGGCGGGAAGCAGGTGGGCGACGCCGGCCGTGCTCGCATGGGCGCGGTGCGCGGTGCCGAAGGCATCGTTGACGTATATCTCTGCGAGATCGGCAAGCGCACGGGCGAATCCGGGATCGTTCTTCTTCTCGCGCTTGTCGAAGCGCAGGTTCTCGAGGACGAGGATCTGTCCGCCTGCGAGGTTCTGCACCGCCTCCTTCGCCTTCGGGCCGATGGTGTCCCCTGCGAAGGCGACGGGCGCGTCGACGAGTGCGGCGAGGCGGTCGGCGGCGGGCTTGATGCTGAACTTTTCCTCGTATCCTGTGCCGGAAGGACGGCCGAGATGGCTCATCAGTATGACCTTCGCCCCCTTCCCAACCAGATAGGCTATCGTGGGAAGCGCTCTGCGGATGCGGGTGTCATCGGTGACGACGCCATCGGCGATGGGAACGTTGAAGTCGACGCGGACGAGGACGCGTTTCCCCGCTACATCCGCCTGCTCGACGAGTTTGATGTCAGCCATGGATTTCCTTTCGTTCAAGGGCTTCCTGGAAAGAGGCCCGGTTAACCCAGACAGGGCCGCTTCGCGACGCACTATAGTATATCGCTATTTCTGTTCCCCTGAGGAACTATCGCCATGCGCTCTGGCAGCCAGCCGCTCGATGCGGCGCACTCGATGGTACACGGCGCTTTTCGACAGGGGCGGGTTCGCGTATTCCCCCAACTCCCGCAACGTGGCATCGGGATGCTGCACCCTCAGCCTGATGAATTCCTGCAATGCGGGCGGAAGGCCCTCCATGCCGAAATGGTCGACCACGTCGTGGATGGCGATGACCTGCTCCACGCTCGCGTCGGTCGTCTTCTGTTGGTTGGCCAACTCCGCGTTGACCCGCCGGTTCACATCGTTGCGGACGCTTTTGATGACGCGTTCGTTCTCCATGGCGAGGGCCGCATTGTGGGCGCCCGTGAACGCGAGGAAATTCGATATGGCCGTGCCGCTCTTCAGGTACACGATGGTGTTGTTGCGGCGCTGCATCGTCTTCGCCTCGATGCCCGCCTCCGCCATGAGGGCCACGATGCCCTCCGCCTGCTCGACCGAGGCGATCGGCATCTCGAAGTGGAAATCGCCCTTGGGGCTCGACACGAATCCGCAGCCCAGGAATGCCCCGCGCAGGTAAGCCGCCGCGCAGCACCGTTTCTCGACGAGGTGCGGGTCGATCCCCTGCCCTATCCCCGCGTCGCCCAATATCCCCAGGTCGCGCAGCGCGGATTCAAGGCCCTCCTGCATGGGGACGTTGATCAGGTAGTTTGGGGTTTTGTGCAGGACGTTGCGCCGCATGGTCAGATCGGTCCGGAGATCGTAGCTGGAATGCAGCAGCTTCACCATGATCCGCGCAGCCTGCGGCGTATCCGTGTCGATCTCAAGGTGCATGCGGCCGCCCCCCTGGAGAAACAGCGATCCCTCGATGCGCACGAGGGCGGAGAGCGTCGCCCGCTCGCAATGGGAGCAGGTGGGCGCAACGCGCGAGAGCTCCTCCTTTATATCTGCGGTGAAAGACACAGCTTCAACACCCCCGTGAACGCTTCGCGCAGGGCACGCGGATCATGCCAGGTGGGGCGATTCGGATCGGCGAGGTCGCGGGCGATCACCACCGGCCCCGTCTGCTGTATGCGGCGGGCGCTTTCGTACGATATGCGGACAGGGCGCACGCGGGAGGAGATAGTGCCGGCGGACTCGTCCCGCCCGAGCGGAATGAGGCGCGGGTGGACGCCAGGGGTGCTCCCGCCCGGGCGCAGCGGATGGTCCGTGTGCACCAGGACGTAGTCGAGCATGCCGGCCAGGCCGTGGTCCTCGAGTGCGGCGACGTGCTCCTCCGCGGAAAGCCCCCATGTCTCCCCCTGCATGTCGGCCAAGCTGCAGACGAAGAGCGTCTTCGCCCGCGAGCTCTGGATCGCCTCGAGCACGCCGGGCACCAGCAGGTTGGGGATGATGCTCGTGAACAGGCTCCCCGGCCCCAGCACGATCAGATCCGCCTCGCAGATCGCCTTGATCGCCCCGGGATACGGCGTCCCGGTGTTGGGGGCCTTCAACCACACGCTCTCGAGCGCGGTGCGCGAGTGCGAGAGCAGCGCCTGCCCTTCGACCGTATGCCCGTCTCTCGTACGGCCGCACAGCACGACCTTGTCGAGCGTGCTGGGGTGCACGTGCCCCCGCGCGTGGAGGAGATCCTCGCAGATCCGTATCGCCTGGGGGAAAGATCCGGTGGCGTCCTCGAGCGCGGCGATCATGAGGTTGCCCAGCGTGTGGTTGTTCGCGAATTCGAACCGGTACTTGAACGCCTTCGTCAGCGGGTCAGCGGGGTCCGACGCGAACGCGGCCAGGCATTTGCGCACGTCGCCCGGGGGCGTCGCATCTGCCGCTGCGCGCAGCTCCCCGGTGCTTCCGCCGTCGTCGGCCATGGCCACGACGGCGCTCGTGGAAACCCCCATGGACAGGAGCGTCCGAATGGACATGGGCGCGCCCGTGCCGCCGCCGATCACCACCGCATGCGCGGGGCGCTCCCCGCCCGAGACGGGTTTCGCCGCGCCGATCGCGTCGAACGCCTCGGTGTTCGAAGGCTCGTAGCTGAAATGCCTCATTGCCCCGCCTCCCCGCTTCGGGATGCGTCTGCGCCGACGCGCGGGAGGTCGCGATGCGATACATGCACCGAATAGCCGGACTCCTTCAGGAAGGCGCCCGTCGCCTCAGCGAGGGCGACGCTGCGATGCTGCCCCCCGGTGCACCCGACGGCGATGCAGAGCTGGGACTTCCCCTCCGCAACGTAGCCGGGCATGACGCATTCCAGCAGCGCCTCCCATTTCTCCAGGAAGGCCTTCGTCTCGGGCCTCCCGAGCACGAAGTCGCGCACGGTGCCATCGAGGCCGGTCAGGTGCCGCATCTGGGGGTCGTAGTAGGGATTGGGCAAGAACCGCACGTCGATCACGATGTCCGCATCGCTGGCGGGCGCGTGCTTGAATCCGAATGAGTACACGACGACCTCCATCCCCTGCTTGCGCGTGCCCTCGGCGAACAGGTCGGCCACGCGGCGGCGCAGCTCGATCGGGCGCAGGCTGGAGGTGTCGATGATGCAGTCCGCCCGCAGGCGCAGATCGTGCAGAAGCTCGCGCTCCTGGTTGATGCTCTGGGTTATCGTGGCCCGCCCGTCGATGTTGAGGGGGTGCCGCCGCCTGCTGGCCTTGTACCGGCCCAAGATCACGCTGTCGATCGCGTCGAGGAAGATGATGCGGTAGTCGATCCCCGCCTCCTGCAGCCGGGCCAGCTCGTGGGTGAGCTCGCGGAGGTAGTTCTTGTTGCGGGCATCGCATACGACGGCGAGCCTGCGGCCGCCCTCCTTGTCGGTGGGGATGCTCTCGCTTGTGACGAGCGACTTCAGCAGGCTGGGCGGGAGGTTGTCGATGCAGAAATATCCCATGTCCTCGAAGGTGCGCATCGCCTCGGTGCGGCCCGCACCGCTCATGCCGGTGATGACAACGAGTTCGGGTGTGGATTCCGCCATCAGTCCTCCAATCGGCGCGGGTCGGATGCTTCGCTTCTGCCTTCATTATACTGGTGCAGCACGAGGTGCAACTCGCGCGCGACGTCTTCGGGGACGATATGCGCCCCGATGAGCTCCTCCTCCGTCGCCGTTCGCAGGTTCTTGAAGCTCTTGAATCGCTTCAACAGGGCTTTCTTGCGGACGGGCCCTATCCCCGCCACCTCGTCCAGTATGCTCGACGTCATCCCCTTCCCGCGCAACTCGCGATGGAACGAGATGGCGAAGCGATGCGATTCGTCGCGCACGTGCTTCACCAGGTAGAGGCTGGGCGACCCGCCCGGCAGGACGACCGGGCCCGAATCCTGCCAGGGGACGAACAGCTCCTCGTCCCGCTTGGCAAGGCCCGCCATGGGGATGTCGACGCCCATGGCGCCGAGCTGCTCCATCGCGGCGGTCAGCTGCGGTTTGCCGCCGTCGAGGATGAGCAGGTCGGGCTTCCGCCCGAACCGCTCATCGGCCATGCGCTCGGGGGAATAGCGGCGGCCCAGCACCTCCTGCATGCTCAGGAAGTCGTTGGCCTCGTCCAGTTCCGCCCTGATCTTGAAGCGCCGGTACTGGCTTTTGTCGGGCCTGCCGTCGGTGAACACCACCATGCTCGCCACCGTGTAGCTCCCATGGAGGGTGCTGATGTCGAAGCATTCGATGCGCAGCGGCGGCGCCTCGAGGGCGAGCGCGCTTTCGAGCTGCAGGAGCGCGTCGTTGATACGCTTGTCCTCGTAATCGGTGCGGACCTTGTACCGCATCAGCGTATGCTGCGCGTTGGCCTGCGCCATGGCGAGAAGGTCGCGTTTCCCCCCGCGCTCGGGAACGGTGAAGCGCACCCGGGCGCCATGCGCGCTCGCAAGCTTCCCGGTCAGCCACGCCTCCATCGCCCCGCGATCCTCGGGCTCATCCGCAACGATGACCTCGCGCGGGATGCTCGTGGTCGTATCGTAATAGCGCAGCAGGAAGCTGTGGAGCAGGTCCTGGTCGGGAACGTCGGTCCCCTTGTTCAACACGAACTCGTTGCCGTTGATCACGCGCCCCTCGCGCACCGACAGGACGTGCACGCCCGCGATGATATCCTCGCGGAAGAAGCCGATGACATCGGCGTTGGCGCGGTCGCCGAGCACCGCGTGCTGCTTGTCGGCGAGCGATTCGATGATGCCGATGCGGCTTTTCAGGCGGGCGGCTCGTTCGAAATCCAACTCCGCCGCCGCCTCCTGCATCTCCTGCGCAAGGCGATCGATGAATTCGCGGTGGTTGCCTCGCAGGAAGCGCTCGACGCGGCGCACGTTCTGCCCGTAGTCCTCCGCGGAGATCATCCCGCAGCAGGCGCCGGGGGCCAGCCCCACATGGCAGTCGAAGCACGGACGGTGCTCCGACGCGAAATAGGCGTCGGCGCCGCGCTTTTCGATATCGCGGTTCATCGCCTTCCATGACGTGCAGCTCGTGGAGCAGAGCGGGACGATCTTCCGCGCGATGTCGATCAGGCGACGGGCGGCGCGGCTGTCCGTGTACGGTCCGAAGTACGAGGTGGTCGGCTTGTGCTTCTCCCGTGTGAATTTAATAGCGGGGAACAGGTCGCCCTTCGTGACGGCGATGAAAGGGTAGCTCTTGTCGTCCTTGAAGTCCGCGTTGAAATACGGGCTGTATTGGTTGATGAGGTTCTTCTCGAGGACCAGCGCCTCGTATTCGTTCTGGACGACGATGTACTCGAACGAGCGGATGCTGTCGACGAGCAGCGGGATCTTCGCGCGGTCGTCCTGGAAGTTCACGTACTGCCGCATGCGGGCGCGCAGCTGCTTCGCCTTCCCCACATAGATGACCTGGCCATCCCCGTCCTTCCACAGATACACGCCGGGCAGCGTGGGAACATCGTCCAGCTGCCGTTTGATCTGCTCTATGCGCTCGTTATCCATGGATGCAAGTATAGGCGAGATGGGGGCCCCGCCGAGGCGAGACCCCCATCTGCAACGAATGCGTAGAAGAGGAGCGGGCGGGATCCTACACGATGCCCTGGGCCATCATGGATTCGGCCACCTTCTTGAAGCCCGCGATGTTCGCGCCCGCTACGTAATCGCCCTCATGGCCGTATTCCCTGGCTGCATCGTCGGCCGCATGGTAGATGCTCTTCATTATGCCGGCGAGTTTCGCATCGACCTCTTCGAACGTCCAGCTGAGGCGCTCCGAGTTCTGGCTCATCTCCAGGCCGCTCGTCGCGACGCCGCCCGCGTTGGCCGCCTTCCCAGGGAAGAAGACGATCCCGTTGCCCTGCAGGTAGGCGGTGGCGTCGAGCGTCGTGGGCATGTTCGCGCCCTCGGCGACGATCGAGGCACCGTTCGCGACGAGCGCCTTGGCATCGTCGATCAGCAGCTCGTTCTGCGTCGCGCACGGCAGCGCGATATCGCAGGGGATCGCCCATACGCCGCGCCCGTCATGGTACTCGACGCCCTCGACGCGCTTCGCGTAATCGCTGATGCGGCCGCGCTCGACCTCCTTGACCTGCTTGATGGCCTCGATGTCGACGCCCTGGGGGGCATGGATCCACCCGGTGCTGTCGGACAGCGTGACCACGGTCGCGCCGAGCTGCTGGGCTTTCTCCGCCGCGTAGATCGCCACGTTGCCGGAACCCGAGATGCACACGGTCTTGCCCTCGAAGCTGTCGCCCTTGCATGCCAGATGCTCCTGCACCAGGTACACCAGGCCGTAGCCGGTCGCCTGGGTGCGGGCGAGGCTGCCGCCGTAGGAAAGCCCCTTGCCGGTCAGCACGCCACCCCATTCGTTGCGCAGGCGCTTGTACTGGCCGAAGAGATAGCCGATCTCGCGTGCGCCGGTGCCGATGTCGCCAGCCGGAACGTCGGTGTCGAGGCCGATATGGCGGTAGAGCTCGCTCATGAAGCTCTGGCAGAAGCGCATGACCTCGGCATCGGATTTGCCCTTGGGGTCGAAGTCGCTGCCGCCCTTGCCGCCGCCCATGGGCAGCGTGGTGAGCGCGTTCTTGAACACCTGCTCGAAGCCGAGGAATTTCAGGATCGAGAGGTTCACGCTGGGATGCAGGCGCAGGCCGCCCTTGTAGGGCCCGATGGCGCTGTTGAATTGGATGCGGAACCCGCGGTTGACGTGCACGCCGCCGTTGTCGTCCTGCCAAGGGACGCGGAACATGATGACGCGCTCGGGCTCGACGATGCGCTCGAGCAGCCCCGCCTTCTCGTACTCGGGATGGGCTTCGATCAATGGCTCGATGGAGGCGAGGACCTCGGTTACCGCCTGGATAAACTCCGGCTGGCCCCCGTCCTTCGCCTTGACCTGTTCGATGATGCGCTGGGTATACGTCACGGTTCCTCCTCTAAAGGGTTGCTGGTGACCCGTATTGTGCGCGTTTCCGCGGGCGAACAGGTTTCGCGTTTGTTAACTTTCGGGGGACGTCGATGCCGGCGGGCTATTTCCCGGACAGGGCCTTGCTGGAAACCACGTTGCTGGGGCTCACCAGTATCGTGCCGATTTTGCCGGCGGCGGGGCTTTCGACGACGTACGCCTCGCCATGGTGGCTCTTGAACGATGGGGAAAGGGGGTCGGTCGTGATCACGATATCGATGCCCTGCACTCCCTCGCTGCCGACCAGGAGCGACCCGTCAGAGGTGATGCAGACGATGAAGTCGACCTCCTCCTTCGCGAACGTCGAGACGCGGTTCTGGTACTGGCTCGCCTCCGCGCGGGTGAACACGCTGAAAACGCCGATGCGCCTCCCCCCGGCGCGGAGTATGGTTCCTTCGCTGTACTGGCTCGGCTGCACCGAGTCGAGCTGGATGACATCGGCCTTCTTGCCCTGGTACTCCTCGGCGACCGACGCGCGCGTGCGAGGCGCCGCCGAGGTTTCGGAGCCCGCCTTGGGAACGGCCACGCCGTCGTATATGATGGCGGTATAGTTTTCGAGCGATCCCGTCGCCTCGTCGATCGTCGTGGCGGCGGTGTTCCACTGGTGCCCGACGCTCATATACCAAATGCTTCCGCAGATTCCCCCGAACAGCAGAAGGAGGAACACGACGAGCGCGATTTTTTCTCGTTGCCTCTGGTTCATAGCGAACGGATTATATCAGGCTTTGAGCATGTCCGCGAGGAAGCGGCCGGTATGGCTCTCGTAGCAGGCGGCGACATCCTCGGGCGTGCCCGCGCATACGACCGTGCCGCCGCGGTCCCCTCCCTCGGGACCCAGGTCGATGATCCAGTCGGCGCTCTTGATCACATCGAGATTGTGCTCGATGACCAGCACCGTGTTGCCCGCGTCCACGAGGCGCTGCAGCACCACGAGCAGCTGGCGCACGTCCTCGAAATGCAGCCCGGTCGTCGGCTCGTCGAGGATGTAGAACGTTTTGCCGGTCTGCACGCGCTGGAGCTCGCTCGCGAGCTTGACGCGCTGCGCCTCGCCGCCCGAGAGCGTGGTGGCCGGCTGGCCCAGCCGGATGTAGCCGAGCCCGACGTCGTGGAGCGTCTGCAGCTTTCGTGCGAGGCCAGGGATGGCATGGAAGAAATCGAGAGCCTCGTCCACCGTCATCTCGAGCAGATCGTAGACGTTCTTACCGCGGTAGGTCACCTGCAGCGTCTCGCGATTGTACCGTTTGCCGCCGCAAACATCGCAGGGGACGTAGACATCGGGCAGGAAGTGCATCTCGATCTTCACCTGGCCGTCGCCTTTGCATGCCTCGCACCTGCCGCCCTTCACGTTGAAGCTGAAGCGGCCTGGGGCGTACCCGCGCGCCTTGGCCTCCTGCGTGCTCGCCATCAGCTGGCGGATATCGTCCCACAATCCGACGTACGTGGCGGGATTGCTGCGAGGCGTGCGGCCTATGGGCGTCTGGTCGATGTTGACGACCTTGTCGAGCTTGTCGATGCCGGCGAGCTTCCTGTATGCCCCCGTGCGCCGATGGGCATGGTTCACGCGATTCGCCAGGGCGGGTGCGAGGGTGTCCGTTACAAGCGAGCTCTTCCCGCTGCCGGAAACGCCGGTGACCAGCGTGAGCGTGCCCAGGGGTATCTCGATGGAGACGTTTTTCAGGTTGTTCTCCGAGGCGCCGTCGAGCTTGATGCCACCCCGTTGGGGATGGCGCCGCTCATCGGGTATGGGAATCTCCCGCCTGCCCGTTAGGTAGGCGGCCGTGAGCGAGTCCGGCGAATGCATGAGTTCCGCTGGCGTGCCGCTGGCGACGACCTCGCCCCCGTGCTCCCCTGCTCCCGGACCCATGTCGATGACGTAATCGGCATGGCGGATGGTGTCCTCGTCGTGCTCGACGACCACGACCGTGTTCCCCAGGTCGCGCAGGTGCTCGAGTGTGGCTATCAGGCGCTCGTTGTCGCGCTGGTGCAGGCCGATCGAGGGTTCGTCGAGGATGTAGAGCACCCCCATGAGACCGGCGCCGATCTGCGTGGCAAGGCGTATGCGCTGTGCCTCGCCGCCGGAAAGCGTCGCGGTCACGCGCTCGAGGGTGAGGTAATCCAGCCCGACGTCCACGAGGAATTGCAGGCGGGTGCGGATCTCTTTGACGATGGGCGCGGCGATGCGCGCCTGCGAACCTGCGAACTCCAATCCCCGGAAGAACGCGAGGCAGTCCGCCGCGCTCATCTCGCAGACGTCGTGGATGCTCCGCCCTTCGATGGTGACCGCGAGGATCTCGGGGCGGAGGCGCTTGCCCCCGCAGGTTTTGCAGGGGATCGTCGCGAAGAACTGGCCGAGCTTCTCCCTCTGCCGATCGCTTTGGGCCTCGGAATACCGGTGCTCGACCGCCTTGCAGATGCCCTCCCACTCGATGAACCAGTAGGTGTCGCGGCCGTCGACCGTATGGTAGTCGACGCGCACCTTCTCGTTTTTCGGCAAGCCGTTCATGAGCTTGTCCTGCGCTTTGCGAGACATGTCCTCCCAAGGGGTGCGCTCGTCGTATCCCAGATGCTTGGCAACCGCCCTCAGGACCTGGGGATAGTAGTTGCCCGTGACGAATGGGGCAACGGCTCCCTCGGCGAGGGATTTCGAGGGGTCGGGAACGATGAGCCTCGGGTCGACCTCCTCGCGGCTGCCCAACCCAGAGCAGTCGGGGCAGGCACCGTAGGGGGCATTGAAGCTGAAGTCGCGCGGCTGGAGCTCGTCGATCGAATGGCCGTGCTCGGGGCACGCGAGCGCCAGGCTGTAGAAATGATCCCGCTCGTCCGGGAGCGTGCGGACCACGACCCTGCCTTCGGCCAAGCGCGTGGCGGTCTCCACCGCCTCGGCGATGCGTGCCGTCGCGGAGGCTTTCAGCACGACGCGGTCGACGATGACCTCGATCGTGTGCTTGAACTTCTTGTCGAGCTTCACCTCCTCGCGATCGAGATGGATCTCCTCCCCGTCGATGCGCAGGCGGGCGAACCCTTCGCGTCGCAGGTCGGCGATGAGTTTAGCGTGCTCCCCCTTGCGCCCCACCACCATGGGGGCGAGCACGAGCGCGCGCACGCCCTCGCCCAGGCGGAGGATATCGTCTGCCACCTGGTCGGTCGTCTGCTTCTTTATCTCCCGCCCGCATTCGGGGCAGTGGGGGATGCCGACCCGGGCGTAGAGCAGGCGGAGGTAGTCGTAGATCTCCGTCACCGTTCCGACCGTCGAACGGGGATTCTTGCTCGTCGTCTTCTGGTCGATGGAGACGGCGGGCGATAGCCCGTCGATGCTGTCCAAGTCGGGTTTGCTCATCTGGCCCAGGAACATGCGCGCGTAGCTCGAGAGGCTTTCAACGTAGCGCCGCTGGCCTTCCGCGTATATGGTGTCGAACGCCAGCGAGCTCTTCCCGCTCCCGGAAAGGCCCGTGATAACAACCAGCTTGTCACGGGGGATCGCGACGTCTATATCCTTGAGGTTATGCTCCCGCGCGCCCTTGATGACGATGGAATCCGTAGCCACGTCTGCCTGCTTTCTCGATCTTCACTAAACACGTGATGGTAGCACGTTCGTTCGGGCGCGCAAGATTCGCTTATCCGCGGGGATGCGCCTGCGCATGGGCGGATTTCAGCTTCTCGACGCTCAGGTGGGTGTAGATCTGGGTGGTCGAAAGGCTGCTGTGCCCCAGCATCTCCTGGACGCTGCGCAGGTCGGCCCCCCCGTCGAGGACGTCGCTGGCGAAGGTATGGCGCAGGTCGTGAGGCGTGTACACGGCATCGACCCCGGCCCGAACCAACGTCTCGTGGAACATCTTGCGCATTCCATCGGTCCCCCATCTATTCCCACGCGAGCTCACGAAGCAGTACGGGTTCTCGCCGCGCCCGCGGACGAGCTCGGGGCGCGCAACGTCGATGTAGGCGCGCATGCTGTCCAACGCCAGCCGATGGATCGGTATGATCCTCTCCTTGCTCCCCTTGCCGAGCACGCGCACCTCCATCGCGGCGAAATCGATGTCAGCGATGAGCAGGCTCGACGCCTCGGCGATGCGCGCCCCGCAGGCGTAGAGGAATTCGAGCAGCGCCTGGTTCCTCATGTCGAGCGCGGTTTGGGCGCGCGGTTTCCCCTCTTCGTCGGTTCCGCTCCATACCCGCAGGATCCGGGCCATGTCCTCGGGCCCGATCCGATGCGGCAGGGTTCCCCCCCGCTTGAGCGACGCTATCGAGTCGGCGGGGTTCGCCTCCGCATGGCCTGCCTGGATGCACCAGCGGTAGAAGCCGCGGAGGGCTGATATCCGGCGGTTGATCGTCCCCCGCGCATAGCGGGCGGCGTCCAGGTCGGCGAGGTAGCGCCGCAGCTGCCGGTGCGTGGGACCGAGGGGGTCGACGTGCGCGCGCTGCGCCCAGCGGCCGAAATCGCAGAGGTCGAGCCGGTAGTTGCGGACCGTATGCTCCGAGGCGTTCCGCTCGACCTTGAGAGCACGGCAGAATTCCTCGATGAGCGCGGCGAAGCCCCCGTCGATTTCGCAGTCGCCGGACATGGGGCTACCCCACCGCCCGTGCGTAGCGCTCCAGCGCCTGCGTCCCCCGTTCGGCGTAGGCCGCGTAGCGGGCCTGCTTATTGCGGATCGGCGGCTCCAGCGGCGGCATGATGCCAAAGTTGACGTGCATGGGCTGGTAATCGACGGTCGCGGGGTCGGTCGCATAGGCGATCAGCGCCCCGAACGCCGTCTCCCTCGGCAGCGCAGGGGGTCGCATGCCCCGGAGGAGGAAGTCGATCGAGATCGCCGCATGCAAGCCGGAGCGCATCGCCTCGCAATACCCTTCCGTGCCGGAGAGCTGGCCGGCGAGATACACGGGCACGCCGCGGGCGGAGCTGAGGCGCAGGTGCGCATCGAGGATGTGGGGGGCATCGACGAAGGTGTTGCGGTGCATCACCCCGAACCGCGCGAATTCGGCGTGCTCGAGGCCGGGGATCATCCGGAACACCCGTTTCTGCTCCCCGAAGGTCAGGTTGGTCTGGAAGCCCACCAGATTGCAGCTTTGCCCCGCGGCATCCTCCGCCCTCAGCTGAAGCGCTGCCCATGGGCGCCTGCCCGTGGCGGGATCGACGAGCCCCACCGGCTTCAGGGGGCCGAACCGGGGCGCATCGACGCCCTTCCGTGCGATCTCCTCGATCGGTTGGCATGCGTTGAACAGGTCCTTCGTTTCGAAATCGCGTCCGATCACGCGGTCGGCGGCAATCAGCTCGGCGATGAACGACTCGTACTCCTCCTTGGTGAACGGCGCGTTGAGGTAATCGCCCGGGGCATCGCCCCCGTATCGGCTCTGCCGGAAGATCCGCGATTCATCCAATGAGTCCGCCATGACGATGGGGGCAGCGGCGTCGTAGAACGCCAATCCCCTCGAGCCGGTCTTATCCTCGAGCCAGTGCGCCAAAGAATCCCCGGTGAGGGGTCCGGTGGCTATCAGCACCGCGTCCGCGGGGGGCGAGACGCGCTCGTCCCCCGCAGCATCCCGGTAGACGACGCGGCCGTCCTCGCGGACGGAGACCGCCTCCCCGCCCACCCTTCCGATGAGGGGATGCTCTTTCACCAGGCGCGTCACCGATTCCGAGAACCGCATGCGGTCGACGGCGAGCGCGCCTCCCGCCGGCACGCTCGTTGCCCGGGCGCAGGCAAATACGGGCGAACCCAACGTTTCCAGTTCCGCCTTCAGCATGCCGGCAGCGCTTGCGGGCTTCACGCTCTTCAGCGAGTTGGAGCATACCAACTCGGCGCAGAGGCCGGTTTCGTGCACGGCGGTCCGGACGGCGGGCCGCTGCTCGAAAAGGGAGACGCGCACGCCGCGCGCGGCGAGCTGGAGGGCGGCCTCCGACCCGGCGAGGCCGGCGCCGATGATGTGCACCTGTTTCGAATCCATAGCGAGGCTACTATAGCAAACCTCTTCCACTACGCCTTGCAGGGACCGTAACGACCATCGGGATAGCGTGCAATCAGCTTGTCCCGCTCCAACTCAGCCAGGTGGACGTTGATATGCGCCACGGGCTCCTCCTCATGCGGGAGAAGCGGGGGCACGGTCCTGAGGATGTCGTCCATGCGCATGGGATCCGCCAGAAGCGCTTCGAGCAGGACGTCGCGCCGTCGTTCGGGAACATCGGTGAAACGCGCGTACGGATCCCCTGTGCCCGAGGGGGCCTCCTGCTCCGCGATGGGGAAGATCCTACTGAGCGCATCCTCGAACGCCTCCCCGCTCACCACGGGATAGGCGCCTTGATGCATCAGCTGGTTGGAGCCGGCCGACGTCGGGCTCGTGATGGCCCCGGGGACGACCAGCACATCCCTGTTCGCCGCAAGCGCCTCGTCCGCCGTGCTGAACGTCCCCGACGGCAATCCTGCCTCGACGATGAGCACCGCGCGCGCCAGCCCGGCGATCAACCGGTTCCTCTCGCGGAATGTATAGGGGAGGGCCGGGAACGACCACTCGCGCTCCGACACGACGACGCCCCCCGCATCGACGATTTGCTGGAACAACCGGTAATGGCTGGCGGGGTAGATTTGGTCGCACCCCCCGCCCAGGATCGCGACCGTGGGCGTGCCGCAGGCCAGCGCGGCCCGATGCGCGACGCCATCGCACCCCCGCGCTCCCCCCGAGATGATCGCTATGCCGTGCTGGGCGGCGATGGACGCGAATTTCTCCGCGCAGGCCCTTCCATAGGGCGTTGCTCGGCGCGCGCCGACGACGGCAAGCCCCTCGGCCAGCGCCGCTGGATCCCCGATGCAGTACAGCGTGGAAGGAGGGTTGCGCACGAATCCCAGGGATGGAGGGTACCGATCGTCGTCGACGGCGATCTCCGCACGCGGACCCTCGAGCTTCGGGCCGTTATACGGCCGGTAACCCAGACGGGCTTGCTGCGCCCGCCCCTCCTCGACTGTGGGCTCAAGCGACGCGCTCATGCCGCTCCTCCCACCGACGAGCGAACCCTGAGGTTCAACGCCTCGGCGATGTGCGCCTGCCCGACGCGCATGCTCTCCTCCATGTCCGCGATCGTGCGGGCGACGCCCAGCACGCGCATGATCCCCCGCCCGGAAAGCAGATATGCTTCCGCCATGCTTTTGAAGTACCTCGTCGTGGGATCATCCATGCCGCAGAGCGCCATCATCTCGTGCGGGGAGGAGGCCCGCTTGAAGCCTTGATGGCTGGCGCGCTGGAATGCGAACGAGCGGCCCATCTGCACGCCCTCCCGCATCGCCGACGAGCCAAGGCCCATACCGCCCCCGACCACCTCGTCGAAATCGCCGCGCCAGACGTCGAGGCATATGTCGATCCGGTCGATCAAGGGACCGCCGATGCGGTTTTGGTAAGCGCTCACCTGCGTGGCGCTGCAGGTGCAGGCGACCTTCGAATCCCCATAGTACCCGCAGGGGCAGGGATTGCTCGCCGCCACGAGCATGAACCTCGCCGGCATCGAGACGGTGCCCGTCGCGCGGGTGATCGAGATAGACCCTTGCTCGAGGGGCTGGCGGATGGATTGGAGCACCGCTGGGGAGAACTCCGCCAGCTCGTCGAGGAAGAGGACCCCGTTGTGCGCGAGGGAGATCTCCCCCGGCCTCACCGGATTCCCTCCCCCGATCAGGCCGACCATCGTGGAGGAATGATGGGGTGCCCTGAACGGCCGCCTGCCGAGGAAGATTCCCGAGAGGTCCTCTCCGACGATCGAGTGGATGCGGGCGGTTTCGAGCCGTTCGCGCTCAGTCAGCGGAGGCAGTATGCTGGGGAGCCGCGAGGCGAGCATGCTCTTTCCCGAACCGGGAGGCCCCATGAGCAGAACGCCGTGGTTCCCCGTAGCCGCTATCTGCAATGCGCGCTTCGCCGTGGCATGGCCTCCCACATCGGCGAAATCGAGCAGTTCGGTTGCGGGAGGCTCGTCAGAAACGAGGGGGTCCTCGAAACCGCCATCCGAAAACGCCGTCAACGTGTGCGCCGTTCGTATCGGGATATCGCACCACGATGCCAGGTCCTCCCCGCTGGGCGGGCAGATGAGCCCCCTTCCCTGCTGTGCGGCGCATAGCAGGTACGCGAGCATTCCCCGCACCGGCTTGCAGCTCCCTTCGAGCGAAAGCTCCCCCACGATCAGGTTCCCCTCCGCGAACGCACGGGGGACCTGCTGGCTGGCGGCGAGTATCGCTACGGCGATGGGAAGGTCGAATCCCGAGCCCGTTTTCCTGATAAAGCTCGGAGACAGGTTGACGACGACCTTTCCTCGCGGCATATCGAAGCCGCATGCGCGGATGGCAGCCCGTATGCGCTCGCGCGCCTCCTGTATCGCAGCGTCCGGCATGCCGACGATCGAAATGCCCGGTATGCCCTGGGTGATGGCCACCTCCACGTTCACGGGCACCGCATCTACCCCCACGATGGTGGCGCTCTGCACCGTGCATTCCCTCATCGCCGGAAGCCGTCACTCGCGAAGGCGTTCCGATGGAACCGCAGGAAAGCAGAATTAGAACCGGTCACGATGATGGAGATGATGCCGAATTCGATGCCCACGTCAACGGGGATGTCGTGGTCGCGCAGGTAGACCTCCACCAGTATCTCGTAGCGCCTTCTCTTGCGCGCATCGACCGCCTCGGCGGGAAAGCCCCGCTCTTCGGACAGCCGCGTTTTGACCTCGATGAAATGAAGGGCAGCCCCGTCGAAGGCGATGATGTCCGCCTCCCCGTATCGGCAGCGCCAGTTGCGCTCGAGGATGCTGTACCCTTCATGGACGAGAAACGCCGCAGCGGCATCCTCCCCCTTCTCGCCGAGCTCGCTGTTATGCCGCCCGGGGCTGGAGTCATCGACTTTGAAGAACGGCGGGCGCCCGTCCGCTCCCCCCGAGCCCTCATCCTCGAACGTGACGCCGACCTGATGCGATCCGGTCGCATCCCTAAGATGCCTTCCTCCGTTCGCGACGAAGCCCGCCTGGATGGTCTGATCGATGTTGACGGCGATTGAAGATGGATTCATGGTCTTCCCCTTTCATCAGGGATGGACCTTACCCGAGCACGGTCACCGAATGATGCGGGATGGCGTACCCGCGCCACTCGCGCGCCGATAGCGGGGCAATCGCAGGATCATACCGCGACAGGCATCGGACGAGCTGCCGAAGGACGCGCCTCGCCGCAACCATGAGGAGCGGCCGCACCGCTAGGGAAGCACCAATGAATTCCACCTTGGCCGGGGACGGCGGGCTGAGTGCCAAAGCGGCGGAAGCCGAGCGAGCGCAGGCGTGCGCGAACGGGGATCGAGCCCCTCCGACGCCAGCATACCGTCCCCGGGCTGGCGGAATTCACCAGCGGTTCCCTAGAATAGGGCATCTTGAAGAAACGAGGTACAGAACGAGCGTCGGTGGATGGGGGTGAGGCCATGCTCGCGGATGGCAGCCTGGTGCTCCTCGGAACCGTAGCCTTTGTTGCGTTCGAACCCGTATCCGGGGTACTCGCTTGCGAAGCGCACCATGAGGGCGTCCCGCTCGACCTTGGCGATGATGCTGGCGGCACCGATGCTCGCGCAGGTCGCATCGCCCTTGACGACGTTGACTTCCCTCGGGTCGAAACGGAGGGGGTTTCCGTCCAGGAGCACCACATCGGGGATGATTCCCTGCGCCTCGATTTCCCGCACCGCCCGAGAAAAGGCGGTTTTGAGGCAGGCGGTCATGCCGAACTCGTCGATATCGCGCGGGGGGATGTGGACGATGGCGTATGCCGCCGCTTCGAGCCTGATCCGCGCGGCGCATTCCTCGCGGGCCTCCGCGGAAAGCTGCTTCGAGTCGTGTATGCCCTGGATGCGGGGATCCAGGGGGAGGATGACCGCGCCCACGGTGAGCGGCCCGGCGAGGGGACCGCGCCCGACTTCGTCCAGCCCGACGGCCACGCGCCCATCCGCGATCCGCTCCTGCGTCTCGTACATGGCGTCGAGACGGGCCGCCTCGGCCCTCTGCGCATCGATGCGTTTGCGCGCCGTCCGCAGGGCGCCCTGCACCGTCTTGCGCGTGTCGGCCCGCACCGTGCGTTCCAGCACGGCCAGCTCGTCGGCGTCGGCCGCTCTAAGGCGTGCGATGATGTCGGCAGCGGTTTGGAAGTTCTTCGCCATCGGAGGTCGCTCCAAAAAAGAAGGGCCCGTGCGGGCCCCTGAAATCGGCTTAAAACGCCTTTTCCTTGATTTTCGCGGCCTTGCCCACCTTGTCGCGCAGGTAGTACAGCTTCGCGCGGCGGACATCGCCGCGGCGAGTCACCTCGACCTTGTCGATTTTGGGGCTATGTACCGGGAAGGTGCGCTCAACCCCCACGTTGAAGCTGATCTTGCGCACCGTGAAGGTCTCGCGGTTGCTCGCGCCATGACGCCTGATGACATCGCCCTGGAACACCTGGATACGCTCGCGGTTGCCCTCGGTGATGCGGTAGTGGACCTTCACCGTGTCGCCCACATTGAAATCAGGGAGGTCCTGCTTGATCTGCTGCTGTTCGATAGCGCGAATGATGTCCATCTTCGTTCCTTCTATAATCGATCCGAAACCGGGCGGGCTTCGTATTTGACGCGATTGAGAAGTATAACGCCCTCCGTTCGCTCCTGCAAGGAGAACAACCGATTGTGGAGGAACAGTGGCAACCTACAGCATGAGAAGCAAGGCGTAGGCGACAACGCCCGTGAGCGCGCACCAGATGAGCGATTTCGTCGTGCGGGCGACCGCGAGCACGATGGCGGCGGCGACAAGCGGGAGCAGCCCGGGCCACAGGCCCGCATCGAGCATGCCGGGAGAGAGGAGGTCGTTGGCGACCAGGGCAGCGAACGCGGCGGGCGGGATGAGGTTGAGCGCATCCTGGACCCCCTGCGAGAGCTCGCGGCCCTTCAACACGAAGATCGGCAGGCACCGGCAGGCGAGCATGGTGAGGAACGAGAGCCCGTACACCACGAGGAAATCGGCCGTGCTCATGAGGCGCGCACCGCCTTGAACGCCAATCCGGCGACGACGCCCGCGATCGCGCCCAACAGGATCGCGGGGCCGGCCAGGCCGATGCTCTTGCACATGAAAACGCCGAGAGCGGAGACGATGATCACCACGATGTTGACCGCGCTCGCCTTCTGCGCGGCGAGCAGGCAGATGAAGATCGACGTCATGGCGAACGACGCGATCGCGGTGGGGATGGCGATGGCCCCGCCCACGAGCACCCCGATCGCGTTGGCGAGCGCCCACGTCGTCATGCACATGACGTTCACCATCGTCGATTCGGCGGCCGACCACCCGGAATCCTCTTGGAATTTAGCCATGTTGACGCCGAACGACTCATCGGTCACCGTGCCGCTGAAGAGCAGGGTCGCCCGCTTCCTGACGTGGGTGAAGAAGCGCGAGAACGCGGCGGAATAGAGGATTTGCCGCGTGTTGACGAACGAGACGCTGGCGACGATCGCGCCGATCGGCTGGCCGGCGAGCCACATGCTGGGAACCATGAACTGGCCGGCACCCGAGTAGAAGGTCATGCTCACCACGAAGGCCATCAGCGCATCCATGCCGATCTGATGCTCCATGATCCCGCAGGGGATCCCTATGCCGACATAGCCGGCCATGACCGGCAATGCGACGCGGAGCGCCCGGGAGGCTTGTTGCTTTCTGGATGCCATAGCTCATGCATTGTAGCCGTTCCCCCGCCGCGGGGAATCGGCTCCAAAGAATTTCCGACAGGTGAATCGGCCCGCCTCCCCGCCCTATTCGACGATGAGGATCCGCCCGCAATGCGGGCAGGTGGACAGCGGCGCCTCGCGCCTGATTTGGAGCAGGCGATTCTCCTCGATGACGTTCCTGCACGCCCCGCACCTGCCTTCCTCGAGCAGCGCGATCCCGATGCCGCCATGGAGCCGTGCGGCATCGCGATACCATGCAAGAAGGTTGCGCGGCAGGTCGGAGGCGACGCGCAAGGCGGCTTGGCCCTCATCCTCCATGATGCGCTTCAATTCAACGGCCTTCTCGCCGTAGGAATCCGAAAGCTTCGCCTCCTGCGCGGAAAGCTGCTCGAGCGCCGCGGCGACCTTCGACGCAAGGACGGAGATCTCATCGAGCTTGCCCATGATGTTCGTCGACTCGAACTCGAGCGTTTCACGGCGCTTCGCGATGCCCTCGAGGTCGCGCGTGAGCGAGTTGACGCTTCGATAGTCGCCCTGAAGCTCGTCGATCTTCGCCTGCGTCTCCTTCTGGCGCTCGACGAGCTGGGCGTCCTCGTCGCCGATATGCTCCAACGCTTCGTCTTGCCGTTGCCTCAACGTCTCTATCTGGTCGAATTTCGCCTGAACCGCCTCCCTCTTCGACCGGACGGCCGCGATCTTCGCCGGCTGCGGCAAATTCTCCAATGCGAGCTTCGCGCGGAGCCTCCGGCGGTCGTGCTCTTGAAGCTGCTGGAGGAGGGAAATCTGTTCGGGAGTGGCTTCCATGCCGCCTACTTTCTCAAAAGATCCGGTGTGGCCCAGTTCGAATTCTGATCGAGCACCGCGATCGCGCTCTCCGGAAAGCCCGCATCGCGAAGGGAGGATGCGAGGACGCCGCACAGGGGCAACTCGCTCACATCATGCCCCAGCTCCACGATGACGAGCCCGGCCTCTGCGGCGTCGAGGGCATCGTGGTAGCGCACCTCCCCGCAGACGAGCGCATCGTAGCCGCTGGCCACGCAGATGCGGGCAAGTCCCGACTGGGATCCCGTGCACGTCACGGCCGTGCGGATGCGCGCCTCCGCATCGCCCCATATCCGCGGTTGCCTGCCGAACACGCGAAGCGCGCGAGCGGCTAGTTCGCCGGCAGTCATGCCCGCAGCTGCGGGGATGTCGCAGAGCTGCCCGTATCCGTGGCCGTTGCGAGGCACGCGGACGTCGACGATGCCGCGCAGTTCCAACCCCAGCATCCCCGGCAGGACGGCCGCCGCCTCCTCGCTCGCATCGAGGGCGGTGTGGAAGTTCATCAGGGCGACCCCTGTGCGGACCGCCTCCCAGACGACGGTGCCCGGGCCGAATGCGCCGGGACCCGCCGGGGAGATGCGCGCAGGCGGATCGAGGTATGCCGGATGATGCGTCACCAGGACGTTCGCCCCGAGCCGCACGGCACTGCGGACGGCTCGGACGGTCGCGTCGAGGGCGACGGCGACACCCGCGGCGGGACTGGAGGGATCCCCCACCAGAAGGCCGGTCCGATCCCACTCCTCCGCCTCATCGGAGGGGAACCGCCTCAGCAAAACGGCCTCAAGCGCGCCGACCGTCCAGCCGGCGATCCCGGATCGCCCCTCGGGGGCGCTATCGGCCCGCATCTCCGATCCGCATTGATTTGGAATCCTGCAAGGGATCTCTGGATTCGATGCTTGCATCCCTTTCCGCCTTTCCCGGAGAACCTCACGCCTGCCAGGCGATGACCCGTTCGAAGAGTTCGAGCGCCCGGTCGATTTCGGCTTCGATCGTCCCCCGGCCCAAGCTGAATCGCAGACTGCACAGCGCCGTGTCGCGATCGATCCCCAACGCCTTCAGGACGCGGCTCGGCTCAAGCGAATGGGAGCTGCAGGCGCTTCCCCCGGACACGGCAACGCCGAGGTGGTCGAAGCGCAAGATCAGCGTCTCGCTCTCCAGGCCGCGCACGCACACGTTGACGATGTTGGGGAGGAACCCCTCAGATCCGGCAGGGCAGTCGACCGTCGGACGCACCTGCGGAAAGGCCGCCAGGCGCTCGTACAGTTTATCGCGCAGCGCCATCAGGCGAGCTGATTCCCGTCTCACCTGGTTGGAATCTGAGGCGACCGCCCGTGCGGCGGCGGCGAACCCGACCATGCCGACGACGTTCTGGGTGCCGCCCCGCCTGCCGCCCTCCTGGCCCCCGCCGCTCATGAGGGGCGTGAACGGCGCACCCGACCTCAGCACGAGTGCGCCCACCCCCTTCGGCCCTCCGATCTTATGGGAGGACAGGCTCAGCGCATCGACGCCGAGCCCGCGGAAATCGACGGGGAGTTTCCCCAGAGCCTGCGTCGCGTCGGTGTGCACCAGCGCCCCGCACGCCTTCGCAGCCTTCGCGATGTCGGCAACGGGCTGGATGCTGCCCACCTCGTTGTTCGCCATCATGATGCTCACGAGCACCGTCTCCGGCCCGAGCGCCTCCCGAACGTCGTCGAGCGACACGAACCCGCCGCCGTCGACCGGGAGGACGTCCACCGCAAAGCCGAACCGCTCCAACGACAGGGCGGCGTTCAGGACGGCATCGTGCTCGATGCTGCATGTGACGATGCGCGGATGCTCGACAGGTTTCCCAGCTTGGGCGCGGCTCGCCCTCGCTGCGAGGGCGAGCCCGAAGATCGCCTCGTTGTCGGATTCGGTCGCCCCGCTCGTGAAGACGATTTCATCAGGCCGCGCCCCCACGCAGCGTGCAAGCTGCGCCCGGGCGTCCTCCATGGCGGCGAACGCCGTCCTGCCTTCCATATGCAGGCTGTTCGCGTTCGCGTTCACCGCGATGTTGCCCTCGACGGTCTGGAACGGGAGCATGGCAGCGGCTGCTTCGGGGCATAAGGGTGCCGTGGCCGCCCAATCCAGGTAGATCCGGCCCTTCTCCATCGCAGTCACGCTTCCTTCGCCGCAGAGCGGGATCGCTCGGCGGAACATCTGATGCCCTCGATGGCCGCCGCCCGGTCATCCGCCTTGAAAATCCCGTTTCCGGCGACGATGACGTCCGCGCCCTGCGCTCCAACGTACGCCGCCGTCGTCGCGTTCATCCCCCCGTCGACTTGGATGAGGGGGGCTGTACCCGCCGCCCGCGCCAGAGCGGCGACCCGCCCGACGCGCTCAGCGCTTTCCGGGATGTAGCTTTGCCCGGAGAATCCAGGGAACACGCTCATGACCAGCACCATGTCCCATGCGTCGATCGTGGGGGCCAGAACGTCCACGGGGGTATCCGGCTTCAGCGCGATGCCGGCCTTCGACCCTGCCTCGTGGACGATGCGCACCACCTCGCGCGCATCGTCCACGGCCGATGCGCCATCGCGGCCCAGTGCCTCCCAATGGACGGTGACCACGGCGGGCTTGCACGTGAGGAACCACGGGAGCTGCACCAAGGGGTTCGAGATCATCAAATGGACGTCCAACGGGATGCGCGCGATGGAGGCGAGCTGGCTTTCCACCGGGACGCCGATGGTGAGATTCGGCACGAAATGGCCGTCCATGACGTCGACGTGCAGCCAGTCGGCCCCCGCCTCCTCGCAGCTTCGAACCTCTCGCTCGAGATTCATGAAATCGGACGAAAGTATGGAGGGCGAAATGCGTATGCGATCGAACACGGAGGCCTTTCTTCTCGCTCGTATGCGGTTGTAGCCTCGATTGTAGCCGTTTTAGGAGGAGCGCTGCTCCAATGCGAGCAGCAACCGCTTGAGTTCCACACCGCCTGCATAGCCGGTGAGGCTGCCGTTGCTGCCCACCACGCGATGGCAGGGGACGAGGAGGGGCAGCGGATTGGCGTTGCATGCGAGGCCGACGGCGCGGAACGCCGTCGGCCTGCCAATGGAGGCCGCCACGTCGGCGTACGAACGCGTCTGCCCGTAGGGAATCGCCGCGATGCAGCGCCAAACAGCCCGTTGGAATTCGGTTCCCCGCGCCTGCATGGGGATATCGAACACCTTGCGCTTCCCGGAGAGGTACTCGTGGATCTGGTTGACGGCCCGGTTGCTGAGCTCGGACGGGCGGCGCTCACCTTCGGCGGGCTCGCGTGCGCCGAAGGATACGCGTGAGACCGCCCCCTCCCGGCAGGAGATGGTGAGCACCCCTATCGACGTGGGGTAGGAATAATACGAGGGCGCTTCCCTACTCAAGGCCGTAGAACTCCCGGTTCAAGGGGCGGGAAGCCAGGGCTTCCCCCGCCTCCTGCGGATCCGCGCCCTCCCAGATGACGTCGTGCACGACCTGGGCGATGGGAAGCTCGACGCCCACCCTTTCCGCGAGGGGCAGAATCGTCTGCGCCGCCAAGGCGCCTTCGACCACCATATGCGTCTCATCCTGGAACTCCTTGAGCGTTCCGCCGCGGGCGATCATCTCCCCGAACCGGCGGTTGCGGGAGTGCTGCGAGGTGCAGGTGACAACGAGGTCCCCCATGCCCGCAAGCCCCATGCACGTTATCGCTTCCCCTCCCAACGCATTGGTGAGGCGGCTCATCTCGGCGAGCCCGCGCGTCATGAGAAGGGCCGCCGTGTTATCGCCCATGCCGAGCCCGTAGCTCAAGCCCACCGCGATCGCCATGACGTTCTTGGCTGCGGCGCACACCTCCACACCGACCACGTCGGTGCTGGCATACGTTCGAAAATGCGGGGCGGCGAAGACCTCCTGCAAAAATGACGCGACCTCGGAGCTTGTGCTGGCGATCACGCTCGCGCTGTACTCCCCCGATATGACCTCCTCGGCGTGGTTCGGGCCGGAGAGCACGGCAAATCGGTCGGCATCGCCCATCTCCTGCTCGAAGATCTGCGTCGCTAGAAAGCCGCTCTTCGCCTCGATGCCCTTGCTGCAGATGACAACCGGGATGTCCGAGGGCGTGCACCGCGCCAGCGCGCGCGCCGTGCCGCGCAGCAGGTTCGAGGGGGTGACGACAGCGACTGCGCTGGCATTCGCCAGGCAATCCTCGTACGCGACCGTCGCCACGACATTGCGCGAGAGCTCGATATCGGAGAAGTACCGTGGGTTCACGTGGTCGCAGTTGATGGACGACACCACGTCCGGTCGACGGGCCCATATGAGGACGTTATGCCCTTGCCGCCCAAGGAGCTGGGCAAGCGCCGTGCCCCACGAACCCGCGCCGATGATTCCGATTTTCATTCCAACCACCTATTCCGCAATCATGCGAACAACAACCCTACTGTCCGATTTTCCTTTCCGTGCGGGAGATGAGCCGCGAGAGGTTCTCCCGATGCGCCCATACCACTGTGAGCGCCGCCGCCGTGCAGAGGATCCACGCCGGCAGGTCGCCCCAGAAATAATAAGCCGCGAAGAGGGGGCAGAGCGCCGCGGCGGCGAGCGAGCCCGCTGAGACGTACTTGGTCAGCATAACGACGACGATGAAGGAGGCGAGCTCGAGCAGGGCCCCCACCGGCCCGAATGTGGCGAACAGGCAGCCGACGGCGACGGCGATGCCCTTGCCGCCCTTGAAGCCGAGCCAAGGACAGAAGATATGCCCCCAGATGCAGCAAGCGAACGCGACGGCGAGGAAATCCCCAACCGTCAGACCGCCATCTCCGTCAGCGAGCGCCGCGCCCGCGATCAGCCAAGCCACCGCGCCCGAAAGGACGCCCTTGAGGAAATCCAGGGCGAACACCGCGTACCCGCCCTTCTTCCCCAGGGCGCGGATCGCGTTGGTCGTGCCGATGTTGCCCGACCCCACCGTCCTTATGTCGGTATGGTAGAACAGCTTCCCCACGACGATCCCATTCGGAATCGAGCCGAGGACGAATGCGATTGCAGCCGCGGCGATGAGCGCAATGTGGGGAAGCAAGATCAGTCCCTCCGCTTGAATTTGATCCGGATCGGAGTGCCCGTGAAGTCGAATCGCTGGCGCAGGCGCCCCTCGAGGTACCTCTCGTACTGGTCGGTCACGATCTCGGGATGGTTGGCGAAGAAGGTGAACTGAGGCGGCCTCCCGGCGGTTTGCGTGACGAATTTCAGCTTCAGCTGCTTCTTGCCCCGGCTGATCGTATGGCCGAACTCCCGCAGATCGCCCAACCAGGTGTTGAGTGCGTTGGTGGACACCGTGCGGCTGTATCCCTCGAACGCCGTGTCGATATGCTCCCATATCTTGCCGGTGTTCTTCCCCGTCAGAGCGGACACGGCGATGACCGGCGCATAGCCGATGAAATGCAGCTTCTCCTCCACTTGGTCGCGGACGGCCTGCTTCGCGTCCGGTCCCTCGACCGCGTCCCACTTGTTCAGCACCGTGACGATGGCGCAGCCCTTCTCCGCAGCGATCCCGGCGACGCGCTGGTCCTGATCCGTCACGCCGAGCGTGCCATCGATGATCAGGAGCGCGACATCGGCGCGGTCGATGGCGCGCATGCTGCGGACGAACCCGTAGTATTCGACGCTGTGGTCGATCTGGCTCTTCCGCCGCATGCCGGCGGTGTCCACCAGCCGATAGGCCTTCCCATCGTGGCGCACCACCGTGTCGATGGCGTCGCGCGTGGTCCCCGACACGTCCGAGACGATCGAGCGCTCGTCGCCGGAGAGCATGTTCAGAAGGCTGCTCTTCCCAGCGTTCGGCCGCCCGATGATCGCCACGTTGACCTCGTCCCCGTCGTCCTCGTCGCGCAAGGGGATCTGGTCCAGCTCGGCCACCAGGGCGTCGAGCAGGTCTCCGGTCCCGATCCCGTGGATGGAGCTGATCGGCCAGGGATCGCCCAGCCCCAGGCTGTAGAACTCGTACGCTGCGCTCTGGTCGGCGGGGTTGTCGAGCTTGTTGACGGCAAGGAGCACCGGGGTGCCGCCTTTGCGCAGGATGCGCGCGACTGCCTCGTCATCCGCATTGATGCCGGTCTTGCCATCGACGAGGAAGATGATGACGTCGCATTCCTGGGCCGCTTCGAACGCCTGCCCCCGTATGGAGGATTGGAAGCGGTCGTCGCCGCCCATCTCGATGCCGCCGGTGTCGATCAGGGTGAAATCGCGTCCGTTCCAATCTGCCTCGTGATAGCTGCGATCGCGCGTGACGCCGCGCATATGATGGACGATGGCATCGTCGTTCCCGGAGATGCGGTTCACGAACGTGGATTTCCCCACATTCGGACGTCCGACGACCGCCACAAGATGATGGGCCATGGCTACCTTCTTAATTACCAACGTTCCAATTGAGCGATGACAGAATCTATCATATCTTCGGGGGTGGAGGCCCCGGCCGTGATGCCAACCGACGAGACCCCCTTGAAATCTTCGCGCTTGAGCTCGTCGGGGGTTTCGATATGGAAGGCCTTCGGAGCGGCGGCGGCGCAGATCTCGTAGAGCCTGGTGGTGTTCGAGCTGTTGTGGCCGCCGATAACCACCATCGCGTCCACCGTGCGGGCGAGGTCCTCCGCCGCCTGCTGGCGGTCGCGCGTGGCGTTGCATATCGTGTCCTGGACCTCGGGGTCGATGCCGCGATTGCGCAGGGCTGCAAGCACCTCGTTCAGCACCGCCCTGCGCTGCGTGGTTTGCACGACGACGCCGACGGGCTCGTCGATGCGCTCGGGAAGGTCGTCTGCCGAGGCGACGACGAGCACCCTGCCCCGCCCGGCCGCCTCGGCCCAGGCCCTGAGCCCCTCGACCTCCGGATGGCTTCGCTCCCCGACGACGATGACGGTCCGCCCCGCGCGGGCAAGCTCGTGCGCGGCATTCTGCGCGCGCAGCACATGCGGGCACGTCGCATCCACGACCGAGCAGCCCTTTCCATCCACCTGCGCTTTCACCTGCGGCGTCACTCCATGGCTGCGGATGATGACGCTATCGGCGGTGACATCGTCCGGGCCGTCGGCGACGGTGACGCCCCGCCGTTGCAGGCGGGCGACGACTTGGGGGTTGTGGATCAGCGGTCCGAGCGTCTGGACGCTGCCGGCGGATTCCGACGCCTCCATGGCCAGGTTCAAAGCGCGCTGCACGCCATAGCAGGCTCCCGCGCAATCGGCTTTCACGATGTTCATCAGACCTGCCCCTCCCCCAGCATGCGCCCGGCGAACACGGGAGCGTAGTCCTTGGAGTCGGGGAAGAGCGCCGCCATATCGACGTCTTCCGGGGCGCAGCCTTCCTGCAGGGCGAAGGATTCGCGCATAACGTACCACACGCATGCCTCGAGCCGCTCCTCCTTGGGAAGGAAGTCGAACCATTTCACAAACACCGGCTTACCGAAGAACACGTGGACCGTGGGCCACCGGAAGAAGAGCCGGCCCTTCTCCTTCACCTTGTCGGAGTTGCGCGCGCAGGCGGGGATCAGGGGCGCCTTGCCCATGCGGGCGATCAGCGCGGCGCCGGCGTGCAGCGTGGGCGGCGTGTCCGTTTTCCCGCGGCGCGTGCCCTCGGGGAAGATGCATACGATCTCCTTGTTCCTCAGCATGCCCGCCGCGCGCTTTATCGCCGTGCGATCGGCGGAGTCCCGCGTCACGGGGAAGGCGGCGCACCGCGCCATGAGCTGGGCGATGAGCCGATTCTTCTTGAACAATGTGTCCCGCGCCATCATGCGGCCCCATTGGGTGGGGCGGATCGCGCACCATATGAACGAGACGTCGAGGAACGAATGGTGCGTTGCGGCGACCACGCCCCCGGAAACCCCCTGCAGGTTCCTGACGTTCTCGATTCCGTGCACGCGATAGCGCGTGATGATCTTCTGCACGAGCGTCACGAGGATCCAGAGGATGTTGCCGCACCAGTGGGGGATCTCGTTCTCCTTGTTCTCGCCGCCGATGGGACGGTCGAACATCTCCTCCGGTGCTAGCATGCGGCGGCCCCTTGCGCCATGGCGCAGATCTGATCGACGACCTCGTCGGCGGGCATCTCGCTCGAGTCCACGATCAGCGCATCGCCCGCGGCGCGCAGGGGGGCGGCCGAACGGGAGGAGTCGCGGTCGTCGCGCTGCTTGAGGTCCTCGAGGACCTCGGCCAAATCGATGCTGCCGATTCCGCGCTGCCTGTTCTGCTCGACGCGGCGCCGCGCGCGCTCCTCGTCGCTTGCTGTGAGGAACACCTTCACCTCGGCATCGGGGAACACCACCGTTCCGATGTCGCGTCCTTCGACCACGTAGTTCCCGGAGCGCCCGATGCGCTGCTGCTGCCGCGTCAGGGCCTCGCGCACTTCCGGATGGGATGAGACCGAGGACACCGCTCGATCGATAGCTGCGGTGCGGATGGCGTCGGTGACGTCGGCGCTGCCGATGCTCACGCGCTGCGGCAGGCCCGGCCCCTTGGGAACGGCGAATGCGATCTCATGCGTGCGGGCCACCGCCCCGAGCGCGGCCCCGTCATCGAGCGAGACGCCATCCTGCAGCGCCCGCCATGCGACGGCGCGGTACATCGCGCCCGTGTCCAAACTCGCAAACCCCAAACGCTGCGCCACGGCCTTCGAAACCGTCGACTTTCCCGCACCCGAAGGTCCGTCAATCGCAATTATCATCGAGCAAGCTCCTCCATCGTTTTCAAAAAACCGGGAAAGCTGATAGTAACGCAGTCGAAGTCATTCACCAAGACGGGCGTATCATGGCACAATCCGGCAAGCGCCCAGGTCATAGCCAGGCGATGATCGTTATGGGAATCGAAGACCACGTTGTCGGGGACGGTGAAATCGGGGTCGCCCTCCACAAAGAAATCGTCTCCGTGGGTCCATGAGGAGATGCCCAGCCGGTCGAGCCCCTCGACGGTCGCCTCGAGACGGTCGGTTTCCTTCACCCGCAGCTCGCCCGTCTGGCGGAACACCGTCACACCCCGAGCATGGGCGGCGACCAGAGAAAGCACGGGGATCTCGTCGATGACGCTCGCGATGTACTGGGGCGGGATCTCGCACCCGACCAGGTCGCCGCCATAGCAGGCGCCGATGATCCCGAAAGGCTCCTTGCCCGCTTTCCCCGTGCGCTTGATGGACACGCTCGCACCCATGCGCTCGAGCGTGCGCGTGAATCCGATCCGTGCGGGATTGAGGGAAACGTTCTCGATCTGCACCGCGCTCCCTTTCCTCATCAGCGCCGCGCAGACGATGAAGGCCGCGCTGCTCGGGTCGCCCGGAACGCGGATCTCGCAGGCGCGGAGCGTGCAAGGTCCGGCGACGCTTGCGGTCCGGTCGCTCGCCGTGGTTATCGCGCCGAACTCCGGGAGCATGAGCTCGGTGTGGTTGCGCGAGATCGCAGGCTCGTTGATCGTCGTGGTGCCGTGGGCGCCCAGGCCGGCGAGCAGGACCGCGGTCTTCAGCTGCGCCGATGCCATCGGGGAATCGTATTTCAATGGCTTGAGCTCGCGCGAGCCGATCTCGGTGATGGGCAGATGCTCCTTCCCCGCAGGGTCGAACGACGCCCCCATCTTCATCAAGGGCGCCGTTATCCGCCTCATCGGGCGCTTGCGCAGGGACTCGTCCCCGGTGAGCGTGACGCGTATGGGCCATGGGGCCAGCGCCCCCATGAGCAGCCGCGCAGTCGTGCCCGAGTTCCCGCAATCGATGGGATCGGCGGGCTGCACGGGCCCGTCGGACCCCCACCCGGTGATTCCTCCCGAAAGGCTTCCGTCAAGCTGCTTCTCGAGCGCGACCTCCGCGCCGAGCTGCTGGATGGCGGTGATGCTCCTGCGCACGTCGTCCGAGTCGAGGACGCCGGAGATGCGCGAGGTCCCTTGCGCCATCGCGCTGAAGAGCACGGCGCGATGGGAGATGGATTTGTCGCCCGGGACGCGAATGGACCCGTTCAACGCATGGGGCAGAGGGTTGATCTGTGTACAGGACGAAGTTTCCACGACGTGCTCCTTCGGACGCAGGGGACGGCAGCAAGGCAACGGGGTGATAGGCTGGCCGTCATTGCAACCAGGCTCATTTTATCATGCGGAATGGGGGATGGACGAAGGACGCGCACCGCGGGCCCGCGCTCGGGGATGCGCAGGCTCCCCCGGCGGCGGAACGCGGCAACGCGGCCCGCCCCCGCCACCGTCATCGGGCGATGCCAGCGGCGTCGTGGAGGGCGGATACCTCGCGCTCCGTGAGCATCCGCCATCCCCCCGGCTCCAAATCGCCCAATTCGACCGGGCCGAACCGTATCCTCTGCAGCGCGGTGACCGGATGCCCGATGGTTTTGCACATGTCGCGCACCTGATGGTAATGGCCCTCGTGTATCGTTATCTCGAGCACGGAGGAACGCCGCCCGTGCGAGCGGACCTCCACCTCGGCCGGCGAGGCGATGTAGTCGTGCCGCTCCGTCTCGATGTGGACGCCCCGCCTGAGTATCGAGAGGGCACGCCCGTCGAGTACCCCCTGCACGTGCGCGACGTAGGTCTTGGCAACCTCCTTGCTCGGATGGAGCAGGCCGTTGCACAGGTCGCCATCGGTCGTGAACAGCAGCAGGCCGCTCGTGTTGAGATCCAGACGGCCCACGTGCACCAAGCTGGGGGAGTCGGCGACGGGCACGAGCTCGCTCGCGCAGTGCTTCCGCTCGTCGGACATGGCGGAGAGGAAGCCCGTCGGCTTATGCAGGGCGAGCGTGACGAGCGGGGCGTCCAGCGCGAGGACGATCCCGTCGAGGGCGACCTCATCGACGTCGGGGTCCACCTTGACGCCCATCGCATCGACGATTGCGCCGTTGACCGCCACCCTTCCGGCGGCGATGAGCCGCTCGGCATCGCGCCGGCTGTGGCCCGAACCGGCGCGGGACAGGAAACGCTGCAAGCGCATCGGTTCGGCCATCACTCCTCGAACTCCAAATCGTCGAAGTCGATCTTATCCACCACGCCGGAGGCCGTCGAGAGCGCGTCGGAAAGCGCTCGCTGCATCGGGAGAGCCTCCGCGTCTTCGCCCGCCTCGGCATGCTCGTCCCGAACGGGCGGGATAAACCCCTTTGCCGCGCTGAGCCGCGTCCGGATGATATCGCGCGTCTGATCGTCGGGGGCGAATTCCTCCAGGGGCGGCAGGTCGGCAGTCGAGCGCAGCCCGAATCTCTCCAGGAACGCCTTCGAGGTGGCGTAGAGGATGGGGTTTCCCGGGGAATCGGCTTGCCCCGCCTCCCTGATCAGGCCCTTTTCAAGCAATGAGTTCACCGAGCTATCGGAATTGACGCCGCGGACGTTCGCGATGCCCCCGCGCGTGACAGGCTGGGCATACGCGACGATGGCGAGCACCTCGAGCGCTGCTTGCGAGAGCTTGCGCGTGTCCCACGAAAGCACGTAGCTTTCAAGGAGCCCGTGGTACCGGGGACTCGTCGCCAGCCTCCAGCCGCCGGCGACTTCGGTGAGGATGATGCCGCCATCCTGCTCGAGCAACCGTTCGCGAAGATCGGAGCACGCCTGCAGCACGTCAGCGGGATCGGCATGGAGCATGTCCGCCATGGTAATCGCGCTCACCGGCGCGTCGGTGACGAAGAGCATCGCCTCGATTGCGCCTGCGAGATCCGCTTCGGACAAACCTTCGAACATCCCTACTCCTCCGCGCTCGATATCGCATTGCCGCCCTCGAATGAAAGAGGCCCCGAACCTTCGATATAGTCCAGCTGGATATCCCCGAAGGGTTCCGGCTGGGAAAGCCTTATCATCCCCCGCTTGTATAGCTCAAGTACCGCCAGGAAGGAGACGACCACGAGCGGTGCGGGAGTGCGCGCGCCGACCAGCGAGCTGAAGGCGAGGTGCTTGGCGCTCTGCACCCGGGCGTGGATGCCCCGCACATGCACCTCCACCGGGATGGGCTTCGCCGCGATATGGTCGCTGTCGAGGAGGAACGGGTCCACATGCCCCAGGACCCGGGCGGCGAGGAATCCCATCGAATGCGCAGTCTGGCCTTCGAGGTAGTCGGGAACGAGGGAGAGGAGGCTCGCATCCGGCCCCACCGTGCGGCGATGGAGCCGCGCCTCCGCCTCGCCGCGCACACGGAGGTCGGCCGCCGCGTTCTTGAATTGTTTATAGCGGATCAGGCGTTGGACCAGCTGGTCGCGCGCCTCCGACGGCGAGAGCTCCTCGAGTTCTTCATCCTCCTCGGCATGCTCCCTGCTCGGCAGAAGGCTCGCTGCCTTGATCTCCAGCAATGTGGAGGCCACCAACAGGAAATCGCTCGCAACGTCCAGGTCGAACAGGCGCATCGCCGACATCTCCGCAAGGTACTGGTCGGCGATCTCCGCAATGCTCACCGAGCCGATATCGACCCGTTGCCGCCCGACCAGATAGAGAAGCAGGTCGAAGGGGCCTTCGAAATTCTCTGTGCGAACCCGGAACGACACGCTACTTTCCTGCTGCGAAGCGCTCGGATTGCTCGGCGATCAGCGCCGCGTCGTTGAAGTAGTCGATCCGCATGGCGTGCTTCATCTCGGAGAGCGTCTGCGCGGCGACGCCGCGGGCGGCCTCGCACCCCGCGCCGAGCATGTCGTACAGTGCCGGGATGTCCCGCTCAAGCTCGTGCCGGCGGGCGCGGATGGGCGACAGCGTCTCCTCGAGCACGTTGTTCAGGAACTTCTTGCACTTCACATCCCCCAAGCCGCCGTGGCGGTACCGGTCCTTCAGCTCGGCGAGATTCGCATACTCCGGCCAGTACTCGGCGAAATGCTCCGGCGTGCTGAAGGCGTCCAGGTAGGTGAACACGGCGTTGCCCTCGACCTTGCCCGGATCGCTCACCTTCAGGTGCCCGGGATCGGTGTACATGCTCTTGATTTTGGCGGCGACGTCCTCTGCCGGGTCGGAAAGGTAGATGCCGTTCCCCAGGCTCTTGCTCATCTTGGCCTTGCCGTCGATGCCGGGAAGGCGCTTGGCGGCCTCCCCCTGGGGAATCAGCGCCTCGGGCTCGACCAGCACCTCCCCGTAGATGCGGTTGAAGCTTCGCACGATCTCGCGCGTCTGCTCGAGCATGGGCAGCTGGTCTTCGCCCACCGGCACCGTCGTCGCCTTGAAGGCGGTGATATCGCTCGCCTGGCTGATGGGGTACGTGAAGAACCCGACGGGGATGTCGGCGTTGAACCCGCGCATCTTGATCTCGCTTTTCACCGTGGGGTTGCGCTGCACGCGGGCAACGGTGACGAGGTTCATGAAATACGCGGTCATCTCGTACAGTTCGGGCACCTGGGATTGGATGAAGACCGTGGTCTTCGCAGGGTCGATGCCGCACGAGAGGTAGTCGAGCACGACCTCGATGATGTTCTGCCGCACCTTCTCGGGGTTGTCGGCGTTGTCCGTGAGCGCCTGCGCGTCCGCCACCATGATGAAGATCCGGTCGAAGTCGCCGGAGTCCTGCAGCCTCACGCGCTCGCGCAGACTGCCCACGTAGTGCCCCAGATGAAGGCGGCCCGTGGGGCGGTCGCCGGTGAGGATGATCTTTTCTTGCTGTGCCATGACGCTGCCCTCTTACGAGATCTTGAATGGGAACAGGAGATTCGCGAGATTGCCCGCGAAGAAATTCATGTAAAGGGATATCGGATCGACCGGGAAGATATACGGCACGACGAAAAGCAGGACCAGCAGCATCGGCATCGCGTAGCGCTGGATGCGGTAGTAGCCGGGCAGATGCCTTTCGGGGAGCAGGAACGCGAATATGCTGCTGCCGTCCAGGGGCGGGATGGGAAGCAGGTTGAAAAACATCAAATACAGGTTGATGAGCGTGAAATAAGGAAGGAACAGCAGGTAGAAATACGCGAACGCATCGTTTGAGAACCCCTGCGCCGCCAGAGGGTAGAGCGCATGGGCGAGCCCGGCCCCCACGAGGGCCATCACGAGGTTCGCCGCCGGCCCCGCCAGCCCCACGATCAGATCGCCTTTGCGCTTATCCTTGAAGTAGCGCGGGTTGTAGGGCACCGGTTTCGCGTACCCGAACACGGGGGCATGCGCCATCATCAGAAGCAAAGGCAGCACGATGGTGCCGAACGGATCGACATGCGCCAGCGGGTTGACGGTGAGCCGTCCGGCATCCTTGGCGGTCGGGTCCCCCAGCTTGTACGCGGCGAAGCCGTGGCTCACCTCGTGGAGCACGATGGCGGGAACGAACGCGAAGATGATGCAGAGATAATATGCGATGGTTTGCGTGGTCATAGCTAGCAAGTATACCCGAAGCCCTCAGGCTTCCTCCTGTTGGCGCGCCAACTCCGCCTCAAGCTCCTCATTCAGCCGAAGCCACTCCCCTTCGCCGGCCTCCATGCGGGCCTTCAGCTTCGCATGCTCGGCGATGATGTCGGAGCTTTCCGATTCGTTGGTGTAGAAGGAGGGGTCGGCCAGCAGGGAGAGGATCTCGTCCATGCGATTTTCGTCCGTCTTCATCTGCGCCTCCAACTGGGCGATCCGCCTCCGATGGTCCTTCAGCGTGCTATACGCGCGGTTGCGGGCCTCCGCCTCCCGACGCTTCTGCTCCTTCGATTTCGGGGCGCTGCCTTTCGGCGCGGTCAGGCTCTCGGAGGATTTCCCATGCCTGCGCACCGTGACCTTCGACCCCGACCCCTTGCCCCTTCCCTCCGACTTCGCCTGGGAGGAGGCATGGCTTTCGGACAATTTCGCACCGGTGACGGACGGATCGTCCTCTTGGCCCGTCTTGTAGAGGTAGTAGTCGTAGTCGCCGTCGAATACGGTGAGCTTGCCGGGAAGGACCTCCACGATGCGGTTTGCCACGCCGCGGATCAGGTGCCGGTCGTGCGTGATGAGCAATATCGTCCCCTCGAATGCGGAAAGCGCCTGCTCGAGCACGTCGGCGCTCTGGATGTCCAGATGGTTGGTGGGCTCGTCCAGGCACAGCAACGGCCTGGGTGCGACGAGCATCTTCGCAAGGGCGAGGCGGCTCTTCTCGCCGCCCGAGAGCACTCCCACCTTTTTGTCCACGTCGTCGTTGCGGAAAAGGAAAGCGCCCAGCAGGGTGCGCACCTGGCTGATGGACCATCCGGGGGCCGCATGGTCGAGCTCCTCGAACACCGTGTTGCCCGTATGGAGCTCTTCCAGCTGGTGCTGCGCATAGTAGGTCACGTCGACGTTCGAACCGTAGGAAACCGACCCGTCGTCGGGCGCGAGGACGCCCGCCACCATCTTCAGGAGCGTCGATTTGCCCGAGCCGTTCGGCCCGACCAGGGCGATCTTCTGCCCCCGGTACAACGTCAGGTTCAAATCGTCGTAGACCGTATGCTCGCCGAAGGATTTCCGGACATCGCGCAGATCGACCACCATATCGCCCGTGCGGGGCGGCTGGCGGAAGTTGAAATGGACGGTCTTGCGCTCCTCGGGAACCTGGATACGCTCGATCTTCTCCAGCTTCCGCACCCGGTCCTGGACCTGCTTCGCCTTGGTCGCCTTGTAGCGGAAGCGCTCGATGAATGCCTCCATATGGGCGATCTCGTCCGCCTGCTTTTCGGCCCGAGCGCGCAAAAGCGAGAGCCTCTCCTCCCGCTGCAGCAGATAGGAACTGTAATTGCCCTTGTAGAGGCGCACCGTGCCCAGGTCGATCTCCGCGACCCGATCGACCATGTTGTCCATGAAGGCTCGGTCGTGCGACACGACGATGACGGTACCTGCGTAGCCCCGCAAAAATCCCTCGAGCCATTTGACGCTCTCCAAGTCGAGATGGTTCGTCGGCTCGTCGAGCATGAGCACGTCGGGGTTGCGCACGAGGAGCTTGGCCAGCGCGATGCGCATCTGCCAACCGCCCGAGTAATCCGCGGTGCGCTTCTGCATATCGTCCTCGCCGAACCCGAGGCCGAACAGCACGCTGCGGACCTTTGATTGGAGGGAATATCCGCCCAGCGCCTCGTAGGCGTCGCGTGCGCGGCCCGCCGCGGCGAGCTGCGCATCGGTTGGGGTTTCCCCCAAGCCAGCCTCGAGGCGCGCAAGGCGCCTCTCCGCCTCCAGCACCTCGTGCTGGCTGCTGAGAACCTCCTCGAAGAGCGGGTTATCGCCCATTTCGATGGCCTCCTGCTCGAGGTAGCCCACCGTGGTGCCCTTCGCGAGCAGGACGCGGCCCTCGTCGGGTTCGTCTTCGCCGCTGATGATGTTGAGGAGCGTTGTCTTGCCCGCCCCGTTCGGGCCGACCAGGGCAAGCCGGTCATACGACTCGAGCTTGAACGTCACATCCGAGAACAGCGTGCGCGCGCCGTAGGATTTGGCGATATGCTCGAGCTGGATGATCATCGAAGCCTCCCCGGAATGAGCCCGTACATGAAAACAGCCCGACCGCGCGGTCGGGCTGATCGTTCTGGTGGGCGTTACAGGGTTTGAACCTGTGACCTCTTCCGTGTGAAGGAAGCGCGCTCCCGCTGCGCCAAACGCCCAAAAATGGCTCCCCGGGTAGGATTCGAACCTACAACCCTCCGGTTAACAGCCGGATGCTCTGCCGTTGAGCTACCGAGGAATCTACGCTTTTCAACGCAAGTGGTTAGTATAGCTGAACGGCCCTGTTTGGCAAGGGGACCAAGGTGGATTTTTGATGTTACCTAAATGTGGCGTTACGGTTGGTTGAGGTTGCTTGAATATCCGCCGTTTACTCCACTATCGGCACGGTAAGGTTCTCGATGGCGTGCATGAGCCTCGGATGGCGGATGACAAAGCGCATCACAGGGTCGTTGGTCTTCGTGATGATGAGGCATTTGCCCTCGATGGACTCCAGCTTCATGTTCCTGAACGCGCCCTCTCCCAGCTCCAGGGTCCTTACCGCTGAGTCGTCATCGAGCATCTCCTTGAGGCAAAGCTCGTAGTCTGCCTCTTCGCTTGCCGAGTAGGCCTCCATGAGCGGGGCCGCCTTCCCAAGGATCTCCTGGGCATACTTCTTGAAGAAGGCGAGCTCATCGTTGTTATTGGTCAAATGATAGCGGCCGCTCGGATGCGCGCCCTCGATCGATTCGCCAGACAACGCCGCCGCCCCTGAAATGCGTAGCGAGCGGTTGAAGATGGTGGGTTTGTAACTCTTGAGGTAGTCGGGCGAGACCAGACCCGTCATATAGAGGGGAATCCAGGCTTCCAGCCCGAGCATCATCTCCTGAAGAGGACGGTTGAGGTCGTGGATGATGTTGATGCGCAGGCCCTTCTTCAGGATCACCGCCACACCCATCATCCATTGCTTGGCGAAGTCCTCGTCCTGGGCCTCCTCTTCAATGGGCATGTCGCTGTACATGAAGATGTCATCGGTGCTTTTTGAGGCGACGGTGGCGCGCCCCCAGGAGAGCTCCGCCTCGCGAAAGCCCTCGATGCTGTAGAAGTCCCTGCTCTTGGGCAGTTGGAAAGGAACGCTGGGCACCTTTATGGCGTCGAAATCAATAGCGGAAAGATACTCGTTCAGGTCGAACTCGTCGAGCTGGTAGAGGAAGTGCTCCACTGCATTTTCGCGCGGAACGGCCTCGGAGGCGAGCCACTTCAGAAGGGCGGCTTTCGAGGCGGCTGGGGAAAGGACCTCTTCGGCGCTGCAGCCGATGATATGCGCGAGCGCCTCGGCATTCCTCTCGGTGATCTGGTTCGAGACGTAAGTTGCGACGCCCTCGCAGAACTCATCGCCGCTGCCGGGACGCCTGGCTCCCGACCTGATCTTGGAAAGATGCGATGGGTCGCAGCCGATAGAGCGCGCGAGGCTGGCTGCGTTTAACTCCAAGGCGTCGATCAGGATGTTGAGATTGCCGACCACTTGGTCGCGATCAACGGTATTGCCTTTGAGATCTGCCGACAGCGACCGAAGAGCCTCCTCCTTGCCGACAACCCCGTCGGTGAGCTTTTCCATGGCCGCTGCGATCCGCTCGACCGTGCCGCCATCGGCAGAAGGAACCCTCTTGCCGTTCTTGAACCGGCTGATGCTCGCGCCGGAAAGCCCACTCGCCTCGGCGAGCGCGGACGCCTTGATGTCATAGGCCTCCATGTAGTTATTCAAAGCTTCAGCAAAGAGCATAGATCGCTCCTGACGCAAATGACCGAAATAAACGACGAGTCCATTATCCAGCACTCGTCAATGCGGTCAAAGTCGAGAGCTTGGCAGTTGTTATTCCACCTTGGTCCCGCAATTTGCGCAGAATTTTGATCCATCGGGCAATTGAGTGCCGCAACTGGCGCAATACATGAGAGATCAACTCCTTGCTTGCAGTCGTCCTGGATAATTCCATCGATCCGCTAGTGCGATGCCGCAATACTCCCCGCTTGGAATCCGTCAACGAGAGCCTCTGCGGCATCGAGCTGCTCGGAGTTATCGCTTGCGATCGGGTAGGTTATCTCCATCTGGTCGATGGACCCCGCTCCTACATGCGCGTAATAGAGATGCATGGTGTTGCCTTCCGCCTGAGCGAACAAAATGTAGTTGGAGCCGATTTCCCTGGTTGTCTCGGGAGCGCCCTTCCACCATGTCTCCATCAGCTGCTCGGGTGCCAGGCTGTTGGTGTTGTTTTCGCCGAATACCTCAACCTTCATGTTCAAGGAAGAGTTTTCGAAACTCGCGCCGTCGCCGTTCGCGCTCTCCGATACCTTGGCAAAACCGCTCGGCAGCTTGAGCGAGTAGCCGAAGCGCTTGTTTTCGTATGTGCCCGCACTTGCCGTAGCGCTTGAGCTGTTGCTGCCAGAGCTTGACTTTGAAGAGCTGGAATCTTTACTGGAGCCAGAGGAAGAGCTGCCATCCGAGCGAGGGGCCCGGTCTGTTTGCGTATACCGGAGCCCGCCTTGATCGCCCTGCGTGAGGTTGGAGGCCGCGGAACCTGTTACAACGCATCCTATGAGCATCGCGACGGAAAGGGCTGTTCCTATGATGCCGCATATCTTGCCGGCTTTCGCCTTGCCGTCATCTGCTTGCTTCGCGGCGGAGACGCCCAGCACGATTGCGATAACCCCCGCTATTACGCCTAGTACTACCGTTCCGGAAAGCACGATTGCGGCAATGCCGCACACGAGCGCCGCGATTGCCTTACCGTTGCTTTTCGGAGCACCGGGCTGCGGTGTTGTGCCAGCAGGCGGAACGGGTGCGCCGGCCTGCGGCAGTATGGGCTGGGTTGCCCGATAAACCGTAGGCCCTTGCGGGGGTTCAGGCTGCGCTGCCCGATCGGAAACCGGCGTTTCCTGGATTGCCGGGGTTTGCTTGCCAGCAGACGGAATCCCCTCCGAGGCCTGGGTGGAAGAGCCCAGCGGAGCTCCGCAATTCATGCAGAATCTTGCATTCTCGTCCGTTAAAGCACCGCAGTTTGGACAATTCATCTTTTCCTCCTATGTTTTAGATTAAGGCACTCGAACAAGGGGGACGGTTCAAATTTGTCTAAGGCTTCTGCCTATGCGAAGAGAAGAGGGCGCACTTTGCGCGATCTTGCATCCTGTCGATTGCAGTTAGTTCTTTCTTAACTACATGAACCTACTATGAACTGGGAGAAAAGAGAATAGGCTTTACCCAAGTGCCAATGGCATTTGGGTAAATATAGAGTTTCGATACTATCATCGACCGCACGATCTCACTGCTGAGCCACTCGTCGTCAGGATTTGGCGCCACAACCCTTCAGGATCCCGATACATTCTCCTCAGGCGGAGCCCGTCCCGTCTACCTGCAGAGGAGAGGGACCATCACCGGGCGCTCTATAGCGCCATTTCGTAAGCGTGCATCCGAAAGCTGGATAGCATAGCTGGACCCGCCTGTTCGGCAAGGGTGCCGAGGTGGATTTTCAGCGTTATCGAAAATGTGGTGGGCCCGGCCGGATTCGAACCGACAGCCAAAGGATTATGAGTCCCCTGCTCCACCGTTGAGCTACAGGCCCGTGTGCAGACGAAAGTATAGCGTAAGTTGCCGCAGTATGCGCTAGATATCCATCAGATGATGGTTGATCGCGCAACGGACCAATTCGGCACGCGTTTTGATGCCCAGTTTGGAATAGATCTTCGAGCGGTGGGTCTCGACCGTCTTGACCGAGACGAAGATCTGCTCGGCGATCTCCTTGTTGGTGTAGCCCTGGGCGAGCAGTCTGAACACCTGCAACTCGCGGTTCGAAAGGACTTTGTAGGGGTCGAGGCCGGATTCAGCCGCCTCGTCACGCTGCCCGGCCGAGCCTGCGGACCCGTACCCGTATCTCTCGGACGGTTCGAACGAGCGGACGGAATGCGCGCAGAGCCCCGACGAGACCTCCTGCGCCATCGCGCGGAACATCTTCTCGTGCCCGGGGTTGACGCTGCGGAACGCGCAGAGCAGCACGGCCTTCACCAGCGGTCCCTTCATCAGGGGGAGCGCGCAGAAGCTCAAGAGATCCTCGGCGAAGACGATCGGATAGCTTGAATACTCGCGGGGGTCGATCTCCTCGTCGATGTTGCGCACCATCATCGGGCAGCCGTTCTTCAACGTGATGCCTCCGATTCCGCTCCCCGGCGAGAGGACGATCCTCTTGTACTGCGCATTGGTGGCACCCGACACGTACACCCAGCGCAAGGGTCCGCCCTCTTCGGTAGAGAGTCCGATCGCCGTGAAGTCGAAACCGAAAGCCCGCCGCAATTGCTCGGGCGCCGTCTCCAATGACATGGCCTTCCAGTTGGTTGTCATCATTCCCGTTCTTCCCTAGTGACAATGATTGCAATCATGCGAGTTAGTGAAACCGCACCTTTTAGTATAAGGCCAAATAGGCGCGCGCAGGCATTTTGTTCGTCGGCGATGGCGATTTTAGCGGTCGATGGCAAAGCATCGCCCCAGATAGGACGAAGGCCCGATCCCTGCAGGATGGCGGGCCTTCGCGAATATGGGAGGCGTTCGGACGGTTTACGCGGCGGATTCCGCATGCGGCGAAGCGGCAGGGGCTCCGACGGTGGGTGCGCAGACGCCGAGCGAAAGCGCCTCAGTCGGGCAGATGTCGATGCACTTGCCGCAGAGCATGCAGTCCCCGGCCTCCACGCGGCGCCTGCCCCCATCGAGGACGCCGTCGAGGATATCCGGATCGCAGATGCAGGCGGTGCGGCACTTGTCGCAGTGGATGCATCGATCGGAGTCCATCTTCACCGACACGAACCCGACGCGGCCGAGCGCCTCGTACATGCCGCCGAGCGGGCACAGGCTCCGGCACCACACGCGATGGCCCCAGAACAGCTCCGCTACCACGATGGCCCCCAGCACGACAAGGCCCGTCAGGCTTCCGAAGACGATGCCCTTGTTGATGGCGCTGATGGGGCTGAAGACCTCGAACACGAGGGTGCCCGTCAGCGCGCACAGCACAAGCACCGCCAAGGCGATCCACAGCTTCGCGTGGCGCGGCACGGCGTGCTCGGCGACCTTGATGCCCAGCTTCGCACGAAGGAAATCGACGCCTTCGAGGGCGAAGTTGACCGGGCAGGCCCACCCGCAGAACGCGCGCCCGCGGATGAGCCCGTAGAGCACGAGCACCGGCAGGGCGGCAAGCAGCCAGGCGGGATCGAACGCCTTCGATGCCGCGATGGCCTCGAGCATCGCGAAGGGGTCCATCACCTTCAATCCGAAGATCGTGGTGGAGGAAAGGGACCCGAAGAACGGGAGCGTCGATGCGGTCTGCGCGAGCTCGTCGGAGCCGCTCCCCTGCCCGAACAGGCCCATGCCGACCGCTAGGGGCGGGATGCAGAACAGGGCCAGGATGAGCGCCTGCACGACATGGCGCACCGACGAGATTCGGCCCTTCCTCGCTTTCGGACTTGAATTATCGCTCATATGCCATCTCCGCCTTCTCCGCATCGAGGCGGGCCCATTCCTTCTTCAAATAGGGCTCGTCCTCGAAATTCGCGTACACCAACCCGACGTTGGTGACGCCGGGGATATCCATGAAGCCGCTGGCCGTTCGATGCGACTCCCCGATGGTGCCGACTTCGATCGTCACGACGATCTTATCGGCCTCCTCGTCGACGTTGTGCACTTCGACGCCTTCGATCCGCGCGAGCGCTTCCGCGGCCGCCCGCACGCTGGCGTGCGTCGTTTCGATCACCAAGCTGGATATCACCATGCTGCTCTCCCCTCCTTGACTGCGGCGGGCACCCGCCCCTCGGCGGACGCCCGCGCGATCGTGCCTACCGCTCAGGTTCCGCCACCGGATGGCATTGGATGCACTGGGCCCGGTTGGCATCGAGCTGCCCCGAGCCCTTATCGCCGTTTACGAAGTGATCCTCGGGAACGGCGGTCGCGCTTTCCAGAACCGGCTTGCCTTTGTCGTTCACCCCGTGGCACCCCATGCAACCTTGGGTGCCCAACGCCTCCCACCGGCCGTTATGGTCGTTATAGGGCTGCAGCGGGGGCTGGCTTTCCGCGTAGGATGCCGACTTCGCGAAGTCGGCAGCGGTGGTGTGATCCGCCGTGCTCGGACTGTAGGCGCTGCACGCTGCCAAACCGAGGCAGCCAGCGAGGACGGCGGCGGCCATGGCGGACGCGAATAAATTCTTCTTCATGGCTTGCCCCCTATGCCTTCTCGATCTTGACGCAGGTCTTCTTGAAATCGGGTTCTTTCGACAGTGGGCAGTACACGTCCTCCACCGCCAGGTTCACCAGATGGGAATCGTCGAAGAACGCCGCGAACGTCATGCCCGGGTCGGGATCCACGCGGCCGCCGGTGTCAACGTGGAGCTTCACGGTGCCGTACGTGCTGGTCACGTTCACCTCGTCGCCGGTGGAGACACCCAGCTTCCCGGCGTCGCCCTTGTTCATGTACAGGACGGATTCGGGCAGCGCGCGCTTCAGCTCGGGGATCCGCATTGTCATGCTGCCGGTATGCCAATGCTCCAGCAGGCGTCCCGTGCAGAACCAGAACGGGTACTCGTCGCTGGGCTCCTGTGCGGGAGGCTCGTACGGGCGGAACACCACGCTGGGGCGCTGCTTGGCGCTCTTGTAGAAGCTCACGTCGTTGGCCAAGCCCAATGTGCCGTACTCCTCTATGCCTACCTGATCGTACCCCTCTTCCTGCGGGCCGTAGCCGAAACGCCAGTAGGTGGGCAGCCATTCGCCGTTCACGTCGCGCATGGGCCACACCATATCGCCGCGGCCGAAGTACTCGTCGTACGGGGCCAGCTGCTTGCCGTGCATATGCAGCTTGGCGCCGAACTTCCCGTCCTTGTCCTCGTCGATGGCGAGCGCCTTCTCGTTGAGCTCGGGATTGCTGAAGATACGGTACTCGTCCCACAGGATCCTGTTGGTGGCATGCTGGTCGTCGCCATTGACGAAATCGCCGGCGTTCTTATCGTAGACGTTGCCGAACAGCAGGTCGAATGCGTCGGCTTCGCCGATCTTCTCGCCGTCGAGCACGCGGTGCCAGACCTCCATGAACACCCACAGGTCCCATTTTGCCTCGCCGGGAGCGTCAGCGGCCTTCTCGAAGACCGTGGTGTGTCGCTCGCCGTTGCCGAACTGCCCCTCGCGCTCCATCCACATGGCGACCGGGAACACGACGTCCGCGTACTCGCAGCTCTTGGTCGGATAGACCTCGTTCACCACGGTGAAGCAAGAGTAGACGCCCTGGTATTTCGGGTCGACGCCCAAGAAGCGCGTCAGGTTGGGCATGGAGACGGCCCAGTTGTTGTGCGCGGTCCACAGGAAGTCGAGATTGCCCTTGCTCATCTCGCGGAAGATCTTCGTCGTGTGCATGCCAGGGGTCTTGATGTCCTCGAGCCAGTTCTCAGGGAGGTTCCAGATGGCCTCGCTGTAACGGCGGTGCTGAGGATTCTTCACCACCAGGTCGGCGGGGAGGCGATGGCTGAATGTGCCGACCTCGCGCGCCGTGCCGCACGCGGAGGGCTGGCCGGTCAAGCTGAAGGGGCCGTTGCCCGGCTTGGCAATCTTGCCGGTCAGCAGATGGATGTTGTAGATGCAGTGGTTCATCCACGTGCCGCGGTTGTGCTGGTTCACGCCCATGGTCCACAGGCTCATGATCTTGCGGCTGGGGTCGGCGAATTCCTTCGCCAAGCCCTCGATATCGGCGGCGGGCACGCCGGAGACCTGCGATGCGTATTCCAGCGTGTAGGGCGCCAGGCGGGCGGCGAACTGCTCGAACGTGATGCCCTCCACGTTATCGACCGCCGAGCCGATCTCGCTCTTATCGTAACCGTCCTCGAAGCTGTTGCCGATGTTCTCGGTCCCCTGCTTGAACTGCAGGTGATCCTCGACGAACTTATGGTCGTAGAGGTCGTTCACGATCAGGTAGTTGCAGATCGCGTTCGCGATGGCGATGTCGGAGCCCGGGCGGAACACGAGGACTTTGTCCGCGTTGGCGCTCGTGCGCGTGCGCAGGGTGGTCAGATCCCACTGCTTCACGTTCTCGGAGCTCTCCTTGTGCGCCATGAAGCGCGAGTACAGAACGGGATGGGCTTCCGCCATGTTGGCGCCCCAGGTGACGAACGTGTCGGCCAGATCGAGATCCTGGTAGCACCCGGCGGGCTCGTCGGTCTGGAACACATTCATGAACCCGACGACGGCGCTTGCCATGCACAGGCGGGCGTTGGGGTCGATGTTGTTGCAGCGAAGCCCGGCCTTCCACATCTTGGCGCAGGCGTACGCTTCGGTGATGGGCTGCTGGCCGGAGAGCCATGTGGCCATGCGGCTCTTATCGTTCTTCCAAGTGGTCTTCATCTTCTCGGCGACCAGGTCGAGCGCCTCGTCCCAGCTTGCCTCGCGGAACCCGTCCATACTTCCCTTGGTGGAGCTGTCATCGCGGATCAGGGGCTTGGTCAAACGATCCTCTCCGTACAGGAGGCTGCCGAGGTAGTAGCCCTTCACGCAGTTCAGCCCCTTGTTCGACACGTTGTCGGGATCGCCCTGCACGCTGACGATCTTCCCATTCTTCGCTTTGACGATCACACCGCACCCGGTGCCGCAGAAACGGCACACGCCATGGTACGTGGTCGCGCCGTCCGTGCTGGCGGGCTTTTTATCACCACCGCCCGCGCACCCGGTGAGCGCGGCGCCGCTTGCCCCGGCTGCTGCCAAGGCGAGCGCGACCGCCGTCGACTTCACGAAATTGCGCCTGGTTAGTTCCATGTTTCCCTCTCCTCTTCCCTGTTCGTTGCTTCCTCGTATCGTCCCGCGAGATGCGAACCGCCCCGCGGACTTCGCGCGGCGCTTGTCTAAGGCGCCGCGAAAAGGACTAGTAGTTGCGAACCTTTTCCATGTTGCGATGCTCCTCGCGCATGGCCTCCGCCTCTTCGAGCGTGCGGACGATGGCGATGCTGGGGGTATCGGTCACGCACCGCTCGACGCACCATCCGCAGCCGGTGCAGATGTCATCGTGGATGACCGGCGCGAAGATGAGGTGGATGGCGTCGTCCTCGCGCTCGCGGTAATCGATGGTGATCGCCTGGTCGATGAGGGGGCAGGCGCGGTAGCACACCTCGCAGCGCATGCCGGCGTAGGCGATGCACAGGTCTTCGAGGATGACCGCGTAGCCCATCTTGATCTGCTCGGGTTCCTCGACGTCCCGAAGCGCCCCGGTGGGGCATACGGGCACGCAGGGCACGTCGGCGCACATGCGGCATGCGCGCGAACGCGCTTCGATATACGGGGTTCCCGTAGCCGAATCGAGGAGCGATCGGACTGGCTTGATGGACTCGTACGGACAAGCCTGCACGCATTTGCCGCAGCGAATGCAACGTGCGGAGAAGTCGGCCTCGTCCTTCGCTCCGGGCGGGCGGATGTGCCCCGCGTCTCCCGTGATGCCGAAAGCAACAGCCTGGCCCCCTACCGCGAGCGCGCCGACGCTCGCAGCCGCGACGCCCGCCCCTCCCAGGAATCGGCGGCGTGAGATGTCTTTATCAGCCATCTGGAACTCCCTCTGTCTCAACCCATATGGTCATGGTATGAAGGAAGCATGCAGGTCGGTATCGGGGTTTACCCTCACCTCTTTCAGGAAGTGCGAATCAAGGGCGTAAAACACCAGGTGAGAAGTTTGCCGCTCCTATCCAGTCTCCGATGCCAACCCACTTGAGGCGGGCAGTTTCAAACGCGATGGCAATCGATCCCGCACCACCGTGCGCGCCGTTCGGTACACGGCGGCTCCAAAGCTCAGCACCTAGCAAGATCGCACATTTCGGCTTCTTTCGGATTCCGCCTCGCGGCGGGCGCCCTTGCCATTGGCTGCGCGCTAGGAAAGCACTGATGAATTCCGCCTTGGCCGGGGGCGGCGGGCTGAGTGCCGGAGCGGCGAAAGGCGAGCGTGCGCGCTGACGTGCGCGAACGGGGATCGAGCCGCTCCGGCGCCAGCATGTCGTTCTCGGGCCGGCGGAATAAATCAGCGGCTCCCTAGGGACTTTCGCCCATGAGAGACGCGTGCATGCTCGGCACACAAAGAGCGGGAAGGGCATGCACCCTTCCCGCTCCTTCGCATGCGAGCCGATATGCGCTCCCGCGGTTACGCCCCGAAACGCTCGAGCAGCTTCGCCTTTTGGTTGGCGCCCAGGCCGCCGACCTTGCGGTTTTCGTCGATGCCGATCTCCTCCATGGCGTTTTCGGCAGTGACTTTGCCGACGCCGGGAAGGGACACGAGAATCTGCTTGACCTTGGTCTTCTTCGCAATCTCGTCGGTGCTGGCGAGCACCTCTTTCAGGCTGACCTTTCCAGCTTTGATGTCGGCGCGCAGAGCAGAGCGCTTCGCGCGGGCGGCCTTCGCCTTTTCCAATGCGGCAGCGCGCTGTTCAGGAGTCATCTGAGGAAGTGGCATACTTTTCTCCTTGGTCGTAGAGGCCGCGTGCCAGTCTTCCGGCGCGGACCTTTGCGGATAATCCGCGGGAAACTATAGCACACATTGGAAGAACTCCCGCGTACAGGGATTATTTTTAAGGTATTCCCACTTGGGACGAACGGACATCATCAGATTCTTATGAGGCTTCCGACGCAAATGCGCCCCGTCGAAGGGAGTTCGGAAGCGATCGTCAGCTGGGGGTCCGGGCGCCGTTTAACGCGGTCAAAAGGCTTTTGCCGCGTGACCCCCCTTGAGGATCTCCCGGGCGAAGCGCACGGACGCATAGCAGATGAGGCAGAACGCGATCGCTACCTGCACGATGAAGAGCACCTGGTAGAAGCAGGCGTCTGATGGCGAGCCCAGGGTCGCGAAGGCGATGCTGAGCCACCGCGATGCGCGGGCGCTGATGGTGAAGGGGAAGCTCAGGCACGCGAGCGTCGGCGAGAACTCCCGCGACCGTGCGATGATCCCCGGCACCCGCGAAAGCACGACCACGTAAAAGACCGTGCAGATGACCCCCAGTATGCCGATGAAAAGCTCGTCAGGCGCATCCATACAGCAGATATAGCCCGCGGTGACCAATGAGAACGGGGCGGCGAGCACGCAGAACGCCGGGGCGAGGCGATCTGGAACCCTGCGGCGCCGCAGATAGCGCCATACGAGCAGGGGAACGAAGATGCAAAGCCCGATGCCCGCGAGCGCCAGGACGAGAAGCCCGATGCGCTCTTGATGATGGAGCGGGGCGGTCACCGCCGCTATGGCGATGCCCACGTAAACGATCAGTATCGTCGCATGGAGGTTTTCCATCGTCATACGCGGGAGATGCGTTATCGAGTAATCCGCCATATGGCAAAAATGCGCGCCCAACGCGGCAGTCCATACCGCGAGGGCTATCTGAGGCTGGATATCGACGAGATAGGTGGAGCATACCATGAGAGCCATGTAGATCGTGGCGAATCCGGCCCAGAGAACGGGGTTGCCCTTCGCTGAGGCAAGCGAATGCGGGAACGCCGCCATCTTCGCGAAGACAAGCGCGAGGAACGCGACAGCGATGCAGCCGCAGCACCATCGGAGAACGTCGAATTCGGGACGCGGGAGGAAGTTCCCGAACGCTGCCCATGCGAGGGCAATCCCCCCGCATGTGTAAGGGGCCCGTTCGAGCATTTGGGCTAAGCGCGATCGATTGCTGCGGTCCAATGGCATGCCCCCTCTTCGCCTTGCTTATATCCTATTCGGTACATGGATCAGGATAGACGATTCGACCATGGCATCCATCGAGGATCCGAGCAAAGAGGAATTCACGCAGAAGAAGAATCCCGAATTAGAGGTCTACGCCGATAACGCCGGCAAGGCGCGCTTCCGTCTGAAGGCGCGCAGCGGTGAGATCATCGCGGTCGAGCAGGCCTACAAGTCGCTCGCATCCTGATTGAAAGACATCGAGAGCATCAAAGCGAACGCCTCTGGGGCGGTCGTCGAGTTCTACCGCTAGATCTTGGCCGTGGTTCCTGCCACAACGCCGGACACCTCGATTTTTTGTCCGCTCTACTTCAGGAACCCGGAGAACGCGTAGAATTCCGGCGTGTCGATAACCGCATCGATGGTGAATAGGTCGCGCCAGATGTCGCATTCCTCCTCGGCCGCGCGCAGCTCGCACACCACCTCGCCCGGAACGCCGTGCCTGTGATGGCCGTTGATCTGGTCGCGACCCGCACCATGGGCGATCGTGAACCTGCCATGCGGCGCAAGCAGCTCTGCCACCTTCCGAACGAGCAGCTCCCGCTTGAGGAAATGAGGATAGGCGTTGTAGATCACCGCCGCGTCGAACGTATCCCGCGGCTCCAGGTCGACGGCATCGGATGCGATGAACTCGACCCTCCCTTCGCCGGAGAACTTCTCACGAGCGCGGGCGATCATCTGCGGGGACACATCGACCCCGAGCACGCGCTCGGCGCCTGCTTTAAGGTACTCGGACACCATCACCCCCGTGCCGCATCCGAGATCGAGGACCGACGAACCATCCCCCACCCCGGCGAGGGCGGCGACCGCAGGCTGGATCGGACTTGAGGTATGGGCGCTTGCATCCCAGTTTGACGCTTTCGCATCGAAATACTCGGCTACGTCTATCAACGGAATCTCCTTTGCGTGCTTGGTTTACAGAACGACGATCATGCGACGGCCCCGATGCTCGATGACCTCCGCCTTCAGGCCGTAGACCCTCTCGACTTCATGCTCGTCGACCACGGATGGGCCTCCGTACGCATCCACTCGCCCGTCGCGGATGAACAGGAATCGATCGCAGAACCGCAACGCGAGGTTCACATCGTGCAGGACGGCCGCCGCCGCGACGCCGCGGCCATCGACCTCTTCCCGGACCGTGCGCATGACCTCGTCGCGATTCGAGGGATCGAGGTTGTTCGTCGGTTCGTCGAGCAGGAGCGTCTTCGTGCACTGCACGAACGCGCGGGCGAGCACCACCTTCTGGTACTCCCCGCCCGAGAGCTCGTCCACGTTGCGAAGCGCATAGCCCTCCAGTTTCAAGCGGCCCAGCACCTCCTCCACGATCCGCTTATCCTCCGCCGAGGGCGCGCCGTCCATGAAGGGGCTGCGGCCGAGCAGGACGGCATCGTACACGGCAAGCCGGTTCGCGTGGCTATGCTGCGCGACGAAGGCGACCTTCCTTGCCCGCTGCCGCCGGGAAACGGCGGAGACATCCGTGCCGTCGAGCAGGATCCGCCCGGAATCAGGGCGCTCCATATCCATCAGGCAGCGGAGAAGTGTGGATTTCCCGCATCCGTTCACTCCGAGAATCGCCAGAAAAGAGCCGGGCTCCAGCTGCACGCTCACATCGCGGAGCACGGGAGCCCCGCGCCGATACGAAAACGAGATTCCCTGCGCCTCGAGCATCAGCGTTGCACCCCCCTGAACAGCAGGTAGATGAACAGTGGCGCGCCTACCAGCGAGGTGACCGCGGAAATGGGCAGTATCAGGGGCGCGACGATCGTGCGGCAGAGGATATCCGCAAGGAGGACCAGGCCGGCCCCGCACACCGCCGACGATGGCAGCAGATAGCGGTAATCCGCGCCAAGAACCCGCCGCATGATATGAGGCGCGACCAGACCCACGAAATTCACGATGCCGCAAAACGCGATGACCGACGCAGCGGCAGCCGAGGCGACCACCATACCCGCAAGGCGCGTGCTCGTGACCGCGACGCCGAGGCCATGCGCGAGGCCCTCGCCCGATTCGATCGCGTTGAATTTCCACCGGTTCAGATGGCAGAACACCGCAACGGCGACCATGACCGCCACCATTATGGCGAGCTGGCTCATGTTCACGCGGCTCAGGTCGCCGAACGTCCAGAACACGACAGCGGCAACCTGGGTGTCCTCAGCGAAGTATTGTATGAACGTGGTGCCGGCCGTGAACAGCGCGGAGAGTGCCACGCCCAGAAGCACGATGCTCTCCGGCGTCATCTCGCGCAGACGCGAAAGGCCCAAGATCACCATCGTTGAGAGCATGGCGCCGACGAACGCGCACAGGACGGTGAGAGCGGGGTCGCCGCTGTTGACGCCTTCGAACGCGGCGGCCGCTCCCCCGCCCCCCAGCACGATGATCGCCAGCGAGGCGCCGAAGGCAGCCCCCTGGGAGATGCCGAGCGTGCTTGCAGAGGCGAGAGGGTTGCGCAGTAGGCTCTGGTAGGCGCAGCCGGCCAGGGAAAGCGATGCGCCGGCGACGAGCGCCGTCAGAACGCGGGGCAGGCGCATGTTCCAGATGATCGCGTTGGTGCGCGAGTCAGCTTGCTGCAGAAGGCCTTTGACGATGTCCGGCAGGGAGAGGTCGTATGATCCCATCCCCAACGTCGCCACGGCGAGCGCCGCGACCGCCACGCATAGACCGATCAGCACGGCGACCTTGTGCCGGGCATACGCGGCATACGACCGTCCGATATCGACGGGCGGCTTCGGAGCGCCGCCCGTGACCCTATCCTCATTCACCTACGAAGCCTGCGATTTCAACGATTTTGGTTCGACTACGAGAACGAAAGCGAGGTGAAGTCCATGCCCGCTTCCTTCATCGTGGGATAGAAATCATCGCCGAGCATCGTGGTGAAGATCTCGGAGTACTTCTGCGCGACATCGACGTCCGCGAATTTTTCCGGGTAGATCGTCGCCCCGATGAAGTAGGCATCGCATATGCCCATCTCCACGTTCGTCCCGTTGTAATTGAAGGCAGGCTGGGAGTAGAGCCGATTCGTCTCGAACGCTTTGAGACCGTCGAAGAACGCCTGGTTGTCGGCGTATTCCTTCTTCATCAGCTCCATATTCCCCGCGTTGAGGAACATGTAATCGGGATCCCAGACGCCGATTTGCTCCAGATCGACATCGACGGAGCCCTTCTTATCCAGAGAATCTGCGACGTTCATCCCATGGACGGCATCGAGGGGCGCATAGCCGCAATAGGTGCCGCCGAAGCTTTTCTTGTCTTTGTAGTTCACCGCGCCCACGTAGACGGAGGGCTTTTCGGCGGCGGGAATGTCCTTCGTGCGGGCATCCAGGTCAGCTTCCCACTCCTTGATCTTCGCGACGGTCGCCTGGGCATGATCGGATGTGCCCAGCGCCTCGCCGACGCAGGAGATGGACGTGCACACGTCATCGCTGAACAGCTGGTTCTGATACGAGATCCCCACGACGGGAATGCCCATCGTCTGCTGGAGCTCGTCGCACTCGGCAGCGCTGCGGCTGGAGACGATCACGTCGGGATCGGCTTTGAGCATCTCCTCGGTGTTCACGCTCGTTTCCATCAGATGGTTGCCGTTGCTCGTGACGGGGAGATTCGCGAAGAGATCCTTATGCACGATGGTGTACGGGCGCGAATTGGAGGAGCGCGTCTCCATCTCGGTGACGGCGACCAGCTTGTCTTGGGCGCCGGCATAGACCACGAAGCGCGCGCCGCTGCCGACCGTCGCGACTCTTTGCACGTCGGCGGGGACGTCGACCGTCCGGCCGTAGGCATCGGTGACGGATTTCGTCGCCGGGGCGTTGCTGGCCTGCGTGCCGCCCGCGCACCCGGCGAGCACGAATGCGAGAACCGCCGCTACGAGCGCGGCCAATAGGATACCATGACTGCGTTTCATGACCCCTTCTTTCCTCCGACCCCCTTGGGAATCGGCTCTTCCGGACTGATTCGAGAACATATTACGGATACGATGTTCGTAACATCGCCACTATAGCATGAGTTTCCCAAATCGAAGCGACTTTTCGTGCGGCGGGTGAATCGGAGCCTGGGACGCAGCCCCATGCTTGCAAGGGTCTAACCTCCCGCAGGTCACGAAAAAGGAGAGTTGCATGCCTTGAGTACTTTAACCTCGAAAAGGATCCTGAAAAGCAAAAACTCCCTGTACGGGAGCAATGGGTTTCGATGGTGGACCGGCGGGGACTCGAACCCCGGACCTTGGGATTAAGAGTCCCCTGCTCTACCAACTAAGCTACCGGTCCAAATGGTTTAGCATTCCCAAAAAACGCGAACGCTATTCTATGACAGCCCTTTGCAACATGCAAGGGCTTTTTTCAAAAGCGCGCTGGGGTGGATGGAGAGATTCGAACTCTCGACCTTCAGAGCCACAATCTGACGCCCTAACCAGCTAGGCCACATCCACCATGGCGCGGTTGGTAACTATACGGCACATCAGACCGTTGCGCAAGCGCTCCAATATTTCTGCACGAGGGTTTTCCCGGGCCCGAACTCCGGCACGAACTCCGCCGGAAACGCGGCCCGAGCTGTCGAAACGGCTGGCGGAACCGCAATGCGGATAAACGGGGCGCGCAGGCCCCGAACCGCTTGATCGCTGGTAAAATCAATCATCATGCTGCGATTCCAGGAGGGCGGATGCAGACATTCGAACTGGTGCTGTTTTTGCTTGCGGCCGTTTTGATCTCGGCCGTGCTCGAGCGCGTCATTCCCCGCGTCTCCCTCCCTCTGATCCAGATCGCGCTCGGCGTTGCCATCGGCATGATGGCAACCGATCCCATCCAGATCAATTTCGACCCCTCGTTCTTCCTCGTCGTGTTCATCGCGCCGCTCCTCTTCCGCGACGCGAAGGAATCCGACAAACTGGGCTTGGTCCGCCACCGGCAGGCCATCCTCTCCCTGGCCGTCGGGCTCGTTGTCGCGATCATGCTCGCCGTCGGCTTCAGCGTCCATGTTCTCGAGCCGTCCATCCCGCTCGCAGCCGCCCTCGCCCTCGGCGCGGCCCTCGGGCCCACCGACGCCGTCGCCGTAGCATCCCTCACGAACACGGCAGAGCCGAATCGGAAGGAAAGCGCCCTGCTATCGGGCGAGGCGCTCATCAACGACGCGTCCGGCGTCGTTGCGTTTCAATTCGCCGTCTCGGCGGCGGTCACCGGCACATTCGCGGTTGCCAGCGCCGCAGCCGATTTCGCGTTCGCGTTCGTCGGCGGCATCCTGTTCGGCATCGCCCTGGGGTGGTTCGCCCGCTGGATCATGAAGACCCTCGACCGCATGGGGCTCGATTCGACCACCTTCCACGTCATGTTCGACGTGACGCTCCCCTTCCTCATCTACCTGCTCTCGGAGATTGCGGGGGTTTCGGGCATCCTGGCCGTGGTCGCCGCGGGCATCGTGATCAGCCTGATCGAGGACCGCACCATCGGGCCCAAAGCGGCCCAACTCTCCATCGTTTCCACCAGCGTATGGAACGTGCTCGCCTTCGGGCTCAACGGCATCGTGTTCACGCTGCTGGGAATGGAGCTTCCGCTCGCCATGCAGGGAACCTGGTCGTACGCGGGAATCGACAACTTCACAGTCGTAGGGTACGTGGTTGCCATCACGGCGATACTGGTTGTCACACGGTTCGTATGGGTCTTGGGGCTCGAATACTTCGGGCGCGACCTGTCATCCGGCAAACGGCGTCACAGGCGTCCGGGCATGGCGCGGTCGGCGCTGGTCACCACCATCGGCGGCCCCAAGGGCGCCGTCACGCTCTCCGTCGTGCTGAGCACCCCGTACACGACGGCCTCGGGCGTCGATTTCCCGCAGCGCGATCTCATCATCTTCCTCGCCTCGGGGACGATCCTTCTCACGCTGCTCCTTGCGAATTTCCTGCTCCCCGTCCTCGCCCCCAAGTCGCAGAAAGTCGTCGAAGACGAAGACGATCGCATCCGAAGCGAGATCGACATATTCCGCCGCGTCATCGAGCGTCTGACCGAAGCGCGCACCGAGGAGACCTCGGCCGCCACCCATATGGTCGTCCAATCATACAATGACCGCATCGCACGCGCCCAGAACAAATGGGATCTCGAAACGGTGCCCGAGGCGAAATTGCAAGCCGAGGTGATCACCCATCAAATCGGGTATCTGGAGGCCCTGGTCGACGAGGGGAAAATCGATGATATCGAAACATTTCACCTCGTCAGGCGCCTTCGCCAGATTCGCGGCACGTTGACGTCAAGCGCAGCCGCACCCGATATCCGTCACTTAAAAAAGGTCGTTCGCCGAAGCCGCCGGGCCTTGCACCACTGGCTTGAGACGATCAGGATCGGAAGAAAGCCGAATTCGACCGCCTTGGAGATCAAGATATTGGGGATCAGGGAATCGATCCGCTATCTGAACCATCTGCTGCGGTCGAACGACGACCGCTATCCCGCCGAGCTGATCACCCGCGTCTGCGCATCCCACCGCACGCTCCTCGCGCAGGCGGAGCGCAAGCGCCCCAGCATCACCTCGTACGCCCGCACGGCGGACAAGACGGACGCCATCGAGCGCCTGGCGTACAACATCGAGCTCGAGGAGATCCAAGATGCGCTCGAGGCGCACCGCATCACGAAGGCGACGGCAAAGCACATGAGGGACAACGTCTATCTGATGATGGTCGATTTGGAAGTGCTCGACAGCGATTGATCCCCTTTTGCGCGGGCATGCGCCACGGCGGCAGAAGGATGGGAAGGGAAACGCGATGCGCACCTTCCCGCCTCACCGAGGATCGCAGCCGCTCGCGCTTCCCATGCTACATTTTAATGGGCGCGGAGATCCCCAAAAGCCCGAGCGTGATCTCCAGTACGATGCGCACGCTGTCGATGAGCGCCAGGCGTGCGTTCTGGAGGCCTTTATCATCCGAGAGCACATGGCAGTTAGTGTAGAACACGTGGAACAGCCCCGCCATATCCTGGCTGAAATGCGTCAGCCGGAACGCCGCGCGGTCGCGCGCCGCCAAGGCTATGAACTCCCCCAGCGTCTCCATCTTGCGCATCAGGGCAACCTCGCTCGGCTCGACGAGGACGGACAGATCGACATCGACGGGGATGACCCGGGCGGATAGCTCATCCATGGACACATTGCCCGCCAGCGCGCGGTTGCGCAGGTCCTCCGGCGCGGCATTGCGCAGTATGCTGCAGATGCGCGCATGGGCGTACTGCACATAGTAGACGGGATTGCTCGCGTCCTGCTTCTTAGCCTCCTCGATGTCGAAGTCGATTGCCTGGTCCGCGCTTCGCGACAGCATGAGCCATCGCGTGCTGTCCACGCCAACTTCGTCGATGACCTCCTCGAACGTGATCATCTCGCCCGTGCGCTTGCTCATGCGGACCGGCTTGCCGTTGCGGTACAGGTTCACCAACTGCCCGAGCACGACTTCGAGGATGCCGGGATATCCCCAGGCCGAGAGCATCGCCTCGCATCGCGCGATGTAGCCATGGTGGTCCGCGCCCCAGATGTCGATCAGGCGGTCGAATCCCCGCTGCACCTTGTCATAGTGGTACGCGACGTCGCTCGTGAAGTACGTGTACTCGCCGTTCGCCTTCTTCAGCACGCGATCCTTGTCATCGCCGAAGGCGGTGCTGCGGAACCAGATCGCATCGTCTTTCCCGTACACATAGCCGGCGCCGTCCATCGCTTCGAGCGCGTAGTCGACCTTGCTCTTCCCGTTCTCGTCCTCTTCGTAGAGGGTGCGCTCGCTGAACCACGTGTCGAAATGCGTGCCGAACTCGTCGCAGACGCGATGCTGCTCAGCCAACTCGTAGGCGTAGGCCCGCTCGCGGAAGTTCAGCAGGCGCTCGGCCTCGTCCGCATCCTCCCACGCATCGCCGTCTTGGTCGATGATCGCCTGGGCGATGTCCTTCACGTAGGAACCCGCATAGCTGCTCTCCGGCAGCTCGGCATCATGCCCCAGCAGCTGAAGGTACCGCGCGACGACGCTGGCTGCGAAATTGTCCATCTGGACGCCGTGGTCGTTGACGTAGTTCTCCTCGTACACCTCGTAGCCCGCATGCCGCATCACGCGCGCGGTCGCATCGCCTAGCGCCGCCCAACGGCCGTGTCCGACGTGGAACGGGCCCGTCGGATTGGCCGAGATATATTCGATATCGACTTTGCACGGCTCGGGGAGCGTGCTCTTCGCGTAATCGGGGCCCTCCGCGCGCACCTGCGCGACAACATCCTGGAACACCCGGGGAGCTACGGTGAAGTTGATGAACCCGGGCCCGGCGATGCCCACCTTCTCGATCATGTCGGTGGCCGGAAGATGGTCCACCAGCGTCTGCGCGATGTTCCGCGGATTCATATGCATCTCGCGCGCTAAGTGCAGCGCGTCGGTGCACGCCCAATCGCCATTGGAGGCATCGCGGGGACGCTCCAACGTCACCGCGGGGATCTCCTCCAACGTGAACGATCCGTCTTCGACAGCGCGGGCGAATGCCGCGGCGATCAAATTCTCCAATTCCTCGCGAATATGCATAGAGGCGAAACACCTTTCAGGCAGGGTACATGAACGTTCGCCATTCTAGCATTCGCCCAGCGAGGAGCCCGCTAAGAAAGCGTCGCGTACATAATTGCCTTGATGGTGTGCATGCGGTTCTCGGCCTCGTCGAACACGCGGCTCTGCGGGCCCTCGAACACCTCGTCGGTCACTTCCATCTCGGTGATGCCGAATTGCCTCGCCTTAGCCGCGCCGATGACGGTGTTCGTGTCGTGGAACGCGGGCAGGCAGTGCAAGAAGATCGCGTTCGGGTCCGCCATCGCCATGACATCGCTGTTCACACGATAGGGCTGAAGGCTTGCGATGCGCGGCTCCCACACCTCGTCGGGCTCGCCCAGCGACACCCACACGTCGGTGTAGATCGCGTGCGCCCCGGCGACGCCCTCCGCCACGTCCTGGGTCAGCTTGCATGTGCAGCCATACTCTTCGAAGAACGGGCGGGTCGCATCGATCACATCCCGGCCGGGCATGCAGTCCACAGGTCCGCAGGCGACGAAATTCAGCCCGAGCTTCGCGCAGGCCACCATGAGGCTGCGCGCCACATTGTTCTTTGCATCGCCCATGAAGACCATCGTCTTCCCGCGGATATCGTCGAAATTCTCCTTCATGGTGAGCATATTGGCGATCATCTGCGTCGGATGCCATTCGTTGGTGAGGCCGTTCCACACCGGCACCTCCGCGTTGGCGGCGAGCTCCTCGACGTCGGCGTGCGCGAACCCGCGGAACTCGATGCCGTCGTAGAAGCGATCGAGCACGCGTGCGGTGTCCTCGATGGACTCCTTCGTCCCCAGCTGGCAGCTGGCGGGCTCCAGGTTGGTGACGCCCATGCCCAGATCCTTGGCGCCCACCTCGAAGGAGCACCGGGTGCGCGTGGACGTCTTCTGGAACATCAGCACGATGTTCTTCCCCTCCAGGTACCGATGCGGCGTGCCCTCGTGCTTCAGCTTCTTGAACTTGGCAGCCAGATCGACAAGGTAGGCGATCTCCTCGCCCGTGAAATCAAGAAGCTTCAGAAAATCGCGACCGCTTAGGCTCGTAGGCATGGCAACCCCCTCGAATGAATGCGAAAAAAATGGCGCGCCCGGCAGGACTCGAACCTGCAACCGTCGGATTAGAAGTCCTGCCGGCTTGAGTTCTGCGAACGTCTGACCTGGGATAGTGTATCACTGTAATACGTCTATGCGCTTAGAGCCTTCGAGAAACTTCGCCGCTTAAAATCAGCAACGGGGCGCCCGTCACGCCAACGCGGCTTCCCGTCGCTCCACTTCCGCAAGGTAGCCGTCGCAGGCGAACTTGATGACGGCCTGCCGGTTGACACCGAGCCTCGCGGCCTCGCGATCGAGGCGCGACACCATCCCAGGCGGCATGTCCATGCTTATACGCTTGGCGGGTTCGCCGATGCGCCTGGCGCGGCTCATGTCGGCATAGTCGAGGATGCTCTCATCGCCCGCGTCGAACACGCGCTCCATCTCTTCCGAGCTGCTAAACCTCTTCATCGTAAGCCCTTTCCTCGTTGGGGTGCGACCGCCTGAGCGATATGATCCGCACAGCATCGCCCCTGCGCGTCGCAATTGCCGTCCAGTGCTTGCTGCCGATCATGCCGATGACGGCGAAGCGCTCCTCGGCCTCGTAGCGGAGCGGGGGCTTCGAGCGCTATCGGGTCGTCCCACAGCGCCTTGCCGTCCTCGAAGTCGATTCCGTGTTTGAGCTTGTTGGACGCACTCTTCGCGGGGTCGTACTCGAATTCCATATCGTTCCTTTCGATAAGCTTATATTAAGCTTATGAGGCGTATAATGCAAGCTAGAAAAACAGCAAAAGCCCCGCGATATCTGCTGTGGGATAACGGATACAACAATGGGAGGGTTTTCGCCCTCCCTTTTTTCGTGCTATAGGTTTTTCTTATAAGCCAGCGTAAGCCAGCAAACGAAAGCAGGCCATCCGTAACATCGTCGAATGGCCTGCGATTATGCTGGCGCGCCCGGCAGGACTCGAACCTGCAACCGTCGGATTAGAAGTCCGATGCTCTATCCATTGAGCCACGAGCGCACAACTCCGCATTGTAGCGCACGAAAAGCACCGCGGCATCATCCGCCGCGACGCCTCTTCGAATTACATACCTCCGAACCAGAGCGCCAACTTGGGGATGTAGCCGCCGATCCAGATGGCGAGGATCAAAACCGGCACGCCGTATTTCAGCCATCCATGCGCCCAGGCGGGGAACTTGACGCCGGCGCCCTCGTCGGCCTCCGCCAGGAACCCGTCCCAGCCCCAGCCCTTCTTCGTGACGCAGAACAGCACATACAGCAAGCTGCCCAAGGGAAGCAGGTTGTTGGACACGATGAAGTCCTCGATGCCCTGGATGTCCCCGATGCCGGGCACGGTGAAGCCTGCCCACACATTGAACCCGAGCGCGCACGGGATGCTGAGCACCGTGACGAGGATGGCGATCGACGCGACCGCCTTGTTGCGGTTCCAGCCCCAATAATCCATCGCGAAGGACACGAGGTTCTCGAACACGGCGATGATGGTCGAGAGCGCGGCGAAGCTCATGAACACGAAGAACAACGCGCCCCACAGCTGCCCGAGGGGCATCTGGTTGAACACGCTCGGCAGCGTGACGAAGACCAGCGAGGGCCCCTCGCCCGGGTTCACCCCGAAGGCGAAGCACGCCGGGAAGATGATGAGGCCGGCGGTGATGGCGACGAAGGTGTCCAGGGCGACGATGCGGATCGCCTCGCCGGTCAGCGAATTGTCCTTCCCTATATAGCTGCCGAAGACCTCCATGGCGGAGATGCCCAGCGACAGCGTGAAAAACGCTTGGCCCATGGCGGCGAACAGCGCGTCGGCGAACGTCGAAGGGTCGGCGAACAGCTTTCCGAAATCGGGCAGCAGGTAGAATTCCAAGCCGGCTTCCGCCCCGGGAAGCGTGATGGAGCGCACGGCCAGCACCACCATGATGGCGAGCAGGAACACCATCATCCATTTCGTGATGCGCTCGACGCCCTTCTGCACGCCCATGCTCACCACGAAGAAGCCGATGAACGTCGCGACGAGCATCCATCCGATCTGCTGGACGGGATCGGCAAGCGATCCCGAGAACGCGGCGCCCACCGCCTCGGCCGACAGGCCGTCGAACTCGCCCACTCCGAGCTTCACGATATAGGAGAGCATCCATCCGCCCACGGTGGTGTAGAACATCATCAGCACCAAGCAGCCGATGAAGCCCCACCAGCCGAACCAATGCCATCGGCGACTGGGCTGGAGCACGTCGAACGCCTTCGCCGCGCTCTTCTGGCTCGCCCGCCCGACCGCGAACTCCATGACCATGACCGGGAGGCCGAGGATAACCAAAAAGATCAGATAGAGCAGGACGAACGCCGCGCCGCCGTACTCGCCGGTGATGTAGGGGAAGCGCCACACGTTCCCCAGGCCGATCGCGCAGCCGGCCGATATCAATATGAATCCCAGACGCGTTGAAAAACGCTCACGTCCAGCCGTGGTCTGCATCTCTTCTGCCATTGCCCCGATCCTCGTTTCCTATGCTAGTTCGTCCATGGCGCGGTTCGCGAGTTCGTCGGCTTTGTTGTTGCCCTCGTTGTCCGCATGGCCTTTCACCTTGTTGAAGGTGATGTCGGTGAACTTCTCCTTCTCCGCCAGCAGCTCGATCCATTGGTCCTTGTTCAAAACGGGCTTCTTGTCCGCCTTGACCCATCCTCTTCTCTTCCAGCCGTTCACCCAGGAGGTGATGCCGTTGTACACATAGGCGCTGTCCATGAAGACATCCACTCCGACGCCCTTGTTCTTAATGGCGCGCAGCCCCTCGATGGCGGCCTGCAGCTCCATCTTGTTGTTGGTCGTGTCGGCCTCGCCGCCCCACAGCTCCTTGGTGTGCTCTCCCCAGATCAGGTACACGCCCCAGCCTCCGATGTTGGCGCGCTGCTGGTTGCCGCGGCAGCCGCCATCGCAATAGATCTGGCAGCGCATCATCGGCCCTCGCGTGCGGAAACCGTTCCATCGGCCCGGTACGCGGCACCGTTGAGCGGGGTCTCGTACACCTCGACGCTCGCCACGGGCAAGCCCTCGGCGGAAAGCCGGTCGAAGAAGTGGCGTGCGAGGTTCTCGGCCGTCGTGCGAAACGGGAGCACCTTGAGCACGAACCCTTCGGATTCGAGCGCCCGTACGGTCGCCGGCTGCAGCGTTCCCGCCTCGACGAGGAATGTATGGTCGAATTCCCCCGCCAACGCGCGCACCCGCCGCTTGAACGCGCCGAAATCGATCACCATGTCGCGCTCGGTGCCTTCCTCTCCCAAGGTATCCTGGGCGATGCGGACCACCATGCGCCAACGATGACCGTGCAGATTCTCGCACTTGCCGTGGTAATCAGCGAGGAAATGGGCGCTGTCGAAGCACGCCTCTGTTCTCAGCTCGTACAATGGACTTCCTTCTTCGGTCGGTTTCAACCTGAGAATGGTAGCATAGCCGGTGCGGGCAGCCTCCCCTATTTTGCCCTGGAGCGCATATGCGCGCATATAAACAAGTTTTTCGGACAATGATTCCCTTGGGGTCTTGCCCGTTTCATCTTTGCGAGGAGCTTTTTCGACCATGGCGGTTTTGTTGACGGCAAAGGACCTGCACCACGAATGGCCCGCCAAGACGGTGTTCGACGGCGTGACGCTCGGAGTGAACGCCGGGGACCGTATCGGCATCGTCGGCCGTAACGGAGACGGGAAATCGACCCTCCTCCGCGTGCTTGCGGGCAGGGTCGCTCCCGATGGCGGCGCCGTGGTCACGGCGGGAAGTCCCTCCATCGGCATGCTCGATCAGCGCGTGCCCTTCGCGCAAACTGACATCGTGGGCAACATCATCGCGAGGACGACGACCGACGCCTACACCTGGGAGGCCGATCGTGCGGCGCGCGAGGTCGTGAACCGTCTCATCGGCGACGTCCCGCTGGACGTCCAGGTGGGAAACCTTTCCGGCGGGCAGCAGCGCCGGGTGGATCTCGCACGCCTGCTGATCGGCCGATGGGACCTGATGCTGATGGACGAACCCACGAACCACCTCGACATCGCCACGATCACCTGGCTCGCCGGGCATCTGGGCGATCGATGGCCGGCGGGCCAGGGAGCCCTTCTGGTGGTCACCCACGACCGATGGTTCCTCGACGAGGTATGCGACCGCATGTGGGAGGTCCACGACGGCGCAGTCGAACCGTTCGAGGGCGGGTATTCCGCCTATATCATGAAGCGCGTGGAACGCGACCGCCTCGCCGCGCTCCAGAAGCAGAAGCGCGAGAACCAGCTTCGCAAGGAGCTTGCCTTCCTCGCGCGCGGCGCCCAGGCGCGCAGGAGCAAACCGAAGTTCCACGTGGAGGCGGCGCAAGCGCTCATCGCAGACGTGCCGCCCGTCCGGAACCCCATCGAGCTCAAGCGTCTGGCCATCGGCCGCCTGGGCAAGCAGGTCCTGGAATTGGACGACGTGTGCGTCGATCTCGGCGGAGAGCGCGTGCTGTCGGACATAACGTGGAATATAGGCCCCGGGGACCGCATCGGCATCCTCGGCGAAAACGGCGCCGGCAAGACGACGCTGCTCAAGCTGCTGGGCGGGGCGATCCGCCCTACGTTGGGCCACATCAAGATCGGGCGCACCGTGCAGTGCGCAATGCTCACGCAGAACCTCGACGAGCTGGAGCCCATTGCCGGCGACATCGTTCGCGTCGTGCTCTCACGCTACAAGACGTATTACGAGGTGGAGGGCCGCAAGCTCTCCCCCGCCAAGATGCTCGAGCGGCTCGGATTCTCCCGCGACGAGCTCAACTCGCGCGTGAAGGACCTATCGGGAGGCCAGCGCAGGCGCCTCCAATTGCTGCTCATACTGCTTGAGGAACCCAACGTGCTGATCCTGGACGAACCCGGCAACGACCTGGACACGGACATGCTTGCGGTGACGGAGGACCTTCTCGACGGGTGGCCGGGCACCCTGATCGTGGTGAGCCACGACCGCTATTTCATCGAGCGCGTGACCGACGACCAATATGCGATCATCAACAAGCATGTCGAGCACGTCCCCGGCGGGGTGGATGAATATCTCGATCTACTTTCCGCAGAAATGGATGCGAAGCCGAAACGGCGGAAAGCGGTTCCAGCCCCAACGTCAGCCGCCCCCGCCCCCGGCCTTTCGAACAGCGATCTCAGAGAATTGAAGAAACGGGTCCGCAGCACGGAGCGGAAGATGGGCACCGCCCGCAGGCGCGTCGAAGAACGGCAGGAGGAGCTTGCTGCATGCGATCCGTATAATTTCGAAGCTCTCGCAGACGCGCAGGCGAGAATCGACGAGGCCAGGCGGGAGCTTGCCGCGCTTGAAGACGACTGGCTTGAGCTTTCCGCCGCCCTCGAGGGGGAGTAACGGCTGTCGGGCTGCCGGGCTTTCCCGGATAACCTTCCCTAACAACGCGCAGCTCACCGGCATCTGCGGCGGGGTGGCCGTCGGCCACCCCGCAACGTGCCGAGAGCCCTCAAGCGGCACCGCTCATATCGACTCGGGGATCGCCTGGGAATCCACCAGATGGCAGTACTTCTTCAAGACGGGGTCGATCGATCGCATGATGAGGTCCGTGGCGGCCGCGGCGGACATCGCATCGCGCCGCACATAGGCGTTCACCGTGGCGGAGAGCCCTCCGACCGTCATGCCCTTCAGCTGCACGCCGGTGGGAAGATCGCCCACCTTCCCGGCAAGCGGCTCATCGAGCGCCCGCAGGATCTCGGAGGTGAACGCCTCCACATCGCTTTCGGGTGCGATGAGCACCGGGACGGACACCCAGCCAGCGTCCCCGGATCCGACGAGCATCTCCGTGTACATCAGCGAGTTCGGCACGGTATACGTCGTCCCGCCCGCATCCAAGAGCTTGGTATGGCGCCAGGTGACGTCGGTCACCTTTGCGGGCATGCCGTTCATCTCGAAATAGTCGCCCGGCTCGACGATGTGCGCAAGCGAGATCTGCAATCCGCCGAACAGGTTGGCGATCGTGTCCTTCAGGCCGAGCGAAAGCGCGATGCCCCCGACGCCCAGAGCGGTGACGAGGCCGGTGACATCGTAGTTGAAGCAGTTCTTCGCCGCGATCCCGATGCCCGCGAGCCAGATGGCCACCCGTGCGATGTTGGCGAATATGCTGCTCGACGGCAGGTCGGTGTTGTCGCTCGACCCGATGCGGCGTATCACGCGCACCACGAAGTGCTCGACCGCCCCCGTGATCGCGAGAATGATCCCCGCCTGGATGAGATCCCACAGCAGCGGATACGCGGTTTGAAATTCGGAGAGAAGAGTCATAACGCCCCTGAAATAATCTGGAGCCAGTGACAGGACTTGAACCTGCAACCCACTGATTACAAATCAGTTGCGCTACCATTGCGCCACACTGGCCTATCCAGCCCGCATATTATGCCATAACTTGCACGGGCTTTCGCACACTACTTTCTTCCGTACAGGCGGTACGCCTCGATCACCGCGAGCTCGTAATTCTTCCGGTTGTTCTTCACGACCGTGTCGAGGATGAGCCCGCACACGAAGCTGAGCATGCCCGCCCCTACGAAGGCAACGGCCACGATGGCGCTCGGAAGGCGCGGCACCAAACCGGTGGTGTGGAACTCGCCGATGATCGGGATGCCGAAGCACAGCCCGATGATGATGAGGATCAACGCCAGCCAGCCGAACAGCGCCATGGGGCGGTAGTCCTTGAACAGGCTGCCGATGCACTTGAGCACCTTCCATCCGTCGCCGAAGGTGGAGAGCTTCGAATAGCTTCCCTCGGGACGGTCGCGGTATTCGATGGGGATCTCCACGATGCGCCACCGCTTGTCCACCGCATGGATGGACAGCTCGGTTTCGATCTCGAAGGCGGGTCCCACGACCGGCATCGTCTTGGCGAAGACGTTGCTGTACGCGCGGTACCCGGTCATCACATCATGGAATTCGAACCCGTAGATGATCTTGATGAGCCAGCGCACCAGGTCGTTGCCCAGCCCATGGAACGCGCGCTTGTTCTCCTCGCCGTAGGTGCCGTTGGAAAGGCGGTCGCCGACGGTCATGTCCGCCTCGTCGTTCACCAGGGGCATGATCAGATCGACGGCCGCCTCCGCCGGGTAGGTGTCGTCGCCGTCGACCATAAGGTAGTAGTCCGCGTCGATATCGCGCATCATCTGGCGGACGACGTTGCCCTTGCCCTGGCGGATCTCGCGTCGCACGATGGCGCCGTGCTCGCGGGCGATGTCGCTCGTGCCGTCCGACGAGTTGTTGTCGTACACGTAGATGTCGGCATTGGGAAGGGCGCGCTTGAAGTCGTCGACGACTTTCGCGATGGTGACTGCCTCGTTGTAGCATGGGATAAGGACCGCAACGGAGCCGTCGATATCACGCCAGGAATATTCGGACACGATAGCCTCTCTTGTCGTACGCCTGAACGCTCGGATTATAGCCAGAAGTTGTGAAGCATTGAAGAATGCGCGAAATTCGCGGAACCACCCGCAACTGCAGCGGACGAGGCGGCGCGCGGGCGCTTGGAGCTGCTCGCATCCCGCTGGGGAAGCACCGATGAATTCCGCCAGCCCAAGAATGACATGCTGGCGCCGGAGCGGCTCAACCCTCGTTCACGCACATCAGCGCGCCCGCTCGGCTTTCGCCGCTCTGGCACTCGGCCCGCCGTCCCTGTCCAAGGCGGAATTCATCGGTGCTTCCCCAGCGGGAGAAGATCGCCGGATGCAGGCTCGGGAGCGGACGGCCGGGTCGAGGCGGGCTTGAAGCTACCGTTCCAACAAGTGGGATAACGCCGCCACGGCCTCGCACGCCTGCTCGTTCGCATCGGAGAGCGCAGACTTCAGCGCTTCGTAATCGAAGTCGAGAAGCTCCTTCATCGCCATGGCCGACTCCCTCGATGCCGCAGACGCCTCCGCCTGCGCAGAGGCGAGCGCATCCCGCGTTGCCGCATCGGGCGATTTCTGACTCTTGAACTGAGCGAGGATCAGGCCTGCGAAAACAAGGGCGGCGGCGAGGGCGATGATGCTGCTCGCCGCACCAGGAAGGTTCAGCCCGAGAAGCTCATTCAGACGGCCCGGCCGGAAGCTCAGCTGCCCGCAATACAGCACGCCCAGCGCGCAGATGGCCGTGAGGACGTTGGGGGAGAATTTCGCAGCGGCGTTCTCGGCCTGCGCTTGGGCGAGCGTATCGCGGGACTCCGCTTCCCGCTGCTCGGCGGCGCCCTTCTTCTCCTGCAGCACCGTGAATTCACCCATCAGATCCCGCGCGCGGGCACATGAGGCAAGAGCGGCTTCGACACGCTGCTCCGCCGCGCCGACCGATGCCTCGCGGCCGGCAGCTGCGGCGCGGACGGCATCGGTAAACTCGTCCCCCGCGTTCGAGGCAAGCGCCCGCATCGCAGACGCTTGGAGCACCGGCGCGTCCTTCGCCGATGCGCGAATCGCGCGGTTCTCCTCCTCGATCTGCGCCCTCGCAGCCTCCTCCGAGAAGGCGGGAACCGCGTCTCCCCCGGCCCCGTCCGCCCGCGGATCGGCGGGATCGGCGAAACGCGAGAGGAACGCGTGGATCACGTCTTCGAATTCCTGGGTTCGGGGCATAGGGTAATCACAACCTTCCGGTGGGAACATCAGCATCTGTCGCATGGGGATCGGGATAGCTCGCAATCGCCTGCACCAGCATATCGCACCTTCGGCGCAAAGGAACCCCCCAGTGGCAACCTCTCGTCCGGAATCCGCTCCCGGACGCCCGATTTCATCACAAAGAAAGGAGCCCGAAGGCCCCTTTCCCGAAGATATCATTCCCGTTCCGGCGCTTAGAGCTGCACGTACCGATTCAGATTGCGCGTAAGGCTGTCCACGAAGACCTTGCTCTGGCCCTCCAGCACCTCGTTCTTGCGCGCCACGTACCCCAGCTTCAGCGTGACGTCGGTGATCAGGGGGATCGTCAGCAGCAGGCTGCCGTCGGTGATGCCCACCAATATGCCGCTCGTGATGGTGTAGCCGTTCAGCGCGCAGATGAGCTCCGTCAGGCTGGCGCGGTCGGTGGTCGCCACCAGGCGCTCGCGCGGGACGCTCGCCAGGGCCTCCTCGTAAAACGCGAACGAGTCGCCCTTCTCCTGCTCGAAGTACACATAGGGGTAGTCCGCCAAATCCTCGATATGCAGGCTCTTCGCATTGCTCAGCGGATGGCTGTTCGGCAGCGCCACATACGGTTTGCTGCTGATGATGGGCGTGAACTCCAGCCCTGCGTCATCGAGCGCCTTGTTGAGCTCGACGGCGTTCTCGGTGGTCTGGAACAGCACGCCGATGTTGCTGCGCCCGCTGTACACGTCCTCGATCACGCTGCGCGTGGTGCCGTTGCGGAAGCCGTAGCTGTACTCGATGCCCCCGCCGGCGAGCACGGTATGCGCGAACGCCTGAACGCTGAACAGGTAATGCTGGCCGGATACTGCGAATTTCTTTGCCATGTTCCTCAAATCTCCTTTGCGTCCGCGCGCTTACTGCTCGGGTTCGGGCTGGGTGCGCTCGTCGATGAAGCGCTTGGCCTTGTGTTCGGCCGCAACGCCCAGCTTGTCCGTCTCGTAGACTATCACCTTCGCGGGGCGCACGCCCGTATGAGTCTTGCAGGCTTCCTCGATGCGCTTCGCCACCTGGTCGAACGGTTCGTCGCTACCCAGGGCGCGCTCGACGCTGACCTCGTATTTCGTTGTGTAGTTCTCATCGTACACCCGGATGCGGTACTCGCCGGTGACACCGGGTTCATTGCGCACCACGTATTCGATGTCGCTGGGGAACACGTTGACGGCGGACACGATGAACATCTCGTCCTTGCGGCCTTGGATGTAGATGCGCGTGTGGGTGCGCCCGCACTCGCACGGGGTCCGGTCGATCCACCCGATGTCGCCGCTGCGGAAGCGTATGTTCGGGCGCGCGCGTTTGCACAGCGTGGTATAGGTGATCTCACCGCGCTCGCCGTCGGGCACCGGCTTGCCGGTCGTCGGGTCAAGGCATTCGACGAATATCTGGTCCTCGATGATGTGCAGGCCGTCCTTGCGCTCGCACATGCCCGCGCATGCGCCGTATATGTCGGACAGGCCGAAGAAGTCGTACACCGACACGCCCCACAGATCCTCGATCGCCTTGCGCGTGGTCTCGATGGAACCGCCCGGCTCGCCGCTGATGATGAACGTCTTCAGGCTGGCGAAGTCCTTCTTGGGATCGTAGCCCTGCTCGATCGCCTTCTGGCCCAGAAGCCACGCATAGCTGGGACTCGACCACATGAAGGTGGGCTGGTAATGCTTCATCGCCCACAGCAGGCGGGCGCTTGGAACGGCCCCCACCCAGATGCCCAGCGCGCCCAGCTGCTGGGCGCCGATGACATCCGGCCCGCCCACGTACAGGGCGAAGTTCATGCCGTGCAGGTAGCGGTCGTTCGGACGCATCCCGGTCATCCAGAACAGCCGGCTCTGCGCGTTCTGGAAATCGTCGAAGTCCTGCTGCGTGAACGGGCTCATGGTGGGCACGCCCGTGCTGCCCGAGCTGGTGGCCATGTACACCACATCATCTTCGGGCACGCCGCTCATCTCGCCGAAGAAACTCCCCACGCCCTGCGTGTCGCGCTCCGTCTGCTTGTTGGTGAACGGAAACTTCTCCTGGAACTCCTCCAACGATCCCACATGCGGCGCGAGGCCGAGTTTCTTCCACTCGCGCCGGTAGTACGGGACGTTTTCGTAGCAGAATGCCAATTCCTCGTTCAGCCGATCAAGCTGGAGCTTCTCCAACTCCGGGCGCGGCATGGTCTCGATCTCCCGATCGTAGTACTTCTCATCATATGGAAGCTGCTTCAGTGCCATACCTTACTCCTTATCGGTATCCCATAATACGTTCGACTGCCTTCAAGCGGCCTAGAAGCATGAAACCATGCCTTCAGCGTCGGTTCAAGGGGGTGGGTTATTCCACTTTTTGCCATCTTGTTATCGCTAGAAGGTATAGCGGATTTCGCATATTACGTTACACTGTCCGATAGGCATAGACGGGAGGACGGACCATGACGCTGCAGCAGCTTCGCTATCTCATCGCCATCGCCGAATACGGCTCCATCAACGCGGCGGCGACGCACATGTACGCTTCGCAGAGCAACCTCTCCACGGCGATCAAGGACCTGGAATCCGAACTGGGCATCTCCATCTTCCGACGAAGCAACCGGGGCGTCACGCTCACCAACGACGGGACCGAGCTGCTCAACTACGCGCGCCAGGTAGTCGAGCAGGCTGACCTCTTGGAGGCGCGCTACAAGCAAGCGGAATCGGACGGGGCGCGCCTGGCCGTCTCAACCCAGCATTACTCGTTCTCCGTCGAGGCGTTCATCAGAACCGCCGAGGAGTGCAAGAGCGCCGAATTCGAGTTCATATTGAGGGAGACCGCGACGGCCCAGATCATCCGCGACGTGAAGGAATTCCGCAGCGAGATCGGCATCGTCTACACGGACGGGTTCAACAGCCGCGCGATGTGGCGGGCCTTCGATGACGCCCGCCTGATGTTCCATCCGCTGTTCGAGGCGCCCATCCACGTGTTCGTGAACGAGAGACACCCCCTGGCCAAGCGGAAATCCGTCTCCCCCGGCGATCTGGCGGACTACCCCCGCTACTCGTTCGAACAGGGCGCGGACAACAGCTTCTTCTTCTCGGAGGAACCCCTGGCCTACCTGCCCCATAAGCGCAACATCCGCATCACCGACCGCGGCACGCTGACCAACCTGCTGCAGTCGTACGACGGGTACACGCTTTCCACCGGGTTGCTCTCCCCCGAGATGCGCAGCGGAGTCGCAGCTCTTCCGCTCGACACCGACGAGACCATGAAGGTGGGCTACCTGGTGCACCAGGGGCGGCAACCCGATTGGCTGTTGCACTCCTACATCGCAAACCTGAAGAAGATCGTGAACGCGAGCGATCACATCACCAGCTACGTCGACTGACCGGCGTCCGCGCCCATCGGCTACAGGAGGCTGACCGGATCAATGTCCACGGCGACGTTCACCGTCTTTCTCGTCTTGCGCGTGCGGAACACCGGAGCGATGATGCGGGCGATGTCCGTGCCCGCCGGGGCTTTCATGACGATGTGGTAGCGGAAATTTCCGCGCAGCCGCGCAAGAACGCAGGGGGACGCGGGAAACAGCGTCCACGAGTCGACCACCTGCTCGCCCACGTGCTTCGATAGCGCCTCGAACAGCGAATCCGCCTCGCCGCGCACCTCCTCTTCCGACTTCCCCCAGATGCGGACGTCGGCGAGGCGCACATAGGGGGGGTAGCCGAGCAGCTTGCGCTTGGGCAGCTCGTCGCGCAGGAAGAACGCGCGATCGTAGTGAGCGGCCGCCTGTATGGGCGCGGCGCCCGCGCTGTAGGTCTGCACGATCACGCGCCCGGGAAGGCCGGCGCGCCCCGCGCGGCCGGCGACCTGCTCGATCAAGTCGAACGTGCGCTCCCCCGCGCGGAAATCGGGAAGCCGCAGCTGCGTGTCGGCGTTGACGACCCCGACCAGGGTGACGTCGTCGAAATCGAGTCCCTTGGCGATCATCTGGGTGCCGAGGAGGATCGCGGGGCCGGGTGCCGCGAATCGCTCGAGTAGCCTCTGGTGCGCCCCCTTGCGCGACGTGGTGTCGGCATCCATGCGGATGACGCGCACGGGAAACGTTCCGCCGGAGGGGCCCCCTTGCATCCCGCCGCAGGTGCCGGCACTGTCGCCGCCACGGGGCGGAGCCCCCTCTGGGACCCTCGGCGCCGCATATTTTCCTTCAGTGAAAGGTTGCCGCGGCGCAGCGCACGACGTCGACCTCATAGAAGTCGACGGAGCAGTGGAACGGGGCGTCCCCGAGGGGGTCGGAGAGGGGGCTCCGCCCGCAGCCCTGCCCCATTCCGAGAGGATGCCGCTGAGCTCGGCCTCCACCCGCTGGGTGCCGGCGCCGAAGCGCTTGAGGTAGGGACTGCCGCACACGGGGCACCGCGCAGGCGCGGGCACGGTGTAACCGCAATGATGGCAGACGAGCTTCGAGCCCCTCTCATGGTAGGTGAGGCTGGTGGAGCAGCTCGGGCACGTGGGAACGAAGCCGCAGCTCCGGCACAGCAGGAAGCTGGCGAATCCCCGCTGATTCAGCATGAGGACCGCCTTCTGCCCCTTCGAAAGCGTGTCGCGCAGCGCCTCCGCGAGCTTCTTCGAGAACATCGACCGGCTGCCGCCGCCGAACTCGCGGGCCATGTCGACCACCTCGATGCGCGGCATCGGGGCGCGGTTCGCGCGCTCGGGAAGGACCGCCCGCTCCCATGCGGGGTCCGTCTTCGCTGCATAGAGCGATTCAATGCTGGGGGTGGCGCTGCCCAGCACCAGGGCTCCCCCCGTGCGGTCGACCATCCATCGCGCCACATCGCGGCTCACGTAGCGCGGGGCCTGATCCTGCTTGTAGGATGTCTCGTGCTCCTCGTCGATGACGATCAGCCCCAGATTGCCGACGGGGGCGAACAGGGCGCTGCGCGCCCCCACCACCACATGCGCGCCGCCGCTGCGGATGAAATCCCATTGGTCGTAGCGTTCGCCGTCGCTCATGCGCGAATGCAGCACGGCCACCATGTCTCCGAAACGGCCGCGGAACCGCGCCACCGTCTGGGGCGTGAGGGAGATCTCGGGCACGAGCACGATGGCGCTCTGACCGCGCCGCAGCACATGTTCGATCGCCTGCAGATAGACCTCGGTCTTCCCCGATCCGGTCACCCCGTCGACCAGGACCACGCGCCCCTCGGGGGAGTCGCACGCCCTCTGTATGGCGGCCACGGCGTCCGCCTGGCCCGGCGTCAAGGCGGGTTTCGCCGTGGGCTCGAACCCCACCTGCGCATAGGCGACATCCGCTCCGGCGGCCGGATGGGCCCACTGGGTTCCGCGGAGCCGCCTGCGCGATTCCATCTTCACCACGCCCTTCGATTCGAGGTTCTTCAGGACGGGCCCGATCCCGGAGTACTCAAGGGAAAGCTCGGCGACGCGCAGCTCGCCCGCCTGGAGCGCTTTCAGCACTGCCTCCTGCTTGATGGCGCCCTTGCGCGGCTTGAAGTCCTCCGCCGCCTCCGTCAGGCGGACCCAGCGGTCGTCGACCTCCCCCACGGCGGGCTCCTCCAAGCGCCAGTATCCGTTGGCCCGGACCATGCGGGGCACGCCGCCCGGCGGCGTGAACAATCGGACGCAGCTTGAAAGCGGCGCAAGATATCGCTCGGACAGAAACGCCGCGCAGGCCGCCCCCTCGTCGTTGAAGTACGACCTGCTGAGCACCCGGGCAATCGGCTTGAGCTTTTCGAGCGGGACCCCGGAATCGCGCGCCGCCGCTTGGAGGCCCGCCGCGTCATCGGGGTATGCTCGCACATCGACGATGAACCCGACGGCCTGCCTCCCGCCGAAGGGCACCAAAACGGCGCATCCGACCTGGGCATCGTCCATGTCGGGTGGAACCGTGTACGTATAGGCGGCATCAAGCGCCTGGGCGGGTATGTCGAGGACGACGTGCGCAGCGCGCATTTACGCTAATCCGCAGGCCGCGCGCAGCTCGTCCGCTTTGTCCGTCTTCTCCCAGGTGAATTCGGGCAGCTCGCGTCCGAAATGGCCGTAGTTGGTGGTCAGGTGGAAGATGGGGCGGCGGAGCTGCAACGCGTCGATGATGGCGGCGGGGCGCAGGTCGAAAACCTCGGACACCGCATGCTCGATCTTCCGCACGTCCACATGCTCGGTGCCGAAGGTGTCCACGTAGACGGACAGCGGCCGCGCCACGCCGATGGCGTAGGCGAGCTCGATCTCGCACTTGTCAGCCAAGCCGGCCGCCACGATGTTTTTGGCCACCCAACGCGCAGCGTAGGCAGCTGAACGGTCAACCTTCGTGGCATCCTTGCCGCTGAAGCAGCCGCCGCCGTGGCGGCCCATGCCGCCGTAGCTGTCGACGATGATCTTCCGGCCGGTGAGGCCGGTATCGCCCATGGGGCCGCCGATGACGAAGCGCCCCGTGGGGTTCACGAAGACGTCGGCGCCCTCCCAGTTCACGTCTTCCGCCGCGAACACGGGGGAGATCACATGCTCGATCATGTCCGCCTTGATTTGGGCGACATCGACCTCGGGGGCGTGCTGGGTGCTGATGAGCACCTTCTCCACCCCCACGGGCTTATCGTCCACGTAGCGGACGGTCACCTGCGTCTTGCCATCGGGGCGCAGATACGGCAGCGTGCCGTTCTTGCGCACCTCGGTCAGACGCTCGGCGAGGCGGTGCGCCAGATAGATGGGGGCGGGCATGAGGGTGCGCGTGTCGTTGCATGCGTACCCGAACATAACGCCCTGGTCACCCGCGCCGTTGCGATCGTACGGATCATCGCCCGCGACCTCGCCGGTCTGGACCTCGTAGCTCTCGTCGACGCCCTGGGCGATGTCGGCGCTCTGCGGATGCACGTAGTTGGCCACCGCGCAGGTTTCCGCATCGAAGCCCATGTCGCTTCCCGTGTAGCCGATGCTGCGGACGACCTCGCGCACGATGCGGTCGAGGTCGACGTAGCCTTGCGTGCGGACCTCGCCCATGACCGTGATGATACCGGTGGTGGTGAAGGTCTCGATCGCGGTGCGCACCTCGTTGATGTCGGCGGCCACGCCGGTGTTGGGGGAAACGTACCCCTGCTCCTGCAGGTAGGCCTCGCGCTTCAGCATCTCATCCAAGACGGTATCCGACACCAGATCGCACAGCTTGTCGGGATGGCCCTCGGTAACCGACTCGCTGGTGAACAGGTACGAACGTCCTGCATTTTCTGGGATTTCGCTCATTATGCCGCTCCTTACAGAATCGGGCGCCCCGCGGGCGCCGGGATGGCGATCAATCGTTCGGGCGTAATGATACACTTACTTCCCATTCGCCGAACTTACATTCTGGAGACTCTGCACAATGCCCGAGATAGAACGAAACGCCGCACCTGGAGCGCACCCGGGGCTTTCACGCGCAATCGCCGCGGTGCTCAGCATCGCGCTCGCCTGCACCCTTCTGATGGCAGGGTTGGCGGTTGACTGCGCCCCCGCCACCACCCGGGCGCTCTCATCCGCGACCAGCGATTTCGACCGCAGCCCCTACGCTGCCGACAGCTTGGTCGACCTGGCCGCAGCCACACGCGACTTCACCGTCGAGCCTTTTTGGGACGGCGAAGACGCCGCGGCACGGCGGCTCGCGGGGAAGGTGGTCTCCGCCGCCAGCATCGCGCAGGCAAGCGGGACGGCAACGGGAGGTCGCTGGTCCCATGTCAACGTCAATCTGGCGAACCCCGACGTCCTGCAGGCCATGTACGATCTGGCAGCCGTGTCCGATGCGTACGGATTGGACGAGGAGGCCATGGACCACCTGGTCGATTGCAACGCCCTGATAAACCGCGCGCTCGTCGCTGCGGCGGCCGTCGCAGCGCTCGCCGTCGGCTGCACCCTGGCCCTGCGGGGCAACCGCAGGCTATTGGGAGGCGCCCTCGTCGCCGCCCCCGCGCTGCTGCTCGCCGCCATGGCGCTGTGCGGGATATGGGCGGCGCTCGACTTCTACGGGTTCTTCAGCATGTTCCATGCGATCCTGTTCCCCCAGGGGAATTGGACGTTCAGCCGGGATAGCCTGCTCATATGCATGCTCCCGGAGGGATTTTGGATGGGCATGGGCGCGATTTGGTTGGCGGTCACCACGACCGCGGCTATCATATGCGTCGCATTTGGAAACCACCTTCGGCGCACGGGGTCGCGCGGATGACGACGCCCCTGCAGCCTGCATAAGCAAAGAGGGAAGCACTATGGCACAACAGGAAGTCCGCGTGCGCTTCGCACCCTCCCCCACGGGGAAGCTGCATATCGGCGGAGCGCGCACCGCAATCTACAACTGGGCGTTCGCGCGCGCGAACGGCGGGAAGTTCGTGCTGCGCATCGAAGATACCGACCCCGAGCGCTCCACGGACGAGAACGTGCAGATCATCCTCCGCGCGCTACGGTGGATGGGCCTCGATTGGGACGAAGGGCCCGAGGTGGGCGGTTCCTTCGGGCCGTACACGCAGATGCAACGCATGGACACCTACGCCGCCGCGCTCGAGGCCCTCAAGGCGGCGGACGCGGTCTATCCCTGCTTCTGCACGAGGGAAGAGCTCGACGCCAAGCGCGCCGCCGCCGATAAGACGGGCGTCGCCTACTCGGGCTACGACCGAACCTGCCGCTCCCTCGACCTCGCCGAAGCGGAAGCGCGCATCGAGGCGGGCGAACCCCACGTCTGGCGCCTGAAGGTGCCCGATGGGCATGCGCCCATCGAGTTCGATGACGCGGTGTACGGCCATATGTCCTTCCCCGCCGACGTGATGGACGACATGATCCTCGTCCGCAGCGACGGGAGCCCCACGTACAACTTCGCCGCCGTCTGCGACGATTCCAGCATGCGCATCACGCACGTCATCCGAGGCGACGACCATCTGTCCAACACACCGCGGCAGATCCTGATCTACGAGGCGCTCGGCCTGCCCGTGCCCACGTTCGCGCATCTGTCCATGATCCTCGGCGCCGACGGGAGGAAGCTCTCCAAGCGCCACGGGGCGACGAGCGTGGAAGAGTACCGCGAAGCGGGCATCCTCCCCGACTGTCTTGTCAACTTCCTCGCGCTGCTCGGCTGGAGTCTCGACGGCGAGACAACGATCATCCCGCGCGACGTGCTCTGCCGCGAATTCAGCTTGGAACGGATCACGAAAAAGGACGCCATCTTCGACGAGACCAAGCTCGATTGGATGAACGGCCAGTACATCCAGCGAATGGGGGCGCCCGCGTGGGTGCAGGCGGCGATGCCATGGCTGGTGCAGGCCGGAGCGGACGAATCCGACATACGCGAGAACCCCGGATGGTACGAGAAGATCTACCCGCTCATCGCGGAGAGGCTTCCCCGCCTCAGCCAGATCCCCGAGAAGCTGGGGTACCTGTTCTGGGGCCCGGAGGTGCGCCTCGACGAGAAGAGCGTGAAGAAGGTGCTGCAGAAGGAAGGCGCCCGCGCCGAGGAGGCGTTGCGGGCCGTGCGCGGCGTGCTCGCCGATCCGGAGATGCCGTGGGAGTGCGACGCGTTGCAAGATGCCTGCCGCGCACTGTGCGAACCCATGGGGCTGAAGCCGAAATCCCTGTTCCAGCCCGTCCGCGTGGCCGTGTGCGGCAACATGGTCTCGCCGCCTCTGTTCGAGAGCATCGAGCTTCTCCCGCGAAAGGACGTGCTCGCTCGCATCGACGCCGCATTGGAGGCAGCCTTCTAGATGAAGCGGAAGCTGGTCGTCGTCGAAGAATACTGCACGCGCGCTGCGGGATCGGACTGCGCGCGGTGCGCATCCGCATGCCCTCAGGGTGCAATCACCGTGCCCGATGGACATGAGGCTCCCACCGTCGATCACGATCTCTGCAACGGCTGCGGCATCTGCTTCGGCGTCTGCGACGCTTTCGCGAGCACGCACCTGACGATGGCGGACCTGCATGCCCGCATACGCCGCATCGCAACCGACGGCAGGCGTGCGTATATCACCTGCAAGGAGAACGTGTTCCCCGGGCTGGACGTCGACACGAACGTGGTGGTGCTCCCCTGCATCAGCATGATTCCCCCGGAGATGTGGACGCTGTTGCTTTCGGAGAACATCCGCCTCTCGGTCGCGTGCGATTTCAACTACTGCGACGGCTGCGAGCGGGGCGGCGAGCTCGGCGGCATGCTCTTCCCCCGCGCCATCGAGATCGCCCAGGAGCGCACGGGCGGCGAGGTGAAGTTCAGCTACCGCATCCCCGAGAAGCAAACGCTCGTAGGCAAGTACACCGACAACTCCGAATCCGCCGATCGGCGCGCCGTATTCACGGGTGCCGCCAGCGACGTCCTCGAGATCGCCAGCGGAAAGCGGCGCCTGCGCAACAGCGAGGTGCTCTCCGACTATTACGCCCGCAAGGAGCGGATGCGCGCCACGCTGCGCCTGAACCTGGCGGAACGGGACGTGTTCCAGGATTTCTCCCCCGAAGGCGTGCACAAGCATACGATGTTCCCCAAGCAGAAGATGCTGCTGGAGGCCATCGAGCGCCAGCATGAGATCGCCCCGAAGATCATGGTGGCAACGACTACGACAGACTTCGAGCTCTGCACAGGCGAGGCCGCATGCTGCGAGCACTGCCCCACCGGTGCCCGCGAGATGAAGGATGGCACGCCGACCATCGACCACCTGTACTGTATCGGGTGCGGAATCTGCGTCGACGTATGCCCGCACGGGGCCGTCGCCCTTGAAAGCACGACGGCGGAGATCTACCTCGACGCCATCGAGCGGGCGGAGGAGCAGCGCAAGAAGGATGAAGCGGACGGCAAGAAATCGCCGCTCAGCTTCCTCAACGCAAGGAAGTAGGAGTCGCTCGCTCTTCGCTCCCCACTCCAAGCAGCTCGAACATCTCCGCACGGGAGTGGATATCGAGCTTTTGGTAAATGTGCTTCATGTGGGTCTTGACGGTGCTGTTCGCCACAAAGAGTTCTTTCTCGATCTGAGCGGGCTTCTTCCCTTGGGCGAGCAGCAGCATGATCTCCTCTTCGCGCGGGGTAAGCCCGTACTGCCCTCCCAACTCGTAGCACTTGGTGCCCAAGCGGTTCTTCCCTGCCAGCTCTTCCCGCTCCTCGGGAATCTTCTCTCTGAGAACAGCACCCCATGGGGCGGTCAGCTGTTTTTCCGACAGCAGAAGCATCGTCGCGACGACGACCGATGCCCCCATCGCGGCGATGACGGAAACCTGGAGAGGCGTTATCTCAGCGGTCACCTCGGCGAGGTCTGCAACGGTTATTCCCAATTGAACAGCCAAGAGACGGACGGCACGCTCGATTCCGAACAGCCACAGCGCGTTGACACCATATTTGTAGACGATTCCGCTAAGTATCACCATGATGACGATAAGGCACAGCGTATAGCTTGCAAGGGCGCAGAAACCGGCAACAGCCGACCCGATCCCGCCGACCCAGCGGAACGGCAGCAAGGACACAAGCAAAAGCGGAAGGGCGATCTTGTACAGAATCGAGAACTCGAACGTCCCGCGCTTGAAGCAGACCGCCGAGTAGACCAAAACCGCCGCCGCTAAGGCGCCAAACCCCGAATGGATCCCCGTGATGCCGCTCACGGTTTTCACGGAAAGACCGTATGCAAGCGAGTAGAGGGCGATCACCGCGATGGGCTTCCAAGGGAACGAGAACGACCCCCATCCAACATGCGGGCGTTCGTTATCGGGAAGAACCGCGTAGGCGCGTTTCAGGCACGCGAGCGAGACAATCGGAACGCAGCAGGTGCACGCCCAAAGCCAAGGAATGGCCAAACCTTTGAACAGCCAAAGGATCAAAGACCCGACAACAAGGCCACCCGCATAGTAAAGACCTACGCGAAGCGGATTGAGGCAACCGAACAATTCCGACCACAGCAATATGATCAGGGCAATCCCCACCGCCCCTGCAACCATGGCAGGAACTCCGATCAGGGCAGCGTGCTCCGGATAATAGAGGGAGTAGAAGTTCAGGCAGCAGGAAGCGATCAGGCACGCACCCGATAGGGGAACTGGTGCCTTCTTGCCATAGAAGGGGGCAATGCGTTTCGCGGTAAACGCGATGGCAAGCAACACAACTGCAAGGGTCACGTTGAATGCGGCAAATCCAGAAAGCAGGCTCTGCTGGGCGGGAAATGACAACGATCCGTTCGCATACACCGTTTCGGTCCACGCGCGGAAAATACCCATTCCCGTAAAGCAGAACGGCATTTCGATGAACATCCCTTTGAATCGGTTAGCCAATTCCCTCTCCCGCCGATTCCCTTTCCACGGTTCGAGATTATATCCGCTCCCTTTGACGAAATCCCCCGTCATCGGGGATATCCCCCTGTTTTTAGGTCGAAGGGGGAGAAGGAAATGCGGCATTTCATCCAAGTTCCCCCTATCCCGGATGATTCAGAACTTGCCTATTTTCCGTATTCTCCAATCAGCGCAGTCATAGGAACTGCAAGGAAAAGCGGAGGAGAGGAATTTTCACCATGACACAGGGAATTTCGCGCAGGGGCTTTATCACTGCAGCCGCAACGGCAGCTGCAGGAGCCGCTCTCGCAGGAATGGCGGGCTGCGGTTCGCCGAAGAGCGCAACCGAGAAGAAGGCCGGGGAGGCAGCCGCCGGAACGCGCTGGAGCTGGGAGACCAAGCCCGAAGCTGTCCCCGATAGCAAGATCTCCCAGATGAAGGACTGCGATGTCTGCGTCGTGGGACTTGGTTCGGCAGGCACCACGGCAACTTTGGCTGCCGCGCAAAGCGGTGCGAAGGTTATCACGCTGCAGAAGATGCCTTCCATCCAGACCAATGGCTGGTGCGTCGCAGCATATAACTCTAAAATGTTCCTCGAGGCCGGTCAAACGTACGACCTCGCCCAGATTTATGCGAACTTCGCCGATCTTTCGAACGGCCGCGACAACCCGAAGGTCGTGAAGCTCTTCCTGAAGCGCAGCGGCGAAGTTGTCGACTATCTCATTCGCCAGACCCCGGACTTCACGCCGGTCATGCAGAAGAGCGGCCACACCTACGGCTGGTATATCAACAACGACATGGCAACCCGCTACGAGCAATTCCGCCTGCTGCTAACCGCAATGGTCGACAAAGCTGTTGCCGCCGGTGCCGAAATTCTCTACGAAACCCCCGCTCAGCAGCTGGTCCAGGATTCCAACGGCTGGATTACCGGTGTTATCGCGAAGCAGAAGGACGGCTCTTACATCAAGGTGAACGCCTCAAAGGGCGTCATCATGGCAACGGGCGACATCTCCGATGACGACGAGATGCTCGAATGCTATGCCCCCCAGCTTCTGGACGTCCAGTCCATGCACGGCGCCCCGTGCAATACGGGCGACGGCCACAAGATGGGAATGTGGGCAGGCGCTGCCATGGACAAGGCTCCGCATTGCATCATGATGCACTTCGACCCCACCTGGATGCCCGAAGGCAACTCCCCCTACTCTGGAATCCCCTGGCTGCGCGTGAACCTGAAGGGGGATCGTTTCGCCAACGAGAACTTGGGCTATCAGAGCGTGGTCACCTCCGTGCATGAGCAACCCGACCAGACCGCTTTTCAAATCACCGATGCCAACTGGGCCGTCCATGCTACCGCGGGCGACTATCCACATCCCAACAGCCATAGCCGAGCAACCGCCGATCCCGCGAAAGACTGGCAGGCGGCTTTGGATCGCGGCGCTATCGTGCAGGCGAACACTCTGGAGGAGCTTGCCGATAAGATCGGCGTCGAAAAGGCAACCTTCCTGAAGACCGTCGAACGCTACAACGAGCTCTCCGACAGGGGCGTTGACGAGGACTTCGGCGTACCCGGAGATTTCATCTCCTACAACGCCATCAAAGTTGCGCCGTTTTTCGCAATCAAGCGCATGCCCGGCCGTCTTTCGACCGTCAGCGGATTGAAGGTCAACGAGAAGCTTGAGGTCATCAATGAGAAGGGCGAGCCCCTCGGTGGACTCTATGCTGCCGGCAACTGCTCCGGCTCATACTACGGCGACGACTATCCGCTGTTTATCACCGGAGGCTCGCACGGACGCGCCTGGACGTTCGGCGTGCTCTCCGCTCGTTCCGCCCTCGGCAAGCTCGATGAATCGGTCGAGACCCTGGGCAACTAACAGGCAATCCCCATTCCCTCTGGAACGGCTCCATCCCTCCCAAGCCGTTCCAAGATGCCGGGCACATCACGTGTCCGGCGTTTTTTATTGGAAAGCAAGCGATGTAAGCAGAGCAGAACTGGAAAAATTCGGACATGAGCACGTCTGAATAGAATCAATCACCGATCAGGCGAAAGGCAGTGCACCGAACCGTCCACAGAAAACAATAAGCGAGTCATCAAATCGATGCGATGCAGAAGTCGCGAAACGCCTCCATCTCGGGGGTGGGCTTGCGCGACGAGAGCTGCGCGATGCCGAACCGCCAGGTCACCGTGCCCAGCGGGATGGCGACCACCGTCGGATCCTTCTCGAAGAGCGGCATTTCGGCCAGGTGCTTCGCCGAAAACCCCAAGCCCTTCCCTTCGCGGGCGAAGTCGAACATGCGGAATATCTCGGCGGTGGCATGCACCTCGCCCAAGCGCACGCCCGCGTCGCGCGCCATGTTCCTCAACGTCGCGAAGCACTTGAAGTCCTCGCCGGGCAAGGCGACGCGCCGATCTTGGAAATCCTCGATCGAAAGGGATTCCCGCTGGGCACGGGGATCGTTAGCGGAGACCCAAAAGCACATCGGCGTGGAATACAGCTCCGTGACGATGAAATCCGGGGCGTAGGGCGCAACCGTAAGCGCGATGTCGAGACGCCCGCACCGCAACCCCTCGTCGCACGAACGGTCGCTGAGCTCTTCGTAGCGAACCACGACCCCTGGATGTTTCCTCTGGAACCGCTTGATGAAGTCGGGGCCGAGGTACCCGAGGATGCCGAGGCCGATCCCCACGTTCAGCTCGTGATTCTCGCGGGCGCGCAGCGCGGCGAATTCGCCTTGCAGCTTGGCATAGCCTCGCTCGCAGTCGTTGGCGAAGTCAAGCAGCAGGTCCGCCTGCGGGGTCGCGTGCAATTTGCCGGACGGATCGGCGACGAAAAGGGGCACGCCCAGCTCGGACTCGAGAAGGCGCACCGCTTTGGCCAACCCTTGAGAGGACATCGGCACCCGTTTCGCAGCAGCGGAAAAACTCCCCAGATGGTAGGTGAGCGCGAAATAGTGAAGCTGATCCCAATACAAACTGTTCCCTCCCCGGAACAGCACCGCGAAGCGGCCTCATTGCGAACTTTTCCATTGTACCCCGATTGGCCGGGAAGGGAACCCAAACCGAAACTTTCAAGCGGGAACCTTTTAGTTGGCGCCCTGCTCATTGCCCTAGCGAATCAATGGGGGCATCATCGGGAGAGGATCGGGGTTCCCCCGAGAGGGATCGAGCATAGGAGGAAATATGCAAAAAGGCAATTCTGGGATTTCACGCCGCAGCTTCATGACCGGCACGGGAGTCGCCCTTGCGGGCCTGGCAGGCGCCGCCATGGCCGGCTGCTCACCGAGTAGCGCAGGCTCGAAGCCGAAGGAAGCGGCCAAGGGCGCGGCCGATGATCTCAACCCCACCGGCTTGGACAATTCCGTTTGGAAGCTCGACGATGTGGGAGAGCCGAAGAAGACCCTCGACGCCGACGTGTGCGTCATCGGCGGCGGCGGCTGCGGCATGGCAGCGACCATCCAGGCGAGCGAGCAGGGCATGAGCGTCGTGCTCATCGAAAAGGGCGGAGAGTTGGGCGGCGCTTTCTCCGCCACGGAAGGCATGTTCGGCGTGGGTTCGCACTGGCAGAAGGAAGCCGGCGACACGGGCACGGTCGGGGAGGCGGTGCGCCGTTGCGTGAACTACCACCACTACATTCCCAGCACCCAGCTGTACTACAACTTCTTCTCGCAGACCGCCGAGACCATCGAATGGTGCGAAGCCCACGACTGCAAGTTCCGCGCCGTGGTTGACTACGGCGGAAACCTCGCCTGGCACGTGTACTATTACGACGCCGAGGCCAAGAGCCCTGGAGCGTACTTCACGGATAGCCTGATCAAGGCCACCCGTGCGACCGGCGCCGAGATCATCACCAGCTGCTCCGCGAAGAAGATCCTCATCGAGGACGGCAAAGCGAAGGGCGTCATCGCCAAAGCGGACAACGGCACGGTCTACCAGATCAATGCGCCCGTTGTCATGCTCTCGACGGGCGGATACCCCAGCAACATGGACTTCCTGCACGCCATTTCCCCGTACACGGTCAACAAGAACCTGGTCTCGCTCGGCGCCCCCGGTCGCGATGGCGACGGTCTGCGCATGGGCGTGAACGCCGGCGCGATGCTCTCCGAGGGCTACGGCACCGTCATGTGGTGCGGCCCCGCAGCCATCGGCGCCCAATGGGCGACCGACGCCTACTCGGCTTCGGTGCAGCCCACGCTCTGGGTGAACCAGGACGGCAAGCGCTTCATCGTCGAGGATCTGTGGATCGGCAACTTCGCCGCCGGCGGCATCGCCTGCCGCGACCAGGAGCTCACCTATGTGATCTTCCGCGAGAAAGACCTGGCGGCGTGGGAGCAGAACGGCCCGTACGGCACCGTGTTCACGTTCGGCACCCCGGGCGTCCCCATGGCGGAGGCGCGCGAGCAGCTCGAGAAGCTAGGTTCCGTGCATAAAGCGGACACCATCGAGAAGCTCGCCGAAAGCGTCGGCATTGATGCCGCGGCCCTCAAGGCGACCGTTGACGAATACAACGGCTACTGCACGCAGGGCGAAGACCCGATCTTCGGCAAGGCCGCCCAATACCTGTCCCCCATCGACGAGGGCCCGTTCTGGATCCTCGAGGTCGCCGACGGCTACTACACCACGGTCGGCGGCCTGGAGATCAACGAGAAGATCGAGGCGGTTGACAAGGACCGCAAGCCTATCAAGGGCCTCTACGTCGGCGGATGCGACACCGGCAGCCTCTACGCTGACTCCTACGACGTCGCGACCGCACCCGGCTCGCAAGCTTCGTGGGCCATCAACTCCGGTCGCCTGGCGATGAAAAACGCCAAGGACTACCTCGGCAAATAAGCTACATACTCGATGCGGCTCCGGGACGGGTGGTCCCCTGCAGCTTAGTGCCACCCGCCCCGTTGCAAACCCGCGCCATGACCCTCCCCGTGGCGCGGGTTCCTCGCCATCTGCCGCCGCGATGCCGATCTCCTGGCATGCGGCAAGACTGCGCGGAAAGCGAGTAACGCGATGGCGATGGGCCTGCAGGTCACGCGCGCCCATGTGCGCGGCATCTGGCGAATCGAATGTCCGCAGCCGAAGCGAGCCCGACACGGCGGCGGACGAGGAGCGTGGCAGGCGGCTACTTCCCGCGCTGGGCGTTCAAGTCCTGAAGAAGCGCGTACACCGCGCCGAGCAGGTCGCCGTCCTCGGGGAGGGCGAAGTACTTCAGCGGGACCTGCAGTTTCTGGCTTTGCGGGATCCAACGGCTCCGAGCGCGCTTCAGCTGCAAGCGCAGATCGCCTTCGGGTTTGCGCGCGGGCTCGATGTTCAGCTTCCCGCCCACCACGTTCACGGTATCCACGTGCATCTTGCCCGCCAGCACGCGGATGCGCGCCTTCGTGAAGAAATTCCGTGTCGCTTGCGGCATTCCCCCGTGACGTTGTCCCATTTCGTCCTCGAGGGCATCCACCTCTCCCAATTCCGTCGCAGCGGCGATCTTGCGATACGCCAGCACACGCTCGTCGGCATCGGGCACGTATTCCTCGGGAATGTACGTGTGGGCGGGTACGTTGACCGTGATGTCTGACAGCGCGGGGGGCAACCCGTCGCCACCGTCCACCCCCTCGCGCGTGTTGTTCACGGCGGTTGCGAGCATCTGCGCGAACAGATCGAAGCCCACGGCGCTCATGTTGCCGCTCTGCTCGGCACCCAGAAGGCTGCCGGCGCCGCGGATCTCCAGGTCGCGCATCGCCACGCGCATGCCGCTTCCCAGCTCCTGATGCTCGTCGATGGCCTCCAGGCGGGCCATCGCCTCCTCGGTCAGGGCCATGTTTTCGGGGAACATGAAGTACGCGTAAGCCTGCAGGTTGCTGCGGCCCACACGGCCCTTCAGCTGGTACATCTGCGCCAGTCCCAATCGTTGCGCATCCTCGATGATCAATGTGTTGGTATGGGGGTTGTCAATCCCGCTCTCGATGATGGTGGTGGCGACCAAAACGTCAATCTCGCCCGCCGCGAAATCCTCCATGGTGATCTCGAGCTCTTCCTTGCTCATCTGACCGTGCGCGATCGCCACGCGCGCCTCGGGGGCTGCCTCCTGCACGCGCGCTACGGCGTCGTCGATGCTGCGCACCCGGTTGCTCACGTAGTACACCTGTCCGCCTCGTTCGAGTTCTCGTCGCACCGCGTCGCTCACCACATCGGGATCCCACTCCCCCACGTGCACCTCTACCGGACGACGCTCGTCGGGCGGCGTCAGGATCAGGCTCATGTCGCGCACACCGGACAGGCTCATCTGCATGGTGCGGGGAATGGGCGTCGCCGAGAGCGTGAGCACGTCGATGCTCTCGCGCAGGTTCTTCATCTGCTCCTTATGGCCTACGCCGAAACGCTGCTCCTCGTCGATGATAACCAGCCCCAGATCGTGCGGATTCACATCGCGGGAGAGCAGCCGGTGCGTGCCCACGAGCACCGCCACGCTGCCGTCGGCGAACCCCTCGAGCGCCGCCTTCTGCTGCACAGGCGTGCGGAACCGGCTGAGCACCTGCACCTCCACCCCGTAGGGCTCGAATCGGTCGTTGAAGGTGGTGTAGTGCTGCTGCGCGAGAATGGTGGTGGGGCAGAGCACCATCACCTGCTTGCCGTCCTGCGTGGCTTTGAAAGCGGCGCGCAGCGCAACTTCCGTCTTTCCGAAGCCGACGTCTCCGCACACGAGCCGGTCCATCGGCTTGGCGGACTGCATGTCCGCCTTCACGTCGGCGATGGCGGCAAGCTGGTCGGGTGTTTCCTGGTAGGGGAAGTCCTCTTCCATCTGGCGCATCCACGGCGTGTCCGCCGAGTAGCGGAACCCTTGGGTCGCCGCCCGGCGGGTGTACACATCCACCAAATCGAACGCAAGCTGCTTGCTCGCCTTGCGGGCTCGGTTGAGCGCGCGGGACCAGTCGCTCGTGTTCAAGCGCGTGAGCCGCGGGCTGCTCCCCTCGGGCCCCACATAGCGCGTCACGCGGTCGAGCTGCTCCACCGGGACGTACAGCTTGTCGCCCTCAGAATATTCCAACAGCAGATAGTCGCGGGCCACGCCGCCCACCTCTTGACGGACCATCTCCTTGAACAGCGCGACGCCATGGGCCGCATGCACCACGTAATCGCCCACGTTGAAGGGGAAGGTGATCTCGGTGACGTCCACGCGGCGGTGCGAACGCAGGCCGCCCGACCCTTGAGTGTCCGCGATGCTCACCAAGGCGAGCTTGGCCGCGGGAATGATGAGTCCGAGCGGGATGTCGACATCGACGACGTTGACGACGCCCCGTTTCAGGCGATCGGGCGCATCGCCGCGCTCGTCGAGCACCTCGACGATGGGCAGCCCATGGTCCACGAAGGCCAACTTCATGTCCTCGCGAGCGCGGTAATTGGAAACGCTGAACACCACCAGGTAACCGTCGCGCGTCAGGCTGTACAGCTTGCCGAACAGCTTGTCGGGATTGCCGGCGACGTCCGTGCGCTTGACGGGGATCTGGGCGTCCACGTTGCCGCCGCGCGTCATGATGCTCTGGTACACGCAGCGCTGGTTGCTTCCGAAATCCAACTGGGCGGGCGCGCAATACAGCCCCTCCAGGGGGATGGACGTCCCCTTCGCGCGGCTTTCAAGATCGTCGTGCACGCGCAAGGTATCGTCGATCAGGCTGTGCGGCTCGATGAGCACCGTCAGGCACTCCCGCCCCAGATACGCGCCCAACGTGACCGTTTTCTCGTACAAATACGGAAGCAGGGCATCCGCCTTGGCATCCATCACGCCGCTTTCGATTTTCTCGAGAAGCTCTCTCATCACCGGGTTCGTCTTCGAGGTGGTCAGAAGCGTCTGCCTTGCCCGCGCAAGCGACCGTTTGCTCGGAGCGAACTCGCGCACGGGGTAGATGGCCACCTCGTCAAGGTTGGCGATAGTCTGCCCCGTCGACGGGACGATGCGGCGGATCTCGTCCACTTCGTCGCCGAAGCAGTCGATCCTCACGGGGAAGCTCAGATTCCCCGGGAACACGTCTACCGTGCCGCCGCGCACGCAGAAGGTGCCGGGGCCCTCCAACTCTGCCGTATCCTCGTAGCCCGCCGCCACGAGCGCGCGAGAAATGCTTTCGAAATCGACAAGGTCGGATCGGGAAGACGAGCCGATCTCGCTTCCCACGGCGAAGTCGAGGGGCTGGAAGAACGTCCCGCCGGGAGGTAGCATGCGGACGAGCGCACGGGCGCTTGCGACCACGATCGCGTCCCTCCCGTCGACGAGCGCATCGAGCGCCTCCATGCGGCAGGCGACCTCGTGCGTGTTGGACGGCTTCTCCCCAAAGGGTGTATCAGCACGCTCGAAGAATCGGAGGACCTTCTCCTCCCCCACGTACGCTCCCACGTTGCGAGCGAAATCCCCCGCAGCTTCTTCACCGGCGACCACGACCAGCGTGGGCTGCGGAGTCCGCGCGAACCGGGATGCGACCATGAAGGGACGCGCCGATGCGGCGATCCCCAAACCGGCATCCTGCCCGCTATCCAGCTTCTCCCAAAACGCGCGCATCTCCTCGCACGTTTCAAGCGGCTGCACCAATGCATCGACCAGCATGCATTCCCCTTTTCACGCCAACGCCGAAAGCCGCGGAAAGCGGCGCGCCCCAGTATAGCAAACGCGGGACGGGCCGAAGCGCCCGGCCTGCGGTCCGCGCAGACCCGGCGGCATGCACTTCGGCGGGCAGAGCGGAAAGGGCGGCGCCCCCGGGCGGTCCGCTGAGAGAGGACGAACGCCTTTGCGGGAATGACGCGCTCGACCCCGCAATCGGGAGATGGACCGTAGGGAGGGGCGCGGATACGAAGATGACCTTCATGCCGCGCATCCCGACGGGAACGCTATACCCTGACTTTTGCAGCAGCAGAAGGCCGATTCCCCCTCCTGACATGGGGAATCGGCCTTCTTTCCGGTGACATTTCCTGTGGCGGAACCGCTCAGCTCCTCGGTTTCCTCACGTCTGCCATGACCTGG
>NZ_JANIPD030000042.1 GCF_024609215.1 Curtanaerobium respiraculi | reverse complement strand
CGGCCTTCGAGCCGCAGAAGAAGGAGGGGCCTGCGCAATGGGGCGACGGGCTGGTCTGGTCGGAGCTCCACCACTCGGCCAAGTGGCGCACCGATTGGGATTAGCCATCAACACGTTTTGGCCTATAACCCCATTATCGTTCGGTGATTTTCAGTGCCTCGAAGCGTTCTCGAGGCACTTTTCTATTCGCAATGCGTCCGCTTATTCAAAGTGATCCACAAGCCTGACGGACACATGTCTTATGCAATATTTACCACATGCTCACGGGAGGCTGGTCCGGCAGCAGCGAATGCCATGTCTGCAACGCGGGAGACTAGCTTCTCATCTGGTGCACGTTCGACAGCATCGTGCTCATGCAGCGCACGGGTTCCCATGACGACCTGTTCAGATAGCCCTCAGGCCTGTGCACAAAAACAGGACCAGGTGAGGTGATCGATGAGTTGTCCAGAATGCGGCGGAAATCTTAAATCAGAGACTGTTGGATCATCAATCATGATGACTTGCGAACAATGCGGCTGGAGCGTTACCGCATCGCACGTAGACCCCATCTACGAAGACGGGGCCGTCTATCAACTCGCATGTCCACAGGATGACCAAGATTGTACATATGAGCATGAAATGCACTTCCAAAAGTGTACATTTTGATTGTGAAACCCACTCCGAATCCGTACAATAGACTATACACAGTCTAGGGGAGAGGGGTGGGGCGAATGCCGGCATTGAAAAGGAAGGCCTACGATGCGCTTATGTTCTGGAAGGAGCACAAGACGAAGCAGGCGATGCTCGTCGACGGTGCCCGCCAGGTGGGCAAGACCTATATCGTCCGCCAGTTCGCGCGTGAGAACTACGAGCATCTCGCTGAGATCAATTTCATCGAGGACGGGACGGCGGCGCAGGCCATCTCCACCGCTCGCAACGCCCAGGAGCTCTTCGCGCGCATCACCGCGTTCGCGTCTGGTGAAATCGTGGCAGGGAAAACGCTCATCTTCCTCGACGAGGTACAGGAGTGCAAGGGGGTTCCCACTGCGATCAAGTTCCTCGTGGACGGTTTCCCGCAGTACGACTTCGTTTTGTCGGGGTCGCTGCTGGGTGTCGAGCTGAAGAATATCAAATCGGTGCCCGTCGGCTACCTCGACTCGATGACGATGTACCCGCTCGACCTTGAGGAGTACTGCTGTGCGAGGGGGCTTCCCGCGCAGGTACTCTCTGCCGCCAGCGCCTCGTTTGAGGGACGTGAGCCGGTGGACCCCTATCTCCATGAGAGGCTGATGGGGTTGTTTCACGAGTACCTCATAGTCGGCGGAATGCCTGCGGCTGTGGACGCGTTCGTGAGGGAGGACAGCCTGCCTGCTGTGCGTAGCATCCACAGGAATATCGTTGCGCGATACCGCGAGGACATAACGAAGTACGCAAGGCGCAGGACCCGGACCATCAGGCGCATCTACGATCTCGTACCCGCCGAGCTCGCTGCGCAGGATAAGCGCTTCATCCTCTCGGACATAAACGGGGATGCGCATATCGCCCGCTACGAAAACAGCTTCCTATGGCTCGCAGACGCGGGCGTTGCCCTACCCGTCTACAATGTGAGCGAGCCGCGCCCGCCCCTGCTCATCTCGCAGAGGTCGACGTATTTCAAGCTCTTCATGAACGATGTCGGGCTCCTGACCTATCGGTGTGGGATGGAGGCGACACGCGAGATGCTGGCGGGAAGGACGGACGTCGCTTACGGAGCCATATACGAGAATTATGTTGCCCAGGAGCTCGCTGCTCGGGGCATGCCTCTCTATTACTTCAAGTCGAAGGCGGCCGGGGAACTCGATTTCCTCGTCGAGAACTCACTCGAAAGAGTTCTGCCTATAGAGGTGAAGTCGGGCAAAACGTACAAGCGGCACCGCGCCTTGAAGAACGTATTGGAGATCGGGAACTACAGCATCGACGAGGCGCTGGTGCTCTGCGAGGAGAACATCGAGGTCGACGGTAAAATTGTCTACGCGCCGATGTACTGCACGATGTTCATGGATGGGAGAAAGAGGGAATGGTAAACGTCCGCCCACGAGGCGCGGCGCGGCGGCGTATCCGATGCGGCAACATGATTCATCGCGATGGTGAAAGGCGCGTGCATTGTGGCCGTACCGAGCATTTCATCCACTCCACCCGACTAAAGTTGTACAATCCTTTCCGATGCACGTGACGCGCTCGGAAGGAAGGCATCATGGAAAAGAAAGACCTGGATTGGGCAAACCTGAGCTTCAGCTACATGCCCACCGATTACAGCTACGTGTGCAATTGGAAAGACGGCGCATGGGAAGAGGGCGGCCTGACCGCCGATCACTCCGTCACCCTGAGCGAATGCGCGGGTATTCTGCACTATTGCCAAGAGTGCTTCGAAGGTCTGAAAGCCTACACTACCGAGGACGGGCGCATCACCTGCTTCCGCCCCGACCTGAATGCCGAGCGCATGTACAACACGGCTGAACGCCTGTGCATGCCGCCCTTCCCCAAGGAAAAATTCGTGGAGGCGGTCAAGCAGGTCGTGAAGGCGAACGAGGCGTGGGTGCCGCCGTTCGGCAGCGGGGCCACGCTCTACATCCGCCCCCTCATGTTCGCCACCGGCATCGTGATCGGCGTGAAGCCGGCTGACGAGTACCAGTTCCGCATCCTGGTCACGCCTGTGGGGCCGTACTACAAGGGTGGTGCCGTGCCCATCAGCATTTGCGTGAGCGAGTACGATCGCGCGGCACCGCGCGGCACCGGCAACATCAAGGCGGGGTTGAACTACGCCATGAGCCTGCAGGCCAACGTGGAGGCGCATAGGAACGGGTTTTCCGAGAACCTGTACCTGGATTCCCAGAGCCGCACCTACGTGGAGGAGGCGGGCGGCGCCAACATCATATTCGTGAACAGGGAGGGCACGCTGGTCGTTCCCCAGAGCCATACCGATTCGATTTTACCGTCCATCACGCGGCGCAGCCTGGTCGTGGTGGCGCGCGACATCCTGGGCATGAAGGTCGATGAGCGGCCGGTGAAGTTCAGCGAGGTCGAGAACGGCGACTTCGTGGAAGCGGGGCTTTGCGGCACCGCGGCCGTGATCAGCCCTGTCGGCAGGATCACGAAAGGCGACGAGGTCATCGAGATAAGCGGCATGGAGGCGGCCGGTCCCGTGATGACGAAGCTGCGCGAAACGCTCACCGGCATCCAAGCGGGCGAGATCGAGGGACCCGAAGGCTGGGTCGTGACGATCGACTAACGGTGAACGGCAGGCCTGTCTTTGGAATGAGCAGCCCATGCGCGCTTTGATTCAGCGGGTATCGCAAGCGGAAGTTGCGATCCAAGATGCTACGTCCGGCACATTCGACGGACTGATCGAGGGGGAGCCGAGGCGCAGCATAGGGCGCGGATTCGTGATCTTCCTCGGCGTTGGAAAGGGCGATGGCGAGGCGGAAGCGGACAGGCTGTGGCGCAAGATCTCGAAGATGCGCATATTCGCCGATGGGGAAGGGCGCACGAACCTTGCGTTGGGCGATGTCGCCGGCGAGGTGCTGATAGTCTCCCAATTCACCCTGTTCGCAAACTGCCGGAAGGGGAATCGCCCCAGCTTCGCGGACGCAGGCGACCCTGCCCATGCGGGAGATCTGTACCGTTATTTCTGCGCGGTCGCCCTGCGCGATATGGGTGCCGTCTCCGTCGGGGAATTCGGTGCCGACATGGCGGTGAGCCTGGTGAACGACGGGCCCTTCACCATCTGGCTCGATACGGACGAGTTGTGATCATCGGCGGGCAGCGTCGCCGTCGAGCGGATGCGCCCAAGGGGCGCGCTTCAGTTGGGATATGCTCCGCGGTCGTTCTGGCCCGACGCTCTGCCGATTGCCTTCGTCTGGATCTCGAACAACCAGGAAGGCGGGTTGAGATGCGTCCCGCAGAGGCTTTGGAACCCGCTCTTCGTGGTGTACAGCGGACAGAGCGGCTCTGCATGCAGGCTTGCATTTCTGCTGGTGAAAACACGTTTTCGAGGAACTATCATCGGAGTGCTCCCTTGTGCTTCTGCGCTCTTGCCGCTGGGGCGATCTAATCGATTTCCCGCCTTGCCGTCGTATCTAAACCGCTGAGGATCTTATCCGCTCGCAAGCCAAGGGGGGTCACCACGTATCCGCTGCGCGCGCGGTACTTCTGTATGCACCCCGACGCAACCAACGCCTGCATGAGGGGGTTCAATTTCCCCTTGCTCACGTGGAAGAGTTCAGCGAGTTCTTCCTGGCTCTCGCGGATTCGCCTCCCATCCAATGTGCGCTCCTGCAGCTGCACGAGCAGGTGCAGCAAGCGGTATGCGTCGGACGTGAACAGATCCACGAGATCCGTGCCTGGTGCGTTTGAGTAGTCCATTTCGAAATATTGTACTCAAACATAATAAAAAATAAAGAGTAAATATAACAAAATTTTAGACTATTTAATCCGATGCCCGCTGTCCGCCTTTAGGATTCATCACCATGGCTCTTCAGGATTCACATATGCGCGTATCTTGCAAAAAGCCGGCCTTCTGGCCGCGAGCGACGAGACCCTCCAGCGGCATGCCCCCTCGCCGCCTTGCGCCCGAAAGATATGCCCTCCCTGATTCGCCTGCGACACGGGGAAGGGGCGAGCAACGGGAAGCGGCTGACGATCGCGAGACCGCCGGCCGCTTCGAAACGCAGCGATATGAAACGTCGGGGGCGCGGGGCTATGCGCGCTTGCGGGCGTCGATCAATGTTGCGGCGGCAAGCGCGGCGACATTGCCTTCGCCGGCGGCCTTGATGTACTGGTATGGCGTTCCCGTGATATCGCCTGCGGCGTACAGCCCCTCGACGTTGGTCGCCATCGAGCGGTCGACCTTCACGTGGTTGCCATCCATCTCCAATCCGGGCACCAGCTGCCCCGGGGAGACGCTCTCCCGCAGGATGAAAACCCCGTCCACGGGATGGCTGCCGCCGTCCGTCTCCAGCGTGGCGACTTTCGTCTGGCCGGTGATCTCCAGCGGCCTCTCGCGATGAACCTCGATGGAGTCCCTCACATGCACATCGCCCTTATACAGGGGGAAGTAGAGCACCTTGTCGGCGAACTCGGAGAGGAAATCCGCTTCCGCTTCCTCATCGGGGCTCGTCGCGATGACCGCGGCGACCTTCCCGTGGTACAGCGCCGCATCGCAGGTTGCGCAGTAGCTCACGCCGCGCCCGAGGAATTCCTCTTCGCCCGGGTACGTCTTCGCGGGAGCCACGCCGGAGGCCAGGATGACGGTTTCGGCCTCGTAGAACCCCTTGCTCGTCTGCAGGCTGAAGAAACCTTCCTGCGGAAACACGAGTGTCACCTGCTCGTCGGAGATCTCGGCTCCCATGGAGAGCGCATGGTCGAGGAACGTCTTCTGCATGTCCCCACCGCTGATATGGGGAAGGCCCAGGTAGTTGCGGATGGAATGCGCCTTGCGCACCTTCTCGCTCGATTGCGCGCTGCCGAACAGGATGATGCTCTTGTTGCGCACCTTCGCAGTAATGGCGGCTTCCAGTCCCGCAGGACCTGTGCCGATGATCGCGATGTCGAAACGTTCCATAGGTCTCCTCCCCTGGTTTTTCGAGTAACGGGGAGAATAATAGCATGTATGGAAAGTTCAATTTGATCTTGCAATCGAACGGTGATAAGTTCAAAATACGCTTCTAAATTGAACTAGAGAAAGAAGCGCCTATGGTCCAGAGTTCATTTTCCGAACGGCTCAATCAGATCATGATCCAGCGGGGCTTCAAACAGGTCGATGTGCTGCGCCTCGCCGAAGAGCAGGGCGTGAAACTGGGGAAAAGCCAGCTCAGTCAATATGTGGGCGGAAAGACCCTACCGCGGCCCGCCATGATGGAATTCCTCGCCGAAGTGTTGGGCACCACCGCGGAATGGTTGCTGGGGGAAGCGAATGACACGCTTCTTCAATCTTCCAAGGTCGAACATGAACATTCGAAAGGCACCTCCATGCGCACATTCAAAAAATCCTCCAAGTTGGACAACGTTCTGTACGACGTGCGCGGTCCGGTCGTCGATGAGGCGAACCGCATGGAGGAGGCGGGCACCCATGTGCTGAAACTCAACATCGGCAATCCCGCGCCATTCGGCTTCCGCACACCCGACGAGGTGGTGCACGACATGGCGCGCCAGCTGACGGATTGCGAAGGATATTCGGACAGCAAAGGCCTGTTCTCCGCACGCAAGGCCATCATGCAGTACTCCCAGATAAAGCATCTTCCCAACGTGCACATGGGGGATATCTACACGGGCAACGGCGTCAGCGAGCTGATCAACCTGTGCATGTCGGCGCTGCTCGACAATGGCGACGAGATTCTGATCCCTTCGCCCGACTATCCGCTCTGGACGGCTTGCGCGACGCTGGCGGGCGGCAACGTCGTGCATTACCTGTGTGACGAGCAGGCGAATTGGTATCCGGATATGGATGATATTCGCAAAAAAGTGTCCAGCCGCACCAAGGCGATCGTCATCATCAACCCCAACAACCCCACCGGCGCCCTGTACCCGCGCGAAGTGTTGCAGGAAATCGTCGACATCGCGCGCGAGAATCAGCTCATCATATTCAGCGACGAGATCTACGACCGCCTGGTCATGGACGGGGAGGAGCATGTCAGCATCGCGAGTCTCGCGCCCGACCTGTTCTGCATCACGTTCAGCGGGCTTTCGAAATCCCATATGATCGCCGGGTTCCGCATCGGCTGGATGATACTCTCGGGGAACAAGCGGATCGCCCAGGATTACATCTTGGGCATCAACATGCTATCCAACATGCGCCTGTGCAGCAACGTGCCCGCGCAGTCCATCGTGCAGACGGCTCTTTGGGGGCATCAGAGCGTGAAGGACTACCTAGTGCCGGGCGGTCGAATCTACGAGCAGCGCGAATACGTGTACAACGCGCTCAAGGACATCCCGGGGGTCAGCGTGGTGAAACCCAAGGCCGCCTTCTACATGTTCCCGAAGCTGGACGCGAAGAAGTTCAACATCGTAAACGACGAGCAGTTCGCGCTCGACCTGCTGAAGGACAAGAAGCTGCTCATCGTGCAGGGTAGCGGCTTCAACTGGAAGAGCCCCGACCATTTCCGCGTGGTGTACCTGCCGCGCGTGGAGGTGCTGAAAAACGCCATGGGACGGCTGAGCGACTTCCTGAGCTACTATCGGCAGTAGTGCGCTTCCCGGAGGATGGGCGTTATGGATGCGTTCAATATATGACCATGAGTATTGCTTGCTATTCGCGCCATGGGGATACACCGGGCAAGGCTGTTGTTGTCAAGACCTGGGTGAAAGAAGCTGCAGCCAAGGGGAACGTGGAGTCCTCAGATTGGAATATGGTATGCGCACAGTACACTACGCACGTCTTCTAAAGCGTTGGCATGAACGAAGCTCTCTACCAGCAATGCGCTGATTGCCATAAAGATTCAGTTGATGATCGGAAAGCAGCGTTGCAGCAGGTCCAGAGCGAATATACCGCCAGGCTTGACGAGGCAACCGCAGCAGTGAACTCACTGAATGCCGACTCGATCGAGACAACAGAATCGTGCAGTGGCGATCGGGGTCGAACTCATCGTCTGCTGTGACATAAACCAAACCCGAACAAGAGCGCGAGTAGCGCACCGCATACAATGTCCCAGTAGACCAGTTGTGTGGGTTAGCCTGCGACGTTCCCCTTGGGCGTATCGAGCATCTTCTCGAGTTCCTTAATGGAGAAGGGGATTTGGTTGGCGGCGAGGTCGGGCATGCCGCCTTCCTCAACCTCTGCGGAATGCTGCTCGGCTTGCCGACCGTGTTGCGGCTGATTCCGAGCGTCCGCGCGATCTGGGAGCGGTTCGAGCCGGGCGCGCGGTCCATTTCTCTGATAGTCTGTTGCGTGCTGAGGCGCGAGAACGGGCGGGGCCGGAACCTCGCTCAACCCCACGACGCACCCCAAGAGCCAGTGGAGGACGAGCCGGGCAGATTAGCGTCCTGAAGAAATATTGTGTATTGGACCCGTTACGGGTACAATATGGGTACTGAAAGGGTGATGCCACATGGCGACAGCAGCAGTGCCGAGGCGTGCGGAGATCAAGACGAGGACGTCAGACGAGATCAAGTCCCAGGCGGCCGAGGTCTACGCCCGATGGGGCCTGAGCCTCAACGACGCGATAAACACGTTCCTCGTGAAGTCCATCGAGGTCGGCGGGCTGCCCTTCGACCTTCGCCCAGAGGCGCCGTCCTACGACGCCGTCGCTGCGCTCGCCTACAAGCCAGCGCTGAACGCCGAGGGCGTCGCCGTGCTCCCCGCGGAATGGGACGACGGCGATGAGTGACCGGGTGCCCCAGCCATGGGAGGTCTGGCATGCCCGCTTCGACTTCCCGGAAGGGCGCGGTTACAAGTTCCGTCCGGTCATCGTGCTCGCGGCGCGTGCCGACGGGTCGCTCGTCGCAATGGTGACGAGTTCATCCAACAAGCTCTCGCTCGCGCACGACTACCCCCTGCGCGAGTGGGGGGCAGCGGGTCTCGACAAGCCATCGATCGCGCGTTTCGACCGCATCGCCGAGATTCCTCCCGGCTACCTGGGAATGGCAGGACGAATCGGCAGACTCGCCGATTCCGACATCGCGGCCATAAAGGCAATTCTCGCGGAGATCACCCGCTGAACCGGCTTGCCGCGCCAACTGTTGGAACGGCATCTCGACAAGATTGTGGGCATTTCGCTGGTTTTGCGCTTACCGCGCCTTAGCGAGGCTTAACGCGTACGTTTAATTTGGGGCGCTCTGCTCCGAATCAAACGTGCAAAGGGGCAGAGAATGACTCGAACCTCGGCTGTCGCACACGCCTAACCTCGAAACGTTGTCGCTTGAAAGCCGACCTATCCGCGCGAGTCCGGTAGAGGGGAACGATTCGCGTGAAGCCCTCGCGCATCTCCGGCATCACCCAATAGCGCCCCGCAATAGGCGAAAGCCGTGTCGCGGGCTTGGCTACTCGCCGTCCTTCGCGAAGCTCAGGCAAGGGGCGAGAACGCCGCCAGATTTCTCATAATTGTAGTTGGGCATCTCGAAGAGGACCGGCTCGAACGAGTCGTAGTCCGGCTTGCCCTTGTCGTTGAGAATCGCCTCGTCGGCGTACGTGTTGGCGATGGCGCAGATGAAGTTGTCGAAGCCCTTTGTGCCGTAGACGTCCTCAACGCTGCACTCCATGACGAGCTTAGCGTCGTCGACGACGGGGGCTCCCGCATCGCCTGCGGTCCACGTGAAGAAGTCCGACTTGCTCTGCGTGTTGCCGCTCACCATGCCGCAAAGGTCGGCTTTAGCAACCCAGCCTTCGTCCACAACGTTGATGGATAGAGCCCCGTTCTCTTTGATGAAGGAGTTGATGTAGTGCGGTTGGGCGAGGCTCACCATCACGTGGTCGTGCCCCATGATCCCCATGTGGGCGACCAGCGTCCACGTGGGCTTGCCGCCCTCGGCGATGGTGCCGATCACGGCAACGGGACAGGGGTACAGGGCCAGCTTGCTTCCGATGTTCTTCTTGCTCATGAAGAGTTCCTTTCGAATCAGTGTCTTGCGGCTCAGTCCATCCTCTTTTCCCAGTAGCGAACAAGATTCAGATCCAAGCTGCCTGCTGTCTGCTCGATCTTCGCCATCTCGTCGGAGGAGAGCTCCACCGCCGCCGCCCTTGCGGCGTCCTCCACGTGCGACTTCTTGGTCACGCCCACAATGGGGACCGTCTCCTTGGCGATGGCCCATGCTACCGGGATCTGGGCCGCCGACACGCCGTGGGCCTGCGCCACCTCGGCGAGCACGGAGTTGAGCTTCCCGATCTCGCCGAGCACGGGATTGTACACCGCCGCACGGTCCGACCCTGCGGGCATGGGGTGCTCCGCGTCGTACTTCCCGGAGAGGGCCCCCTGCTCGAGCACCATGTAGGCCCAGAAGGCCACGCCGCTTTCCTTGCACCAATCCAGGATACCGCCGCTTTCGCTCGAGCGCTCGAGCAGGCTGAAGTGGTTCTGCACGGCGCCCAGCTTCAGCCCGTGCTGCTTCAGGATTTCGTCTGCCTGCTTGATCTCGGCCAGGCTATGGTTCGAGACGCCAATCACGGGCGGGTTGTCCATCCCTTCCAGGTACTCTGCGAGCTTCGTGGTCCAGCTGGGCGCACCAAAGGGGTTGTGGATCCAGTAAATGTCCATGCTCTCGACTCCCAGCAGGCCAAGCTGCATACCGTACATGTCCGCGACGGGGTTTGCTGCGGAGGCGTCCATGCACTGCGGGGTGAGTTTGTCCGAGACCAGGTAGCTCTCGCGCGGACGGGCGGCGAGCAGTTTGCCGAGCGCCTTTTCGGACGTTCCCATGCCGTAGGCGTAGGCCGTGTCCCACAGGTTCAGCCCGGCGTCCATGGCGGTGTCGAAGACGTCCCGGAGCGTTTCGTTGTCAAGTTTGGTGCCGAACGTGCCGTCGTCGCCCCACGCCCAGGCTCCGAGTGCGATCTTGGGAAGTTTGGTTTCCTTCATTTCTTATATTCCTTTTGCCGTATGTTTTTGCAGTTGCTTGATAACACTGAAAAAGATTCTTGACCTTAAACCATGGTTCAAGTCAATAATATTTCTCGAAAAAGTTTCCAAGCTTTCGAAAGGGCGGGAATGGAGAAGGTCTACACCATCGGCGAGGCGAGCGCAGAGCTGGGCATGCCCGCCAGCACGCTGCGCTACTATGGCAAGGGGGGGCTGTTCCCGGATGTGGCGCGCAGCCAGGGCAGCATGCGCGTCTACGCAGAAGACGATCTGGAATGGGCGCGTTTCATCGGGCGCCTGAAAGCATCGGGCATGCCGATCGCCGAAATCAAGGAATGTATCGACCTGCACCGAGAGGGCGATTCCACCACAGAGCGCCGCCGCGAGATCGTGAACGAGCGCCTGAAGGCGATCGACGAGCAGATCGACGATCTCAAGCTCGCGCGCGACTTCATCTACTACAAGTGTTGGTTCTACGACGTCGCCGCCGAGAGCGGCACCTGCGACACGCCCAAGAACATGCCGGTTGAGGAACTTCCGCCCAAGATTGCGCGCATCAATCGATACTAGGATGGGGATGGGGCGCGGCGCGCGGCGCGGTGTCGGCTATGAAATCGAGCAGGCCGCCGCTTGGAGGCTGGCCTACGTTGCCCATTCATCCTTTTCAAATCGTGCCGCAGCGATGCATTGAAACGCTATGCGTTGTAGTGCATCTCAAAATCTCATTCCCACTCAGTGACGCACCTTGTCCCTGAGGTTCTACCTGATTCCATATGGTGCCATCTGGTCCATATGGCACTGTCTCATCCGAATCAATCCCGAATCAGCCCTTGATTCAAAAGGGTGAGGAATGATTTTCAGATAGCGCCAAATCCCGCCAACCGTCGCCAGCTTTGGCGAGTCATTCCCCGTTTTCCCAGGAGGAGTGACTGCAGGTGGTTGTTTTTGACCCGATTTTCTCCGAATCAATCATTTAACATGTAAATTATATGCCAAAAGTATTATGAATACGCTATACTTTTGGCATGACAAAGATTGATGACATATACGATGCAACAGACGACTTCGGGCTCATCACGTCTGCGGAAGCTCGCGTGTTGGGGTGTTCCAACGCGGAACTCGTGCAGTACGCGAGGCGTGGCAGGCTCGAACGCGTGGGGTGGGGTGTCTATCGGATTCCCGTTTGGCCATATCAAGAAGCCTCCCCTTATGCGGCTGCGGTCAAAAGTGTAGGTCCTGATGCCTATCTGTACGGCGAGTCCGTGGTTGCCCTGCTCAAGCTGGCGCCTACTAATCCGGGAAGGATGTGGGTAGCGACGCCTCGCAGGGTGAGAAAAAACCTTGGAAAGGGTTTTCACGTAGTGAGTGCTACGGGGAGTGCGAAGAAGACGTTCTGCGAAGGCGTTCCCTGCCAGCGCGTCGCTGACGCGATTGTAGATTCCGCTGGGGCGATCGGACGCAAGCGTGCCGCGGAGGCCGCCGACGAGGCTCTTCGATTCGGGTACATTAACAGCGATGAGCGCGACGAGCTAAAGAAGAGGATTGAAGGATGACGAAGCGGCCTAACAGCATGCGCAACCTCGATGCCGCCATCCGCCGAGCGTGCGGTAACTCGCCTCGTAAATACCTGGAGGTACGCACGCTCATGGCGAACGCAATTGTGGCGTCGCTGCTGCCCGATGGGGTTGTAAAGGGCGGCAGTGCAATAAAGATGCGCCTAGGCGATGCGTCGACAAGGTTCACGACCGATTTGGACACGGCGACAGCCATGGAGGCAACCGAGTACGCGCGTAAATTGAACGGCTCGCTCGAGAAGGGCTGGGAAGGTTTTGGCCTATAACCCAAGGTTTTTACGGAATGGTGATCCCTCGCGAGCCCGCGCATCCCAAGGATGTTCCTGAGGAGTACGTGATGCAGCCGTTCGATGTGAAGCTCTCGTATCTAGGAAAACCATGGTGCACGGTTCCACTCGAGGTCGGCTTCAACGAAATCGGCGACGCGGATGAGGCGGACTGGATTGAGCCAGATGACGTGTCGGGCATTTTCGATTCTGTCGGACTTCCCGCGCCCGGTCCTGCTCCGCTCATGATGCCTGCATATCAGGTTGCCCAGAAACTGCATGCCGTCACAGGCGGCGATCGGCCACGCGACCTTGTTGACTTGCAGGTGATGATGGCGAACGGGGACATCGACCTGGTGTTCACTAGGAGCGTATGCGTGCGGCTCTTTGCGTACAGGAAGCGTCAAGAATGGCCGCCGAAGCTAGTGAAGCGCGAAGGATGGGATGAGGCGTATGCCATGGATTCCGAAGGGCTGAGCGTTCTCGCGTCCGCGGACGATGCGGTCGCATGGGCCAACGACCTCATCGCGAGAATCGACGCATCGAAATAGTAGTCCGAGCGCAGGGAATCCATTTCGCGGTCAGGGAGCACATGGTTATCCAAGCGGGGTTTCTCCTGAAATGCTCGAGGCCTTGCCCTCTATGGTCATCCCGTGCTCGACCTCGACGGGGGTGAGCTTGGTCAGAGCCACCTTGTCGCCGTCGCGCCCCGACTTGCTGCCCAGGACCTGCAGGTCGGGGCGGTATTCGGCGGGGAACAGGCTCACGGTGAACCAGTCGTTCTCCTCCATGAAGCCGTAGGTGTAGCGACTCGGGCTCACGTATGCGTCCAAGGTTGGCTCCCAGAACATGTCGCCCATCGACCCCCAGGCGATCGTCATGGTGTTGTAGTCGTCCTTGCCGCCGGCGGTGATGAGCGCCCAGTCGTTCACCAGGCGGGGCAGGGCGGACGCCTGCTCGGCCTCGATCTCGTGCTTGTCGGTGATTTCCCTCATGGTCAGAGTTCCTTTCTTCGTCGATGTTTTTGCCGCAAAACGACTTCTTAGCGGTAGGACCGCTGGTAGATTCCTAGCACGTCCTCGTCGGTCAGCTTGACGGGGTCGGCGTCGTTGTTGCCGCCCCAGACCTCGTGGTACTTCTGCACGGTGGTGGGCAGCTCGTCTTCCGCGATGCCGTAGTCGCTCATCTTCAGGTCGGCGCAGCGCACGTCCGTGATGAGCCTGTCGAGCGCGGCCACGAAGTCCGCGCCACCCGTCGCGCCCTCGACGCCCATGGCGCGCGCCATCTTGGCCATCTGCTCCTCGCATGCCTTTCGGTCGGCGAAGAACCTGAAGTACTCGTGGCTGATCATGATGAGCCCGGCGCCGTGGACGAGCCCGGGATGCGCGCTTCCGAGGGCATGCTCCATGGTGTGCTCGGAGGTGCAGAGCATGTAGTAGCCCGCCAGCGTGTTGGCGATCGCCATGTTGGCGCGCGCCTCCCCGTCGCTCCCGTCAGCGACGGCGCGCGGCAGGTACTTCGCGATGAGCTCGATGGCTTTGAGCGCGAACATCTCCCCCACCACGTGCTCGTTGACGTTGATGACGCTCTCGGCGGCGTGGAAGAAGGCATCCATGCCCTGCCAGGCGGTGAAGGTCGCGGGCACGCTCATCATGAGGTCGGGGTCGACGACCGAGATGGTCGGGAAGATCGTCGGGTAGCCCGTCTTCTCCTCGGTGGCGTCGTTGCTGATGACCGACCACATGTCCACCTCGCTGCCCGTGCCCGCGCTCGTCGTGACGGCGACCAGCGGCAGCGCCGGGTTCTCGGGCGCCTGCTTGCCGCCCGTGGCAGACGGGCTGTAGTCCCAGCAGGAGCCGTCGTTTGCCGCGACGATCGCTATGGCCTTGGCGGCGTCCATGACCGAGCCACCGCCGAGCGCGATAATGAAGTCACATCCGTTCTCCATGGCCATTTTGGCGGCGTCGTCCACGTTCGCGGCCTCGGGGTTGGGGCGCACGCGGTCGAACAGCAGGTGCTGCACGCCTGCAGCGTCCAGCTCCGCCACCAGGGCGTCGAGCTGGCCGTGGCGCTTCATCGACCCGCCCTCGCTGATGCAGACGAGCGCCTTCTTCCCGGGCAGGTCCTCCTCGTGCAGGGACTTCAGGGACCCCGACCCGAACAGGACGCGGGTGGGCATGTCGTACACGAACTTCTCTATCATGGCCGGTTCCTATCGATTTGCCTTTTGTCTACGGGTCCCATTCTCCCAGCGCGACGCAGCGCTTCCAACGCCCGGTGTAAAGTTATAATGCGTCGTAACTTAAGATTTTGGAGGTGGGTATGGCAAAGGATTACCGGGCTGCGGTTGACGAGGCGCTGCGGCAGCTAGCCGATCAGTTCGCGGACATCGATTGGACCTACCACGAGATCGAGGGTCGTCCCCAGGACCCAGGCACCGAGGAGACCTTCTACTGGCGCACCGGCGCCGACGAGAACGTGGCGGTGTGCGTCTTCCGGGGTCAGCACATCCACGAGCGCTTCCACCGGCAGAGCTACTTCTTCTACAACTACGCCTACGACGGCAACTACGACGCGCTCAGCCGGGACCGCTACAACCGCATCACCGTGCGCGAGGGCGAGCTCTACGCGAGCCAGTCCTTCGGCGGCTACGCCCTGCGCGGCAACCCGGAGCGCAAGGTAACCATCGTCGGCGTGCTCATACGCGCCGAGGTGTTCTACCGCGAGTTCCTGCCGCAGCTCTCGGTCGACGAGGAGCTGCTGCGCTTCTACCTGGAGCCCGCCCGCGACGCCTTCGCGGACAGCTTCCGGCACCTGCACCCCGCCGCGTCGAGCGGGTTTCGCGAGCTGATCGAGCTCATGGCCGTCGAGTACGCGCGGGCCGGTATAGGCAGTCAACAGGTTCTCAAGTCCATGGCGCTCACGCTGGCGCAGATGGCCGCTCGCCAGCTGCGCCAGGAGGCCCCGAAGAATTCCGCCCCGCAGAAACCCTCGGCGGCTATGGTCGGTTATATCCGCTCGCACCTTGGAAACGTTACGCTGAAAGGTCTGGCGTGCGAGTTCGGCTACCATCCAAACTACGTGTCGGCCCTGCTGAGCCGAGAGACGGGCGTGACGTTTCGTGAGCACGTGGCAGCGGCGCGCATGGATGGTGCGAGGCTGCTGCTCGAGCGCACCGACATGACGGTGGACGAGGTTGCGGGGACTGTCGGCTACGCCTCCACCAGCAACTTCCACAAGGCGTACCGCAAGGCGTTCGGAGTGACGCCGAGGGGCCGTCGAGGCTAGCGTCTCTCGATGAGGGCGGGCGAAACGACAGTTTCGATTCTTTTGTTATTGATGAATTTTCCGAGGCTATCGACAACCTGTAGAAATCAGCCGAGTTCTGCATCGAATGCAGTTATCCATGATGGGGCAACGGCATTATTGCCGTTTGAGGTATCAGACGGCATGTTTCATTTCTTGCAGGAGGCTCTCGTAGTGCTTATGTCTTTTATTGGTTAGCGCAACTATCGATTTGTTGATGTTCCTAAGGGAGTTGTCGTCTTGTCTGCGCAACGCCATAGCTTGAAAAGTAATAGACATTGTGTTTCGCGATTATGGATTTCCCGTTAACTTTGCGCTTAGCACGGCCTAGCGAGGTTTAACCCAGAACGCCGGCAGCGATGATCCCGCTGTCGGCGTATGCTTGCCTTTTGTGCGCACCCATTAGGATGGCTAGGGAAACACTGATTAATTCCGCCTTGGCCGGGGACGGCAGGCTGAGTGCCAGGGCGGCGAAAGGCGAGCGAGCGCACTGACGTGCGCGAACGAGGATCGAGCCGTTCCGGCGCCAGCATGTCGTTCCTGGGCTGGCGGAATATATCAGCGGTTCCCTAGGTTAGTTATGCCCTAAATCGGCTATTCCCACTCACTCGCGTGAAGGGGAGCTGCGAAAAAACAAGGCCGCAGCCTTGCGCCCCGCACGCCGCAGCCTGTCCGGGAGTTATCGTTCGAGCGCGAAGAGGGCTGCGCCGAGGGCGCCGCAGAGTTGCGCGCTTTCGCTTACGTGCACTTTGCAACCGAGCTTCCGCTCGATCGCGCGAACGACGCCCGCGTTCTGAGCCACGCCTCCCGTCATCATGTAGGATTCCCGTCCTCCCACGCGCCGGACGAGCGTGCCGATCTTGTTCGCGACGGAATTGTCGATGCCCCAGACGATGTCGGGGATGGCGCGGTTCTGGGCAACCAGGTTGACCACCTCGGATTCGGCGAAGACCGAGCACATGCTGGAGATGACGATGTCCTCCTTGTGGTCGACGCCCATGCGGCTCATCTCTTCGAGCGGCAGATCCAGGGCGCGCGCCATCATCTCCAGGAAGCGCCCCGTTCCCGCAGCGCATTTATCGTTCATCGCGAAGTCCTGGACGTTGCCCGCGTTGTCGATGCGGATGACTTTGCTGTCCTGGCCGCCGATGTCGATGATGGTGCGCACCGAGGGGTCGATCGAATGGGCTCCTTTGGCATGGCAGGTGATCTCCGTGACGGAATCATCCCCCTCGTCGATATAGGAGCGGCCATATCCGGTCGAAACGACGGAGCGGATCGCCGTGCGGGATATGCCCGCCTGCGCAAGCGCGTGCGAAAGGCATTCCTCGGCGCTCTTCTGCGCTCCGCCCCCGGTGGGGATGATAGCGGAAGCGACCACGGCGCCCATCTCGTCCAATATGACGACATCGGTGCTTGTCGACCCGCTGTCGATCCCGGCGACGTAGGTCGTTCCGCTCGAGCGCGCCTTCGGGGCTGAAGCGTCCTTTTTCGGGGCGATGGTTTCCGCGAACGCCTCGATGCGCGTGTGCAGCTGTTCGGAGCTTTGCAAGGTGAAATCAGACTCGATTCGAAGCAGGGGGAGGGATGAATGGCGTTTGAACTGGGCGTATTCAGGTCCGTAGAAGTCGCAGAACTTCATGCAATGGTAAATCACCGCCCGGAGCCGCGGATCTTCGAAGAGCGCCCGCCTGCCGGTCGTGTCATGCATGCGCATGCAGGGGATCTGCCCCAGAAGAGCCTGGGCGTACGCGGCGAAGAACGCGTCCTCGTCATCGGTTTCCAGCGCGGCGGAATCCATATGCGGCGAACGGTTGCCCGTGCAGGTGAGGTTGGTGACGGGCATGTCGAACGTGCGGCGGATGAACTGCTCGAGCTCGCGGCCGCAACGCACCCCCATGATGCCCACGTAGGGTTCCTCGATTGCATGGCGGGGCGCGAAGGCGGCCTGGCAGGCGGCAAGGTCGAAGGTCAGCCCGGTTGCCCGGGCGTAGGCGTCCTTGAGGTGCTTGAGCTCGTGGGCGAACGCCTCGATCTGGCAGGGGCTGCAGGTATGGGGGAGTTCCATGAGGTAGGTGAACGGCCTCTTCCCGCCTCCGGGACCCGTTACGGCATGCACGATGACGTCGTAGGCGCGCCGCATCGTGTCGCAGCAGTTCACCAGCAGCAGCGGCTCCGCCTCGCCTCGGAGCGAGGTTTGGATGAGGGTCTTGCCGAATCCGCAGAGGTTGGCATGGGCCATCGAATCCGACTCGTCGAGATCGTGCGCCATCCCATCGAGCACGGTGCAGGTCGTGCCGAATCCCGCGAACAGCTCGTTCGGCGTGTATTTGCAGACCGTTCTCACCGGGCGCTCCCCTCGTCCGCCGCGCCGGCGCGCTCTTCCCGCTTGGCGCCGAGGAGCTCGATGAAGGCGTCGAATCGCGTGCTGGTTTGGCCGTCGCTCCGGTTCGCGGGGTCGGCACCGTCGCCGTCCAGCACCAGGCAGGGCAGCCCCGCTTCCTCCAGATCCTGTTTGATAAGCTGCGACGCGCCCAGCGTCGCGCGGCATCCCCAATGGTTGAAGAGCACGGCGCCCTCCGCCTGCGTGCGCCGTGCCATGTCGAGCGCCCGCTCGGTGCGCGCGCTGGCGGGACCGTTGTAGCAGGAATACACGAGCCGCCGCGCCATCGCCTCGTAGGGCCTGTCCGGGTCGACGTCGATGAGCATCGGGTCGGCGGCGAGGTCGTTGGCGGTGATGAACACGTCGTCGTTGAAATTCAGCCGCTCGATCAAGGGCTCCTGCGAGAACGGCATGGTGTGCAGCCACAGCAGCCGCAAGCCATCGCTTGCGGGGGCGGATTCCATATCGTCCGCCAACATGCTGCAGAAGCGCTCGGTTTCGGGGGACCCCATGAGCACGTGGTTGGTGAGGATCGCGTACATCTCACTCGTCATGTCGGCCGGCAGGCGCCGTCCGGGCGAGGCGTCGAGGAACCGCCGGTAGCCTAGCGCACTGCGCCAGCCCCGGGCGACGGTTTCACGCAGGGCGGATTCGTCGATCGCCTGCCCGATGCAACCCTCCACGAACCGCACGAGATCCCGGATCTCCTGCGCGACGTAGCCGACGGCATCGTCGCTACGCTCGAAGGGGACGTCCAGGCAGAAGCCGGGGATGTCGAAATGGTCCTGCACGGAGGGGAAGGTGATCAGGTTCCCATCGCAGGCAAGCGATGTGTACACGCAGAACGCGGGCCGGGGGAGCAGGCCGCTCGCCGCCGCGCCGAGGAAGATGCGGTGGTACGAGCACATGGTGTCGGCGAACCCGGCTTGCGCGGCCGCCTCGAGGAAGGCGCTCTCAGCATCCGAGCCGCCGATGAAGCACGAGAGCTGCTCGACCGAATAGGGTAGGACGCCCGTCGTCTGAAGGGGCTCGTACGGCGTGAACAAGCTGATAGCGGCGGCTTTCTCGGGGTGCTTCAGAGCTCGGGTGATCTTGCCCATCGCCACGCGGGCGGCATATCGCCGCGCCGCCGGAAGCCGCTTATCGGCGTGAACGGTGAGATTCGCCAGCTGTGCGCGCCATCCGGCATAGAGGATACGCCGCGCGCGGAGCGGGTGGCTGCCCACTTGGGAGTCTATGATGTTGCCGAATGTCCGTATCACGTCCATGGCGGGAAGTATACTCCGGCGGGTTTCGGGGTTACCCCTAGTCCGCGATTCTCCCGCTGAAGTTGATGCCGCCGGTTAGCCCCAGCGCTGCCTCGACATCGAATCCCGGTTTATCCATCGCGCGAACGGCCTCTTCCGCCCGCCCGAGGGCGCGACGGTAGAGGTCCCAAAAGCTCGCATCGCTCTGCGCGCCGGTGAAGGGGTTGATCCACGGGACATGCTCCTCGTTGTCGAAATCGCTCCGCTCGTGCAGTATCGCGCGATGGGCCATGGCGTCGTAGCGGGAATAGCCGTGCGTGAGCCTTTGCTCCGCCCGTTTGACGAGCCTCCTTTTCGTCTCGCCCGGCGCGTAGAGGAATCGCTGCACGCGCCGGAACGCCCGCACGGCGTCCGCATAGGTTCCCCTCGGCATCGCATATCCGAAGGCGCGGCGCGCCAGCGTGCTGAACAGGGACGAGCAAGCATCGAGCAGGACGGCGTCGCCTCGGAGGATGCGCTCGTAGGGCTTGAACTCGCGCACCGTCACCCCCTTTTTGACGGAAAGCGCCATCTCGTCGAGATCGCTTTCCACCACACCGTGCACCATCGAGGCGTCTTGCCGCGAGAACCCCTGGACGCCCGCGTCGCAGAGCGCGTAGACGATCGCGTGCACCAAGGGATGCATCGTGCTGTCGAGCGCGTAATGGCACATGAATCCATGGGCCCACGCCCGGCCGACGGCGCGATCGGTCGGCGGAAGGGCGGCGACTGCGTGGGGAAGCGCCGCAAGGAGCGCGGCGGAGTTCTGCTGGTGCATCACGGTGCCCGCATGCGCCCATTGCCGGATGCGGAAATCGGCGACCGCGTAAAAAAGCGGATCGGGCCCCTGGTTGCCGAGGAGGAAGGCGAGGCGCTCGTCCTTTCCGGAACCGACGAGCTGGGGAGCGCGCTGGTGGAAATCGCGGCCGAAGAGATCGTGCGTGATGATGGCGGGCATGGACGCTCCTAACGTGTGCGTGCTTTGTGTGCATGGTACCGCAATCCGATGTTTCATTTGAGGAGTCTAGGGGTTTCCGGCGGGGAGGTTTCCCGCCGCCACGTAGAATCGAGCCAGCGAACGAGACCGTTCGCTCGATTGCCGGGGCGGACCTGAGCCTTTGGCTTTTATCCCCCCAGTGCCGGGCGCATGGATTCCCGGCTGCCGCAAGGTTGCGGCTTTTGAAATGCACCGCGGGAGCGGTGGAAACGATTGCGCGGGAGCGCGGGCGCGAGAGCGCGGGAAGAGAGAGACTGACATGTCCGAAGAAGAGATCATCAACGTGGAAGATGCCGCCGAGCAGGTTGAACAGGAAGAGGCAGGTTCCGGGGAACAGCCGGAGGCCGAGGGCGTCGAGACGGCGGACGCCGTCAACGAGGGGCCCTCTGAGGCGGTCGATCCGGCGGAGCGCGAGAAGGCGCTGCTCGATGCCGCATTCAAGACGGCCCGTTTGCTGAATCAGCGCGTCGCCGCGATGGACGAGGTACGTGAGAAGACCAAGGAGAAGAACGCCGAACTCGTGCGCGCCCTCAAGCTGCTCGAGTTGAAATCGCATATGGCGCAAGAGGAGATCGCCGAGCTGCTGGGCCTGCGCCTCCGCGTGCTCGATCGGGACATGGAGCTTCTCGAAGAAGCCGGCGCCGTCGTGCGCGAACTTCCCGAAGAGCCGGATATGCGCGTGGTGAAGATCTCCATCACCGATAGCGGGCGCGCCATCGCCGCAGCCGATTCCCCCTCCATCGTGAAGGGCGAGACGTTCATCCCCGGCCTCACCGACGAGGCGATTGAGAAGTTCCGGCGCATGCTGTCGCAGGTGAGCGCCGCCCTTGAGGCGACGGGTATCACCGATGAGCGCAAGGAGCGCCGCGGCGACGACCGCAGGGGCGGATATCGCGGGGGCGACCGCGGCGGGCGCGGCGGATTCGGCGGGAACCGCGGGAACGATCGCGGCGGCTACCGCGGAGGCGACCGCAACGATCGCGGAGGTTTCCGCGGGAACGACCGCGGCGGCTTCGGCGGGGGCCGCGGCGGCGATCGCGGCGGGTACCATGGCAACGACCGCGGCGGGCGCGGCGGCTTCAGCGGGAATCGCGGCGGATTCGGTGGGAACCGCGGCAACGATCGCGGCGGCTACCGCGACTAACCCGTTTCGCAAGGCTATTCCGACAAGGGCGGCTTCGTTTCGGCGAGGCCGCTTTTCCTATCGATAGACCACTTCGATGCCGATTACTCCCCACTCGCCGTCACTGGGGTTTTCCCTTCTTCGAAATTGTGCTGCGCTTGCCCACAGTAGGGGCCAGTCGTTCATCAAGAACGTTCTCCACCACCTTTAGGAGGTACCCTCATGGCAGAAGTCGAGTTCGAAAGCCCCGAAGAATTGGTTCACGACAACGCGAGCGGTCTGGGATTGGAGGCGGCGAAGGTCCTTGCCGGCAGCCCCGTTGCCACGCAATCCGCCCTTCTGGGGGACCTCACCGATAAAGTTGCCCTCATCACCGGCGGAGCGAGCGGTTTGGGCCTTGCGGCCGCCAAGCTCTTCATAGCGAACGGCGCCCAAGTTGTCATCGCGGACTACAGCCCCAAGGTGCTGGACGTCGCCAAGGAGATCGGCGCGACCGGCGTCCGTGCGAACGTTGCGAAGGAAGAGGATGTGCAGGCTGCGGTCAAGCTTGCTGTCGACACCTACGGCAAGCTGGATATCTGCGTCGCTTCCGCGGGCATCGGCGGGGACAACAATCCCGTTGCCACCGAGACGCTGGAGAATTGGAATAAAGTCAACGGCGTGGACTTCACCGGGGTGATGATCACCGACAAGTGGGCCATCAAGCAGATGCTCAAGCAGGGGACGGGCGGCGCCATCGTCAATCTCGCCAGCATGTTCGGCCTGGTCGCCGTACCCAACAATGTCGCCTATAGCGCCAGCAAGGGCGGCGTTGTCCAGATGACGCGCGCGGCGGGCACCATGTACGCTCCTGAGGGCATCCGCGTGAACGCCGTGTGCCCGGGTGTGATCAAGACGCCGCTCATCGACGAGGAGAACCGCAAGCTGTACAGCGAGCTCCATCCCATGAAGCGCCTCGGCGAGGCGGAAGAGGTCGCCAAGCTCATCAACTTCCTCGTTTCCGACGACGCCCAGTTCATCACCGGTGCTGCGATCGCCATCGATGGCGGTTACACCGCCGTGTAAACGGGTACATGCTCGGGCGGCATGCTTGCTGCCGCCCGACTTCGGGCGCGAGCGCATCGCACCTCACGATACATGCAAGGGAATCGAAAGCGAGGCACTATGAACATTCTCGTCTGCGTCAAACAAGTACCGGATACGACCGAGATCAAAATCGACCCGGTCAAGAACACGCTTATCCGCAAGGGCGTGCCCAGCATCGTGAACACCTTCGACAAGTACGCGCTCGAGGCAGCCGCGCGCATCAAGGATTCCCATCCCGAGGCCAAGATCTCCGTGCTGACCATGGGGCCGCCGCAGGCGACCGCCGCACTGCGCGAATGCATGGAGATCGCCGCGGACGATGCATATCTCGCGACCGATCGCGTGTTCGGCGGGTCGGACACGTTCGCCACGAGCTATATCCTCTCGGAGGTCGTGAAGAAGATCGAGGCCGATACCGGAGCGAAATTCGACATGATTTTCTGCGGCAAGCAGGCCATCGACGGCGACACCGCGCAGGTGGGGCCCGAAATGGCCGAGCATCTCGGTTGGCCCCAGGTCACATGCGGGCTCGCCTGCGAATTGGCGGGCGATACGCTGAAGGTGAGCAAGCAGCGCGAGGACGGCATCGCGGTGATCGGGGTGCAGCTCCCCTGCGTGGTCACGTTCTCGAAGCCGACGTTCGCGGTGCGCCCGCCCACGATCAGGCGCAAGCTCGCCGCGAAGCATGCCGAGATCCGGCAGGTGGTTGCCGATGACCTGGAGAGCCTCGACCGTGCCCATACCGGCCTGAAGGGCTCTCCCACCAAAGTGCGCAGGACCCGCACCGCCGAGGTCAAGACCAACGCGGAGATGATCGACGAAGGCTCTGCGCAGGCGAACGCCCAGAAACTGGCCGATATGCTGTCCGCCGCAGGGGCATTTTAGGAGGGACTCGCATGGAAACGAAAACCAAGGACCTGTGGGTGTTCATCGAAACGGATGAGGAAGGCGCTGCGAAGCCAGTCGGAATCGAGCTGCTGAATCCAGGTGGCGAGCTTGCGGCGAAGCAAGGCGGCAAACTTGTCGCGGTTATCATCGGGGACGGCGTGGAGTCCGCCATCGAGGCAGCGAATGCTCATGGCGCCGATGAGATCATCGTCGTGGAGGGACCGGAGTACCGTCAGTTCACCACCGATGCATACGATCAGGCGCTGTGCCACCTGATCACGAAATACGGCCCGACCACCGTCATGGTGGGCGCGACCGACACGGGGCGCGATTTCGCCCCCCGCGTGGCATGCCGCCTGCAGACCGGCCTCACCGCCGATTGCACCGAGCTGGGCATCGACGAGGAAACCGGCAACGTGGCGTGGACGCGCCCGACGTTCGGCGGCAACCTGCTGGCGACCATCCTGTGCCCCGACAGCCGCCCGCAAATGGGAACCGTGCGCCCGGGCGTGTTCAAGGCGACGGACCCTGTGGAGGGGAAGGCGACCGTCATCCGCGAGGAATTCCATGTGGATCCCGCCACGATCCGCACCCAGCTGATCGATTTCTTCCCCGAGGAGAATGCCGAGGGCAAGGACCTCGAGGGGGCGGAATTCATCGTGTCCGGCGGACGCGGCACGCACGGCGAGAAGGGGTTCGCGCTGCTGCGCGAGCTGGCCGACGTGCTGGATGCCAGCATGGGCGCCTCCCGCGCCGCCGTCGAAAGCGGTTGGGCCGTGCCGGCGCGGCAAGTCGGGCAGACCGGCAAGAGCGTAGGTCCGAAGGTCTACATCGCCGTGGGCATCTCGGGCGCCATCCAGCATATGGCCGGCATCAGCGGCTCCGACCGCATCATCGCCATCAACAGCGATCCCAACGCGCCCATCTTCAAGGCGTGCGATTACGGTATCGTCGGCGACATGTTCGAGGTCGTGCCCGCCCTCACCGCTGCGATCAAGGCGAAGAAGGAAGCGTGAGCGTGAGGGGTTCCCGTCCGCCCTGCGCGTGCTAACGGCGGGCGGGAACCCCTGCGCGAAGCGCATCCGTTTGCCTGCGAGCGTCGTTTGCGAGCGTCGGCAGCTCGCCGAGGCAATCGCCTTCACGCCGACATCGCGCGTAGGATCCAGCCGATGCCCTTCGCCATGCGCAAATCCATATCGTGGAAATGGTTGCCGGGGTTCAGCTCGAACACGGTGGGGATATGTCTGCTGCCGAATTCATCGCGCAACTGCTCCATGGCGCGCTGCGTGGTGCGCAGGACCGCGTTGCGCGACGCGGATTCCCTATCCCCCAAGGAGAGGTAGATGGCCAGCGGGTTCTTCGGAAAGGCGTGCGCGCGGCAAAAATCCAAGAAGCCGGGGAACCACACGCTGCCCGATACGCATACCGCACCGTCGAATACGTCGGTGAGATAGGACGCGTACAGCGCGAACAGGCCTGCCATCGAATAGCCGGCGATGATCTTTTCGGCAGGCTGACAGCCGAGCGCATCTTCGGCAAAGGGGGCAACCGCGTCCAGCATCCAACCCAGGTGCCGTTTCGCCTCACCGGTGAAGTGGTCCTCTTCGGAGACGACCGGATCCGCCGCCCAAGGAGAAAGGTCTTCGTCCCATCGCATTTGGGAGATGGTGACCAGATGGAACGGGCCGGATCCTTCGGCCGCGCAATGCGCGAGAACCCCCTCGCCGTTTTCCACGTAGTCGTTACTGAAAACGATGGGGGCGGGGGCGTGAGTGGATGGATAGACGGTGACGAGTTTCCCGTCGATGGTTTCCGCAATGGGCTCGAGCATGGGCGCTCCTTTCCTGTCCGGACATCATACCGTGAAATCGAGGCAGGGGTTTTCGACGGGTTTTTCGATGGCTGCGGACCCCGATGGTGATCGGATGGGGCTTGGCGATCGAATTTCCGACGGCGATGGATAGCGAAAGGGCTGTTGGTGGTCCGATGGTTCCGCGGGGCGGCGGACGCTGTTCCCCAAGCCGTCAGCCGAGGGAGTGCAGATGCGCGGAAGGGCGAACCGGGGCGGGGGATGGCCGCGACGGGATGGAACCCGGTCGATGGATGCGTTGCGGGTGCGCAAAAACGGTTCTCCCGCCGCGCGCGAAAGTGCCCTATCATAGGCACGCATTCGAGATTTTCCGGCATCGCGCGATCTATCCGCTGCTCCGCCGGGCGGAGGAGGCTTCCATGAGAGCGCTGCATAACACATCGGTCGAGGCGTTTCGCAATCCGTTCGGCGCGATATTCGCAGGTGAGTCGGTCGATCTTGCCGTTGACGTGTGGGACGAGCCCGCCGCCGTCGCATGGTTGCGGCTGTGGATAGAGGGAGAAGGCGAGCGCCTGGTTCCCATGGAGCGAACGGATGGCGGGGAGCATGGCGCGATCAGGTTCGCCGCGTCCGTGAAGCCGGATCGCGCCGGCGCCCTGTGGTACCGGTTCAACATCGCTGCAGCCGACGGGGCCGTGTGGCAGTACGGCGCGACGGGGGCCGGACCGGTGGGCGCGGGCGATTTCGCGATGGGGGAGCCGCCGTCGTTCTTGCTCCAGGTGCTCGAGGGCGAACGCCCCGATGCGGACGAGCCATCGGTTTCGGATGATATCGCGTACCGGTTCCCTGGGGGGAAGGACGGCCGTGAGGCAGCGCGTGCAGGGCTCGGCGGCCTCAAGCCGCTGGGCATCACGATGCCCGCTCCCCCCGAACCCGGGGATTCGGGCCTCGGTGCGGCGATGGGAGATGCCATCGTCGATTTCGCCACACGGAAGAAAAACGCCCGGCAGGTCGCGATCCAGCTTGAAATGCTGCGCGAGACCTGCGTGCCCGGCGGTATCTCCCGCGCGGAGGTCGCCCTGGGCGGCCCGGATCGCGACCGCCTGCTCACACGGCTGGGCGATGCGCCGGCGGCATCGGCCCTCTCCCCCTCCCAGCGGGCCGCCTTCTCGCTGAACCGCGGCCAGCACGACCTAGCGGTGAGCCGCCTGTGGATCGCGGCTCTTCTGCAGATGTCCCTGCCCGGCATCCCCTGCGTATACGGGGGCGATGAGCAGGGGAGGGAGGGGTTCGCCCGCACTCTCGAAGGCGTCGATGCGGATGCTCCTTCCACGGGGTGGGACGCCAACTGCTTCACCGTCTACCGCAACGCCATCGGCGTGCGCAAGTCGATGGACGCGCTCGCCCGGGGGAGCTTCGAGCCCATCGCGTTGAACGACGACGTGATGGCGGTGTGGCGGCGCACCGATCGGGCCGCCGTGTGCGTGATCGCGAACCAGAGCACGCAGGCCAAGCATACCGTGCGCGTTCCGATGGAAGCGGGATGCGTGGACGACGTGATCGGCGGCAAGCCGGTGCCGGTCCGCACCGTGCAAGGGCGCCCGCCCGAGGCGGAGGTGTTCCTGTGGCCGCTGGGCACCGCCGTGCTGTATTTCCACGACGAGCAGCGCCTGCAGAAGCCGCTCGAGCCCGGCACGGGGATAATCTGCCACATCACCTCGCTGCCCAACCTTGACGGCCCGGGAACGCTGGGGAAGCCGGCGAAGCGGTTCGTCGATTGGCTGGCCGGCTGCGGGTACTCCTACTGGCAGGTCCTTCCGATCAACCCCGCCGACGCGTTCGGCTCGCCCTATGCCGGTCCGTCTGCCTTCGCGGGGAACAAGGCGCTGTTGGAAGGCGGCGAGAAGGGCGCGGTCGACCGGATCGGGCGGCTCGCGTCCGATGGGGGCTACCGCGCCTTCGAGGAGGCGAACCGCGCATGGCTGCTTCCCTATGCGACGTTCTCGGCACTGAAGGCCGCGCACGGGGGCGCTCCCTGGTGGGAGTGGCCGGAGCGGTGCCGCTCATGGGACCCGAGGCTTGCGGAAGACCCTTCCCTCGCTTCCCGAATCGAGGTTGAATGCTGCCTGCAATACGAATTCCATCGCCAGTGGAACGATCTGCGCGCCTACGCGAACGACTGCGGAATCTCGATCATCGGCGATATGCCCATGTACGTTTCGGCGGATTCGGCCGACGTATGGGCCCATCGCGGCATGTTCGATGTCGATGAGGGCGGCACGCCGTCGGCCGTGGCGGGCTGCCCGCCCGACCCCCTTTCTGCAGACGGTCAGATATGGGGCAGTCCGACCTATCGCTGGAGCGAGATGCGCGCCACCGGATACGGATGGTGGATGGACCGGTTCGCCCGCGCGTTCGCGTGCTACGATTACGTGCGGCTCGATCATTTCCTGGGTTTTTCGTCGTTCTATTCGATTCCCCAAGGCAAGCGAGCCCTCGATGGCGCGTGGAACTTCGGCCCGGGGCTCGACCTGTTCCAGCACGCCTACGACGCGTTCGGGCCGCTTCCCTTGGTGGCGGAGGATCTGGGGATCATCACGCCGGCGGTTCGCGCCCTGCGCGCGCAGGCCGGATTCATGGGAATGGAGGTGATTCAGTTCGACGATGCCGACCCGCGGGGCGATTGGCGTCCGTTGCCGGACGCGATCGTCTATACGAGCACGCACGACACATCCACATTGGTCGGATGGATGCTCGGGCGATATTGCGGGGCCGGTGGGTGCGAGCCGGATGCGGAAGCGCTTGAGCGGGCTCGTGGGATAGCGCGCGAGCTCCGCCGGAAGATCGCCGCGTCGGGTGCGAAGGTCGCCATCATGCAGCTGCAGGATGCGCTCGGGCTGGACGACTCCGCGCGCATGAACGTGCCGGGGGTTGCGAGCGGCAACTGGGCGTGGCAAGCACCGGCCGATCTCCCCCTGCCATGATCGGCGGGGCACGCTTTCCCTACGCCATCCTGGTTTTTCCTCGATTGAGAACATGTCCCGGCCGTTTTTCCTTCGGCTTTCCGTACCATGTCAGGGTAACCTGATTCCAGGCGATGCGAAGGGGCTGCCTACATGATTCTCATAGTTGCGACGCTCGCCTGCCTGGCGGTGCTCTACGTGCCCGGCATCTTCGTGGCGCGTGCTGCGCGATTGGACGCGCTCGCCGCCGCGGCATCGGCTCCTCTCTTCGGCACCGGGGCGTTGGTCGTTCTGGGGGTCGCCTTCGATGCCGCGGGAGTGCGGGTGAGCGGCGCGATCCTCGCTGCGGCCTCGTTTGCCCTGTGCGCCGCGGCATGGCTCCTTGCGCGCGCGGCGTCTGCGCGGCGGGGCGGCGCGGAGCCGGCGGCCGTGCGGCATCCATCCGAGGATGCTCGGTACCTGCGGCGCACCGCCGCGCTGTACGTCGCCGTGGCGCTGCTTATCACGTCCATCGTGTTCGTGCATGGAATCCGCACGCCCGATGCGTTCAGCCGTTGCGACGACACCACGTTCCACCTGTCCGTTATCCGCAGCTTCGTGGAGACGGGGAGCTATTCGGTGCTCAACGTCAGCAGCTACCTGGCGCAGGGAGCGCCCGGCACGTTCTATCCCGCCGTATGGAATGTGGTGGCTGCCGTGGTCGCCTCGCTCTTCGGGGCGGACGCGGTCCTCGCCTCGAACGCCGCGATCGTTGCCTTCACCGCGTTCGTCGTGCCCCTCGGCGTATGCCTGCTGCTGCATGTGCTGTTCCGCGGCGATCGCGCGATCGTGCGCGCGGGGTCTTTCGTATCGGTGGCATTCTGCGCGTTCCCCTGGGGGTTCATCCTCTACGGCCAGCTGTTGCCGAACATGGTGTCGTTCGCCTTCCTCCCCATCGTCTTCGCCTTCGTGGTGTCCGCAGTCGATGCGCGCACGCTGCCAGAGCGGATCCGCGGGGCGGCGCTGGCCGCCGCAGGCCTTGCCGTGGTGGTGGCGAGCCAGCCGAACGGGGCGTTCACGCTGGGCATCTGGTCGGTCGCCTTCCTCGTCTCCCGCGCGTTCTACGCTCCCGGCGCCATGCGGCCCGTCGTGTCCGCGAAGCGGGTCGGGCTTGCCGTGGCAGTGGCGGCGGTTGCGATAGGAGTCTGGGTCGCCTCGTACTTCTCCCCCGTGTTCAGCGGGGTCATCGCAGTGAATTGGAGGGCGCTCGCCGCTCCCCCGAAGGCGGTTCCCGCCGCCCTGCTGTATATGTTCACGGGCCGTATGGGCATCCAGCCCATTCTGAGCCTCCTCGTCCTCGTCGGCGTCCTGCGCACGTTCAAGGATCGTCGATACCTCTGGCTCACCGTCGCATACGCCTTCTCGCTCGTGCTCGTCATCGTCGATATGTGCACGGAAGGGCTGCCGAAGCATTTTCTCACCGGTTTCTGGTATACCGACTACTTCCGCACCGGGGCCATGTGCGCCCTGTTCTCCATCCCCCTCGCGGCGATGGGCTGCGCATGGCTGATCGATAAGCTGTCCGCATGGGCGAAGGGCAGGAACCCCTCGCGATGGGATGCGCGGAGAAGCGCCGTCGTCGCCGCGGCGGTGGCCGTTCTCGTCGTCGGCGGGCAGTTCGTCCCGGCGCATTTCAAGGTTGGCGGGTCTGATGTCCGCTTCGGCCTGGTGAAGGCGCATCAGCAAATCGACTGGCGCTACAGATGGGATAGGCTTCTCACGCGCGAGGAGGATGAGTTCATCAAGCAGGTGATGAGCGAGATCCCGCGCGATTCCCTGGTGGTGAACGTGCCCAGCGACGGAAGCTGCTGGACCTACGGGGTCGAAGGCCTTCACACGTACTTCCACCGCACGTACAAAGACGGGGGAGTGGGCGGCGAGCAGCAGAGCGCGCTGCTGAGGACGAAGCTGTGCGATATCGCCACGTCGGAGGAGGTCCAGCAGGCGGTCCGCGATTGCGGCGCAACGTATGTGCTGATGCTCGACGACCTTTCGGGCGACCATCGCACCACCACGGGCCTGCGCTACAAGGAGAAGGACTGGGCGGGCATCGAGTCGATCACCCCCGATACGCCCGGTTTCACGCTGGTGAAGAGCGAGGACGACATGCGGTTGTACCGTATCGACCTGATGGAAGGCGGCGCGCGATGATAGTGGAAGCCGAAGCGGGGCGCAACGGCTCGGCCCGTGGGGGTGCGGCCGTCGCGCTCCGGATGAAGACCTCCCCCGTGCTGCGGTTCTTCCTCGCCTACACGGTGGCATGGCTGGTCGGCGCGGGTGCGATAGGGGCCGTCTACGGATGGAATGGCGCTTCGTTCCTGTTCCGGGACGACGGGCTGTTCCAGCATTTCACGGCGTTCAACTACGTGTGCGATTTCCTCGGCGGAATGCTTGCGGGTGAGGGCGCGCCCCTCTTCGATTTCACGATCGGCCAGGGCGCCGATACGCTCACCACGCTCGCCGGCTACGACTTCTGCGACCCGATATCGTGGGCGGCCGCCCTGCTCATCCCCTTGGACCGCATGGGCCGCTACCTCGTCATGGTCTTCGCGAAGTTCTACCTGATCGGTGCGAGTTTCGGGATCTACTGCTTCTGCACCGGGCGCCGCGACACCGCCGCCGTGTTTTGCGGCGCGATCGCCTACACGTTCTCCGGGGCGATGCTCTTCACGTTCATGCGGCACCCCAACTTCATCAGCTGGGCGTACTGCCTTCCCCTGATGCTCGCCGGCATCGAGCGGCATGCGCGCGACGGGAGGAAGCCGCTGCTCGTTGCGGCGGTCGCTCTGAACGCGGTGGCGAATTACTACACGCTCTACATGAACGTCGTCGTCTCCGTCGCGTACGTCATGGGGATGTGCATCGCGCGGTGGTGGCGCGAGCGCACGGGCTCCGTTGCGTTGAAGTGCCTCCGCCAGGCGCTGGGCATCGCCGGGTGGATGCTCTTCGGGCTGGCCCTTGCCGCGGTCGTGCTCGTGCCCGTGGCGTATGCGTTCACGCAAAGCGCCCGCGTCGGCGTCGCGACGGGTTACACGGCCTCGTGGTGGCATTATCCGGCGAATTTCTACGGGCGCCTCGCCACGCTGCTTTTCGCCGAGGGAGCCTCGACGGGATACTACACCCACATCGGGCTGAACGCGGTCGCCGCGGCGGCGCTTCCCTTCCTCTTCGTCCGCAAGGGAAGCGGATTCCTCAAGGCCTGCCTGGCAGTATCGTTTTTGGCCTTGTGCATCCCGCTCGCAGGTCGCATGATGAACGGCATGGGATACGCTTCGAACCGCTTCTCGTACGTGTTCGCCTTCTTCGTGAGCGTCGCCATCGTGCAGGCGCTTCCCCTGATGCGCCGAGGTTCACGGCGCGACTGGGCGATCGCCGGCGGGGCGGTGCTCGCGTACCTGTGCGCATGCGCGATAGCGTTGGGCATGAAATGGCAGATCGAGGTCGCCATCGCCGTTGCGGCCATCGCATGCGCGCTGGCGGTGCTCGTCGCCGCGCGATTCCGCGCCGATCGGGCGTTTCCCCGCATCGCCTGCGGCCTGGTGCTCGCGTGCGCATGCGTGCAGGCATGCGTGGCGTACGCACCGCAGGGCGGCGGTTACGTCGGGGACTATTTCGCCGCGAACGACATCGAGCCGTCGTTGCGGGACAGCCTTTCCGCGGTCGATGCCGAAAGCCTCGGCGCGGAGGGATTCTTCCGCACGGAACGGGGCGAGACCAACCGGAACGCGCCCCTGCTCGCCGGCGCGAACGGCACGCAGATCTGGTGGAGCGCGCTCTCGCGGGGCATGTCGGAATACTACACCGGCCTCGGCCTCGATTCCCTGAATCAGAACTGCGATTTCCGGGGGCTGGACAACAGGCCGGGGCTTTTGGCGATCGCCGATGTCCGCTATTACACGTGCAGGCCGGGCGATGCCGATGCGGCTCCTGCGGGGTTCTCTCGCGTCGAGGGGGTCGCCGGCCCGTACTCCGTGTTCGAATCGAATACGCCCGACGTGCTGGGCGTCGTCTACGAGGGCTGCATCGCGCGTTCGGAGTACGATTCGCTCGATGCGGTGCGGAAGGAGCAGGCGCTCCTGCAGAGCGCGGTCGCCGATGAGGCCCCCGGCGGAGTTCCCAGAGCGGATATCGCGACCAGGGGGGAGGTGCTTCCCTATACGGTAGCCGGAGCCTCGAAGGCGAAGCTGACGGATACATCCCTGAAGCTCGAGGGCAAGGACGGCCTCGTGGAGCTTTCGGTCGACGTCCCGCACGGCTGCGAGCTGTACCTGAGGATGCCGGGAATCGATTTCGCGCACGCGAAGAATCCGGCGAACGCGATCCTGGACGTGAAGCGCACCGCGGGGGATTTCAGCGTATCGAAGTGGGCGCAGCTCAGCAACGCGCGCAACAACTGGCCCGTATTCCGGGACGAGCTCGTGTACGATCTGGGAAGCGGCGCGCCAGGCGCGAACATCGTGTACCTGAGCGGCAGCAAGGGATACGAAGTCGGATTCGACCGGCTCGAGATCGTCGCGGTCCCCACGGACTTCCTCCAGGGCCTGATCGGCGACCGCGCGTCGGGCGCGATGCGGGACGTCCGTGTCGGCGCGGATATCGTGCAGGGGACCGTCTCGACGCAATCCGGCGGCGTGCTGCAGCTATCCATCCCCTACAGCGTCGGCTGGCAGGCGTACGTCGATGGCGACCCGGCCGAAACCTTCGCTTCGGGGGTCATGTACACGGGCATCGCCGTCAGCCCCGGGGAGCATGCGGTCGAGCTGCGCTATCGCACACCCTACCTGCGCGAGGGGGTTCTGATATCGCTTGCCGCACTTGCCGCTGCCACGATCCTCGCGTTTCGAAAGCCGATCGCATCGCGGGTGCGCCGCGCGCTTCGAACGGAACCCTGAGAAGTCGGATGCCGCGTCAATTCCCGCGCGCAGTTCGACGCCGCACGCGGGTTGGCGTGAACCTAGCCGGCGATATGCCCGCTCGCCTCCATGGCGGCGATGATGTCGTCCACGTGCTTCTCGCACACGGCGGCATCGGGGGCCTCCGCCATCACGCGGACGACGGGCTCGGTGCCACTGGGACGCACGAGGACGCGCCCGGTATCCCCCAGCGCCTCCCCCGCGGCGGCGACCGCGGCGGCGACCGCGGGGTCGTCCATCGCGCCTTCCTTGCTATCCACGTGCACGTTCTTCAGCACCTGCGGGTACATCCGGCACGGTGCGGCGAGTTCGCTCAGGGGCTCGCCGGTCTCCAGCATCACCTGCATCACCATCAGGGCGGTGAGGATGCCGTCGCCGGTTCGCGCGTAATCGCCGAAGATGATGTGGCCGCTTTGCTCGCCGCCCAGCACATGGCCGTTGGCGCGCATGTTCTCCCACACGTACTTGTCGCCGACCTTCGTCTTCTCGTAGCCGATTCCCGCGGCATCCAGCGCCTTGTACAGCCCGAAATTGCTCATGATGGTGGTCACCACGGTGTTGTTCGCCAGCTGTCCCTTGCCCTTCAGCCACACGCCGGCGACGTACATGATCTGATCGCCGTTCACCACGTTGCCGTTCTCGTCCACGGCAAGGCAGCGGTCGGCGTCGCCGTCGAAGGCGAATCCCACGTCGAGCCCGTTGTTGCGCACGTATTCCTGCAGGCTCTCGATATGGGTGCTGCCGCAGTCGACGTTGATGTTCAGCCCGTTGGGAGCGTAATGGATGGCGTGCGCTTCCGCTCCCAGCGCCTCGAACACGTGCTTCGCCAGCATATAGCTGCCGCCGTTGGCGCAGTCGAGTGCGATGCGCCGATCGAAGGAGCGGACGGCGGGGCATTGGATCAAATAGCCCGCGTAGCGTTCGCGGCAGGCGCTGTAGTCCCTCGTCACGCCGATGGCGTCGCCCGTGGCGTAGGGCACCGAATCGGGGGCACCATCGATGAATTCCTCGATGCGGGCGATCGTCCCCTCGTCGAGCTTCTCGCCCGTGGCGCTGAGCACCTTGATCCCATTGTCGTAATATGGGTTGTGGCTCGCGCTGATCATCACCCCGAAGCAGAAGTCCTCGGTACGGGTGATGTACGCCACGCTGGGCGTGGTGGTCACGTACATCATGTACGCATCCACCCCGCTTGCCGCGATGCCGGCCGCAAGCGCGCTCTCCAGCATGTACCCGCTGCGGCGCGTGTCCTTTCCGATGATGATCCGCGGGCGGCCGAGGGCCCGCTGCTGCTTCTCGTTCTCGTCCTGCAGGGCGAGCCAGCCCAGGATGCGGCCGATCTTGTACGCGTGGTCGGCGGTGAGGATCTTGCCCGCCTCGCCGCGGAAGCCGTCGGTGCCGAAATACTTGCCCATGAGTTCGCCTTTCTTCGCGTGCGTTGTCGCGCCGGCGCGCAGCACGCGGCACGAATCCGCCAAGGCGCAAGGCGATGGCGGTTGCTTGCCAGATTGTAGTGGGGAATAGCCCCGATGCGGATGGCCCGAGGCGGTTTCCACGCGCGAAACAGACTTGAACTCGATTTTCGCTGCGATACCGCAGGTTATCGGGGACTGGCGGCGTGGGGAGCCGATCCGGGAAAGCCATCGAGTTTGCTATTTGCATCAGTATGGGTATATGATATTGTCATACAATGAATATACAAGAGGTGATAGTATGAGTACGATAGTCCAAGCCCGAGTTGAAGACGAGCTCAAGAAGGAGGCTGTCCAGGTGTTTGAAAACCTGGGTCTCGATCTGTCGACGGCGATAAGGATGTTCCTGAAGAAGGCGGTGGCAACGCGGAGCATACCGTTCGAGGTTTCTGAGGCGCGTAACGTCGCTCCGGCGTGCTCGACCAAGGCCGCCGCAGCTGTTGCGATCGCGGATGCATCCTCGGCGTTCCCCGCTATCGAGCGCGCCTGGCTGTTCGGCTCGTTTGCGACCGGTAGCCAAAATGCACAGAGCGATATCGACGTGCGGCTCGATTTGGATAGGGAATCCGGTTCCTTCACGCTGAACGATGTTGCTAACTTCGCCAAGCGTGTGGAGAGGCTAACGGGCAGGGAGGTCGATGTCGTGACCTCGCGCGTTATCGGGAACAAGAATCTTGCCGCTGCAATAGAGAAGGAAGGGGTGCTCGTCTATGAGCGCGAAGCGTAGCGAGCTGTCTCGGATCCAGGAAATCTATGATGTTGTCTGCCAAACGCTTCACCAGGTGGACGAGTTGGGTTGGAGCGCTGAAAAGTTCGTATCCCCAAAGGATGCGGAAGAAGACCTTGTCAGCGAGGGTCTGATGAACCGGGTTTTCCGCGTTGCGGAAGAGTCCGGGCATATCGGTGAGGCGACCGCAGGGATGTACGGCTTCGAGGCTCATGCTGCCCGCGGTGTTCGCAATCGCCTCGCCCATGCATACGGCGATGTGGACCGCGAAATCGTTTGGAATGTCATAGATAGCGACTTTCCGAAGCTCAAAGAGGCATGCGAGCAGTATGCTGCCGACAACGGTCTTGACCTGGTAGAACAATAGCTCTATGTGAGTCGGGCGTGCAGCCTGCATAGGGGCATCAAATGAGAGCCGCACAGCTCTTGATGACGTCCAAACGCCGCATCGAAGAGGGGCAATCTGTCCGAAATCGTAGAAATCCTAAATAGTGCGACGATAAAGTGTTCAAATATCCTATAATCCGTTCAATATCTGAACACTTACACGTCAGCGGGAGGGTTGCGATGGAGGCTATCGGAAGCATCGACCGCGATGCCATCGATAACATATGCGGGGTGCTTGGCTGCGATCGTGCGGGCATGGGCGATTTCGTCCCCATCAAGGAAGGCATCACCAACACCTCGTTCCGGTTCACGGTGCGCTCTCCCGATGGGATCGCCCGCTATATCTACCGCATGCCGGGCGTGGGCACGGAGCAGACCATCGATAGGAAGAGCGAGCTCGCGGGACTCGAGCTCGCTCGCGAGCTGGGGCTCGACGACACCTTCGTGCATGAGGACCCCTCGCGGGGATGGAAGATCTCGCGGTTCATCCCCGATGCGCGCGATTTGGATGCGGGCGATCCGGCCCAGCTCGAGCAGGCGATGCGCCTGTGCCGGAAGCTGCATTCCTGTCAGGCGACGCTGCCGCGAAACTTCGATTATTTCGAAGAGGGCTTGAAATACGAATCGATCCTGCTGGGGAGCAGCCCGGGGCCCATCCCCGGCTACGAGGAGCTGAAGCTGAAGGTTACGCTGGTGAAGCAGCACGTCCAAGCCGATGGATGGCCGTCATGCGTCTCACACAACGACTTCTTCAGCCGCAATTTCCTGGTGACGGATGACGGCCGCATGCGCTTGATCGACTGGGAATACGCGGGCATGTCGGATATCGCGAGCGATATCGGGACGTTCGCGGTGGAGGACCAGCTGAGCGACGAGACGGTTGACGCCGTTATCGGATTCTACCTGGGGCGTCCGGCGACGCATGCCGAAAAACGCCATTTTTGGGCGTATATCGTTCTGGCGGGATGGTGCTGGTACGTCTGGGCGCTGGAGCGCGAGTCGCATGGGGAGAGCACGGGCGATTGGCTGGGGATCTACCTCCGCTACGCCGTCGGCAACGTGGACCGCGTGTTGGCCTGGTATGGGGAGGATGCGTAAGATGCGATCTACGATGGAGGGCGCGACGCGCTCGCTCGATACGGCGGATATGCTGAAGGCGAGATCCCGCTCGTCATTCTTCCGCAAGGGGGTGACCCTCGCCGTCCTTTCGGGCATCATGTACGGCCTGTACACGGGGTTCATCACCCTGGCGGAGGGGCAGGGCATCTGGGGCGCTTGGTTCGGCGGCCAAGCCGCGCTCTCCGCGTTCGCCGTCACATTCATCCTCGCGTCGCTGGCGTCGGGCATCAACGATCTGCTCAGCGGCGTTTGGTCGTTGATATTCGCAGCCGTTCACGGCGAGTTGGGCGATTTCGCCCGTACCTGCGCCAGCAAGCCCGGTCGCGTGATGATGCTGTGCGCGATCGTAGGCGGCCCGGGCGGTGCCACGCTGTACGTGGTGGCGCTCAACATGGCCACGGCGGCGGGCGCGCCCGGCATCATCGTTCCGGTCGCGGCGTTGAATGTGGCAGTGGGCGCCGTGCTCAGCCGTTTCTTCTTCAAGCAGGAATTGAACGCGCGCATGGTGGCGGGCATCGCCATCTGCCTCGCCTGCTGCGGCGTGATCGGGGGCACCAGCTTCGGAAACGTGGGGACGCAGGCGCTCGTCGCATGCCTGTTCGCCTTCGGGGCGGCCATCTGCTGGGGGTTCGAGGGGTGCGTGGCCGGATACGGCACCGCCCTGATCGACTTCAACGTGGGAATCACCATCCGGCAGATCACATCGGGGCTGGTGACGCTGCTGGTTTTGGTGCCGGTACTGTGCTGCGTCGACGGCGGCGGCATGGGCTTGTACGGCCAGCTGCTCGAAGGCGCCCTCTCCGATCCGTCAACCGCGCTGCTCCTGGTGTCGGGCTTCTTCGCGATGTACGCGTATTCCCTCTGGTACAAGGGCAACTCCATGTGCGGCACCGCGCTCGGCATGGCATGCAACGGCATGTACTCGTTTTGGGGGCCGCTGTTCATATGGGTGATAAACGGGGCGCTGAACCTGGGCGGCGCGGCCGAGGCCTATCCTCCGCTCATGCCGGTGCAGTGGATCGCCGCGGCGGTGATGGCATTCGGCATCTTCGTGATCGCGACCGACCCGTTCGCGTTCCTCGCCAGAAAGAGGGAAGGGGAGGTCCGCCGATGAAGGGCACGCTTCCGCTGACGTACGCCGTCTTCCGATACTGCGACCGGGATGGGGAGGTGTGCACATCCGACGTGATGCGCGACCTGAGGGAAACGTATGCGTCCCATCGGCAGTTCGCCGCGCAGAAGATCGAGGAGATCCTGATGACAGGCGTTGCGAACGGCATCCTCGACGAGACGCGCTACGAGCTCGATGAGGATGAAAGCTTGCGCACGTACTATCGGGCAACCGATGCGGGCAGGAGCCTGATCCGAAAGTACATCGGCCCGCGCGCGTGATGTCTTGGCCCGTGCCGATCCGCTATCGGATGGGCACGATGTTGCCGGAATCCTTGAAGATGTGCTTCTCGGGCACAAACCCGCGCACGCGCGAGAGGGGGTATACGCGGCTGCCCGCTCCGACGACGGTGCCGGGGTTCATCACGGTGTTGCAGCCGACTTCCACCCAATCCCCCAGCATCGCGCCGAATTTGCGCAATCCGGTTTCGATGCGCTCGTCGCCGTTCTTCACGACGATATCGCTCCGGTCGCTCTTCAGGTTGCTGGTGATGGCGCCCGCGCCCATGTGCGCGCGGTAGCCCAGTATGCTGTCGCCCACATAGTTGTAATGGGGCACCTCGGCGTTGTCGAAGATGATGACGTTCTTCAGCTCGCTCGAGTTGCCCGCGACGGCGCCCTTGCCCAGGATGGCGGGGCCGCGCAGGAAAGCGCAGTGGCGGACCTGGGCCTCATGGTCGATGATGATGGCGTCGCCTATATGCGCGCTTTCGAACACGGTGGCGTCCCTGGCGATCCACACGCCCTCTTTCACGTGCTCGTATTCGCTGGAGGGGAGCGTCGCCCCCAGCCGCAGGACGAAATCCTTGATTCCCGCGAGCGCTTCCCAAGGGTATTCGAATCCCTGCAGGTAGTCGGCTGCGATGGTGTGGGACAGATCGTACAGATCTGCGATCTTCGCCTTCATGGATGCGCTCCCTCCGCTTGCGGCTGCTCTCTGTCCGGCATTGTACGCGCGCGATCCGCAGATGGCGCGCGCGGTGCCAGATTTCACGTGGCGGACAAAACAACCGGGTGCAGGTGCACGGCAAGGTAACGTCTTCCTGAAGAGCGCATGGAAGCCCTCCGCGCTCCGAATGCCGACGGCTATACTCATTTGCGGATGACGGTACCGAACAGGAAAGGACCGCATGGACGTCGTTCTCATGATCCTCTATTCCATCATCGTGCTGGGCGTGCTGGTGGTGATACACGAAGGCGGGCATTTCCTCGCAGCGCGCGCGTTCCACGTGCGCGTGACGGAATTCATGGTGGGCCTGCCCGGCCCGAGCGTGGGGGTATGGCGCAAGGGGACCCGGTTCGGGCTGACCGCCGTGCCGCTGGGAGGCTACGCGCGCGTGTGCGGCATGGAGTCGGGCGAGGAGAGCCCTCATTTGGCTCAGGTCGTCGATATGGTGTTCCGCCGCGGCGAGCTGAACATGGAGGATGTGGAATCCGAGCTCGGCCTTTCGGAGGACGATGCCTACCATGCATTGGACGAGTTGGCGGAATGGGGAACCATCCGCGGGCCGATGCGCTCGGACAAATACAACACCTACCGCACCCCGAGCAGCCAGCAGGCGGGCATCGAGGGCGATTATGCCGAAGGGCAGCCGCGCCCTGTTCCGGGCGGCGATGCGAAGGCGTTCATCGACGAGGAGCGCGCACACCAGTACCGCAGCCTCCCGTTTCGCAAGCGCATCGCGATATTGCTCGCCGGGCCGATGGTCAACCTGCTCTTCGCCCTGGTGGTCTTCGTGATCGTGTACTCGGTCATCGGCATCGATTACGTCAACCAGGCCGGCGAGGCTGTCCATATCCATGTCGATCCGCTGCGCAGCATCGTCGCGGGGATGAGCTACATCGGCACGGTGACGATGGCCGTGCTGCAACTGTTCAATCCCGCCACCGCCGCCCAGACCGTGTCCAACAGCGCCAGCGTCGTCGGCGTGGCAGTGCTCAGCAAGACCGCCGCCGACCAGGGCTTGATCTCGTTCTGCATGTTCACCGCCATGATCAGCGTTTCGCTGGGCATCATGAACATGCTTCCCATCCCGCCCTTGGACGGCGGCAAGTTCGTGGTGGAGGTCTACCAGCGCATCCGGCGGAGATGGGTGTCCCAGCGCGCGGTCAATGCGCTCTCGATGGCGGGCATGGCGGCGTTCACGCTGCTCTTCGTGGTGATGCTGAACCAAGACATCCAGCGTTTCATATTCGGGAACTGGTAGTAGGCCCGCGCCACGCGGACGTGCCGCGCACCGCGTCCTCCCACGTGAGATAATGGGTGCCGGTTTTTCAATCGATGTTAGGGGAAGCATGGCAAAGCCGTTTGAGCTCACACGACGCGTGATGGTGGGGAACGTGCCCATCGGCGGGGGCGCCCCATGCGCGGTGCAGTCGATGTTGTGCGCGCCTGCGACCGACGTGCAGGCGAACCTCGACCAAATCGATCGGCTGGCGGAGGCCGGCTGCGAAATCGTCCGCATGGCGATTCCGCGGCACGAATGCCTCGACGCGTTCGAGGCGGTCTGCAAGCAATCCCCCCTGCCCATCGTCGCCGATATCCACTTCGATGCCCGGATCGCCATCGAGGCGGCAAGGCGGGGGGCGGCGAAGTTGCGCATCAACCCGGGGAATATCGGCGGGCTCGCGAAGGCCGACGCGGTGATCGACGCGGCGGGGGAGGCGGGCATCCCCATCCGCATCGGCGTCAACGGCGGTTCGCTCGATGATGGGCTGGCCGCCCGGCAGGATCTCACGCTTCCCGAGAAGCTCGTGGAAAGCGCTGCGGGTTATGCGGAGTATTTCGAGGGGCGGGGGTTCACCGACCTCGTGATCTCCACCAAGGCGAGCGACGTTCCCACCACTGTCGCCGCCTACCGCCTGATGGCGCAGCGGCTCCCCCGGATTCCGCTGCATATCGGGGTCACCGAGGCGGGAACCCTGTTCCAGGGGCTGGTGAAGAGCGCGAGCGGCCTGGGCATCCTGTTGGAGGAGGGGATCGGCGACACCATGCGCATCAGCCTCACCGACGACCCGGTGCGGGAGGTGCATGCGTGCTGGGCGCTGCTGTCCGCGCTCGGGCTGCGCCGCCGCAGCCCGGAGCTGGTCAGCTGCCCCACGTGCGGGCGTTGCCAGGTGGACCTGATCGGCCTGGCCAAAGAGGTGGACGGGCGGCTGCGCAACGTCGCCAACCCGCTCAAGGTGGCCGTGATGGGATGCGTGGTGAACGGGCCGGGCGAAGCGGCGGATGCCGATATAGGCGTCGCGTGCGGCGCGGGCCAGGGCATCCTGTTCCGTGCGGGGGAGACGCTGCGCAAGGTTCCCGAAAACCAGATCGTTGATGCCCTGATGGAGGAAATCGACAAGATTCCCCCGGCGAACCTATAATATCCACCTGCCTATACCGTGAAGAGAAGGATTCATCCATGACCCAGATCACCCGCATGAGCGTGCTGTACGCACCCACGCTGAAAGAAGTTCCCGCCGATGCCGCCATCGCCAGCCATCAGCTGCTGCTGCGCGCGGGCTTCATGCGCAAAACGGCGACCGGCCTGTATACCTTCCTTCCGCTGGGCTGGCGCGTGATCAGGAAGATCGAGCGCATCGTGCGGCAGGAGATGGACGCCATCGGCGGTCAGGAGATCATGATGCCGATACTGCAGCCCGCCGAGATCTGGCACGAGAGCGGCCGCTGGGGCGATTACGGCCCCGAGCTCATGCGGATGAGCGATCGCCACGAGGTGGGGCTGTGCTTGGGGCCGACGCACGAGGAGCTGGTCACGGCGCTAGTGCGCAACGAGCTGAAGAGCTATAGGCAGCTGCCCACCACGGTGTACCAGATCCAGAGCAAGTTCCGCGATGAGATCCGGTCGCGCTTCGGGCTGATGCGCAGCCGCGAGTTCATCATGAAGGACGCGTACAGCTTCAACGAGGACGAGGAGTCGTTGCACGAATCGTATGCTGCGATGAGCAAGGCGTACGGGCGCATCTGCGACCGCCTGGGCCTGGATTGGCGCACCGTGGAGGCGGATAGCGGCCAGATCGGGGGAAGCGTCACGTGCGAATACCATGCACTCGCCGAGGCGGGCGAGGCCGAGCTCGTGAGCTGCACCTGCGGATTCGCTTCCAACACCGAGGTCGCGGAGTGCATTTCCCATCCGACGGCGCAGGGGGAGACGCAGCTGCGCCGGATCGAAACGCCCGGCGTGGGGACCATCGCCGCTTTGGCGGAGTTCCTGGGCATCCCTGAAAGCGCGACGGTCAAGGCCCTGGTGGGCAAAGACGCGGATGGCGCGCCGGTGGCGGTCTTCGTTCCCGGCGACCACGAGTTGAACGAGATCAAGATCGAGCGTGCGATTCCGGGCTTCAGCTTCATGGACGATGCCGAGATGGAGGATGCAGGCTTACCCAAGGGGAGCATCGGCCCGGTCGGCTTGCCCGAGGGCGTGCGCGTGCTCGCCGACCGGAGCCTGAAGGGCGTCGAAGGCTGGGCCGTGGGCGCCAACGAGCACGGCTTCCATTACGTGGGGGCGATTCTCGATCGCGATTTCCATGTGGATGAATGGGGCGACCTATGCACCGCCAAAGCGGGCGACACCTGCCCGAAATGCGGAGGAACGCTGGAGATGAACCGCGGCATCGAAGTCGGCCAGGTGTTCGAGCTTGGGGACAAATACAGTCGCGCGATGAATGCGACGTACCTGGACGAGAACGGCAAGGAGCAGTTCTTCCAAATGGGTTGCTATGGCGTGGGGATCAGCCGCTGCATGGCGGCCATCGTAGAGCAGTACAACGACGAGTACGGCATCAAGTGGCCCGCATCGGTCGCGCCTGCGCATATCTGCGTGCTGCCGTTGGTGGTGGGTGACGAGGCAGTGGAGCCTGCGGCTGAGAGGATCGCCGCCGAATTGGCCGATCTGGGGCTCGAGGTGGTCATCGATGACCGCAAGGAACGCCCAGGCGTCAAGTTCGCCGAAGCCGACTTGATGGGATGGCCCGTGCAGGTGATCATCGGCAAGCGCAGCGTGGCGAACGGCGAGCTCGAGTTGAAGAATCGCCAGACCGGCGAGAAAAGCACGCTTCCTGTGGCGGAGTTCCGCGAACTGATGAGCATCGCCCACCGTGAAAAGCGCCATATCGAGGCGTTCTTGAGGAGCATCGCCGATATCCCCGCGCGCCATGCCAGATAGCGGGGCGGTCGCGCCCCCGAGCTGCTTGCACCCGCGGGCGCGAGCAGCTGGGCGTACGCGATCCGGTTCGGCGCGGATGCCGCTTCCTCCGCGCCCCATGGAGCTGGCTGACCGGGCCCGTGGACCGCAATATGATCCGCGTGCCGTTCGAGCCACGCGCGCGCGGCATCCTGCGCATCGCGCGTCCATGTTGCACCGCCCGAACGCCGTGCGGGCCGCCGGGCCGATGGGGAAGTCGTTGGTCGGCAGGTGCCCAAAATCGCCCCTGAGGGACTGCGGGTTACTGGTATGATGTAGCCGATGGGCGTATCGGGCGCCACGGTTTCGCAGTGAAAGGATTGAAGATGGGCAAGCGTTCGGAAGAGGCACTCGAAATCAACTACGAAGATCTCGCCATGTACCTGCGCGTGAATCATTCCGTGTACATGCGGGTCGGCGATGATCTGTACTACCTAACCGATGCGAACTCCCACGATTGGCGCGCGCAATGCACCGCGCAGCTGAACGAAAAGGGCCATTACACGGACTGCTCCGATCTGGTTCCCACGGTCGGTGAATTCCTGGCGATCCCGTTCGTGGACGGGAAGACGATCGAGGACGTGTTCGCCGACGCGACGTTCTATGCGAGTTACAAGCCCGAGTAGCGGCAGGCAGCATGCACGCGAAACGCATCTGTCCAGGGGCGCCCACGGGCGCCCCTTTTTGCGTGCGTCCCCGATGGCCATGGTTGCCTGCATTCGGATTGGAGGCTGGCTCCTTCGGTCCGGCTCTTTTGCAGGGCGCATGATGACATATAGATGGGGGAGCTGGAAATAGGATTGCCGTGCTGATCGTGAAGGGCTGACGGGGCGATCCTTGCCCTCTTCCGCTTCCTGGCAGAAGAGGTGCACCGGGACATGCGGGAACCGTGCTTTTGAGGGTGCTGCGCCAGAAAAGGATCCCCGGAAAAGCCAAAGGGCGAAGTCTTCTAAAAACTTCCCGCATTAGGATGGTCGAAGGCGAAAACGTCTGTTTTAAAACGTGCGGAAAGCTTTTTCAGCGGGCGTCTCGCCGGCGGGTCCCGATCCCTTCTTCGCGCCGGTTTTCTTCGGTGCCGCCGTGCGCGTGCGCTTCGGTTTGGCGGGTTCTTCCGGCTTCACGCTCTCGGCGAACTCGTCCCATACCGCCTTCTTGGTCTTTTTGATCGCCTTCAGCTCCTCCGCCCACCGCTTGTTGTTCTCCGCCGTGGAAAGCGTTGCCTTGAACGCGTGCGTGAAGATGGTCTTCTCCGGCTTGCGCAGCCCGGGAATCACCACCAGGAGCGGTACCAGGGGGAATCCCTTCCGGTCGCAATAGGCGCATAGTATGCCGAGGTCGTTCGCGTTGGAGCGCACCCAACCGCTATCGCCGAGCGCCTGCGCCAGCTGGCCCTCCTCGATCAGCAGGTCTTCCATCGGTCCATGGACGCGCTCGCGCGCCCAATCCACCAGCACGCCCGCGATTGCCTTCTGCCTGTCGGTCAGCGTCTCCATGGGGGCCCTTTCTTCACATCGTGTAAACGTATCCCCTCATGATACCGCTTATCGCTATAATCGCGAACGATAAGAAAAATGCGGTATTGACCAGTTGCTTTCCGGCCCCGCGGCGTTCGGGGCCCTCGCGTTCCGGGGCGCGCACCAGGCGGGGCCGGAAAGCTGCGCAGCCATCGCGGCGTGATGCTCGTCGGGGGGTTGCACGCACCCCGGTGCTGCGGGGCGTAACGGATCCGGTACGAAAGGCTGACTATGTTCGATGTTGGAGAAACGTTGCACGGTTTCACGGTGGAATCGCGTGAGGAGCTAGCGGAAATCGACGGCGAGGCAATCGTCATGCGCCATGCGAAAAGCGGCGCGCGCCTGCTGTATCTGCACAACCAAGACGAGAACAAGGCTTTCAGCATCGCGTTCAACACACCGCCCGCCGATGATACGGGCGTGTTCCACATCCTGGAGCATTCGGTGCTATGCGGATCTGAGAGATTTCCCGTGAAAGAGCCGTTCGTGAACTTGCTGAAAACCAGCATGCAGACGTTTTTGAACGCGCTCACGTATCCGGATAAGACCATGTACCCGGTTGCCAGCACCAACGAGCAGGATTTGATGAACCTGGTCGATGTGTACCTCGATGCGGTCCTGCATCCGATGATCCGCCACGAGCGCGAGATCTTCGAGCAGGAGGGGTGGCACTACGAATTCGCCGGGGGCGGCGATGGCTCCGATGAGGCGCATCTGATCTATAACGGCGTGGTGTTCAACGAGATGAAGGGCGCGCTGAGCGACCCCGAGGGCGCGCTGTACCGCGCGGCGAACCATGCGTTGTTCCCCGATTCGTGCTACGCTTTCGAAAGCGGAGGCGATCCGCGCAAGATCCCCACGCTCACATACGAGGGCCTCCTTGACGCGCACGCGCGTCACTACCGCCTGGACAACAGCTACATCGTTCTGTACGGCGATTTGGACGCAAACCGCATGCTCGAGTTCCTGGATGCGAAGTACCTCGGGGTCGCGCAGAGCCCCGCGCCGGGGGAGGCGAACCCGATGGGATCGTTCGATCCTGTCGTGGTGGACCATCATGTGGTGAAGATGGCCACATCGCCCGAAAACGCCACTGTGGGCGTCGGATATGTGATCGGCGATTCCCGTGATTTCGAGCGGGTGCTGGCGTGCGACGTGCTTTCCGATGCCTTGATGGGAGGGAACGAAAGCCCGATCAAGCGCGCCATCCTCGATGCCGACCTAGGCGGCGATTGCACAGCGTATCTGATGGATGCGCAGGAGCGGCCGGCGGTTCTGTTCGTGCTGCGGCACGCCAAACCCGGAGTTGCGGGGGAATTCCAGCGCATCATCGAGGAGCAGGCGGCGAAGTTGGCGCACGGGGGGATCCCGCGCGACGTGCTGGAGGCGAGCCTGTCGCAGATGGCGTTCTCACTGCGCGAGCGCGACCGCGGGATCGCCGACGGCGTGGCGCTTGCGATGAACGCGCTTTCCGGATGGCTGTACGACGGCGCGGGCGCGACGACCTACCTGCATTACGAGGAGCCGCTGGCGCGTATGCGCGCGGGGCTGGACGGACGTTACTTCGAGGATGTCCTGGAGAGCCTGGTGTGCCAAAGCGACCATAAGGCGCTCATCGACATCGTGCCGTCGGACGAGGATGCAGACGCGGAGGCCGATGAGCTCGCCGCGACGGAGGCTTCCCTCGACGATGCCGACAAGGCTGCCATTCGCGCAGACGTCGCCGCCCTGCGCGCGCGGCAGGAGGCCGACGATGCGCCGGAGGACGTGGCGAAGCTTCCCCAACTGCGTATCGCCGACATCGGTCCGGCGAAGCCCGATCCCGCGTACGAGCTGCGCAAGGGCGGCGCATTGCCGTGCCTGGCCCATATCATGCCCACGCGCAACGTCGATTACTTCTACGGATATTTCAATCTGAACGGCTTAAGCTGGGAAGACATCCCCTACGTGCAGGTGCTGTGCCTGCTGCTGGGCTCGCTGGGCACGTCTGACCGCACCGCCGCGGAGGTGGACACGTGGTCGCGCAGCCATCTGGGCAGCCTGAAGTTCTTCATCGACACGCATGCGAGTTGGCAGGATGCCGACGATGTGAGAGCGGTGCTGACGGTGAGCGCGAGCGCGCTTTCCGAGGAGGTGGGCAGCCTCGCCTCGATCCCGCGCGAGATCTGGGAGACGACGCGCTTTGACGACGTGGACCGCATTCGCGACATACTGGTCCAGCGTCGCGTGATGATGGAGCAGGCGTTCACGACCAGCGGGCATACCTGCGCCGCATCGCGCGCGGCGTCGTACGTGTACCCCATCGCCGTGCTGCAGGAGCAGATCTCGGGCGTCGAATTCTATCGATTCCTCTGCGATTTGATAGCGCGGTTCGACGAGCGCTCCGCGGACGTTGTCGCGCGGCTGAACGCGGTACGCGATGCGGTCTTCACGCGCGAGGGGTTCCTGGGGAGCTTCACGGGGAGCGAGGACGATTACGCCGCCTTCTGGCGGGCGGCCGGCGACCTCGGGCTTTCCGCCGGGGCGCCCTTAGGGCAAGATGCGCTGCGAATCCCGGTGCCGCGGATGAAGCGCGAGGCGTTCGTCATCCCCTCCGACGTCGCGTATGTGGCGCGTGGATTCGATGCGCGCGGGTTCGGCGCCTACCACGGTGTATGGGAGGTCGCCTCGAACGCGCTTTCGCTTGACTATTTGTGGAATGAGGTACGCGTGAAAGGCGGCGCCTACGGGTGCGGGTTCCGTCGCGCACCCATGGGGTACGCGCGCTTCTATAGCTTCCGCGACCCCCGCATCGACGAGACCCTTGCGCGCTATGCCGCCGCGGGGGAGTGGCTCGCAGGATTCGAGCCTTCGACGGACGAGATGGAGGGCTACATCGTGAGCACGGTTGCATCGCACGATGCCCCGGCGAAGCCGCGTGCTATCGCCCGCCGCCAAGATGCCGGGTATTTCAGCGGACAGCCGGCTGATTTCCGCGAGCGCGTCCGCAGCCAGATGCTCGCCGCAACGCCCGAGGCGCTGCGCTCGCTCGCTCCTGCCCTTACCGCCGTGGGAGCGTCGCCTGCGGTGTGCGTGTTCGGAAGCGCTGCGCTTATCGATGCCGCTGCGGAGGATTTGGAGCGAATCGATCTTCTGGGATAGCTTTTCCGCAAGCGCGTCGGATGCCGACCGCCCATCATGCGTACGGATGGAAACCGGAGCCGGAACGCTGGCAGCAAGGGCTGCGGCAGCCATTCTCTATGTACGCGGGCGGAGAAACTCCTCCTCGAATTTGGATAAGCGCCAGCCGAGGCTGCGCTCGCCGCCTGCGCGACGCCTTGAACCATTGCGGGCGCTGCTCGGCCACCTGTCGGCGATGCCGTCGCCACGCACCGATTTTCCGCCTTCGGTTCGACTCCGGGATTCCGCCGAGCGCTTGCGATGCGAAGGCGTCCCCGCCCCAGGTATCTAGAAACTCCTATCGATCTGTTCGAGCATACAGCGTATCGTTTCAATATGTTTATCGAAATACTACATGCCGTATGAGCAGCAGCCTCGGAGGGAGTTTCTAGACAGCCCGCCGAGCCGTTCTTCCTGACGGTTATCCGACCTCGCGCTTCGCCGCGTTCCAGAGCTCGTTCAGCTGCTCGGTCGAGTAGTCCTCGATGCGGCAGCCCGCGGCATGGGCGGTGGCTTCCATCTGCTCCCACCGCCGCGAGAATTTGTCGCAGCTGCGGCGCAGAGCGGTCTCGGCGTCGATATGCTCCCGGCGTGCGACGTTGACCAGAGCGAACAGCACGTCGCCGAACTCCATCTCGGCTTCCGCGCTCCGTTCGGGAGCGGCTTTGAATTCGTCGACCTCGCTTTTCACCTGACTCCAGACGTCCTCAGTCGATTCCCATTCGAATCCCACGCCTACCGCCTTGCGCGAGATGTCCTGCGCGCGCATCAGGGCGGGTTCTCCGCGGGGCACGTCCTCCAGCAAGCCGCGCGGGGCATCCGGATCGAGTCCCGCGGCGCGCAGCTTCTCCGTCCGTGCGGCATCTTTCTGCTTGCGTTCATGGGATTTCACCACCTCCCACAGGTCGAGCACCTCGTCGGCGGTGCGGGCGTTCTCCACCTCCGCTTCGGTCAGCCCGGCGGCCGCCATGGCGGCTTGCGCTCCGAACACATGGGGATGGCGGCGCACGATCTTCTCGTTCACGTCGTGCGCGACGTCGTCGATGGTGAATTCGCCGGCGTCCGCCGCTATCTGCGCTTGGAGAACGACCTGCAAGAGGACGTCGCCCAGCTCCTCTCGCATATGGCCGGCGTCGCCCTCCTCGATCGCCGCCACCGTTTCGTACGACTCCTCGATCATGTTCTTCGCGATGGAGGCGTGGGTTTGCTTCATGTCCCAGGGGCATCCGCCCTGCGGGCTGCGCAGCGCCGCAATCGTTTCCACGAACGCGTTGAATTCGGGATGGTCGGCCGCGGTGGCCGGATCCGGTACGGGGAGGTTGTTCTCTGCCATGGACAGCTCCTTTGAGGCTTTCGATGCTCGATGCTCCATGATAGCGAAGGAAAACGCTTTCGGAAAATCGCTTACCTCGAGAGCCAACTTCGCGGGTATTCAACTTTTGCGTTACCTGAATGCTCGAAAACGACCTCCCGGGCGCCAACTTCAAGGGTTTCCAGCTTTTTCCCAACCTGGATGTGCTGGCCTCTAACGAGAATAGTCTGCATTTTCGCAGGTCATAGCTGATAGCTTTCAATCCTGTCCGCTTGCGCAGCTTTCGAAAAGGCTGAAAACAAGCGAAGTTGGCCCTGGAGGGCTGTTTTTGAGTCATCCAGGCTTGCAGAAAGCAAGATACCCTCGAAGTTGGCTATCGGGGCGTTCCTCTCTCCCCGTATGCATGTCGCATGCCGAAACAGGCTCGTTTTGGGATGCGAGTTCGCTCTGCCTCATCCCCATGCAACCTGGCCGGGTCGGCTCCTGTCTCATGTCGATGCTGCAGGAACGTGCCGAACCGCCTTCTGCGGTTGCCGGCCTTTTATTGCACAAGCTAGAGCGTAATCGCCTCGGACGGGCATTCCTCGATGCACGACCCACACTCTATGCAGTCGTCGGGGTTGACAACCTTTGCCACATCTTCGACGACGATCACATCGTTCGGGCACACCTCTGCGCATGCTCCACATGCGATGCATTCTTCTGTGTTAATAGTTGGTGCTGTCATGATTTTTCCTCCTATATTCTTTCTGCCGCTTCTCGCGCAGCGGCCGCGCTCTTTTCCCATAAATGCAAATATGGGATAAAGGGCATGCATGGGTGGAGGGCACTTGGTGTTCGTTCCAGAAGTTCGGCTCTTCGAGAAAGGCAGGCGCCTCTGGCCCGCAGGCGGACGTGGATTAGGCAGGATGTCGTCCGGCGATGGATGTCTAATGAGGTTACGCCTGTGGAGACCAGAGGGGACCTTCGGCCTCGAGCCAAGCGGGCGTTCATGCAGGCCGCGGACAGCGTTCGCGGGCACGACCCCTACTTCGGCGACTACTACGACAAGAAGAAGAGGGTTGACAAAAAACACCACTACGTCGTCTTCTCCGGCGCGGCACGCAAGCTGATGGGCGTGTGCCTCGGGCTCATGAAGGAGGGCAGGCCGTACGAGCCGGCCCTGCCGGGAAACCACCGGCCGGGCCATCTCAAAGAGATCGGGCAAGCCGATTAGAACAACTGCATAAGCGTCGGCACGAACTCATGTCTAGGGCAGTGCCAGCATGCGTGCCCTTTATCCCATGTTCACTTCTCAAGGTTCTTTTTGATAATCTCGGGATTACCCCTTGATTTAAAAATGCAAGCCTCAAATGACGGACGATGGCTCTGACGGATTGAAGATGACGGATGTTTTTAACTTCTGTGCATTTTGAATGCCTCGGGGAAGAAGAGGGCCATGAAATCCATGCATCATTATGAATCAAATGACATCAACTGAATTCTCAAACCATAAGGTAATAAGAACGTCAGCTTCATTGAAGCCAGTGACCGGTCTGGTTAAACATTGGTTACCACGAGATAACTAGGTAGTGTCGTCATGAGATATGAAGCCATAGCGAAATACACTTGGCCTGGACAGCTGCGACGAAAGAATCCAGGCGCTCCGCTTCGCGTAATACGTCAAATCTTAGCAACAGGGCTTCTCGGGACACGCCCTGAGCGAACAAAAGTACGCACAGTCCGTGGCAGCGACCGTGGCCAGGATTCCTATCGCACACATCACGCAATCCTTCTCTTGAGCTCAATCGCCGTGAGGATGAACGCCTCGGCTTTCTCGGCGACTTTCGGTTTCGAGCGGCTTCGCACCCTCGCTCTTGCGTGCAATATCCTTGAGCGCGCCAGCAACTATGAAACTCATCGATCCATTCTCCATTCACTCTGATTGGCACCGAACCGACTGGCCGCATCAGCTCTTAAAGGACTGGAACATCCCGATCACCTTGCTGCAATGTCCTATCTCCTCGCTGACGCGCGTCTGAATATTGTTGAGTGCAGGTAAATGTGGTTGCTCGTACGGAAAGTCGAGACGCGTGAGCGCGTTCATTTTGACTTTGTCTTGCTATTCGAGGATCAGTCCCAAGTACCGCGCGCAACGTGCTGAGGCTTACAGGTTTGAGTACGTCGGTTGCATTGTCGACCCGGTGCATGGGTAATCCCCGCATCTAGAATCTAGACTTTTTTACGATGACAATCACTGTATGGTCGGCGCGGGAGTACAGCTCGCTTAACTCGTCAGGAAAACATGTTCCACCCCGGAACTTCGGGGTGGAACATGGCTATCTCGCCTACGATAGTAGCAGAGTTGTGCTCATAGCAGTCGTCGCGGCAGTTGCTCTCGCCAAGGATTTCGTCGGGTCAGATGTCCACAATCGTGTTCACTACCAGCTCAAGCTAGCGATGCAGAATCTGGTCAATATCGATCGTCTCAGACCTTATGGGCGGAGATATCTTCGAGTAGAGCGTCTAAAGGTAGTCGCTGCCCTTTCACCGAATCGTTTCGCCTCCATCAGCGATTCTAGGTAGCGGCCATTCCACGTATAACACCGCCAGTGACATCAACATTCGGTGCACAGTCAATGGCTACAGCAGACCCGCTTCACATTCGTCAAGATACTCGGAAAACATTTCTTCGAAATCGTATACAGTCAGGTTGTCACCTTTCCAAAGATTGGAGAACCCGTTTTCGATCGACTTGCGAAACCCCCTGTTCTTCACTTGGCAGACAGCCGATTGCTTGTCTACGGGAAATGTCAGAAAACAGCATCCTCGAGCATCGAATAGAACAACAGGAAGAAAACGATGCTTGACGTCGCGAACTATATAGTCCCCAGTTACCCTGATTTGCAGGTTCGGGTATTGCTGTATCATATTCCACATACCATAAAGATACTGCAAACGCTGTTGTGCGCCGAGCACGATGTACTTACCCCCTGCGAAAATGGACCCATCATAAACGAGCGAGTGCATCGCGTATCCATAGATCAAACACTGTATCTGCTCGCCTGCATCAAGCGCGCATACATGGCTATTACGCTGCGATTCACATCGTTGCGCCGTGTCGGCATCCATGTTATGTGTAATGTTTGCAAGCAGTTCGTCGCTGCAGAACTGTGTTCCCAACACTCCCAGCAACTGATAGCTGTACGCTCGCCAAAAAAGAGCGTCCGAGCACTCTACGGATTCGGTATGCCCGATTGGGATGCAATGGAACAGTTCGGTCGCCGTGGGCATGATTTCTCGATTTAGCGCGTTTACCGCCAAGGAGACATCGTCGCATATTGCCTCATGCAACCAGCACTTATGCGCCCAACACTGGGCAGAATATAAGAATTGGTCGCTCAACAAGACCATGCCGAACTGAGACACCAGGGCACAATAGCAATACAGCTTTACATGCGATTGGACCATAAACAGGTTGATAATGGCAACAAGGGTCTTTCCGTTCTCGATGCCGTCCAAACCGAGTTCCGGCAGCAGCACATAAATCCCACCGCTATCGAAACGCAAGTCGCGGATATAATTGGCGACGTCAATAAGGAAAATAAGCTCACCATTGTCCAGATTTTTTAAATCGACGAACATTGTCAACTTGCAGACATCGGTTGCCTTGCGGAGATCCTTCAGCCGGTCGAAGATGGCCGTCTTCCGATCGAACACTCCCCGTTCGGTAACGGGAACACCTCTCGTAGACCGCTGCTCATCCTCTTCGTATGCGTTGTACAGGTCATGGAACAACTTATCATGCTGTTCGTGTTTCTTATCATCATTCCCATCTTCGCAATCGGATGCCACTTTTGCAATAAGCGAGCAGATGTCTCTTGCCGATGCCGCGGCAGGCAGTATGTCGTTATTAACCCATTTGCTAATGTATGATACGTCGTATCCGACCGCATTTGCGATGATGCGATATTTCAATCCGTATTTGTTCATTATCTCCTTGCAGCATTTCCCGAAAGCGCCCATTGCACTTGCCCCCTTATCGCTCATCCCTTATTTCAAAGAGCAAAAGATACTTCTGCAACCCCTGATGCAATGCTCGTAAAACACTACTGAAATCTTCAAGATGTAAAATATACCAATATCAAGCAGGAGGATACGATAGCCCAAGACAGCATCGCAAATCATCGGTAAGCGATTTCCCCTACTGCTTCTCACTGATACCAGTTGCCGTTCCCTAGAGGATACAAAGAATTCATCTTTTGATTCAACTGGCATCTTTTTTCTTCATACGAACGTGGTTTTCACCTGATCCCACCTCATGGCATAGTTAGATTCCAATAGGAGGAACTCACTTAAGGATGGGGGCGCTCAGTGAAGAACAACGCCGCGTATCGCGCGTACGAGAAGCTGGAGAAAGGTTACGACGTCGTTGTCGCGCGGATAGTGGAGACAGTGAGTGCCAGGTCGTCGCCGCGCCACAATGGTGCCACAATGGCCTTCGTTGCCGATGGAAGGAACTGGGGCACCGTCGGTGGCGGTTTGCTCGAAGCGAAAACTACCGAAGAGTGCATGAAGACCTTCAAGACCAAGGAAAAAAGCCATCTTTGCCACTTCAATCTAGATGGACTAGACACAGAGGCGTTGGATATGGCATGCGGTGGAGAGGTTGACATCCTTATCGAATACTACTCAGCTGACAACCCCAATGCACTCAAATTGCCTATGCAATTAGAGGAAACTGCCCTTATCTTTGGAGCGGGGCATGTGGGATTAGCGCTTGACCCGGTTTTACGCTACATCGGGTTCAATATTATCGTGCTCGACGATCGAGAAGAATTCGCAAACCACGATCGCTTCCCTCACGCAAAAGACGTGGTAGTAATCGATTCGTACGAAGACGGCTTTCGCACTATCACGACAGACGAGAACACCTACATCATCATTGTCACGCGCGGGCATAAAGGAGACTACGCCATTTTGAAAAGCGCGTTGAAGCAAAATCATGCCTACATAGGCATGATTGGAAGCCATAAGAAAACTGCAACCATATTCGATATGCTACGCCGGGACGGAGTAAGCGAAGATGCACTGCAAACCGTATATGCACCCATCGGAGAAAGAATCTTCGCAGAAACACCTGAAGAGATTGCCATTAGCATAGCCGCACAAATGATTAGGGTTCGGTCGGGGCATGGCAATCGGTTGTAACACGGGCGCGATTCGATAAATAGTTGTGAAAGTCACAAGAACGGAAAAAATTTGGCTGGCAGCGGTTATCGTGTTGTACGCGGTCTTCAATATCCCTGGCCTACCTCCCTACGGCCAGGCTGTACCAACCATCATCTATGCTTTGGCGACCATAATCCCGTTATGGACCGCTGTTTACATTGGTCTTGTGAAAGTATGCCGTATCTACAAGTTAAAGGACAACGAGGTCCCGCACAAAGCGAAATAAGTGCTACGACATCATGATGTCGTAGATGCTGATGGTCAGACAATGTTTTCTTTCTCAGTTTAAACACAAGCACATGCGCACGAGTGCGAAGGTAATGGAGCATAGACCATGCTGAGTTCCACAACGATTTGGGTAACATTTGCTCTTTATATTTGTTTTCTCCTGAGCGTGGCTGCGTACGTCACTGTACGGGATAGGAAACGAAAGGACGGCGGCAATTTGCTTACCGCCACTGTCCCTTGGCCTGTTTTGATCATGACCTACCTCGCATCATTAATGAGCACTTGGGTTTTCTTTGCCGGCCCTGGTGCGTATTACCGCAACGGGTTAGGCTACTGGGTAGCGGAACTGAGTTACATATGTCTGTTCCCGGTAATCTCCCATTTCACTATGAACAAGGTATGGGCCTACAATCAGCAAAAAGGTCGAAAGCTTATCACCCCATCCGATTTTTATTACGAACGATTCAAAAGCCCAGCGCTTCGCACCATACTCGGACTGGTATTCCTCGCCTGCTCGTTTCCGTACATCGCCTCAGTGCTCGTCGCCATCTCTCAGGCGGCACAATATGCGACAGGCGGAGCCATTAGTTACGCAAATGCCGTCGTGGTCATTGGCATTACAATGACCGTATTTGTATGCATTGGCGGTATGAAATCCGCCGCGTTCGCCGATACCATTCAAGGACTGTTCTTCATAGCAGCCCTTTGGGTCATCGCTATCTCCTGCCTGGTCGTCGGTTTCCATGGCTCTCTCAACGAGGCGTTGCAAACGATTTGGCGCAACCCCAACACTGCTGGATTCTTCTCGTACCCGGGACCTTCAGGCACAACCACGTACGCATTCCGTTTCGGCTATCCGTTTTCCTGCGCAATAGGCTGGACCATCATGCTGCCGCACGTGTTCGTTCGATCAGGATACTTCGGCAACAGCTTGCATTCTCAGCGCAGGTTGTCCTTCGCCACGCCCGTATTACAGGTGTTCGTATGGACGGGAACCATGCTGATAGGGCTTATTGGCTTGGCGCTTGTTGACAGAATGACCAGCAGCGAAAGCGAACTGATAATCCCTTATCTAATCAACAACATTGTGTTCGATGCCAACCCGCCACTTGCAGTGTTCCTGATGTTGACGTTCTTCGTGGGGGCAACCGCCGTCGGTCTTTCCACGGCAAATGCGTTTTTAGGTGTTTCTTCGGCCATCGTAGAGTCAGATTTGCTGAAAAACACATTTCACCTGAATATCACCCCAAAAAGCGAGAAAATTATTGGACGTATCATCATTATCATTCTTGGCACGACATCAACGTTGATTGCTATCAATCCCCCACAGCTGATATTCACACTGATCATGTTTTCCATAGCCCTGGTAATGCCCCTATTTCCTGTCATGGTATGCGCATTGTACTGGAAGCATGCAACTAAACAGGCAGCGATTGCCGCCACCCTTGTAGGAACAGCACTCGTGATTATGACGTACGCTGTATGGGATATGGGCAACGTGTGGTATGGCACCATCGGGCTGCTCGCATCGACCGTCGTCATGATCGTGGTCAGCCTAATAACGTATCAAGACAACAAAGAGACAGAATCGTTCTACACGACGCTTGAGGACGCTATGAATCGGTTCTACACCATCGACGAAAAATAGCCCCGGCAATCGCTTCTCTAGCAGGAATACTGGAATGAATTTTCACTCCGATGAGGAAAACTTTCACTTCGTATAGTGAAGACGCATTCGACCTCAATCAATGCGAGCAGCCGTTCTGCAGAAGTTCGGCACGTACTCGTATGACCTCGGAAGCAATGCTGATTGCAATCTCCGCTGGCGTTTCCGCTTTAATGTAGTCACCTATTGGTGCGTGAACGGTCTTATCAGTGGAGACGTCGATGCCTTCCTCTTCCAACATCCGAAAGATCGATGCAACTTTCCGGCGGCTTCCGAGCAAGCCAATATAAGCGTGCGGCTTTTTCAGCGCAGCGCGCAAGAGACCAAGGTTCTTCTCCTGTTTGTAGCCCATCAGGAACACGTAGCTGAATTCATTGAGCTCAACCATATCCAATCCATGTTCAAGCGTAGGAACCTTCCATACCTGAGTCGCAAAAGGAAATTTGTCACGACTTACCATGCTCTCGCGATCGTCGACCATGACTATATCGAAACCGATACTCCGAAGAACAGGCTCCAATGCACTCCCTACGTGGCCACACCCGAAAATGTATGCTGTGGTTACAGGCAAAGGCATTTCATCGTACTCGAACGGGCGCTCCTTGCTGTAATATCTGACAAGGATTTTCACCGATCCACCGCTGTTGTCGCGCTGTCCATTGATATGCGAGCTGACGCCAACATCGTAGACATGCCACGATTCTCGTTCGCGAAACGTATCCCGGCATATACGTTCGATGAGCGATTCGATGCGGCCACCGCCTACGGTACCGAATTTCGATCCATCTTCCACAAGCAGCATCGACGTGCCTCGATGCCGCGGCACCGACCCCCTCGTCTCGATGATTCGAGCGGTTACGATATCCTGTCCTGAAACGAGCGCTTCACGTGCTCGTTGCTCTATGGGTTCGAAACTGCGCAAAGGCGCTGATCCGACCGCATTCTTATGTACGCAGCTATTAAGAGTCACGTACGAACCATGTCTGCCCGACCCAATCTGCATGAAATTCGAAGTCGTTTCCATGTTGCGAAGTTCAGTTGGCACGACACTCCTTTCGCAGCCATTGCGAACGGCCGGTCTTTCATCAACCAACATAGACATAGTGACTTTCCACTTTCCCAGTCACATCTTGCAATGCAGGAGATGCATGACCGCTTCGAGCGTTCCGCCGCCGATGCTTAAAGCTTTATCGGATATACTGAAGCAGTGTCCGTAGACGTCTCTCGGATCGATATCGGCCATCTTCAAACCTTGGCATACTTCGCTTCCATCCGCGATTATCCCGCGCAGATAGCCGGTAAGGCTCGCCGTCAACGGCGTATCGCCTATCATTGCTAGACATTCTCCACACTCGACATAGTCGCCGATGTCGTGCATCAAGTTCACAACGCCCGATGCAGGTGCATGCATCACCCGCTCCTTGGTGTATCCCCCGATATTCCCGGGGATACCGGTATCGGGAATGGCACTCCCGTCGTAAATAACTCTTCCGAGCGTGTGACCACGCATCGTCTCCACCACTGCATGGCAGTCTACGCCGGCGGTGAATCCGGGACCTAGTCCCACGACCACTGGCGCCATATCGATTGTCGTACCCAGGTTACGCTTGGCTAGTATTGCGTCGACAACAACATCCGGTCTCAGTTTTGTCACTAATACCGCATCAGGGTCGACGAACACGGGAATCTCACCCTGCCCGAACGCTTTTGCCATGTCGAAGGGTGTGGCGCACAGAACCGCCCGTTGCCCTTCAACGATGCACTCACCCGACAGCAGTGCTTGCGCATACGAAACTTTACGACGGATAACGGTCGGGTGCGCTATCTCCATCGCAGCTACTAGGAAACCAGCCTCGTGCAGTCGATGTATCGAGCCGGTCGCGATATCGCCCGCCCCCCGTACAAGCACCAGTTTACGGTGCTGCAACACTGCGTGTAAGTAGTCTTCTTGCGTGTCGATGTCCACATCGCCCTCATCATCCGCCTCTACGTACTCGACCGACTCAGGATAGGCTTTTAGGATCTGGCTCCCGCCTTTGTCGCCCTTCAAGGCCGCTAGCTGATTAAACCATGCAGCGCCGAATGCAACGGGATGACAAATTTTGCCATTGCAGCTCACTGCGATAATCGCGTCGTATCGACCTTGCAGCTTCTCCATTACCTCGTAAGCAACGTTCATTCTGATTGAAACCTCATCGGCTAAGAGCATGAGAACGCCCTCGCATTCTGGTGCGTTGGCTTTAAGCCATGCGATGCCTACGGTGATCGAAGACGCAAGTCCCGCCTCGGGGGTTTCATTGATTGCTACCTGAACGTTTTCCGGAAATGCAGTGTCCGCAGCGATTTTGGGCTTGGTCACCACAAGAACATTTTCGCAGAGCCGACTCGCTGTTTCCAACGACCTCTCGAGAATGGTATGCTCTTCGAGTGGCAACAGCAGCTTTTCCTCTTTCATCCTCGATGACAATCCAGCTGCCAACACCATCGCATACATCACGATTCCCACCGTCTTTCATGGAGCGATGTGACCAGACACGCATCAAAATAAGAGTGGCCGATGTCGCGCATGCAATACGCAGCTTCTTCACGACCACCATCGATCTTGTTGACAACGAGAACCTTGCGGCAATGAAACGGAGCGAGCTTGTTGTCTCTAAACCAGCGCAACTGCTCCGTAAACTCCGCCTCATCGAAAACTCGCCCCACCTTGTCGGGAGGGCAGCGATGGAACAAGGTATCATTCATTGCCTCCCCGAACGTCTCACACCCAATCACATGGATGATCAGCGTGGTCGATTGGGGAATGACCGGTTCGTTTGCCCTGTAGAATTTGTACGGTCTCATTGCTGCGCCATCTGCCTCGTTTAGTATGGTGGAGTTGTCAAGCACGGCATGCATCAGGTCAAGGCCGGGGCCATCGAACCCCTTCACCTTGCACCCGGCCGCACTCTCCGAGGCAGCAAACGTCCGTCTATTGCCGATAGCCCTGACCGCTACAGCTGCGGCAGCAGGGTTCTGTTCGACGACAACTGCACCCTTAAACTCCTTCGGGCGCTGCATATGGGTTGTCGTCGAAACCACGGCATTGCGGCCAGTTGTTGCAAGCTCGTCGCAAAGCAAATAAACCATAGTCGTCTTACCGCCCGCACCCGTCACGGAGACGAGATCGTGCTTACCAATTCCGAGCAGTTCATAAAGCGCCTTGGACATTGCATACCTCCTGCCTTTCTATGCCGCGAACACATCCAACGCATGCCCTTCTAGGCGACGGCATTCACCCCTTTGCACTATTCCTCGATGAGATGAAATGCCGTCGCAGCTCCGAACTGTTACGTATAATCGGCGTTTACGCAGTGCAAATAATCGCTAGCAATACGTAGTTCCAGCTATTTAACCGCTTTGGATTGGTTGTACGCGAGAATCTTCTTAGCGGCATACTTGATCTCCTCGAGATGGTCGTTAACTGGCAATGTGTTGATGCGGATGCCCACGGCATCGTGAATGGCGTTGCAGACAGCAGGGGCCGGTGTGAGTACTGCAACCTCTGCGATACCTTTTGATCCGAAAGGCCCAGTCTGGTCCGTCGCCTCGGTAAAGTGCACTTCGAGGTTCGGCGGATAGTTGTCGAAGCGGGGTATCTTTACCTTGCCCAGGCTGTTCGTGACATTGATGCCATTTTCGACTTTGAAGTTCTCCGTCATCGCGTAGCCTGTTCCCATAATGAGCGCGCCTTCAATTTGCTGCTTAGCTGCATCGGGATTGATGATGCGCCCGCCATCGACGACGGCACCCATGTAAGGAATCGTGACCTTGCCCGTCTCCGGATTGATTTCAACCACAGCAATGGTGGTATTGTACGAAACAGTCTGATGTGGGTTATACTCAGAAGTTGGGATATGATTGTCCTCGTTCGTGTTTTCGGCAACGGGATTGCTCTTGGGCAACTCGAAATCGACCGTAACCGAGAGGGGGTCTTTCAGCTTACTCGCAAGCTCTACCAAAGTCAGAAGCTTATCACCCGTCTCTGTGGAGACGAACGTGCTGTTCTCCAACTTCATGGCATCTTGCTCGATGTTCAACAGCGACGCTGCAGCTTCCACCAGGTCCTCGCGGAATTGCTCGGCAGCTTTTATGGTTGGATGACCCCACAGATACACGCCGCGAGATGCCATGACTCCTCCACCGTACGGCACTTTCTGCGTATCGCCAGCACAAATATCGAAGTCGTCCCAGCTTATACCCGTTATTTCTGCTGCCATCTGAGCCAAAGAAGTATGCGAACCTTGTCCCATCTCGGTGCACGCAATGCCAAAAAACACGCGACCGTCGGGTTTGAGCGTGAAGGTTGCACCTGCAACTTCTGCTGGACCCAATCCACCTGCAACGCTTCGCCAACCGCTGGCGATGCCCAACCCTACGATTTTTCCTTCTGCGCGCATTGCTGTAAGCTTCGGATTGAGCTTTTCGATGAGGCGATGGGCTCCCTTGATCGTATTCTTGTAGTCAATGCCCTGCGTGTTGGGATATTGGCCTGTCGTCATGGGCAGATTGCGATCGAGTGCGTTCACGCGGCGCAACTCCAACGGATCCATGTTCAGTTCTTCAGCGAGTTTATCAATCGCCGATTCTGCGCCAAAATGACTCTGGATGGCACCGAACCCGCGCATAGCGCCAGCGATCATATTGTTCGTATAGACACCCTGGAGATGGAGATTTAAGTTCGGAACATAATACGGACCTGTACAGTAGCTGAGCCCCTGCTCGAGAACACGCGGACTCCAGCTTGCGTACGCTCCAGCATCGGAGGTGATCTCCACGGTCATCGCTTTTATTTTGCCCGTTTCGTCCGCACCAATTTTGTATGTCATGTTGTAACCATGCCGCTTGGGATGAGTGCGCAGAGAATCCCTACGGGAAAGAACCATGCTCGCGGGTCTGCCCGTCTTAAGCGTTGCAATGGCACAGGGTGCATGCGTGGTCAGCTCCGTCTTGCCGCCAAATGCGCCGCCTGCGGGCATATGAATGATACGCACATCGTCCACGTCCATTCCGAGGATTGCCGCGAGCTGGTCGCGATCGGCAAATGGGCTCTGGTTCGGTGCATACACCGTGATCTTGCCATCCTCATCAATCGTGGAGATGGCACCATCCGTTTCTATCCACGCATGCTCCTGCCGCTGGGTAACGTACGACTCCTCGACAATGGCAGCACAATTCGCAAACTCCCCGTCAACATTTCCACGGTGCAATTTCACGTCTTTGCAGATGTTACCCCTCTCACCGCTGATAAATGCCATGGGATGCGGGGGATTGTCGATGTCGGGAATCAGCACAGCATCCGGCGCCAATGCTTCTTCGATACTGCCGATAACAGGCAGTTCATCGTATTCGACTTCAACTTTCTTTACGCCCTCTTCGGCAGCTTTATTCGATTCGGCGAACACAACCGCTACGGTATCGCCAATATATTTCACACGTTTATCGCAAAACACCGGCTGGTCAGGGCAAAGCACTCCGAAGCGGTTCTTCCCCGGAACATCCTTCGCTGTCAGAACCAGCACGACGCCGGGAACATCGTACGCGGGTTTCGTATTAATAGACAGAATCTTCGCATGTGGGTATTCCGCATAGACGGCTTTTCCATACAGCATGTTGTCGAATTGCATGTCAGCATAGAATCTCGTACGGCCCGTCACCTTGTCGGGAAGATCGCGACGAGGAATGGATTTGCCGATGAAGCTCTCCTTACTCGTCGAAAGATCAAACGGATGATACACCGGCGCTTCATCCCCGCGCATGACTGCAGCTGCCTTCTGCACCGCCATGACGACACGCGGATACGTACCACAGCGGCACAAGTTCAGCCGCAGAGCCTTTCGAATCTCATCCTCGGTTGGATCGGGTTTTTCATTGAGTAAGCCCTTCGCCGCCATTAGGATACCAGGCGTACAGAACCCGCATTGCACTGCATTATACTCGATAAAGGCATCTTGTAGCGGGTCGAGCGTACCGTCTGCAGCTTCAAGCCCTTCAACAGTGACGACGTTCTTGCCGTCCATGTCCTTCATGAATGTAGCGCATGATTTTTTTGCCTTCCCATCGATAAGAACGGTACAGGCGTTGCAGACTCTCTCTTCGCATCCGCGCTTTGTTCCCGTCAGATGCAAGTCGTTACGCAGATAATCGAGCAAGCTGAGTTTCTCATCCTCTGCTGGTTCATAACTGTACGATTCTCCATTGACCGTAAACATTACCATTATTCGATCCTTCCACTCAGCAAACGGATTGATTGCGCCTTCATGAACGGGTGTACTTGCTTTGGAGTCCAGATGTGCCCGTTGCCGATACCTTTTAGATTTATTTGTTCACGTCGGAGAACTGCTCTTCCCCATCAGATGTCAGAGTCAACTTTTTTCCATCAACTTCTTGATAACGGTGCCATCAGAAACCATGACGCCTAAGAGAATAAGCACCGTACCGCCAATCATGATGCCAGTAATGACGTCACCCAAGATAAAAGCCGACCCGATCATAGTGGCGATCGGCGTAATGTAAGTAAATTGGCTCGCCCAGACTGAACCTTTCTTGCGAGCGACAAGTCCCCAACCCACATGGCAGAATGTCTGCGCAACCAAGGCAAGGAACAACAAGTTGAGAACGGCTTCGGGATTAAAGAATGCGTTTGTATCGATAGGAACGCCCTGAATCAGCATGACGGGAATAACGGTGATAACGCCATAGCCCATAACGCGACGTGTAATGTAGTTCTGCGAGTAATCGCACTCGTTCTTCAGTAGACGCAGGATGTTTGTGTAAATGCCCCAGGAGGCTGCACTTCCTATTGCAAGCAAGCAACCAAAGAGCTGGGCATCGAATTCGAAATGTCCGCCTGTCGACACGATTGAGGCGCCCACCGTTGCAACCAAGAATCCGAAGATGACACGACCGGAAATCTTCGAGCCACGCATAAACAGAGGCACAAACAACGCAGTAAATATCGGCGACAGAGAAGACAAAACCGAAACGTTCGACGTCGCCGTGTACAGAAGCGCGGTATTGCTCAAACATACGTACAACGTGGTTCCGCACAAGCCTGCGGCCAACAACAACAATTCGATCTTGAGTTTCGTATGCCGGTGAAAATGCGGATATACAATCCACATCGAGAGATATGCGATACAACACCGTAAGAACAATATTTGCGCTGGGGTGAAATACCTCAGCGTTACAGTGAACGAGACGAACGTAAGACCCCACAACGAACAAACGACTGCGGCTAAAATTCCGATGCCAAGAGACCCCGATTTACTTCCGGTTCGTTTTTCCACTTCAAACCCCTCTCATCTGCTCTGCCGAGATGAATACCAAGGACTCATTTACCGTTAAGTCACACTTTGGATCACAGAGAAATAGCTGGAGGCGTGAATAGCTGGCTTCATCGTGAATCATTGGGAATTCAATTGAATTCCAGCAGGTTAAGATGAAAAAGGAATGCAACAACGAAGAGGCGGCAAAGCCTACGGTAAAGCCTATCGCATTGATTGCAGCTGGACTCGCAAAGTACGCCTATCGCGTGGGCCTGCGGGTTGGTATCGTCTGCCATGGAGGTCTCATCTCCTTCTTTAGTTCTAGGCAAACCAAGGAATAAGGGATCTTCTTTCGTTTTCCTCCGATTTCTCGGATGGCCCTACGGGCCACACTCCAAATCGGAAGACTTCGTCATACTCCCAAAATCGTTATGTTAGGATCGCGGCGATCAAGCGTTGATTCTTATACAGAGTTCCGTAAGAAACCGCTTAGGGCGCTTCCTTCAGCATACAGAAGAAGGGTAGTCGGGTCGTCGAGTGCTTCGATGCTGAAGGCCGGTCATGCTTTTGCGGTTGCGGGCGATTCCCGTACAATGCTCTCAAGGCATTCCAGTATATAAGGAGCAGCAAGTGGCGGAATTCATCTACCAGATGCACAAGGCACGCAAGGCGCACGGCGACAAGGTGATCTTGGATGATGTGACGATGGCGTTCTATCCCGGCGCGAAGATCGGCGTGGTGGGCCCCAACGGCATGGGCAAGAGTACGCTGCTTGCGATCATGGCCGGGCTGGAGGACGTGAGCGCTGGCGAGGCGCGGCTGACCCCGGGGTACAGCGTGGGTATATTGAGGCAGGAGCCCGAACTTGACGGGACCAAGAACGTGCGCGAGAACATCGAGATGGCGTTCGGCGACGTGCTGGCGAAGATCGCGCGTTTCAACGAGGTGTCGGCGGAGATGGCAGACCCGGAGGCGGATTTCGATGCGCTCATGGACGAGATGGGCAAGCTGCAAGATGCGATCGATGCTGCGGGCGGCTGGGATCTGGACAGCCAGCTTTCGCAGGCGATGGATGCGCTGCAGTGTCCCGACCCCGACGCTCCCATCGATATCCTTTCCGGCGGCGAGCGCAGGCGCGTTGCCTTGTGCCGCCTGCTTCTAGAGGCGCCCGATCTGCTGCTCCTGGACGAGCCAACCAACCACTTAGATGCGGAGAGCGTGCTATGGCTAGAGCAGTTCCTGAAGAACTACGAGGGGGCCGTGCTGGCGGTGACGCACGACCGCTATTTCCTGGACAACGTCGCGGAATGGATCTGCGAGGTCGACCGCGGCACGCTCTATCCGTACAAGGGAAACTATTCCACCTACCTGGAGACCAAGGCAGCGCGCCTGGAGCTGCAGGGCAAGCAGGATGCCAAGCGCGCGAAGAAGTTGAAGTCGGAGCTGGAGTGGGTGCGCAGCAGCCCGAAGGCGCGCCAGGCGAAGAGCCGTGCCCGCCTGGAGCGCTACGAGCAGATGGCGGCCGAGGCGGCGCACGCGAAAGTCGACTTCGCCGAAATCCATATCCCGGTCGGGCCGCGTTTGGGGTCGAAGGTCATCGAGGCGGAGCATTTGCATAAGTCGTTTGGGGATCGCGTGCTGATCGACGACCTCTCGTTCAGCCTGCCGCGCAACGGCATCGTCGGCGTGATCGGCCCCAATGGCGTCGGCAAGAGCACGCTGTTCAAGATGATCGTGGGCGCCGAGGGCGTGACCGGCGGATCGCTTGAGATCGGACCGTCGGTGAAGATCAGCTACGTCGACCAGGGGCGCGCGGGGCTCGACTCGAAGAAGAGCGTGTGGGAGGTCGTGAGCGGCGGGCTCGACTACCTCAAGGTGGGGGAGGAGGAGCTTCCCAGCCGCGCGTGGGTGGCGGCGTTCGGCTTCAAGGGGAGCGACCAGCAGAAACCCTCCGGGGTGCTTTCCGGCGGCGAGCGCAACCGGCTGAACCTGGCGCTCACGCTGAAGCAGGGGGGCAACCTGCTGCTGCTGGACGAGCCCACGAACGATCTGGACACCGAGACGCTCGAAAGCTTGGAGGAGGCGCTTTTGGCGTTTCCGGGGTGCGCGGTTGCCACGAGCCACGACCGCTGGTTCCTCGACCGCGTGGCGACGCACATCCTCGCCTGGGAGGGCACGGATGAGGACGCCGGCGCCTGGTGCTGGTTCGAGGGCAACTTTGCCGACTACCAGGGGAACCGCGAGCAGCGCCTGGGACCCGATGCGGGCAAGCCGCACCGCCTGCACCGCAAGCTCACCCGCGATTCCACGATGAGGTAGCGCGGCTCCGCCGTGTGAAGGCCGGAACGTTGCAGCGGGTTGGCATGTGCGTATATGCGCCCCGGCGCGGCGAATGGCTGATGCTGGGAAGGGGGCCTCTTCCATGGCACGATGGTAGCGGACCCACTTTCGACAGGCTTTGCTACTTTGGCAGATCCCTCGTTCCCATCGATGAGTTCGAGTTCGCAGAGCGGGATGAGCCTGCGCCGATGGAATGCACGGTGCTGCCACGTGATGGCGGCTGCGCGCCTCAGCGGTATTCGATTGCGATAACGTCTCCGGCGTGCGGGGTTCGCCCGACGTCGTCGGTCGGTACCAGGGTGTAGGCGTTTGCCGCCGCTGCCTCCTTGCTCCCGGGGCGCCCGGGCAGAGGGGTGGCGTGCAGCATGCCGTCCGCTCCTGCCTCGACCTTCATCATGCGGATGGCGAAGAACCCCTTGGGCCTCGCTTTGGACGGCCGCTGCTCGCCGGCCGCCTTCGCCTTGCCGGCAGCACCAGGGGATTTTTTCGCGGGCAAATCGTCGGTCAGGATTGCGGGGGTCTTGGACAGAATCGGGTCCAGCCCCAGGTAGGCGCGCATGAGCGGTCGCAGATAGAAATCAAGCGTGGGGCTCGCCCCGCCCGAGGGCCCGCTGATCCCCACGACCACCGTGCCGTCGACCACGGCGAAGCTGCTGTGGTGGCCGGGGCCGTGGTTGGTTTCGTGGCAGATCACCTCGCCCAGTTCCTCGAGCACCTCGCACGTCCAGTCGTCGCTGCCCTTGGACGATCCTGCGTTGACGACCACGATGTCGGAGATCCGCGCCGCGCGCTCGATCGCCGCGCGGATTTTGGAACGTACGTCGGGTACGATGTCGAACGGCACGTACACGCCGCCCCATTGCTCCACTTTGCCGCGCACGAGGAGGCTGTTGGTCTCGAAGTTCTTGCCCGTTTCGGCGAACTTGCCACTTGCGGGTTCGAGCGCGGGGGCGCCGGCGGGCACGAGCTCGTTGCCGGTGGGGATGAACGCCACGCGGGGCTTGCGCGCCACGGCGGCGGTCGCATGGTTGCCGGAGGCGATATGTGCGGCGACGTCGGGCGTGATCACGGTTCCAGCGTGTTCCAGCAGGTCGCCGACTTGCAGCCTGCTCCCCGCAGGATGCGTGCCGGCTCCTCGGGCGCTCGGGGCGGCATCGATGGCCACATGCTGCTCGTCCTCGCTTACCCGCACGTGCTCGACCACGATCGCGGTATCGAAGCCAGCGGGCATGGCGACGCCGGTGTTCGCGAATTCCCAGTCGACTCCCCTCACCCAGCTGCTCGTGTCGGGCATGCCGTTCTCGAAATCTGCCCAATGCACGGCGATCGAGTCCATGTTGCAGGTGAGCGCGCTAGGGACGGGGGATAGCGCAACCACATCTTCGGCGAGCACACGCCCGAAGCTTTCGGCGAGCGGCACCAGATCGATGGGCGGACGCCGATCCTCCGCCGTGAAACCGCTTGCTTCGAGCGACTTTCGCACCGCTTCCTCGCGCGTGAGTTCGATGTGTCCGGAATGGTCTCGCATGTGGAATCTTCCTCTCGGGTCGGGTTTTCCGCCTATTATATCCAATAGAAGATAAATTAGAGAAACTCCGAGAACATGATCACGAACGGAGTCGGATCGCCTCTGTTCAGTTTGCGCTCGCATGTCGAGAAACCTGTGTAGTACTCGCGGATCTTGTTCTTGATCGAATATGAAAGCCTGAAGCCGACGAGCGGATCGTAAGCGTTCGCCAGCGCGTAGCTGCTCACGAATCTGCTCGTTCTACAATGCCACGGCGGCACATTCCGATTTGCGGCGGCGTAATTTCTTCACTTATTGGTACCGCTTTGCGAGTCCCTATACAGATGCGGTCGAGCGCGGGGCTGGCGATGCGGTGGCGGCATCCGCATGCGAGGCCGGGGCGCTCGAAACCTACGCTGGTGAGCAGTTCGAGGCCATCTGCATGCAGTGGGTGTTCAAAGAGAACGCCCATGGGCGCTTGGGATTCCTGGCCACCAAATTCGGGAAGTGGTGGGGAGGAGATCCGCTGCTCCATGAACAAGTCGACATCGATGTGCTCGCGATGGGGGCGCATGGCCACGACATGTTGATAGGAGAATGCAAGTGGCGCGACAGCTTTGACGAGACCGAGGCGATCGCCACCCTCGAGCATCGGGCGGATATTGTCGCGCAGGATGCGAAAAGGCACTACCTCCTGTTCACGAAAAGGCCTGTTTCGAGCGGAACCAGGGAAAAGCTCGCCAAACGCGGTGATTTCGCTGTAGTTACCTCGGCAGATTTCTTGTCCGCTCGAGAGGATGCACGCGGGTTGTGATGTCATCTTGTGTATGTTTATAGAAGGCCCCAAGCCTTGAAATCTCGGCTTGGATCTGCTTTGCCTATTGGCAAAGGCCTGCTCATATTCAGCAAAAAGGCCAGCGACAAGCCGCTGACCTGGTATTATTGGTGGAGCATAGGGGGATCGAACCCCTGACCTCATGACTGCCAGTCATGCGCTCTCCCAGCTGAGCTAATGCCCCAAAAGCACGACGGATATAGTAGCAAACCCCCTGCGGCGGTCAAGCCCGCAGACTGGTTTCTCCATAAGTTATCGAGCGGGTCGGCGCAGTGCCGATGCCCGCCAAGCGCTAGAATGGAATCCGCTGAGTTCGACGGCCGGCAGCCAGATTGCACGGCGCTGTCGATCACGCCATCGGAACGGAATTCGGTCGGATTCGCCGAACGGCATCGATCGAGGCAGGGGAGGGGGGGAAAGACCACGCAAGCGTTCGATTTGGCCTTAGGCGCGGTTGCCCCGCTCTTTTTCCTCATGGTGCTGGGCTATTGTCTGCGGGTGGCGCATATCTGCTCCATCGAGGTCTTCAACGGAATTAACAAGCTGGTTTTCAAGGTGTTTCTGCCGACCATGCTGTTCTGGTCCGTCTACACGTCGGATTTCGAGGCATCCTTCCAACCTAGGCTTCTCCTGCTGGCCGTCGCCCTGGTCACCGCATCCTGGGGCGTCGTATCCCTGATCCTGTGGAAGGCCGTGCCCGATCCCGCCCGCCGCGGGGTCATGATCCAGGGCATGTGCCGCGCGAATTACGTCATCTTCGGCATCCCCATCGCCACCGCCCTGTTCGGAGCGGAAAGCATCGGCGTCACGGCGGTGCTGATCGCCGTGATCGTGCCGTTGTTCAACGGATATTCGGTGGCGGTCCTGGAGGTGAATGGAGGCGGCTCGGTCAATATGCGCGGGCTGATCCTCGCCATCTTCACCAATCCCCTGATCGATGCCACGATACTGGCGCTCTTTGCGGTCTTTTCCGGGGTGCGCCTGCCCGGCGTCGCCGAGGTGGCGATCAAGGACGTGGGCGGCATTGCCACGCCGCTCGCGCTCATCGTTATCGGCGGCACATTCAGATTCTCCCGCGTGGGGAAGAATGCCCATGCCCTTTTCGCCACGGTGTTGGTCAGGCTCGTGGCGATGCCAGCCGCCTTCATAGGCATCGGGGTAATCACCGGATATCATGGCGTCGAGCTTGGGGCTCTGCTCGCCATGAGCGCCAGCCCTACGGCGGTGAGCAGCTACCCCATGGCGCGTGAGATGGGTTGCGATGACGAGCTTGCGGGCCAGATGGTGGTTGTCAGCACCTCGCTCTCCGTGGTGACCATGTTCCTGTGGATATTCGGCTTGAACCTTGCCGGCCTGCTGTAGGGGAGCGCATGACCCTTCCGGCGGACGGCGTCTTTTCGCCCGGTCGTGCCGACTGCCAAGGGGGTTTCGGGCTTCGCGTCCGCTATACTAGCGACATCATCTCTTCGAAAGGACGGCATCATGCAGGATTTCGAGTTCTTCTCTCCCACCCATTTCGTTTTCGGCCGCAACGCGGAGCAGAAGGCGGGCACCATGCTCGCCGAGCGCGGCGCTTCCAAGGTGCTGGTGCATTTCGGCGGGAACAGCGCGCGTGCGAACGGCACGTTGGACAGCGTGGAGGAATCCTTGAAGGAGGCCGGCGTTGATTTCATCGAGCTTGGCGGCGTGCGGCCCAACCCCGAGATCGGGCTCGTGCGCGAGGCCGTCGATCTGTGCAAGAAGGAGGGGGTCGACTGGGTCTTGGCTGTCGGCGGCGGATCCGTCATCGACAGTGCGAAGGCGGTGGCGTTGGGCGTCCGCTACGGCGGCGACGTGTGGGACTTCTTCGGCACCGGGAAGGACCCCGAGTCCGTTCTGCCGATCGCGGTAGTGCTGACCATCCCCGCCGCCGGAAGCGAGGGAAGCCCCAATACGGTGATCAGCAACGATGAGCTCGGCCGCAAGACCGGCTACGGCAGACCGATGCTGCGCCCGCAGCTCGCCTTCATGAATCCCGAGCTCACGTTCACGCTGCCGCCGTACCAGAGCGCCGCCGGCATGGTGGACATGTTCGCGCATCTGCTTGAGCGCTTCTTCGATGATCTGGGCGCGGTCCCCGTGACGGACAACCTGTGCCTTTCGCTGATGAAGACCATCCGCGCCGAAGCGCCGCGCGTTATGGCAGAGCCGGACAATTACGATGCCCGGGCCAACATCATGTGGGCGGGCATGCTGTGCCACAATGGGGTCGCCGGCGTCGGCCGCCATACCGATTGGGCGACCCATGGGCTCGAGCACGAGCTTTCTGCGCTGAATCCCCAGATCACCCATGGTGCGGGGCTTGCTGTGATGTTCCCCGCGTGGATGGAGTACGTCTATCCCGAGAACCCGGCGCGCCTCATCCAGTACGGAGCGGAGGTGTTCGGACTGACCCCCACGGGCGATACGGATGCCGACGTGTACAACGCCATCGACGAGACGCGGTCGTTCTTCGCGAGCTTGGGCATGCCGACGTCGCTCGAGGAGCTGGGCGTGTTCGAGGATGATATCGAGAGCATGATCCCCACGCTGCTGGAGAACAAGGGCGAGCCGTTCGGCAGCTTCATGAAACTTTCGATGGACGACGCGCGGGAAATCTACCGCCTTGCCCTCTAACTCGTAAGAACAGAGCGATTTTTTGAGCGCTTTTCGAACTTAGGAGCCGAAATCCTTCGTTTGCGGCGCTCGGCAATGGCTTTCGGGCGTGTTCTTCCGCGCGCTTATCGACGTTTTCCCAGGTCGTGAAATATCGAGAGTTCGAAAACGAAACGCGAGCGCGGGCAAATGGCTCCCAAGTTCGAAAAGCGCTCAGTTTTTCGAGCTTTTTCTCCGAGTTGGGGTGGGGATGTGCCGAAGAGCGAATCGATTGCTTGTTCAGGTGCCGTTGCGGGAGTTTTCGGTTCCAAGCGTTCCACGTGCGCTGCAGTTGCATCGGTTGTGCAGCTGTGATCGCTTGGGGGATTCGAAGCATCCGAAATCCGATCGGACGCTAATCCCAGGGGTTGCGCTCGAACAGGGGCTCGTGCCAAGGTCGGTCGCGCGGATCGGCTGCATGCGCTTTGCGGTTGGTTTTCGCGGCGGAGGTGCTGGACTGCTTGCGTTGTCGAGATGTGGGGCGCGCTGCTCCTCCTGCTCTCCTTGCGAATCCGTCTCGTTTTTGCCCGGTTTCAATATCGCAGCGACGTTGCCGGGATCATTCAGGCGTTGCAGGCTCCCTTTTGCTTCGTTCGGGCGAGGGGAAGGGACGCCCTCGGGCGTCCCTTCCCCGTCTGGACGGATATCGTCCGTAGCCGTCATGCGCGCGCGGGCACGGCGGCGAGGGCGTCGATCACGGGGTCGAGGGCGCCCTCCACGTCGTATTCCTCAACCTTGCCGGCATCGCAGAGCTTCGCGAAGTCCGGGTCGATGGGGAGCGTGGCGTACACGGGGATATCGTAGCGCTTGGCCACCTCGGCGCCTTGCGGCATGCCGAAGATGTAGTGCTTCTCGCCGCAGTTCGGGCAGGTGAAGTACGCCATGTTCTCGACCAACGCGAGCACGGGCACCTTCATCTCGTTTGCCAGATGCACCGCTTTGCCGACGATCATGGCGACGAGCTCCTGCGGGGCGCTCACGGTGACGATGCCGTCCAAGGGCAGGCTCTGGAACACGGTCAGCGCGACGTCGCTCGTTCCCGGGGGCATGTCCACGAACAGGTAGTCCAGCTCGCCCCAGTTGGTCTCGTTGAAGAATTGCTTGACGGCGTTCGATACCACCGGACCGCGCCAAGCGACGGGCATGTCGTCGGCGGGGAGCATCAGGTTGGTGCTGATGATCTTTATGCCGCTCTGTGCTTGGGCGGGGAAGATGCCGTCGGCATCGGCGGTCAGCGGGTTGGTGATGCCGAACGTCCGGGGGATGCTGGGGCCGGTCACGTCGGCGTCCAGGATGCCGACCTTCTTGCCGCGCTTTCGCGCTTCGGTGGCAAGCAGGCTGGTGACCAGGCTTTTGCCGACGCCGCCCTTGCCGGATACAATGCCGATGACGTGGTGGATCCTCGAATTCTTGTTGGGCTCCAGGATCGCGGGTCCCTTGTGCCCGTTGAGAAGCCGCTTCTCAGCTTCCGTCAATTCTGGTTGATCAGCCATGTCGTACCTTCTCTCTTGACTAACGAAAGTTGTTTCACGCGAGCATCCTATCACAAGGAGCCTGCCGGCGACCGGTTGTCCGCATGCGCGCTCGGAACAGGGCCTCACCGGGCCTGGAAGGGCGTGCGCCCGCTCCCATCGAACGCGAGCTGCCGATAGGGGCCGCCACATGCCGCATGCCTTCGCTTCGGGCTCCGACCCTAGTTCGAGCATCCCTGCAGGCCAAAATGTGGAGGAATTTTGCAAGCGTTGCGCTAAACTGGAGCAACGTAGCAGTTTCCTTCGCGAAAGTCAGGTGGTTCTTATGGCAGCTCCCGCTACCGAGCATGTACGAAACATCGTCCTGGTGGGCCAAGACGGCGCCGGCAAAACGTCTCTCGGCGAGGCCATGCTTCACATTTCGGGGAAGACGCCTCGCATGGGCACGACGCACGACGGCAAGTCCTATCTCGACTACGACCCCGAGGAAATCAAGCGGAAGTTCACCCTGGGCACCAGCATCGCGCCCATCCCGTATAAGAACTACAAGATCAACTTGCTGGACACCAGCGGCCAGCCCGACTTCATCGGCGATACCCTGGCGACCATGCAAGCAGCCGAAATGGCCATGTTCGTCATCGACGCCGTGGCCGGCCCGCAGGTCATGACCACCCGCCTGTGGCGCGAGGCGCAGAAGATGCGCATTTCGCGGAGCATCTTCATCAACCATATCGACCGGGAAGACGCGAATTTCGAAATGGCGATGGCTCATCTGCATGCGCGCTTCGGAAGCCGCCTGGGCGCCGTCACCGTGCCCATCGGGGAGGAGGAGAACTTCAAGGGTGTCATCGACATCCTGCGCATGAAGGCCCGCTATTTCGTGGAGGGCGACGAGCGCATCGAGGATATCCCCGAGGAATACGCCGCCCAGGCGAAAGCCGCCCGCGACAAGCTCTGCGATCTGGTCGCCGAGGCCGACGACGAGCTGATGATGAAGTATCTGGAAGGCGAAGAGCAGCTGACGCAGGAAGAGCTGGAGCGCCTGCTAGACAAAGCGATCGCGCAGGGCATCTTCATCCCCGTGTTCGTGGGTTCCACCATCATCGAGCAGGGCATCCAGGGACTGATGGAAGATATCTGCACGTATTTCCCGCACCCGCGCGCGCACGGTCCGATCATGCTCGCCGACGGCGGCGAGACGTTCGTAAACGAGCATGGCGAGCCGGCGGCGTTCATATTCAAGACCATGGCCGACCCGTACGTGGGGCGCTTGAGCTTCCTGAAGGTCTTCAGCGGCAGGCTCGAGCCGGGCGTCGAGCTCACCAATGCGCGCACGAACAAGCGCGAGCGCCTGTCGCACCTCTATATCATGATGGGCAAGACCACCGAGGACGTGAAGAGCGCGAAGGCCGGCGACATCATCATCGTACCGAAGCTGGAATCCCATACGGGCGACACGCTCAGCTCGTCGGGCGAGATGCGCGTCGAGCCGATGGAGATGCCCGAGCCGCTGTATCCGGTGGCGATCGAGGCCGATAACCGCAACGACGAGGACAAGCTGGGCTCGTTCCTGGCTCGCGCAACGGAAACCGATCCCACGATCAAGATCGAGCGCAACGAGGAAACGCATCAGACCGTCATCCACGCCCTCGGCGAAGCCCAGATCGACACGCTGCTCTCCCGCTGCGAAGCGCAGACCGGCGTGAAGGCCAGGACCGTTCCCGTGCGCATCCCGTACCGCGAGACCATCCGCAAGGCTGCCGAGGCGCAGGGGCGCCACAAGAAGCAGACCGGCGGCAGCGGGCAGTTCGGCGATTGCTGGTTGCGCCTGGAACCCAATCCTGGCGGCGGGTACGAATTCCTCGATGAGATCGTGGGCGGCCGCATCCCGCGCAACTACATCCCGGCGGTTGACAAGGGGGTGCAGGAGGCCATGGAAGAGGGTTTCCTCGCAGGGTATCCGATGCAGGACATCAAGTGCGCGGTGTTCGACGGCAGCTACCACCCGGTCGATTCCAACGACATGGCGTTCAAGACCGCGGCGCGCATCGGATTCCGCGCGGCATGCGAGAAGGCGAAACCCGTCCTGCTCGAACCCATGGCGAACATGCGCATCAAGGTGAGCGAGGAGTACGCCGGCCCGGTGATGGGCGATATCAGCACGCGCCGCGGGCGCATCGTGGGAACCGACAGCGCCGACGACGGCGACACCATCATTCTGGTGCGCGCGCCTTACGCCGAGGTCATCACCTATACGAAAGATCTACGCAGCATCACGCGCGGCACCGGCAGCTACGCGCTCGAGCTGGAAGGATACGAGCAGGCGCCGGCGGATGTGACGGAGAAGCTGGTCGAAGCGTACAAGGCCGCTCGCGAAGAAGGCCGATGAACCGCTTCTGGGAGTGCTCCGGTACTCGGATCGTAATTCCTCGGCTGCGTTCCGTTTCGGTGGTGCGAAGGACGAAGGGGACCGCGCCGATGAAGAGGTGAACCTCGATAGCCGGACCGGGAATACAAGTTCCCGGTCCGGCTTTTTACGGGATGCCCTCGGCGAAGATGCGTCGAGCGAGGGCGGCCGGAGGTCTCCGCATGAAGCAGCAGGCCTTCTTTCGAGCGTTGCAGGCCAGAACCCGGTATGCCATGCCGGCTGAAGGATAACTGGGAGTATATGGGTATGCCTTGACCTGCGACTGTGATTCAGGGTAGCGTGCGACTCGCAGAGACCCGCCTTCCTGCGGCTCGATTGCCTGCGCGCCCGCTCGCTCCAGGGCTATTCGTCTTCGATGGGCTTGAAGCGGTCCTTCTTGACGCCGCAGTACGGGCAGCGCCAGCTGTCGGGAAGGTCTTCGAACGCCGTGCCGGGCTCGATGTTGCGGACGGAGTCGCCCTGCTCGGGATCGTAAATGTAGCCGCATACTCCGCAGACGTATTTCTTCATGGGGAATTCCTCTCGTCGCTTTGGACCCATGCGATCATTCTACCCGGTTACCGCGGGGAAGGGAACTTGCGCCCCACCTGCAGCGGGGCGGGCAGGGCGTGTCTGCATTTAAATCGGCTAGGGTAACGTGTCTCTTTCCAGCCTGATGCATCTACAACACGTATCTCCCGCGACGCTTGTCCGAGGCCGTGAAACTGATGATGGCGGTTTGATCCGGGTTGGGATCTGTTGTTCGATTCGCCCTGCATGGAGAGCTGTTTACGAAGATGATCCTCAAAGATCTAGGCGGATGTCCAGTTCGTGTTGGGAATGCACGTTTAGTTTACTGTAGATATTCCGAATATGCGTCTTCGACGTAGCGGGCGAGATGGTAAGAGCCTCAGCGATTTCGTCCTTGCTCTTCCCTTCGGCTAGTTGCTTGAGAACTTCCAGTTCCCGGTTGGTGAGGCTGCATTCTTCGGCCAATTCGTTGCAACGTCGTCGCATACGTTCCTTCGGAGCCTCTGCGGGAATCAAGCTGGAGAATCCCCATGGCCGCTGTCGGGTACGGCTGTTGGGCGAAAAGGTGCATGCGATGAACAATACGCATAAGACCGCAAGCAACAGCAGACGCGAATCGGCTGCGGAGGAGTCCCGAAACATTGATTGCGATACAGCGGATCCTCCAATCATTCCTAGCGCAGCAAAAACTTGGCATATGCCGGGGAATCGCCAGTATGGTTTTCGCACGCGAGCTTGGGTGTCCATGAATATGACCACTGTATAAAGAATTAAAAACACTACCGAAGGAGAGACGATTGAGGCAACAGCGTCTTGTGGTGGGTGCGCCAAAAGCACAATCGCTGCAATGACGATTGCAAACAGCATGCTGAACCCACGCTGTACGGCACCAACCCCCGCTCGTTCTGGTATATAGGCGAACACAGCAAAAAACGCCACCGCGGCTACGAGGAAAATTAAAGATGACTCCAAGGTATCGAAGCGAGCGTAATACCACAGTAGGGTGCTGATCATCGCTCCGAATATGAAATTCGCTACGCAGAATAGACATACCGTGCGGAGGGGTGCCTTGTCGCTTTCCTGGCTCACCGGACCCTCGTTTGCGATTCTCCTGCTTGCAAGCAGGCATCCGATGCTGCTGATTACGGGGCAGATGGTGAGGAAAGCAGCAGGAATAAATTGAGGAGCTCCTGTGCTGAACAGCAATACCGCTCCCTCTGCGATTGCGTACAAGATCAACGCCGAGGACACTGCCGCGCCGATGAGGTTGCTGTCCAAATGGATGAGCACCTCCAGCCAGCTGATGGTGAGGATGCCGTAGAATAGGCCACGGGAGAGAGCGCCGATGTAGAGCCAGGGAATCGGCAACATGCCAAGTCCGACAAGCGAGCCCGAAAGCATGCCGAACGCACCTACCGCAGCAGCGGTGATCGTAGTCGCTCGATTGGTTCCCATCGATCGCTGCCGACATCGTTCTCCTGCGAGCGCCATGAATGCCATTGCGATTCCGTAGGCGAGGAGGTTGAAAAAGCGGGAGAGAAGGATTTGGTCCGGGAGCGATGCCAATGAGGGGAACGCGACCGCCTCTGACGTGCCGAACATCGGCGACCAGATGAGGGAAAGCCCATAGAGGGAGAGAAGGCCCATCTGCTTGTAATCTATCTTGGCAGACAAAGGCCCCTCTTTCCCTGGTTGCTTCTAGCCTCTTTTCCCGGGCTTCTTCAAATCGCAAAAGCTCGGCTTGAAACAATCTATACGCCTACCACTTCGGTGGTAGGCGTATTTTACTACCGAATCAGTATTGAAAGCTGCTGCCGGTGGCTGGTAGAAATTTTCTAGGCGGTCAGCCAGTGGGATGGATTGTTCCGGAAAGGGAGGAAAACTCTCGCATGCAGTTCCCCCGGTGTTGATCAGGCTTCTTCTGCTAATAGGAGGTAAACGTGACTAAATATGATGTTGTTGTCGCAGGTGCCGGACAGAACGGCCTTTCCACTGCGGCGTACCTTGCCAAGGCGGGCATGAAAGTATGCGTGCTGGAAGGCAGGGAGTTTCTGGGCGGAGGCGTCGTTAGCTTCAAAGACGAACTGGGAGTTATTCATGATGCTGCTTCCACCGTGCATACCCTTATCCAGCTGAATCCGCTTATCGCCAACGATGAGTTGGGTCTGATTCGCGACTACGGGCTGGATTACGTGTATCCCGAAGCGTCCACCACGGAAGTTTTCATCGATGACGAAACTGGCGAACAAAAGGCTATCACATTGTACTTCGATATCGACCGCTGCTGTGAGGAGATCGCTACTAAGCTGGGCGATGAGGAAGCCAAGGCATACCGCGAGTTCTATGAGTTCGTTCAATCTATCGGTCCCATGCTGACTCTGGGGATGTTTGCCCCTCCGGTTTCTGGTGAGCAGATGGTGGCGGCGCTTTCCGGGTTTGGCGAAATCGGCCAGCGCCTCATCCACTATCTGGGTATGAGCGCCTACGAAATAGTGTGCGAGGTGTTCAAGAGCGAAGAACTGCGCGAGGTTACCACCCGATTCGTGTCTGAGTCCATGGTGAGTCCGTTCGACCCCGCTACCGGTGGTAGCTTCTTGGCGGTCATGTATATGATGCATGCTCCCACGAAGTACCATATGCCCCACTGCGTGGGCGGATCCCAGAAACTCACCGATGCCCTGGCGGCATTTATTCGCGACCATGGCGGCGAGATTCGGACCAATGCGAAAATCGCCAAGGTCAAGACCGAGGGCAAGGTTGCCAAAGCGTTCGTATTGGAGGATGGCGAGGAAATCGAGGGTAAGAAGCTCATCAGCACGCTGAATATCAAACAGCTGTTCAGCAGCGACGGCATGGTCGATCCTGCACTGATGGGCGAAGAGTTCACCGCCAAGGTCGATAACTTGCGCCCCAGCTACTATGTGGGATTCCTGCAGAACAACACATTGAAGGAAGCTCCGCTGTACAAAGCGCTCGGTGGAAAACCCACCCCGGGCCTGATCACCGAGCAGAGCCACGGCCACGACCACTATGTGAAGGTGTTCGAGGATCTGAAGGCCGGCCATCATAGCCCCTATGACTCCGCAGCCACCTGCAATTCCACCCTCATCGATCCGTCACGTGGTGGTGAAGGCGGTTATCAGACGCTGTATCTGTACAATTACGAGCCGTACGCGCTCGAGGGAGACCCCGAAAACTGGGACAAGATGGGCAAAGAGATCGCAGACAAGAATTTCGAAGCATGGTGCGAGCTGACCACCAATATCAAGCCCGAGGATGCCCTTACCCGCACGATTCACAACCCACTAGATTACGCCCGTTGGGACGATTCCTGGATTGCCGGTGATTTCTGCCACATCTCGCAGGAAGCAGATCAGGGAAGCAGCGATCGTCCGTTCCCGGAGATGGCCCGTTTTGCGACTCCGATTGAAAACCTGTATCTGGGCGGTGCCTCTGCGTGGCCCGGGCCTACCGTATCCGGTGGCGGGCGTGCGGTTGCTCAGGTTCTGTTCGAGGACATGGACATCGATTTCGATGCTGCGATTAACTGGGTAGTGATGAACATGGCAAAGCAGACGCTCGATATCATCAACGCGCAGGGCACCAAGCTCATGACCGCGAAGAAGATATACATCCGCGATGGCAAGGTTGCGATGGATGGAAACATCATGGGCACCATGCCGGGGCAGTTCTACATCACGCCGCTGAACTTGTACACGGCGGTAAAGATGATCGATTTCAATTTTGTCGTAGACGCCGCAAAGCTGCTCTGGGCAGGTCGTAAGGAATTCAAGGCGAAAGAGGCGGAGGAAAAGGCGAGGACCGCATCAGTGAGCGTGCACGCAAATTAACACGCCGATACGCAGATGACATAGAGGGCTTCGATCGGCGATCGGAGCCCTCTTCTATTCGAGGAGCACACGGATATGAAAGCTCTGAGCCCGGAAATTAGAAGCATGATGGAAGCGCTTGTTATCGATGGCGACGAGGGCAAAGCAATGCTTGAGGCGTATCGACTGGCAGTAAAGGGTGCGAAGGAGGATGGCCCCAACAAAGGCTTCTTTGGCGATATTGTCCGAGCATATGGTGCCAATGGGGGCGTGCGCGCAGACGATAGCCTTCCCGTTGAAGTGTCGTCTTTGGTGTACGTCGAGCATCCCGAGGAGGTGTTCGACGAGTCGCGATATTATGTGACCGACCAAGCTCGACGCATCGTCGAGCAAGTTCATTCGATGCGCGCAAGCGCTCCCAAACTCCGTGCACTTGGCCTTTCTGCCCGAAATACCACATTATTCTATGGTCTTCCGGGAACGGGGAAGACCGAACTCGCGCGTTATATCGCGTATAAGGAGGGCTTGCCGCTGGTGTACATGAACATGTCCAATGCTGTAGACAGTTTGATGGGGCGGACGGCGAAGAACATCTCCGAAGTCTTCCGATACTCGCATAAGGGATCATGTGTGCTGATGATTGACGAGCTGGATTGCGTTGCGAACGTCCGTGCCGCCGCAGTGCGCGCTGCCGATGGCGAGCTGAATCGCACTACCATCACGTTCATGCAAGAGATCGATCGACTGCCCTCGGGGGTGGTGTTGCTTGCCGCGACAAACCGCGATGACATGTTGGATCCAGCATTGCTTCGCCGTTTTGTGCAGGTGGAATATATCGAACGTCTCCCCGAGCAGGCTGCCCGTGGCATGATACGGAATTGGGTGCATGGCGTGGAGCAACGAACCGAAGACGGTGTTAAATTCTCCGAAAGGGAAATCGAATCGCTGATGGCGGATTACGAGAGCGATTCTTCCATCACGCAGGCAACCGTGGTGCAGCGCGCTACGTCGCTTTTGGCGCAAAAATTGCGTGAGGTGCCGAAGTTCCGGACGGAACGCGAGAGGAGGCATCTACGGACTTTTCGCGTAATCGATCCCGAGGACAATACGGACGTTACGCGGGACAAAGGGCGCTGGAGGGAATACGTGGAACGTGAGGAATGGGCGCAGCCGCTGCGTTTTTCCACCGAACCAGAGGGTTTCCTGCTCGATGATTCTGGGCGATTACGGTTGGCGAGCCGTAATTCATTTGTCATAGCTCCCCGCGAGCGTTTCGAAATCCTTCTTTCCCGCTATTCGAAAGATTAAGTGGAATGTTCCCTGAGCTGGTATGTGTTGCGAACGTGTTTTGCGAGCACATCCTTTTGTGAGCATACGGAAAAACTTCGAACCGGGTTTTTCTCTGCTGGTAAAATTGCCCGGAATCTCAAACGGAACGAAAGGGCTGCGCATGTGCGGCATTGTGGGTTATACCGGAACCGAGCCGGCGGTCGATATATTGATCGAAGGCCTGAGCAGGCTTGAGTACCGAGGATACGATTCCGCGGGAATCGCCGTGCAGGAGGGCGACTCCCTGTCCGTGGTGCGGCGCGTGGGCAAGGTGAGCGAGCTCGCGCAGGCGGTCGAGGGGCTTGCCCCGAAGGCGACCTGCGGCATCGGCCACACCCGCTGGGCGACGCACGGCGCGCCGAGCGAGCGCAACGCGCACCCGCATCGCTCGTGTCACGGGGGCATTGCCGTCGTGCACAACGGCATCATCGAGAATTTCGCCGAGCTGCGCGACGATTTGAAGGCGAAGGGCCATTTCTTCGCAAGCGACACCGACACCGAAGTGGTGGCGCACCTTATCGAGGAATCGTACGAGGGCGATCTTCTGGAGGCGGTGCGCGCCGCCGCCGTCCAGCTGGTCGGCAGCTACGGCCTGGCGGTCATGAGCGCTGCCGAGCCCGGCAAGATCGTGGTCACGCGCCAGGACAGTCCCCTGGTCCTCGCACATGGCGATGGCGGCAGCTTCGTGGCGAGCGACATCATCGCCGTGCTGCGCGCCTCGCGCGATGTGGCGGTTCTGGGCGACAAGCAGCTCGCCGTCATGGCGCCCGATTCCATCCGCTACTACAATACCCGTGGGATCGAGATACAACCCCAGGTCATGCATGTCGATTGGGATCTGGACGTCGCGGAGAAGGGCGGCTACCCCGACTTCATGATGAAGGAGATCCACGAGCAGCCGCGCGTGGTGCGCGACACGCTCGCCGGCCGCATGACCGACGGTGTGCTGAAGATCGACGAGCTGGGCATGTCGCTCGACGAGCTGCGGCTGATCGATCGCGTGTACGTGATCGCCTGCGGCACCAGCTACCATGCCGGCCTGGTCGCCCGCCAGCTGTTCGAAGGCTGGGCGCGCATTCCCACCAAAGTGGAGGTGGCGAGCGAATTCCGCTACCGCGACCCCATCATCACCCCCACCACGCTGGTGGTCGCGGTGTCGCAGAGCGGCGAGACCGCCGACACCCTTGCCGCGATCCGGGAGGCCCGTATCAAGGGCGGCAAGGTGTTCGGCATCACGAACGTCATCGGCAGCCCGTTGGCACGCGAGTCGGACGGCGTGATATACACGAAGGCGAACAAGGAGATCGCGGTCGCCAGCACGAAGAGCTTCTTGGGGCAGATCGTGAGCCTGACCCTGCTTGCCATGGTCCTTGCCCAGGCGAAGGGGAAGATGACGCAGGCGCACACCCGCCTGCTGTTCCGCGAGCTGGCGGACACGGCCGAGCAGATCGAGTGCATCCTGTCCGACACCTCCGCCATCGACGAGGCGGCCGAAGCATGCAAGGACGCTCAGAGTGCATTCTTCATCGGGCGCGGCATGGGCAGCGCCATCTCCTACGAAGGCGCGCTGAAGCTGAAGGAGATCAGCTACCTGCACGCCGAGGCGTATCCCGCCGGCGAGATGAAGCACGGCCCGATCGCGCTGCTGCAGGACGGCTTCCCCGTGATCGCGGTGGCCACGCAATCGCCGGTGTACGACAAGGTGATATCCAACATCCAGGAGAGCAAGACGCGCGGTGCGATGATCGTTGCCATCGCCACGCAGGGTGACGAGGAGATTCGCAAGCACGCGGACTACGTGATCTACGTGCCGAAGGTGCGCGATTGCTTCAGCGCCATCACGGTGACCGTGCCGCTGCAGCTGTTCGCCCGCGCCATCGCCGTGGCACGCGGATGCGACGTCGACCAGCCTCGCAACCTCGCGAAATCCGTGACGGTCGAATAGCGTCCCTTCGGCGGCGGGTCTATCCCGCCGCGTGCCGACTTGACCCGAGCTTGCGGCGATGCACGTTCCGCCGCGCAGATGCGGTATCATCTTCCCAACCAAGGAGGTGGCTGTGCCGGATAGTGGAAGCAAACCCCTGCCGATAGAGGGAAGCGTGGGGCTCGGGGTGGATATCGTGGCGATATCCCGCATGGAGCGCATCATCGCGCGGTCCCCGGCGTTCTCGAAGCGCGTGTTCACCGAGGACGAGCAGGAGTATTGCAACGGCACCGTCCAGCCGCACGTGCATTACGCCACGCGGTTCGCCGCCAAGGAAGCCGTGCTGAAGGCGCTGGGGACGGGCTTTTCCCTCGGTATCGCGCCCCGCGATGTGGAGGTGGCGCGCAACGCGGCCGGCAAGCCGTTCGTGCGCTTGCATTGCCGCGCCGCGGAGGTGGCGGAGGAGCTGGGCGTGCGCGAGATCCCGCTTTCCCTTTCGTACACGCACGAGGAAGCGGTGGCGTGCGCGATGGCGATCACCGAGGAGAGCGTGCAGGCCCAGGCGAAGCGCATCGACCCGATGGAGGAGCTCGCCCGGCAGTTCAAGGAGACGCGCAGCCTGCTCGACGAGATTTAGGCGGGTCGCGGCCGGACTCCCCGGGAGCTCTCACGATTGCAGGTGCGATCGCGGTGATCGGAAGCGACCGTGGGAAGGCGATGGGGGCATTTCCGGGCTGGCTGCAATTAGGCCGGCGATGCGGTGGGGCTGCATCGGTTCGGAGGCCCGTCGGAAGGAAGGGATGCGAAGATGAAACGTTTGGACGGTGCAGCGCTGGCGAAGCTCGTGCCCGTGCTGGACGAGGGCGCGAACAAGTACACGCGGGGGAAGCTGCGGTTGTTCGCCGGCACCGCCGCCTATCCCGGGGCGGCCTGCCTGGCGGCGGTTGCGAGCCAGCGCGCGGGCGCGGGATACACCGAGGTGTTCACGGACCCGCCGATCGTACCGTTGGTGCAGGCTCATCGCGCCTCGCTGGTCGTTCGGCCTTTCGACGCATGGGACCGTGCGGCGGAGCGGCCGAGCGAAGCGCGCCACCCGCATGCGTATGCGGCGGGGAGCGGCTTCGACCCGGCGGACGAGGACGCCTTGAGGATGGTCGGCTTGGTGCTGGACGCCGCCCAAGCGCCGGTCTTGGTGGACGGAGGCGGGCTCCAGGCGCTCGTCGACGACAGGATGCGCGAGGCGTGCCTTCGCCGCGGGCAAGCGGGCTTCGCAACGATTCTCACCCCGCACGGGGGCGAGGCGGCGCGCCTGGCCGCTCCTCTGGGCATTGCCGTCGAGGATCCGAGCGCCTTGGCGACGGATCTGGCGCAGGCGTATGCGGCGGTTGTGGTGCTGAAGGGCCCCGATACGTTCATCTCCGACGGCGGCGACCTCTATCTCATGGACGAGGGGGGGCCGATGCTGGCGAAGGCGGGTACGGGGGATGTGCTCGCGGGCATCATCGGCGGCCTTCTGGCCCAAGGCGTGCGGCCGTTCGGCGCATGCGTGCTCGGCACGGTGCTGCATGCACGCGCGGCGAACGTTGCAGCCGAGCAGCTCGACGAGCTTTCGGTGTGTGCGGAAGACGTGATAACCTGCCTTCCGGAAACCCTCCGCGCGGTGCGGAATTGCGGATAGAATCGCACTTGGAAACGATTTCGGTGCAGGAAGAGGAGCAAGATGCCTGATCAGCAGCAGAGCCTATTTGAGAACCCCGAGGAGCGCATCGAGGCGCTGCGCCGCGAGATCGAGCACAACAGCTATCTGTACTATGCGAAAGACGCCCCTGCTATCAGCGATGCCGCCTTCGACTCGCTCATGCGCGAATTGCGCGAGATGGAGGCGGCCCATCCCGAGTTCTACGATGCGAACAGCCCGACACAGCGCGTCGGCGGATACGTGGGGGAGCAGTTCACCCCGGTGGTGCACGCCAGCCGCATGTACTCGCTCGACGACGCGATGGGCCTGGAAGAGCTGGATGCCTGGATCGACCGCACGATCGAGGCGCTCGGGGGGTTCGTTCCCCTCTGCTGCGAGCTGAAGATCGACGGAAGCGGCATCGCGCTCACATACGAGGACGGCCGCCTGGTGCGCGCAAGCACGAGGGGTGACGGAACCACGGGCGAGGATGTGACCGCCAACATCCGCACGATCAAAGACGTGCCGCTGCGGCTGCGCGAGCGGTCCGCGGAACTGCTCGCCGATCCCGAGGCAGCCATCGAGCTGCGCGGCGAGGCGTACATGCCGAAGAGCAGCTTCGACAAGCTGAACGCAGCGGCGGAAGCCAATGGGAAGGACGGCTTCGCGAACCCGCGCAACGCGGCTGCGGGCAGCCTGCGGCAAAAGGACCCCGGCATCACCGCGCATCGCGACCTCTCGACGTTCATATACGCGACCGCGAGCAATTCCAGCTTCGACGTGTCCGGTCAGTGGGAGCTGCTCGAGTGGATGCGCGAGGCGGGCTTCCACGTGAACCCCGACGTCAAGCTGTGCGCAACGCGGGATGAGGTGATGGAGTTCTGCCGCAGCGCGTTGGAGAAGCGAGGGAGCCTGCCCTACGAGATCGATGGCGTGGTGGTGAAGGTGAACGAATTCGCCATCCAGGACCGCATGGGGTTCACCGCCCGCGCGCCGCGCTGGGCCATCGCCTACAAGTTCCCGCCGGAGGAGAAGACGACGCTTCTGCGCGACATCACCGTGCAGGTCGGCCGCACGGGTGCGCTCACCCCGGTGGCTGAACTGGAGCCGGTGCGCGTGGCGGGCAGCACGGTCGCCCGTGCGACGCTGCACAACGAGGACGAGGTGCACCGCAAGGACGTGCGCGTGGGGGATACCGTCATCGTGCGCAAGGCGGGGGACGTGATCCCCGAGGTTCTGGGTCCGGTGCTGAGCCTGCGGCCCGATGGCGCTTCCGCATGGAGCATGCCGTCCGCCTGCCCCAGCTGCGGCAGCCCTGTCGTGCGCGAGGAGGGCGAGGCCGCCTACCGCTGCGTGAGCATCGACTGCCCGGCCCAGGCCCATGAGCGCCTCGTCCATTGGGCGAGCCGCGGGGCGATGGACATCGAAGGTCTGGGCGTCGAGGTCATCGGGCGGCTGCTGGAGTCCGAGCGCGTCGCCGATGTGGCCGATTACTACAACCTGACGGAATACGATCTGGCGACGCTGGACATGGGACGCATGAACAAGGAGGGCGAGGCGATCCACCTCGGCCCCGTGATGGCCAAGAAGATCATCGCCGAGCTCGATGCCAGCAAGCGGAGGGGATTCGCCCGCGTCCTCTTCGGCCTGGGGATCCGCCATGTCGGGAAGACGACGGCGGAGGCGGTCGCACGGGAATTCCCCGATATCGAGAAGCTCCGCGCGGCATCCGAGGAGCAGCTCGCCGCCATCGACGGCATCGGCGGCATCATCGCGCACAGCATCTACCTATTCCTGCGCACGCCGCAGAACGAGCGGGTGATCGATCGCCTGATCAGCATGGGCGTTTCCATGGCCGAAGAACAGCGCGGCGAGCAGAAGCCTCAGACGCTGGCGGGCATGACGTTCGTCCTCACCGGAAGCCTGGTGCAGAGCGGCATGACGCGCACCGAGGCAGGGGATGCCTTGAAGGGGCTCGGCGCGAAGGTAAGCGGCAGCGTCAGCAAGAAGACCAGCTACGTGGTGGCGGGAGAGGCAGCCGGCAGCAAGTACGACAAAGCCGTCGCGCTCGGCGTGCCCGTTCTGGACGAAGCGGCGTTCCTGCACGTGCTCGAAACGGGCGAGCCGCCTGCGAGCGAGTAGGGTTGCAACGGGCCCTATCCTCTGCGCGGAGCGGACGCGCGCCCGAGCGGCAACGTCATCGAGACCGAGCCGGAGCTATCCTCCGCGCGGAGCGGACGCGCCCTCGTACCTGCGCAGCTCTTCGAGGATGGCCACCTTATCTCCGCGCATGGGGCGGACGTGCTTCGGCTGCTGTGCGTTGGCAGGTCGCGTCCGTATATCGCCGAAACGCTGTTCCTCTCTGAAAACACTGTGAGATCGCACGTGAAACATATCTATCAGAAGATGCAGGTGCATACCAGGCAGGAATTGCTCGACATGGTGAACGAGGCGGGCTAGATGCAGAAGACCGCGTAGAGGGGGACGGAGCGAAGCTTTCCGGATTTTCCGAAGTTGCTGCGGGAGGCGATGATGCCGTAAGGGCATCCGTATTTTTCAACGAAACGCCTGAGACTTCCTCCACGGGAAGTACCGTTTTTCGCGTCGATGGGCACGCCGGAACGATCTCGTCGGCTAGCGAAACACGGCGCGGACGAGATATTCAACATTGTGGGACTTGCGGCCGGTGATGGGGCTCTCCATGCAGCCGGTCACGGCGAAGCTCGCCGCGGCAAGAGCATCCTGCACCTCCTGCACGGTGCGGGCGCGCACGCTGGGATCGGCAACGTAGCCGGCGCCATCGGTTTCCTCATGCGCGCTTTCGTACTGGGGTTTCACCAGGCCGATGAACACGCTGCCGTTGTGGGAAAGCCGTGCGAACACAGGTGCGAGGCTCGCCAGGCCGATGAAGCTGAGGTCTGCGACCAGCAGGTCGAACGGGGCGCCCAGCACGGCAGGCTCGACGGTGCGGATGTTCGTTCTCTCGAACACGTCGGTGCGCGGGTCATTGCGCACCTTCCACGCCAGCATGCCGTAGTTCACGTCGACACAGGCAACGTGCGCCGCGCCCGCCTGCAGCAGGCAGTCGGAGAACCCTCCGGTGGACGATCCGATGTCGATGCACTTCATGCCCGCCACGTCTTGCGAGAACTCTTTCAGGGCGCCTTCGAGTTTATATCCGCCGCGCGACACGTATTTCGGGGCGCCTTTCACCCAGATATCGGCATCGGGCGAGATGGGCGCGGCGGCGCTCGTGGCGTAGGAATTATCGACCTTCACCTCGTGGGCGAGGACAGCGCGCTTCGCCGTCTCTTCGTCGGGGAACATGCCGCGTTCCACGAGTACTTTGTCAAGTCGCTGTTTTTTCGCGATCATGCCCCCTTCTTCCCCTTGAATTCTCGTACAGGCCAGTACGATTTTCTATAATACCAATCTGATGCGCCCTTGAATCTGCGCAGTTGATGTGGGCAGGAGACCCCTATGAAAATTATTGTCACGGATACGTATGAGGAAATGGGCAGCGTCGCCGCTCAGGTCGTCGAGGCTCAGATGGAAGCCAAGCCCGATAGCATCCTCGGCCTTGCGACCGGCACCACGCCGATCAGCCTGTACGATACTCTGACCGAAGATTGCAAGGCCGGCAAGATCAGCTTCGCCGACATCACCACGTACAATCTGGACGAATACCGGGGGCTGCCCGGCACGCATGACCAGAGCTACCGCTACTTCATGGACAAGTACCTGTTCGACCGCGTCGACATCGACAAGTCGCGGACCCATCTGCTGGACGGCACGAACCCCGATGCGGATGCGGAATGCGCTGCGTACGAAAAGGAGCTTGCCGATGCGGGGTATGTCGACTTGCAGCTGCTCGGGTTGGGGCACAACGGGCACATCGGCTTCAACGAGCCGGCCGACCATTTCCCCGTGGACACGCATCTGGTGGATTTGACGGAGAGCACGATCACCGCGAACGCGCGGCTCTTCGATTCCGTGGAGGACGTTCCCACGCAGGCATACACGATGGGTATCGGCACGTGCATGAAGGCGCGCAAGATCCTGCTGGTCGCCAATGGGGCGAACAAGGCGCGCATCGTGCGCGATTCCTTCCAGGGTCCGGTCGTTCCGCAGGTGCCCGCCAGCATTTTGCAGCTGCATGCCGACGTGACGGTTGTGGTGGACAAGGAAGCCGGCAGCCTGCTGGACCTGTAGGGCGGCCTTCTCGCCTCTCTACGCCAATTTCTCCAGTTGCCAATCTTTCCGTGTGCTGGAGGGATAAAAAAGGGAGTCTATGCGCCAAATAACCCGGTTGTCAGCTTTCGAGCGACCTGCGAAAAACAGGACAAATTGCGAAGGTGTGCGTTTATCTGGGGGAATGCCAACCCGGTTATTCGCGATAGCGAAATGCAGCTTCGAAAAAAGCTGACAACCGACAATAGTGGCGCAGCGAGGTGCGAAAATCGGGTTTCAGGGCTGGAGAAAGCTGACAACCGGGTTATTTGGCGCAGCGACTTCTGAAAGGCCGATTTCGATTTCAACGTGGCATCGAAACGGGCGTGGACTTGCCTGCCGCTTTGCGATCTTCGGTGCCATGTCCGTCTCGCGCGCTCCCTCGATCGCACGGTCGAGGGAGCGGATTGCCCGGACGTTCTCAGCCCATCAGACCGAGCACGTGCATCGGAGAGGATCTCCTTCGCGTCGGTGAGGGAGATGCTAGTTTTTCAGCGAGTTCAGGGGGGCGGGGAAGCGGCCGCCGCGGTGGGCGAACACGGTCCCGGCGGTCCTCCCCACTTCCATGATGGGGGCGCTGCCCAAGAGGCCGCCGAATTCCAGCGTCTCCCCGGCTTTCTTCCCGATGGCGGGGATGACGCGCACGGCGGTGGTCTTCGCGTTGATCACGCCGATGGCAGCCTCGTCCGCGATGATGCCGAAAATCGTTTCCGGGGTGGTGTCGCCAGGGATGGCGATCATGTCGAGGCCGACGCTGCACACGCTGGTCATTGCCTCGAGCTTCTCGATCCGCAGGGCTCCCGATTGCGCTGCGCGTATCATGCCGGCATCCTCGGATACGGGGATGAACGCGCCCGAAAGCCCCCCGACGCTGCTGCTTGCCATGACGCCGCCCTTCTTCACGCAGTCATTCAGCAGGGCGAGTGCCGCTGTGGTACCCGGCCCGCCGGTCTGCCCCACGCCGATCGCCTCGAGGATGTCCGCCACGCTGTCGCCTTCTGCGGGGGTGGGTGCCAGGGAAAGGTCGAGGATGCCGCGTTGCACGCCCAACGCCTCGCTGGCCTGCCGCGCCATCAGCTCGCCCGCGCGGGTGATCTTGAATGCGGTCGCTTTGATCGCTTCGGCGACGGTGGTGATGGAGGCGTCCTCCGGCAGGTCAGCCAGCACGGCGCGCACCACGCCCGGTCCGCTGACGCCCACGTTTACGACCTCGCTCGCCTCGCCGGAGCCGAGGAACGCGCCGGCCATGAACGGGTTGTCCTCCACGGCGTTCGCGAACACGACGAGCTTCGCAGCCCCGATGCAGTCGCGGTCGGCGGTCGCCTTCGCGGTTTCGAGCACGATGTTCGCCATCTTCCAGGCGGCATCCATGTTGATACCGGCGCGCGTGCTGGCAATGTTCACGCTGCTGCACACGTTGTCCGTGACCGCCAGCGCATGCGGAATCGAGTCCATCAGCTTTTGGTCGGCATCGGTCATGCCCTTTTGCACCAAGGCGCTGAAGCCTCCCACGAAATCGACGCCGACCTCCTTGCCGGCCTTATCCATGGCGATAGCAACAGTGGTGAGGTCCGATGCATCGGTGGCGGCGGAAATCTCCGCGATTGGCGTTACGCTGATGCGCTTGTTCACGATGGGGATGCCATATTCGCGCTCAAGCTGCTCGGCGGTGGGCACGAGGTTTTCCGCGGCGGCGGTCATGCGATCGTACACCTTGCGGGCCATCACGCCGATGTCCTCGTGGGTGCATGCTCGCAGGTTGAGGCCGAGTGTGATCGTCCGGATATCCAAGTGCTGTTGGGCCACCATGGCCAGGGTTTCGGCGACTTCCGCCGGCGTGATCTGCATGCGTACCCCTTTGTTCGAGCGTGAAAGTGCATCGATTATAGCGTTTCGAGCTTATATGTCGCATTGTGGCAGGCAGCCAATCGTGATAACACGCATGACAAAGGGGTCGTAGACTTTTGTCTTATTCGCAGACAAAGGGGTCGCAGACTTTTGCCCGTCAATAGTTGCCCGTCAAACTGGTTGCCGTCACGCTCATAGTATCCGAGCAAGGTGGCGAGCAACGATGCGAATCGATTTCAAGATTGCAGAGGAATCCCCTTCCCGCAATGTGAGCCCGTAGTCCACACTGACTTCGGGGTCGGAGAGGGGTACGTAGCTGACCTCGTCCGGAAACAACCTTGCCATCGAGGTGGTGACAATGGTGAACCCAAGCTCCGCTGAGACGAGTCCCAAAAGAGCCGTGTACGTTTCTGCTTCGTGCGATATCGAGGAGTCGGTGCCTGCATGTGTGACGAGTTTTTCCATGAAACAATTGGGCGATTCACCATTGGCACCGGCGTATCCGAGAAACGGGACCTCATCAAGGTCGGCAAGGCTCAATTCCTTGCGCGAGGCAAGGCGATGTTCCTTTGGCAAAGCGATTACCGCACGGTCTTCCAGGATGGGCAGATATTCGAATCCTTTTGGCAGATTGGAATATCGTGTAATCAGACATGCGTCCGTATCGCCGCTCGCTAGTGGATGCAAGCCGTCCTTGTTGTGCTCGACGAGGCGGAGGGAGATCTCGGGGTATTCTGTTCGAAAGAGCCTCACGAAATCAGGAAGAATCGATACGACGGTGGCGGATTCGTAACCTAGGCGCACGACACCCGCTTTTCCTCCCGCGATAAGGCGTGCAGATTCCACAGCTTGTTGCTGCTGAGCCACGATGCGGCGGGCATTCCCTTCGAACGATGACCCCGCAGGGGTTAGCCGTACCGACCGTGTTGTTCGGTCGAAGAGCTTAAAACCCAGTTCATCTTCCAGTTTGCGAACGCGATATCCTAGCGGTTGCTCCGCGATATGCAGCTTTCTTGCCGCTTGTCCGAAATGAAGCTCATCGGCAACCGCGAGAAAGCATTCGAGATCCCATGTATCCACTGTGTCTCCTTTATATAAAATTTTATTTAAATCATACATTATATAGTTGGAATAATCATGTAATTGCAGAATACCATGTCAATAAAGAAACATCCGGATACGCAGGAGGAGGTGCAAAGAATGAAGCTGCTTCTCAATGGCGACCAAGAGCTTGCGAATATCGATTTGCAGGTCGATCCTGACACGAACATTTGCAAACCTATGGTGGAAGGCTTGGGGTATCGCATCAGCGGGCCATCTGCCGTGATGAGCCTGACGAAAGCCGACGATATGGACGGACTCAGGTTGAATCTTGAACTTCCGGGGGTTACCGCCGCCGCTGTGATTCTCGAAAAATCTGACGTTAAAAAGATGAAAGGCATCATGAACAAGGATGCCATCAAATTCATGGTGAAGGCGCTGATGTAGCGCAAGTCAAACGGGATTGAAAGGAGGGTTCCGATGGATGGAAAGACCTGCAAAATCGTGAACGAAGATGGCGCAACGATGATAGAGCTGAAGAACGTGCGCGTTCAAGACGGAAAGCTCACCGTGACCGGTGCGCTCATGGGGGCATGGGATACCGATATGTTCATGGATGACGAGAGTATCAAGGCGGCGGTCGGCATTGTCGATATCCCGGCTGTGCTGAAGTACCTCGCCGACAATGTATTGGGGGTGACAATGGAGAAGATCTCGTAAGGTAAGCGTAGCGGGTTCGAAGCATCGAAGGCTTCAACATCGATATATGATCGAAGAGAAAGGCAAGCAATGGCGGATTATGATGCCATCATTATAGGCGGCAACACCCCTGCACTCGTCACGGCAACGTACTTGGCGAAAGATTCCGACATGAAGGTCGCGATTCTTGAGCGCAGCCAGTGGATTGGCGGAACCGCGATGACCGTGGAGATGAAGCCGGGGTACAAGTTCAGCCCGGCAGCGACGGGCGAAAGGGGTCGACAAAGGGGTCGTAGACTTTTGTCCTGAAGTGGTTCGACCCCTTTGTCTGCACGGACAGGACAAAAGTCTACGACCCCTTTGTCTACGACCCCTTTGTCCGTCATCTACACGGTTGTCGAAAGATTCCCCAATAACGCTTTTACGAGAAATTCCGTGGCACCTTTTCCAGCTGCTCCATCATAGTAGTCGATAAAACGGCTGTCATCGAGATAGGCGCATGCAAGCGAACGGTGGGCCTCGCGCGTGTAACTTTCGCCCCAGTGGAGGCGGATCCATCTTTCATGCATGCGAGCCAACTCATGCGAATCGTCGCCGGCGGGATCCCCTGTTGCCATCGCAATCCGAAGTTGCACCTTGATTGAATCTTCCAGCAGCTCCTTGGCTTCCCATTCGTCTTGCGTGAGCGACATCATCCTCTCGTTGGTCGCATCTATCGCCTCGGAACCGTATCGTTCACGCGCCTCGGTGCCGTACCTTTTCTCGAACTTCTCAAGCTCTTCTGCTTTGATCTGCTCGAATGCGGTTTTCTCATCCATGCTTTCCATCCTTTCCGTTGCGGCGATAGCCTTTTTCGTGCGAAGCATCGCCTCGTCCAGAGATTCTCTCTGCTTACGCAGGGAGAGGAGATGGGAGCAAAGCGCGTCGTGCAGCTCAATTTCGGGATTGCCGATGATCTTGCGAATAGTCGGGAGCGGTAAGCCACACGCTCGCATGGAAAGAATTTGAGCGAGGCGCCGAACGTCGGCGTCCGAGTACGATCGGTATCCGTTGGCCAGGCGCCGCGGGGCGATGATCCCCATGTCCTCGTAATACCTGATGGCTCTGGGGCTTGCTCCCGAAAGTTCTGCAAGCTGGCCGATCGTGTAGCGTTTCTTCTCCATTGCTCACCTCCTGCATGGCATTATCGGGCTTGCCGCGGCGTTAAGGTCAAGCGGGCTCGCAACCGCATCGCCACGTGACAAGCAACCGTATTGTCCGTCACATCGCGTTGCTTCTTTACCTGAAATAGTGGTATCGCTTTTTGCGCGGTCGGGCGATGTTCTGCCCGCCTCGCGCGCCTTCCATCATGGCGAGCTTCTCGAAATCGGATTTTCATTTGGCGAAATCGTAGGAATTCTCGTGATTACGGGCAAGCGACTTGTGGTTGACCCCAAGTGATTGTCTTGGTTGCAGGGAAAACCAATTGCCTTTCCATTACCGTGCGCTTCGCAATTGAATGTGGCAAACAATACGGTTAGTTGTCACTCGGTTGTCTGTCGCTTTTCATCGTGGTGGAATGACCGCTAGAATCCGCCTGGTTGCCCGTCACGCATGTGACAAACAATACGGTTGCCTGTCACAGTTGCCTGTCACAGATGAACATATCGTCAAGTTGCCTGTCACAGTTCTGCTTGCCGAAATTTGACGGTTCGGTGCACGGGTTGCGGCGATGGTTTCGCACTGCTACCATGCTTTTTATACACATTGTCAAGTAATGTGTAGGCTGTATAAAAGCTCCGAGGCGCCTTTACGGCGTGGATGGGGCGAAGGGTATCTCGCAGGCGGATCGACGCGAGCATTTCGGCTCGATGTACCTTGGCGGGATCGCCCCGTGCAGCTCGAACATCATGCGGGGAAACCGCACGAGCGGGAAGGAGAGCGTGTGGCGGGTTCGATGTCAAACACCTGCGATCGACGCGTGGCGAAAACCCAGGCGGCACTGCGCGGCGCCCTCACCGCGCTCATGGAGGAGCGCGGGCTGGACGCGATCTCGGTGGGGGATCTGTGCTCTGCCGCCGATATCACGCGCGCCACGTTCTACAACCACTTCAAGAGTAAGGAAGACCTGGTCGAATCGGTCGAGGACGAGATATTGGCGGAACTTGAGGCGATCCAGGCTCGCCTGTCCACCTTGAACATGGTGGAGGCGGCGTCGTGCGTGAAACGGAAGAGGCCGCTGCCCATCCTGGTCGACCTGTTCGACTACCTGCGCAGCCAGGGCGATTTTCTGTGCGCGGTCATGGGTCCCGGCGGCGACGCGCGCTTCGAGCGCCGTCTGCGCGACCGGGTCTGTACCACGCTGGTGCAATCGGTCCTGCACAAGCGGTACCGCGAGCACCCCACCGCGTTCGTGAACTACTACGTGGTTTTTTACGCCAGCGCCTACCTGGGCGTGGTCGAGCAGTGGCTCGAAACGGGTATGAGGGAATCGAGCGGTCAGATGGCGCGCGTCGCCCAGCGGCTGCTCTTCATCAAACCGGGCGAATCGATCGAACTTTAGGAAAACGATGCTGGGTCGAGCGCGGCTTGGCATGGGGAAAGGGCAAGAACATGAGCGATGGAAACCTGCGCATCGGCGTGGACGTCGGCTCCACGACGGTGAAGCTGCTGGCCATGGACGCGCGTGACGAGGTTGTCTTCAGCGTGTACCGCCGCCATCATTCCGATATCCGCGCCACGATCGTGGAGATCGTGGGCGAGGCGCTGGGGAAGCTGGGCGATGCCCCGGCGACCATGGCAATCACCGGCAGCGGCGGCCTGCTGCTCTCGCAGTGGCTGGGCGTGCCGTTCGTGCAGGAGGTCATCGCCAACAAGACCGCGATCGAGCGCCTGATCCCCCAGACCGACGTCGCCATCGAGCTGGGCGGCGAGGACGCCAAGATCATCTACCTCGACGGCGGCATCGAGCAGCGCATGAACGGCACCTGCGCCGGCGGCACGGGCGCTTTCATCGATCAGATGGCGACCCTGCTCGACACCGACGCGGCGGGCCTGAACGAGATGGCCGCGCGCCATACCATCATCTACCCCATCGCGAGCCGCTGCGGCGTGTTCGCCAAGACCGACGTGCAGCCCTTGCTCAACGAGGGCGCCAAGAAGGACGACATCGCCGCCAGCGTGCTGCAGGCCGTGGTCATGCAGACCATCAGCGGCCTGGCATGCGGGCGTCCCATCCGAGGCAACGTGGCGTTTTTGGGCGGTCCCTTGCATTACCTATCCGAGCTGCGGCAGCGCTTCATCGAGACGCTGGAGCTCACGGATGAAACCGCCATCGTGCCGGAGGAATCGCATCTGTTCGTCGCCCGCGGCGCGGCGTTCGCTTCCGAGGGGAACAACGAGGCGGTCACGCTCGGACAGTTGAAGGATCGCATGGCCAACTTGGGCGACCTGCAGGGGAGCGAGGTCCCGCGCCTCGAGCCGCTCTTCAAGAACGAGGCCGAGCTGGAGGAGTTCCGAGCGCGCCACGCCAAGGCGTCCGTGCCCCAAGGCGATCTTTCCGCCTACCGCGGCGAGGCCTATCTGGGCATCGACGCCGGCAGCACCACGCTGAAGAGCACCCTCATCGGGCGCGGCGGCGAAGTGCTGCACAGCTTCTACGCCAACAACAAGGGCGACGTGCTGGGCACCGCCCGCCGCATGCTGGGCGAGTTGGAGGATCGGCTCCCGCGCGACGCTGCGGGCAACCCCTTGGTGACCATCGGGCATGTGACCACGACCGGCTATGGCGAGGCCCTGTTGCTGGAGGCGATCCAAGCCGACAGCGGGGAAATCGAGACCGTCGCCCACCTGCGCGGTGCGCGCGAGCTGAATCCGGACGTCGACTTCATCCTGGACATCGGCGGCCAGGACATGAAATGCATCACGGTGAAGAACGGCGTGATCGAGCACATCATGCTCAACGAAAGCTGCAGCGCCGGGTGCGGCAGCTTCATCGAGGCGTTCGCCACCAGTTTGGGCCTTTCCGTGGAGGATTTCGCGGCGGAAGCCCTGAAGTCGACCGCTCCGGTCGACTTGGGCAGCCGGTGCACCGTGTTCATGAACAGCCGCGTGAAGCAGGCTCAGAAGGAAGGTGCCAGCGTCGCCGACATCAGCGCGGGCCTTTCCTATTCGGTCATAAAGAACGCCCTGTTCAAGGTCATCAAGCTGCGCGACGCCAGCGAGCTGGGCGAACATGCCATCGTACAGGGCGGCACGTTCCTGAACGATGCCGTGCTGCGCGCCTTCGAGAACATGGCCGGGCACGACGCGATCCGTCCGGATATCGCGGGCCTCATGGGCGCGTGGGGAGCGGCCCTTCTGGCGCGCGATCGCGCGGCGGCGGGCGGCGCCAAAATGCTCACACCCGAGGAAATCGACAACCTCACCATCAAGCACACGGCGGTCCGTTGCGGCAAGTGCTCGAACAACTGCCTGCTCACCATAAACGATTTCGGCAAAGACCCCGAGACCGGCCGCCGCCGTCGCTTCATCACGGGCAACCGCTGCGAGCGCGGCGCAGGCGCGAAGGCGAAGAGCAAGGACGTTCCGAACCTGTTCGAATTCAAGAACGACCTGCTGTTCGACCGCGAGGTTCTTCCCCGCGAAAAGGCGCCGTACGGCACGGTGGGCATCCCCCGCGCGCTGAACATGTACGAAAACTACCCCTTCTGGCACAGCTTCTTCACCACGCTGGGCTACCGCGTGGAGCTTTCCAGCGCCAGCACCAAGAAGACGTTCGAAGCAGGTATCGAGAGCATGCCCAGCGAGAACGCCTGCTATCCCGCCAAGCTTTCCCACGGCCACATCATGGAGCTGCTGGAGCGCGACGTCGACTTCATTTGGATGCCCTGCATCCGTTGGGAGCGCCAGGAGGACGCCGGAGCGAACAACCATTTCAACTGCCCCATCGTCATGAGCTACTCCGAGGCGCTGAAGCTGAACATCGATGAGCTGAAGACCAGCCGCACCGACTTCCTCAACCCGTTCATCCCCTACGATGACAAGGAGGCGCTGAAGAGGCGCCTGTACGAGCACCTTTCCAAGAACCGCAAGAAGGAGCTGGAGGCGCGGGGTGAGAAGAACGTCGCCGTCCCCTCTAAGCGGGAGATCGAGGCCGCTGTCGACCGCGCGTGGCAGGTCGACCTCGACTTCAAGAGCACCATGCGCGCCAAGGGCGAGGAAACGCTGCGCTGGCTCGAGGAGCACCATGGCCACGGCATCGTGCTGGCAGGCCGCCCGTACCACATCGATCCCGAGATCAACCATGCCCTGCCCGAGCTTATCACCGGCTTCGGCATGGCGGTGCTCACCGAGGACAGCGTGGCTCATCTGGGCAATCTGGACCGCAACCTGCGCGTGTACGACCAATGGATGTACCACACGCGCCTGTACAATGCCGCCCGCGTGGTCACGCAGCGCACCGATTTGGACCTGATCCAGATGATGAGCTTCGGCTGCGGCTTGGATGCCCTGACCACCGACGAGGTGGAGGAGATATTGGAAGGCAGCGGCAAGGTGTACACCCTGCTGAAGATCGACCAGATATCCAATCTGGGCGCCGCACGCATCCGCATCCGAAGCCTGATGGCCGCCCTGCGCCAGCGCGCGGACGAAGCGGAGGCGGCCTCGCGCGCGGAGGCTGGCATGGACCCCGCCCTGGACGAGGCCCAGGCGAATGCGGAGGCGACCGCCGCCGAGCTCGCCGCCAGCCGCCGGGCATGCGTGACGGACGGCTTCGAATTCAAGGCCGATCGCCGCTCGGCCAGCACGGAGTTCCCGCGCGTGGAGTTCACCGAGGAGATGCGCAAGACCTACACCATCCTGGCACCCCAGATGAGCCCGATCCACTTCGAGCTGCTCGTGCCGATCTTCCGCCACTACGGATACAACCTGGAGCTGCTGCCCGCCGTGGACCATGGCGCGGTCGATGCCGGTCTGAAGTACGTGAACAACGACATTTGCTATCCCAGCATCCTGGTGACGGGCCAGATCATGGAGGCAGCCACCAGCGGGCGCTACGACATGGACAAGACGGCCTTCATCATCACGCAGACCGGCGGCGGGTGCCGCGCCACCAACTACATCGCGCTCATCCGCAAGGGCCTGCACGACGCGGGACTCGACCAGGTGCCCGTGATCTCATTGGCGCTCAACGATACGGGCGAGTCGAACTCGGGGTTCAAGATCACGGGGAAGATGCTGCTGACCGCCATCCCCGCGCTCGTCATCGGCGACCTGCTGATGCAGATGCTGTACCGCACGCGCCCGTATGAGGCGAGGGAAGGCAGCGCGTACAGGCTGTTCCGCACATGGATGGACTATATGAAGGAGCACGAGTGCTCCATGAGCCGGTCCGACGTGAAGCGGACCGTGGACGCCATCGTGGAGGACTTCGACAATCTGCCGTGCGTCGATTTCGGCAGCAAACCGCGAGTGGGCGTGGTGGGCGAGATCCTGGTCAAGTTCCACCCCACGGCGAACAATCAGATCGTCGAGACGATCGAGGCGGAAGGCTGCGAGGCCAATGTGCCCGGCCTGGTGGACTTCTTCCTGTTCGGCATGCTGAACCCCGCGGTGCGCCACAAAGAGCTCACGCCCGATTTGAAGAAGTACCTGGGCGCCAAGGGGTTGGTCGCGTTCTGCGAGGCGCAACGCAACCCGGTGCGGAAGGCGCTGGCCAAGAGCAGGCGCTTCGAGCCGATCTCGCGCATCGAGGAGATCGCCGCCGGCGCGAGCGACATCATCGATCTGGGTAACACCATGGGCGAGGGCTGGCTGCTCACCGGCGAGATGGTGGAGCTGGTGAATGAGGGCGTGCCGAACATCGTGTGCACGCAGCCGTTCGCGTGCCTGCCGAACCACGTGGTGGGCAAGGCCGTGATCAAGGAGATGCGCCGCCAGTATCCGCAAAGCAACATCGTGGCTGTGGACTACGACCCGGGCGCCTCCGAGGTGAACCAGCTCAACCGCATCAAGCTGATGATCGCGGTGGCGAAGGAGAACCTGAGGGAGCAGCGCGCCTTGGAGTCGGCTTCGGCATAGGGGGCTGCATAGGGGATGGCGGCGCCTCTGCGTAAGAGCGCCGCTGCGACGGGCAACCGGTGACAGCCAACCGTATTGTTTGTCACACGGAATCGCGTGACAAACAATACGGTTGGCTGTCATTCATGTGGCAAACAATACGGTTGCCCGTCAATACGGTTGCCCGTCACGCAGATGATGGGAGCGAAGCTCACGCGCACCAAGGCAATCGGCGGAGGGGATGTTGTCTGCGACTTCCGCTACGGCCCGACATCGTGACTGATTTGCCCAAAAGCCCTTTGAACGCAACGGCACTCCGAATCGGGCCTCCCGTCTCGGATACGCTCTTTCCGCCCATTGTCATTTCGACCTGCTTGTCGCGTTCTCGTCTTTGCGGAAAACCAAGATCTTCTCGGCGGCTTTCTTCACGAACGGAATCCAGTCTATGAGCCTGTAAGCCGGGTAAAGCTGTTCCATGCCGCGCAGGATGTCGTCATCGGCAACCCTTGCGAACCCTTTCGCGAGTTCCCCGAGATCCTCGAAGCTATCGCACCCCCAGGTGAACTTCGATCCGGTCTCCTGCACGGATTTTTCCACGCCTTGCTTGCTCACCCAGAAGGGCGAGGTCGTCTCCATCATCACGAGGGCGTTGTCGAAGCTGTCGCGGATGATGGAGAGCATCTGCGCAACGTCGCCTGCCTCGAGATACATCGTAAGGCCCTCGATGACGAAGAGCATGTCCCCGCCGCCGCCGACCCGGTTCGCCCAACTCGGGTCCATCGCGGAAGCTGCGATGTTGTGCTCGCGTTGCACCGGCGGGAGGATCTCGTTCCGCACCTCCATCGCGTCGGGGAGATCGACGTTGTACCAGCCGATTGCGCCGTTGCCGATTCGGTAAAACCGCGTGTCGAGGCCGCTGCCGATGTTCACGACGATCGCTTCGGGGTGCTCGACGATGAAGCCGCCGACGAGTTCGTCGAAAACCAACGTGCGGGCAATCGTTCCGCTGCTCATCGCGAAGTCCTTCGAAGCCGCCGCGAAGTCGTAATCGAGACGGTCCACCACCTCCTCCGCCTTTGCGTCGCGGAAGAGCGCCTTCTCTCCCTTGGAGTAGTTCGCCCGCGCATACAGCGTGAGGAGCATCGTCTTCGAGACATCCCGCAAATCACCCATGGTCTTCCCTTTACTGGCCGGTTTCCATTCGACGGCGCCGGCGGAGCGCAGCTCCTCACGCCCGCATACCGCAGGGTGCTTCGCCGTCCCCCGCACGTCTCAACGCCTTGTATACCGTAATAGTTAGGCTCGGGTAACATCCTACAACAAACCTTACCGCGATGACGTCTGTAGATGCCGGGAAAATGAATTTCCACTGATGAAGGCGGATGGGTTCTCCACAGCGAGAGGGAAGAGGCCGATATGAGCAAGGAAGAGGACCGCAAGCACGATTCGGGGAATTACCACGATGACCATCATGGACGCGTCATGGCATGCCACGGGTATTGGACTTGGGACTACCTCGCAGGGCGCGCTTGCGGCACCATGGCGTCGGTTCCGATGCTGTGCCCCGCATCGCTCCGGCGTACAATAGGGGGCGCGAATTCGTCGAAAGGGGCGCGGCATGGCATTGGATGAACATGCAGCAAGGCAAACCGACCAGCTGTGGGAGTGGATTCGTGCGTGCGAACCGAGACGTATGGTGTTTTTCGGCGGCGCGGGCGTCTCCACCGAAAGCGGCATCCCCGATTTTCGCAGCGCAGATGGCCTGTATCGTCAGAAGTACGGGGCTGTCCCGCCCGAGCAGATGATCAGCCGCAGCTACTTCGATCGGCATTCGCGTGAATTCTTCCGGTTCTATTTCGATCGCATGATCGCCAGGGATGCGAAGCCGAACCGCGCACACCGGACGCTTGCGGAGTTGGAGAAGCAGGGTGTGCTGGATAGCGTGGTGACGCAGAACATCGACGGATTGCACCAAGCCGCCGGCAGCGTGCGTGTGCACGAGGTGCACGGCAGCGTGCTGCGCAACCATTGCATGGCGTGCAATGCCGCGTACAGTCTCGATGAGATGATGGAGCGGCGCGAAAGATCGTCGGACGGCGTCCCGCGCTGCCCGACGTGCGGCGGCATCGTCAAGCCCGACGTGGTCCTGTACGAAGAACCGCTTGACGAGCGTACTATCGCGGCGGCGATCCAGGCCATCGCGCAGGCCGACTTGCTGCTCGTCGCCGGCACGAGCCTGGTGGTCTACCCGGCCGCCAGCTTTATCGATTTCTTCAAAGGTGACCATCTCGCTATCGTGAACAAGGGCGCAACTCCACGCGACCAAGCCGCCGACCTGTGCGTGCAAGCGAGCATCGGCGACGTGCTGGACCCGCGCTTCCTGCGGTCTTGATCATTCGGTATCCATCCCGTCCTCCGTGCGAAGCATCAAGGTTGCAGCGGCCATCGCGCATCGGGTGTCAGTATGACAGGCCACATAGTAGAGTGGCAGGGGCAACCGGTGACGTGGTGACCGGTGACAGCCAACCGCGGTGACAGCCAACCGTGACAGCCAACCGTATTGTTCGTCACGCGAAAGGTATGGGTTGCTACGGTTGACAAGGGACGTTCCGGCAGGCTGCGGTATCATCGATGCGATGCGATGCGATGCGATGCGATGGGTGGAAGCTCGATGCGAAACGCGGCCTCGCCCGGCTGGCACGGCCGGACCGAAGCGGAACGTGGCGTCAAAGGCTTAAGCGCAATCGGCTCTGCGCGGAACGCAGCAGCTGTCGGCTCGTGCGATCGCGCCAACGCAAACAGAAAGGACGGCGATGGCCGGAACGCTGTACATCTGCCCCACGCCGTTGGGCAATCTTGGGGATATAACGCTGCGCGCGCTTGACGCGCTGCAGGAAGCGCGAGCCGTGTATGCGGAAGACACGCGCGTGACGGGGAAGCTATTGGCGCTGTTCGAGATCCGCACGCATGTGGAACGGTGCGACGAGGCGAGCCTGCCCGCCCGGGCCGATGAGATTATCGAACGGGTTCTGGCTGGCGATACGGTGGCGTATTGCAGCGATGCGGGCATGCCCGGAGTATCCGATCCGGGACAGCGCTTGGTGGCGGCGGCACGGCGAGCGGGCGCTCCCGTGGTCGTGCTTCCGGGGCCGACGGCGGTCGCGACGGCGTACGTTGCAAGCGGCTTCACCTGTCCGCGGTTCTACTTCGGCGGGTTCTTCCCGCGCAAGGCGGGGGAGAGGCAGCGGGCCCTGGAATCGCTCGCTCCGCTCGACGCCGCCCTGCTCTTCTACGAGAGCCCCAATCGCGTGGCGGGTGCTCTCGAGACGATCGCACTAGCGTTTCCCCAACGTCAGGTGGCGGTGTGCCGCGAATTGACGAAGGTGCATGAAGAAGTGTACGTGGCATCGGCGCCCAGGGCGGCTGAGGAGTTTTCGCGCCGCAAGGATGCGGGGACGATCAAGGGCGAGATAGTCCTCGTCGTGGATGCGCCGTCGGCAGAGGAGCATGCGGCGGCCGAAGAGGGTACCCGTGCCGATGCCCGTCGTCGCGCCGAAGAGCTGTTGCATGCCGGCTCGCTCACCAAAAGGGACATCGCAAAGCAGCTCCAGCGGGAGTTCGACATCAAACGCAACGACGCTTACGCGATTCTGCTCGAATTCACCTGATCATGTAGCAGAATTCCGAATGTCTGGCCCTTGGGTGCATGGCTGCCCGGCCCCTTGATTGAGAAGAAAAGGACAAGTCCATATCAATGGTCGAAGACAATCTGATATTCGTCGATGAGTTCGAGGTGCGCATCACGCGCAAGAAGGTGAAGAGCCTTCGCATCCGCGTTGCAGCGGACGGCCATATCGAAGCGAGCGTTCCGCAGCGTATGGCGCGCACGCATGTTGAGGATTTCATCAGGCTTCAAGCGCATTGGATCCGCGAGCAGCAGGAGCGCACGCGCCGTTCGCCGCTTTCGCAGGCGGAGCTCGCGTCAAAAGAGGAGATCGAAGCCTGGCGCGCGGTCATCAAGTCTGTGGTTCCGCTGCTGGTTGCGAAGTGGGGACCGATCATGGGCGTGCACGTCGGCAAGCTCGCCTATCGCAACATGCGGAGCAGGTGGGGCAGCTGCCAGCCGGAAACCGGGCGCGTGTGCATCAACATCCGACTCGCGCTCTATCCGCCCGAATGCCTGGAATACGTGGTGGTCCACGAGATGTGCCATCTGCTCGTGCCGGGGCACGGCCCGAGGTTCTGGGCCGCCGTCGAATCATTCCTGCCTTCGTATCGAGAAGCGGTCGCGAAGCTAGCGCGATAGTCCTTGCGCGCGCCGGACCGGTTTCGCACGCCGGGTTGCTCGAGCGGGAATCGATGCCCTGGACGCTCCAGCTCCCCGCCGCCTAGGAAAGCACCGATTGGGCCGCATTGCGCCCCCAAGCGATGCCCCGACCCGGTGTCGCATGGGCTGCGGCACGCGGCGGTCGGGGCGTCGCTCGGAGCGTGGGCGATCGGTTCGGCTGCTTGGAAAACGCCCCCATCGGGGTTTGGATGGGCAAAGCCGGAAAACCAGCGCTTCTCCGCGACGTGCGGTGCTTGAAACCGTCGTGCGAGCCCAGCGTGGCAAGATGGCGCGCTGTCGACCGGATCGCATATCTGAGGGCATAGCGGAGTTGAAGAGATGGCGCTGGGGGTAGCGGAAAACGCGGGCGCCATCCTTCGGTTCGATTCACTAACAGAATCAATATGTTGGGGGTGGCCGCTTTACGGCCACAGATGGGTTCATAGGGTCTTCATTCGATGTTTTCGCAGTTCAGATAATAGATTCATATAAGATTCTCCACGCCGCGCCCCCAGCTGCGGTGCCCCCGATTGGCGGGCGAAGACCCCTGTCCGATATAATATCCAGGATTTGCGCTGCGGTGCTCCAGGTGTTTTTCGGGGGAATCCGCGGTGGAAACCGACGGCGGATTCGCGGGAGCGCTCCGCTGGAAAGGCAAGGAGATGAAACAGGAAACGCAGATTTCGCTCCATGCGAAACTTGCCATGGCATTGGGTGCGCTCTGCGTGGTCATCGCGTTGTGCGCGGTGCCCCGCGCGGCCCAGGCCGAGGGGGATGACCTTTCCGAGCTTCAGCAGAAAGTCGAGGCGACGGCGCAGGAGTACGACAATGCCGAAGCCCGCATCGCCGAGCTCGAATCGGACATCGCCGAGAACCAGGCCAAGATAGAGGAGATCAACGCCCAGCTGCCCGGCCAGACCGAGAGCGCTGCCGATTCGCTGCGCGTGTTGTATATCGTGCAGCAGGAGGGCGGCAGCCTTCTAGAGGTGGTTCTGGGAAGCGAAGACCTGTCGGACTTCATTTCGAGGGTCGAATACCTCGACCGCATCAGCAGCCACAACACCGCCCAATTGCAGCGGTTGGCCGACTCCAAGGCGGCGCTTGAGACGACCCAGGCCGAGCTCGATGCCGCGCTCGACGACGTGAAGCAGGAAGCCGCCCGCGCCGCCCGCGCCCTTGAGAGCGCCAAGGCGGCCCGCCAGGAGGCGGAGGAGAAAGCTGCTGCCAAGGCCGCCCAAGAAGCCGCCGCAGCCGCCGCGCAATCCCAAGCGGATCGGCAGCAGGCGCAGGCAGCTTCTTCGGCTACTGCGGCGGCCGAGGCCAAAGGCGTCGATTCCGAGAACGCGTCCGTGAACGTTTCCGAGGAACCGTCCTCGGTGGAGGGATCGGTCGATGCTGAATCGGTCGACTGGTCGGCGGACAAGAAGGCTTTCGTCAACCAATGGACTGGCCGTATCGACGACTATCTTGCCGGCAGCGCCCTCGCCGGCCAGGGCGAGGCCTTCGCCGAGGCGGCATGGGATTACGGCGTCGATCCCCGCTGGTCGCCCGCCATCGCCTACGTGGAAAGCAGCCTGGGCTCCTACTGCTTCCGTCCCCACAACGCATGGGGATGGGGGAGCAGCAGCTGGGGCAGCTGGGAAGAGGCCATCAACGCCCACGTGTCCGGTCTTGCCCGCCGCTACGGCAGCACGCTCACGCTGAGCGCCGCGCAGATGTACTGCCCGCCCAGCTACACCGATTGGTATAACAAGGTCCTCAACCAGATGAACCAGATTTAACCCATACCCCGCTGTCTGCCATTCCGCCGCACCGGGCATTCCCTGGCGCGGCGATTTTTATCGGTTCCCGACCGCGGGGCATTCCCCGCGCTGAAAGACGGGACGTTTTTGCCCATTTCCGAAAAGATGGGTAGTTTCGGACACACGACCACAGATGGTCATTGCTTTCAGCCCGTCCGTCCCGATACTGGAGGAAGGGAGTTTTTTCGAGTAGAAAGCGAGAGGACATGGGTCGTCCAACAATATTTCCCACCGGTACCACGATTTACAAACCTGAGAAGTGCTACAGCGGCTACACGCTGTTCACCGGCCCCGGAAAGGGCGTCATCCTCATCGACATGAACGGCAACTGCGTGCGCCACTGGAAGGATTTCCAGGGCTTCCCCTGCAAGATGATCCCCGGCGGTCATCTGTTCGGCAGTCTGGGAAGGCGTGCGAATGAATTCGCCTACCAGGATATGACGGACGTCACGATGGTCGATTGGGACGGCAACGTCGAATGGTCGTTCAACCGCAACCAGGAGATCGAGGACAACGGGACGAAGGAGTGGTATGCCCGCCAGCACCACGACTACCAGATCGAGGGCAACCCCGTGGGCTACTTCGTGCCCGGCATGGAGTCGAGCC
>NZ_JANIPD030000041.1 GCF_024609215.1 Curtanaerobium respiraculi | reverse complement strand
CCAGGTCATGGCAGACGTGAGGAAACCGAGGAGCTGAGCGGTTCCGCCACAGGAAATGTCACCGGAAAGAAGGCCGATTCCCCATGTCAGGAGGGGGAATCGGCCTTCTGCTGCTGCAAAAGTCAGGTTCTATCGTATATGTTATCGATCCCCGGCACTATAAGGATAGTATCGCATCATTTATTTCCTCGCATGATATCGATGATGGTGTAATCCTTTTTTCGCCAGTTGTAATTACCGATAAAGATGTATTGAAGGCAATTGAGGGGTAGTGCTGGAAATCTGGTTCCTAGGGGGTTTTCAAGGGTCCTGTCCGGTGTTTTTTCGTATGTGGTAATGATTTCACGGTGTCTGTAGATGACCCGAAGCCGACTCGGCCGTTCGCGACACTACCTTCCCGCTGTCGCGGTAGCTCTCGCAGATGTGTTGTCGACATCGAGGGGCATGAACTTGTATTATTCGTCCTCTACGGACGGCTTAAATTGGTCAGATCCTATCGAGATCATTAAGCCTGGCAAAAATGGTATTTGGGATGCAAGGGGTATTTATCGCAGTACATTTATCCATGTCAACGAAAAATATACTTTTATGTATAGTGGTATCGGCGAAGATGAAACGCGTGGCATTGGACTCATCACCTGCGGCATATCCGAGCTACCCCTTCTATCTTCTGAGTAGTAACCCCTCGCGGTACCAGCTGTCGCCCGAGACTGGTACCGCGAGTAACGTATAGTTGGTACCGCCGTTAAGCCGAATCAGCGTCTTTCCCGCGTTGCCTTGCGAGGTATTCGCGCATGTTCGGCCCCTCGAGGTCGATGTAGCGGGACGCCGTCGTGATCCGGTTGATGGTCGAGTCGGCCACTAGCTCGCTGTCGAAGCGCAGGTACCACTCGTTCGGCTCGAGTTGCGAGGCAATCAGCGTCGCGCAGCGTCCGTCGCGCGCCTCCATGATCTCGAAGACGTCGAACGATGCCTGCGTCGTGATCGGCGTGGTCAGGAAGTCGTCTACGATGAGCAAATCCACGTTCTTGTAGTAATCCATATGCTCGTAGATGCTGCCGTCCGCAGCGGCCCTGCACCTGCCGAGGTCGTCCAGCAGGTCTGCGAGCCTGACGTACCTGGTCTTGATCAGCTTCCGGCAGGCAGAGTTGCCGAGCGCCTGGCAAATATACGACTTGCCGGCCCCGCTCTTCGAGATGACGACAACGACCTCCTTGTCCTCGACCCATTTGCAGCTCGCCCATCGCGTCACGCGGTCGCGGTTGAGCTTGCGCCCGGAGACGTAGAGTATGTCCTCCACGCACGCGCTCGGGAGCTTGAACCGGGCCTCGCGCACGAGCTTCGCGATCTTCCTCGACTGCCTCGCCGCATCCTCGGCGTCGATGAGCTCCTTCATCTTCTGCTCGAAGGTCCACTCGTCGTAAGACGGGTCCTCCAGCATCTCGCGTAGCCTGTCGCCCATCGCCTTGACCCTGAACTGCCTGAACTTGTCGAAGTCCTCCTCGGTCAGCATTTGGCGTCGCCGCCTTCCACGCCCTTCTTGCGGCGGTAGGCGTCGGGGCCGTTCACCCTGCCCGAGCCCCGCGCGCGGTCCACGAGGCCGCCGTTTCCGGCGATGGCGCCGTGGTGCCGCGCCCCGTTCCTCTTCTCTGCCAATGTCAAGGTGTTTTTCCTTGGCAAGGTAAGAATTTTTTCCTTGAGGAGGGTAAGGACTTTATCCCCCAGGGCGGTAACCAGATTATCCAGCCGCTCGGTAACGACTTTTTGCCCGGCACGGTAGGGAGTTTTTCCGAAGGAAGGTAAAGAGGCGCCGCGCGGGGCGCAAGCCCTCGCGCGGCGCCTCTCGCGTTCGCGCTCTTTAATTCGCCGCCGCGAACAGCCCCGGGTGCTTCAGGCGGTAGGATTCCCCTCGCAGGGAGAAGCACCTGGCGTGATGCAGGATGCGGTCGAGCATCGCGGTCGTGAGCACCTGGTCGCCCATGAGCTCCTCCCACTGCGTGATCTCCTTGTTGGTGGTGAATATCATGCTGCTGCTCTCGTAGGCGTCGGAGACGAAGCTGAAGAAGCGGTTGGCCTGGTTCTTGGCGATGGGCGTATAACCTATCTCGTCCACGATGCAGAGCTGGGCCTTCTTCAGGTAGCGAAGGCGGAACCCCGCCTTGCGGTCCACCTCCGCCTTGTCGAGTACCTCGATGAACGACTCCATCTTCTCGAACGCCACGGTGTAGCCCTCGTCCACGGCCTTGAGCCCCAGGCCCAGGGCGACCATGGTCTTGCCCAGGCCCGGAGGCCCCGCCAGCACGACGTTGCCATGGGCGTCAAGCCAGCCGAGGTCCGCCAGCTGCTCCACCTGGGCCTGCGATATGCCGCCCTCCAGCTCGGAGGCGTCGAACTCCTCTACGGGGCGCACGCTCGGCGGGAAGTGGGCGGCCGCGTAGTTGCGCTTGCGCTTGCGGGCGTTCCTGCCCTCGACCTCGGCCATGAGCAGCATGTTGAGGAATTCCCGGTGGGACAGCTCGTTCCTCCCGGCGGAATCCAGGATGTCGGGAAGCTGCCTCGACCCGTGCTTGACCCCGAACGTCTCCAGCATGGATGATAGCTGGCCTATCTGGATCGTGCTCGCCGCCGTCATGACGCGCACCTTTCCTCGAACGCCTTCCTGTAGCTGTCCAGCCCGCGGCTGTCCACGTCGTTTGCGGGGACGGCGCCAACGGTGACGACGCTCGCGTCCCCGCCGCCCGCAAGGTCCGCCTCCACCAGGTCGAACACCGCCTTGAACTGGGTGTAGCGGTAGCGGAAGTCCCGGCAGCAGACCCGCATCGCCTCCGCGACCAGCGCCCGGGAGGGCTTCTTCTCGTCGAGGTAGCGCTCCACGGCGCCCAATTGCTTCCCGAGGTGTCGGGCCTGGTTCTCCTTCTTGAACCCGTTCACGAAGTGCTGGAAGTCGGTGCAGCTCCACTTGGCCCTCATGCGCTCCGCGATGTCGAGCCAGTCGCTCGCGGGCTGCCTCCTGTGCTCGTCGAGCCGCTGGAACGAGCCCTTCACCGGGCTGATGTCGTGCACGCAGACGTGGCGGCGCTTGGCATCGTAGACGTGGAGCTTGCTTCCAATGACGCGGTAGGATGCTGCCGAGTAGCACATCTCCCACGGCACCGAGTACTTCACCGACCTGTAGAGCACGTAGGGCTGCGAGCCGATGCCCTGGGGCTTCAGATCGAGGGGCGCCGCCTCGTAGACGCTGGGAAGCGTCGGCCGCAGCGCCGCTTTCTCCCGGTCGGTGAACTCCACCAGCGGTATCCTGAACGTCCCCTGGTGTATCCTGCGGTTGGCCCGGTCGCACCAAGCCGGCAGCGTGCGCTGCACCTCGTCTATCGTCTTGAGCGCCCGGGCGGAGAAGTAGGACGATTTTACGTAAGAAACTGTGTTCTCGATGGCTCCTTTGCTCTCCGGGTCGGCCTTGCTGCAAACCCAAAGGCCCAGATCCTGCTCCTGGAGGAAGTCCTTGAACGCCTGCGTCTCGAACACCTCGCCGAGGATCTCCTCGGTGACGAACACGCTGTCCTGGTCGATGACCAGCGCCTTCGGGCGGCCGCCCACCTTGCACGTGAAGCGGTGTATGGCGCGGCACGCCTCCTCGGCGCTGAACCTGTGGTCCTGCGCGCAGACCCACAGGTAGCGCGAGTGCCACAGCAGGATGTTCATGAAGTGGACGGTGGGCCCGCCCTCGCACTTCTGCCGGCCGAAGTCGATCTGGGCCTTCTCGCCGGCGGGCGGCGTGTCCACCAGGTCGTAGCGTCGGCGCGTGTCTGCCGGCCCCGATATGGCGCCCTCGTCCTCGAGCCTGTGGATGAAGTGGCGCAGGGTCTGCCCGTTGCCGGGCAGCTTGTCGAACTCGCCGCTGTCGACGTACCTCTCGGTCAGGACGTCGTAGACCGAGCTCATCTTGCAGCCGGCGTTGGCGGCGACGATCTCGATCACCGCCGACCGGAACGGCTCGACGTCGAACGCCATCTGCTTGGCCACCTTGGCGTGGTTGTCCTCGGGCGCGGCGTCCATGTTGTAGTACTTGCGCACCGTCTTTATGTGCGGCACCTTCCTGTGCCTTCTCTTGAGGTCGTCGTAGACCTCGTTGAGGGGGAAGCCGGACAGCTTCATCTCCTGAATCTCGTCGATCATGGAATCCTGTATCATCTGGTTTGCTCCTAACGGCTGACGTTTGGTCGCGTGCGGCCGTTAGGATGCCAGACGATTTCTCCTTCCCTCTGCTCCGCGGAAATACTCCTTACCGCCGGAGGGAAATTCTGCTCACCGTGCAATTGGAAAAACCGATTACCGGGCCCAGGGAAATACTGCTTACCGTGCCGGGGAAGAAGTCCCTACCTCACTGCGGTAAAAACAGCCTACCGTCGACACTTCTCCGCCGCCTTCTCCGCCAGGATGGCGTTCCTGAGGCCCGTGTAGGAGGGCACGGCCCCCGGCGTGGCGACGAAGCGGCCGCAAGCACGCTCGAGCGGCTGCGCGCCGTACCGCTTGGACAGGCCGAGTATGTTGCGGCAGGGGACGAAGCCCTGCTCGACGATCACGTGATGTGCGAGGACGCGTCGTATCGCCTCGCCGGTCGACGGCCCTATCCGGTCCGCCCACGATGTGAAGCGGTCCGGCGACCACGGGTCCGGCAGCGCCCTGTGCGCCTCCGGCATGTGCTCGACTCTCGTCGAGTACTGCCCCTTCCTGCCGAAGAGCCTCCTGTGCTCGGCCACCACCTCGCCGTCGAGGATGATGCCCACTCTGCCTTCCCCGAGGCGCACGTCGACCGTCTTGCCGATCAGCGTGTGGTCGACGCTGTAGTACTGGTAGTCGATGCGGACGTGGTAGTTTGGCGCGACCTTCGCGCGGCGCCACTCGCACACCTCGAAGCGCTCTGCCGGCAGCGGCATGAGCGTGCGCCTCTCACGCTCGTCGAAGTCGGAGTCGCGGCTCCCCTCGCGCTCGGAGAACGGGCGGGAGTTGAGCCAGTCGACCCGGCCCCAGAGGTACTCATTGAACTCCTCGAGGGTGTAGAATGTCATCTCGCTGGACGGGGCGATCGCCCACTTCTCGATAAGGTCGACGGTCGACTCCGCGAGGTTCTTGTCGCGCGGGGCGCGAACCCGCGTCGGCACGACCGCGCAGCCGTAATGCGAGGCGAAGTCATCGTACGTCCTGTTCACGAGCGTGACGTAGACTGACGTGCGATCCGTGGCCGTGGCGCAGTTGTCGGGGATGAGCATGCGAGGCACGCCCCCGAAGAACTCGAGCGCGTTCATGTGCCCGTCCAGCCACGAGCGCTCCGTCACGTCGAGGAATCCCTTGGCGTAGATCTTGCATGACGCCGGCAGGCAGAAGACCAGGACCCAGACCTTCGTGAGGGCGCCGGTGAGCCTGTCCGTTATCTGCCCGGCCATGCCGGCGTAGTCGATGAACACCTTGGCTCCGGGCTCGTGCTTCAGCCGGTCGGCGACATCCTCGCGCTTCGCTTCCTCAGCGAACATCTCGCAGAACTTCTGGTACGAGTAGGGCCTCAGGCCAACCGCATCGGCATCGGCGCAGTGCTCGAACCAGAACTGCTTCACCGTGAGCTTCGGATGCCTGAGCTTGCGGGCGACGCAGCTCTCGACGTCGGGCTGGAGGTGCCCGGCGTCGCGCGGCCTCTCCTTTCTGGGGAACACCTTCTCGCGCAGCTCTGAGTCCGTCATCTCGGCGAGCTTGCTCGCGGGCGTCCCGGTCTCGCGCACGTACTTTACCGCACTCGAGACATCGCGCTTGCTGCACCCGCAGATCGCGGCGATGCCCTGCTGGCTCACTCCTCCCTTCGCGAGCATCGAGAACACCATCTTGTAGTTGGGCATATTGCCCTCCTTCCGGTTTGGACGCCCCGGATTGGGCGTGCCGAAAGGAGTTTATGCGGTACCGGTTACAGGCTACTCGCGGTACCAGTTATAGGAGACAGGCGGTACCGGCGGCGGTTACTACCCATCTTCTGATAGCGAATCAGCTAACTAGCATCTTCTCAGACAGTTCAGAAACTTCAACTCATCCGAGAGGAAAAGCATCTGGCGGATCAGAGAATATTTTTGACTCTTTGCGAAGCGTCTCCATCGTCTAGAGAGCAGAATCGATTAACATAGGAGCGGTAGCGAGCTCCGTATTCCTGTTCGTATCCGTTCAGCTTTTTGACTGCAGATATCAACTCCTCGGTCGTTTCGCACAACGGACCAGGAACTTCGCGGATGTCGAAATAGAAGCCGTGGATATCGTTTGCATACCGGTCGAGATCCGGCACGTACAGCAAAATCGGACGGCGCAGATTCGCATAATCGAACATCACGCTGGAATAATCCGTTGCCAACGCGTCAGATGCGATATAGCAATCGTTGATATCGTCGATATCGCTTGCATCGTATACGAATCCTTCATATGCGCTGAAATCGAATTCGCGTGCGAGATAGTAATGGGGGCGGAAAAGTATCACCCACTCCCCTTCCAGTGCCGTCTGTAACATGTCGAAATCCGGGAGGCAATCCAGCACGTACCCCACGCCCTGCTTATGCACGGTATCCCTCCAGGTGGGGGCATATAGGAGCACTTTCCTGTCAGCAGGCAGGCCGAGCTTTTTGCGCATGCTTTCTTGGGCTGTTGGATCCTTTGCGGCCCATACAAGCCGATCGTTGCGAGGGTATCCCACCAGCAGAACCTTCCGCCTCGCCTCGTCTTCGGCCAAGCCGAAGGCGCTCGCCAAATGTTCTGCCGTGAATTCGGATGGCGCGATGTAATGGGTCCACTTCATCGCATCGGAATGGAACCGGTAGGCAAGTTCGCTCGCCGAATTGGCAGCATCCCCGGCGTTCGTCGTGATATCCGCGCCTAAGCGCTTCAAGGGTGTACCGTGCCAGCATTGGATGTACTCCTGGCCCTCCCTCACCATCACGTACTCCGGAAGTCGATTGTTTTGGATAATGTACCCCGCCCTCATGAGCGCACGATGGTATTCCGCATCGCCATGGACGACGGTTTCCGCCCGTTTGAGCTGCGTGTAATCAGGAACAGGGACATCGTGCTTGAATGACCAGACGAACCGCCACCCATCGAACCGCGAGTCCGCCAGCATCTCCTCGTATATGGCACGGGGAGAGCACGCATACGAACGTCCGCCGTATGCTTCGAAGAAAATCGTTTGAGGCTCCAGCGGGATCTTTTTTGCCCGGAAGCGATATCGCGCGTGCTGAATACGCCAATATCCATGACGGAAACTGGTACGTAGTTGCGGATGTTTCCGAAACCATACTCGCGATACGCGCTTCAAAAACGCTATAGGGCCTGAAGTTGTCCGCATGGCACTTACGATTCGTATCCCAACTGGTTCTTGACCTGCGTGGTTGAAATGCCGGGAGTGCGATCAAGATAGACCAGCTCGCACGCTTCTCTCAGATACTCGAACCGATCACTACCTACCCAATCGCCGCCCATGCACACAACGTCAACATGGTAATTCCTCACATCATCGAGTTTCTGCTCCCAACTGTTTTCGGGTATAACCAAATCGACATATCGAATCGCCTCGAGCATCTCACGTCGGACCTCGTAGGGATAGAAGCTCGTTTTCCCCTTGCCTGCATTGAACTCGTCGGTGGAAAGGGCAACGATCAGATAATCGCCCAGCGAAGCAGCTCGCTGCAAGAGGCGGATATGGCCGAAATGCAGAAGATCGAACGTTCCGTAAGTCAACACGCGACGAATCCCAACATGAGGCTCGGGCACCACAAAATCGCTCGTGCGCTCAAGTTGAATCTTGTTGGTGCTTGCTTCCATGGGCAGTTGCTCTCTTTCACTGGTTAGGGGAAATTAATAACTTCGGCGAACATTAGCGCTCGTTGTAGTAAGCGACGGCATCGTCGATGGAGCCGTCGAACATCTTCCTGCCTTTTTCCAGCACGATTCCGCGGCTGCAGAATTCCTTCGCCGTGTTCGAGGAATGCGTGACGAACAGCACCGTCACCTGCGAATCATCCATGATCTCGCGGATGCGCGCGATGCACTTCTTCTGGAAGTTCTTATCGCCCACGGAAAGCGCCTCGTCCACCACAAGGATCTCCGGGTCGATCGCCACCGCGAACGCGAAGCCCAGGCGCGCCTTCATGCCGCTGGAGTACATGCGCAGCGGCTGATCGATGTACAGGCCGAGCTCCGCGAACTCGGTAACGCGTGGCTCTATCTCGTTCGCCTCCGCCCGCGTGCGACCCAGAATCTGCGCGCGCAGCTTGATGTTCTCGCGCCCGGTTAGCTGGCTGTCGAAGCCGGCGGTCAACTCGAGCAAGGCGCTCACGCGACCCTTGACCTCAACTTTTCCGCTCGTGGGATGCGTGACCCCCGTGACCATCTTCAGCGCCGTGCTCTTGCCCGCGCCGTTCTCGCCGATGAAGGCAACCGCTTCCCCGCGCTTGATCTCGAACGACAGATCGTCGCTCGCATTCACGCTGCCCAGGAAATCTCCCTTCTTCTGGAAGTTGAAAATCCCCAGGAAACGGCCCTTCTCGTTCTTGTACAGGTTATACGTCTTGGTCACATGATCGAACCGGACCACCACTTCATCGGAAACGGCGGTCTTCTTCGATACGTTCAGCTCTTCACTAGAGGACATCGGCAACATCCTCGTTCGTTTTCTTATAAACTGCCAGCATCAGCACAAGCTGCACGACGAACATGAACACGAAAGCCCAGCACATTTCGGGGTTCTCCCAGAACCACATCTTGTCGTAGAACGCGTTGCGCATAGCCGTGACGAAAAACGTGACCGGGTCGAAGAGCAATACGGTTTGAATCCAGTCCAAGGGGAGCGTCGCCGTGTTGTAGATGATGCCGGAAAGCCAGAAGAACGGCTGGATCATCGCCTTCACCAAATTCGCGAAGTCTTTGCTCAGCGCGGAGAGCTGGCTGGTCCAGATTGAGAAGCAATCCCAGAATACGAACATGAGGAGCAAGATTATCGGCACCTGCAGGAAATAAATATCGAGAGGGAGACCTGCGAAGAAGTACATGCCGAACAGCCCGACGATCAACCCGAGCTCGACCAGCATCGAAGAGCACGTGTATATGGCGCTGATGGCGGAGAGCGGAAACTTGATCTTGTTCACCAGGTAGGAGTACCGACGCAGCACGTTGGCGCCAGGTCCCATCATGTCCACCATGAAGAACCAGGGCATAAGGCCGGCAGCGAGCCATATGATATAAGGGGGCCATTCGGCATCCCCGCCCGCGCGCAGGCCGATCTCCAAGGCGAACCAGAACACGAAGATGAAGATGGCGGGTCGCACGAACAGCCACGCATAGCTGAAAACCGCGCCGCGCGATCGCTTCATCAAATCGAAGATGGCAAGACGCCCGATTTGGCCGCGCCATTCCCAATTGTCCCGTAAAATTGTTTGCAGGGTCTGTAGCACTGCCCCTCGGTTTCTATTGCAGACTTTATAAGTCTAGCATAGCGACCCCAGGTCAAAAGCGTACACTACATGGCTTTCACGGTCTTCGGGCGCAGGCGGCGTCATGTAGTCGCCATGCATGCGCGTGAGGTAGGCATCCGCATCCGCGGGAATCTTCGCCGGCAGACCTGCGAACTCCGCGATTGCCGCCGGATACATGACATCGCGGCGCTCCATCTCGCCGAAGTAGTAGCGGCGGCCGGCGGGGATGGTCACGTAGGTAGAATCTTCGTTTTTACATAGCGAGTTCCACGCATCCCATATCGTGCGCAATCCGGCGATAGAGGCGAAACCGATGATCGACCCCACGCGCATCTTGAACCGGAAGGTGCGGCCCGCCGCCTCGTTCCCTTCCGCCAAAGCGAGGTATTCTCGTTCATGCGCGGCAAAACGGCGGCAGGAAAGCAGATAGCCGAGTCCCATAGACACCGCTCCATGGACGCCGCGCGCGACGGGATTGTCCGGCACGTTGTCCACGGGGAATATGTCGATGAACACGCCCGCCTCATCAGTGCTGTAGTCATCGCGCGTGCGGAACGCGGTCCCCTTCCTGCGGATGCGCCCGAACCCCAGCTCAAGATGGTCGGTGCTGGCGGGATCATGCACCCAGTAGGCATCACCGTGCTGGAGCGGGAACAGCTTCATGAATCGCTCGAAATCCTTGCGGGGCATGTTGATATCCAGGTCGTCGTCCCAGGGGATGAAGCCATGATGGCGCACCGCGCCCAGGCACGTGCCGCCGTACAGCTGATAATCGATGCCGTTCGCATCGCAGAAGTCGATGACATCACCCAGCATGCACAGCAGAAGGTCCTGCAAGCGGCGAAGCTGTTTATCATCGATCTCCACCATGCCGTCGCGCGCGGGGATGTTCTTGAGCATATCGAACGTGGTCAGTTTCATGGGGGCGCCTTAGAAGCTCTTCTTGTACGTGCTGCCGGCGAATTTCGCGGCGAGGAACGCGCTGCCCTTCCTCGCCCAGTTCACAGGTTCGGGGATGATTGTCGGAAGCTCGGTGTACGCGTATCCGTTCGCGGCGATCCACACATCCAGCAGCATCTCGCTGATGCGCCCCGGATAGCGCATCTCGAACTCGCTCCCGCACGATGCCGGATCGATACGCCGCATGAGCGCGAACAGAACCGGGAACAGCCACGTGCAGTATTCGTCCAGCAGCTCATCGCGCATGACCAGCATGTTGAACATATGCGCCGACGTCCCGTGCATCACCCGATCGAAGGCATGCGTGTACTGAGGGCACATGCCCATGAGCACGCGACGCGTCTCGATCAGATGCTCTTTGGCGTGCGTATGCTCGTAGTGGCTGGCGATGGTCTCGATATAGTAGTTGCGCTTCGCCGGCACCACGATATCCGCCCGCTCCAGTGCCTGGCGGAAATCATCCTCGCCCGCGATCCGCGCGAATCGGCCATCCTGCCGCTTCGCCTGGGGGCTCCTGAAATGCCTGCGATAGTGCACGAGGCCCCTGTAGGCGGCATCGGAGTTCTTCCACATCCAGTACAGGGCGGTCAGCTCCGAGAGCACGCCGTTCAAATCAGAGATGCTCTCCCCCGTCGCATCCGTCGCGAATCCCAGGTCGACCTCGGGATGCAGCGCCTTCCCCACCTGCAGCGGCAGGTACACCGGATCATCCGGCATGCGATACGGCTTATGCGTGGCAACCGCGATCGAGATGGAGGGGCGTTCGCTCATATCAGCTTCTCCGAATTGATGAAGCCCCCGAACAGCGTGCGGAAGAATATCTTCACATCGAGCAAGACGGACCAATGCTCGATGTACCATAGATCGTATTCGGTTCGCTCGATGGCTTTCTCGATCGAGGGATCGCCGCGCAGGCCGTTGATCTGCGCCCAGCCCGTGATGCCCGGCCGCACCTGATGGCGCAGCATGTAACGGGAGATCCGGTCGCGGTAGGCGAGGGTTTCCCTCTCCACAACGGGGCGAGGCCCCACGATGCTCATCTGCCCCACCAGCACGTTGAAGAACTGGGGCAGCTCATCGATGCTGTACTTGCGGATAAAGCTGCCGAACCTGGTCTTCCGTGCGTCCTTATCCTCTTTGAATGTGGAAACCGGTTTGTCCGTCAACCGCATGCTGCGGAACTTCAGCATCTTGAACGGTTTGCGGCGGCGGCCCGTGCGCTCCTGCCTGAACAGAGCAGGGCCCGGGCTTGATGCCTTCACGCCGATGGCAGCCAGCAGCATGATCCACGAGGTCAGGATGATGACGACGATGCTGACGACGATGTCGAGGGTGCGCTTCACGAAGGCGGACAACGGCTTGGCGAGCGGGATGCTGCGCATATCCACCAGCTTGACGTCCTCCACCGAATCGATATCCGGGCGGCGCGGGATGATGTCGCTGTAGAACGGCACCAACGTGAGGGCGGTTCCGTACTTGTCGGCCGCGGCGACGACGAAGCGGATGTTGTCGTACTCATCGTATTCGAGCGCGACGATGATCTCCTCGACCGAATGCGTTTCGAGGATGCGATCGAGCTCGTTGGCGAAACCCAGTCTTTCGCGCAGCAGCGGGCAATCCCGCGCAACCTCCTGCTCGCTTGCGAGAGCCATCGTGGGGACGACGTATCCGACCACATGCTCCAGCCGAGCGGAATACCTGCCGATCACGTTGGCGTAATGCTGCGCCAGGTTGCCGCATCCCACCACCAGGACGGGCCGCATGCCCTTCCCCGATTTGCGCATGCGGTAGAATACCTGGATGGTGATCCAGCCTTTGAAGACGACCAACGCCGTGGAGGTGAGATAGAAGATGAACAGCGTCATGCGGCTGACATCGTCCATATGCAGCACGTACAAAGCCGCCGCGAACACGACGATGCCCACGGTATTCACCATGAGCACGCGCTTTGCCATATCCCGGGTTCTGCCAAGCCAGATCGATCCGTACATCCGCGTTGCCGCGTAAAACGCAACGAGTATGCACGCATACACCACGAGCACGATCATGCCCGAGTTGTAGCGCAGGGGCAGATGCAGGTAATCCAAGCCTGCCAGCGTCTTGAGCGAGCCCACGTACAGCCGGGACGAGATCAGATAGGAAGCGACGATGATCGCGGCATCGAAAAGCGCCAGGAAAGCGTAGACGATATGTCGCTTCTTGCGGCTCACGAAGAGGAGCTGGGGATTACTCGCCCTTTTCCACGACGGGCAAGGGCACGATGTCCGTGGGGTCGCCCCCTGCGTTGACCTCGGCGATGACTTGGCTCCAGGTGCCCTCATCGCGGATTGCCACCCACAGCCCCGACGCTTCGTCGATGTCGCCCTTGTACGGGCCGGTGCCCGATTGGAAGGAGTTGACCTTGCCGTTGGCCATGAACATCTGCATGTAGGCGACCAGCACGTCTTTATCCATGTTGGTGTTCACCTGGGAAAGCAGTATGTTGGCGAAGGTTTCCGCGTTGCCGGCGGGCTGGCCGGACGTCGCTTCGACGATGCGCTGCACGATCTGGCGGTCTTGGATCTGGCGGCATGCATCCTGGTCGTCGGCGTACTGCTTGCGCTGGCGGGCGAACACCAGCGCTTCGTTTCCAGCCAGGGTATGGTTGCCCTCCTCAAGCGTGAGCTTGGCATTGTGGTTGAGGATGTCGTCGAACGTCATGGTCATCGGAACATCCACGTTCACGCCGCCCATGTCGTTGATGAATTCCGCGAACTGGGTGAACTTGATCTCCATGTAATAGTCGGGCGAAACGCCGGTGAGCTCTTTGACGGCCGAAATCGTTCCTTCGATGCCGTAGCGGTTATGAGCCTCGTTGATCTTGACGGTTTCGCCGTCGAGGGTCGCCTTGGTATCACGTGGAACGGTGACGAGCGTGACCTGGTATTTCACCGGGTCGACGCGCATGAGCATGATCGTGTCGCTTCGGTCGCCGTAGTTGTGCGCATTGCCGGTTTTGTAGTAGGGGGTCCCCTCGCGGGAATCGCGTCCGACGAGCAGGACGTAGAATGGATCGGTGCTCACGTTGACGGTCTTGCTCGTCTCGCTAGACATGTTGTCCTGCGTCTGCTGCACGTCGGTGGTCGCGTTGGACTCCGATTTTGCGCATGCCGCCAAAGCCAGCAGCGCAGCCGCCAGGCATGCCGTCAGCGCGACCTTGAGGATGGTGTGTTTTGCCTTCGCCATCTTGTTTCCCCTCATCGATGGAATGTTACTGCGTAATTGTAAGCGTTTCGCCCGTTCCCGCTATCGTGACCACGTCGCCAATATAGCTTACGGTTGACGGATCGCCGCCAGCGTTCACGGTTTCCATGACACGCGCCCAGCCGTCAGGATCCTGATAGCACAACCACAGGCCGCCGACGGCGGGGTTGACCGCGCCGGCATAGGGTCCCGTGCCGCTATACACGGTGACGCCGCCGCTGAGCGCCTGCGCGAGCGCGATGGCTTCCGTCGAGGTGAAATCGGTCTTCACGCAATTGGCTATATCGAGTGCGACCTGCGGCAACTGGGTCACCGGCTGCTTCTGCGCCGCCTTCATGATGGCCTTGATGATCTGGCGCACCATATCTTGGCGCGTCTTGTCCTGATCGATACCGTACACCAAACGCTCGCGGGCGACCACCTGGGCTTCGGCTCCGTTGAGGACCTGCTTGCCGGCTTTGAAATCGTACACTTCCCCCGTAAGGGCATTCGAGTAGGTGAAGTCGACGGGAATGTCGACCTCGATGCCGCCGAGGCTGTCCACCAACGTCTCGAACCCCTCGTAGTCGATCTCCGCGTAGTGCGCGATCTTCGCGCCCGTCACGGACTCGACCGCCTTGATGGTGGCGGAAGCCCCGCCCTCGGAATACGAGTTGTTCAGCTTCTCATAGGTTCCGTCGGCCTTTTTATAGGGGGTGTCGCGTGGGATGCTGAGCATGGTCACCTGCTTGTTCGCGGCATCGATGCGCACGAGCACCATCACGTCGCTCCGCTGGCCGTGGCTCATGGACGCCTCGTACTCCGATGTCGTCCCCTCGCGCGAGTCGTTTCCGACGAGCAGCACGTAGTACGGTTCGTTCGCCCGCGGTTCGGTGAGTGCCGCCTGAACCGCAGAGGAATCGGACTGGTCGAGCCCCATGTTCGAACCGAGCTGGTGCAGGTACAGACCGGCAGCGGTTCCGACCAATAGGAGCAGCGCGATGATGACGGCGAGCACGATCGTGAGCTTGCGACGGCGCCGTTTCCTCGCCGGGATGAGCACCTCCCGCCCGTTGCCGTAATTGCCGCGGGAGTACATGCCCGTTTCGGACTGGGGACACGACGGGGCGGCAGGGCGATAGTGCGACTGCTGCCTGCGCTGCTGGGCCTGGTAGTTGCGCTGATAATCGTATGGCTGCCGTGCGCCGGGGACCCGGCTCGATCCTGCGGATGGCTGGGCGGCGGGGCTTGGCTGCGATCGAACGCGGCGCGACTCGCTCGGGCTGTTTGGAGCATACCCTCCGTTGGAAGCAGGCTTGCCACTCGCATGCTTCGCATGCTTTCCGTACGTTCTAGCCACGGCGCCCTCTCTATGTATCGCGATTAACCTGGATATTGTACCAAGCGAACCGGTCTAAGCCGCCGACTCCACGGTCTTTCCGCTGCTTAGAGCCTTATCTGCATATCAGTCGGGCAGCTTCACGCGGTTGCGCACCCACATGGGCAGCACGGTGATCGCATGTCCCACGCGATAGGTGCGCGACCCCAGCACGCTTTTGTACGCGTCATCCAACACGCGGGCGAAATCGTACACGTGCAGATTGAACGCGTCCCGATCTTCTTCCGAAAGGCCGTCACGATACTCCTCGACGACGAGGGGATCCAGATCGGGAAGGTCGCGGGCGATGATCTCCCACGTCGCGAACAGGCGATGGCAGAAGGCGTCACGGAAATCCCGGGGCAGGTCGGGGCGATTCGCCTCGAACCAGCCCTCCAGCCTGCGCGCCACGGTGAACAGCCCTTGGACGTTCTTGATGCCGCGCTCGGTGGTCATGGTGGAGCCGGGCCGCATGCGCCGCCGATACAGGCTTTCGTTCAGGAACGCCGCGCGTTGCGCAAGCGGGAACACCTGCATGGTGAACAGGAGGTCCTCGTGGATGATCCCCTCCTCGAACCGCAATCCGCCGCGCTCGATCAAATCGCGCCTGACCATGAACATGCAGGCGGAGGGGCGGAACGCATCCGTCCGCTCGAATTCCACGTAGATCTGCCTGCCGGTCATGACGCCGGGGATATCGGCTCGATTGTCCTGCATCTCCGGGTGGGTGCGATGCAGCTCGCGCGTTTCATAGAAGGTGCTGGCAGCGAAGAAGAGCAGGTCGAGATCGTCCGCCTGCACGCATGCGACCAGCCGCTCCAGCGCGTCGGGCACGTAGTAGTCATCGGCATCCAGGTTGACCGCATAGGTGCCACGCGCATGGTCCAAGGCAAGATTGCGGGCTGCGGATTGACCGCGATTCTCGGGCTGCTTGAGGAATCGGAAACGGGGATCATCTCCCGCCGTCGCGCGCGCAACCTCTAATGACGCGTCGGACGAGCCATCGTCCACGCAAATCGCCTCGAAATCCGTCCACGTCTGATCGCGTAGGCTCTGGATGCACTGGGCCACATAAGGTTCCACGTTGTACAGCGGAACGATGACGGTGACCATCGGTATTTCACTTCCCATACGTCTCCTTCGTCTCGCCAGAAACGGCTTGCGCGATCGATGCCGCCATTGTACCCATTCCGCGCTGACGATTCCCGTGTGCAGGTGGTTATCTTTCCAACGCATCCGAACCCGCCGTTGCTCATGGTTCGCGGCCATCTCATCTACCCGCTGTCCTTGTTCCGCCCGATCATCGTGCCGAACCGCTCTTCGCGGGCGGGCCGGGCATCCCACGACGGTTTCGCGCTTGCAGCCAAACCAGGCGCGAGATAGGCTCGCCGTGCAGCCGTCCACCCGGACCGCGCCCATTCGCTGCACCCCCGAACCGAAGCCGCCTATAGGTCGATTCCATCCGGATGGGCGGCGCAGAATTCCTCGGGGCTTTCCAGCAGCAGGGCCAACCGTTTTCGATACCGGGGGCTGAGCAGGCCCTCGTCGACCAGCCCGGCCTGCATCTGCTCGCGCATATCCTGTGCCCAGCGGAGTGCGAACTCCATATGATGCTCGGGGCTGATGCGGTCGTAATTCCACGTGTAGCCATCGAACCGCATGGCATTCAGGATGGGGCCGAACGTCTCGAGCGCCTCAGCCCCCCGATTGCGCAGGAACTCGAACGTGCGCTCGTATTCGCCGCAGACCGCCATGACCTTCGCCCCGGACTTGCTGCTGCTTGCCGCGTTGTCCATGCGGTAGTGCAGGTAGCCCTTCTTCAACAGGACCACGCGCCGTGCGCTGATCCAGCACTGTTGCACGAAACCGGTGTCCTGGAAGCTGGCGCCCGGCGTAGAGCTGAACCGGATGCCGTTGTCGACCAGCATGCTCCGACGGTAGATCGCCGCCCAGATGGCGGGCATGACGCGCACGACCGCAAGGTTGTCAGCGGGCGCAAACGGCTTCTTGTAGGGAAAGGCGTCGAAGATGGGGGCCAGATGTTCATGCGGCGCCTTGCCATCCTCCCCGTCGAAGTGCTCGATGAAGTTGCTTTTCACGATGTCCGCATCGTAACGACGGGCGGCGCGATGCAGGTCGGCGAACATCCGACGGTCGGCGAAATCATCGGGCTCGCAGATGCCGATAAACTCCCCGTTGGCGATGGCGATTCCCTTGTTCATGGAGTCGCCGTACCCGGAATTCGGCTTGTCGAGCACGCGGATGCGGGCATCGCGATCGGCATATTCCCGAATCACCCGAGGCACGCTGGTGGTGCTGCCGTCGTTGATGGCGATGATCTCGATATCGCGCAGCGTTTGACCGACGAGGGAGTCCAGGCACTGGCGCAGCATCGGCTCGGGGGTGTTGTATATGGGCACGAGCACCGACACTTTTGGGCATGCGCAGGCATCGGCAACGGTCTGCGACTTGTTCCGCGCCCAAATGCTCCGACCTGCCCCATGTCCGATTGCGCCATCGGCGCAATCGGACAACCCGTCTCTACAGCGAGAGGCCATTTCAATATCCTTGCCGTTACGTCCGAAAAAACGCATGTATACCCTTTCCTCGCGTATCGTCTATTGTATCCTGCAAAAGAGCCAAGGCTTGACAAGGGCTTCCTCGAGCGCCAAAACCCCGTACGCGATGCAGAGGGCATGCAATGCAACATGCTTTTGCAACATAGTGCAGAATAGCTCCAAGATGGGATGCGTTTCGACAGCAAGTGAATTCCGCGTCGCACAACCTTGCGTGGGACCGAATCCCCTCTCTGCGGTAGCGGAACCCCCTTCCGAGGCGTGGTGGCAATTGATGTAGCAGTTGCTCTGGCTCTCTGCGGTAGCGAAACCCCCTTCCAAGGCGAGCTACCGATTTAGGAGAGCCAAAACCTCTCCCTGGATCCTCCTCGAGATGCCCATCGCGGGGAAATCGGATGTTTTTTTGAGCGCTTTTCGGACTTAGGAGCCATTTCGATTGCGAAAACCACTGCTCGGAGTCAACGAGAGAAGGGGATTAATTCGACAGAGTTGGATAACCCCAGGTCGCAATTTATCACTTCGTCCCTTTTGACCGCGCATTTTAAAAAAGGATTCGCCCAGTGGCTCCTAAGTCCGAAAAGCGCTCAAAAAACCAATCATCTTCTCCGAGGATGGTATAAATCGACCTAATCGGCAGACTTGCAGCCCCAGTAAACCGTTTCGAATAGAAAATCCGTTGAACGAAAAATCCGTTGAATCCCCCATGAGGCACATCCCGTTCGGCCCAGTGCCCCTGCCACCGGGCTCACCGGATATAATTACTTGCGTATGCAATTTTTCGTGAAGGGGCATTCATGAAGCAGCCGCCCGTATCTGTCATCGTTCCTGTGTTCAATCGTGCGAGGCTCTTGCATGGATTGCACGAGCATCTGCTGAAGCAGACGCTGGACGGCATTGAAATCGTTTTCGTCGATGATGGGTCTTCGGATGGATCGGCGGGCATGCTTGACGAATTCGCCCGTAACGACGGCCGCACGCTTGTACTCCATCAGTCGAATGGAGGAACGGGTGCGGCGCGCAACGCCGGCATATCCGCAGCGCGGGGGGAATATATCGCATTCCTTGATTCCGACGATCGGTTCGCCTCCGATGACACGCTGGAGCTTCTTTACCGCGCGGCAGTAGAAAATGGCGCTGCCGTATGCGGCGGCGGTCTGCAGCGTCGCTACCGGGGGGAGCTTGTCCACGACGAGCACCCTTCCTGGTCGCCCGAGCTCGCCCTCTCCGATGCCCAGTCCCAACCGAAAGACCTGGGCAAGCGGGCGGAAGGGTACGACGATACCTACATGCGGTTCGGTCGAAACGGGGTGTTCCGCTATAGGGATTACCAATACGACTTCGGGTTTTACCGTTTCATATACGACAGGAACTTCCTCGTGGCAAATAGCCTGCGGTTCCCCGGGCGCCGCTACTGCGAAGACCCCGAGTTTTTCATCCGCGCCATGATCGCCGCCGAAAGCTTTTACGCGGTCGATCGGCCAGTATACGAGTTGACCATCGGCGACCACGGCCGGGCCGTCTCCGCGCAGGCGATGCACGAGACCATTGCCGGGCTCAAGGCGAACCTGCTGCTTTCCAAGGAGCACGACCTCGCGCTGCTGCATTGGATCACCGCCACCGCCCGCATGGACATGCTGCGCGATATAGATTTTGCCGCGAAGAGCGATCCGTCCATCGAAGCCGAATTCATCGAGATGATGGATTGCATCGATTGGGATCTGATCGAACCCTATGGAGACATGCCGTTCAACGCCCCCCTGCACCAGATAAACGCGCTGCATACGAATGGGGTAATCGGGGCGTCCGACAAGCTGCGCCGTCTGCGTCGGCTCGCCCGCTACAAGCTGCGCGACGCTACTACATCCCACCCGCTGCGAGGATAGGACGACAAAAACGACCCGGGGCCGGAGCCTCGGGTCGTTTTCAACTGCTTACGCGAAACAGCGTGCTGGAAGCTACTCTTTGGAATCATCTTCCATGTCGTCGGCTTCATCATGATCGCTCAGGTGCAAGCCCAGGCTTCCCAAATCGCCCATGTTCCCCAGAAGGGCATCCAGCTCTTCCAGCTTGCGCTGGTAGCTGCGCGGCGGCAACGCCTCGCCCAGCATGTCCTCGCCGTCGGAGCTGAAGGTGGCCGGCTGATCGCCGCCGATGAGGATGGTGTCATCGGGGCTGAAGACCATGTCCAGCAGCTGGCTCATGTCATCGCCGCTGGCGTTCAGGTCGTCCTCGATCACATGCAGCAGGTCGTGCTCTTCCAAGCCCGCCTTGAGCTCTTCGATCGCCTTCGCGCCGATACCCTCGATGCGCATGAGATCGTCCTCAGTATGGCCCACCAAGTCGGCAACCGTCTCGATGCCAGCCTCGCTGAACTTGTTCGCCCAGCGCTGCGAAACGCCTAGGTCATCGTATATGTACAGGCGCGCATCCTCGTCGGCGAGCCTGTTGGCGCGATTGGCGCCCAGGCTGCTGAAGTAGCTGCTGTAGCTGCCGCCCAGGTTCAGGTAGCTCTCGCCATCCAACGACCAATCCTCGGGCTGCGGGAGCATCTCCTCGGTCTCGCGCAGCTCCTCGGGCGCGTAATCGGGCAGCGTGTCGTTGCTGCCGGTGTGCACCGGGGCACCTTTGTAGGTGAGGCCCACGTTGCGGTAACGCTTGAGGCCGGTGCCTGCGGGAATCGGCTTGCCGATGATGACGTTCTCCTTCAATCCGACCAGATGATCGGTCTTGCCTTCGATGGCGGCGTCCGTGAGGACCTTGGTGGTCTCCTGGAACGACGCGGCGGAAAGCCAGGAATCGGTCGCCAGCGACGCCTTGGTGATGCCCAGCAGCAGCGGCTGCCCCGTGGGGGGCTCCTTGCCCTCAAGCATCAGCTTGTTGGCAACGTCCTCGAACTCGTAGCGGTTGACCTGGCTGCCGGGCAGGTAGTCGGAATCGCCCGCGTCGAGCACGGCGAGCTTGCGCAGCATCTGGCGCGCGATGACCTCGATGTGCTTGTCGTTGATGTCAACGCCCTGGCTGACGTACACGTCCTGCACCTGGCCGACGATGTAGCGCAGCGTGGTGTTGGGGTCGGTCAAGCGCAGCAGGTCGTGCGGGTTCACGGAACCGCGGGTCAGCTGCTGGCCCACCTTCACCTCGCAGCCGTCGGTAACGCCGGGCATCATCTGGGCGCGCGCGGAAACCACGTACTCGCGGATGTTGCCCTCCTGGTCGTGCACGGTGATGGTCTTTGCCGTCTTGTCGCCGGAGATCTGGCAGGTGCCCGCGATTTCCGCAAGGACGGCCTGGCCCTTGGGCTTGCGCGCCTCGAATAGCTCGGTGACGCGCGGCAGGCCGCCGACGATGTCGCCGCCTGCTTCCGCGACGCCGCCGCTGTGGAACGTGCGCATCGTCAGCTGGGTGCCGGGCTCGCCGATGGACTGCGCGGCGATGATGCCCACCGCGGTGCCCACGTTCACGGGACGGCCCGTGGCCAGATCCCAGCCGTAGCACTTCTGGCACACGCCGTGCTCGGCATGGCACGTCATGATGGTGCGGATGGTAACCTCCTCGACGCCTGCGGCGACCCACTCTTCCAGGCGCTGCTTGCCGTCGATATACTCGTCAGCCTCCATCAGCACGGTGCCGTCGGGAGCGACGACCGGCTGTGACAGACAGCGGCCGACCAGGTTGATATCCAGGTTGCCCTTCTCATCGAGGATGCCGTAGGTCACGCCCTCGGACGTGCCGCAATCCAGATCGTGGACGATCACGTCCTGCGCGACGTCCACCAGGCGGCGGGTCAGATAACCCGAGTCGGCGGTGCGCAGGGCGGTGTCGGAAAGGCCCTTGCGGTTGCCGTGCGAGCTGATGAAGTACTCCAGGACGGAAAGACCCTCGCGGAAGTTCGCCTTGATGGGGCGGTCGATGATCTCGCCCTTCGGGTCGGCCATCAGGCCGCGCATGCCGGCCAGCTGGCGCAGCTGCTTCTCGTCGCCGCGGGCGCCGGAATCGGCCATCATGTAGATGGGGTTGAAGTGGTCGAAGTTGGCGTACATGTCGCGGCCGACGTGCTCGTTCGCCTCCGTCCACACCTCGATGACCTTGGCGTGGCGCTCCTCATCGCTCATGAAACCGTTCTCGTACTCCTCTTCGAGCACGTTCACCTCTTCGTCGGCGGCGGCGAGGATGTCCTTCTTGCTCTCGGGCATGGTGGCGTCGTAGATGGACACCGTCAGGCCCGCGCGCGTGGCGTAATGGTAGCCGTAGCTCTTCAGGCCGTCCAGGATGGGCTCCATCTCGCTGGTGGTGTAGCGCTCGCAGCAATCGCCGATGAGCTTGCCCACCTGGCGCTTGTCCAACACGTAGTTCAGGAACGGGTAGTCGTCGGGGAGGACGCTGTTCAGGATGACGCGGCCCACCGTGGTCTCGACGTACTCGCCTTTCTTCTGCAGCGTGAACTCGCCGAACGCCGTGGCGATCTTGGTGTCGGCATCGAGGCGCACCTTGATCTTCGCCTGCGTGTCAACGCCCGCGTGGGCTTCGAACGCGCGGCGCGCATCGGCGAATCCGTCGAACACGCGGCCCTCGCCCGGGAAGCCTTCGCGGGGCATGGTCAGGTAGTACAGGCCGATGATCATGTCCTGCGTGGGAATGGTGAGCGGATTGCCGTTCGCAGGGCTCTTGATGTTGTTGGCGGAGAGCATGAGCACGCGGGCCTCGGCCTGCGCGGCGCTGCTCAAGGGCACGTGCACGGCCATCTGGTCGCCGTCGAAGTCGGCGTTGAACGCGGTGCATACCAGCGGATGCAGCTTGATGGCCTTGCCGTCCACCAGCACCGGCTCGAACGCCTGAATGCCCAGGCGGTGCAGGGTGGGAGCGCGGTTCAGCAGCACGGGATGCTCGGTGATGACCTCTTCGAGCACGTCCCACACGTAGCTGGCGCCGCGGTCCACGGCGCGCTTCGCAGCCTTGATGTTGGCGGCATACTCGAGCTCCACCAGGCGCTTCATGACGAAGGGCTTGAACAGCTCCAATGCCATCTCAGAGGGCAGACCGCACTGGTGCAGCTGCAGCTCCGGCCCCACGACGATGACGGAACGGCCGGAATAGTCCACGCGCTTGCCCAGCAGGTTCTGGCGGAACCTGCCCTGCTTGCCCTTGAGCATGTCGGCCAGGGACTTCAGCGGGCGGTTGCCGGGGCCCGTGACCGGGCGGCCGCGACGACCGTTGTCGAACAGGCTGTCCACCGCCTCCTGCAGCATGCGCTTCTCGTTGTTCACGATGATCTCGGGGGCACCCAGGTCCAGCAGGCGCTTCAGTCGGTTGTTGCGGTTGATGACGCGGCGGTACAGGTCGTTCAGGTCGCTCGTGGCGAAACGGCCACCATCAAGCTGCACCATCGGGCGCAGGTCGGGCGGGATGACCGGGATGACGTCCAATATCATGTCGCCGGGCTTGTTGTCGCTCTTGATGAACGCGTCCACGACCTTCAGGCGCTTGACGGCCTTGGCGCGCTTCTGGCCCTTGCCGTTGGCGATGGTCTCGCGAAGCTCCTCGGCCACGTCTTCCAGATCGATCGCATCGAGCAGGTTGCGCACGCTCTCGGCGCCCATGCCGCCCTTGAAGTAATCGCTGTAGTTCAGGCGCATCTCGCGGTACAGGGCCTCGTCGGGCACCAGCTGCTTAGGCTCGACCTTCATGAAGGCCTCGAACGCCTCGGAGCGGAGCGCCTTTCGCTCGTTGAACTCCTCGTAGATGTCGGCGAGCTCGTCCTCGACCTCTTCCGGGGTCATGTGCTCGTCATCATCGATGTCGTCGACGAACTCGTCATCGTCGGGCACGTAGTCCGTGGACAGGCGGCGGGTGCTGGCGACCAGGCGGTCGCGCTCGGCATCCAGCTCGTCCAGGTCGGCGGCCAGCTCGTCGCGCAGCTCGTCGGCGTCTTCCTCGCGGGCTTCCGCATCGACGCTGGTGATGATGGCGCTGGCGAAATACAGCACCTTCTCCAGATCTTTCGGCGGGATGTCCAGCAGGTAGCCCAAACGGCTGGGGCTGCCCTTGAAGTACCAGATGTGGCTCACGGGCGCAGCCAGCTCGATGTGGCCCATGCGCTCGCGGCGCACCTTGCTGCGCGTCACCTCGACGCCGCAGCGCTCGCACACGATGCCCTTGAAGCGGATGCGCTTGTACTTACCGCAAGCGCACTCCCAGTCCTTCGTGGGGCCGAAGATGCGCTCGCAGAACAGGCCGTCCTTCTCGGGCTTCAGCGTGCGGTAGTTGATGGTCTCGGGTTTTTTCACTTCGCCGTGCGACCAGCCGCGCACGTCTTCGGCACTAGCCAGGGAGATGCGAATGGCATCGAAATTCTGCACATCGTACTCAGTCATTGCCTACTCCTCTGCCCCGCCGATGAGGTCAAGTCCGTCATCGCCATCCTTCAAATCGTCGGCCAGCAGGTCGGACAGTTCGGCAGCGATGCTGGAAAGGGCATCTTCCTCTTCGTCCTCGGTCTTGCGCGCATCGGCCACAAGCCCTGCCAGCACGTTGTTCTCCTTGTCGTGCTCCTCGTGCGATTCCGCCACGTCGAGCACGCCTTGCTCGCCCTCCATCTCCACGTTCAGGCACAGGCTGCGCATTTCCTTCACCAACACCTTGAACGATTCGGGGACCTCGGGAGCTGGCAGGTTTTCGCCCTTGACGATGGACTCGTAGCTCTTCACGCGGCCGACGGTGTCGTCGGACTTGACCGTGAGGATCTCCTGCAGCACGTTGGACGCGCCGTACGCGTACAGCGCCCACACTTCCATCTCGCCGAAGCGCTGGCCGCCGAACTGGGCCTTGCCGCCCAGCGGTTGCTGCGTGATCAGGCTGTACGGGCCGGTCGAGCGCGCGTGGATCTTGTCGTCCACCATATGGCCCAGCTTCAGGAAGTAGGGGAAGCCCACGGTGATGGGCTCGCGGAACTTCTCGCCCGTGCGGCCATCGTACAGCGTGGTCTTGCCGAATTCGTTCAACTGGGGAACGAATTCGTCGCGCGCCAGGTCACCGTACTTCCGGTGGTTCAGGTTGATGAGATTGCGGTTCGCCTTCTTGATGACGTCGGCGATCTCGGCCTCGGTCGCGCTGTCGAAGACCGGCGTGGAAACGTAGATGGAATGGTCGACGGGCTCCGTGGAGCTCTCGTCGTCCGACCAGCCCCACTTCGCCGCCCAGCCCAGGTGGCATTCGAGAAGCTGCCCCACGTTCATGCGGGAGGGCACGCCCAACGGGTTGAGCATGACGTCCACGGGGGTGCCGTCGGCAAGATAGGGCATGTCCTCCACGGGCAGCACGCGGCTGATGACGCCCTTGTTGCCGTGGCGGCCGGCAAGCTTGTCGCCGGGTTGCACCTTGCGCTTCTGCGCGACGAACACGCGCACCTGCTCGTTGACGCCCGGGGACAGCTCATCGCCGTCCTCGTGGCGGGCATGCTGGATGTCGATCACGCGGCCGCCGGCGCCGTGGGGCACCTTCAGGCTGGTGTCGCGCACCTCGCGAGCTTTCTCGCCGAAGATGGCGCGCAGCAGGCGCTCCTCGGCCGTGAGCTCGGTCTCGCCCTTGGGCGTGACCTTGCCCACCAGCACGTCGCCGGGGTGCACTTCGGCGCCCACGCGGATGATGCCGTCGGCGTCGAGGTCGGCGATCATATCCTCGCTGATGTTGGGGATCTCGCGGGTGATCTCCTCGGGCCCCAGCTTGGTGTCGCGGGCGTCGATCTCGTACTCCGCGATGTTGATGCTGGTCAGAAGGTCCTCGGACACCACGCGCTCGCTGATGATGATGGCGTCCTCGTAGTTGTAGCCCTCCCACGGCATGTAGGCGATCATGAGGTTCTGGCCCAGCGCCAGCTCGGCGTGGTCGCAGCTCTGGCCGTCGGCCAGCACGTCGCCCGCCTCCACGCGGTCGCCCTTGCGGACGATGGGGCGGTGGTTAATGCAGTAGCCTTGGTTGGAACGCTGGAACTTGGGCACCAGGTACTCGTCGTACTCGCCCGCATCGGTGAGCACGGTGATGACTTCGCCGTCCACATAGTCCACCACGCCGGGGTTCTGCGCGACCAGGATCTCGCCGGAGTCGACCGCGATGCGGTGTTCGATGCCGGTGCCCACCAGCGGCGCATGCGGTTTGAGCAGGGGCACGGCCTGGCGCTGCATGTTCGAGCCCATGAGGGCGCGGCGGCTGTCGTCATGCTCCAGGAAGGGGATCAGGCTGGTGGCGACGGACACCATCTGGCGCGGGGACACGTCCATGTAGTCCACTTCGTCGACCGGCATCTCGATGGGATCGCCGAACTCGCCCTTGGAGTTGCTGGTGCGCGTGAGCACGCGGTCGCGGGGCGCGAACTTCCCGTCGACGGTCTCGCCGAAGATGCGGGTCTCGGGATCGAACTTCTCGCTCGCCTGGGCGATGGTGTGCTTCTCCTCCTCGTCCGCCGTCAGGTAATCCACCTCGTCGGTCACCTTGCCGTCGACGACGCGGCGGTACGGGGTCTCGATGAAGCCGAAGCTGTTCACGCGGGCGTAGGTCGCCAGCGAGCCGATAAGGCCGATGTTGGGGCCTTCGGGCGTCTCGATGGGGCACATGCGGCCGTAGTGGCTGGTGTGGACGTCGCGCACTTCGAAGCCGGCGCGCTCGCGCGACAGGCCGCCCGGGCCCAGGGCCGAAAGGCGGCGCTTGTGCGTGATGCCGGCGGCCGGGTTGGACTGGTCCATGAACTGGGACAGCTGGCTGCTGCCGAAGAACTCCTTGATCGCGGCCACGATGGGGCGGATATTGATCAGGCTCTGCGGCGTGATGTCGTCGGGCTCCTGCATGCTCATGCGCTCGCGGACGACGCGCTCCATGCGGGACAGGCCGATGCGGAACTGGTTCTGGATCAGCTCGCCCACGGTGCGGATGCGGCGGTTGCCGAAGTGGTCGATGTCGTCGGTGGTGAAGCCCTCGGCACCTTCGTGCAGCGCCACGATGTAGCGCATCGTCTCGATGATGTCTTCCTGCGTCAGGGTGCTGGCATCGTTCTCGGGGTCGAAGCCGAGCTTCTTGTTGATCTTGTAACGGCCGACCTTCGCCAGGTTGTAGCGCTGCGGGTTGAAGAACAGGCCGTCGAGCAGCGTGCGGGCGCTGTCGATCGTGGGCGGCTCGCCCGGGCGGAAGCGCTTGTACAGCTCGATGAGGCTCTCGTCGCGCGTGGTGGCGGGATCGCGATCGAGCGTGCGGAGCACCATCTCGTTGTCGCCGAGCGTGTTGATGATGTCCTCGCGGGTCTCGGCCATGCCCAAAGCGCGCAGGAGCAACGTCGCCGGTTGCTTGCGTTTGCGGTCGATGCGCACGGAAAGGATGTCGCGCTTGTCGGTTTCGAACTCGAGCCAAGCGCCGCGGCTGGGGATGACCTTGGCGTTGTATACGATCTTGTTGCTAGTCTTCTCGCGCTCGGCGCCGAAGTACACGCCCGGGCTGCGCACCAATTGGCTGACGACGACGCGCTCGGTGCCGTTGATGATGAACGTGCCCCGCGGCGTCATGATGGGGAAATCGCCCATGAAGACGTCTTGCTCTTTGATCTCGCCGGTCTCGAGGTTCGTGAAGCGGACCTCGGCGAACAGCGGCGCTTGGTAGCTGATGTCGCGGCGCTTGCATTCGTCCACCGAGTACTTGGGATCGCCGAATTCGTGCTTGCCGATCTCGACGCGCATGTCCTTCGTGTTGCTCTCGATGGGGCAGATGTCCTGGAACGCTTCGGTGAGGCCTTCGGTCGTGAGCCATTTGAAGCTTTCCGTCTGGATGGCGATGAGGTTCGGAACGTCGATGACATCCGGAATCTTCGCGAAGCTTCTGCGGCTCCTATAAAGGCTGGTGGAAGCGGGTTTTTGTGCTTGCGCCACGGGCAGGTTCCTCCTTTGGAAAATCCGCGATTTTGCGAAAAAACTCAAATGCATAGAATACGCCCTGCGCGAAGCCGGGTCAAGAAAAATTTTTTAAAGCCGTGGATTTTTTCTGCGGAATGTGGTACAGGGCCGTCTGAATGCAAGGGCTCCGTGCGGCTATTCGCCGTCGCGAAGGGCTTTCAGCTTGGCGAGGGTGTCGGTGGGAATGCGATCGGCGACGGTCGCCTTGCGTGCGATGCGCGGCCCCTGCTCTTGCCGCGCCTCTTCATCGAGCAGGTCTGCCTCGCGCGAGAACCCGTCGGCGCTCATTCGATCGACCCCCAGGCCGAACACGGTGTCCTGGATGGTCGCGTCGCTGGTGACCACCATCACCTCCCACCCGCGCTCGCGGCCGTCGTGCGCAAGTTTTTCGATGGCCGTATCGGCACTGCGGTTCGCCCCGCTGAACACCACGTGGACGCCGCCGACGACTTCTTCGGTTCCGTCCGATTCCTGATTGGACCCCGAGTCGAACACCACATAGGCGCGTGCGTAATCGCGGCCCATGTACGCGATCACGTCGTTGATCAGCGCCTCGCGCACCTTGTTCAAGACCTCGTAGGTGAAATCCTCCGCCTGCTGCAAGTGGCGGTAGCGGCTTCCGCTGCGCAGGATGTTGTATCCGTCGACGATCAGGAGCTTTTTGCGGCTTTTCATTGGATCACGCCTCGTGTTTCACGGCCCGGGGCGCCGTTACGCCTGGTTTTGGCGCAGCCATTCGTACATGATGGCCGTTGCCGATTGCGCCACATTGAGGCTCGCAGTTTTGCCCACCTGGGGAAGCGCCACGAGGAAATCGCACGTCTCCTGCGTCAGGCGCGCAAGGCCTTCGGCTTCGTTTCCGAGGACGAGCACCATCTTGCCCTTCATGTTGGATTGCCAGATGTTCTGGTCGGCCTTCTCGCTCGCCCCGGCGACCCAGAACCCCGACTCCTTGCAGCGTTCCAGCATCGCCTTCAAATTCGCGACCTGAGCGACCGGGATATTCGCGATGGCTCCCGCGCTGCTTTTGTAGGTAGCGGCGGTCACTCGGGCGCTCCGCTTGTTGGGGAGCACGACGCCCGCCGCGCCCACCACTTCGGCGCTGCGCGCGACGGCGCCCAGATTACCCGAATCGGTCAGATGGTCGCACACGACGATCAGCGCGCGCCCATCGCGTCTGAACTGGGCCTCCGCATGCGCCATGACATCGTTGATGCCGGCATACGGGAACGACGCGACACTGGCGATCACGCCCTGATGGCTGCCCCGCTCGCTCTGCCTATCCAATCGTGCGCGCGGCACGAATTCCACGTTGACATGGACAGATTTCGCCTTGCGGATGATGTCTTTGATGAGCCCGTCGCGCTGCGCGTTGTCTGCGATCAGCACGCCGCTGATGGGCATGCCCGTGCGAAGCGCTTCGATGACCGGGCGTTTTCCTTCGATGTATTCCATGTGCGCCATTATGCCATGGAAACCATCCGCTTGCGCGCCTCCCGACAGATTGCACACCATGACCGGGGGCAAGGTTGGTTGCAAATGTAACCGCATCCCCAGGGGTGCGTTTAGATATTCAACCTACGTGACCGGGGGCAATGGGACGGCGGCAAGAACCGCGCAACAAGCCCCGACTACGGGCGGTGCGCCCAAGAGAGGCGTGTTGGAACTGCGGCGCAACGACAATGCCAAATCGAAAGCGACGCTCTGCCTACCAGCCAGCGGAACCGAAGCCCCTAAGGAAGCACTGATCCGGCAGCATGATCGGCGAGGCCTTGGAGGCAATTGATTAGAGCCGGTGCCCGGATCCCGCGACGGCCAGCTGGAAGGCTATGCGCAGCCTTCCCGGAGAAGCATTTCAGGGGAAACCGTTAACTTATACGGACGTTCAACCCTCTGCCCAATCTAATTAATGTGACGAACAATACGGTTGCCCGTCACAGTTGCCCGTCATAAGGTGCCGCATGGGCTGCGGCATGCGGCGGCCGGGACACCACTTGTGTGACGAACAATACGGTTGCCTGTCACACGAGTTTCGACCCGCACGCTCCGAAACTCTCGGAATCCCCTAATACAGCAATGCGATCAGCTGCACGTTGGAGATCTTGCCGCCCTCCACGACGGCGCGCATGCACGAGGGCTCGCTGCCGCCCCGGGGGAACGTGGTGCTGCCGGGATTCAAGAAGCGGACGCCCCCGCGCGTCTCGTCGCGCGGCACGTGCGTATGGCTGTGCACGCATACCTGCGTACCGGCGGGCCGTTTCCCCATGTCGGACGGAAAATGCGCCATGAAGAACTTCACTCCGCCCAGCGTGAACGTGCTGGATGCCGGCAGTTTGCCCAGCGACCAATCGTTGTTGCCGCGCACGCAGATGACCGGCGCGATGGTCTCCAGCTCCCAGAGCACTTCTTCGCGCTGCACGTCGCCGGCGCACAGTATGCGATCGACCCAGTGCAGCTCGTCATGCAACGCAGCGGGCACATGCCCGTGCAGGTCAGAGACGATTCCGATTCTCATACCCTCCCCCTTCGCGAATCGGGGATTTCGATGCGACAGCTTGCCGTTCCTCAATCGGTTGGCTGCAGCTGGCGAGCCGCAGATGCATTCTCGGAGAAAAAAGGCGAAAAACTGAGCGGAATTCGGACTTAGGAGTCATTCGTTCCGGCAAAACCGCGTTCACACCCCGGTATCGGAAAGAACGGAGCAAAGGCACCCCACATTTCCCCAGGTTACGCATTCCGCCGCATTGCCACTATGCCCCAAGTTGGCTCCTAAGTCCGAATTCCGCTCAATAAATCGTCCTATTTCTCCGCAAGCGCCTCCGCAATGCTCTTTTCATACGGCGGGCGGCAGATTCCCCGCTCGGTCACGATCGCCGTCACCAGAGAATGATCGGTCACATCGAACGCGGGGTTGTAGCATCTTACGTTCTCAGGCGCCATGGGGCGCTCGTAGAACATCGTCTTGATCTCGTCGGGATCGCGCTCCTCGATGGGGATGTCCGCTCCCGTCGCGCAGCCCATGTCGATCGTGCTGGTGGGGCACATCACGTAGAAGGGCACCCCGTAATGCTCCGCGATGATGGCGAGTCCGCTCGTGCCGATCTTGTTCGCGACATCGCCGTTGGCCGCCACACGGTCGCACCCCACGAAACACGCCTGCACCCATCCTTGGCTCATGACGATGCTCGCCATGTTGTCGCAGATCAGCGTAACGTCAACGCCCGCTTTATCCAACTCGTAGCTGGTCAGGCGCGCACCTTGCAGCAAGGGACGGGTCTCATCGGCGAACACGTGGAAGCTCATGCCGCGCTCGCGGCCCAGGAGCATGGGGCCAAGCGACGTGCCGTAACGGCTGGTGGCAAGCGGCCCCGCGTTGCAGTGCGTGATCAGGCCCCACCCGTCCTCAATTAACCCCAGGCCAAGCTCCGCCATGGCGCGGCAGCTGGCAGCATCTTCCTCTTGGATGGCGATCGCCTCGGCCCTCAGGGCGCTCAGCATGTCGAAGCGAGGCTCCCCGCTGTGTATGCGGACAACGCCCATCATGCGGTCGAGCGCCCAACGCAAGTTGATCGCCGTGGGCCTGCTTTCCGCAAGGTAATCGTGCAGACAGGCCATATCATGGACGAATCCGTCCCCGACGGGCAGCTCCCATCCGCGCGCTCCCGTCGACGCGGCCGTCTGCCGGGCGAGCATCGCGAACGAGAACGCCGCGAAGATGCCGATCGCCGGCGCCCCGCGCACGGCAAGCCGCTCGATGGCGGATCGGCACTCCTCGGCAGTCTCCAGCGTCAAACGAACCTCTTCGTTGGGCAGCGCCGTCTGGTCGATGATCGAAACGGCAACGCCTCCGCGTTCGAACCTGACATTCTCGCATTCCATAGCCGCTCCCTACGCCTCCGCAGCCAACCGGGCGCCCATCAAGTGCCCCATGACACTGCTCATCATCAGCCCGCGCGTCCATCCGCTGCTATCGCCCAGAACGAACAGCCCCCGCACGCTGGTGGTGAAGGCGTCGTCCATCTTCACGCGGTTGCTGTAGAACTTCAGCTCGGGCGAATAGAGCAGCGTCTCGTGCGAGGCGAAACCCGGCACCACCTTGTCAACCGCGAGCATGAAATTGATGATGTTCGTCATCGCACGATACGGCATGGCGCTGGTGATGTCGCCCGCGATGCAGTCGGGTAGCGTGGGACGCACGTTGCCCTGCATGAGCTCTTTCTGCCACGTGCGCTTGCCATCGAGGATGTCGCCGAACCGCTGCACCAATATATGGCCGGCCCCGAGCATATTGGTGAGCTCGCCTACCTTCTGCGCATACGCGATCGGCTGGTCGAACGGCTCGCGGAAATTCATCGAGCAGAGTATGGCGAGGTTCGTGTTGGGGCTTTTCAGGTCCTTGTAGCTGTGGCCGTTCACCACGGCAAGGCCCCCATCGTAGTTCTCCTGGCTGACGAATCCGCCCGGGTTCTGGCAGAACGTGCGCACCTTGTTCTTGAACGGCTTGGGGTATCCGATGAGCTTGCTTTCGTAGAGCACGTTGTTCACGTTCTCCATCACCTCGTTGCGCACCTCCACGCGCACCCCCACATCTACCGGACCCGGCTCGTGGCCGATGCCGTGCTCGCGGCACAGGCGGTCGAACCAATCGGCGCCGCGGCGTCCGGTGGCGACGATCGTGATGGGGCCGCGCACCTCGCGAGACCCCTCGCGGTCCTCGCACACTATTCCCAGGCACATCCCGTCCTCGATTATCACATCGGTGCAGGCGGCGGAAAAACGCATGTCGACGCCGGCGTCGATGAGGTGGCGCTCGATGGAGCGGTATATCTCCTGGGCGCGCTCGGTGCCCAGATGGCGGATGGGGCAATCGACCAGCTGCAGACCCGCCGCGATCGCACGGCGGCGGATGTCGGCAACCGCCCCTGCGGCGCCCACTCCCTCCACATGATCGTCGGCGCCGAATCGCAGGTAGATGCCGTCCACCTCGTCGATGGTCTGCTGCGCGCGATCCGCGCCGATCAGCTTCGGAAGATCGCCGCCGACTTCGCACGAGAGGGACAGCTTCCCGTCCGAAAATGCACCCGCGCCTGAAAACCCGGTGGTGATGCGGCATGACTGGCAACCCACGCAGCTGCCCGCCTTCTTCTTCGGACAGGAGCGATCCTCGATCGGCAGGCCCTTCTCCACCATGACGATATGGCCCGCATATCCGCTTTCCAGCAGCTCAAGCGCGCAGAAGATGCCCGCCGGCCCCGCGCCGACGATGATGATATCAGCCTGTTCGGACATGTGCATCCTTCCCACAAGAAGGGGCACCCAGCGCCGCCGCGCCGAGTGCCCCCGCATCGTATGCGCGTGTACTACTTTACCGCAAGAACCGGGATATCGACCGAGCGGAGCACGGCGAAGCTGACGCTACCCAAAGCGCCGCGCAGCGCACCCAGCCCGCGGCAACCCATGACGATCAGGTCGTAGTCGCCCGATGCCGCGGCGCTGGCGATGGCGTCCTGCGGACGGCCGGAAGCAGTCGTGACCGTGACAGGGACGTCCGAATCGCCCAGAAGCTCCTGGACGTCGGCGGCGATCTTCTTCTTCGCCTCGTTGTAAAATTCCTTCTGCATGGTAACAGAGTCGTGATTGGCATGGCCGAGACCCGCCATCTGGGCGGCCACGACGAACGTCGGGTCTTCCAGCTCGGGCAATTCCGCAACGTAGATGACGGTGATGGAGCTATCGGGGCTTGCCGCCGCGATATCCAGCGCATGCCGCATGGCATGTTTGGCATGTTCGGACTTATCATAAGGGACGAGAATGGACTTATACATGCGGGACCTCCTTGTCTGAATGATTCATCTGGGGCCACTTTAGCATAACGAACAAGGAGCTTATGCCCACACGTCGTCCCGCGGCCCCCATCATTTCGGCGGACGCCCGCATCGTGAAAAACCGCGTCAAGCTCTGGAGGAGCCCCGTTGCCTTGATGTTCTCACGAGATCAGCCGTTGCGCCGTGAGAAGCCGCGCCGAACTCCGGATGGACCTTTGCTACACTGCCTGCAAGGCAATGAAGTCGTCCACCTCATCGGGCGCGATGTCGAACACGACGGAGAATTCGTCACGCACGCGATCTTGCGCCGAACGCAGTATTCCGTTATCGCTGGACGAGGTCTTCTTGCCCGCCTCGAGCATCTTCTGCTTATGGGTGGCGAAGCTGCGCGCCAGAAGGAGCAGCTCGACTTCGGTGCCATTGTGCAGGACCTTCTTCGCATGCTCCTTGCGCTCCGTGCTGTCGGAGATCCAACGGGCGTCTTTCTTCGCCGCCTCGCGGATATAGCTAGCGGCATCGGATTTGCTGGGGATGGCGCGCATGCGGCCCACCAGCATCTCATTGCGCAGGGGGACTATGAGCTTAGTGCGGTCCTTATGGACGGGAACCAGGATGTAGTAGTCGCCGTCCGCGCGCGTTTCGACCGCATCGATACGGCACACTCCGTTGTTGCCGTACAAAACCGTATCATTCAATTCAAAACCTTGCATGAAATCATCTCCGGGTTCATTTTACCATCCCCGTAAACGAGCTTTCACGATTCCTCCACACGTTTGCGTTGGCGCTGGTTGCAAATCTAACTGCAACACTGGGCGGATGTTCAGCAGGTTGTCGATGCGTTTTCGGCGGTTAATTGCAAATCTAACTGCAACACAGGGGGTGCGGTTAAAAATTCAACCTGCCTTTGCGTTGGCGCTGACGCGTTGGCAAGGAGGGTTTTAGATAACCTGCGGGGGCGCGAACGCACAACAAAAGCGAGGACCGGATCCCGCTGAACCGCCTCCCATTTCCTGTGTCCAAGGAATAGGAGGCAGTTCATGCCAGGTCCTGGCCCTCTTCCCGAAGGGGTTTTCGATACAGCCTCGACTACCGGGCTTCTCCCCCGGAGCCGTCAGGCCGTATGTCGCTCAATCTACTTGCGCTTCCTCCCCGCTATATGGCTTCCCCGTATCCTTCCTCTTTCAGATTGCCGGATTCCGCGCAGGGCGACTGCCATAACTGCAGCTCCAACGCCAACGGCAAAAGCAAGCCATGGAAGTCCCGCGCCGTCGCCGGTGAGCGGCATACCCTCTTTGTATGCCCCAGCGTTCGCGGCGGGAGGAATTTCGGCGTCCTCGGCAGGGGGATTGACTTGCCCCGCGTAGACGTTGGTGAACACCGCCTGCGCATCCTTCGCGCCGTCGACCGTGATGCCCGTCACGACGAGCTGGCCGTCCGCGTCTTCCACCGAGACCACGTAAGTCGCAACCTTGGTATCGTATGTGATGCCCTTCTCCTTACCGGAGATCTCGCTGACCGTATATGTGTAAGTACCGGGCGCCGCTATGCCTATGCCGTCGAGCACAATCGACCCGTCGGCCTTGTTGCTTGCGGTCCGAACGACCTTGCCGCTTTCATCCTTCGCCTGGAAGCTGAACTGCCCGGCTTGCAGGGCGGCGCCGTCCAGGACCTTGGTCGCGGCGAGGGTGACGTTGACCGGCAGCGGATCGTACGAGTTGGCGAAAGTCATGTCCCCATCGTACTCGACCTGCGTGGCCATGGTCCCGTCGCCGTTGTCGGTCACGGTGACGCAAGCGGTCTTGACGCTGCTATCGTAGGTATAGCCGACCTGCGGTGCGTTGACCAGTTCGCGCATGGTGTAGCGGTGCGTTCCCGCATCGCCCTGGTCATATGCGAGATCGAACTCGACCGAGCCATCGGCGGCGTTGGTCGCCACCCCGACTTGCTCGTCGCCCTCGAAGAGCCCGAAGGTGAACTGCCCTTCGGCCAGCGCAGCGCCCTCCAGGGTCTTCTTGGCATTGACCACGGCGCCACCATGGGCTTCGTACGTGTTGCGGAAGGTATTGCCACCATCGTATCGGGTCGTCGCAACGAGGTTGCCAGATCCGTCATCGGTCACGGTGACGGTCGCATGCACCGCATCGGTCGCATAGGTATATCCCGGCGCGCTCCCGGCAATCTCCTCGATGGTGTAGTGGTACGTCTTGGTTCTCGGAGTAGGCTTCGCCGCCTTATCCTCCTTCTGGTCGGCCGCCGGAGCAGCCTCCTGCTCGGTGATCGAGAGGCGTTCGGCAGGCACGGGCACGGACTCGCCCTCGTCAACCTTGTACGTCGCAGAGTATGCTATGTCCTTTCCGCTTTCGTCCAGCTTGTCGAGGCCCTCCCAGGAGTGCGCCTTCCAAGCTCCCCCTTCGTCCTTCTCCAGAGCAACGGGTTCGCCGACGGCCTTGCCGCCCGCAAGCAGCTGGACCGAGATCTTCGCACCCGATATCATGCCCAAGTCAACCGTCGCATCGACTTTCGCGGAAGCATCGTCGGCGGTATCCGCAACCTTGTCTCCCCCATCCGCAATGTCCTCGAAGATGCTCGCATCGTACTTGATGGGGCCGAAGGAGACGCTCCCGCCGTTATTCGTGACGGTCGTGGCTTCCGGCAGCCTGCCCCCGTCATCGGCGCTGATGGTGAATTGGAATATATCCTTGGGAGCCGCCTCCCCGTTCACGAGTTTTACCGCGCCCAAGAAGACATCGCCGCTCTCGGCATGGTATGTGTTGGTGAAGGTGGCGGAAGCTCCCCCTCCTTCGACGGAGGCGGACATCGTACCGTCCATATTGTCGGTGACCGTAACCGTCACCGGCTTCTCCGACGTATCGTAGTCGTAGCACCCGGCGGCTCCCGCAACCTCTTTGACGATGTACTTATATGTGCCTGGCTTGCTGAAGGTGATGTCTCCGAAGGCAACCGTTCCGTCTGCCGCGTTGATCGCGTTCGGTGAAACGGGCATCGGGGCGCCTTCCGTCGCTGCGCTTATCGTGAAATTGAAAGCGCCCTGGGCAAGCTCCCCGTTCTTAAGGACCTTCTTCGCGGTTATGGCCGCCTTCACGGGGCTGACGCCGTAGGTGTTGGTGAAGGTCGTGCTGGCCTTGGCCTCCGCGGCAGTGGAGTCTGCGCCCTTGACCTCGGCGTTCAACGTGCCGTCGCCGTTATCCGTCACCTCGACGATCGCGGTCTTGCCCGCTGCAGCGGCCGCATCATTCGTCACGCCGCTCACCGCACCCTCTTCGGTGATCGTATAGGTGTAGGTACCGGGAGCCGTGAACTCGATCTTCCCGAAGCTCACCTCTCCACCGGTCGCGCCGGGATTCTTGAGCACCGTCGTCTCCGGCAGCGGGGCATCGTCCTTCGCAGCGAGCGTGAAAGCGTATGCCTCGGTGATATCCGGCCCCGTCAGGCCTTCGGGAACGACGAGCGCCTTTGCCACGGGAATGGATGCCTCGGCCGCTTTCACCGCATACGTGTTCGTGAAGGTCGTGTTGCCGCTAACCTCCCCACCCGTGGAATCTGCGCCCCTGACGGTGGCGCTCAACGTGCCGTCGCCCTTGTCCTTGACCTCGACCGTCACGGTCTTGGTGGGCACCGCGTCGTTGGTGACGCCGGCAACCTCGCCGGATTCCGTCACCGTGTACGTATAGGTGCCCGGCTTGTCGTAGGCGATATCGCCGAAGCTCATATCACCGCCCGTGGCACTCGGATTAGTGCAACTGGTCGTCTCGGGCATCGGGGTACCCGCTTCCGCATTCAGCGTGAACGTGTATTTATCCTGGATGCTCGGCGGCGTGAGGACGCTGTCATACGACAGGAACTTCGTCACCGGGATCTTGGCCTTTGCCGGGACCGCCTTGTACGTGTTCGTGAAGGTCGTGTTGCTCGGGTTATCGCCGGTACCGTCCGCTCCCTTGACGGTGGCGCTCATGGTGCCGTCTCCCTTGTCCTCGACCTCGACCGTCACGGTCTTGCCCGATGTAGCTGCCTCGTCGTTGGTGACGCCGGCTACTGTGCCGCTTTCCGTAATCACATACGTGTAGGTGCCCGGAGCGGTGAAGCTGATGGCGCCGAACGACGCCGTGCCGCCCGCAGCATCGGGGTTCTTGACCTCGGAAACGCTCGCCGCAGGCGCCCCGTTCTGAGGCGTCAGCTTGAAGGTGTAGGCGTTTGCGATCGAGGAAGGCCCCTCGAAGTCGCCCGTATCCAGAACCTTGGTCACGGGAATGGTCGCCTCGACGGGGTTGACCGCATAGGTGTTGGTGAATGTGACCGGGTTGGCGGCAGATGAGCTGACGGCGGCGACAAGAGCGCCCCTGCCGTTATCGGTCACGGTCACGATGACGTTTTTCGATCCGCTGTTGTCGTTGGTGACACCGTCGACCGTGCCGCTCTCGCTGAGGGTGTAATTGTACGTTCCCACTTTGGTATACGAGATTTCGCCGAAGGTGGCCGTTCCGCCGTCGGCGTCGGGGTTCTTGAGCTCGGTCGCAGCCGGCAGCGGCGCACCGGAGGAAGAGCTGAGCGTGAAGGTGTATTTCTCGGTGATGTCCGGGGGTGTCAGCCCTGCAGCAGCGCTCAAGACCTTCTTCACCGGGATGCTCGCCTTGGCGGGCGTCGCATTATAGGCGTTCGTGAAGGTCGTGCTTGCCTTGGCCTCCGCGGCAGTGGAGTCTGCGCCCTTGATGGAGGCGTTCAACGTGCCGTCGCCGTTATCGGTGACTTCGACGCTCACCCTCTTGCCGCTGGCAGCCGCCGCATCGTTGGCGACGCCGTCGACGGTGCCCGATTCAGTGATCGTGTAGGCATAGGTGCCGGGTGCGGTGTACGTGATGTTCCCGAAGTTCACCGTACCGCCGCCCGCATTCGGGTTCGTGACGACCTCGCCGCCCGCAGCCGGCATCGGAGCCCCGTTTTCCGGTGAAAGCGTGAACGTGTACTTGCCCGCGATACTCCCGGGGCCCGTTTGCCCCGCCGGGATGGTCAGGCTCTTGGTCACCGGGATGGCGACCGTCACCTCATCCACCGAATAGGTGTTGGTGAAGGTCGTGCTTTCGCTCGGAGCCGCAGCCGTTCCATCCGCGCCTTGGACCTGCGCCGAAAGCGTTCCGTTCCCCCCGTCGGTCACGACGACCGTCACGGTCTTGGAGGACTGCGGGTCATTGGAGACACCCGGAGCCGATCCGGTTTCCGCGACATGGTAGGTATAGGTGCCCGGCTTGTCGTAGGTGATATCGCCGAAGCTCATATTGCCGCCATCGGCATCCGGGTTGGTGCAGCTCGTGGTAGCCGGGAGCGGCGCGTTGCCGTCCGCCGTCAACGTGAAAGTGTACTTGCCCGTGATGTCGTGGTCTTTCGGATCGACGCCTGCAGGCAGGGAGAGCTTCTTCGTCACCGGAATAGACGCGGTCATCTCGCTCACGGAATAGTTGTTGATGAAGGTCACGCTAGGGCCGGAGTTCGCGTTGATGGTTCCGCTCGTGCCCGCGGGCGTCGAAGCGAGCGTGAAGCCGGATGGGATGTTCGTCTCCTCCACGCTATAGGTTGTCCCTGCGGCAACGTTGATGATGCGCGCGGACTCGCCCGCCGCGAGCGTGATCACATCGCCGGATTTGATCATCATCTTGTCCGTGGAGGTGCCGTCCTTGTGGAAGATCCGGTACTTCAGATAGCTCAGGTCGTTATCGTCGATCGTGCCGTTATAGGTGCCTTCGGTCCACGGCGTGCCGTCGGGCTTCGTCAGCGTCACCGTCATGCTGAACTTGGCGTCGGGAGCCGTCAGCCCCTCGTCGGCCGTGACGGCCTTCGTGATGTTCAGACCGCCCTTGAGGTCGTTCGTCGCTGTGACGGTCGCCCCACCGGTCTCGTTTTTGTTCAGAACGCCGTCGACGATCATGGGATGGAAGGGATCGGCCTTGAGCTCGAAGTGGTAATCCGCATCGACTTCCTCGATCGTGTAATCGTGGCCCTCCTCCAGAATCTCGCCATCCGCCTTCAGGCCCGGCGCCACGTCTATCTGTTTCGTCCAGCTGTTGCCGCCGTTCAAGATGATGTCGATGTAGGTGTCATCGTCCCGTTTTATCCGCAGCGTGACGTTCTCCGGGCGCTGGCCGGTATCGAGCGAGTCGTTCCATGCCTTCGCGACGGTCATCTTGCTGTTCGTGAGCGGCATGGGGTCGGGGTTTTCGAATGCGCTCTCCCCCGGCGTCTCCTTCCTGCCGGTCCACGTTCCGTCATCGTTCTTGGTATAGGTGAACCCATCGTATGAGTAGCTTCCGTCGGGGTTTTGCACGGCGCCTTCGGGGAGGACCGACGTCGTCACCGTTTCGACCTGGGTGTAGCCGACTGACGTGTCCGTGTTGGTCTTCAAGCCGTAGCCGCCTTCAACGGAGACGATCTGCGCCTTCTGCTCCTCGGTGAGGTCGTTGTACCGCTTTATGCCGTTGTTGAGGTCGGCGACGAGGTCGTATGCCTCCTGCGAGGGCCACACCCTGAAGCTTACCGTATAGGTCACGCCGTCCTCCAGAACCATATCTTCGAGGTTCCAGGAGACGGCGGAGCCATCGTACATCGCCTGGGGAGCATCGCCCCATGGAGTCCCGCCTCCGTAGCTTCCGCCGCTCCTGGTGTAGGCGAACCCTTCGGGCTGCCCGCTTACCAACGCAGTCGAGGTCATGGCGGTTATGCCATCCCTGATGCTGATTTTCGTATAGCCGAGCGCGTTTGTGATCTTGTTGATGATGTTGGCAAACGCCGCATTCAATGCGCTTTGATCGGTCGCATCGTAATAGTTGGATGCCGGGGCACCGCTTTGCGTGGCAAGATCCTGCATGTTGCTCGCGTCGCCGAACGTTCCCACCGAATAGAAGGCCTTGCCGGCATTCACGATGTTCTGCGCCTGGACCAGCGCATATCGGAAGTTCTTGCCATTGTTGTCGCTGCTGCCGGAGCCATAGTAGTAGTTGGGCCAAAAGCCGTGCTCCGCATCTTCGCCCCAATAAGCGCCGCCGCCCTTGGTGTTCCTAAACGTCGGGTTCCCGTCCGAAACGAAGATCACGTGAACGTCTGCGCCCTCGCGCGTCTGCACGTCATTGGCCTTTTGAAGCGCATCTTCCCAGTTGGTGCCTCCGTTTGCCCTGATGCCGTTCACCGTTCTCTGGAAGGTGTTCAAGTTGGTCGTCCCGGAAAGAGACGTTGCGGCGGTATCCGAGAAGGTGACGAGCGAAAGCTGCACCCTATCGGGATCGTCGGCGGTGTTGTTGCTGAGCAGCTGCTGCGCGAGCGAGTTCACGGCGCTTTTCGCGACAGAGAGGCGCGTGCCCGTGATGGTGTGCGCTCTATAGCGCGTGCCCGTATACTCGTAGTAGCCCGCGAAAGAACCGCTCCCCCTATAGTACACGGTGCCAGAAGTGGTGTCGTTGTCGATCTGGGAATAGCCGCTCCCCCAACCACCGGTGTGCCGATAAAGATTCACATATCTGCCATTGACAAGACCGTAGCTCCCCGTCGGGTGCTCTTCATATGTTGTTTCGGAAGCATCCTCTCCCATACTGCCCGAGCGATCGAAGATGACGATGACGTCCGCTTTGTTTGAGGTTGTGCTGCTCGAAGCGCGGCCCGTCACGCTCAGCGAGAGCGTGTAGGTTCCATCGCCGTTAGACGTGAGCGCCTTGCTGTGCGTGGGAGCCATTGTCTCAGCGGACTGCTCCCCTTCTTCCGCAAAAGCCTGGGACGTGCCGATCGCCAGGAACGCGGCAATCGCCAGCACGGAAACCAGGAAAAGCACGCTTGCTCTCAACACGCCTCGCATCTTCACAACCATGGCGACTCCTCCATCTGCCTCCGCAGGTCTTCCGAACCCAGTTCGACCATCGGGTGAGTCCCAAGCAGATTTTGGGCGCGGCATCACGCCGTGCCCCTCGCAAGGGAAACCCGTAATCCGATTTTGTTCGAGGGTGCATCGCCGGACAATGCAAGGGGGACGCCGTTCGTGCCTATACGTGACCATTCACGCCGCGGACGAGGGAAAGGCGGGAAAGCTTGAACTCAAGATCGAAGGAGGCGGCCGATGGAAGCGCTGCTGCGGGTATGCCTCCCCATCATGGCATCTTGCCTTGAGCATGTTGGACGGGGATCACGATGAAGGTGCGGAACAAGCCGTCCTCGTCCCCGAAACGCGCAAAGCCCCCGGCGCTTTCGGCAAGCTCTCGGACATTCGCCGTTCCCACGCCGGAACCGGGATGCTTTGCGGACAGAAAAACTCCCGTGCCATCGCGCTTCAGCTTCCCGTTGTATGAGTTGCGGACATCCAGCACGAATTTCCAGTCGGGTCCTGCCGACAGGCGGATGGAAAGCTGTGGCGCCGATGGAGTGCCTGAGGGAGCGGCATCTGCTCGACCATCAACGGCCCCGGCAACCGATCCCATGCGCCCGATGGCTTCGACGGCGTTCTCCAGAACGTTGCCGAGCAGACTCGAAAGCTGCAGGTCGGTGATGCCGCACTCATCAGGAACATCCGCATCGACTTCCACCTCGGCCCCAATGTCGCGCGCATGGACGAGGTAGAAGTCGATGATGGCGTTCGCCAGGGGGTTCTCGCACCACACGAGCGGATCCCTGTCCAATGCTTCGCCGAATGCGCGGGCGTATGCACGCATCTCCTCGACATCGCCCCTTTCGGCCATCATGGCAACCGTGTTCTGGAAATGCCTCAGGTCATGGCGGGCCTTCCGCGCCTCTGCGATGCGGCTCTCAAGGCTCGACATCTGCCGCAGTCTCAATTGGAGCAGGTCATTCTCGCGCAAACGGCTGATGGCCTCTTCCTTTTCCCGCATGAGACGGTATTCGAGTCCGAACGCCACCAACACGAACATGATCATGATCAGCATCAGGAGCGTGGCCTTCACCCCGTTTCCATCATCGCGGAGAATGGCCGTGTCGTAGGGAATAGCGACTATCTCAACCAGATACGTGACGAGGGGGATGAACCAGATCCTCTTCCAGAACAGATCGGTGTATCCATCTTGGCCGCATGCCAGCAGATAGGATATCCGGGTACGGAGCACTCGCCGATACGCCAGAATCTCCAATGTGACGAGAACCCACTGAATACCCATCCCGACCCATGTCAAGCTGTGGGTGGTGAGAGCGGAATCGCCCATGTAGGCGTCGGCGACAAATGCCAGGTTGACAATGGTGTAGTTGAGGAACTCGGAAAAGGAGAACAGGAACAGGAATTGGAGCAGACCCTGCACGGACCTGACACGAAGCAGCAGCGGGAGCATGACCGCCACGGCGACCCCGCTTAACGCAAACAGCAGCATCTGCAGTTGGGGGTAGAAGACGTACAGGATTCCACACGATACGCCAAGTAACGCGCTGAACGCCATGAGCAGCAGGAAAACGCGTCGTGATATGTTCCCATGCCTGTAGAACGGCTCGATTGCCAAATACGCAGAGGGAACCATGATGAGCTGCTCGGAAACCGACCAGATGATCTGCACCGCGAAAGAGCCCATGGTCATCCTTTACCGGATTGCGGATGCGCTCTATCGAAGTTTCGCGCCTCCCAGTCCGCCCATGCGGCACGCGCTTCGGCACTGTTCCTGCGGCTGATGGGCACGCGCTCCCCATTCCGCAGAACGAACTCTCCATCCTCTATTTGCTCGACCATGTCGAGATTTGCAAGGTAACCGCGGGCTGAGACATAGAACTGCGGCATTTCGGACAGCGCAGACTGCAGCTGCGCGAAGCTGGCACGGAATCGAAGCACCCCCCCCCCCAGAAATATGCAGCTCAATATAGTGTCCGGACGTGCGCGCCCAGCACAGGGCGTTTGCATCGATCTCGCAGTTTCCAACGCGGACGATGCGGGGCTCCAGGCCATCCAGCTCCATGTTGTCGAACACGCTGGCAAGGCGTTCGTACGTGATCGGCTTCAGCAGATAATCCTCAGCATGCACCTCGTAGCTTTCCACGGCGAAATCCCTGCTGGAGGTGACGAACACGATCTTGCAGCGCGTATCGGACTCGCGGATGCGGCGGGCTACATCGATACCCGTGAAGCTGGCGGCGCTCGGCTCGGGCAGCGCCTTTCCGGGGACCTGCATGCTTCCATGCAGGAAATCCAGGTAGCAGTCGAGCAGGGCGATACTGTAGCGATCAGGGGCAAAACCCGAGAAAAAGGCCCGAGCGGTTTGGTAGCAGTCCACGCTCACGTCGGAGGCATGCACGGAAAAGTAGCGTTCCGTCAAGCCCCTGAGCAAGCGCGCCTCGCTCAAGCTGTCTTCCAATATGGCTATCCTCATGCCCGCATTCTACAGCACGGACGCGGCCTCTATGCACACGGCCGAGCCATATCGGCGAAAGGCCCTTTTCGGTTTGGGCGGAATCCGAACGGTAACTTTTCATCTCATAATGCAAAACTAGGAGGTGCGGTTACTTTGAAAAGTTACGGACGTTGGCGCGTTGGCAGGAGGGGTTGACGGCAAACTATATGGAGTTCAATCGATCGAAAACGGGTGGTATCGCATAGTCGAAAAGGACTATCTGTACCCGCCAGAGGCGTTCGAAATAGTCGAACCGAATGGTGGGTCTACACCTGTACTTACCCATTGATGATATTCGGCGATATAGAGAAACACGCACTATTTGTCATTAAAGCGCAGTCAGACCGGCTCTCCAGGGCAAAGCTCACCTTAAATTGATATAGAAGCGATAAAGAGATTATACCCAGCCTGGGATATAGCGCTTGTATCTTGTCCCTGCATCTTCGTCCTCTTCTCTAATCACTCCAGACTCGCAACATTCCCTGATAAGCCGAGAAATAGCCAGCGAATCTTTTCGCTCATCCCCTAAGCCGAATCTCTCACGAAGAGACTGGTTGTTCATCGATTCAGCTTGCGCGTACTTCAGGCACGCATGCCAGTAGACGGCATCCATTCTCTCTCTCTTCGTCATATGGGAATAGGCACTTCCTATGAATAGCGTGACTTTAGTGCCAGTCTCCTCCGAAGATTCAATCCTAGGTGCGGGCAAATGCTGCGCCTCACATGCAGCAACAGCAAGGTCCCATCCAGTTCCACCTTCCTCACAGAGATCCATCAACCTCAGTCGATCGGCCAGATCATTATTACGGGTCTTTGGCTGGGCATTCAAGACTCTCTCGATAGGGATAAGGGTTGCCCCTGGATTGCTGAATTCAATCCTGTTGTCGTAAATTCCGACAAACGGTCCAGAAGATGTAACCGTCAAATCTTGGTGTATTACTGCATTGGAAAGGAACTCGCGCACCGCCCTCTGGGGATAAGCATGGACGATCTTCCTGAAAGCGCCATTCACCGTCTCCTCCGCAGGAACGATCGACATGATGTATCCTTCAGCCTCTTGAAGAGCAAGAGCATAGCCTTCATCAAAAATCTTATCCTCGATTATCTCGAAGTTGCCCTTGTCCGCATATCTAACCACCCGAAGGGGCCTTTTTCTCAATCCTGCAAAGGCAGAAAGCCTCTTACCAAGAATAAGCGCCCCGAGATTCGTAATCGTATAGTGGCCATTGTCCTGAATCTTGGCTAGGCCTTGTTCTACAAGATCCTCAGAAACCTTGTCAAGCGTAGTAGGTCGCTTAATGTCGTTTAAATCATAGTATGCATCAAGGTGCAACAAATCGGGCAGATCATCGAGACGGATGTCTTCTACGGCGGCTCTCGATTCGAATCCTGAACGCTGCAGCCTTCTCCAAAGCTCGACCTCACGTACTGATCCCGGAACGAGCTTCGTAGTGCTGCTTCCGCTACGAAAATAGGCTATTGAGTTGAAGCGCACCGGCTGCTCGGTTGCAGCGCAGATCTTTAAAACCACGAATTTCTTGCCAGCAGCGGATTCGATTGTCTCGAAATCAAAATTTGCATTGAAAGTGAGCATTGCTTGCAGCCATATTTGTAGATCTTGGTTCCCCTTCGCCTTCTTGCGTAAGGGATTGAAGATTGTTCCCACCAGTTTGTGATCTCTGTCGCGAACACCCCATATTTTGTAAGCAAAATCCCGCCCATGATATGCCGCCGCATTCGCAAGAGCCGAGATGTCTTTTCCTGTCTGTTCGGGATCAGCCGAGTTCTCCTTAAATTCAAGCCACTCAGTTTCGTGGGGAAACCCAACGAGAGAGTAAATAAGATCCATAGGGTCGATATCGTTCATCGATATGTCCTTCGCGGTATTCAACATCATTTTGATAGACAGATGATAGAGAGAATTTTAAATCGACGCAACTGTTATCTGGAGAAATTGGCTTGCTCGTAGTTGGATTCGACAATCAGTGATACAGAGAACACTCGGTTCGTTATGGACACCGAGAACGAAGCTGGAGTCAACACGAGCCACAGTAATACAGTAATACAGCCCCGTTTGGGTTCCGCAGCCGGAAAAGCGTATAAGCTTGCGGACCATGTCATCGATCTTCATGGGGTCTCCCATGTTCAGCACGAAGATTTCGCTGCCTTCGGCATAGTAGCCCGATTGCAGCACCAGGCTAACAGCTTCAGGAATCATCATGAAGTAGCGTATGATGCGCTTATCGGTGACGGTGACCGAGCCGCCGTCGACAACCTTGTGCTTGAACAGCGGGGCAATGCTGCCGTTGCTGCCCAGCACATTGCCAAAGTGCACGGCTGAGTACACGGTGTGCTGCTTGCCACCTTGTGCGGGCATCGTCCGGCTGCGACGCTCCATCATCTGCATGATCATCTCACAAGGGTTGTATCAAAAGCCCTTTACGATGAGAGGGGAAACCCGATGAAAAGGCTGTCTAGAAACTGCCTCTGAGACCGCTACTCATACGACTTATAGTGTTTTAAGAAGCGTTCTTTGCTTGAACAGATTGATAGGAGTTTCTGGATGACCTGGGGGGTACGGTTAAGTTTGCAACCGACCGTCTTCGACGATAGGACGACTCAGATGGATTTGCACAGCCGATGGCTTGCATGGGGATGGTGCGTGTGCGAGAATAGGCGGACTTTCGGGCGATTGGCGCAGCGGGAGCGCGGCTGCCTTACAAGCAGTAGGTCGCAGGTTCGAACCCTGCATCGCCCACCATCCGATCATGCGCAGGGCGGCCCCATCGGCTGCCCTGCTTCGTATCCGGTCCTGCACCGATCAGCGGCTACATCATGCTGCCCGCCTTTTTCGCTAGCCCACTCATTCGACAACATTGATCCCCATCTCCTACGATGAAGGATAGACCCAACGAGGAAAGAGAGGCTTCCCCATATGTTCCGCGAGATGAGACGTAAAAAGCAGCTGATCGCTCCATGTGAGTGCTTCGAGATCTTAGAACGCAACAAAATCGGCTTTCTCGCCGTGAGCGGCGACGAGGGATATCCCTACACCCTCCCCATGAACTATTCGTACGCACGCGCCCCTCAATCCGAAAACGACCTCGGCACGCTGTATCTCCATTGCGCGCCAGAGGGGCATAAGATCGAGGCGATCAAGCGCGACCCGCGGGTCTCGTTCTGCGTTTTGAACTTAGCCGGCGTTGACCCAGGAAACCTGAACAGGGGATACAGGAGCGTCATCGCATTCGGGCAGGCGCGAATCGTCGAGGGCGACGAGATGATAGCGCTCCGACGAGATCTGCGCGGCCCTGGAAGAGGTGACGATGCCGACCAACCGCGCGAGGCGAATCTGCGGAAGCACATGGTATTCATCGAAGTGAAGATCGAGTATCTATCCGGCAAGAGGTCCGCCCGTCATTAGTAGGACGCCCAGCGCTAAGCCCGAGACGGAACGCCTCGATCTCTTTTCCCGCCCTCGATCGGGATTGCAGGCGGCCCATTCGACTCGAAATTCCCAAATTGGAATTTCGGGCGTTTTTTGGAGGCAGAATTCCGTTGTTAAGTCCTGCCACCTGCGCAAACGGAGCTATCGCATCTATTGTGCCCTGTGGCGTCTTTACGCCTCTTGCGTTCGCGGACCTCGATCCCCTTTACGGCAAAACGCGAATCGCAAACCCTTTACTTCTCGGTTATGCCGGCATGGATCTCCTGCAGGCTCTTCACCTCGCTGGCACCGTGCTCCTTCACCGTCTTGATGCCGAGCGCAGCGGCACGCGCCGCGGCCATGGTGGTGAAGTACGGGATATGCGCCTTGATGGCACTGCGGCGGATGATCGACCCGTCGCGCGTGCTCGCCGTGGTCGACGTCGGCGTGTTCACCACGATGTCGATATCGCCGTTGATGATCAAATCGATCAGGTTCGGCCGACCTTCGCTGGTTTTGAACGTGCGCGTGCACGGGATGCCCGCGTCGCGCAGGATCTGGCATGTGCCCTGGGTGGCGAGGATCTCGAACCCGCAGTCGGCGAACAGATTGCCGACCTCGACCAGCTCGTCCTTGTCTCGGTTGTTCACGCTCATCAGCACGGTTCCTTCGAGCGGGACCTCGGTCTTCGTCGCCTCCTGCGCCTTCAGATACGCCTCGCCGAACGTCGGCGCCAAGCCGAGCACTTCGCCTGTGGACCGCATTTCCGGCCCCAGCACGGGATCGACCTCGGGGAACATGTTGAAGGGAAGCACGGCCTCCTTCACGCCGTAGTGGTTGTATTTCACCTCGTGCAGATCGTCGATGGGGGAAGCGGCACCCGTGAAGGGCATCATCATCACTTCCGTGGCAGCCTGCACCATCTGGATGCCGCATACTTTTGAAACCAGCGGAACGGTGCGGGATGCGCGCGGGTTCGCCTCGATCACGTAAACCGTGTCGTCCTCGATGGCGTACTGTATGTTCATGAGGCCTTCCACGTGCATGGTCTCGGCGATGCGGCTCGTGTACTCCTCGATCAGGGCCACATGCTCGTCGGAGATGCTCACGCTGGGCAGGATGGCGGCCGAGTCGCCCGAGTGGATGCCGGCAAGCTCCACATGCTCCATGACCGCCGGCACATAGGCGCGCGCGCCGTCGCAGATGGCGTCCGCCTCGCACTCCAGCGCATGGCGCAGGAAGCGGTCGATCAGGATCGGGCGATCGGGGGTGACGCCCACCGCCGCCGCCATGTAGCTGCGCAGGTTTTCGTCGTCGAAGACGATCTCCATACCGCGGCCGCCCAGCACGTAGCTGGGGCGCACCATGACGGGATAGCCGATCGAATGGGCGACCTCCAAAGCCTCCTCGACATCCACGGCCATGCCCGCTTCGGGCATGGGGATGTTCAGGCTCGCCATGTCGGCGCGGAAGCGGTCGCGGTCCTCCGCAAGATCGATGACCTCGGGACTGGTGCCGAGGATACGGCATCCCGCCGCCTCGAGCTGCGAAGCCAGGTTGAGCGGTGTCTGCCCGCCGAACTGCGCGATGATGCCCAGCGGCTTCTCCTTCGCGTAGATCGCCAGCACGTCTTCCGCGGTCAGCGGCTCGAAGTACAGCTTGTCGCTCGTGTCGTAGTCGGTGGAAACCGTCTCGGGGTTGCAGTTGACGATGATGGTCTCGAAGCCCATATTGCGCAGCGCGAGCGCCGCATGCACGCAGCAGTAGTCGAATTCGATGCCCTGTCCGATGCGGTTGGGGCCGCCGCCCAGGATCATGACCTTGTTGGGATTCTCGGACACGGGCGCATGGTCGAGCTCGTTGTAGCTGGAATAGTAGTAGCTGCTATCCGGCGTGGCGGCAACATGCACCGCATGCCAGCCCTCGACGACACCGATGTTCTCGCGCGCGGCGCGCACATCGCCCTCAGTCGCGCCCGTGATCTGCGCCAGATAGCGGTCGGAGAATCCGTCGCGCTTCGCCTGCGCCAGCATCTCGTCGGGAAGCTCGGCGCCGGGATGCTCGGCCGTCCATGCGATGATGGACTCCTCCTCCTCCACCAGCTCCCTCATCTGCTGCAGAAAGTAATCCTTGATGCCCGTGAGCTCGTGCAGCTCCTCGATCGTGGCGCCCTTGCGAAGCGCCTCGTACATCACGAACTGGCGCTCGCTCGTAGGATAGGACAGCAGGGCAAGCAGCTCGTCCTTGGTCTTCTCGTTGAAGTCCTTCGCGAAGCCCAGGCCGTAACGGCCCTGTTCAAGCGAGCGGATCGCCTTCTGGAAGGCCTCCTTGTACGTCTTGCCGATGGACATGACCTCGCCCACAGCGCGCATCTGCGTGCCCAGGCGGTCCTGAACGCCCTTGAACTTCTCGAACGCCCAGCGGGCGAATTTGACGACCACGTACTGGCCTTGGAACTTGTATTTATCGAGCGTGCCGTAAGTGCCGCATTCGATGTCGCCGAGCGTGAGGCCGCACGCGAGCATGGCGGAGACCAACGCGATGGGAAATCCCGTCGCCTTCGAAGCCAATGCGCTGGAGCGCGAGGTGCGGGGGTTGATCTCGATGATGATGTCGCGGTCGGATACGGGATCGTGCGCCCATTGGACGTTGGTGCCGCCGATGACGCCCACCTTGTCCACGATCATTTGGCTCTTGCGCTCGAGGCGGTCGATGACCTCCTGCGAGATGGTCTGCATGGGAGCGGCGCAGAAGCTGTCGCCCGTGTGCACGCCCATGGGATCGATGTTCTCGATGGTGCAGACGGTGATCATCGTGCCGTCTGCATCACGGATGACCTCGTATTCGAGCTCTTCCCACCCGAGGACACTTTCCTCGACCAGGACCTCGGTGACGGGAGAGGCGGCCAAGCCGCGCGCGACGACCGTCTTGAGCTCTTCGACGTTGTACACCAGGCCGCCGCCCGTGCCGCCCATGGTGTAAGCGGGGCGCAGCACGCAGGGATAGCCCAGCTTGTCGGCGATGGCGACGGCTTCCTCAACCGTATGGGACACCTCGCTGCGGGCCATCTCGATGCCGATGGAGGCCATGGTTTCCTTGAACGCCTCGCGGTCCTCGCCGCGCTCGATGGCGTCAAGCTGCACGCCGATGACCTGCACCCCGTACTTGTCGAGCACGCCCGCTTCGGCAAGCTCGCTGGCCAGGTTGAGGCCCGTCTGCCCGCCCAGGTTGGGGAGCAGCGCATCCGGGCGCTCCTTGGCGATGATCTTCTCCAGACGGCCGACGTTGAGCGGCTCGATGTAGACGACGTCCGCCGTGGCGGGGTCGGTCATGATGGTCGCCGGGTTGGAGTTCACCAACACGACGCGATATCCCAGTTTGTGCAGCGCCTTGCACGCCTGCGTGCCGGAGTAGTCGAACTCGCATGCCTGGCCGATGATGATGGGACCCGACCCGATGATGAGGACAGTATCGATGTCCGTGCGTTTCTTGCCCATGTGCGGCCCCCTGTGAGACGTGGCTAAACCTAGTCGGCGCCCCCTTGAGGAACACCTGGGATATTGTAGGGGAACTACGTTTCCAATGTGTGAAAACGCATCGCGCCGCAAGAAAAACCAAGAGGTTTCCTCGGGACGCCGGCGCTTCGCTTCCCCCTCCTTCCATGAAAACGCGGGCGGAACCGTGCCGGCCCGCCCGCGCAAGAGGATCAGAGGATCCGCAAGTTGACTTCCTTCAGCTGCCGCCCCGAAACCTCGTTGGGGGAACCGGTCATGGGATCCGCCGCGCTGCTGGTCTTGGGGAAGGCGATCACGTCGCGGATGCTCTCCTTGCCGGCGAGCAGCATGACCAGGCGGTCGAGTCCCAGGGCGATGCCGCCGTGGGGTGGCGCGCCCAGTTCGAGCGCGTGGATCAGGTGGCCGAATTTCTCCTCGATGCCCGCGTCGTCGACACCGCAGCGGCGCAGCACGCGCTTCTGCAGCTCGGCATTGTGGATGCGGATGGAACCGCCGCCCATCTCGAAGCCGTCCATGACGATATCGTAGCTATAGCTTCTGCAGGCAAGCGGGTCGGTTTCGATCTTGTCCCAATCGGATTCGGGGATCATCGTGAACGGATGGTGCTCCGCAGCGTACTTCTTCTCGTCGGCATCGTATTTGAACATGGGGAAATCGACGACCCAGAGCAGCGCATGCCCGGAACGGTCGATGCCCAGACGGTCGGCCATGTGCAGGCGCAACGCGGCGAGCACGGCATTCGCGATGTCGAAGGTGTCCGCGGCGAACAGCAGCAGGTCGCCCGGCTCGACGCTCATCGCCTCCTTGATGCGCGCGTGGACCTCTTCGCCGAGGAACTTGATGATGGGGCTCTTCTCCTTGCCGTCGGAGGTGTAGGCGATCCACGCCATGCCCTTCGCGCCGTTGGCGGCCGCCACGTCGGCGAGCTTCTCCACATCTCCGCGGCTCCAGTCGCCGGCGCCCTTCGCGTTGATGGCCTTCACGATGTTGCCGGCCTCCACCGCCTTGGAGAACACACCGAAGCCGCAGCCCCGCACGATCTCCGTCAGGTCCACGAGCTCCATGCCGAAGCGGGTGTCCGGGCGGTCGCAGCCGAAGCGGTCCATGGCCTCTTTCCAGGGCATGCGCCGCAGGGGGAACGGATGCTCCACGCCCGCCGCGTCGAGCACCTCCTCGAACACGCCCTCCATCATATCCATGACATCGGATTCCTCGACGAAGCTCATCTCTATGTCGACCTGGGTGAACTCCGGCTGGCGATCGGCGCGCAAATCCTCATCGCGGAAGCAGCGGGCGATCTGGTAGTAGCGCTCGATGCCGCCCACCATCAACATCTGCTTGAATTGCTGCGGGCTCTGGGGCAGCGCATAGAATTTGCCGGGGTTCGGACGGCTGGGCACCAGGTAGTCGCGTGCGCCCTCGGGGGTCGAATTCGCCAGGATGGGCGTCTCCACCTCCAGGAAGCCGCGTTCGTTCAACGCCGAGCGCATGGCCTGGACGACCGTGTGGCGAAGCTTGAGGTTCTTGAACATCTCGGGGCGGCGCAGGTCCATGTAGCGCCATTTCATGCGCGTGGTCTCATCCGTCTCGATGCCGTCCTCGATGCTGAATGGCGGGGTGACGCTGGAATTGAGGACCTTCAGGCCCGCCGCAAGCACCTCGATCTCGCCCGTGAGCATATTGGGATTGACGCTTTCCGCCCCGCGGGCGCGCACGCGGCCGCGCACCTCGATCACGTATTCGCGGCCCACGTGCTCGGCGATGTGGAACTCCTCCTCGGTCACGCAATCGGGATCGATGACGACTTGCGTGTACCCCTCGCGATCGCGCAGATCGATGAAGATCAGCCCGCCGTGGTCGCGGTTGTGCCACACCCAGCCCGTTAGGGTCACCTCGCGGTCGATGTCGGCCGTGCGCAACTCACCGCATGTGGCGGTATGCATGCAGTACTCGTTCAGATAGTCCGTCATTGTCCTTTGCTCCTTATTGAGAGGGCACGCTTCGCCCGCTTGTTCACGCTCAAACCACGCCATTGTAGCCCGAGCTCGCATACCCGTGCGTCGCCGCCGCTTAACCTGCACGTAATGGGGACAGATTCCCTTCGGTTCCCTTAGGGAACCGCCGATGAATTCCGCCTTGGACAGGGACGGCGGGCTGAGTGCCGGAGCAGCGGAAGGCGAGCGAGCGCACCGACCGTGAACGGGGATCGAGCCGCTCCGGCGCCAGCATGCCGTCCCCGGGCTGGCGGAATTCATCAGTGCTTCCCTAGGCGAGTCAATTTGCGAAGTCAGCTGAACAGCCGCTGGATGATTCCCCTAGGCGGCCAGCCCCTCGAATCGCCTTTCGGAGAGAGCGTCGGCACAGCAGGGAGAGAGCGCATCGAGGCGTTCAAGCTCCGCAGGGGAGCTCCGATCGGAAACGGCGGACGGCTTTGCGAAAAGCGGCGTGCGAAGATTCGCCGCGGCACCGCGGCGAGAAGCCTATTCCGGAAGGAGAGACTATCTAGAAACTCCCTCTGAAACTACTGTTCACACTACATGTGGTGTTTTAAGAAATATATAGACACTATATGTTGTATACTTGAGCAAATTGATAGGAGTTTTTGATAGCCTGGGGGCTACAGGCGGGACGGCAGATCCGTCCAGGCGACGATTTCCTCCTCGTGCGTGGCCATGTCGCGCAGGTTCACGGCTCCCTTCGCTGCCTCGTCGGGGCCCAGCACAGCGACCTTGCGGGCGCCGAGCTTGTCGGCGAGCTTGAACTGGCTTTTCAGGCTGCGCGACTGGTGATCGACCTCGGCGCTGGCCCCTGCATCGCGGCACGCCTGGACCAGGGGGAACGCAGCAGCGCGCGTGCTGTCGTCCACGCAGGCGATGAACAGGTCGCACGCAGGGGCGACCGCGGTGGCCGCCCCTGCGGCCTCCAACGCAAGCCGGCAGCGCTCGTACCCGATGGCGAACCCGAAGCCCGGCGCGGGCTTCCCGCTGATCTCCTTCATAAGACCGTCGTACCGACCGCCGCCGCCGATGGCGGCGTTCGAGCCCATGCCCTCGATGTCGACCTGGATCTCGAACACGGTGCGCGTGTAATAATCGAGTCCGCGCACCAATGTCGGGTCCTCTTCGTAAACGATGCCCGCGGCATCGAGGTAAGCCTTCACCTGCGCGTAATGCGACTTGCATTCGTCGCAGAGGGCATCGGTCACCTTCGGAGCATCCGCCATGACGGCGCGGCAGCCCTCTTCCTTGCAATCGAAGGCGCGCAAAGGGTTGGCGTCCGCACGGCGGCGGCAATCGTCGCACATCCGGTCTTCGTGATCCAGTATGTACGTGCGGACCTTCTCACGATATTCCGGTCGGCAGTGCTCGTCCCCCATGGAGTTGATCAGCAAGTGGGTCTTGTCCATGGGGATGCCGATTTCCTCGTAGAACCGCATGAGCATGATGATGCCCTCGGCATCGATGGAGGGGGCATCCGCACCCATGCATTCGACGCCCACCTGGTGGAACTGGCGCAAACGGCCTTTCTGCGGACGCTCGGCGCGGAACATCGGGCCGGCGTACGTGAACTTCACGGGTGCGGTGCCCTGCCCCACCAAGCCCGCCTGGGCAATCGCCCGCACCGTGCCGGCGGTGCCTTCGGGTCGCAAGCTCAAACGGCTCTTCGCACGAAGTTTCTCGCCCGCGAGCACCTTCTGCATGTTTGCGGCAGAGATGGCGGTGAACATCTCCTTGCTCACCACGTCGGTGGCCTCGCCGATGCCGCGGACGAACAAATCCGTCTGCTCGAACAGGGGCGTTTCGATGGGGGCGTAACCGTACTTCCCGAACACGTTAAAGGCCGTGTCCACGAACGTGCGGTAGAACCGCATGTCGGCCGGCAACAGGTCTTCGGTGCCCTCGGGTTTTTGAATCGCCATGGATGTGCTCCTATCCGAATGGAAGGCGCCCGCCTGGATGCCGGCGCCCGATTTTTCGAAAGAAGATTCTACCACCCGGAAAGACGAGCTTACGCCATGGACACACGAACCGTAGAGACAGGATCGTCCGGGTCGTCCGGGCAGATGCCGCCGAGACGGGGAATCGCCGCGCAACACGGCGCAGTTAGGGAAGCACTGATTCTACGAGCAACGGCATCAACCTTAAGGGAGTTAAACGACCGCACAGGATCCGGTGGCATGATCAGCGAGGCCTTGCAGGCAATTAATTAGAGCCGGTGTCCGGATCCCGCGACGGCCAGCCGGAAGGCCATGCGCAGCCCTCCCGGAGGAGCATTTTAGGGGAAATCATTACTTGATATGAACGTTCAACCCTCTGCCCAATAATGTGACAAAGAATACGGTTGCCTGTCACACATGCGACGGTCGGGGCACCGCTTGGGTTCGGCTGCTTTGCGACAAACACCCCCGTTGCCCGTCACACTTTGTGACAAACAATACGGTTGCCTGTCACAGGTTCGGCTGCTTTGTGACAAACAATACGGTTGCCCGTCACAGGATTCTAGAATGCGCTGCCCGCCGAGGTTCCCGTGGACGTGGTGGACAGGATGCCGTTATTCACAAAGTTCAAGTAGTCGGCCCCGAGCGTCCCGATGAGGATGAGCTCTATGACGAGGCTGGTCAAGAAACCGTAGATAGCGTAGCGGAAGGCGAGGATGCGCACCCCCACGGGCTTCCGCATGGTGCCGATGAGCACGAACAGCAGGCTGAAAACGCCAGTCAGAAAGCCGATGAGCCCCCACCCTAGCTTGAAGGGGGTGGGCACCTCACCGGGATCGGGCATTCCGCCGCCCCAGGGGAACCCCTGCCACCCGCTTTCGCCCCCGCCTCCGGAAACGGGATGCTGCATGGGTCGCGGGGTATTCGACGCGTCGTCGTTTCCGGCATCCTGCCCCGACAGGCCGGGGCGCCAATCGCGCGGTGGCTCCGGCGCGCCGCCATGGTTGCCTTGCGGCGCCTCCGTTGGAGACTGCTGCTCCTGGTCGCTCTGCTGTTGTTCTTCGCTCATCATTCTCGCTCTAACCGAACCATTTTTCTGGCATTGTAGCAGCCTCGCACAGCCCGAACAGTTACGCCCCGATGACACATTCCCCGCCCACGCGAAAAACCATCCGACGCCTCGTATAGTGCAGCGCATGAAGAAAAGCGAAGCATTGGACATACTGGGTCTGCGGGACGGTGCGTCCGATGACGATGTCAAGAAGGCGCACCGCCAGAAGATTCGTGAAAACCACCCCGATCGCTTCACCAATCCAGTGGAGAAGGCGCGCGCCGAAGAGAAGACGAAGCTCATCAACGAGGCACGCGACGTGTTGATCTCCCGCAAATGGGATCCCGAGTTCGGCCCGCGGGCGAGCCATTCGGGAACGTACAACAATCCGTACGACGGCAATCCCTTCAACGTCTGGCCGGGAGGCGCCACGGCATACACCTCGCAGGGCGGAGCCCCGCAGGGACAGCAGGCCGACCCATTCTATGGCATGCCGTTCACGTATGTGTGGACCAGCTGGGACAACGTGGGAACCGGGCAAGCGACCGGCGCCGGCGGCCGCCAGACCGCAGACCCGTTCTCCGACCCGTTCGACCCCTTCAGCACCATCTTCACGCAAGTCCCCCGCAAATCGGCCAAGCAGCAGTACGAGGAGGCCCGCAAGGAGCTTCGATCCTTCGGCGTGCTCGCCGCGTCGAAAGCGGGCATATTGGCGCTGTGCGCGGCGCTGGGTGGAATCGCCACGGGGATGTTCATCTACTTGATCGCGACCGTGCTCTACGCCATCAGCCGCGAGGTCCAGGGGTGCTCCAGCATACTGGTCGTTCCGTTCGTCGTGATATTCGGACCGCTCCTCATGTTGATGATGCCCAGTCTGGGCGCGGGAATCTCCACCGGGCTGATCGTGTTCTTCGGCATCGCCGTTGCATACGACATCGGCACGCTGCGCCGCATGGTCGAGACCATGCGCACGTACAAAGAGAAGGCCAAGATCGAGCAGTAGCGCGGGATCTGCAAACGGTTTCCCCATCCGCACGATCGCGCCGCGCTGCGCCGCGCTCAGACCTTTTGCTCAGATCTCGATAACTATTCGAGGTAACTGCAACCACTTAGCTCGACAAGGTTGCGGTCAATGTCGTGCCAGGGAAGCACTGATCATTAGGCCGCATCGCGCACCCCATGAGGCTGTCTAGAAACTCTTATCAATCTGTTCAAACATACATAATAGAGTATCTATATGCTTCTTAAAATACTATATATCGTATAAGCAGAAGTCTCAGAGGGAGTTTCTAGACAGCCTCCCATGCGACATCCCGATCCGGTGCCGTATAGGCTGCGGCATGCGGAGGCCGGGGCACCGCTTGGGGCGGGAGCGATCGGCTCGGCTGCTCGGAAAACGTCCCTCGGAGGGGTTTGGATGGGCATAGCCTGAGAAATCAGCGATTCTAGAGCCGAGAAGTTGCCTTGCTCAGATCTCTTGGCCCCTCGTTTTCGCACAAGCCGGGGAACATGGCACCCGGGTGCATGCGTGCGCTATACTTTTCCCGTCTATTCCCTTGGAAGAAAGCGGGGGCGATTCCTGTGCAATCCCTGACCCAAATCCTATCCGGCAATCCCTACCCCGGACGCGGCATCGTCGTGGGAGAAGGCATAGTCTACTACTTCATCATGGGGCGCAGCGAGAACTCGCGCAACCGCATCTTCGTGGAGACCGAGGACGGCATCCGCACCGAAGCGCATGACCCCGCCAAGCTTCTCGACCCCAGTTTGATCATCTACCGCCCCGTGCGCGCGGTCGATGGGGCGCTCGTGGTGACGAACGGCGACCAAACCGATACGATCGTCGAATCAGGCGATTTCCGCGCCGCCCTCGCCAAGCGCGAGTATGAGCCGGACGACCCTAACTTCACACCGCGCATCTCCGCCATCTGCCATGATGATGGCTCGTTCGAGCTCTCCATCCTCAAGCGGCAGGACGGGCGTTGCCTGCGGGAATTCTTTGCCTACGAAGGGGCGAGCGAGGGGATGGGCTACTTCATCAGCACCTACCAAGGCGACGGGAGCCCCCTGCCCACGTTCGCCGGAGAACCGATCGCGGTCAACCTGTCGACGCCCGAAGAGGTCTGGGAGGCGCTGAACCCCGCCAACAAGGTTTCGCTGTACGCCAACGTGAACGGTGCGGTGACGATTTTCAACAAGAACCTGGGAGACTAGCCGGACCCGGCGCCCCGGCGGCTCCGCAACCCCTCCGAGGGTCGGGGCAACGAGGGAAGGCCCATTCCCCGAAGCAACCGAGACGCCCGCCCGAATCGCCCCGCCAGCTTAATGCGAACCAGGAAGCTTCTTCCCGTAGAGAAAGGCCCAGACATGCAGGAATTCGAATTGAAATACGGCTGCAACCCCAACCAGAAGCCCGCTAGGATCTTCATGCGCGATGGCGGCGATCTGCCCATCGAGGTGTTGAACGGCCGACCTGGCTATATCAACTTCCTCGACGCCCTGAACTCATGGCAGTTGGTGAAAGAATTGAAAGCCGCGACCGGCCTGCCCGCCGCGGCGAGCTTCAAGCACGTGTCCCCCGCCGGCGTGGCGTTGGGGCAGGAGCTCACGGATTTGGAAAAGCACATCTACTTCGTGGAAGAGGGCGTCGAGCCCTCCCCCATCGCCTGCGCCTACATCCGTGCCCGCGGCGCCGACCGGCTGTGCAGCTACGGCGATTGGGCGGCGCTGTCCGACACCTGCGACGCGACGACCGCAACCTATCTGAAGTCCGAGGTGTCCGATGGCATCATCGCGCCCGACTTCACGTCGGAGGCGGTCGAGATCCTGAGGACCAAGCGCAAAGGGACCTACAACGTGGTGAGGATCGACCCGTCCTATGTCCCCGCGCAGGAGGAGTACAAGGACGTGTTCGGCATCACCTTCGAGCAGGGGCACAACTTCTTCGAGATCAACGACGAACTGCTGGATAACATCGTCACGAAGAGCAAGGATCTCCCGCGCGGGGCGAGAAACGATCTGATCCTCTCGCTCATCACGCTGAAATACACGCAGAGCAACTCGTGCTGCTACGCGAAGGACGGCATGACCATCGGCGTGGGGGCCGGCCAACAGAGCCGCGTGCACTGCATGCGGCTCGCGGGCAGCAAGGCCGACAACTGGTGGATGCGCCAGCATCCGAAAGTCCTGGGTTTGCAGTTCGTCGACGGCATCAAACGCCCCGCGCGCGACAACGCCATCGACGTGTACACCGGCGACGAGTGCATGGATGTGCTGCGCGACGGCGAATGGGAGCAGGTCTTCAAGGCGAGGCCTGAGGTGCTGACCGCCGAAGAGAAGAAGGATTGGATCGCGAGGCTGGCCGGCGTCGCCGTGGGAAGCGATGCGTTCTTCCCCTTCGGCGACAACATCGAGCGCGCCGCCAAATCCGGCGTCAAATACGTGGCCGAGCCCGGCGGTTCCATCCGCGATGACGACGTGATCGAGTGCGCCGACAGATACGGCATGACGATGTGCTTCACCGGCATGCGTCTCTTCCACCACTAGGATCGAATTCATTCAGCTGCAAGGCGAGGGCCCGATTGGACCCCCGCCTTTCTTATTGAGAAAATCCTCCTTTGCATATATTTTGCACATCGATGAGGTATCCTCGAACGAAGGGAAGCCATCCGAAACAGGAGGCGCCATGGCAGAACCCGCTCCCCTCTATGAAACACGGCCCATCAGCGATTTGCGCACGAAGCTCAACGATATCGAAGAGCACGCGCGGACCAGCAAGGAGCCCATCGTGCTCACACGCAACGGCAAGCCCTCGCTCATCGTGATGGATGGGGAAGCCTACGAGGAGCGCCGCAACGCCGAACGCTTCACCCGCGCATTGCGCGAAGCGGAGATTGAGGCAAAATACCGCAAGAAAACGGTCTCCCTCGCAGAATCGAAGCAACGGGTGGAATCGATCCGCACGGCAATTGAGATGTTGCATGCTTAACGTGGAACTGTGCCCACGAGGCCAAGCCGATCTCGAAAGCATCTATATCTTCCTTGCCCTTGAGCGAGGCGTTCCGCATGCCGCGAAGAAAACGCTGGAAGATCTGTACGGAACCATCGACATCATCGCCGAGCAACCTGAAATCGGCACGCCCTTCCAAGGTGAGGGACTTGACGGCAATTACCGCAGGATGCTCTCCGGCTCGTATTGGATCTTTTATACGTTCGACGAAGAGCAGCTCGTGATCTGGCGCGTTATCCACGGGAGGCGCGACATCGACGAGTACGCCCCAGTCGGGCTCTGACCCGCTACCTACCCAGGTCAGCCTCGTGCCTGGCGCGGGCCGCTTCGCTGTAGCGCTGGCGGTAGCGCACGTCCACCAGCTCGGCGACGATGGCGATGGCGAGCTCCGCGGGTGTCTTCGCGCCGAACTTCAGGCCGATGGGCCGCTTGACCGCATCCCATTGCCCTTCGGTCATACCGCCTTCGATGCACAGATCGTGCACGCGGTTGTTCTTGCCCTTGCAACCCATCATGCCAGCATAATGCACCCCGCGGCGCACGGCCCACAGGCATCCCTGCGGATCGTGCATATGGCCGCGCGTGAGGACGCACACGTAGTCGGCGCGACCGGCGGGCAGCCCGGCCAGGTCGTCGAACGAATCGAGCAGGACGAGCTCCGAATGGGGGAAGCGATCCTCATTCAGGTAGGCCGCATCGTAATCGACGACGGTGACGCTGAAGCCCACGTGACGGGCTAGGGCGGCAACCTCGCTCGCCACATCGCTGGCGCCCAGCAGCCATACGCGGACGGCGTCGAACAGCGGAACGCTGCACCAGGTGAGCCCATCGAACTGCTCGTTGTGCATCGCCGGCCCCCGCGTGACATCCTTCATCTGGAATTTATCGCGATCGGAATAGGGACGCGCGGCAACGATCTCCTTCTCGTCGTTGCAGAAGAACACCGCCGATTCGCCATCCGCGGAGCCGATCCCACCGTACTTCTTCGTCACCTCGTTATCGGTGTTCGCCTGCGCAGCGGCGGCATCGTAGACCACCTTGAAGCCCAGCCATGCCTGATCGCCCTCGTCGATTGCACGAATAGCTCGCTCAAACGTGGGGATATCAGCTTCAGTCAGCCCAGTCGCGATCTGCTGGGCCGTTGCAGGCAAGATGTTCGGATTGCCCTCGGTTTCTTCAAAGGAGAAGCATGTGAAATCTTCCGGCGAAAGCGCCGGCACCTTCCCCGCTTTCAGGTCGTTGACAACCGCAACCAGCGTTTCCCTCTGCATACCGTCTTTCCTCTTTCGTAAAATGACAATTTTTATCCGTTTTTGATATTAATAGAGCCTAAAACTAGTAACAATTTGTATTTCTATCGCGAACCAACCACACATGGCGCAAAACTGGCCGCACATGCGACGAACCCCGCATCCCCCAGCGACAAACCGCCAACGGCAAACCCCGCATCCCGCAGCGACAAACCCGCAGCGACAAAAGCAGCGCTGCGGGAGAAAGCGTACAGCGCCGCACACCTGCGGAGACCTCTGGGGTTTGCCACATGCAGCTACGCGTTGGCGATGTGGACGCGGCGCGTGGCGGGGTCGACGGAGATGTCGCCGTTGGCCAGGTGGCCCAGCACCCAGGGATACAGCTCGTGTTCTACCTCGTGAATGCGCGCCTCCAGCGTGTCCACCGTATCATCCTCGCGTACGGGCACGGCACGCTGCGCCACAATGGGGCCTTTGTCGTATTCGGCATTGGCGAAGTGCACAGTCACTCCGGTCACTTTGACGCCTGCTTCGAAAGCATCCTGTATCGCATGGGCGCCCTTGAAGCTGGGCAGCAGCGCCGGATGGAGGTTGACCACCCTATCCTCGAACGTACCGAGGACGATGGGTCCGACCATGCGCATGTACCCCGCCATGACGAGGTATTCCGCGCCGGCGCGCTTGAATACGGACGCTATGAGCGCATCGGCGGCCTCGGCATCGGCGTATACGTCCCGATTAAGGGACATGGTCTGGACGCCCGCCTCCGCCGCCCGCTTCAGCCCGTAGGCATCGGGCCGGCTCGAGAGCACCAGGACGATCTCGACGTTCAGCCTGCCGGCGGCGATCTCGTCGATGATCGCCTGCAGGTTGGTGCCGCTGCCGCTGATCAGGACACCGATTTTCAAAGGCTCTTGCATGCGACTTCCCTTCTTCGCGCAGCGATTGGACTCGGATGGGAAAGCGTCCCCTCCCCCAGGCTGTCTAAAAACTCCTATCAATCTGTTCAAACATGCATCATAGAGTATCTATATGTTTCTTGAAATGCTATATGCCGTATGAGCAGAAGTCTCAGAGGGGGTTTCTAGACAGCCTCCCCCGTGCAGGCGGGGTGCTCGGATCCGACATGCAGGGCGGGGCGGGGCGGGGCGGTACAGCTTCCCCCGTGCAGGCGGGGCCGATCCGCAAAGGCCAGCCGCTCGGCCTCATCCGCAAAGGCCAGCCGCTCGGCCTCATCCGCAAAGGCCAGCCGATCGACCTCATCCGCAACAGCCTCCCCCGTGCAGACGGGGGCGCTTCCGTTCGGCAAAGCTCCTACTCGTCGGCCTCTTCGTCGTAGAAAGTATCGCGTTCGGTGGTGCGGTTCGCCGGATCGGGCACGACGGGTGCGGGCGGCACCTCGCGATCGCTCGGCAACTCGGGGAACAAATCCTCTTCGTTGACATATGAGACCTCGCCGGAACCCTTCACCACCGTGCCCACGCGATACACCGTCTCGCCCTGCGCCTCAAGCGAGGCTTTCACGGCATCGGCGGCTTCCGGCTTCACGATCAGGATCATGCCGAGACCCATGTTGAACGTCTTGAGCGCATCGCCCTCGGTCAGGCGGGCGGCGGCGCAGACGAACGGGATGATGGGCTCCATCTCCCACGATCCGACCTCGACCCGGGCATCGAGATGCTTCGGCAGGGCTCGGTTCAGGTTTTCGGTGATGCCGCCGCCGGTGATGTGGGCGAGCGCGTGCACGGCGCCGGGATGCTGCTCCAGGACGGCCCTCACCTGCTTCACGTAGATGCGCGTCGGCTGCAGCAGGGCATCGAGAACGCTGCGACCCCCCAGGCTGGGCCGAGGCAGGGTCACCTCGTAATGCGTGCGGCCTTCGGTGCACACCTTGCGCGCGAGGGAATAGCCGTTGGAGTGCAGGCCGCTGGAAGCCAGGCCGAGCAGGACGTCGCCCTCTTCCACCTGGGCCGGATCGAGCATGGCAGCACGGTCGACGATGCCCACGGCGAAGCCGGACAAGTCGTACTCGTCGGGGTCCATGACGCCCGGATGCTCCGCCATCTCGCCGCCGATGAGGGCGCAGCCGGCCTGCTTGCAGCCTTCCGCGATCCCATTGACGATCTCGGCAACCGCCTCGCTCTTCAGCTTGCCGATGGCAATGTAGTCCAGGAAGAACAGCGGCTCGGCACCCGTGGCGAGGATATCGTTCACGCACATCGCCACCAAATCGATGCCGACCGTATCGTGCTTGCCGGCGATCTTCGCCAACTGGAGCTTCGTGCCCACGCCGTCCGTCCCGGATACCAGCAGAGGGTCTTCCATATCCTTCGCGGCGGCAAGGCTGAACAAGCCGCCGAACCCCCCGATATCGCCCACGACCTCGGGCCGGTAGGTGCTATGCACGCTTTCCTTGATGGCGTCCACGGCGCGGGCGCCTTCGGCCGTGTCGACACCGGCCTGGGCGTAGGTAACCGTGTCCTCGCCCACCCAGCTGGGCATGGCGGGGGCGTCTTCGGCAGAGCCGGGGCTCACCATAATGCGGTCGGTCATGGCAATCGTCTCCTAACCTCGGGATACAGGTAGTTTACAACATCGGGGAAGAGCGGATGGAAGCGACGCGGCTACTCCCCCGAAGCGGCACTGCGGACGGCAGAGGCATCGCCGGCATCGACGATGCCGCCGCTTGCCCGCCCGCCCGGAACCGCCGTCTCCGTAACGCGGGCGAATGCGATGGCACGTCCATCCTTTTGGGCGTAATCGCATGTGGCAAGCGTGAACAGCTGCCCGACGGCCTCGGCGGAGGGAAATCCACCGTCAGGCCGCACGATACTGCGGTCGATCTTGTCCTGCACGTAGCGCACGCGGTCCGTATCCGTCGCGAAATCCGCCTGGGCAAGCAAGTCGGAGCCCGTGGTGCGCACCAGGGCGAACAGGTCGCACTTGAAGTTGCGGGCAGGCGTGAGCACGTACACCGTCCGCACGGCGTTGAACCCCTCCTGGCTGGTCAGGTCATCGGACAGCGCGGCGAACATGCTCCCGTCGTTCATATGGTGGCCGTACATCACGCTGTTCCCGCTGCTGAAATCGGGCGCGCATAGCGTATCGAGAAAGATCGCCCCGCCGCGCCCGCCGAAGCTCCCATCTTGGGAGAAGCTCGTATGCAGGTATTCGTCATTGTTCGCGCCCTGCACGACCGGGTAGTTGATGCGCGTGCCCGGCACGTACACCCATGCGACCACGTCCTCGTTCACGCTGCGCAGGTAATCCCAATCGACCGTCATATCGGAAAGCGAAAGCGGCGCCGATGCCGACGATTCGGAGACGGGGAACGCCTTGGATGCCACGTCGGCGTAATCGGCGTCCGCCTTCCAGTACGTGTAGGCGAAGTACGCCAGCGCACCGGCCGAGATGGCGAATACCGCGAGCGCCAGCCAGAAGACCACGCGCCAGAATATACGTTTGGAACCGCTCATGCCCTCACCTTACATGCGGATGAGCGGCGAGGACGCCCGCATTTCGAACTTCCAGAAATCCTGCAGGGAAGGCCGTCCCGACCGGCGTCGACGAGGATCCCCTCCGGCCTCTATCCGTGCAGGCGCTTCTCCAACGCGTCGTTGATGATGCGCAGCGCCTTCACGCGGGCATAATGCTTGTCGTTGCTCTCCAGGATGATCCATGGCGCGAAATCGGTGCTGGTCAGGCGGAACATGTCCTCCACCGCCTCGCGGTACTGCGGGTACTTGTCGCGGTTGCGCCAATCCTCGTCGGTGATCTTCCACTGCTTGCTCGGATCGGCGGCGCGGGCCTCGAACCGGCGCATCTGCTCCTCACGGTCGATTTCCACCCAGAACTTCAGCAGGATCGCGCCCCAATCGACCAAATCGCGCTCGAATTCGTTGATCTCGTCGTAAGCACGCGCGACCTCGCCGCTGCTCGCGAATCCCTCCACGCGCTCCACGAGCACGCGCCCGTACCAGCTGCGGTCGTAGATGCCCACGTGTCCCGCCTTCGGCAGGCGCGTCCAGTAGCGCCAGAGGAACGGGTGCATCAGCTCGGGCTTGGTGGGGGCGGGGCTGGGGAAGATGGTGTATGCGCGCGCATCCAATGCCTGCGCGACGCGCTTGATGTTCCCGCCCTTGCCGGCCGCATCCTGCCCCTCGTACATGAGGATGAGCGGCACGCGCTTGACGTACATCTCCATCTCGAGGTTGAACAGGCGGTCCTGCTCCTTCTTCAGCGCCCTCTTGTACGCATCGGGAGCAAGGCGCAGATGGTAGTCCGCGCCGGTGAGCGTGGGATGGTCGCTGGGAACGACGAAGCGCTCCGATCTCTCGGGCGCGGCGGCGGCCTGGGCTCGCGCGATCGCTTCGTTCTTCTCGCGGACCTTCGCCTGCTCCTCGGGCGTGCGGCTCCGCTCGTCCTTCTCGTCCTTCTCGGCACGGCCCGCGCTGTTGGCAGCCGCCTTGGCGGCGGCGGCAACCGCCTCGGGATCGGGCGCGGCGTGCAGCGCGTCATCCAGCACCGCGACCAGCGTGCGCGCGATGCCCAGATTGGCGCGGCGGCGGTCTTCCCCGTTCAACACCACCCATGGGGCGAAGTCGTAGTTGGTCAGCGGAAGGATCTTCTCGTACAGCTTGTACTTCTCATCGTAATCCTCCATGGTGTCGAGGGAGCGCTTCTCGACGCGCCATGACGTCTGGGGGTCGGATGCCAGCCCCTTCAAACGCTTGCGCTGGGTTCTCTTCGAGATATGCAGGAAGAACTTCACGACGATGTAGCCGTCGTCGAACAGCTGCCTCTCGAAGGCACGCGTGCTATCCAGGTAGCTGCGCACATCGGCGACGTCATCGAAATTATCTGCAAAATCCTTGATGGTTCTGTCCGGATCGCCGTACACGAGCCTCTGCAGGGCATCGCGATACCACCCGCGATCGTAGATGGTCATGTTGCCGCGCGGCCCCAGCGCGCTCCAGAACTGCTGCATCATGGGAAAATAGCTGCTGACCCCCCGCTTGCTCTTGCGCAGGCGCTTGGCGGTCTCGGTATCGAAACTCTCCGTCACATGCACCCCGGTGGCGCGGGCATCCAGGTTGTACAGCAGATCGGAAATACGGCCGCCCTTGCCGGCGCCGTCCCACCCCTCGAACAGCACCACGAGCCCGATGCCCTTGGAATTCGCTTCCTGCTGCAGCACCACCAATCGTTTGACCAGCTCGTCATGGACCGGCTTGTACTCCTCCTTCGTGATGGGAGCTACGTCGAAATCGATTTTGTCCAGCATGCGGACCCCCTTAGATGCGCGATTCGCCCATGGGACGATTGTACACCGACGCCGCGGACGGCAGATGGGGCAAAGCGGATGGAACCAGCCGGGCAACTTGCGCACGACGTCGTTCACCCAAGAAATAAAGCGGGCGGCACGGGGCAGGTCGGCTAGAATGGAGACATCCAGAAACGTTCGTCCTGGAGGAAAACATGGATAAGAAATCCCCCGCATCATCCGCCTTAGCCGACGCCGAGGCCCGCAAGGCCGCGCGCGTTCCCTACATGCAGAATCGCGAGCTCTCCTGGCTCACCTTCGACCAGCGCTGCCTCGACCAAGGCCGCGACGAGACCGTCCCGCTGCTCGAGCGCCTGCAGTTCGTCAGCATCTTCACCAGCAATCTGCAGGAATTCTTCATGGTGCGCGTGGGCAGCCTCACCGATTTGGAACTGCTCAAACAGCCCATCATCGACACGAAGAGCAACATGACCCCCGCCGAGCAATTGGACGCCATCTACGCCCGCTGCCATGAGCTGTACCCGCTGCAAGAACAGATCTACCATGAAATCGACGAGCAGCTCGCCGCCGAGGGCATCCACCACCTGCAGTACGACGACCTGGATGAGAACCAGCGCGACTACGTGAGCGACGTCTTGGCAACCAGCGCGCTCCCCTACCTGTCCCCGCAGATCATCAACGCGCGGCATCCGTTCCCCCATCTGGAAAACGGGTCGATCTACATCATCGTGCGCCTTATAGACGAGGACCCGAACGCGCTCGCCGATATGACCAAGGCGGAGAAGAAGGCCGCGAAAGAGGAGCGCAAGCGCCTGAAGAACCAGGGCGCCGAAGGCGTGACGCTGGGCATCGTGCCTCTGCCGCGACAGGCACCGCGCGTCATCAAGGTGCCCGGCGAGGGATTCAACTACATCCTGTTGGAAGACGCGTTGGAAGCAAGCGCGAAGAGGATCTTCAGCATGTACACGGTCAAGCATTCGAACATCGTGTGCGTCACGCGCAACGCCGATCTCGACAGCACCGAAACCGCCGACGAGGGCGAAGAGGATTATCGCGAACACATGAAGAAGATCCTGAAGAAGCGCGCGCGCCTGGCGCCCGTGCGCTTGGAATCCAAGAACAAGCTGTCGCCAACCGTCAGCGAGTTCCTCCTAGCCCGCCTGAAGCTGGAGCCGTACCAGGTGTACACCACGACGGTCCCCTTCGATATGGGCTTCGCGTTCGCGCTGCCGGGCATGGTCGATGGCGACGTCCGCGCCAAGCTGACGAGCAAACCGTTCGCTCCCGCCTGGGCGGGGCAGCTGCGCCGCGACGCGCCGATCCTCAAGCAGATCCAAGAGCGCGAGGTGCTGCTGTCATACCCTTATGAGAGCATGGACCCGTTCGTGCAGCTGCTGCGCGAGGCGGCGGCAGATCCGTACGTGGTATCGATCAAGATCACCCTCTACCGCCTGGCGAGCCAATCGCATCTGGCGGAGGCGCTCATCGCGGCTGCCGAGGCGGGCAAGAACGTGACCGCCCTGTTCGAGCTGCGTGCACGCTTCGACGAGAGCAACAACATCCAGTGGTCTCAGCGCTTCGAGGAAGCGGGATGCAACGTCATCTACGGGTTCCACGACTACAAGGTGCACAGCAAGATCTGCTACATCACGCGCCGCACGCCCGAGGGGCTGCAGCACATCACGCAGCTGGGCACCGGCAACTACAACGAGAAGACCGCCAAGCTCTACACCGATTTCAGCTTCATCACCACCGATCCCGCCATCGGCCGCGACGCGGTCGAATTCTTCCGCAACATGGGCCTGGAGAACGCGAGCAGCGACTATAAGACGCTGTGGGTTGCCCCATTGCAGATCAAGCAGAACATCATCGCCGGCATCCAGGGGCAGATCGACCTTGCGAAGGAGGGCAAGCCGTGCGGCTTGTTCTTCAAGACGAACAGCGTGACCGACAAGGACATCATCAACAAGATCGCGGAAGCGAGCCAGGCGAACGTCCCGGTCACCCTGTTGGTGCGCGGCATCTCATGCCTCATCCCGCAGGTGGGGGGATACACCGACAACGTGCGCGTGGTGTCCATCGTGGGACGCCTGCTCGAGCACAGCCGCATCTACGGCTTCGGAGCGCGGGAGGATATGCGCCTGTACCTCGCCAGCGCCGACTTGATGACCCGCAACATGGATAAGCGCGTTGAGATCGCATGGCCCGTCACGGGGGAGGAACCGCGGCAGCGGGTGCTCGATTACATAGATGCCTGCCTGCGAGACAATGTGAAGCTGCGCGAGCTGCTGCCCGACGGCACCTACACCCCGCTGCGCGCCCTGAAGAAGGACGGGGACGAGGCGTTCAACGCCCAGGAGCATCTGATCGTACAGGCGGCCGAAGAATCCGCCGCCGCGCGCGAGATCGAGCTCTCCGAGAAGACCGCCTACGAGAAGCTCTCCTTCCACGCCCGCGAGAAGGAACGCGATCAGGCACGCGAACGCGAGGCACAATCCGACTTGGAGGCGATTTACGCCGAAGCCCTGAACCACGACATGAACACCGAGGAGGAGGCATACGAGCCGTACATCCGGGCCGCGATGAAAGCCATCACCGACACGGTGGGGCTGGAAGATGCCGCCAAGATGGCACCCGCCATCGCCGCGGCGCTGGCAGCCGCGATGCCCGTCGCCGTCGCCGCGACGAAGAGGCCCGCGCACGCGAGGGCGGAAGTGGGCGATATCGAGCATGCGGTCATGTCCGCCCCTGCCCCCATTCCCGCTCCAGCCGTCCCGGCCCATGCGAAGGCCGAGTCGATCAAACCCGCCCCCGACGAGCTGGCGGAGGACTTCGAAGATGCGGATGCGGAATTGGAAGCCACCCCGGCTGAGAACGCGGTCGAGACGAGGAAGGGAGATGCCGCCGCTCCCCGTGCGGAGAAGGCGGATCCTGCCGCGGAAGGCGCGCCAGGCGAACCTGAAGCAGCCGCGGAGGCCCCCGTCGAGCCGGAACCCGCCACCACCCCGCAGGCTGATGCGCCAACGGGGAAAGCCGCGGTAGCGCAACCCGAGGCTCGGGAAGGAGCCGCCTCGGAGGAAGCGGCAGCCACCCGTCCCGAAGCCGCGGTCGATGCCCCGGCAGCGCAAGAGGCACCCGGCGCCCCCGCGCCCGAGGAGCCGGCGCCCGGCGAGAAGGGACGCGGCATCGGCGGGTTCTTCGCGCGGCTATTCCGCTCCGACAAGTAGGCAGCGCCCCACGCGGTACCGGATGATCGCCCGATGCCGGAAGGTAAGCTGGGATCTCGGCGACGGACGCCGCCGAGATCAAAGGAAGGCGGAGCGAAACGAGCCGCCACATAATTGATTCGGCGGGACATCCCATCTGGGATATCCCGCCGACTAGTTCAGGGCTTTCGATGCAGTCCCGGATCCCTTGGGTCACACAGCGCGATCATGGAAGCAACAGCTGGGCGATTTGGACGGCGTTCAACGCAGCGCCCTTGCGGATTTGATCCATGACCAGCCAGAAGGACAGCCCGCTTTCAACGGAGGCGTCCTTGCGGACGCGGCCTATGTACACGGGATCCGTGCCGGCCAGCTCGCCGGGCATCGGGTACACCTCGTTCGCGGGATCGTCCATGATCTCGACCATGGGGGCGGCGCTCCATGCCTCGCGCGCGGTCTCCACGCTGACCGGAGCGGCGAACTCCACGTTGACGGACTCACCGTGGCAGCGCACCACCGGCACGCGCACGCAGGTGGCGTTCACGCCGATCGAGGGATCGTGCATGATCTTTTGCGTCTCCACGACCATCTTCCACTCCTCCCTCGAGGAGCCGTCGTCCATCATGCGATCGATCTTGGGAATGCAGTTGAACGCCAGCGGATGCGCGAACGCATTCGCCTCCATGGTGATGGAGTCGAGGTAGTTGCGCGTCTGGTCGTACAGCTCGACCATGGCGGGAAGCCCCGCACCGCTGGCCGCCTGATACGTGGAGACCACGACGCGCTTGATCGGGGCGATGCACGCCAGGGGCTTGAGCGCCACGACCATCTCGATGGTGGAGCAGTTGGGATTGGCTATGACGCCGTCGTGCATCGCGGCATCCCCGGGATTGACCTCGGGCACCACCAGGGGGACGCCGTCCTCCATGCGGAACGCGCTGCTGTTGTCGATCATCACCGCACCGGCGGAGACAACCGCATCGCGGAACGTGCGGGAAATGTCGGCACCTGCGCTGAACAGGGCGATGTCGACGCCTTCGAACGCTTCGGGGCCCATCTCCCGGACCGTCAGCTTGCCCGCCCGCGCTCTGCCGCATCCGCCGAAGGGCAACTGCTTGCCGGCGGATTTCGCCGAAGCGAGCGCGCGCACCTCCGCGGCGGGGAAATCCACGTCGGTGAGGACCTTCAGGAACTCATGCCCCACCGCACCCGTCGCACCGCATACCGCGACCACGGGGTTCGCGGGCATCTGTTTCGTCCAAGCCATTTCTATCTCCTTCATCGACGTTCGCGTTTCGCATCCGGCAGCCGGGAGGGGCATCCGGGAAGCGGTCCAGAGGATGGGCGGCCCGAGGTCCGGGACCCGGGCTCCATCGATTGCCGCCGGCGGAACATTCGCTAGCGGCCCTTGCTCTTCTTATCCGCCAGCTCCTGGGCGGACAGCATCTTCTCCTCGAAGACGCTGTCGGAATCCAGCCCGAACGCGGTATGGAGGCAGCGCACCGCAAGCTCGACTTGGTCGGCGGATACCACCACGGAAAGGCGGATGGGGCTGGTGCTGATAAGCAGTATGTTGACGTTGTTGTCGGAGAGCGCGGTGAACGTGCGCGCGGCGACGCCGGGGCTGCTCTTCATGCCCGTGCCCACCACGCTTACCTTGGCGATATTCTCGTCGACCGCGTACCCGCGGGCCCCGATGGTGTCGAGCAAGCTCTCCACCGTGCCGCGCGCGCGGCCGAGGTCCGCCTCCGGGCAGGTGAAGCTAATGTCGGTATGGCCGTCCTCGCTGATGTTCTGTATGATCATGTCCACGTTCACCATGTTGCCCGCCAGCGCGCTGAACACGCGGGCAGCGATGCCGGGACGGTCCTGCGCGTCGCGAATCGTCACCTTCACCTCGCTCGTATCGTGGGCGATGCCGGTGATAACTGCCTGCTCCATCTGAGAATCGGCCTCCTTGATGAGCGTGCCGGGCGAATCGGAAAATGCCGACCGGGCGTGGATGATGACGTTGTACTTCCGCGCGAACTCCACGGCACGGCTCTGCAGCACCCCTGCGCCGGCACTCGACAGCTCGAGCATATCGTCGTAGTTGATCGCATCGAGCTTGCGCGCGCGGGGGGCGACGCGCGGATCGGCGGTATACACGCCGTCGACGTCGGAGAATATCTCGCACACATCGGCCCCGATGCCGTAGGCGACCGCAACCGCAGTGGTGTCGGAACCGCCGCGCCCCAACGTGGTGATATCGCCGTTGTCATCAATGCCCTGAAACCCCGCGATCACGGGAACAATGCCCGCATCGACCGCGTTCTGTATGCGATCGGCATGCACGAGCGTGATCTTCGCTTTGGAATGCTCGCCGGTGGTGCGGATGCCCGCCTGCCGGCCGCTGAAGCTCATGGCGCGGTACCCCATGGCCTCGATGGCCATCGCCAACAGCGACATGGAGACGTGCTCGCCCGTCGAAAGCAGGCGGTCCATCTCGCGCGCGGGGGGGTTCTTCGACAGGGCGTGGGAAAGCCCCACCAGCTCATCGGTGCTCTTACCCATGGCCGAGACGACGGCAACGGGGCGATCCCCCGCCTGCTTCATCCCTATAAGGCGCTTGGCAACCATTTTTATGCGCTCGGGCGACGCAACGGAGGTTCCGCCGAATTTAGCAACGATGAGTGCCATAAGGTCTTCCTGTCGATCAACGTAGCGGGTTTTACTATAGCAGGACGGAGTAGCGACTGCGTCGAAATCCACAAGGTTGGACGGTTCAGCGGATGGAAGACGGGGGAAGCGCCCCGACGGAGGCCGGGCGCTTGGCTGCAAGGAGATGCGGAGGCTACGCGTTCGTGATGCTGATGCTGCTCATCAGGTCGGCGACGTGCTCGCAATCGTCCGAAACCTCTTCGATGCGGTCGAAGATGCGGGTCCACACCATCACGCGGAGCGGGTTCTCGCTATCGGTGGTGTAGAGCTTGTGCATCTCGCGCTCGTAGAACTCGTCCGCCTGCACTTCCAGGGCGTTCACTTCCTGAATCGCGGCATGGAACTTCTTCTTCTGCTTGCGGTTGACGAATTCATGGACCGCAACCTTCAGCGCCTCGCAGCTCTTGCGGATGAGGATGACGCTGCCCGCGACGTCGCGATGCATGAAATGGACGTCCATCATGTAGAAGAGGTGGATGACGTCCTCCACGTCGTCGACGATATCGTCGAGCGCCGAGGCGATCGAGATGATATCGTCGCGGTCGAGCGGCGTGATGAAATCGGCTGCCAGCGCGGCGAATGTCGACTGGTTCACCTCGTCCGCGGCGTGCTCGATCTCGTGCGCTAGGGGGATGACCTCGGCAAGCTTCTCAGCGGTCTCGAAATTCTCCACCACGCTGATGAGGAGGTCGACTTCCTGCATGGCGTAGTCCATCTGCTTTTCGAACGCTGCGAAATAGTCGTACTTTTTCTTGCGAGGCATGTTGAACTCCCCTTCTACCGGGCGCAGATACGCAGATACGCTTTGGATTCTACCTCATATCACACGGCTGCGGCCGATCGGTTACCAAGCGGGGGACGAATCCTACGCGAAGGTTGGTTGCAAATGTAACCGCAACACTGGGGGGTGCGGTTAGAAATTCAACCTACGAATCCTACGCGAATCATGTGCGGGATGATGCAGGGCGATGCAGGGGATGATGCGGGCGGCGGCCCCGCCGACTCAGCGCCGCAGGGCCTCGATCACGCGAACGCGCTCGTCCCCGATGCTGGTCAGCTGGTTGTGCCCGGGCAGGACGATGGTGCTGTCGGGGAGCGTGCCCAGCTTGCGCAGACTTTTGCGCATGTCGGCCATGCTTCCGCCCTCGAAATCCGTCCGCCCGATGCTCGCGCGGAACAGCGTGTCGCCCGACACCAGCAGGGGCGCGCCGGAGCGATCCCCCTTCTGGCAGAAATAGCACAGTCCGCCCGGCGTGTGCCCCGGCGTGAGCAGCACCCTCCACGAGGAAGCGCCCACGGTGAACTCATCCCCGTCGCGCAGCTTCCGATCCACGGCGCACGGCGGGACGTCGAGGCGGAGCCCCTCGTCCCTCTGACCCGCCTCGATGCGCTTCGCATCGATTTCCGACGCGAACACCGGCGCGCCCGTCAGCCTCTTCAGGTCGGCGAGCGCCCCGATGTGGTCGCAATGGCGATGGGTGACGAAGATCGCGCTGACCTCTGCCGCCCCTGCAAGCTCCACGATGCCCTGCGCATGGGCCGTGGGATCCACCACGATCGTGCCGCCGGCGCCATCGCCTATCAGGTACACGTTGTTCTCGATGGGCCCCATCACCGCGAAGCGCAGCGAAAGGCATCCACCGTCCACCTGGTATGTTCTCATTGCCGTCCTTCCAAAGGGCCCTTCGGCCGATCTATCCCTTCTCGCCCGGCATCAGACGATGGGCGTCGAACACGCCCTCGATGGAGTTCAGCCGGGTGATGATGCGGTTGATGGCGGAAACGGTGCTCACCTGGAACAAGAACCGCATCTCGACGATCCCGTCGCGATGCACCGATGTGCTGGAGGTGAGCACGTTGGCCCCGCCTTCGGAGAAGACCGCGACCACTTCGCCGAGCAACCCCATGCGATCGAGCCCCTCCAACCCGACCTCCACTTTGAACGAAGTGTCCATCTGCGTGGCGTTCTCCCATGCCACGGGGATGATGCGCTCGGTGCGCTCCAGCAGCGCCGCGGCATTGGGGCAATCGCGGCGATGCACCGACACCCCGCGCCCGCGCGTGACGAAGCCCACGATATCGTCGCCCGGAACGGGGTTGCAGCAGCGCGACAGGCGCACGAGCATGCCGCCCTCGCCTTGCACGATCACGCCGTTGCTGGCCTTCTTGGCCTTATTCGTCTTCGGATGGCGCACGCTCGTGACCATCGGCGGGGTCTTCCCCGTGCTCATGAACGATTCGAGCGAATGCTCGGGCTTCGCCTCCTCGTCGGGCCTCAGCACCTTCAGGACGCGCTGGGACACGCTCTGCAGGCTCTCCTTGCCGGTGCCCACGGCGGCGAGCATGTCATCCACGTCCTTGAAGCCCATATGCGACGCAACCTGGCGAAGCGCGCGCTGGCCCGCCGGGCTGCTGATGCCGAGCCCCTGCTTGCGCACTTCCCGCGTGATGCGGTCGTGCCCTTCCTGGATATCGTCGGCGCGCGTCGCCCGCGCGAAGTACGATCGGATCTTCGACCGTGCGCGCGGCGTCTTGACCATGAACATCCAGTCGCGGCTCGGGGTCGCGCTCTTCTGCGTGAGGATATCCACGCGATCGCCCATCTGCAGCTTGTATGAAAGCGGCACGATGCTCCCGTTCACCTTCGCCCCCACGCAGTGGTTCCCCACCTCCGTGTGGATGGCATAGGCGAAGTCGACCGGCGTGCTGCCGGCGCGCATGCTCTTCGCGTCCCCCTTCGGAGTGAACACGAACACCTCGGACGGCGCCAGGTCAACCTTCAGGTTCTTCAAGAACTCGCGGCTGTCCTGCGTCTCATCCTGCCAGTCCATCATCTGGCGCAGCCAGGCGAGCTGCTTGTCGAATTGCTCGTCGCTCTTGCCGCCCTCTTTGTAGCGCCAGTGCGCCGCCACGCCGTATTCGCTCATGCGATGCATCTCGACCGTGCGGATCTGAACCTCCAGCGGGCGGCCCGCCGGGCCGATGACCGTGGTGTGCAGGCTCTGGTACATGTTGTACTTCGGCATGGCGATGTAGTCTTTGAAGCGCCCGGGCATGGGCTGCCACAGACTATGCACCGCGCCCAGCGCCGAATAGCATTGCGCGACGGTGTCGACGATGATGCGCACGGCGATCAGGTCGTAGATCTCGCTGAAATCCTTGTCGCGCACCGTCATCTTGCGGTAAATGCTGTACAGGTGCTTGGGACGCCCCATGATCTGGCAGTCGATGTGGACCTTGTCCATCTCGCGGCGCAGGATGTCGATCACGCGGCCCAAGTACGCTTCGCGCTCGGTGCGGCTCTCCTGCACCATGCGCGAGATCTGCTTGAATTTGTTCGGCTCCAGGTAGAAGAACGAGAGGTCCTCGAGCTCCCATTTGACGCTTCCCATGCCGAAGCGGTGCGCGATGGGCGCGTAGATCTCCATCGTCTCGCGCGCCTTGAAGATGCGACGGTCCTCCGGCAGCGCGGATAGCGTGCGCATGTTGTGCAGGCGGTCGGCAAGCTTGATCACGACGGTGCGGATATCCTTGTTCATGGCGACGAACATCTTGCGGATGGTCTGGGCCTGCTCGTCGGAGAGGTTCTCCACCTCGATTCGCGTGATCTTCGTTACGCCGTCCACCAGCGCGGCGACGTTCTCGTTGAAATCCTCGGCGATCTGCTCCTTCGTGTATGACGTGTCCTCTACGACATCGTGGAGCAGGGACGCGCACAGGGTCTCGACATCCATGCGCAAATCCGCGAGGATCAGCGCCACCTCCACCGGATGGCTGATGAAGGGCTCGCCGCTTTTGCGGCATTGCCCCGCATGGGCGTCGCGCGCGAACTCGAACGCCTTCTTCAGCAGCTCTTCCTCATCGGTCGAAAGGTAGCCGGATGTCTTCTCCTGCAGCAGCGCGAAACGCTCCTCGGGCGTTTTGCTGACCACGCGCGCGGGATCCGCCTCGCCCACGTTGGCGGCGAACGATAGCTCGCTGGCATGAGCGCGTCCGATCAACGCATCGGACCCGTCGCTGAAGCGATACGGTCCCCCCACTGGGTCAAGGGCCTCGCCCAGCATGGTTTCGCCGGAAACGGAATCAATCTCGCCCATGTCGATCCCCCCTTTCCGGGAACGGCGGAACGCTCTGCCGCGCCGTCTCGCTCGGAAGAATAGGACGGCTGATGCGGTCGAGCAGCACCGCGACGGGGCTCTTCATCACCCAGGCGCAGAACGCGTTGAACTCGTCCATCTCGCCGAGTCCCTCGCGATAGCGCACGCTGTCGGTCAGCTCCACCCTGCTCTTGCCGGGAACGAAACGGATGGCGCGCTCCTGGCCGTCTTCGGTATCGGATATGGCCGTCTCGACAAGGCCGAGCTCCCGGAACACCGCGATGGCGCACGAGACGGATGCGGGCGCCACCTTGTGGCCGGGGACCCGGTTGCCGCATGCGGCCGCGAGATCGGAGTCGGACACATGCACCAAGCCGGCTTCGGCGCCCTGGCTCAAACGCTTCAATTCGCGGTACACCTGTGCCATCGTATCATGGCCGGGGGTGGAGTCCTCCAAGATGCCCTGGTTGATGCGCGCATCCGCCGATCCGAACAGCAGATGCACGCAGGCGGGCTCGCCGTCGCGGCCGGCGCGGCCGCTCATTTGATTGAACTCCACATCGTTGAACGGGAGATGGAACAGCACCACGTGGCGTATGTCGGGGATGTTCACACCCTCTCCGAACGCGCTCGTGGATATGAGCACGTTCATCTGGCCTCCGCGGAACATCTCCTCCACCCGCTCGCGATCGGAGCGCGGCAAGCCGGCGTTGTAGAACCCGATGAACGGCGCCATCTGGGGCACCAGTTTGCGAAGCTCGCGCGCGAGCGTCACGCTCCGCTTGCGCGAGTTGACGTAGACGACGGTCTTCTCGCCCGTCGCGATGATATTGGCGAGGTAGCTCTCCCGGAAGCGGATGTTGCGCTGGTCGTCCAGCTGGATGTTGGGGCGATCGGCATCGTCGAGCACGCGGTTTTCGATGCGCAGCTGCCCTTCGATCTCGGAGGCGGCGCGTGCGTCGGCGGTGGCGGTGAGGGCGAGGACCACCGGATCGCCCAGCGCGGCGATCTGCTTCCCCATGCTGGCATATGCCATGCGGTTGCCCGCGCGTGCCTGGCCGATATGGTGGGCTTCGTCGATGACGGCGAACCCGATACGCCCCGACCGGGCGAATTCCGCCGCATGGTAGCCGAGGAACTCGGGCGTGGTGAGCACGATATCCACCGTGCCGTCCGCGATGCCGTCGAACACCGCGTGCCGTTCCTCCGGCGTGGAGGAGCCGGTGACGACCTCGACGTCGATTCCGAAGCGGTCGAGCGCCGAGGCCAGATGATAGGCCTGGTCCGCGATGAGGGCGCGCAGCGGGTAAACGAGCAGGCTCGCCTGGCCCAGCTCCAGCGCACGGCGGGCCGCCTCCACCTGGAATGCCAGGGATTTCCCACGCCCCGTCGCCATGACGGCAAGCGTGGACGCATCCTTTTGCAGAGCGTCCAGCACGCGTTGCTGCGAGGGGAACAGGCTGCCCTCCCCTATGAAGGAGCGGACTAGGGAACTGCGCAGGCCGCTCGGATCCTCCTGGGCGCGCGCCCTCCACTGCTCGCGCCTCTCCTCGGCCGCCTCTATGCTCCCGATGCACTCGGAGCCGTCATCCTGGCAGTCGGCGCAGAGTTCGTCGTCATCGGTGGCGAACAGCCCCGCCACGAACGAGCGGTGCTCGGGCTCGATCATGGATTCCAGCGCGCAGCATGGCTTCGCCGGGGCGACGGACGTCAGCAGGGCCTTCACGCTGCGGCGCCCGCGCCATTCGTCGATCTGCACCTCGAATGCGGCATCCACCACGCACGAGCACCGCAACAGCGATTCGATGCTGCTGCCCGCGTGGAACATGATGCCCGCAATGGAATTGCGACCGTCGGAAAGCGTGGTCGACAGATGGTTCTTATCCGCACCGACGGCGCGGCTGCGCGTCATGAGCACGCCCTGGGCCAGGAAGCGCGGCTGGCGGTTCTCCTGACCGAAGGGGGCGAGCTCCTCCATTTTTTCGATATTCTCGAGCGTGAGCTCGCCCAAGTCGATCACCGCATCGATATCGATGCGCGGATGGAACAGCTCGGGCGGGAGTCCGTCCATGAAGGAGCAGAGCCGCTCGGTGAATTCGGGAAGCTTGTCGGCGGGAAGCGTGACCCCCACCGCGGCCTCGTGGCCGCCGAACCGTGTGAGCAGGTCGGCGCAGCTTTCGACCGCTTTGAACAGGTTCACCTGCCCGACGCTTCGACCGCTTCCGCGCGCCTCGCCGGCGTCGTCGATGGCGAACAGTATGACGGGCACGCCGTACGTCCGCACGAGGCGGCTGGCGACGATTCCCTTCACGCCCTCGTGCCAACCCTCTCCGGAGACCACCAGGGCGCGTTGGCCGTGGTAGACCTCCTGAGCCTGCAGGCGGGCGATCTCGGCGAGCTCCGCCTCGATGGCGCGCCGTTGGTCGTTGATTTCCTCGAGACGCACGGCCTTCCGGCTCGCCTCGTTGAAATCGTCCTCCAGCAGCAAATCGAGCGCCACCTGGGCGTCGCCCATCCTGCCGGCGGCGTTCAACCGCGGGATCGCGCTGAACGAGAGCGAGGTCGCCGCAACAGGCTTGTCGGCCACGCCCGCCGCGGCGAGCAGCGCTGCGATGGCGGGGCGGGGGGCGGCGTTCATGCGGCGCACCCCGTCGGCGACCAGCGCGCGATTGCCCCCCACCAGGGGGACGAGGTCCGCGACCGTTCCCAACGTGGCGATATCCGTGAATTCGCGCCACAAATGGGGCTGGCCGAAGCGCGCGCCCAGGGCCTGCACGATCTTCAGGGCGACGCCCACCCCCGCGAGCACGCTGCTGGGATTGCCGGGATCGACCTTGGGATCGCACACCGGCACGTCCTGAGGCACTTGGTCGCCGGGTTCGTGGTGATCGGTGATGAACACGGAGACGCCCCGATGCTGAAGCAGGGTGACCTCCTCGCGGCAGCTTATTCCGCAATCCACCGTGATGACCACATCGGGCTCGAACGCCATGAACCGGTCGATGGCGGCTTCGGTGAGGCCATACCCCTCGTCCGAACGGCGCGGGATGAATGGGACCGCGTCGCCCCCCAGAACCCGCAGCCCCCGCGTCAGCACCGTCGTCGCGCTGATGCCGTCGAGGTCGAAATCGCCGAACACCAGTATGCGCAGGCTCGCGCGCAGGGCCGCCTCCAACCCGTCGACGACCTCCCCCATGCCGGGGATGATGTAGGGGTTCAGCCAATCGCGCTCGAGCGACGGGGAAAGGAACTCCTGCGTCTTCTGCGGCGTGTCGACGCCGCGGGCCACCAGCGTCGTCGCTATGAACCGGGGGAGATTGAGCGTGCGTTGCAGCACGCCTACAGCGGCGGCATCCGCCGCTTGGATGTTAAACCTTGCGGACATGATAAGACCTTCAATACGTTCGCGTTTCTCACCCTGCATTGTCGCACAAACTGCAACGCCGCGGGAGCAGATGTTCGCATCCATGGGGTTGTAGATGCTCACCGCGAAGTACACCGGACAGTTCGCAAGGGACTTAAAGCGCCTGGCAAAGAAGCATATAGACTTGAACCCGCTCAAAGAGGCCGTCAATCTTGTGCTCGAGGACACCAACGGATCCAAAGAAGAGCTTAAGCGGCATCGCAACATGTACCAGCTGCACGGGAGCTGGGCGGACAGCAACGAGTGCCATATCGCTAACGCAGGGGACTGGCTGCTCGTGTGGCGCACCGGCAACGGACTCGCAGTCTTCCAGAGGACGGGTTCGCATGACGAGCTGTTCGGCTAATGGAATTCCTGCTGGGCCTTTTCCAAGCCGTTTCGTATGAGGTACGGAACCGCCTCCGCCGCGAGTCCGCACGTCTGCTCGAACTCGTCCTTTGCACTCGCGTGCAAATGTCAAGAAGTTTATCCACGTAGGGGTAAAAACACCCTACCGTCCACACTCGCGCCGCGGGCGCGAGAGCACGAAGTCCGCCACCGGCATGCGGCCCGGCGGCCTTTGCTGCCGATGCCGCACCGGATGCGGGGCCCCTGACGGATCTGGCCGACAAGGATTGCGCCCGCCCTGGGCACCCCTGCGCAACGATGGGTGCTGGAAGGAAAATCCAGCGCCCATCTTCGATGCAATGCGTCAGTTCACCGGCAGGTAAAGGAATGCTGATGCGATGCGACAACAGGTCGGGGCGCGGACTCTTCCGAACCCCGTGCGATTAACTTCTCGACTGGAACACCTCGGCGTACTTCATGGATTCGAGCATGTTCTCCTCGGATGCGATGCCCTTGCCGGCGATGTCGAACGCCGTGCCATGGTCCACGGAGGTGCGGATGATGGGAAGGCCCAGCGTGCAGTTGACGCATTTGTCCACGTTGCCCATCTTCGCGGCGATATGCCCCTGGTCATGGTACATGGCGATGGTCACGTCGTACACGCCCTTGAGGTTCTTCGCGAAGATGGAGTCCGGGGGCAGCGGGCCTATGGCGTTGATGCCCTTGGCCTTGGCAGCCTCGATGGCCGGGATGATCTCCTTGGCTTCCTCATCGCCGAACAGGCCGTTCTCGCTGGCATGGGGGTTCACGCCGGCAACGGCCACGCTGGGATGGTCGATGCCGGACTTCTTCATGATGTCGTCGGCGAACTCGATGCACGTGAGGACGCGCTCCTTCTTCACGCGGTTGATGGCTTCCTTCAAGGAGACGTGCGTGGACACGTGCACGATCTTCACCGGCCCCATGAACATCATGGCGTACTTCTCGGTGCCGGTCTCGGTGGCCAGGACCTCGGTGTGCCCGTCGAACATGTGACCGCCCATATGCATGGCCTCCTTGTTCAGCGGCGCGGTCACCACAGCGCCGATCTTGCCGTCCATGGCATCGTGGATCGCGCGCACCAGGTACTGGTAGGCGGCGTCGCCGCATTCGGCGGAAAGCTGGCCCACCTCGAAATCGTCCATGGACATGTCCTTGCAGTTGATCATGTTCACGAACCCGTCTTCGTACTCTTCGGGGGTCTCGATTTCCCTGAACTTGAAGCCCAGGTCGAATTTGCCATTGTAGTACTCCATGATCTTCGTGGGGCCGTATACCACGTACTGGGCTTGATACTCGCCCGCGCGCTTCAGGGCTTTCAGGACGATTTCGGGGCCGACGCCCGCGGGGTCGCCTACGGTGATGCCGTTGATCATGATGGTTCCTCCTGGTTTCTACTGATGCTGCTTGAGATAGTTGAAACAGTAATCGATGGTTTCGGGGGTGCCGATGGAGCCCCCCTTTGCAATGCAGTTCAGGCCGGCGAACATGCCGCTGTCCAGCCTGATCTGGGGAATGATGGGAAGCGGTTCGGACAGGATCTCGCACGAGTCGGAATCGGCTTGGCCGATGAAGCTGATGGCGGTGTCGCCGCCGGTCAGGAACACGCCGGACACGGCGAACTGGGAGACGATTGCGGTTCCCACCTCGCCCAAGATCGCCTGGGTCCGCTTCGACGACTGCTCTTTGGTCATTCCCAGCTCCTGGGCGACCTTCACGGTGTCAAGGTAATCCCGGTAGTCGTACGCCGAGCACACGACAGTGTCGTAGCCGCTCTTCAGGCTGTCGAGCGCCTGGCTGATGAAGCGCTCGGGGCTGCCGTCCTTCATCAGGCCGCGCATGTCCAGCTTGACCACCTGGGCGCCCTTTTCCTCCGCAAATCGCACCTGGGCGCGCGACGTGTCGCTGATGCTTCCCACCAACGCAAGCGCAGGGTTGGGGCGGTTGACGATTTTGATCAGGCTGTTCGCCATGCCCGCGGACCCGACGAACAGCACCTTCTTCCCCAGCGTCAGCACATACTCGACGATCCTATCGATGCCATCGTTGGTTTCGGTGTCGAAGGTGATGGCCTTCGAACCGTCCCATGCAATCTGCCCGCTGCGGATGCTCTTCAGGTCGAAGCTCTGCACGGAACCGTCGACGCAGGGGCCGATGATCTTTGCCAGATTGCTCTCGGTGCACAGGAAGAACGGATCGAGGGCGATTTCCGTCTCGCACAGGATGATGCCGTTGAAATACAGGTTGCCATCCGTCACCGTGCGCGCGGCGTCGGGACAGGCCGAGTTGAAGACAATCAGGTCGATGTCCAGCACGTCGGTGATGGCGCTGATCTCGGTGCGGATGTGCCCGCGAAGCGTGGAGTCGACCTTCTTGTAATAGTAATCGAAATCAAGCTCCTTGGCGGCCTTCGCCGCAATCGTGACGGCTTGGCGGGACTGCTCGGCATCGATGTTGCGCGATTCCGTGTCGATCACGTAGGATTTCCCCGCGATCATCTTGTTCGGGTCGGAGACAACGTGCACCTCGATGCCGTTCTTTGCCATGCTCACGCCGGCATCGCAGCTTCCGGTGAAGTCGTCGGCGATTATCAGATACGTGTTCATCTTCGCCCCCTCTTGGAAGGTGGAATCGGTCAGTCTTTTCCGGGACCTTTCTCAACGCTCGCTGCCGCCACCGCGGCAGCCTCCTCTTCGGCCTTCTCCTCCTCGGCTTCGGCAATGAGTTCCGCCGCTACCTCCGCTTCGGGATTATACGGATGGCCCAGGTACATCTTGTCCACGCCATGGGTGCCTTGCGGGATGCGCAGGCAGCCGTAGCGCTTGGCCCACCAGCTGGCCAGCAGCGGAACCACGATGGCGGTGACGACGGTGCAGGCGGCAACTTGGACGGTGGCGATGGTGGCGACGCCTTCCAGCGCGACGTCGGCGGAGGCGACCGCGGCGGGCACGGCAACGGCGTTACCTGCCGTCGTCGCAACGGCCCACGCCGCGTAACCCGGTCGTTTGCCCACTATCCTATCGAAGAACAGGATGAATAAGCCGCCGACGAAGATGACGACGAAGGCGAGCAGCACGCCGGACAGGCCGCCAGCGATAACGCTCTGAAGGTTGATGCCGGCGCCCAGGGCGAAACCGACGAACGGGATGACCGCGTTGCCGAGCGGCCCGAAGAGCTTCTGGCACTCGTGGTCCAGGTTGCCCACGAGCATTCCCAGGGCGATGGGGATCAGGGCAGCGACCAGATTCATGAAGGGGATGTTCGCCAGCCCGCTGAAGCCCAGCGCGACCATGGTGAGGAACGGTCCGTCGTTCAGCGCGAGCAGGGCGAACGCAGCCTGGTCCTTGTCGTCGCCGTACTCCTGGCAGATGGCGAAGTAGATGCTGCCGTTGCTGTTGGTGACGGCGCAGATGATGGCGAGCGGGGTGAGCCCCAGAACGCCGGCGGGGCCGAAGATCGTGCCCACCAGGATGCCCAGGATGGCGCCGATGGCGAACTTCGACACCAGCAGGATGCCGCCGCGCTTGAGCACCGCCGGCATCTCCTTCACCTGCAGGTTGGTGCCCATGCAGAACAGCAGGATGCCCAGGATGCAGCTGGATCCGGCGCTCGAGAACGTGGCGGTGGTGATGCCGCCGATTTGAAGGGCTTGGGGGAAGAAGGTGTTGATCAGGCAGCCGAGCAGCAGGGGCACGACCATCATGCCGGCCGGTACCCTCTTGATAAATCGCATGATCATGGTTCAGTCCTCCTCTAACTGAAGGAGGGGCCGATCTTCCGTCCGTCTTTCGGACAGTCGATTCGAGCCCCTCCTATTCCATCAGCTTATCCTAGATCGCGTAGAGGTCTTTGCTATGGTCTTCGCCGTAGATTCCCCATTTGTCGATGGCAACCTGCAGCTCTTCGCAGCCCTTGGCCTTTTCGTGCAGGTTGACGCCTTCCATGACCGCATCGATGGCAGCGCGGAACGCGATTGCGCCGGCGCGGGGCCCCATCGGATGGGCATGGATGCCGGCGCCGACGCCCAGCAGCACGTCGGAGCCGCAGTCGTCCACGAACTGGGGAACCAGGCCGGGGATGACGCCGCCGCCCACGAAGGGAAGCATGGGCTTGAGGTCGTAGAACTTCGCCTGGGAGGCGTTGATGTTGGTGATGTAGTTGTCGAACGTGTTGTCGAACTTGCCGTAGGGCGGCTGGGTCAGGTAGATGTCGGCACCGCTCAGACGCACCAGCTTGTTGACGACCTTGGAGCTCATACCCTGGTAGGGGGAGGCGGTGAAGGCGCCGTTGAAGCAGGAGTGGGCCATGATGGGCACGGTGATGTCGGGGTCTTCCGCCAGCATGCGGCATGCGGAGTAGCCGGTGCCATGGATGTCGATCATGATCATGTTGCCGCCGTTTTCGATGACGGTCATGGCGTTTTCCTTCAGGCGGGAGACCTCGTCGGTGATGTTGCAGGAGTAGATGGTGTTCTCGCCCTTGATGTCCTTGGCGCGCTCAACGGCCTCCATGTTCAGCTTCACGCGGTCGGCCAGCTTGTTGAACTCGCGGTTGCCGCCGATAAGCTCGTCATCCTTGATAATGTCAACGCCGCCGGCCGCAGCTTCGAAGAACAGCTTGGCGCCCACTTCGGGGGTATAGCCAGTGCAGGGCTTGATCATGTTGTTGAGCAGCGGACGCTCCGGGGCGCCCAGGATGTCGCGGATGCCCTGGATACCGAATTTCGGGCCTTGGAAGGCGTCGACGAACTTCTTCGGAAAGTCGATGTCGAGCAGCTTCAGGAACGGCATGGACATGATGTTGCCGGCGATGCTTCCGATGAGCAGCGGGATGTTGTCTTCGATGTTGGCAACGGGATAGCCGATGCGGATGATGTAGAAGCGCATGCCGTCGGGGGCGACGTCGAGGTTGACGTTGGCTTGGTTCTCGTAGTTCGGGACCTCGTAAACGCCGATGATCTTCGACGCGTACTTGGCGCGCATCTCGTCGGTCTCGGCGGGCACGTCCACCCAGGAACCGGTGGTCTGCTCGATGCCGATGCTGACAGCTTTCAGAATGGCGCCCTCTTCCTTGGCTGCACCTACCAGATAGGTTGCGACGCACAGATCGTCGATCTGGCAGCCTTCGTAAAGCGGATTGAGCAACGTGTTGTAAAACCTGTTCTGCTGGATCATCTCATTACCTCCTGATGGAACGAACGCTTGCTTTTCGTAGAGTTCGGCTGATATCAAGGGCGCCTTGTGGGTATGACTATATAGAGGATGAAAATATTTTACTAGATTGAAAATTATTTCATCTCAGAGGCATTGAAAATATTTTCGACATGTCAAATAATTTGCAACCGTGATAAGACTAAGGAGTCAGGAGATCGCCCGTGCCTACGAACAAATATGATCAATCGACGTCGCTCGTCCTTCGCGCAGCGTATATGTATTACATCTCGGGGAAGAGCCAGCAGGAGATTGCGAAGGTGCTGAAGATTTCCATCACCACTGTCTCCCGCCTGCTCCAGAAGGCGCGTGCGGAGAAGATCGTCGAGTTCGTCATCCGCGACCCCTTGGTGGAATGCCTGGACCTTGAAACGGAGCTGAAGGAGAGGTTGGGAATCAGCGACGTCATCATCGCCCCAGCCGTGTCTCTGGAACCCGGGGGCGCCACCGGCGAAAGCGACAACGTGAAGAACCTAGTCGCCCTCGAAGCGGCCCGCTACCTGCAGCGTATCATCACCGACAACGACGTGATCGGCTTCACCTGGGGCAGCACCGTATGCGCCATGATCGGGTACCTGAATCCCGCGCAAAAGGTGAACGCTGATTTCGTGACGCTGCACGGATCCCTTGCCAGCAGCGTGCCCGAATGGGACGTGCGCGTCCTGGTAAGCCAGATTGCAAAGGCGTTCTCGGGCACCATGCATGTGCTGCTGACGGAGACGCTCATGGACTCGCCCGAGACGGTGAAGGTGCTGAAAAGGGAGAAGAGCATCGCCGGCGTGTTCGACATGTTCGACAAGGTGAACATCGCCATCAACGGCATCGGCGTGTTCTATCCGAAGACCACCACCATCCTTGCGGAGCCGAGCTTCATCCCACCGGAAGACGTGGCACGCTTGCGGGGGCAGAACGTGGTGGGCGACATCGCCATCCGCTTCTTCAACCATGATGGGAACGAGTGCGACACGCCGCTGAGGGATCGCACGATCTCGATTGAAACCGATCAATTCAAAAGAATTCCCAACAAGGTCACCGTAGCCTCGGGGACGGACAAAGCTTACGGGGTGCGTTGCGCGGCGAAGGGCAACTTCATCGACACGCTGATCGTCGACAGCGACTTGGGGAGGGAGATTCTCCGAATCATCGATGAAGAAGAGCAGAGGAGCCAGAGATAACCAAGCGGTACCGAATCGATCTGCATACGCACACCATTGCGAGCGGGCACGCAAGGTCGCAAAACAGAGAGGAGCATACATGCGCAAGACGAAGATCATCTGCACCATAGGGCCAGCAAGCGAGTCGGAGGATGTGCTCGCGCGTATGTGCGAGGCGGGCATGAACGTCGCGCGACTGAATTTCTCGCACGGCACGCACGAAGGGCACCTGGAGAAGATCAACGCGGTGAAGAGCGTACGCGAGAGGCTCGGCCTGCCCGTGGCCATCATGCTGGACACCAAGGGGCCCGAATACCGCATCGGCACGTTCGCTGGCCATGAGGTGACGCTCGAAGACGGTCAGGAGTTCACCTTCACCACAGACGACATAGAAGGCGACGCCTCCCGGGTATCGGTGAATTACAAGGGCCTGGCCCGCGACTTGGAGCCGGGCGACCGCATTCTGGTGAACGACGGCCTGGTCATTTGCAAGGTCGTTCAAGTTGAAGGCAGCGACGTGAAAACCGTCGTGGAAGCGGGCGGCATGCTGTCCGATACGAAGAGCATGAACTTTCCCGGGCGTCTTATGCGCAACGAGTTCCTCTCCGAGCAGGACAAGGCCGACCTGCTCTTCGGCATCGAAAACGACGTTGACTTCGTTGCCGCATCCTTCGTCTCTACCGCAGACGACGCGAAGGAGATCCGCGACTTTTTGGACGACAACGGCGGCGCGGAGATCGATCTGATCGCCAAGATCGAGAACCAGTCCGGCGTGGCGAACGTGGAGGAGATCTCCGAGTTTGTCGACGGCATCATGGTGGCACGCGGCGATCTGGGCGTGGAGATCCCCTTCATGGCGGTGCCCTCGGTGCAGAAGGAGATCGTCTCGAAGTGTCGGATGCTGGGCAAACGCGTCATCATCGCCACGGAGATGCTCGAATCGATGATCACCAACGTGCGCCCCACCAGGGCAGAGATTTCCGATGTGGCAAACGCCGTGTACGACGGTGCCTCGGCGGTCATGCTTTCCGGTGAGTCGGCAGCGGGCAGGCATCCCGTGGAAGCTGTGGAAACCATGGCGGAGATCGCGAGGTACACTGAAGAGCGCATCGACTACGCGCGCAAGTTCAGGCATATGGACTTCACCATCAGCTGCAATTTGGACGCCCTCTCGCACTCCGCATGCTCCATGGCGGTCGATTTGGGGGCGGCGTGCATGGTCATCAACTCCATCAGCGGGCTTTCCGCGCGCATGGTGAGCCGTTTCCGCTGCCCGGTGCAGATCATCGGCATGACCACGAACGAGAAGACCTACCGCAAGCTCTCGCTTTCATGGGGCGTACTGCCCATGCTGTGCCCCGAGTACGAATCGCTTGACGTGCTGTTCTTCCACGCCATGCAGGAGGTGGTGAAGATCTTGGGGCTCAAGGTCGGGGACGACATCGTGCTCACCGGCGGGCGCATCGGCCAAGGGGGCACCACCAACATGATCAAGTTGGAAACCGTCAGCAAGATTCACTTCTAAGGGACGACGGGGATGGGCCGCGAACACGTCCAAGCGGTGCGACATCTACGACTAGCGAGAGGAACGGCATTCCCCCTCACGCTCGCCGACAACTCCACCATCGTGGGGCAGAAACTTGGGGGGCAGCAGGTCTCGAAGCTGTCCCGACCCCTTCAAACCCGACCTCGTTGAGGATGGGGCATCGGCAATGTTAAACCCGCTATCGAGCCCTTCCGGCCTGCCGACAGGCGACATGAGAACCCTCGTCGATGAAGCAATCCCGGCCTCCACGAGATATTGTCGGAGCTAGACTCCAATGATCGGCTTGTCCGCTAATTGAATTCCTGCTGGGCCTTGTCCAAGCCGTTTCGTATGAGGTACGGGACCGCCTCCGCCGCGAGTCCGCACGTCTGCTCGAACTCGTCCTCTGCCTCGCGCCGCGGGCGCGAGAGCACGAAGTCCGCCACCGGCATCCTTCCAGGAGGGCGCCCGATGCCGCACCGGATGCGGAACCAGTCGCGCGTCCCCAGCTTGTCGCATATGCTGCGAAGCCCATTATGGCCCGCATGGCCGCCGCCGAACTTCACGCGGATGGAACCGGGGGCGATATCCAGATCGTCATGGACGACGATAAGGTGATCGGGCGCGACTCCGTATGCGTTGCAGAGCTGCTTGACCGGCCCCCCGCTCGTGTTCATGAAGCTCTGGGGCTTGGCGAGCACCACATCTTCGCCCGCGAGCACGCCTTTGGCGGTCAGCGCGCCACACTCGCTCTTCCAATAGCGCGCACCGGCTTCGGCGCCGAGGATGTCCACGGTGTCGAAGCCGGCGTTATGGCGCGTATGCTCGTATTCCCCGCCTGGGTTCCCCAGGCCGACGATGAGATACACGAGCGCCTCTTAGTCGGGAAAGAGGGCCGCGACGCTGCCGTACTCGAAAACGCGTTGTATGGTCTTAGCGAACAAGGGGGCGACGGACAGCACCTTGATATGGTCGCCGCAGCGATCGGCCGGAACGGGCACGGCATTGGTGACGACGACTTCCTTGATCTGCGACTGCGCGATGCGTTCATACGCGGGGCCGCTGAAGATGCCGTGCGTCGCGCAAGCGTACACCTCGCGAGCGCCCTTCGCCATCAACGTATCGGCGGCCGCGCACAGGCTTCCGCCCGTGTCGATCATGTCGTCGTTGATGATGCAGATCTTATCCGTCACATCGCCGATCAGCGCGGTGATCTCGCTTTGATTGTGCCGCGGGCGGTCCTTATGCATAATGGCGATGTCGCTGTCCAGCTTGGTCTGGAACTTCTTCGCCGCCTTGGCGCGCCCCACGTCGGGGGAAACGACGCACACCTCTTCGGGGTTCCAGTTCTTGGCCCGAAAGTAATCGGCGAACAGGTCGAGCGCGGTCATATGGTTGACGGGGATGTCGAAGAAGCCCTGGATTGCGTCTTGGTGCAGATCGACGGTGATCATGTTGGTCGCACCGGCGACGGTGAGCATGTCGGCGACCAAGCGGGCGGTGATGGGCTCGCGGGAAGCGGCTTTGCGCTCTTGGCGAGCGTAGCCGTAATGGCTGACCACGGCGGAGATGGTGCGCGCACTGGCGCGCTTGGCCGCATCGATCATGATGAGCAGCTCCATCAAGGCGTCGTTGATGTGCTCGCCGGCAACGCTCTGCACGATGAACACGTCGCATCCGCGCACGCTCTCCATGAAGCGGGCGTAAATCTCGCCGTTGGCGAACTTCTCGATCTTCACCTTGCCCAGATTCAGCTCGAGCTCGCTGGCGATTTGCTCAGCCAATTCCGGATTTACCGTGCCGCTGAACACCTTGATGTGCTTCGGCATGGGGATGATTTCGGCCATTGCATTCCCTTTCTTCTCCATCGCTGTGCCGCGACAGCGCTTGGCATCGATTATCGCACGTGGATCCTATTTGGCGCCAGTTTCACAATGTGAATGCATGTCGCACACGCTTCCCTCCGCGAGGGCCGCGCCGACCCGCCGCGCGTCGTGCACCGCGCATCCCGCCCCGACCGTGCAATCGACGAGGTACGCGTTCGGCCCGATCGTCGCATCCGCCCCGATAGAGGTATCGCCCAGCAAAAACGTTTGGGGCAGCACCTCGACGTCCTGCGCGATGCGGACGTCGGGGCCGATGTAGGTGCTCTGCGGATCCCACAGCGTGACCCCCGCCAGCATATAGCGCAGGTTGATGCGGTCCCGCATGATGCGAAGCGCCTCCGCGAGCTGCACCCGGGTATTGATGCCCAGGCATTCCGCGGGATCGGATGATTCCACGCCCACAACGGCGCACCCCGCAGCACGGGCGATCTCGACCACATCGGTCAGATAGAACTCACCCTGGGCGTTGTCGCTGTCCACCTTGGCAAGCGCGTCGAAGAGCAGTTCGGCGTCGAAGCAGTAGAATCCGGAGTTGCATTCGTTGATCAGCGCCTGCTCGGGAGTGCAATCCTTCTGCTCCACGATGCGCTCCACCTCGCCTGCGCCATCGCGCAGGATGCGGCCGTAGCCGGCTGGATCGTCCATCCGCATGGTCAGAACCGCCGCGCCGGCATCGGACTCCTCCCGCGCCGCCACGAGCGACGTGAGCGTCTCCGCCGTGATGAGGGGGCAATCGCCCGAAAGCACGAGCAGGCTTCCCTTCGCGCCGTCGAACTGCGGCTGCGCCGATGCGACGGCATCCGCCGTGCCCAGCCTTCCGGGCTGGACGGCGATCGCGCAATCGGGCTCCACCAGCGGCCTGACGATGTCGATCCCGTGGCCCAGCACGCATACCGGACGCTCGACGCCGGCGTCGTGGGCGGCCTCGACCACCCAGCGGACGAGCGGCCTTCCCAGAAGCCGGTGCGCCACCTTCGGAAGCTTCGATTTCATGCGGGTGCCCTTGCCTGCGGCGAGGATGATAGCTTCTGCCTTCACCGTGCCCCTCCTGTTCGCAAGGCTATTCCTCATCGGGGATCAGCGCGCTGCAGAACGCGTCGAGCAGCGTGATCGCGTAATGCTGGGCGGATCGGACCTCGCCGGCGTCCTCCCATTGCACGCCCGGCAGGCACACCGCCAAGCGGCCCGGCGTGCGCACGACCGCGCCCATGGCCGATCGAAGGCGCAGCGCCAAGGTGCTTTCCTCGTCGTACGTCACGAAAGGCACCGCAGGCTCGGCATCCGCCTCGCTGGTGACGATATGCACCAGCAGCATGCCGCCATCGGGGGCGACCAGCAGGTTCTCGGCGCTGAGGATCTTGCTGTTGGGATTGGTGGCAAGCGCCAGGTTGCTCATGCGCGCAGCGACGCTGCGGGTGAATTCGTCGGTGCCGAACAGGCACAGGGCGTTGCGCTCCAGCACGTCGGCGGCGCGGGCGAACCCCACATGCACCGCGGCGTGCGGCGCGGGCTTGCCCACCCACGAATGATGCAGGTTGTTGATGGCGCGGTAGGTGAACGCGCCGGCGATGCCGTCATTGGGCAGCCCCATGTTCATCTGGAATTTGCGCAGGGCGGCCTCCGTATGCGCGCCGAAGATCCCATCCTCGCCGCACGCGAACCCCAGGGCGCCCAGGGCGGTCTGCAGCTGCTCCACGTCGTTGCCGTGAAAATACGGCATGCGCAAGAACAACGTTCTGTCACCCATCCGGAACGATGCATCCAGCAGGGCGGCCCACACCTTCTCGTCGACCTCCAATGAGGGCGGGATTTTGCGTTTTCCGCAGAATGCCGCGACGGCGGCGGCGGTCACCTGGTCGTAATGGCCGGTCACCTGGCCTTCTTCCAGAAACCCGAGGCTGGCGAGCTTGCGCTGCACGTCCTCGACGGCCGCGCCGCTATCGTTCAGAGAAATGGTGTCCATAGGGCTCCTTCTAATGCAGGCGGTTCACGAACCAGTCTGCCATCGAGATGAGCATATCGCGCGCCCTGGAGGGCCCGATCATGCCCACCAGGCGATTCTTCGCAATGCTGGTGAGGTTCTCGGCGTAGACGCGCGCGCATTCGATGCTGCCCGAATCCCGCATGATCTGCACCGCCTCATCGAGCACGTCGCGGTCCTTCGCGTGGCTGGAAAGGATCTCCTCCAAACGCGCCGCATGCGGAGAATGCCGCAGGGCGTGGACCACGCACAGCGTCCGCTTCCCCTCGGTGATATCCGTCCGGAAATCCTTGCGTGTGGACTCCGCGCTCCCCACGAGGTTCAGCAGGTCATCTTGGATCTGGAAGGCAAGACCGGTGTCCAAGCCGTAGTTGCGCAGGCCCTCGATCTCGGACTCGGTGCCGCCGCCGACGATCGCGCCCACGGCCAAGGGCACGGCCCCCGAATAGTGGGCGGTCTTATGGGTGGCCATGACGAGATAGTCCTCGGGCGTGATGTCGTAACGCCCGTCGCGCGCCCATCCGAGGTCCATCGCCTGGCCTTCCACGGTGCGTTTGGTCATCTCGGTCAGCTCGGTGATCACGCGCACCTTTGTTGCATCGTCGAGGACGGCATCGCGCGCGACGGTGCCGTTGACCAGCATGAGCGCCAAATCGCCCACGTTGATGGCGATGCCGACGCCTTCGGTCAAGTGCATGCAGGGAGCGCCTCGGCGGAGCTCCCCCTCGTCTGCGATGTCGTCATGGATGAGGGCGGCGGATTGGAAATGCTCGATGGCGGCCGCGGCCGAAATGGCGCGCTCGATGTCGCCCCCGACCGCCTGGCACGCCGCAAGGCAGATGAGCGGACGATGGCGCTTCCCCCCGTTTTGGCTGAACCGCATCAGCGGGTCATAGAGGTAGGCATCCATATCGGGGTGGGTCCCGTGCGGCAGATAGCTGTTGATGAGCTCGCCCACAGGCTGGGCGTACGTCGCCAGGTACTCTTCGAATGTCGTCGGCTGGTTCTCGGCGGAGGCCATGATGTCGCGAATGGAGCGAACGCTTTCGTCTGTCACTATGCCGAACTCCTTCGGTTCTTTCCCTTAAAGGCATGCGGCCGGGCGGGAAGCCCCGAATCGTACCGCATGCGATGCACGCATCTGGTAGGAGCGGTGGGACTCGAACCCACAAACCCGAAGGTGGCGGATTTTAAGTCCGCTGCGTCTGCCAATTTCGCCACGCTCCCGCAAGGCATGATGCAACTTTTTATGATACTACGTTGAGCAGCGCAACCGCCACGACAGGGAAATTCCCACTACTTCGGTAAATCTCGGTAAATCGGTAAATCTTGCGCTCCGCGGCCGTGCGAGAGAATGTGCGGCCCGCCACCATGCCGTTTCCCACCATGCTGCGCGAGGCCCGGCGAATCGGCGATGGATGCGCGGTTGCACGGTCCCGGAGGCAGGATGCTCACCCGCTGTACCCGAAAAGCGGGTCGAGGAAACCCGAATACCAGGTGTCGGGCGCCTTAACCGCCGCGACGCACGCGATGTTCGCCGGCTCCAACGGATTCGCCTCCGATGTGACGCCGGTGACGACGACGGGGTTCTCCCCTTCTTGCACCCAACCGTAATTGAGGGCCGCCTGATCCTGGATGCCCGTATCGGAGGACAGATACGCCACTTCCTGCTTCAAGAGCTCGTTCTGCTGGTTGAGTACCTCGAGTTGAGCTTGGGCTTTCGCCTCGTCCCGCACGGCGACATAGTAATCATGCGCAGGTTGGTACACCGCAGCGACGCAAATCAGCATGCACGCCGCGATGGCGCCGATGATCTTCGCGAAACGAGGCACGTTGGAAACGGATCCGGTGCCCGCGTGGGGAATCGCGACGCTCCGCGCGACCGCCTCCTGCTGGGTGCGCATGCGCGAGCTCTTCCGATGAGTCGCCCCCATCTGCCCCCGGTACACGGCGGGCCGCGGGCCCGATTCGGCTGCCGGGGCATCCGATTTCACCGTCCGGTCGAACGCACGGTCCGCCTTGCGCTTCCGCGCATCGTGCTGGCGCTGTTTCAGCGTCCCCGCAACGGTCCGTCGGTCCGAGACACGCGGCGGCCGCGATCCGCGCCGGGCACCGGCGGCTTCGCCCCCGTGGACCGCCCGGTTGCGGGCATCGCGGTTAGGAGCGACGCGGGCATGCTCGCGGCTGTCCTCGCGCTGATGCGCCAGGGGGCGGGCGGTGGGCATCACCGCACGCGAGGCATCGCGATGAAGGCTCTCGGAACCTGCGGAATCGTCGCGCGTCCGATGGGAACGGCGCGACGCGGAGCGCGCCTCTTCGAAATCGACGATGCGGGCCGTACGGGTCACGGATAAAGCTCCTCGCAGTGATGGGATGGTTAGGGTTCGTTTGCTGCTGTATGCTTCCCCGATGATAGCACGCGCCCTCGACCCCCGACCGCGTGGTTTCCCCCAGCAGGGGCCGCTTCCACGAAAAAGACCTTGAAACCGTTCCTGGCGGAAAACGCACGAGGACCCCGCGGCGATGCCCAGGCGGGGTCCTCTTTGCGATGAGATGTGAGAAGCGAGCCTAGTCCTCGGCGGCAAGCGCCTCGGCGATCTCGTCGGTGACGTCCATCGTGTGGAAGACGCTTTGCAAATCTTCCAGCTCCTCCAGACGATCGATCAGGCGCATGACTTTCTTGGCGTCGGACACGCTCACCTGCGTCGGGGTGGTGGGTTCCATGACGAACTCGGCTCCCTGGGTCTCAACGCCCTGCTCTTCCAGGTCCTTCTTCACGGACATAAGGTCGGTCGGGTTGGTGTAGACGATCCAGGAGTCGTCTGCGTCCTCGTAATCATTGCCGCCTGCCTCCGCAACGGCCATCATGAACTCGTCCTCATCGGCAGCGGGACCGTTGGGCTTCATGCCCTCTTTCTTACCCGTGCCCTCGATTTCCTTCGGAACGCGGATCTGACCCTTGCGCTCGAACATGAACGCCACGGAACCGCTGGTGCCGAGGTTGCCATTGGCATGCGCGAAGGCGCTGCGCACATCGGCGGCGGTGCGGTTGCGGTTGTCCGTCAACGCCTCGCAATACACGGCGACGCCCGCGGGACCGTAGCCTTCGTACACGACGGTCTCGAATGACGCGGCGTCCTTGCTGCTGCTGAACGCCTTGTCGATAGCGGTCTTGATCTTGTCCTTGGGCAGGCTGTAGCCCTTCGCCTTTTCGATGGCTGCCGCGAGGGATGCGTTATTGTCGGGGTTCGGGTCGCCCCCCTCCTTGGCAGCAACGGTGATGTTGCGCGAAAGCTTGCCGAACAGCGCCGAACGCTTGGCGTCCTGCGCCGCTTTGCGGTGCTTGGTGGTCGCCCACTTAGAATGCCCTGACATTAGCACTCCCTTCAAATACTCGAGAACGTTTTGCCCTACGCCTGCGCGCAAAGCGCAGTTCTTAAGTTTACCATAGGCGGTTAAGCCCGGCGCTATCCGCACGGGTTCTTCAGCATACCCACATGGCAGAAGGTCCCAGGAAACGAATCGAGAAACCGGGTCGGGATGGATCGGAGCGGAAGCGTGTGCGCTACCCCCGCCGCCACAGCCCGGATTTGCCGCCATCCTTCTCCAGCAGGCGCACGTCCATGATCTCCATACCGCGGTCGACGGCTTTGCACATATCGTAAATCGTCAGGCAGGCGACGCTTGCGGCGGTCAGCGCCTCCATCTCGATGCCCGTCTTCCCGGTCACCCCGAACGTTGCCACGACGTGTATGCCCACCCGGCCGTCCCCACGCTCGCCCGCACGGACCGGCGCGCAGTCTACCTTCGACTTCGTGATCAGCAGCGGATGGCACATGGGGATGATGCTGCTGGTCTGCTTGCCCGCCATGATGCCCGCCACGCGTGCGCAGGCGAGCACATCGCCCTTGGCGGCTTTCCCCTCGACGATCAGATCGAGCGTCGTCGGCTGCATGCTGATAAAGCCCTCGGCGACGGCGATGCGAACCGTATCCGCCTTGGCGCTAACGTCCACCATGCGGACTTCGCCTTTTTCATCGATATGGGAGAGTACGTGTTCCACTGTTCGGATATCCTTTCGAAGTCATCTGTCATGCCGACAAAAGTCTACGGTACCTTTGTCCCTTGGGGAACCAACGTGACAAAAGTCTACGGCTCCTTTGTCCATGTGTCCCTTTGTCCACATGTGCCGTCAGTCATGTGTCATGTGTGCCGGGGAATGCGATTATCCCCCGATGGCGTTCATATTCGTCTCCGTCGCGTTCGCATGGCCCCCTTCATGGTGCTCGTCGGGCTTGGCGCCGATGGCGCGGATGAGGATCGCCCGGACCTCTTCTTCCGAACCGTTCCGAAGCGCATCGCGCACGGGATATTCTTCATCGCTGAACAGGCAGGGCCGAATCCCCCCCTTGGCCGTCAACCGGACCCGGTTGCACCGGCTGCAGAAATGATTCGAAAGCGGGCTGATGAAGCCCACCGTTCCCAACGCGCCGGGGAACTTCCAATAGCGCGCAGGTCCGCCCCCGTCGGGCGCGCTCCCATTCGACGCGGGCACGAGCGGATGCCGTCCCGCCGCGCGCGCCGCCCCATCGATCTGAGAGCGGATATCGTCGCAGCTGACAACATCCTGCGGACCCCAGCCCGACCCGTTGCATCCTGCGGAATCCCCCACGGGCATGTACTCGATGAAGCGCATGTGCAGGGGACGGTCGCAGCTCATGCGGGCGAATTCGTAAAAATCCTGATCGAGGCTGCGCACGGCGACGGCGTTGATCTTCACCGGGTCGAAACCCTCAGCCAAGGCCGCCTCAATGCCCTCGAGCACCCGCTTCACATCGCCCCCGCGCGTCACCGCTGCGTACTTCTCGGGATCGAGGGTGTCGAGGGAGATGTTAACGCGGTCGAGCCCGGCGACTTTCAAATCATGGGCCATCGATGCCAAGAGGATGCCGTTCGTGGTGAGGGAGATATCCTCGATGCCGGGGATGGCGCGAATCTCCCCCACGAGGCCGACCACGCCTTTTCGAACGAGGGGCTCGCCCCCGGTCAAACGGATGCGGCGCACGCCCAGCCCGGCCGCCACGCGGATGAATTCCACGATCTCGTCGAAGCGCAATATGTCATTATGCGAGACTTGGGCGATCCCCTCCGCAGGCATGCAGTAGATGCACCTGAGATTGCAGCGGTCGGTAAGGGAGACGCGCAGGTAATCGATCGTCCTCCCCAAAGTATCCTTCATCAGGCCACCTTCTCATCGCGAATCGCGCTCATCGCTTTCGTCCTTCACCGTAAATAATCTCTTTCGGAGGATACTAATCGATAACCGAATCCATCGATCTCCGCGATGCGGCACCGACTTCGAACCGTTACAGAGTGAAGCCCCATTTCTGGAGTATCTCGCGCGCATCGGCGCTCGTCGCGCACCAGGATAGGAACGCCTCCGCCTCGTCCATGTGCTCAGAATCCTGGGAGACCGCAACCGGGTAGTCGACCGCGGCATATGCCGATGCGTCAACCGCCCCCACGATTTTCAGGGAACCGTAGCGATACACGTCCGTGGCGTAGACAAGCGCCACATCGCAGACGCCCTTCCGCACATTCTCGCAAACCGCACTCGTCGTCGGCGATTCGGTTACCACGCCGGGTTCCGCCAAGGCGCCGGAATACGACCCCGCTTCAGACGATGGATCGGAAGCGGAACCGCCGTTTTGGAAGGCATACCCCCCGGCGGTGGAAAGAGCTTCGCGCGCCGAGGCGCCCGAAGCCACGTCGGCATCGCCCAAGGCCACGAAATGCAATCCGTTGACGATGTCGGACAGCGTGCAGACGGTCACGGAGTCGTTGTCGGAAGCGGCGACGATGACCAGGCGGTTCCGCGCAAGGTCGAATCGGGTGCTCGCCTGGATGGCGCCCTCCTGCTCAAGCGCGTTCATCTTCGCTTTGGAGCCCGCGATCACGATGTCGGCGTGCGCCGAATCGCCGTCCGCCTTCGATACGGTGCTTGCGACCACGCCTTTCGAAGGAGACTGCTCCGTTTGGGAGAACTGGGGCTCTGCGAACGAGACCCCCTCGTGCGTTTCGGAATACAGCTGCTCGATTTCCAGCAGTGCACGCGCGAAGGCGCTGTCGGCCGATACCTGGAGCTCCACCGTCAAAGTTGTATCGGCTTCGACCGAACTGGTGGGCGAGCTGGTCGCGCTGCCATTCGAGGAAGAGCATGCCGCAAGCGCGCACACGCAGAACGCCGCTGCGCACGCGATCAGGCCGAGCGCTTTTGCGAACTTCTTCATGACGATGCTCCTCCGTCTTCCCAAACCGGTTTCGGTAATGATAGCGGAAGCGCACCGAGGTGGGTCCAATTGTTACCAACATACAAACCGCCGCCGTCCCGCAACATCACCGGCTCACCAGGTACAGGCATTCGGGGGGGATGCGGATATACAGCTCGTCGCCTCGCTCGGGCCAGCTACCTCTGGGCTCCTTGAGCATATCGACGCGCCAGTACAGGTGCTGCCGCAGATCCCCCATCTCCCCGTGGCTGCGGTCGGGATCTTTGCGGTCCATGAAGCTCAAAAGCACCGTGCGCTCGAAACGCGAATCGCTCGTTCGGTCGACGTGCATGCGGTATACGTTCCGCCCCGGCCCTTCGGCACGCTGCAAATAGAACGCGCGCACGCCGAACGCTTTCGCATCGGGCGGGATGGGGCCGTCCGTCTCCAGTTCGACACCCCATTCCGGGCAATAGAAGCGATGGCCGTCCAGCCGCTTCACCGAGTGCGCGTTCTTGCACCCCGATAGCTTGATGCCCGCCAGGCTCTCGGGCTGGGACACCAGGCCGCGGCCGGTGTTGACCTCCATGATGCTCCCGTCCTCAATCACGGCGATGCGATCGCAGAAGCGAAGGGCCTCGTCGATGTCGTGGCTCACGTACAGGATGGTGCCATCGTATTCGCCGAACAGCGACACGAGGTTCTGCTCGAGCAGCGCCTTCAGATGCGCATCCAAGGCCGAGAACGGCTCGTCGAGCATGAGGATGCCGGGACGCGCGGCCATCATGCGCGCCAGAGCGACGCGCTGCTGCTGCCCGCCCGAGAGCTGCAAGGGGTAGCGCTTCTCCATGCCCGTCAAGCTGAAATGCTCCACTTCCTCCGCGACAACGCGTGCGCGCTCCTTGGCGTCGGCGTCGTCGCCGATGCCCGCGGCGATGTTCTGCGCCACGGTCATGTGCGGGAACAGCATGTAGTTCTGGAACAGCAACGCGGTTTTGCGCTCCTGCGGGGAAAGGTTGACGCCCGCGCCGGAATCGAAGTACGTCATTCCGTTCACGACGATCCGCCCCTCGTCGGGCGTCTCGATGCCGGCGATGCAGCGCATGGTCATGCTCTTGCCGCATCCGCTTTCGCCGAGCAGGCCCACCGTCTCGTTCTCCACGGAGAGCTGCACTTCCAAATCGAACGACGCCAGCTCCTTCTTGATGTCGACATGCAGGCTCATTACTCCCCCAAACGCCTCTTATACCGCTGCGTGCGCGATGTGTACACGTTGATGAACAATATGACGAGGAACGAGACCAGGATGACCACGATGACCCAGAAGATTGCCGCATCGGTATTGCCCGCCATCCAGTCGAAATAGATGGCGATGGGGATGGTCTGCGTGATGCCCGCGTAGTTGCCGGCGAAGAAGAGCGTGCAGCCGAACTCACCCATCGCCCGGGCGAACGCGAGCACGGTTCCAGCAGCGATAGACGGCCACGCGAGGGGGAGCATGATCCGCGCGAATATGCGCCCCTCGCCCCAGCCGAGCGTGCGCGCGCAGTCGAGCATGTTCGCATCGAGGTTCTCGAACGCCCCGCGGACCGTGCGGTACATGAGGGGGAACCCGACCACGATGCAGGCGATCACAGCTGCCTCCCACGTGAAGACGATATCGATCCCGTGCGCGATGAACCATCGCCCGGTGGGCGCGCTCGTCCCGAAGAACACCAGCAGAAGGAAGCCGCATACCGTGGGCGGAAGCACCATGGGGATGGTGAACAGCGTATCCAGGATGCCCTTCGCACGGTCTGAAACGCGCAAGGTGAGCCACGCCGCCAGAAGGCCCAGGATGAATATGACGAGGATGGCAACCCCCGTGGTGCGCAGGCTCACCCACAAGGGGCTCCAGTCCAGCCCTTCGAAGAACCTCTGCAGGGCCGCCAAGCCGGTCGGCGTCTCCTCCACAACGGTTTCCGAGGCGGGGGCGAGCACGCCGGTCTCCATGTACACCGCGCCGCCCGACCCATCTTCCGACCCGGCCTTCGTGACGGTGGCGTAGTACACCCCCTCGGAGAGTTCCACGCCGAACCGGTAGGTGTACTCTCCGACGGCCAGCGTGTCCTCGCTCGTGAAGTGGTACGTGTTGTTCAAGTCGGGGAACAGGACTCCGCCGCGGCTCGCCCGCTGGTCGAGCGCCGCCAATGTCATCAGGAATTTCGACTGGAATCCTTCGTCAGAGATATCGATCCCCAACCCGTCCGCCACGTCGCGCGGGATGTGCACGAGCGTGGCGCCCTGGGTGTTCACCACGGAGAAGGCGTCACGCGACGACATCGTGTACTGGTAGCCATGGTAAGCCCCGTCGGTCGAACGGTTCGTGCCCTTGTTCTGCCGGACGAAGTCGCCGATGCCGAAATCGGCCGTCGAGAGCACAGCGGCGTCCGCCCCATCCGATACCCGGATGCTCACATCGGCATTCGAATCGATGGAAACCGAGCTCGCGGGCACGATCACCCCGGATGCGGTCGTGACGTTCTTTCCCGCCTCCTCCGCAACTCCCGTGCAGGGCAGGGCAAGGGCCGCGAAGAGCAGCATGCAGACGCCCACGAGGGCGGCGGCTAAGGCTTTGTTCGAGTGCGCCTGTCGTACCACCATCTGAAAATCCTTGTTCGAGACGAAAGAAGAGCGCCGGCATGCGCCGACGCTCCCCACTACCGCACGCGCGATTGCGGGCGGCGGCGATTACATGAGTTCGAAACCGTACTCGCTGAAGACCTTCTGGGCGCCGGCATCGGTCATGCAGAAGTTCAGGAAGTCGGCAGCCGCCTCGGCGTGCGCGGACTGCGCGGTGACGGCACCCGGGTATTTGATGGCCTTGTGGCTATCGGCCGGGGTGGTGTAGATGGCCTTGATGCCGCTGTAACGGTAGATGTCGGAGCTGTAGACGAACCCGACATCGACCTGGCCCTCCTTCACGTAGGAGGCCACGGTGCCCACTTTGTCGGCGCCGGCATTGCACTTCTCCTCAACGGTGGGGTTCTGCCAGTTCATGGTGGTGCCGTCCTCGCCCAGGGAGAGGAAGCCCGCAGACGCCAGGCTTTGAGCGGCGTACTTGCCGGCAGGCACGGAGGCAGGGGCGCCGATTGCGAAGCTCTTGATGCTGTCGCCGACGAGGTCGTCAAGGCTGCTGACGGTGATGCTGCTGCCCTCGGCAGCGCATACCACCAGGTCGTTCTTGAACATGTCCGTGCGCGTTCCCTCGTCGATGGACGAATTCTGCACTGCCTTGTCCATCGTTGCCGTGCTCGCCGTGATCAGCATATCGGCCGCGGTTGCATCGGCCTGCAACTGGCTCACCAGATCGCCGGACGCCTTGAACTGAGTGTCCGCGAAGGTGACCTCGGGATGCGCCTTCGTGTAGAGCGCCTGCACCTCGGGCAGTGCCTTCTCGAGCGAGTTCGCGGCGAAGATCTGGAGTTCCACCTTATCCGCTGCCGCGCTGCTTGTCGCAGAGCTGGAAGACGTGTTCGAGGAGCTGGAGCAGCCCGCCATCGCGGCAAGCAGCGCCGCACAGGCGAGTGCTGCGGCGACCAGTTTCATCGATTTCTTCATATGGTTCCTTCCCCCTATCGCAAGAGCGCACTTCGCGCCTTTCCGTCTCACATATGGTACTCGTTGAATCATACTGTCGCAATGGGAAATATTCCCATTTTCGGATAATATGTCGAACGGAAAAGGGCGTTGTCTCCAACGCCCCTTCATCCGCGCGCTTCGCGATCTTGTGCGGAGGCCCGCTACGAGCGGACCTCGGCACCCGTCGCCTTGCAGACCTTCTGCACCAGCTTCGCGTGGACGCGCTCGACCTCGTCCCCGGAAAGCGTGCGGTCGAGCGCCTGGTACCGCAAGGCGAACGCCATGCTCTTCTTGCCCGCGCCGAGCCGTTCCTCGTCGCGATACACATCGAAGAGGTGCGCGCCGCCCAGCAGCTTGCCGCCGGCACTGCCCATGACCTGCATGACGCGCTCCGCCGTCACATCTTCGTCCACCACGAAGGCAACATCCATCGTCACCGGGGGGAATTCGGGGATCTCGTACGTCTCGCGTTCGAAACGGGCGCGCTTCTCAAGCGTCTGCAAGTCGATTTCGAAAGCGACGACGGGCGCCTGCGCATCGAAGGCGCACACGGCGAGCGGATGGATCTCGCCCACCCAGCCGATCACGGCGCCGGCGGAGATCAGCTCCGCCGCGCGGCCGGGCTGAAGCCAGGGGGCGGCATCGGCGTCGAGCGCCTTGAAGCGCACCTTGGGAAGGGCAAGTTCTCGGGCGATGCTCTCGAGGACGCCCTTGCCATCGAAGAAATCGAACGGCTGCCGTGCCTGGTTCCAGCCTCCTTCGCCCATGGCGCCCGCGAGCACGCAGGCGAGCTTCTCGCGCTGCTTGGGAACCTTCTTCCCCTCATGGACGGCGAACACGTTGCCCACCTCGTACAGCTGTATGTTGGCGATCCCGTGGTTCTGGTTGTAGGCGACGCTGCGCACCAGCCCGGGGATGAGGCTTCGCCGCATGACGGATTGGTCGGCGTTGATCGGGTTGATGAGCTCGACCGCCTCCTCGCCGTCCCCGGTGGGCATGCGCAGCTGCTCCTGATCGTGCGGGTTCGCGAACGCGTAGGTCTGCGTCTCGTTCACACCGCTCGCGCGCATCGTGATATGCAATTTGGAGAGGATCTGCTGGCTCCACGTGCGATGGCCGATGCGGCCGCGCCCCCCCGGCAACGTGCTGGGAACCTTGTCCATGCCGTAGAGGCGCAGGACCTCCTCGTACAGGTCGATTTCGCGTTCCAGGTCGGGGCGGAAGCTGGGCGACGTCACGCGGTATTCGGGGCCGTTCAGGGCTTCGACCGTGCATCCCAGGCGCTCCAAGATATCCACAGCCTCCTTTGCGGGGATGGGAGCGCCCATCATGGCGCAGCAGCGCTCGTGCCGGTAGATGTTGACGACGGGTTCCTCGCGCACGGGCCAGACATCCACCAGGCCGCGGCACACCTCCCCGCCGCATACATCGGCGATCAGGGCCGCGGCGAAATCGGCGTTGCGCGCAATCGCCATCTGGTCGACCTTGCGCTCGTATCGCATGCTCGACTCGCTGATGAGTCCCAGGTTGCGGCTCGTGCGGCTCGTATGCGACGGGCTGAAGGTGGCGGCTTCGAGCAGGATATTCGTCGTCGCATCGTCCACCTCTGAATCCATGCCGCCCATGACGCCCGCCAGGGCGATGGGACGCTGGGGCGTCGCTATGACGGTCATGTCGTCGGTCAGCTCGCGCACCTCCCCATCCAGGGTCTCGAGGGTCTCGCCATCGCGGGCGGGGCGCACCACGATGCGCGCGATGCCGTCCTCGCCGGCAACCTTGTCGAAGTCGAAGCTGTGCAGGGGCTGGCCCAACAGGAACAGCACGTAGTTGGTGATGTCGACCACGTTGTTGATCGAGCGTGCCCCAGCGGCAACGACCCGCTCGGCCAGCCACGCGGGGCTGGGCCCCACTTTCACATTCTTGATCAGGCGCGCCGTGTAGCGGGGGCACCGCCCGGCATCGACGATTTCAACCCGCACATGATCGGCTGCAGAATCGACCCCCTCGACGAGATCGAAGCCTTCGGTGGCGTCCTTCACCGGGATGCGGTACATGGCCCCCACCTCGCGCGCCATGCCCTCCATCGAAAGGCAGTCGGGGCGGTTCGGCGTGATCTCGAGATCGAGGATGCGGTCGGATAGGCCTGCGTATCGGGCGTAGTCCATTCCCACCGGCGCGTCTTCGGGAAGGATGATCAAACCGCTGTTATCGCCTTCGAAGCCCAGATCCTCCGGCCCGCAATTCATCCCCATGCTCACTTCACCGCGGAGCTTGCTCTTCTTGATCTTGCCGCCGGGCAACTCCGCGCCGATCATGGCCACGGGCACCTTGTCTCCCTCGTTGAAGTTCTGCGCGCCGCAGACGATTTGGAGCAACTCGGGCTTCCCGTCGGGTCCCACATGCGCTCCGCCTACGTCCACCTGGGTGATCCACATATGGTCGCTGTTGGGATGCGCTGCCTTGCCGGCGATGCGCCCGATGACGACGTGGGTGAACTGCGCACCGCTTTCATCGACGCCTTCCACGCCCGTGCCAGTCAAGTCGAGCTTGTCGCAGAACGTATGCGTATCCGCCGGCACGTCGACGTAAGCGGAAAGCCATTTCAAAGATACCTTCATGAGAGTGCTCTTTCTACAATCATTGACAAAATAGGTTCGCCCAAGGAAGTCAGCGAGGGCGATTCTGGCGAGTGGCTGAGGCCCGCTCGGAAGTCCAAGTTGGCTTCGCCAACGCAGCAGCTTCCGACACGCGCCTCGAGTGCCGGCAGAATCGGCCGCAACGACAGCGGATCGGCAGTTCGCTAGAAAACGGCGGAACCATCAGAACTGCCTCAGGAACCGCATGTCACCTTCGAGCAGCATGCGCAGGTCGGGGATGTTGTACTTCAGGCAGGCGATGCGCTCGACCCCCATGCCGAAAGCGAATCCCGAATACCTTTCGGGATCGATGCCCGCATAGGCGAACACATTGGGGTCGACCAGCCCCGCGCCGAGCACCTCCACCCAACCGGTGCCCTTGCAGAAGCGGCAGCCTTCGCCGCCGCAGATGCCGCAGCTGATATCCGCCTCGCACGAAGGCTCGGTGAACGGGAAGTAATGCGGGCGCAAGCGCGTCTTGCGATCCTCTCCGAACATTTGCTTGACGAAATACTCCAGCGTCCCCTTCAGATCGCCGAAGGTGATGCCCTCGTCCACGACCAGCCCTTCGACCTGGTTGAACTGCGGCAGGTGGCTGGGGTCGGCCACGTCGCGGCGGTACACCTTGCCCGGGGCTATGATGTAGATGGGAGGCTTCTGGGCCTCCATCACATGGGCCTGCACGCCGCTGGTCTGGGTGCGCAGCAGCACGTCGGATTCGCCGCGGACGGCAGCTTTGTCGCCAGAGCGATCGACCACGTAGAAGGTATCCTGCATGCCGCGCGCCGGATGGTCGGCAGGGGTGTTCAGCGCCTCGAAGTTATAGTAGTCGGTCTCGATCTCGTTGCCGGCGACAACGTTGTATCCGAGGCCCAGGAAGATGTCCGAGATCTCGTCGGTGATGCGGCTGATCAGATGCCGGGTGCCCACCTGCTGGGCGCGCCCGGGAAGCGTGACATCCACTGCACCGGCATCTATCTCGGCGGTAAGCTCGGCGTCCTCCAGCACACGCTTCTTATCCGCCAAAGCTCCTTCCACGACGTTGCGCACCTGGTTCAGCGTCTTCCCCACTTCGGCGCGCTGTTCTTTGGGAACATCCTTCATGCTGCGCAGGTACGCCGTCAGGCTCCCGGATTTGCCCAGCACGCGCACCCGCACCCGCTCGAGCTCGTCGCTTGCACCCGCCCCCGCGATCGCGGACAGGGCATCGCGCTGCAACGCCTGCAGTTCTTCAACGATTGCCATTGCTCTCCTTCCAAAAAGAGCCCCTTCTCTTCCTTGCCTCCAAGGACGAGAAGGGGCTCTCGCGGTACCACCCTGGTTGACGCGGATCGTGCCGCATCCACTCTTCGCCCTGTAACGGGAGCTCCCGATGCGACCTACTGACGCCTGGCCGGCACGTTCCGCCGCACAGCTGGTGAAGGGAATCGCCGCGAACGCTGCCGGGGCCTTCCAGCCGACGGGCCCCTTCTCTGATTTCACGTGTGGTCGCGACGCTGTCTTCGTCGTAGCCTTTGCACTATTCGGTTGTGACTGGAGAGTATAGCGCAAAAATCGCGCCCCTTGACCTTGCGCGCATTTCTCCACGCAAGATCGGTGGCGTGGCTCGCGCGGTGCGGACTGCCGCTCGCGCGGCTCGCTATCGATCTACCGGCATAACGCGCCCGGCTGACCGCGATGAACCTGCTTGCCCGCGCTACGCGATCGGTGCCTTGCCCGCATCATGGGCATATCCGGTCGTCCCGTTCGCCCCCGCTGCAGTCAGCTTGTACGCTATCTGGACGGCAGACATTCCAGAGCCGGTCAGAATCGGATGCGGGCCGCACCCGCGCAACGCAAGCGCCCGCCGCGATGAAGGGGCGGCGGGCGCAGGAGGATATCGGAACGTTACGCTAGAACTTCACGCGCATCGGGATTCCGTCGTATGCACGCTGGTAGATGTCGATGACATCCTGCTTGGTGTACAGACGCGGGTTCGTGGCGGCGCAGGCGTCCTTCATCGCATTGTCGGCCATGATATCGAAGTCCTTGGGCTTCACATCCAGGTCCGCCAAGGTGGCAGGGATGCCGACTTGCTGCCCAAGATCGTGGATCGCGCCGATCACCTGGTCGGACGCCGCTTCGACCGTCAGCCCCTCGGTGCAGAGGCCCATGGCCTTGGCGATGTCGACGAAGCGCTCGCGGCAAGCGATGAGGTTGAATTCCTCGACGTACGGGAGAAGGATCGCGTTGCAGACGCCGTGCGGCAGGTTGTAGTAGCCGCCCAGCTGGTGCGCCATGGCGTGCACGTAGCCCAAGCTCGCGTTGTTGAACGCGGCGCCGGCCAGATACTGCGCGTATGCCATCTTATCGCGGGCGAACATGTTGTCGCCGTTGGCAACCGCCTGGGGCAGGTATTTGACGATCATATTGATTGCCATGAGGGCGGCGGAGTCGGTGAGCGGGGTCGCGGCGATCGACACGTACGCCTCGATGGCGTGGGTGAGCGCGTCCATGCCGGTGGCGGCGGTCAGCGAAGGGGGCATGCCGCGCATCAGCTCGGGGTCGTTGATGGCGATCAGCGGCGTGCAGCGCCAGTCGACGATGGCCATCTTCACCTTGCGGCGCGTATCGGTGATGATGCAGAAACGGGTGATCTCGGATGCGGTGCCAGCCGTGGTGTTGATGGAGATCAAGGGAACCATGGTGTTCGTGGATTTGTCAATGCCCTCGTAGTCGTAGATCTCGCCGCCGTTGGAAGCCAAGAATCCGATGCCCTTGGCGCAGTCATGCGCCGACCCGCCGCCGAGCGAGACGATGGAGTCTGCCTTCGCAGCCTTGTAGGCTTCGAGGCCGGCGACGCAGTTCTTATCCGTGGGGTTGGGCTCGGCGCCTGCGAAGATGGAGGGATTCAGCCCAGCGTCCTTGAGTATCTTGGCGATGTCATCCGCCATGCCGCACGAACCCAAGAAGGCGTCCGTGACGATCAGAGGCTTCTTTCCGCCGACGCTGGCCAAGAGCTCGCCCGCTTCCTGGACGCAGCCTGCGCCGAACACATTACGAGTAGGGATGAAATAATAGGTTGACATGGTGGGGTCCTTTCTCCCTATCTGTTGTCCCGGTTCGTTCCCGGGGCCCGTACCGCGGCCCGGCGACTGAAGGGACGCAAGACCGCACCATCATTGTGCGAAGATTGGCGGTGGTTGGATATAAGGCCAAACCCCATCCTGCGTGAACGGTACCTAATCGCTCGGGAGCGCACCGTTTTCAGCGAAAAATTTCGATTTACGACGGGTCGGCGACGCTTTTTCGTCTTCTTGCGCAAAGCGCGCGATAGCGGACAGGAACGCCTCCCCGTAGCGTTCCGCCTTTTTCCGGCCGACGCCCGCCACCTCCAGGAACTCCCCTTCGGTTCTCGGCATGCGCCTACACATATCATGGAGGCTATGGTTGCTGAACACCACATAGGCGGGCACACCCGCTTCGGAGGCCAGGCGCGCGCGGACCTCCTTGAGGATTTGGAAGAGACGCGGATTCGCCTCGCCGCCTTGCTGCGGCATCCCCCCGCCCGATTCGCGCTCGAGCCTGCGCCTCCGATCGCGCTCTCGGGCGCCTTCCTTCGGCACCTTGATGGCGAACGCCTCGCCGCAGCGCAGGAACTCGGCGGATCCTGCCGTGGGGACCACCACCTGGAAGCTGCCGCTGCCAACCGACTGCGTTCCCAACATGCCCCGCTCGATCAGGGCGTCCAGCAAGAATCTGACACGCCGCGTGCTCTCCTCCCTCATGATGGCATACGTGGAGAGGGTGTCGTACCCCGCTTCGAGCAGTTTTGCACCCTTGCTCCCCCGGACAATGTCGCAGATCATGGCCCTCCCCACGCGACGACCACGCTGTTGCAGACGGTACACGCAGCTGATGAGCTTCTGCGCCTCCACCGTGATATTGACCTCCTCGAACTGGGTCTCGCAATTGCCGCAATTGCCGCAGTATCCCGGCGCGTCCTCGTCGAAATAGCGCAGGAGGAACCGGCGCAGGCAATCCTGCGTGGTGGCGTAGAACGTCATCATCTTCAGACGGTCGCACGCTCGGTCCGCGAGCTCGCGGCGATCCGCTTCCGATGCCACCGAATTTTGCTCGAAGCTGTGCGAGATGAGCCACTCCGCGGTATGCACGTCCTTCGCCGCATAGAAGAGGATGCAATCCGCCGGTTCGCCATCGCGGCCGGCGCGCCCCGCCTCCTGGTAGTAGCTTTCCACGTCCAGCGGCATGTCATAATGCACGATGAAGCCGACATTGCTCTTGTCGATGCCCATTCCGAAGGCATTCGTCGCCACCATGATCTGGGCGCGGTCGTAGACGAAATCCTCCTGGTTCGCACGCCGCTCGCCCGCGCTCAGCTTGCCGTGGTAGCGCGTGGCGGAGAATCCCCACCGCTGCAACGTGTCGCAGACGTCCTCGACCGTCTTCGTGGTCATGCAGTACACGATACCCGGTTTGCCCGCGTGGTCCTGGGCGATCTGCCTTAGCATCCCGTCCTTGCTTCCCGGACCGCTGCTGGCGATGGCGCGTCGCGTCTCGAAGTGCAGGTTCGGCCGGTCGAAACTCGCTTGGACCATCAGCGGATCGCGCAGCCCCAGCGCCTCACCGATATCGCCTCGCACCCGCCTCGTCGCCGTCGCCGTGAACGCGCCGATGGTCGGGCGTACGGGCAGAGCATCGACGAACTCGCGTATGCCCAGATAGCTTGGGCGGAAATCCTGCCCCCACTGACTGATGCAATGCGCCTCGTCCACGGCTACGATCCGCGGCGGATGACGGAGGCAAAGCTCTTGAAAGCTGGGCGCGGAGAGCCGTTCGGGTGCGACGTACAGCAGGGTGAACGCCCGGTCGCCCGCCATCTCGAGGGTAGCGCGCTGCTCCTCGGCGGACAGGCTGCTGTTGATGAACGCCGCCGAAACACCTGCTTGGGCGAGTGATTCCACCTGGTCCTTCATCAGGGAAATGAGCGGCGAAACCACCAGCGTCAAGCCATCGGAGCACAGGGCGGGCACCTGGTAGCAGATGCTCTTTCCCGCCCCGGTGGGCATCACGGCCAGCACATCCCGCCCATCCAGCATGGCAGCGACGATATCGCGTTGGTTGGGGAGGAACGCATCGTATCCGAAATGCGTTTTCAGCACGTGCTCGGGCAAGGGCAACATGGTCATCGGTCCGGCGCTATCTAGCAAACGAACGGTAGAAGCAGCTGGCCTTCCCCGTATGGCAGGCGGGACCGGCAGGCTCCACCAGGGCCAGCAGCGTATCCCCGTCGCAATCGTAAAAGAGCTCCACCAGCTTCTGGACGTTGCCGCTCTCCTCGCCCTTATGCCAGAGCCTCTGGCGGCTCCTGCTCCAGAACCAGGTGGTGCCCTCATCGAGCGTGCGCCGCACGGTTTCCGCGTTCATCCAGGCCATCATCAGCACGTCGCGCGTGGACGCATCCTGCACGATGCAGGGGATCAACCCGTCTTCGTCGTACGTGAGGTCTGCAACGCCCAGCGCGCCCTGTTCCTTACCCATGCCATGCCTTTCGCTTGCCTCGGTCCGCAATAGCCGACAATCTCCGGGAAACCGCCCGGGGAGCGGGCCATCCGCCAGAGCCTGCGGAAGCGTAGGCTAAACCGGCCGGGAACGCGGCTCCGACGCGAAAGGTCGCGCGAACAGGAGCACGGGCACCTGTGGTTCGAAGCGGATGGCACGATTTATCATACCGCACAAAGAAACGCCCGCGACAGGCATCGCAGGCGTTTCCAGACGAGACGGATATGAGACTCTAGCTACGAGTAGCTACTTTTCCGGATAGAAGCCCGAAGGATCCTCGGACATGTTGATCATGATGTTCTTGGTCTGGCAGTAGTGCTCGAGCATGATCTTGTGGGTCTCGCGGCCGATGCCGGATTCCTTGTATCCGCCGAACGGAGCGCCACCCGGGATGCTGTTGTAGGTGTTGACCCACATACGACCCGTATGGATGCCGCGGCTCACGCGCAGAGCGACGTTGATATCGCGCGTCCAAACGGCGCCGCCCAAGCCGTACAGGCTGTCGTTGGCAAGATCGATGACTTCCTCTTCGGTCTTGAACTTCTGCACGACCACGACGGGACCGAAGATCTCTTCCTGGGCCACGCGCAGCTTGTTATTCGGGATCTCGATGATCGTGGGCTTCATGAAAGCGCCCTTGGACAGCGGCCCGTCGGTGAAGCGCTCGCCGCCGCACAGGACCTTGCCGCCCTCCTGCTTGCCGATCTCCACGTAATCCAGGATCTTCTTCAGCTGGCCCTCGTTGATCTGGCTGCCCATCTGGGTGCCGTCTTCCCACGGCATGCCGACGGTGACCTTGTTGAACTGGTCGACCAGTTTGGCAAGGAGCTTGTCGTAGACGCCCTCCTGGATGAACAGACGGCTGCCGGCGCAGCAGACCTGGCCCTGGTTGAACAGGATGCCCAGCTGGATGCCGTCGACGACCATGCTCATCTTGGCATCGTCGAAGATGATGTTGGCGCTCTTGCCGCCAAGCTCCAGCGTCGCCGGAACCAGGCGCTTCGCAGCCGCGATAGCGACGTTGCGGCCGACCTCGGTGGAGCCGGTGAAGGCGAGTTTCGCGAATTTCGGGTTGTCAAGCAGCCACTGGCCGGCCTTGCTGCCGCGGCCGGTGACGACGTTGAACACGCCGGCGGGGATGATATCCTGCGTGAGGCGTGCGAATTCCAGCACGGACAGACTCGTGGCGCTGGAGGGCTTGAACACGGTGCAGTCGCCCGCGGCCAGAACCGGAGCGAGCTTCCAAGCGGCCATAAGGAACGGGAAGTTCCAGGGCACGATCTGGCCGACGACGCCGATGGGCTCGTGCAGGACGAGGCTCATCACGTTGCCGGGCAGGATGTCGGCTTCGCCCGTATCGGCAAGCAGGCAGCCGGCGAAGTAGCGGAAGTGCTCGACCGAGAAGGCGACGTCTATGGCGCGGGTCTCGCGGATGGGTTTGCCATTGTCGAGGGATTCGATCATGGCGAGCTCTTCGGCATGCTCCTCGATGCGGTCAGCAACCGCATTCAGAATGTTCGCGCGGGCGAATTTGTCCATCGCCGCCCATGCGGGGAATGCGGCGAGAGCAGCGTCGGCGGCTTTGTCGACGTCGGCCTCGGTCGCGTCGGCGAACGTTGCGAGATGCGCGCCGTTGGCGGGACACTTGGCTTCGAGGGTCGCCCCGTCGCCTGCATCGACCCACTTACCGCCGATGTAGAGCTTGTAGGATTCCTGGCCGGGATACTTGAAATCGGACATGTGCAATCCTTCCCTTCGCGCGCGGGATTACCGCGGAAACGCCTCCTGGCGTTTCGGGCGCTATCGCGGCCGGCCGCGCATGATCTACTAGCGTCCACTTGAAAAGTTATCAGGATTCCCTGCAAGTCGACCCCACAGATTCGCGGACGGGGTTCCATTTTCTGTAACCGGTCAAAGTATGGCAACTTAGCAACGAATGGAGCCTCAAAAACGGTCGGGCAAGCGGGTTGGCCCGATTCTGATATGCTGACAGGTCCGAGAAAACACCGGAAGGAATGCCCATGCCGGCGCTGCAAGGCTATACGCTGTATTACAAGAACAACTGCCCCTACTCGGAAAGGGTGCGCCGCTACATGGAGGGCCTGCACATCGCATGCGAGATGCGCGACGTGGAGGCCCCCGGCGTGGCCGACGAGCTGGAGGCGATCGGCGGCCGGGTGCAAAGCCCCTGCTTGGTGCACGACGGCAAGGCTATGTACGAATCGGAGTACATCGTCGAGTACCTCCGCGATCTCGCCTACCGCGGCTTCGCCTAGGGAAGCACTGATCCTTAGGCCTGGTGGCCACCAGGCCTAAGGATATGGACTCCTTGTTGGTGTACAGGAAGCCGCCGCCCACGTTGCCGTGCGTGCAGTCGCCCACGAAAAGCATCGCGGCACCCTCTCCCGCCGGGCACAGGAAGCGCGCCTCGATTTCCTCGGCGGGCACTCCGATCGCCCTGAGATGATTTCGAAGACTCGTGCGTGCATCGAACTCGTGCGTGCATCAAACCGCGGTCTACCTAGGGGCGGATTCCATCATCGCACGCAACGGGAAAGACCTCGAGAAAAGTTCCGTCCCGGTTCTCACGCCTGTCGAGTTCTTCGCCTTCCTTGCGGACCACGAACGGCCCAGCTACGACAAGATTCCCTTCTAGAAAATCTTTTCTGCATATAGAATTACGATATTTATCCATTTTTCAACGCTTTAAGGCATCAAAATGGATAAAGTTTGTCTGTTTGTTCAGAGTGAGTCATGTTCGGCGTGATTTTGGGCAGACGCGACGCCCGAGCGGCGGGCTATTGGTATTTGGCAACCGCTTTGGCGACCGCTTTGGCTAGGAGTGCGTAGTGCTCGGGAATGAGCCGCCTACAGACGCACGGGGACGCCTTGGCTGCGGAGGTACTCCTTCACCTGGCGGACGGTGTATGTGCCGAAGTGGAAGACGCTGGCGGCCAACACCGCATCCGCCTCGCCCTCGATGATGCCTTCCGCGAAATGCTCGAGCGTGCCAACGCCGCCGCTGGCGATCACGGGAATGCGCACCGCGCGCGCGATGGTGCGCGTCAGGGGAATGTCGAAGCCGTCTTTGCTGCCGTCGCGGTCCATGCTGGTCAGCAGAATCTCGCCCGCGCCGCACTTCTCCACCTTCTGCGCCCACTCGACCGCATCGATGTGCGTGTTCTTGCGGCCGCCACGCACGTAGACCTCCCACTTGTTGGGGTTGCCCTCCATCTGCTTGGCGTCGATGGCGCAGATGATGGCCTGGCTGCCGAAGGCGCGCGCGGCCTGCGTGATGATGGCGGGATCGTCCACCGCGGCGCTGTTCACGCTCACCTTGTCGGCCCCGGCAGCAATCATGGTGCGGATGTCCTCCACCGTGCGGAAACCGCCGCCCACGCAGTACGGCAGATGCAGCTCCTCGCTCGCGCGGCTTGCCAGGGCAACCGTGGTGGCGCGGCCCTCGTGCGTGGCAGTGATGTCCAGGAAGATGACCTCGTCGGCCTTCTGCTCGTCGTAGCGCTGAGCCAGCTCGATAGGGTCGCCCGCATCGCGCAGGTTCACGAAGTTCACGCCCTTCACCACGCGGCCGTCTTTCACGTCCATGCAGGGAATCACACGTTTTGCGAGCATCGTGGGGTCCTTTCTGCGTTGCGCCCAAGGCGCTATTGGTTCCAAGCGAATACTTTACCATGGTAAAGCGTATAGACATACGGCGAAATCAGCTTCGATGCGCGATAATGCATTCATGCGAAATGAACGGATGAAACGAATCCTACTTGTCCTGCTCGTGGTAGTGAACGTGGGGGTTATCGGATGTCGCGCCTACATAGGCGACTACTATCATGCAGATGCAGCGGCGCTCTCTGCTGCAAAGCAAGGCGAATCCGCCAATGGAGTCACTGTTTCGCAGACCAACGCCAACGTAATGGTATTCGAACCTGCAGACGGCGAAAGCACGGTAGGCGTTGCCTTTTACCCGGGCGCCAAAGTGGAGTGGACCGCGTACGCCCCGCTCATGCAGCAGTTGGCCGAACGCGGCATCACGGCGGTGCTACTGAAGATGCCCTACAACCTGGCGATTGTTGACGCCGACGCCGCCAACTTGGCCTATGATGCTGCGCCCAACGTGCAGAACTGGTACGTGTGCGGGCATTCGATGGGTGGTGTAGCTGCAGGAATGTATGCCTCGGGCAATGCGGATTCGCTCGCAGGCATCATCTTCCTGGCGTCTTACGCCACGGATGACCTGTCGCAAAGCAGGCTTGCGGGATTGAGCATCTACGGCAGCGAAGATGAAGTTATCAACCGTACCGCCATGGAGGACAATGCGCGAAACCTGCCCGCGGGCACGCAGACGTATGCGATTGAAGGAGGCAACCACGGCCACTTCGGCAGCTACGGCGAGCAAGCGAACGACGGCGTTGCCACCATCACGCCTGAGCAGCAGCAGTCGGAAGCCGCCGACATTATCACTGCGTTCGTTTTGGGCGCCTAAGCGCGGCAGAACGCGAGCGCCTCCGTCAGGGGAAGGCTGCCTTCGTAGATCGCGCGGCCGGTGATCACGCCTTCGATGCTGGCAGCCACATGGGCCAGATTGCGCAGGTCGTCCATGTTGGTCACACCACCGCTTGCCGTCACAGGATTGCGGAAGACCTTGGCGATGCGCTCGTAGGCCGCCGCGTCGATGCCGGTCTGCATGCCATCGCGCGCGATGTCGGTGTACACCAAGTGCCGGAAGCCCAGATCGGCCACTTCCGCGATGAGCTCTTCCGCAGGCACGCCCGCACCCTCGCGCCAGCCCTGGATGGCCACTTCCCCGCCTTTGGCGTCGATACCCGCGCACAGCAGGTCGCCGAACTTGGCGATGGCCTCTTCAGCGAAAGCCTTGTCCACCACGAGCGCGCTGCCCAGCACCACGCGGGACACGCCGGAGTCGTACAGGCGCCGCACGGCCGCCATGTCGCGGATGCCGCCGCCGTTTTCCACCTTCAGGCTGGTCTGCGCGGCGATTTGCTCGATCAGCTTCAGGTTCTCCTGCTTGCCGGATTTGGCACCATTCAGGTCCACCACATGGATCCACGTGGCACCCGCCTGCTCAAACTCCTTCGCCTGGTCAACGGGGCTGTCATTGTACACCGTGACCTTTGCGTAATCGCCCTTTGCCAAGCGCACGGCCTTGCCGTCCAGGATGTCAACTGCGGGAAGTAGGTACATTGCGGGTCCTTTCACGTTGCTGACCCCGCATTTTACCAGAGCTCCTGGCTCCCCTTAGCCAAATCGGTAGCCCACACCCATCAGTGGACCGGGGTTGTCCCATCGTTTGACAATGGTGCTTCCGCAGGCGATACGGCAGGTCCCGCATTCCAGACACCCCGCCCAGTCGAATACGCGTCGGCCGTCCTCACCTTCTTTGTAAACGGTGCGCAACTTACGTCGGCGTTCCGCACTGCGTCGTGCGCCAGCCTTCCATGGTGAATGACACGGTCGACATGGCATGGGATTCCTTTCACCATTCGGCAAGCGCCTCGTGCGAGGATTCATCGCGCCACGAGCATGGTTGCATCACCTTCGGACGAGATCGGCGAAGTTGCGGAGCACGGCCATGCCAGCATCCGAGGATTTTTCCGGGTGGAACTGCACGCCGAACACGTTGCCATGCTGCACGGCACTGGGGAACGTGATGGAATGCGTGGTGGTGGCCACCGTGAAGTCGCTCGTCGGCGCCACGTAGCTGTGCGTGAAATAAAAGTACTCGCCCGGCTGAATGCCCTCGAACAGCGGACAATCAGAATAAGGACTCCTGGGTTCATCCAAGGAAGTCGACGAGGGCGGTTCTGGCGAGGACGCGGGATTCGCTCGGTGATGAGGGCTGGCCTTTGCGCCGCCCCCTTCTCCAAGCGGATCCCATGTGCCGCCAGAACCGTCCGCAGCGTCGGCGAATCCGTTGTTCGGCAGAACGACAGGATCAACCGTGTTCCAACCGACATGGGGAATCTTGTAAAAAGCCCCAGCCGTATCGTGATTGGGAAGGCGGTCGGATATACCAGGCAGGATTCCCAGACCCTTCACCACGCCGCCCTCGGGCGCGCCTTCCGTTCCGCCTTCGAACAGCAGTTGGATGCCCAGGCAGATGCCCAGGAACGGTACGCCCGCCTTCACGCGCTCGAGCACGGCTTCCACCTGCCCGTTTTCGGTCATGTTCGCCATGGCGTCGGCATACGCGCCCACGCCCGGCATCACGAGCGCCTGAGCACGCGCGATTTCCGCAGGATCGGCCGTCACCACTGCTTCCGCACCTGCGGCTTCCAATCCCTTCTGCACGCTGCGCAGGTTCCCCTTCGCGTAGTCAACGATTGCGATCATGAAAAACTCCTAGGTTCGCCCAAGGAAGTCGGCGAGTACGGTTCTGGCGAGGGCGCGGGATTCGCTCGGTGATGAGGGCTGGCCTTTGCGCCGCCCCCTTCTCCGAGCGGATCCCATGTGCCGCCAGAACCGTCTGCAGCGTCGGCGAATCCGCCGTTTCGTAGGACGGCGGGATCACAGCGCCCCCTTCGTGGTGGGAAGCACGTCGGCGATGCGCAGGTTGATCCGCGTCGCATCGCAGAGAGCGCGACCCGCCGCTTTGAACGCGGCCTCGATGATATGGTGGCTGTTCTCGCCCGCCAGGCTGCGAATGTGCAGCGTGAGGCCAGCGTTGGAGGCAAGCGCCACGAAGAACTCCTTCGCGAGCGTCGTGTCGAACGTTCCGATGATCTCGATGGGCAGGTTCACGGCGTAGTGCAGCTGACCGCGGCCGCTGATGTCGATGGCGGATAGCAAAAGCGCCTCGTCCATCGGCACGTAGCTGCTGCCGAAGCGCACAATGCCGCGCTTGTCGCCGAGCGCTTGGGCGATTGCCTGGCCCATGACGATGCCGACATCCTCGACGGTGTGGTGCGCGTCGACTTTGATGTCGCCTTTCGCTCTCGCCGTCAGGTCGAACAGACCATGACGGCCGAACGCGTTCAGCATATGGTCGAAGAAGGGCACACCGGTTTCCACATCGACCGTTCCTACGCCGTCGAGGTCGATGGTCAGGTCGATATCGGTTTCCTTGGTCGTGCGCTGCACGTGGCCCACGCGATGCCGCGGCGCCTTCGCCTTCTTGTCTTTCTTACCCATTGAGATCCTTTCTTCAACTTAGCGAACGGAGGTGTGACGAACACTGCGGTTGCTTGCCATACTGCGGTTGCTTGCCAGTTGCTTGCCACAGTCTCTCTTACCCATGTTCGTTCAAAAACGTGCTATTTCCTCCGGCAGACTGGCACGCTGCCGCCGACGTGTCTATGCCCATCCCCATGGTTGGTTATCGCACTCATATGTGTCAATTCCTACGGTTGGTTGTCACCCTACGGTTGGTTGTCACCCTACGGTTGGTTGTCACACGGTTGGTTGTCACAGTGGTGCGCTGCACGTGGCCCACGCAGTGCGCAGGTGCGACAGCCTTCTGCTTCTTCTTTTTAGACATTCGCAAGCTCCTTGATGGCGTTCAATACTTTGTCGTTTTCCTCGGGGGTTCCTACGCTGATGCGCAGGCAGTTGCGGGTGGCGGGGTTGGCGCTGAAGTCGCGCACCAGGATTCCGCGGTCGTACAGATCCTGCCACAGCTTGCCGGCATCGCGGTCGAAGCGCACGCACAGGAAGTTGGCGAAGCTGGGGTACACCGTCACGCCGGGAAGCTCTGCCAGGCCCGCTGCCAACCGCTCGCGCTCGGCCTTCACCATCTGGATTCCCTCCGCAAACGCGGCGCGATTCTTCACCACTTCAAGCGCAATGGCCTGGGAGACGGCGTCCACCGAATACGGCTGGCGCACCTTGGTGAGCTCGCTTGCCACGCGCGGACTGCACAGCAGATAGCCCAGGCGCACCCCGGCCAAACGAAACGCCTTGCTGAAGGTGTGCAGGATGACCAGGTTCTCGTGCTTGGCAAGCAACGGCAGGCAGCTGGAGCCTTCGGGCGCGAACTCGATGTAGGCCTCGTCGAGCAGAACCAGCGCATCGGTTGCATTCAGCAGGCGTTCCACGAATTCCCGCGATGCCAAATCGCCCGTGGGGTTGTTGGGGCTGGTGATGATGACCGTGCCCACATCGCCCTTGCTCGCGCGCTCCACGATCGCATCTTCGTCGAGCGTGAAGTCGGTGCGGCGCGGTACATCCACCACCGTCGTGCCCGTCAAGTGCGCGTTCGCGGCGTACACGCTGAAGGTGGGCGGCACGTTGATCAGGGAATTTCCCGCGCCGCCCCAGGCGAGCGCCAGGTTGAACAGAAGCTCGTCGCCGCCGTTTCCGCAGATCACGTTATCGCGCGCCAGGCCGTACCACTGAGCGATCGAATCGCGCAGCTCGTTGGCCAGCGGGTCGGGATAGCGGTTGAATGCCAGGTCCGCCAAGCGATCGACCACGGCGGCCCGCACGGCGGCAGGCACGTCGAAGGTCATCTCGTTAGCCGAGACCATCACATCCGCCGGCAGGTATTTGGGGTCGTAGGGCTCCACCCCTGCCAACAGCGGGTTGCTTGAACGCAGCACCTTCGCTCCTTTCAAATGGGACAAAGCGAACGACGTGTTATCCCGCTACAGCTCGGCCAGGCGCAGGCGCACGCTTTCCGCATGGCTCCACAGGCCCTCGCGGTCGGCGATGGACACGATGGACTCGCCATCGTCGGCCAGCGCCTTCTTCGTGTATTGGATCACGCTGCTGTGCTTCATGAAGTCCATGGTGCCCAGCGGGCTGCTGAACTTGGCGGTGCCGCCGGTGGGCAGCGTGTGGTTGGGACCGGCAACGTAGTCGCCCACGGCTTCCGGCGTCCACTCGCCCAGGAAGATCGCACCGGCGTTCTTGATGGCACCCAGCTGGCCCATGGCGTTGTCGATGTGCATTTCCAAGTGCTCGGGCGCAACCTCGTTCACGGCGCCGATGGCGGTTTCCATATCCGGGCAGACCACGATCAGGCCGTGTTCCAGCGAAGCGGCGGTGATCTCCGCACGCGTGCTGCGCTTCATGTGCTCGGCGATGTTCGCTTCCACCTGGTCGGCGTATTCGTCGCTGAAGCACACCAGGTAGCAGGTGGCCAGCGGGTCGTGCTCGGCCTGGGCCATGATGTCGATGGCAACCATGCGGGGGTCGGCCGTTTCGTCCGCCACAACCAGCACCTCGCTGGGACCGGCGATCATGTCGATGCCGACATCGCCCATCACGATCTTCTTGGCAGCCGCCACATACGCGTTGCCCGGGCCGGTGATCTTGTTCACGGGCTTGATGGACTCGGTGCCGTACGCTAGCGCCGCCACGGCCTGGGCGCCGCCGATGGAGTAGATCTCGGTCACGCCGCATAGACGGCAGGCTTCCAAAACCGCCGCATCCAGCGAGCCGTCCTTTGTGGGCGGGGTCACGCACACGATGCGCTCCACACCGGCAACCTGCGCCGGGATGGCGTTCATGATCACGCTGCTGGGATACAGCGCACGGCCGCCGGGAACATAGATGCCTACAGCCTCGATCGCCGTCATCTTGCTGCCGACAAGCGCACCATTCGGGCGCACGGCGAACATGCTCTCCTGCAGCTGGCGCTCGTGGAATTCACGCACCTGGTCCACTGCGTGCTGCAGACTCGCAGCCAGCTTGGGGTCCAGCGTTGCCAGAGCCGCGTCGATTGCTTCCTGGCTCACGCGGAAGTCGTCCAGATCAACGCCGTCGAACTTGGCCGTATACTCGCGCAGCGTCGCGTCGCCGCCCTCGCGCACAGCTTCCACAATATCGGTGGCAGCGCGCATGGCTTGAGCGTCGAATGCGCTGAAGCGCTGCATCTGCTCGTTGCTCAGGATTTCACCAGGTTGCAGGGTTACTCGTCTCATATGCTTTTCTCCTTCTTCCATGCGCCGATTCCTTCGAGGTGCCGGCACATGCGGTTACGTAACAAAGTAAATTGCGGAAAGCACGGGAATGCTAGAGCGCTTTCCGCCCGTTATGTCGCTCGAAACGTCCCGCAATTCCTGGGGTCGCACGTTGGGCCCGAATCGTCATCTCACATTCTCCTTCAGGGAGCAGGACAGGGCGAGCACCCGCTCGTCCATGCGGAAAGCGCAGGGGTTGGCGAAGAACCGCGCGGTGGATCCCATCACGTCGTCCACAACTTCCAGGTTGTTCTCGCGCAGCGTAGTGCCCGTGGCCGTAATGTCCACGATGCGGTCGGACATGCCGATGAGCGGACCGAGCTCGATGTTACCGTGCAGTTGCACGACCTCCACCTGCTGGCCGATGCGGTCATAGTAAGCTTTGGTGATGTTGGGATACTTTGTGGTCACGCGGATGCTGCCTAGCTTGCGATAGCGTTTTTCCACCGTCGGCGTGGCGCCCTTGGGCTGGGCAACCACGAATTTGCACCCGCCATACCGCAAATCCACGAGCTCCACCACGTCGGTATCCGCCTCCACCAGGCTGTCGCGTCCGCAGATGCCGCAGTCGGCGGCGCCCATGGCGACGAACACGGGAGCATCCGTGGGGCGCACGATGATGAAGTCGACTCCGGGATTGCCGATGATCAGCTGGCGCCCCGGATCGTCCAGACCGGCTGTATCGAGTCCCGCATCCGAAAGCGCGCGGATCGTGTCGGCGTTGAGCGAGCCCTTGGGCACCGCGATGCGGAGCGGCCGCTCCTCTGTTCTGTCCTTGGCCAGTGCAGCCATGACCTGCTCCAAGTAGAAGGCGAATCCGCCCGCCGGCAACGGTGCGCCCTCGTAGGAGGCGAGCATGCCATCGTAGCGTCCGCCGCTGCCAAGGCTCGTTCCCATTCCCGGCACGTAGGCTTCGAACACGACCCCTGTGTAGTAATCGAAACTGCTCATGATGCTGAAGTCGACGAGCAACGCACCCTCGAAACCGTTAGCGCATAGCTCATCGTAGGTCGCGGCCAGGTCGTCCAGGCCGCGCGCGCACCCAAGGGGCTTTGCCAAGGCACGTGCCTCCTCAATCGCCTCGCGGCCTCCGCGAATGAACGGCAGTTTGGCAATCGCCCCGGCAAAGGCCGTGGGCACTCCTTCCAGATGGATCAGACGATCGAGCTCGATGAAATCCGAGGCATGGTACGCAGCGAGGACATCATTTTTCCACGAGCCCTCGGCAGGGCATGTTTCGAGCAGCGCCCGCAGAACCCCCACGGTGCCGAGGGCGATTTTGAAGTCGTCAAGCCCCGCCGTCTGCAGAGCTTCGACGAGAAGGCCGATGATCTCGGCATCGACTGCCGGACCCTCAGCGCCGATGCATTCCAGACCGATCTGCGTAAGCTCGCGTTGCGATGCCTGTTGGTCGGGCTCGCGGAACACACGCTGCGTGTAACGGAAACGGAATGGGCCCTCCTGACCGCGCAGGCGCGTGGCGCACATGCGCGCAACTTGCATGGTCACATCGGGACGCAAGGCGAGAAGGTCGCCCGTGGTATCGAACATCTTGAACGGCGATGGCGGGATGCGCCCCGCCGCACGTAGCACGTCCATCCGCTCGAGCGTGGGGGTCTCGATCGGCGCATAGCCATGATGGGCAAACAGATCTGCCACACTCGTGGTGATCTGCTCGCGCCGCGACGCCTCTTCGGGCATCACATCCCGCAGGCCGGCAGGAGTCACAAAGTTCATGATCGCGCCTTTCCCCTCGATTCGCTTCATTTTAATATTGCAGCAGGCAAAGCACATTGCGTCTCGACTGCGATAACTTTCCAGATAGGATAATTAGTCTCCAATCTGTATCACTTTAGTACAGTATAGTGCTAAAGCAATGATGTGATTATACAGAGCGAACCGGAATTCGCCAACCCCCTTCCGCACCTTCACCATAACCTCCTACCCGCCTACCCTCACCGACCTACCGACCTACCCTCACCAACCTGCCCGCCAACCCTCACCAACCTACCATCGAAAAAGAAAAAGCTGCCAGCTCGCAGTGGACTGGCGCCCATCACTCGCCCAGGCGGTTCATTGCATGGCTGAGCTCCCGCCGTTACGTTTAAAGATTTCCGAGAGCGTAGAAGCGAGCGGGTCAATGACGGGATTTTCCGAGAGTTTCGGAGCGTGCGGGTCGAAACTCGGTTTCCTGACACCCGCATGATACCATTGGCGAAGCCAAACATAGATTTGCCCGAGTGGCCATCCGACCCTATGTTTGGCGACATCCCTGGCTTGATGGTCGCTTGGGCGGATAGGAATCGGCCATGGCCGCCGCAAATCCCTGCCTGAGCATGGTCTCGTCGCTCGATGCCGACGAGTTCGATGCCCTTTGCTCTGCCGTCGCGGAGCGCAAACGCCGCCAGCAGACAATCATCGACCGACAAGATGTCTCGCAGCGTTCCTTCCATCTTCTGGCGATAGGATATTAAAATACAAATCTTTGCTTTTTTTCCAATTCTTAAACCGTTATTTATGTAAAAATCTGTATTTTTACAATGCACAACTTCAAGCATGAAAGAGACCATGCCGTTATGAGCGCAACCGTCGAAGAAAAGATCAACAACGAATTCAACAACGCCGAAGCCCGCACCGCTTGTGTATTTGCCACCGATAGCCGCCGTTCACGTGCATTCCGACGCCGGGTTGCCAAAGGCGAGGCGATTGAACCACTCCGAGGGATGTTCGTTCGTGCCTCCACTTGGAATAGCCTCTCTATCGACCAGCGCTATCGATACGTGCTATGTACGGCGTCGAATGAACATCCGGGTGCGGTTTTCTGCTACGAATCTGCCGCCTTCCTCTATGGCATATGCGTTCCACACAACTCGTATGGAACTATCAAACTTGCAACATCCCGAAAGAAAAACGCCCGAAGCACCGGCTTTGTAAATTACCGCGTTGTGGAAGGGGACGAGCCACGCCGAGTGGAACGATTCAAGGTAACTTCGCCCCTGCGCACGGTGTTCGACTGCACACGCTCCATGGCGTTTGAGGATGGGCTGGCAGTAGCCGATTCCGCACTCCGGCTTAGACTAATCGACGAGGAACAGCTTGACGCATACGTGAGGGGCAAAGCAGGATACAAAGGGGTGGGGGCTGCGCGCAAAGTGGTGAAGTACGCCAATGGAAAAGCCGAAAACGGCGGTGAATCGGTAGCGCGCGCGGCAATAATCGAACTTGGATTCGCGATACCTCAACTGCAGAAGGAGTTTACCGATCCCCTAGATGGAAGCACCTACCGCGTTGATTTTTTGTGGAACACCGAGGACGGAGGACTGATCATCGGCGAACTGGACGGCAACCAGAAATACAACGATCCAGCATTCATGAACGGCAAAGATGTTACTGGTGTGCTCCGAGCCGAGCGCCAGCGCGAATCACGACTGACTGCATCCGGCGCTCGCGTCTGCCGCTTCTCACCATCCGACGTGGGTAACCGGCCCTACTTCGCAAAGATTCTCGAGGCTTTCGGAGTGCCACGAGCATAATGCTTGCACGCCTGAAGCTTTTACGCCCAGCAGCTTTTGCGTCCGCAGCTCCTACGCCCGCAGCTCCTACGCCTGAAGCTTCTACACCCGCAGCTCCTATGTCTGTTAACGTCAGGTGAGTTCAGTTCCGAGGGGATTTAACCAATGTCATTAACTTAAGCGAGTGACATGCAAGCCGGCATCGCTTAGAACAAGCCCCCGCGGCGGTTGATTCGCCGCGGGGGCTTTTTCTGTTCGCCCGGTTTTCGTCCGCTGGGGGCGGTGGGTGTTTTTGCCATGGCTCCGCCGCGGATTGCCGTGCGGCTGCACTCAGAAGACCCGTTTGTGCGTGTTGCTGTAGCGATTCGCGTAGTTTGTGATCCACCCCGTCGCGGGGATAGGCCCTCTCGCGGCGGATCGGGACGAGGCAGGCGCTCAGCTCCTCCACGATCCGCGCCATGATGGCGTC
>NZ_JANIPD030000040.1 GCF_024609215.1 Curtanaerobium respiraculi | reverse complement strand
TCCGCGATGCGGTTCATTGCGCCCAGAAGCATTCGATATTCGACTGTCAAAGTGCAAATCCAAACAAAACTAGAGACTTTGAAAAATCTCTAATCAGGTCTTGACTTCATATAGCTGGTCTCCTTTCCGAATATGTTCCGATTCATATATCTCCATGTGAATAATATACTTTTTCTAGAATATAATTTGCATTCAACCCATTTTGCAATGCGATGAGCGAAAGGAGCAGAGTGAGCACGAAATCCTCGTCATGCGCTTCGCCATGCGTGTCGGCCCGCCGCTCTCGCTGATTCATCCTCGGCCTCGCCGTGTTCATGGTCTCCGCAGCCAGCGTATCGCCTACCTGCCCGGCGGCAACCCGTAGTCGACAACCTTTGTCAGACTCTTGGAATTCGGATGTGCCCGGCATCCGAACCGCTATAATTCCTAGTATTGTTCTAGGTTAAGGAGGTCGCCCATGGAGAGCGAGGGCGGATGCGCGGTGAACGAGACGGCGAGGGCCGCGGCGGAAAATCTGGGGCTGGACAACCCCCTCATGGCGACGCCCGACGGCCTCGCGCCGGAAGTGGGCAGCACCGCCACCGTCACCAGCGTGAACACGAGCGAGAAGAAGGAGACCCGCAAGACGCCTGCGGAATCGAGGGCCATCGAGCTCGAAAGGGACTTCGGGGTCCGCGGCGACGCGCACGCGGGCAACTGGCATCGGCAGGTCTCCTTCTTGGCGGAGGAGTCCATCGCCGTCGCTCGCGAGCACGGGCTCGATGTCTCCGAAGGCGATTTCGGGGAGAACGTCACCATCAAGGGGATGAATCTCAAGGCGCTGCCTTTGGGGAGCCGGCTTGAAATCGGAGATGCCGAAGTCGAGATCAGCCAGATAGGCAAGGTGTGCCATACCCGCTGCGCCATCTACTATCTCGCGGGAGACTGCATCTTCCCCCGCGAGGGGGTGTTCGGCTGGGTGGTCGAACCGGGAGCGGTGCGTGTCGGCGATACCGTCCGGGTTCTATCCCTTGGGAGCGGAGAAGTCCGCCGTCAAGTCAGCCAGCAGCCGCTTCCGCCGAAGTAGGCATGCGGCCCGCTCTTGCATCAATCGCCCAGGCGTCGCCAGCAGCCTACGGCCCAGCCTACCACGCGGGAGATGCGCGGACGTTTACAGCCCGAAAACGAGGATCAGGATGAGCGCTACAGCCGCCAGGCAGCCTTGTTTGAGCAGGATCTTCGGGTTGCTGGTGGCAGCGCCGTACGCAGCCACGCACAGGATGTACACCAGCACGGAGACGACCGCCGCCTGCGAATGCAGCCCGAACAGGAACACGAGCAGCAGCACACCCAGCAACGCATTGTACACGCCCTGGTTCTTGAACAGCGTGGACACCGAATCGCGTTTCAGCTCGGAGATGTCCATGCCGAACGTCTCGGACGTCTTCTTCGACGTGGTTGCGATGGTTTCCAGATAGAAGATGAAGAAGAACTCAAGTGCCACGAGCACAACGAGGATCATATTGACGAGAGCCATCCATTCGTCCTTTCATTGCAGCGCGCCGTCTGGACACGCTTCGATTTACCGGGACGGATTATAGGACCGCTTCGGATTCATGGCGAAAAAACCCGATCCCGAACACCATGCCTTCCGGAAAACGGAAGATGGACCCCATGCGATCCGGTGCCGTTCCCCGTCGCGAAAGCGAACGCTGCGAGCGGGAAACGGTCCGCACACCGGCCGGTGCAAGCGCATCCGCACGAAGGCGGGGACCGCAGGTCAGACGATGACGCTAAGGAGAATCTATGGAACCGCTGATGAATTCCGCCTTGGCCGGGGACGGCATGCTGGCGCCGGAACGGCTCGATCCTCGTTCGCGCACGCCTGCGCCCGCTCGCCTTCCGCCGCCCCGGCACTCAGCTCGCCGTCCCCGGCCAAGGCGGAATTCATCAGCGGTTCCATAGAAATCGGACGAGCAACGGAGCACCATCTCCGCATGCGCAGACGAGTCGAAATAGCAAATCACCAAATCAGCGTCAAGCTGACTCGGATCGTTCGGGTCGAAGCCGGTATCCTTCATCAGCGAATTCACGTGATAAGAATACCGATTGCCATCGACATCGACGATCTGAACGCCATCGCCGATGGATATCCGAGCCATGGTGCCCAATTGCTCCGGACTATCCCACCCCAGAATCACCAAGGGGCCTGCCGTCGGCGTCCCCGAATAGCGCAGCGCCGACATCCGAAGGCGCTCTTCATCCAATTGCCCGACACGCACAGGCGTTTTTATCCCCACCGATGGCACGCAAAGAATCCCCATGTACGATTCCCCGTCGATGGAGAGAATGGATATGCCCGCATCATTTTGCGCATCCCCCGCGACGCTGGGAAACCGCACATCCGTTACGGGAGGAAGAGCTGCCTCCAATCGCTGGAGAACCCGGACCGAATCGTTTGCCGCAAGCCGGTTCATACGATAACCCGCCGCGGAAAAAGCCAGGGCGGCGCATATCAGCACCGTCCCTACAGCCACCATGGCCCACGAAAGAGCCCCTTTGGACTTCTCGGAAGGATGAGCCGGCAAATGAACTCCCTACCGTTTTCCCGACCGCGATTGCGCGCCAGCGCGCACGAGGGCGGCGACGATCAAAGAAAGCCCGGCGATCGAGAGCAGCACGACGATGATCCACGAACTCCGATCGCCGGTTTTCGGGAGGTCGGCAGGCGGCGTGGGCTGCGGAGGCTCCTGATACGTATTCGTCACCATGAACACGTGCTCTTTTGCGCTGGCCGAGAAGCGGTAGCCTTCGGGGACACCCTTCTCGAACACCGACCACTGCGCTCCATCGTCAGCCGCCTTCCACGCATATGTCCAATCGTTCGATCCATCGAGGACCTGCTCGGACTGCACGATCCCATCTTTCAGAATGGAGACCGAGATATTCTGCGGTCAGGAAGATCCATGCCCCTCATCGGCCCAATGCTTGACTACCCGATATTCGATCTCTTTCCCGCTTGGCTTGCTTCTCTCGAACTTGGGGGCGACGGTGGTCTCATATCTCCACATACCATCTCGATCGAGGTCGGGAACGGCGACGAGCGATGGCTGGAATGTGTACACGTAACCGGTCGAGGTCGATACGCTTCCCGTCATCAGCAGGTACAAACCGCACCCGATGCCCCCAAATGACGCGCGCTGCCCGCTGTCGGCTTGTGATTCGAACGTGGGATCGGCACCCGATGCCGAAGCGAAGCCGGCGACCAAACCCGCCGTTTCTGCCCATTGGCCGTCGGTCTGGTCGGTGGAAAGGTTTGCCCCCGATCCGGCAAACGCCGGCACGGGGGAATATACCCCTTCGGCTGAAACATCCGCAACCTTGTACAAACGCGCATGAATTCCCCCGACGGGATCGCCATCGACTTCGTATGCAACCGTCAGGTCGCACTTCTTCGAAGTGTCGATGGCATCTTGGGCCAAAGCAGAATTCACGGGAAGCGCGAAGAGTGCTAGAGCGCACAGCGCCAAAGCGAAGAAAGCGATATGTGCTTTACGCAACTCCATATCCCACCTCAAACTTTCCTCGGGCATGCTCCCCGTTAGGAAGCAGAGTGCCGTCCTTTCATGCGGCGCCCGCGCTTTCGCCGCACTGCGACGATGAGCAGAGCGGCAAGCAGCGCGACCGCTGCAACCAGCGCCCCCACCGCAATCGGATTGACCGAAGGCCCGGTGAGCGCATCCACGGGCTCAGGACCGTTGGGAACCCGCTTTCCGCGGACCAGCAGCCGTTGCGTATTCACCGCATACGGCGTGCAGGTCAGCAACGTCACGTGATCCTCGCCCGGAACGATTTGCACATCCTCGAACCGATCGGGCTCGATGACGCTGATCTTGTCAACTTCGTACGTCATCTTACGATCGAGCACCGTGATGACGAACGTATCTCCGACCTCCATCCGATCCAAATCGGTGAAGAGCCGGGCGGTCGGCAGGCCCCTATGCCCCGATATAACCGCATGGGTGCTTGTTCCGCCCACTGGAAGGGAAGATCCCTCCAAATGGCCCACGAAGCGCGAGAGCATGTCTTCAGCGGTTCCATGGAAGATGGGAACCTGCACACCGATTTTATCGATGGTCAAGAACCCGATCATCCCATCCCCTCCGGGATTCAGAATCGCGTTGTACCGTCCATCTTCCGGTGCGCCCGCCCTGAACGACTGCGGATTCGCGGCGATCTGGCGGTTGTACTCTTCGGCTTCGCGCAGAAGACCGTCCTTCTCCTCCCGGGTCATCTCCTGCGAGTGATCCTCGTAGCCCTTCACGGCGAACGAAGCACCTATCTGGTTGTAAAGGTCGCTTACCGTCGGATACAGGAGCAAGGCGATCCCGGCGATGAAGGCAAGCGTCATCAGAACGCTCGATATTCTCGGCTTCGCCATGCTCCTGCCCCTTCCGACCCGCAAGCCGCAGGTGCGAGCTTGCGGGCCGAAGGGTCATGTCCGTATCGTTTGCTGCAGACTATAGCAGTCGCAACGCGTTACTTTTGCCGTGCAGAACGCCTGCGTACGAAATACGCGATGCCCGCGATCAGCACCAGCGCAATGCCCGCGCCGTAGAGCAGGTACGTGCCCATGCCACCCGTGACGGGCAGGTTGCCGCCGGGCTCATCCTTGATGTTCTCGGGGGTGTAACCGGTGCCTGCGGGCTGGCCGGTCTGAACGCTGGTGTTGTCGACCTTGGTCTCGATCGAGAGAACATAGGCCGGAACCATGCCTGCAGGCTGGGTCTCGGATGCGGTGGGGTTGTCGCCCGTCGCACCATCGGCAAGCCACAGCAGCTTACCTTGGGCATCCGTAGCCTGCACCTTGATGGCGGCATAGTCCTTGACGGTGGTGTAGTGCACCGTCGTGGTGGTGGTCACGGCGCTGGTCGCGTGCGAGGCGTCGATGGAAACGTCCTTGGGATTGGGGCTCATCAGCTTGTAGCCGGTGGGCGCCGTGGTTTCCTGCAGCTTGTAGGAGCCCGCCTGCGGGCCGTCGACGGCCGCATAGCCCTTGTCGTCGGTGGTGAGGGTGGCGACAACGGTTCCGTCAGCGGTCTTCAGCTCGAAGACCGCCCCTTTCAAAGCCGTGGGATTGGCGGTGTTATTGTCGGTCTTGTAGATGTAGAAGCTGTAGGTGAAGACGGTTTCCTTGTCGGTCTTCTTTCCATACCCGCTGTTGGGATTGTCCTCATCGCCAGGGGTGTACGTGCCCTCTTTGAAGGGGTTGTTGCTGTAGATGAAGGTATAGTCGTTGGGGTTGCCGGTGGCGCCGCCGATGACGGCGTTCTCGTTGAGGACGGCATCGTAGGTGACGTGCAGCTTGGTGGCATCCTTGATGTTGTCGTACACGAAGCTTACGTACATCGTCGTGGTGCCATCGCTGTTCACCTGATACGTGAGGGTGTAATCGGTGCCAGGATTGAGTTCAACAGTGCCCGTAGCGGTGTCCTTATAAGCCTTCACCGTCGTGCGGTCGAGGGTAAGGCCCTTGGACAGCTTGTCGCCCATGACCACGGTGGTGTTCTTCGCGCCAGCAGGATACACGGGGACGTCGCCGTTGAGCTTGTAGCTGATAGGCTTGCCGATGGATGCGGTTGCGTTGCTCCCATCCGTGACGGTGCCTCCGGTGATTTCCTTGTCGCCTCCAGGCTCGGTGGTCTTCAGGTCGACCACGTACTTGCTATAGATAACGTAGGCACCGTCGACAATCGTGGGAACGACCTCTGCCGTCACGGTCTGGTAGATTTTGGCGCCGTTGGTGTTACCCATGCCGACGATGATGTACTGGCCCAAGCCCACTTCCGTGAAGTTGGCAACTCCGGACACGTCAGTCTGTTCGCTCTTGTCATAGGCAAGGGCTGGACTCGCGTTTCGCACGTATGCGGTGAACGCACCCAGGACAGCCTCCGCGTCATAAGCTCCCGCGGTGTACTGATCAATGGTCAGACCCTTGTACGGTGCAGAGGGATCCGCCGCATCCAGGAACGCCTGGAACGTCGGCGTGAACGCGTAGGTCAGCTGGTTGTTGGCATACGTGACAGTAACGACCTTATACATGTTGAGCGTGTCATTGGCATTGCCGGTCTTGGCCTCGATGCTTGTCGTCGAGTCGGCCGCGGCTGGGGAGGCAGTTGCCCCCTCGGCAACTTCCGACGTGGTGGCATACGCCGGCAGCGCGAGGGCAAATGCCGCCACCAGGGCCACAAACGCGGCGAGCATTATCGCGATGCCCTTGTGCATTAGCGTTTTATTCATCTCATGCACTTCCTTTCAATTCCTTTCGAATAGTGCCTTCATGTCCCATCTGAAGAGCTTTCCTATGCTTCACCCCCATCCAGACGCCTTCGTCTGCGCCAGAGGCCGATCGCTGCCCCCAGTAGCAGGACGACGGATGCAAGGTATATCGCCAAGGGGCCTGAGCCTCCGGCCGAGGGAAGTTCGCTGGTCTTGGCGTTGTCGATGGGGTACGCGCCGTTCTCGGGCGTGATGACACCTGCGGAGGGGTTGCTCGTCGTGAACGAGGTCACCTTGCCGCCCGCCACCGTGATGCGCCACGGCTCGGAGGGGGCCTGGTAGCCCGTCGCCGCCCGCGTCTCGTAGAGCAGGTACTTGCCGTCGACAAGCGATGTGAAGGCCGCCGTGCCGTCTGCCCCGGTCGTCTTGGTGGCAACCGGCTGCTGCGAGGACGACGGCTCGTCCCACGCATCGTTCGTGGCGTACAGCTTGAACTCCGCACCAGCGAGCACCGTCTCATGGTTTGCGGCGTCGCGCTTCAGGATGACGATGCCGGGTTTGGGATGGTTGGTCACGCGCGCCATGCCGATCTGCGCGTTGAGGTAGAACTTGCCGCCATTCGCGGAGAGCGCGGGGTCGACCTGCTTCACGGTGTCCTCCACCGCCGCCGTGCTGAAGTCGGAGTCCGCATAGGAGCACTGGTCCGGGATGCCGCCATGCACCTGGCCGATGTAGAAGCTGAGTGGGGCGGGATCTGTGTCGAAGGCAGCCGCGAACTCGGGTTTCTCCACGTAGTCGGTAGTCGCCGGATCATCGGCGATGTCTGCGGCAGCAACGCCGGCAAACGTGGGCGTGGCGAAGCTATCGCTGTCGCTGATGGCCTCGGTGAGCGTGTAGGTGCCTATGGGCAGGTCCGTCTCCCACTGCGAGGCGATGACGACGTCGCCGTTGGCGTCGGACGTCATGGCCTCCACGTCGGCGCGAGTGACCGTGTGCACGCCGGCTGCCGTGCCGCCCGCGCTTGCGCTGTTGTTGAGCTTGATCTGGAAGGAGCGGTACGCATCCTGGCCGGTCGTGCCATAGGAGCGCTTGAGGTTGAAGGTGAAGGTCATCTCGCCGTCATCGCCCAAGGTGGAGAGGTAGCCCAGGAGATTCTCTTTGTTGACCCTCTTCTGGACGAGGATGCGTCCATCCACCACGTGGATGACGGCCTTGCCCGTCGCGGAGACCGTAGCGGTCTGCTCGCTACCCACCGGGTCGCGGATGAGCCATGTGGACGGATTCTGATTGACCAGGTTCGTCAAACTGCGCGTCCGCGGCGTGCCGTTGTTTGCGTACGGGTCGGGGGAACCGTAGTTGATACGGTCCGGCGTATACGTCACCTCGAGATGGTATTTCACGTCGTTGGTGGTCGTTGTGGTGAAGGGCTCGTAGGCATTGCTCGGGTTGTTCCCACCAGTGTTATCCGCCACCCACTTATACGTGAGGCCGCCCACCTTGTCGTTTTGATGGCAGTTGCCGCCCGCATAGGAGGTGGCGTCACCGGGCTTGGGCAGGTAGTAGTAGTCCACCGTGACCGTTTCGCCATTTTTCAGCCTGCCGAGGTAATCCTGGTTGTTCTTCGCGTCGATGCGCGCGAGGTACTCGACGAACCACGTGCTATCCGCACTGCCGGCAACCTTGTCGTAGAGGTTGTCAGGCGTGATGTCCTCGCCCATGAAGATGGTGTCCTCGTAGTTGCCTATCGCAAGATCGAGCACCTCAGGGTTCACCGACGTCCATGGGAAGTACTTATGAGGGCTGTTGTTTGGGTCCGCCGGATTATACACGCGATTCTGACCCGCCTCGTTGCCGTTGGAGAGGATATCGTTGCCGCCGAGGAAGTCCTCCTTGGCACGCACGGTGATCGTGCTCGACCACACGGAGACCTTCTGCTCGCCCGTGACGCCCTGCGTCGTCGTCGGGATCTCCTGATCAGTCCACTCCAGATAGAACATCTTCTTGTCGGAGTCGTATTTCAATGTCGCGGTCTTGCCATCTGCCAGCTGGTACGGGCGCTCGGTGAAACCGCCGTTCTCGTTCAGGACCGTCAGCACGTTGCCATCGGCGTCCACCAGATCGAAGCGCGGGTCGATGTAGTCCGTCACCGTGTAGCCCTGCAGCGGCTCGGCGATCTGCGTCGCCATCTCTTGGAAGTGCGCCACGAGATCTTCGCCGTTGTCGTAGCGGGCGGAATAGAAGTACTTCTCGCTGCTGTTGGGCTTAGTGCTGGCCAGCTCCTTCAGGAAATTTGTCGAATGGGTGATGTCGTCTTGAGTCATGCCCGCCGACTCCATCAGGACCGTCATGATGGTATAGCCGTTGTTCTTCAAAGTGGTAGCGTCTGCTATGGCTTGGTTCTCATTGCCGGAGTTATCCTTGCCGTCGGTGAAGATGATCAGGTATCTGGATGCGGCACCATTCGTCGTGTTCGGCGTGTACCCTTGCTGCCCCCAGGACCCGGCTTGATTGCTGGTCATTTTTTCCATAAAGGCCTTAATGCCCTTATAGGTGTGGGTCGCACCGGTGAAGCCGTAGTTGTAGACGTCCATCCCACCGAGCCACGCATGCGCGGAGCCGCCCTGGGTCTCCGTGTCGCCATAGCTCTGGTTCATCGCCGCCGTCATCTTGGCAGTGTCGTTGGTCCAGTTCAGCAATGCCAGCTGCGTGGAGCTGAAGTCGCTCCGGCTGAATCGGACCATGCTGACCTGGCTCTCCGGGGAAAGCGAGTTCAGCGTCTCGGCGAACTTGCCGACGGAGTGCTGCAGGACCTCGGACTTCGTGCTCGCATCGTCCGCCTTGGAATAGACTTGCGAGATGCGGTAAACGCCGTTGTAGAAGAAGCAGGTCTTCAGGTTGCCGGCATCGTCGATGTAGAAGTAGTTGGCGTGCGAGCCGTTGGCCGTGCCCTGGATGGGATGCCACGCCCCGCCGAAGTCGTTCTGCGACTCATTCTCGTTGTAGTTGTGCGCTCCCTGCACTCCCACATACTGCTTCGCCGAATACGGCTGCTGTGTCGCGTAATCGGGATAGCCTCCCGAATTGACGTAATACCAGCCAGCGCCCGTATGGTTTATGGCCCGTGCCATGTACTGGCCGTTCATCTTGAACAGCTCGATGCCGCCGACGTTCTGGTGGGTTCCGTTGCTGTAGCCCATGGGCACGTACTCGTTCACGCCCGCAGTCCTGTCATACAGGTAGTACTTGTAGCCGTTGTAGTTGAGCTTGGAGTTGTCCGTCGCGTTCTTGTCGAGGATCTTGTCGACCTGCGCTTCCGTCAGCACGCGATACGGTGTGTAACCGCTGCCCATGATCGCAGTCCATTCGCCCTGCGTATGGGTCATCGCGTCCGGATTGTTGCTGGTCCACACCATGGATCCCGAAGCATCGAAGACCATGCCGACGTTGGCCATGTTGGTCCCAATGTTCCAGCTCTCCAGCTTCAGATCGAAGGTTCTGCCGTCAGAGATGCCGCTTCCGTCAACATGGACCGAAGCCGTCTTGTCGGTATGAAGTCCTTCCCGGCTTGTGTCGTAGACCTTCGTCCCGTTCTGGATCTCGGCATCGTACTGCGGCGCGCCCGTTACCGTGCCGCCGGTCTCCTTCTCCACCTTGGTCTTGTAGTAGACGTTCACCTTGACCAGGCGGGTGCCAGCATCGTAGGATATCGTTCCCGCGCAATTCGTCTCGTTGACGTTTGCCGCCTTCGGCCCAGCCGTGACCGACACGCCCGAGTGAACCTCACCGGCCTTCAGCTTCTCCGCCTGGTCGAAGCTGATGCTCTGCCCGGACGTCAGCACGCCGTCCTTCTGGTCGTAGGAGCCGTCCGCATGATAGTAGCGGATGATGTAGGTCGTCCCGGTCTGGTCGGACGGCGTCGGCGGGAGCGGGGTCTCGCCCTTGTCGAGGTAGATGTTCAGCTCGTTGATGTCACCGTCAAAACCATATGGATGCCAAGTAGTGTAGTACACCTCGGAGGCGTAGCTGTTCTGCAGACCGTTGTACTGCTGCCAGCTGGTGCTGTGGGCCTTGCGGAAGCTGGTCATCCTCACCGTCCCGCTGAATTGCGAGGTCTCGATCGTATAATTCGAAGCCCAGGTCGCCAGGTGCTCGAAGGACTTCTTGAGCGAGTAGTCGTTCGGGTTCGCGCTGTTCCCGCCGCTGTTCAGCGTATAGACGTTGACCTTCAGATAGCGGGCCCAGCCGGCATTGTCGAAGCCGGGGTCGGCTGGGAGGCTGTCGACCTTCCAGTTGTCGCCGCCGAAGCGGATCCAGCCGTACTCCCCCACGTTGTACGGCGCGGTGTTGGACGTGTTGCCCGTGTCGAACACCACGTAGATGGAGAACGACTGCGCATGGAACTCGGTTTTCTCCAGTGCTCCTTTATGATCGGACGTGATAGTGGCGTCCACCAGCTCCACTTGGCCATCGTCCTTTACGTGGGCGACTTCGACATTGGAGGAATCGGTCTCGGCGCCGTCGAGCACGACCTTCTGCTTGTACGAGAACGCTACGCTCACCGTGCCATTGGGTTCGATCTCGTTTCCCACCGAATCCAGGAAGCGGACATCGTACGCCCGTGCTTCAATGACGTTTTTCTCGTCCTTGCCCACATGCTCTGCCACCTTGGCGGTGGCGTCTACGTAACGCTCAGCATCGTCGTCGGCTTTCGCGGCTTCCTCACCGCCCGCTTCGTGCGCTTTCACGGCATCATCGCCGTAAGGGGTGAGCTCCGCAATATCGAGCACGGCATCCTTCGGCAGCACGTTTTCGCCGGCAACCGTCGCGGTGACCTTCATCGTGTCGTTTTCGAAGGCGAATTCAAGAGGAGCGTTTTCATCGGAAGCAGCGCTTTGCCTCGGCGATTGCGATGTGCTCCGACTTGGAGTCTGGGACGCGCCATCCGAAGCGCTGCTTGCCGAGTCCTGTCGAGTATCCTGAGAGGATGTTGCAGGCGATCCATCTTCCCTTGTCGATTCGCCGGCAGTCGGAGAAGACGGCTGCGAAGGAGAGCTTTCTCGGGCGTTCGATTCTGCCGAGGCGCCGGTAGCATCGGATATATCGGAATGAGCCGCTCGACTGCTCTTGTCGGCATAGGCGCCCGAGGGCACCGCAACGAATAAGACGAGGGCGAGCGAAAGCGCGATGCTCGTCGCCTTGCGCGCAACATTCGATTCCCGCAATCTAGAGAACATCCGGTGCACTCCCAACGCAAAAAGGCAGCCAGTCACACTTCCACAACGAAAATGCAACTGGCTGCCAGTTAAGGCCCTATAGCTTTGTGTCGCCGTCTTTCGACGGGTTTGCCGATTGGCTAGATATTAGAAAACCCTAAGACATCGGTCAAGCGGACGTAGGCGTTCCCGCGTGGGGAATCGGCGAAGAGCCGACGGAAAGCACCGTAGAAGATAGGATGAGAGCGCCATCGGCCTAAGGGAGGCCGGGTTCATGCCATTAAACGACTCGGACCGAAAGGCGAATGCGCGCAACTATGCGGAGATACGAATGGAAATCCAACAGGATAAGCCTCCTTAAGACAATAGGGGTACCCCGACCTCGGCAGCAATCGAATTTTGCAAACCTTTAGCCTTGGCGATGGCCGCCTTGCTGCATAAGCACCTTACGACGCCAACATTCAGCACACGGTCGGCTGGGCTGCGCCAACTTTGAGGGTTTCCAACTTTGCCGGAGGCTGAAGCCGGCGAAACCGCCTCCCAAGCGCCAACTTTGAGGGTTTCCAGCCTTTCTCCGATCTGACTTTTTCTGCCTTATCACGAGGATAGCGCCGTTTCCGCAGTTCACAGGCCTATCGCCCGGCCATCGCCGAATCCCGCAGCTTCCAGAAAGGTTAAAAACTCGCGAAGTTGGCTCCAAAAGAACCTTTTTCGGGCTTTCAGGTCGAAAGAAGGCTGGAAACCCTCAAAGTTGGCGCCCGCCCGCTCTGCCCGAAGGAGTATCTTGGCCATATCAAAGCCACGCAAGAAGGAACGAACCCAGATGGAGCATGCGTATACCACGTTCATGGTCGAAAACCTCGATGCCACGGTCGACTTCTACCAGACCGCGTTGGGGATGGATCTCGCACGCCAGTTCACCGCGCCAGCGGGCCGCTTGGCCACTTCGTGCACGGTCGCATGACGGATCTCGCACGCCGGTTCACCGCGCCAGCGGAAGGCTGTCTAGAAACTCCCTCTGAGACTTCTGCTTATACGATATATAGTATTTTAAGAAGCATATAGATACTCTATTATGCATGTTTGAACAGATTGATAAGAGTTTCTAGACAGCCGCACGGGGAGGGGAATAGCCTTCCTCACCGATTCAGCAGGCGACTACATGCTCGAATTCATACAGCGAGAAAGCAAAGGCGTGAACGTGGAAGGCACGGGATTCGTCATCAGCTTCACCGCGGAAACCGATTTGGAAGAAACGCGCCTTCGCAGCCCGGCATCACGACTTGCTGATCACCGATCGGCTTTCACGACCACGAGCAGCATCTTGAACCGCGTGGCGGCTTTCACGGCGTGCGGGACGCCGGCGGGCATGATGATGGCCTCTCCCGCCCCGACGGTGTGGGGCGTACCGTCGATGGCGATCTCGGCGGCACCCTCCAGCACGATCGCCATGGCGTCCCCCGGTGCCGCGTGCGTGCTGATGGACTCGCCCGCGTCGAAGGCGAACAGGGTCGACCCGACACCGGGCCTCTGCGCCAGCGTCAAGCTCACGACCTTGCCGTCCTCGTAGCCAACTTGGCCAGCCAAATCAAACGTCTCCGCATGGGGAAGGTTCTTGATCAATGCATCCATGGTTTTCTCCTATTCGGTAAGGGTTATCTGCAGGATCTTGCAGCTGCCTATCGCAGCCACGGCATGCGGCGTCTTCGCGGGCACGGCAAGGCAATCGCCTACGTGCATGTCGTGGCTCGCCCCATCTATCGAGACCGTCAGCCCGCCTTCGACGATATAGTACAACGTGTCGCCGAAGTACATCTCCTCGCTCACGCTCTCGTCCTCGTCGAACGCGAGCAACGTCATCTGGCAGCCATCGACCGAGCTCATGGCCATGCTGACCACCCGCCCCGACTGCACGCCGATGAGATCCGAAAGTTGCGCCGGCGCTTCCGTCGGCAGATTGCGCAATGCTTGCATACCATCCTCCTCAGCACGTGATCCGATGAATGATGTCCTGGCGGATCCGGGCAAGCCCCTGGGAGCTCGCATCGCGCCCTTCACCGCCGGGCAGCTCGACCCATTCTACAACGGTGGCGGGCCGCGGAGACAGCACGGCGATGCGCGTGGCTACCATCAGCGCCTCATCGATCTCGTGCGTCACGAACAGGACGCCGGGCTTTTCGACCTTCCAAATGGAAAGCAGAAGGCGCACCATTTCCATGCGTATCCCGTAATCGAGCCCCGAGAACGGTTCATCCATCAGGAAGAGGTCGCCGCCGAAATAGAACGCCCGCGCGAGCGCGCACCGACGCGCCATGCCTCCGGAAAGCTGCTTGGGGTAGTAGCCCTCGAAGCCCTCCAGTCCGACGGCGCCTATAAGCGATGCGAGTTTCTCCGGCTGTGCATCGTCGCGCACCAGCTTGATGTTCTGCTCGACGGTACGCCAAGGCAGCAGACGAGTACCCTGGAACATATAGCTCACCCGGGCACCCTGCGCGTCCACCGTGCCGGAATCGGGCTTCGAAAGGCCGCATATCATGTTCAGCAACGTGGTCTTCCCGCAGCCCGAGGACCCGATGAGCGCCACGATCTCACCGGGATGGACATCGAGCGAAAAATCGGACACCACCGCTAGCCCATCGAAGGATTTCGACACATCATGCAACCTCAGCACGAGGGAACCTCCTTTCGAACGAGCATTGCACGCAACAGCCTCTCGGTGAGGAAACACCCCACGACGAGCAGGAACGCCCACGCGATGATGGCGGCGGGATCGATGTTCAACCGCGCCGTGGTGATGGCTCCGCCGATGCCGCTGTTCGTGGTCAGCACCTCGCCCATCACGGCGAGCTTCCACGCACTACCCAAAACGATTTCGAATGCCGAGTTGAAGTACGGCCGAATGGACGGCAGCGTGATGTGCCGCAGCGTCTTCGTGCGGGAGAACCGGTACAGGCGCGCCATCTCCAACAGCTTCGGATCGACGTTGCGCGCGCCGTGGACCAAGTTGATGGCCATCGTGGGGATGGTCGCCGTCGCCACGATGAAGATGCAGGGTTTTCCGTTGAAGCCGAACCACACCAGCGCCAACACCACCCAGCACACCGGCGGCACGGATTGGAGCACCTGGATCAGCGGCATGCCGACGTCTTCCACCTTAGGGCAGAGCCCGAACAGGAGCCCGAACGCGCCTCCGACGATGACGCCGATCGCCAGGCCGATGAGCAGCCGGGCGATGGTCGTCCCCACCGTGGCTAAGAATGTGGGGGCAGCGACGATGGCGCCCAGGGATTCCGCCACCTGGGAGAGGGGCGGCACCACCAGCGGCGGAAAGCACAACGACAGCACATGCCACACCGCGAGGAGCAGCGTCGCCCCCAGGATCCGACGCAGCCAAACGCCCGTCTTATCCTTCATCACTTTCCTTCATAGTACATGCCGTCATCGGGTAGCTGGCCGCCGATCATCTTAGGGTTGAAATTGTACAGAAGCTGGTAGAACGCCTCCAGCTGGCTCTTCGCATCCACGGCGCTCTCGAAGTGAAGCCCCATGTTGGGGATGGCAGCCTTCACGATCGCCGGCTTCATGCCCAGGTACTTCTCGGCCAGGGCGGCCGCCTCGTCCGGATGGTCGTTCACCCACTGGACGCTTTCCTCATAAGCAGCTTGGAACTCGGCGGCCAGCTCGGGATGCTCGTCGATGAACTTCTGCGTGGTGCCGAAGCCCGCGTTCGGGATCATGGTGTCGGTTCCCGTAACGCGCTTCCATTCGTCTTCGAAGCTCAGGGCGCGACGGACGTTCTCGTTTTGCATCATGGCGGAGGTGGCCTGCGGTTCGATGAGCGTCGCGTACTCGGCTTCGCCGGAAGCGAGCGCTTGGGCGACCTCGGCCTGGCTGGCGTAGACGATTTGGACGTCATCGCCCACGGTAAGCCCCGCCTCGTTCAGGAAGTACTGGGTCAAAGCATCCGGCGGCGAGGATTGCAGCGGCACGTAGACGGTCTTGCCCTTCAGGTCAGACCAGCTCTGGAAACCCGGATCGGTCGTCATGAAATATGTGACGCCCCACGTGTTCACGTTCATCAAGCGCACATCCGCTCCCTTGTTGTACAGCGTGGACACGACCGTCAGCGGGAAGGCGTACATGTCGCGCTCTCCGCCCTGGACCATGGCGAGCAGCTCCTCGGGCGATTTCCAAATCCCCAGGTCGATGGTTACATCGTCGCCCAGCATGCCCTCCTCCATCATGTGCAGGACGGGAAGAGTCGGCGGCGCGGTGGGCACGCCGACCGAGATCGTGACCGGCTCGCTCGACTTCGACGCGCCCGATTGGCTATCCGACGAACTCGATTGCCCCGAACTCGCGCAACCCGCGGCGAAAAGCCCCGCGAGGGCAAGCGCGACGCACGCGCCCAAGATGGCAAAGCGTTTCTTCATTAAGAAGCCCCTTTCATTGTTCTGCCTGTTAGTTAGAAGTTCCTAACTATACCACAAGGCAGGATAGCATCGTGAAAGCGGCTCCGTTGTTGCCATGGCAACATCCGCGCGGATTATTTTGACGAAAGCCGAGAACCCGACCGCCTCCGAAGACGGCTTGGAGGGCAAGCGCCGGTTATCTCCACACTTTCCATCTTTTAAAGATCCGCGGCTAGTCCTCGTCCTCCTGCATGAGCGCGTCCTCGCGGCGGCGATAGCTCCACCAGCTCAGATATTGGAACGCGACCACGAGTCCGGCGATCATCCCGAAAACGACGATGAACATCGCGATGTCGCCCGCCCATGTGACGCCACCCCAGCCGAACAGCGCGACCTCGTTGCACAGCCGGCCGCCTACCGCGCCGACGCCCACCAGCGCCGCGAGCCCCAGCGAGGGGGTGACAAGCCCCGCCTCCCCGAACGTGCGAGATTCGGTGAACTTCAGGGAGTCGCTGTATATCCCGCGCCGCGCCTTCATCACCGCAACCGTCACGACCGCCGCGATCAATACGACGCTCTCGACAGGATCCTGAAACAGCAGACCATCGCCGCCATCGCGCTGGGCGAGGTAGTTGAAGCGGGTATACAGGTCGAATAGGATCCCCAGCGCCATGATGGTGAAACCAACACGGTAAATCTCGCCGAGCTGGGCGCTCAAGCGCTCGTCTTTAGCCCCGCGGGCAAACAGCTTCTTCGAATCGTTCATGGCTTGCTCCTATTCTTCCCAAAACAGATCGTCGAGGGTTGTGCCAAGGGTTTTGCAGATGTTGATGCACAGATTCAGCGTGGGGTTGTAACTTCCGGACTCGATGAAGCACACCGTCTGACGCGTTACGCCCACCGCCGCAGCAAGCTGTGCCTGCGACAATCCCGCCGTCTTGCGCGCGTCCTTCAAACGCGTGTTCTTCGTACCATCCATCGCCTTCCCCGTTCTCGGAACCGATGAAGCGAGCTTCCATCGGGTTGTCTTCCCTTATGTCAGAAATATATGACATAGAATTTGATCAGTCAACTATATCTGACATATTTTTCGACGGCAGCTTTTCATCGAACCACCGAACGAAGTGCTAAAAGCCGAAAACGATGCGGGCATCGCGAGAGAAGCGATCGCCCACCCGAGCGGACATCGTCTCCCGGCTTTCGGCGGCCTCGGAAACAAGACAGCCGATCCACCGCCCGCGCGGATATCGTGGCCGGCATGCCGCGACCGCGACGCAACCCCGCCTCCGGCGCTTCGCGCGCCCGGTCCGACTCTCGGACCGCACGGAGACGCAGCACGATTCGATCCTCAAGCAAATCCCCCCGCAGGGGGGATGGCCGAAGAAGCAATCCGACCAAAATTCCGATAGACGATTCCCCCGTTATGCAACATCCTTGCCCGAGGGCCCGGCAAGAGTATTGGTTCCATCTAGCAAGGGGGAAACATGGCACAACTATCTCGAAGGAATTTCTTGGCGGGAAGCATGGTCGCAGCTGCTGGCGGCGCATCTCTTGTCCTGGGAGGCTGCTCCACCGCCAAACCCTCGACCGCGAAAAGCGGCCAGGTAGCAGGCTCGGGGTCGGCAACGGGCAAAGGCGGCGAACTCGTCGTTGAAACGGTACTCGAAAACGGAACGCTGCTGCACATAAACGTGCAGAAATCGCAAGAATCCTTCGGGGTTGGAACCGAGGCGATGGACATCCTCAATCAGCTCATCGTCGACGGGCAAACGCTCAACGTCGATACCGTCTCCGGAGCGACCATTTCAAGCATGGCCTTCATCTCCGCTGTTTCCGCGGCTCTCGACAATGCGGGCGAAAGCTCTTCCAAATGGAAGAAGCGGGACAAGGCAGCACCGGAGCTCCCGAGCGACATTCCCACCGATGTCGACGTCGTCGTCGGTTCCGGAGGCGGCGGATACGCAACAGCTTTGACGGCGGCACGCAAGGGATCGAAAGTCGTCATGATCGAAAAACTCGGCATAACAGGCGGAGATACCATTTTGTCAGGCGGGGCTATCGCCGCTCCCAACAATTACTTCCAACGCCGCGACGGAATAAGCGACAGCGCCGAAAAACTGGCCCACGACATGCTGGTCGGAGGCGACAATATCGGAGACCCCGATCTCGTCAAAGTCATCGCCGAGGGCGCTTACGATGCCATGGAGTGGCTCACATTCGAAGCCGACGTGGCTTGGCAGCCCTATCAGCAATTCTTCGGCGGGCATTCGGTAGCGCGTTCGCTTGTTCCATATGGCCAAGAAGGAAGCGAGATCATCGTCAAGCTTGGCAAACGCTGCAAAGACATCGCCAACCTGACCATTCTCAGAAACATGAAGGCGGAATCGCTCATCACGACGGGCAACGCGGTCACCGGGGTCAAAGCAACCCATACCCTAACCGGAGACACGTACACATTCAATGCCAAACACGTCGTGCTTGCAACGGGGGGATTCGGCTCCAACGTCGACATGCGCGTGAAATACAACCCGAAGATGGATTCGAGCATTCTCTCAACCGACAGCGTAGGGGCAACGGGAGATGGAATAACCATGGCCGAAGCCGTCGGCGCAAATCTTATCGACATGCAATACATTCAGACTTATCCAACCTGCGACATCGAGACAGGGGGCCTGCTGTACACCGGCAACATGCGCCTCAACCAAAACGCCATCTGCGTTAACAAAGAGGGAAAGCGATACGTCGAGGAGCTTGAGCGCCGCGACGTCATCTCGGAAGCCACCACCAAGCAAACCGACGGGGTCGGATATATGGTGTTCACCCAGGAGCAAGTCGATAACACCGGCGTATTCAAGGCGAATAAAAGCGAGGTGGAAAACCTGCTCGCCCGCGGGAAAATGATCAAAGCCGATACGCTTTCCGACGCATGCGAGCCCTTCGGAATAAACTCTTCGGAACTTGAGAAGACCATTTCCTCATGGAATGAATATTGCAAAGCCGGCGAAGACCCCGATTTCAAATACCGCGGCAAGCTCAACCCCATCAACAACGGTCCTTACTACATCATCGTCTTCAAGCCGTCCGTTCACTACACCATGGGCGGGCTTCATATCAATCCGCAAGCCCAGGTGCTCGATGCTTCGGGAAACCCGATTCCCGGGCTGATGGCCGTAGGCGAAGTGGCGGGGCATAAAATGGGCAACAACCGTCTCGGTTCCTGCTCCATCGCCGACGTCTTCGTGTTCGGCAGATTGGCGGGTGAGAGCGTTTCCCAATAGCGGCAATCGCGAGAGGATGAGCATGCGCTCTCAGTTGAAACTCTGCGCATAACAAGGCGGGCGCTATCGAAGGCGGCGTAGATCACGCCGCCTTCTCCGTGGGTCGCCTCGCACTAAGAACGCGCTTCCTCCTCCAGCGCATCAAGCAACTCGAGAAGGGACTGGCGATTGCTCGTCCCCGTCTTACCGTAAATATGGGTCAGATGCGTTTTCACCGTGCTTTTGGAAATGAAGAGCTTCTTTTCGATGAACGGACTCGGATAGCCCGACGCCCAATATCCCAAAACCTCAGCCTCTCGTGGAGATAATCTATAGCGCTCTACCGTCAAGGCAACCCTATCGATGCCGTTTTCACGCGCATCATTCGATACCGATTTTGGCTTCCCCTGAGTGGTCTTTGCAGATGAAATGCCGGATGTGGCATGTCCACGGCAAGAAGAAGTGCCACGATGAGCGCAATCAGCACGACGATGCTCGATCCCTCGCCCACGGGAACCGCGAATGACACCGACTGGCCCAGCGCGCTGCCGAGCCATTGCGCGCATCGCAGCATTGCCAAGCAGAACAAAGCCGATACCGAATCTTGTGCAATCGAATCGATGAGCATGAACCAAACGACATACTTGACGACCTCGGACCCGACAAGCATGATGCAAAAAGCAACGGCGCCCGAAAACATGTCAACCCCCGAAGGAAGCAGCGTTGCAAAAACCATGAGGGGGAAAGCCACATAGAATGTCAGTGTCGCCTTCCTCTTGTAAAGCCGATAGGCCACGAACACCGCGACCATACTCGAGAGGGCCGGAATGCCGGCCGAAAGTGCAGAGGGGATTGCCGAGCCCGCTTGATAGCCTCCGAAGATCCCGACCGTGCGCATGGCGCCGTACCCGAAGAAGGCAAGGGCGACGATGATCAGATGCCTTATTGGAAGCTGTCGGGCCAACTCCCTCAAACCGATATTCTCCGGGTGCTGCAGCCCATGCACCGCTTTCTCGGCATTCTGCGAAGGACTGCCTTGGGAGGGGACGGAAGGGGATGACGATCGCGGCCGACGGTTCCCTATTGCGAAACACCCCATGCCCGCAAACGTGAGCGCCGCCGTCGCCGCTGCAACGACCTCGGAGGGGAAAAACGCCACGGTAGCGAATATCGCGTATCCTATGGCATAGGCCAAGGACACGGTTAGCGCTACGCGTCGGACGCCGCCGAAGCTGATGCGCTCCTCCCAAAGCAAGCGCAATGTGCTGCCCATGCCGCTCAGAGCAAAGGCAACGATGAGAATTTGCGACGGAACGCCCGCTCCATACAAGGCCAAAGTTGCAACCGAAACTAGAGACAAGCCGCTAAAGATCGCGAAGAGGACCGTGCGGGAAAACCGACGGGAATTACGGCACACGATCAACGCAAGCAGCCCCGAAGCCAGCACCGTTGCGATCCCTTGGGCAATGAAAGCCCCATCGGCCGCCGTTACGCTGAGAGAACCCACCATAAGAAGCGGGCCGTTCCAAAACAAGAAACTCCAGGCTATGTAGCAAGCCAAGCCGAGCGCGTTGCACATCGAGCCTTTTACGTCAATCGATTCCGTACAGTCATTTTCCTGAGATGACCGCACCGTATCACCCTTCCCCAAATAACTGCCGCGCTCCATTGCGAAGCAAACGTCCCTCCGCCAAAACGCCGTCAGTAAGGGGCCTTGCAAACCTTGTAAACGAGATTAGAGATCTGTTTTCCCAGCACATCGACGCTCCGATTCTAACACAACGGGGAAAGGCCCCGAGCCTGTTGCCCGAGATCGTTTTGATCGAAGCAAAAGGACCCTAAACGAGCATCCAGCTGGCCTCAGTAGGTGCAAGCGATACCTCGATCAAGGCAGCAGCTCACAGCGCGGAATCCAGCAAAGCCTTCGTGGAAGGATGCTGCGGATGTTCGAATACATCGTCCATCCGGCCTTGCTCGACAATCCTCCCCTCCTGCATCACGGCCACGCGATCGCACAGGGCACGCACGGTATCCAAATCATGCGAGATATACAGCAGCGACATCTTCCGCTTGCGCTGCAAGGTGCGGATGAGCGTCATGATCTGCGCCTGCACCGAAACATCGAGCATGGACGTGGGCTCGTCGCATATCAGCAACCTGGGCTCAAGCACCAACGCCCGCACGATGGAGATGCGTTGCGCCTGCCCGCCTGATATCTCGTGCGGGAACTTCCCCGCCTGATCGGCGCTGATGCCCACCGAGTCGAGCATGTCGAACACCATCCGCCGCTCCTCCCGACGATTCCGAGCCAAATGGAACATCCGTATCGGCTCGGCACAGCAGTCGTATACCGTGGAACGCGGATTGAACGTCATCTGGGGATTCTGGAAGATCATCTGAATCGAACGCCTCATTTGGCGTTATTGGCGGTTCGTCATCCGCGTCAAATCCCGGTCATCGTACCGTATGCTGCCGGCATCGGGCTTCACGAACCCCATGATAATGCGCGACATGGTGGTTTTGCCCGATCCGCTTCCGCCGATCAAGCCGAACACTTCGTCCTCTCCCACGGTGAACGAGACATCATCCACCGCTCGCACTTCCGACTTCTTGATGAAGCCCGATTCGAAGCGTTTTGTGATATTCCTGACCTCCAGCATGGCTACGCTTTCCCTTCGCAGAGCTCGTCCGCGGAAAAGAAGCACCGGCAGCTATGCACGTGCCCCAGATCTGCGTGGTCGACACGGGTGCCGTGCGTCCTCCCCCGCCGATCAGGACCCGGACGATCCCCAACCTGCTCTGCCATCTCATGCGCACGCGCCACGCGCTCCGATGATTCCACATCGACGGGCATCAACTCGATATCCATTTTCGTGCAGACATCCGAGACATAGGGGCATCGATCGGAAAAACGGCACCCGGGCGGAAGGTCGGTGAAAGCGGGCATATAGCCGCGCATCGGCTTGAATCCATGCGTGGGCATCGAATCGATCAGCCCGCGCGTATAGGGATGGGCCGCATCCCCGAAAATCTGCTCCGTGGGTCCCATTTCGATGATTTGGCCCGCGTACATCACCGCAACGCGGTCGGCAACGGCACTCGCCAAAGGAATATCATGCGTGATCAGCATCATCGCACAGCCAGCCTCGTCGCGCAGCTGCGCGAGCATATGCGCGACCTCGATACGGAGCGCCCAGTCGATCGCCTTCGTGGGTTCGTCCACGATAAGCAATTCGGGGTGAGTCGCGGCGCCCATGGCAATGAGCACGCGCTGGCACATGCCGCCCGAGAGCTCGCAAGGATAGTTGTTCATGCGCGCTTCCGCGGGGGTTAAGCGCAGTCGTTGGAACAATGCGCGCACCGTCGATTCCGTTTGCGCGCGCAGTTTCTTTTTCACGCCTTTCCCGGCACCTGCCGTGCCGCCGAATTCGCGAGCCGCGCGCACCTCGACGCACTCCTCCACCTGCCGTCCGGCCTTCATCAACGGATCGAGGGATGTGGAAGGGCTCTGGGGGATGCACATGATCTCGCTCCCGCGCAATGCTTGGAACTCGCGCTCGCCCATACCAGCAAGTTGGCGTCCCCTGTACGAAATCGACCCGGAAACGATCGCGTTATCGGGGAGGATATTCAGAACCGCATTCCCCGTGACCGACTTTCCGCAGCCCGTCTCCCCCACGACGGCAACGATCTCGTGAGGATGGATATCCAAACTGAGATCGTGGATGATCTCCAAAACCTCATTCTTCACCAGAAAGCCCACGTTCAGATGGCGAATGCGCAGCAGCTCCTCCGACACGATGCCCCACCTACTCCGTTACCGCGGATTCGCGCATGCGGGGATCCAGCTTGTCGCGCAGTCCGTCGCCTATCATGTTGAACGACAGCGCCGAGAACGCGATGGCGACGCCGGGAAAAACGGACATCCACGGTGCGTGGCGCAGATAGTCCTTCCCATCGGAGACCATGACGCCCCAGTCAGGGGTGGGAGGTTGGGCGCCCAGCCCTAAAAAACTCAGCGATGCGCAGTACAGTATGATGCTGCCCACATCCAACGACATAAGGATGATGTTCTTGGAGGCAACGTTCGGGAGCAGGTATTTCAGCATGATGCGCCAGCGAGGATTGCCTATCGCCCGTCCCGCCTCCACGTACTCCGCATTCCGCAAAAGCACCACCTCGCCGCGCGCCATGCGTGCATACCGCGTCCATTGGATGCACGAGATGGCAACGACCAAACTCGCCTGGCCCGTACCGAGCAGCGCGGCCATGGCAAGGGCGAACACGATGGTGGGAAACGCCAGGAACACATCGACGATGCGCATGATGATGGCATCAACCCTGCCGCCGACGAACCCGGAAAGCAAACCGATCAGGGTTCCGGCGATCACGCTGACGAGCACGACCAGCACCGCGGTGGGAAGGGAAACGGCGGCGCCCTCGATCACGCGCGAGAAGATGCACCGTCCCAGGTTGTCGGTTCCGAAGGGATACTTCGCGCAAGGCGCCACGAACGTCTGCGTGAGGTCCATGGCGGTGGGATCGTTCGGCTCCAGAAACCGGCCGAAGAGGACGAGCGCCAGCAATACGATGCCGCAGGCGCACCCTAAGAACAGCATGACGTTCTTGCGGTTCAGAAACGCGATGAAGCGCACGAGGGGATTCGCCGCATGCCGCGCATCCGGCTTGCGTCCCCCCGGAGCCAACGCTTCCGCACCTTCCGCGGACTCCCCCGCCGAATCTCCGACAAGAACGCGCCTTCCCCACCCGCTCATGCGGCACCCCCGCTTTCCGCGTTCGAATACTTCACACGCGGATCGATCCAGGCGTAGATGATGTCCACCAGAAGATTCGCGAACGCATAGCCGAACGCGATGAGGATGACGCATCCTTCGATCATCGGGGTATCCTTGCTGTTCACCGCATTGATGAACAGGTCGCCAACCCCGGGCCAAGCGCATATGCTCTCGATGACCACGGCTCCGCCCAAGATATGCCCGATCTGCAAGCCCACCAACGTGATGATGGGCGGAATCACATTGCGGATACCATGCGATCGCATGACAGCGCCGCGGGTCAAGCCCTTCACGCGCGCCACCGTCATATAATCCTGGCGCACCACATCCAACGTCGACGTGCGCATCATACGCGTGGTAGATGCGATCATGCCCACCGAAAGCGTGCATGCAGGAAGGATCAAGCTTTCAAAACCGCCCTTCCCGCTAGTGGGAAGCCACCCCAGTTGGATAGAGAACAGCATGATGCCCATGATGGCAAGCCAGAACCCTGGAAACGATGCGAGAAGGAGCACGACAAGGCGCACCAGATGGTCGGGGATCCTATTGTGCTTCAAGGCGCTCAGCACGCCAAGCGGCACGGCGATGACCAGCGCGATGATCAGCGAGGCGATGCCCAGCTCCAACGTGTTGGGCAAACGCATCGCAAGCATCTGCCCGACCGGCAAATTGTACCGATACGAAATTCCGAAATTCCCCGTGACCGCATTGACCAGCCAATCCGCGTACTGCTGAACCAGCGGACGTTCTAAATCGAATTTCTCCCGCACAGCTTGCAACGTCTCGGGGCTGACAACCTCTTCGCCGTACGTTTCGATGAGAATCGCGGTTGCGGTATCGCCGGGAGTCACATGCACCATGAAATAGGTGAACGTCGCCACCGCCCACAGCACGAAGACCATCGCCAGCAGGCGCCGTCCTATGAATTTTGCCATGCGCATCCCCTTTGAAGCGCTCTCGTATGAAGCAGGGGCTCACGCAGACCAGAGAAATCCGAGATTGCACCGCAGCCATCCCGCCGATAGCGACCGGAAATCCGCCCCTGAGGGCGCAGACACAATCAAGAGTCGGATGGGGCCGGGCGGAAAAGCGGCCCCATCCGATGGGAGGAGGTGGCTAGAATCAATCAGCCAAGTCGGTCGTGTACGGAACGATGAAGTCGTGCACCGCAGCACTGTAGCTGAAGCCTTCGATCTTGGGATTCAGCACGAACACGGCACCGTAATGAGCCACGGTGTAGATGGCGGCATCGTTCTGCGCGATAGCCTGAGCCTGGCGGCTCACCTCGTTCTTGGCCTCGCCGGCTTCCATGTTGCGGCATTGCGCAACCAGTTCATCCAGCTCGGGATTGCTGTAGCCGATCTTCTGCGCGTTGGACGATCCCGAATAATAGTTCTGGTACAGATAGTATGCAGCAGAGGGGATGTAGCCCGTTGCCGCCGAATCCAGCGCCATATCGAAATCGCCGTTATCGATTTTCTGGCTGTACGCCGTGCCATCGAGCACGTTCACCTTGGCCTTCACGCCGATTTGGTCGAAATACCCCTGCGTCGCCTGTGCGATCAACGCGTTGCCCGGGCGGCGGGAACCGGTGACGATATCGATGGTCACGCTCTCGCCGTTCCAATCGCGGTAGCCGTCGCCGTCCGTATCTTTGAAGCCTGCCTCGTCGAGCATCTGCTTCGCCAGGTCAACGTTGTATTCATAGGTGTCGACCGACGCATTGTTCCATTGCACGGCATCCATGAAAATGCCGTTCGGAACGCTGCCCACGCCCTGCAGGGCATTGTTCACGATATCTTCCTTGTTCAGCGCGTAGATCAGCGCCTTGCGCACGTTTGCGTCGGCCAGGTACGCCTTGTGCAGATTGTAGGAATAGAAGTAGGTGCGGGCGGTCTCGTACGATGTCACCTCAACGTTCTTCGCATCCTTCAGGGTTTGCAAATCGGTGAAGGGCACGTCGGTGGCGATGTCGACCTCGCCGTTTTGCGCCGCCAGGGAACGGGTGCTGCTATCGGAGATGCACTTCACATCGCGCTCGACGATGGAGGAATCCTGCGCACCGCCCCAATAGCCGTCGAACGTCACGCATTTGAATTCCCCGGTCGAGACGTCGAAATCTTTGTACTGGAAGTATCCGGTCCCCACGGGCTGCACGAATTCACCAGCCGCATTCACTGACGTGGGTGCGATGATGGATGTGGACACGTTCGTGAGCGCAGCGGGAAGCTCGCCGGTCGGGATGCTGGTGGTTATCTCAAGCGTATGGTCGTCCTGGACCTCGCTTGACGCGTAGGACGTGTACTTCGCGAAGCTCTTGTTGTTTGCCGCCGCGCGGTCGAAGCACCACTTCACAGCAGCGGCGTCCATATCGGTCCCGTCGTGGAATTTCACACCTTCGCGCAAGTGGAACACCCACGTGTTATCTCCCGTGCGCTCCCAGCTGGTGGCGAGCGAGGGCAGGAGGTTGAAGTCCGAGTCGGTGTTCACGAGGGTTTCCAGAACGCCCGCAACCTCCTTCAGCATGGTCGCATCGTTCGAGCTGACATCCAAGCTGGTCACCGTTGAAGGGAAGCAGAGCGTGAGGACCTTGTCCCCTCCGCGTTTGGCTTCACCGGATCCGTCGGACGATGAGGTCGAGGCGCAACCCACAAGCATCGCAAGAACAAGAGCCAGGACGGCCGTCATCATCAGCGCAGCGATCAGCCGCGTTCCCTTCATCCTCACCCGAGTCATATCTCCTGCTTCCTTCCTTGCGATTTCCAACGCAAGCCTCTGCCATCGAATCCTCGCACCGCGTTTCCCGCAATGCGTCGCTCCTATCCGCGTGCCCAACTTCCGGGCTCGCTTCGTCGCATTGAGAACCCCTGTACCCAATCGGAGCGAAAAATTGGGCACCTTCCCGGCGATGGCACCCGACGGCGCCGATCGCCATCCCCCATCGGTACATCCAAGACAGAGGAGTAATACGAATATGATATAGATAACACGATTCTGCTCTGAGTACTACTAATTTGTAATTCGTAACATCAACGGTATGGTTTTCCCGGTGGGCAACCCATCGATTTCCGTCCCTGTATCAGGCTGTTTTCATATATATCCTGGTCTAGTAACACTTTTTCATGTAGAGTAACACTCATCTACTTCCACGACGGACCCACAACACCAACGGAGGACAGCATGCTTGATCTGACATTCTGGGAAGAGGCCGCGAAGTTCCATGGGCACAAGTGCCCAGGGCTCGCGATTGGATTCAAGGCGGTCGAAGGCGCCATCGCGGAACTCGGCCTCGACGAGGGCGCCTTCCCCGCAATCGAGGAGGAGATCGTGTGCATCACGGAAAACGACGCCTGCTGCGTTGACGCGGTCCAATGCCTCCTCGGTTGCACATACGGCAAATCGAACCTCGTCCCCCGTCTGCGCGGCAAGATGGCCTTCTCGTTCTTCGCGCGCGATAGCGGCACGAGCGCCCGCCTGATCTTGAAGAAGGGGCTCGGCGACGGGCTCTCCCGCGACGAGTACATGGATTATCTGATCACCACCCCTTATTGCGAGCTTTTCGATGTGAAGCAGCCAACCGTTCAGCTCCCCGAGCCCGCGCGGATCTTCCCGTCGCACGAATGCGCGATCTGCGGCGAGATGACCGCCGAGTACGGGCTGCGCGTCCAAGACGGCAAGTTCGTCTGCTTGGACTGCTACGACGCATACGGCCGAGAAGGGTTCTGATGGAAACCGAGCAGATAACCTCGCAGAGGAGGAAGGTCGAACGCCGGAACATCCTCGCGATTTTCGGCATGGTGATCGTCTGCCTCGCCATGGCATCGGCGGAACTCTGCGCCGGAGCATCCGATTTGAACGTCTTCACCAGCCTCCAGGCGCTGTTCGGGATCGGCACCCCCGGCGACGTCAACACTGTACAATCCATTCGCCTTCCACGCGTCGCCACCGCCTGCGTCACAGGAGCAGGCTTGGCACTTGCGGGCGCGGCGTTGCAGAGTGTGCTTGAAAACCCGCTTGCCTCCGCCTCCACCGTTGGCATCTCCCAAGGAGCCGCTTTCGGCGCCACGCTCGCAATCCTCATCGTGATCCCCGCGGTCGCCGGCTCCGCGTCCAACGCGGGCATGGGCGTCATCGCCCTGTGCGCGTTCGCCGGCGCCATGACATCCAGCCTGGTGGTGCTCCTGTTCTCACGCCTGGGCATCGCGAGCCCCGAGAGCATCATCCTCGTGGGCGTGGCGCTCTCCGCGCTCTGGGCGGGCGCTTCCACCATCCTGCAATACTTCAGCAACGACCTCAACCTCACGAAGGTCATCTTCTGGCAGTTCGGCGACCTCGGACGCGCCACCTGGGAGCAGATCTGCCTGATGTTCGTCGTCGGCGGCGCGTGCTCGATCTACTTTTTCCTCAACCGGTGGAACTACAACGCGCTGCAGAACGGCGGCAACGTCGCGGGCGGGCTCGGCGTCGACGTGCGGCGCACGCGCCTGGTGGGCGTCTTCGTATCATCGCTGATGGCCGCCATCATGGTATCGTTCGTGGGCCTCATCAACTTCATCGGCCTCATCGCCCCGCACATCGCACGGCGCATCATCGGCAACGACTACCGCTTCCTGCTGCCGGCATCGCTCGTGCTCGGCGCGTTCATCATGCTCGCCAGCGACTTCGTCTCCCGCACGGTCATCTCGCCCATCATACTGCCCATCGGCGCGATCACCTCATTTTTGGGAGCGCCGCTCTTCCTCTACCTCCTGTATCGGGGGTATAAGCGATGACGGCCGCAGGTAAGGGCAGCCTCGCCCCCGAGGCGCCGCGCGAATGCAAACGCGCCTGCTATAAGCCGGGGGAAACGGTATTGGAGGCGGACAGCCTCTCGTACGTGTACCCGCACACGAGCAAAGCCGTGTTCGAGAATATCTCGCTGCATGCGAAGGCGGGATCTATGCTCGCCATCATGGGCAACAACGGCGCGGGCAAATCGACGCTCCTCAACCTCCTGGGCAACATCGAACATCCCACGGAGGGCACCGTGCAGGTGGGCGGAATCGATCTCGGCATGCTCAACCGTCGACAAAACGCCCAGCATATCGCCTATGTGTCGCAGCAGCAGCACGTGCCGCACCTGAGCGTGTACGACGAGGTCGTCCTAGGTCGGCGGCCCCACATCACGTGGAGCATCTCCGACTACGACCGTGAAGTGGTCGCCCGCTGCATCGCCCAGCTCGAGCTTGAGCCGTTCGCCGACCGCTATTGCGACGAGCTTTCCGGGGGCGAGCGGCAAAAGGTCTTCATCGCCCGCGCGCTCGCCCAGCAGACGGAGGTCTTGCTGCTCGACGAGCCCACGAGCGCCCTGGACCCCAAGAACCAGATGGAAGTCCTGCAGAGCATAGCGGATGCCACCAAGCGGGAAAACCTTGCAACCATCCTGGTCATCCACGACGTCAACCTCGCCCTGCGCTTCTGCGACCGCTTCCTGCTCATCCGCAACGGAAAGGTCGTGGCGGAAGGCGGCGCCGAGGCAGTGACCGACAGAACCCTCTCGCAAACGTACGACCTGCCCATGCGCCTTGTCGAATTCGAGGGAATCCGCATGGCCGTAGCAAGCCCCCTCCAGAAGATAGGAGATCAATGACAACCAGCACCTTCCTCAACTTGGATCCGGATACCATCATCGGGCAATGGCGCAACCGCTCTTTGGGAGGGTATGCGAACGCCTCCACCTGGGATGCCGCCGCCGAGAAATGGGCGGCCCGCCCCGTCGCCTCGTGGGATGACGACCCGTTTTTGAAGATGCTCGCCGACGAGGTCGACTTCTCCCGCGGCCTTTCCGTGCTGGACATCGGCTGCGGAGCCGGCCTGTACAGCCTGGCCCTTGCTGCGCGTGCGGAACGGGTGACCGGGACCGATATCTCGCCGAAGATGATCGAGGCTGCGCGGAAGAAGGCGGTGGACGAGGGTATCGGCAACGCCACCTTCGAAGTGGGGGACTTCGCCGAAGGGGGCTCCGGGAAGCGCTACGATCTGGTTATCGCCCACATGACGCCCGCCGTGCGCGACGGCAGGACGTTCGAGAAGATGGCGAACCTCGCGAATGAGTACATCTACGTGGCAAAGCCCTGCCGCCGCCATGATGCGGTCCTCCACGACTTGATGGACGCGGCGGGATTCGTCGACGATGGGAACAACGATGACGATCTGTTCCGCATGATGTGCATCGTATGGGCTCAGGGCTTGAATCCCAGCCTGCGCCACTACACCGACGAATGGCGCAACACGCGCAGCCTCGAGGAGGCGCGCGACTTCTTCATCGAGAAGTCCCTGAAGGGGCGGGTTTCGGACGAAGGCCTGCAAAAGGCGGACGCCCGTCTTGAAGAGCTTGCGGTCGACGGGACCGTGGAAGAGGTCATCACCACCGAGGTATACATGATGGGATGGAGGGTGTGACGCCATTCCGATGAAGCCGGCCCGCCACCGCGCTCGCAAACGCCGACGGGCGCAGCGCGCCGCCATCATCGCGCCACGATTTCGGATTCCGCCTCGCGGCGGACGCCCTTGCCATTGTCTGTGCGCTCCCCGCCACCGGGCGCGCTAGGAAAGCACTGATGAATTCCGCCTTGGCCGGGGGCGGCAGGCTGAGTGCCAGAGCGGCGAAAGGCGAGCGGGCGCGCTGACGTGCGCGAACGGGGATCGAGCCGCTCCGGCGCCAGCATGTCGTTCCCGGGCTGGCGGAATCCGTCAGCGGCTCCCTAGGGACTTTCACCCATGAGAGACGTGTGCATGCTCGGCATACAGGAAACGCCCCGAGGACGGGGCATTTCCTGTATGGTATGCGATCCTGCCTTCGCCGGTTCTACGAGAGCAGATCCACCTTGCCGAACGAATACCCCTCGGAAGCGAGGTCGGCAGAGATATCCTTCCCGAGGAAGAACTTCGTGACCTCGCCGAGCTTCGCCGTTGGATCGATGTCGGAGAAACGATCGGGATACGCGGCGGCGCCGACCGCGTAGCAGTTGGCAACCGCCAGGTCGAGGTTGGTCTGATAGTACCGGTATGACACGAGCGAGTACACCTTGCCCGCCTGGACTGCGGAAAGGTTCTTGAAGTAATCCGGATTGCCGGCAACGTCCTCCCTCACGAGTCCGATATTGCCGGTCTCGACGAAGATGTATTCCGGCTGCGCCGAGCTCACCTTCTCAAGATCCACGTCGAAGCAACCCGTAGTGCCTTCCCCATCGACGATGTTCGTGAGGTTGACGCTGTTGAACGGCGCGAACGCCGCCTCGGTTCCGGCAAAGCCATGGCCCCCGCGGAAGCTCACGCCAGCCGCGTAGGCGGTATGGGAAGGCTGCCCCTCGACGCGCTTCGCAAGGTCGGCTTGGGCGTCCTTCATGTACGCGACGATCTCGTCGGCACGGTCTTCCGCGCCCAGCACCTCGCCCGCAAGCGCGATATTCTCGTAGATGCCCTGGTCGAACACCTTGTCGTTGAATTCGATGCACACCACGGGAATCTTCGTCTTGGCCTGCAGGGAATCGGCCGTATCCTTATCGACGCTCGCGATGATGACGTCGGGCGCTACATTGATGAGCGCTTCTTCGTTGGGAGTCACGCCCTTCGCCCCGCCCTCGCCGATGACGGGCAGATCCTTGAACGATTCGATGTTCACATGACGGTACGTGCAGGTGACGGCGTCCTCCTTCTCGGAAACCTCGACGCCCACCACCTTATCCTGCTGGCCGAGATAGCAGATCACGCGCAGCGAGGAGGCGCCGATACCGACGATCTTCTGCGGCTCGGCGGGCACATCCACCACGCGTCCCGTCACGTCGGTAACCTGCTTGACGGCTGCGCTTTGCTGCGGTTCCTGCTGGGTGCTTGAGCTCGACGACGAGCATCCCGCAAGTGCGAAGACGCCCAACGACAGCGCAATCGCCATGCACAGCACGCCTACGATACGGAGTGGTTTCCTCATCTCTTTTCTCCTTTTCCTTATAGCGAAACATTCCACCCACCAGGACAGTAACACATTTTCATAGTTAGTAACATCCCATGATGTTACTTATCACCGATTGGTGTGAAATCAACCGCTCAAACGGCGGAGATGACCCGCTGTGAATCTCTCGACCGCACAGGGCTGCCGAATCATGCGATCCGCCGCGTCTGTTTCAGTTGATCCTTGTACTTCTTCGCACGATAAGCTGCCACCGGCGATGATCTCGCCCGTCGTACCGATACCGACAAGGATCATCAAGCCAAGCTGGACTGCCGGCGATTCGAATGACTTCTTGGCGATTTCCACCACTGTCTCATTCTAATCTCGATGGTCGTTCGCGGAGGCGGATGGCTCCTGGGCCGAATCCGCTATAACATAACCAGATGCATCGGGTTCGGCGGCAGGTTGGAAAGCCGCCTCCGCCCTTGTATATTGCAGGTGCGATAATCGATCTGCGAAACACGCAAATATGAAGCCGGGTTCGGATGGTGATTCCGAACCCGGCCTTTTGAGCAGTTGCGCTTACCTCAAACTTCTTATTCTCGTCCCTCTCTGCGAACTACGAGCCCAAGAACAATCAGCGAAACGATCATCAAAGCGCCGAGGGGAAGGGCGAAATCAGCATCGCCCGTCTTGGGAGTTTCCGCCTTGCTTTCTTCCTCCGTTACCCGGCTCGTTTCGGGTTCCACAGTAGAATCGGGCTTATCGTTCGTTTTAACGGAATCGGGCTTGTCCGGAGCGGGCGCTGGGGCAGCCTTCTGCAAAACCGTCAAGGTCGCAGATGTGATAGAAGTCGCCCCGTTGGAATCCGTCACCTTGAAAACGATCAGGTACACGCCTGATTTAGCAGTGTCAAACCCATCGGGATACACGATCTCGACCTTGTCGGTCAAATCGCCGTCTTCTTCATCGGAGGCGCTGACCTTCATATCATTCATGATCTCGAACACATCCCCCGCGGTGATCGTAAAGTCTTTGGCGGTCACCTTCGGCGTTTCGTTCAAGGATATCCACGGCTCAGTTGCCTCGATGGTGAGTTGAATCGGTTCATCGGCGATTGCAACAGCATCCTTGCCAGGAGCCCACTGCGTGCCATTCCACTTGAAAGAGAAAGCCTTGTTCTTTCCACTCGGAGCTTGGGCGTAGGACTTGAAAGTGCCGGCAACCTCTCCCTTGATGGTAAATTGCTTGCCCGCTTCGGCATCGGAGGAAAGCTTCAGGCCGGGAATGGTGAGCTTCATCCACGTTGGATTATTTTCTCCGTTGTCGCCAGCGCCGTCCACAACCGCCTCAAGTTGATCATACGTCAGAATCGTGCCCGCATCGGCAAGCTCGAAGGATACGGTCACGGTCTTGCCCTCGACTTTGACATGGCTCACCTTGAAACCTTTGCCGAAATCTTCCGACTTCACCTGAGAAACGTCGAGTCCCTCGGGCAGTTCGATACCATCGGGAACGGTGAAGCTCGCCGTGAAATCAAACCCGCGGATATCAAGACGGATATCCTTGTGGGCGGTATTGGGATAGAGCTTCTCGATGTCATCCATCTGCTCTTTGATGGAGGCGACATTCACGGCGCCGGTAAGGTCGAAACTCGAGCCTTTTTCCCGTTTGATGACGGCATCGTGCTCCGTATCAGTGTCCACAAGCATGTCACCTTCAAGCTCGGCTTCCGTTGTGCTGACGGGCATGAGGGTCGCCTGAATGGTAGGATCGTTCTCGTCGGTGACGATGGCATCGCGACCTTCAGCGGTTTGAACGCCGTTCCATGTGAACGAAAATGCTTTGGTGGTGCCTGAAGCAGATGTCGCCTTGGAGAAGAACGTGCCGGTTACGGTGCCGGGAACGGTCAGCTTTGTACCCGGGTTCACCCCGGGATCGATTTCGATCTTGGGAACAGTGAGGGTCATCTCTTTGTCAACTGCATCTACAGCATCCTTGAGCTGCTTGTAATTATCGATGCCATCCTTCAACGTCATCGTGACGGTGATCTTCTGGCCTTCGATGAGAAGGTCCGTCACCGTGAAGGTGTCCGCAAAGCCGCCAACCTTGACATCCTCCTTCTTCAGGTCGTCGGCGTACTCCATGCCATCGGGAAGGGTGAGCGTCGCCTTGAAACTCGATTCCAACTCGCTGAGTTTGATGGTTTCGAACTTGTCGGGGGTGGTGTTGAACTGCTTTTCGATAGCGGACATTTGCTCTTTGACGTTGGAAACGTCCACAACACCGGTCAACTTGACCTTGTCACCCGTGAAGACTTCGTGTACGGCAGCGTGCTCGGTATCGCCATCGACTTCAAGGTCGGCCGGCAGCTCGCTTTCCAGGGGAACGACCGTCACCAGAGTTTGCTGTATCTTGTCGCCTTTGGGATCCTTGCCTGCAGGCAGTTGCTGAGAGCCCCAACTGAATTCAAAACGCTTGACGGTTTCGCCGTCCTGGGCAATTGAATGGAATGTGCCGTCGACGTCGCCAATGGCGGTGAGCTCTTTCCCACTCTCCACGCCATCCACCAAGCTGAGTCCGGACACGGTTGCGGTGATCAGGTCGGAATCGTTGATATCGGACGCACCGTGTGTTGCCGCGAGGCCCGTTGAATTCACGGCATCCTTTAACTTTTGATAGGTGTCGATACCGTCTGCAAGTTTGAAGACGACAGTTACGGTCTGTCCTTTGACCTTGGTAGAATCAACCGTGAACAGCTTCCCCAATCCATCGACCTTGACTTGCGCGTCAGCGGGAACTTTGACATCCTCGGGAAGCGTGATGCTTGCTGTGAACGTCGACCTGATGTCGGAAAGCACGATATTGGAGAAGTTCTCAGGCTTCTCGCTGAACTGATCCTCGATAGCAGACATTTGATTTTTGATGTCGGTAGTGACGATGGCGCCCGTCAGACTGAATTTTTCGCCGGACTTAACGAATTTAATCTGATTGGTTACTTCTTTTGAATCGCCCCACATATCGGCATCGAGCGTACCCCGGGCCTCAACAGTTTTGACAGCCGGATCGTTTTTCCACTTGAGATAATAGGTGAGGTCAGCATCGACCTTCGTGCCGCCATGGATGGAAGCTTGATTCTTGCCTTCTGCATCGGTGAACCAATAAGCATTCTCGTGATCGTATACATAGCCGAAAATGGACTGCTCTTTCACATCAGGATCAAGAACAAAGAAGTTACGAGAGGCAATCCCTTTATAAGCGTCAACCCCATCATCTCCAACAGGGTTGGAGATACCCGGCGCGTTCGCATCAAGAGAGGCATTCAACGATTTCAAAAGGCTGTTTAACGTCATGTTGTCAGAGACCTTCGCCTGTTTCTTGACCGTAGCAATCTCCCCACCGCTTACATCGGTGGAAATCTCGAACGCATCGGGATTCTTCTTGAACACGCTATCGTTATCGAAAATGCCCCCGTTAGCGGAAAAGCGCACCGTAACCATCTGATCTTCCCATTGGGCATAGAGGTCAAGCGAAAATTTATCTGCGGGAACGATGACGGTAGAACCCACCTCGTAGCTCTCTCCCGTACCATCCGCGCTGGTATTCCAACCCGTGAAGGTCTTACCCTTCACGGAGAAGGCGGGGTTCGCTGCGATAACCGTATCGAGGGAGGCAATCTGTGAACTACGATCTGCCTTGCTGCCCGTGGCAGTGTAGGCTGCATCATCAGAAAGGTTATTGTGGTACACGACACCGTAGCTCGCGGAGTCGCTCTTCCACTTGGCGTAAACAGCAATGGGACCGGCAATCCTCATGGATAAGTCGAAAGCCCGCTCAGTTCCCGCGCCGTCCTTGTAGTACCAGCCGAGGAACTTATAACCAGGAGCCACGGGATCAGAAGGCACATCGGAAGTACCTTCTGCAGGGATTGCATCGGGCAGCGCATAGCCGCGCATGGCAAGGGCATTCTTGTCACTCTTGGAACCATCGGCAAAGGTTGCAGAAACCGTCTCTGCTGCATCGTCCGCATTAAGTTTGAAGGTGACGTTCTCACCGGGAATCCACACGTGCTTCTGAGCATCCTCGGAAGCGTTTGCCACAGGATAGGCATAGGCGTTACCGCTCTTATTGAGAGGAGCGAGTTCGTTTTGGCTGGCATCTGCAAGGGTGAAAAGCATCAGCTTCTCGTTGCCGTTGGCCTCGCCGTTGGTGGGCACGGTACTGCCAGAGCTGGAGTTGTAAGAAGGCTCGTACTTCACAAGATGAGAGCCGCCGAGTACGACATAGTTTCCATCTTTCGTGCTGGCACCAGTATCGCCGTTTTTCGATGCAGGAGTTTCGACGCGGGAATTACCGTTGATTTCAATGGAGCCATTCGTTTGAACACCGAAAAGAGCACCACTGTTCTTGCCATTCCCCTTTAGCACTGAATCAGTGAGTACGACTGCACCAGTATTGACGTTGAGACCACCCGTGCCGCTGTTGTTGAACTCAAGCGTTGAGTTGGTTACCCGGATGGTCCCACCTATAGCGCCAATGGAAATGCCCGCGGTAGACCCGGCATTCGTAGTGATGTGCGAGTTGACGATGGATGAGGAAGATTGGATAGTCATACCCGTGCCGCCCCAAGAACCACCTTTGTTGATGGTCAACTCGGAATCGACCATGTTCAAACTATTCACGTAGAAGGTCTGACCAAACCCCGCAACCGTCAACGAGCCGTTTTTCAGGTTGAGATCGCGCGCATCGAACCACGTTCGCACTTGAGAGTTTACATTGATCGTGCAGTTCTCGAACGTGGTGCCACTTTCGTAGAAGTTGGTATTGCTCTTGTCATCAGCGGTGATGACAAGGCTTGTCTTGCCCGCGCTGCCTTTGATGGTGCCGGCAAGGGCGATACCACGAGTGCCGCTACCACCCGCATTGTCCTTGAAAATGTAGTTGCCATCGAGCAGCTAGGCTCCAGCAGGAACCGTGAGCGCAGTTCCGAACCCACTCATGGAAAGCGTGGCACCGTTCTCGCACTTGAGAGTAGAGCCGCTCTCCAGCTTGATGCCATCGTTGCCGGAACCGGTCATGGTCGTGTTTGCAGCGATCACAAGCTTCACACCGCTGGGAATGGTTGTCGTGGGAAGTTTCTCGAAGGTACCCTTCAGGTAGATTGTGGCAATTGCCGGATTGGCGTCCTGCAGCTCAAGTGCCTTGGTGAGCGTTTTGAGGGCGGTACCTTCGGTACCGCCGTTGTTGATATCATCCCCGGCAGCACCATCGACCCACAACTCGGTTAGGCTGGCAGGGTTCGCTTCGCGATTCTTGCCGATTTCCTCAGCGAGCGCCCCACCTGGCACTCGTGTAGAGTTGGCAGCGTCTCCACCAAGCAAACCAGTGGATTGGCCATCTGAGCTCTTGGAATCAGATTTTGAACCACCAGTCGCATCCTGACCGGAAACATCGCCGGAAGTGGACGAAACATCGGCCAGACCAGATGCAGCAGCGTCAGAACCGGCAGATTCCCGAGCTGTTTCCCTATCGCCCTGCACTTGATCATCCGCCGGAACGGTGTAAGACGTGGGCGCCTCCACCAAGGTCTCTACCCCGGATGCGGGTTGATCGCTTTTATTTTCGTTACCATCCTCTGCAAAAGCCAAGACGCTTGGGGTGAAACCGCTCAATGCAAAGGCAAGGACAAAAGCCATTCCCGTCCTTGAGACGTGCCGCACGAAATCGGATAGCCTCAGTGTCGCCTTCCCGGAATTTCTTCTATCCATGCGTAAATATCCTTCCATTTTTTTCAAGGGGCAGCTCTTCCCCGCATGCTTGAATTCCGACTGAATATGAACAGTTGTCGAAAGAAAATCAACGATAAGGAGGCGTTTTGCCCCTCATTCATAAATAGGACACATTTCATATCTTGCAGTCGATCAGCGGATCAGCTATTCGCCGCCCAGCAGCAAAGCAGGGGATCGAATCCATGTTCGATCCCCTTCGATCAATGTTCGCAATCCCGCATGAAACCATACGAACGATCCCATTGGTGATCACATCGCGGGTTCGTGTCTGATGAACGTGTCGTTGCGGATGTCTTTGAACGCCTGACGGAGCTCCTCGTCGGTGTTCATGACGACCGGGCCACCCCATGCGACCGGCTCGTGCAGAGGATGTGCCTGCAGAAGCAGCATGCGCGCGCCTTCCTTGCCCGCCTTCACGCGCAGGTACTCGTCTTGCGTGAAGAGCACGGCTTGATGGTGGTCCTCGAAGTTCTCGCCCCCGTCGAACGAGGCCGATCCGGACACCAGGTACACGAACAGCGTCGCCTCGGGGTCGCTCGGAAACTCCCATTCCTGATTCGGGTTCACCTCGACGTCGAGATACGTCATCGGAACATGCTGGCCCTGGAACGCGCCTTCAATCTCGCCATACGAACCCGCCAGGACGCGCACGGTGGCGATATCGTCCTTGACGACGGGGACGTTCTCCTTCTGGATATCGCCGTATTGCGGATCGCACATCTTATCATCTGCAGGAAGGTTCAGCCACAGCTGGGCCCCCAGCATGCTGTCGGTCGCCTGCGGCATCTCTTGATGGATGATGCCCGAGCCGGCGGTCATCCATTGGCAATCGTCATCCTTGATGCTGCCGCGATTCCCCAGGCTGTCCCCATGCTCGATGTCGCCCTCGATAAGGTAGGTAACGGTTTCGATGCCGCGATGCGGATGCCAGGGGAACCCGGCGACGTAATCCGCCGGATCATCGGAATCGAAAGCATCGAGCATTAGGAACGGGTCGAAGTCGTCGATGTCGTTCTGGCCAACGACGCGCACCAGGTGAACGCCCGCGCCATCCGTCGTGTGGACGCCGCGCACGATGCGCTTGATCGAACGGTACGATTTTTCCATTGCAAGCTCCTTGGTGATTGGTTTGCATATCTTTTCAATCCGCATCATATTACTTGCATACAATATAATTGTACGATTTATAATAATAGCCCTTTTCTCCACAGAATGAACCCCTCCCATACGCCGGAAGGCCGGTCAACAACGACCGGCCTTCCGAGAGAGGGACTTGCGAGGGGGAATTAACGCATCTTCCTGCGAATCGCCACGGCGATAACCAACGCCCCGACGGCCACGATCGCAATGCCTGCGGCAACCGCGCCCGCAACATCGCCGGTTTGCGGAGTCTTTTCAACGGAAGGCCGATCGGGGTGGGGCTTATTCGGCTTAGGGGTATCGGGTTCCGTGGGCTTATGCGCGTTTGTAACGGTGAACCCCTTTTGGACGTCTCCAGAAATCGCAACGGTGTACCCTTCGGGAACATCGACCTCCTCAACCGTGTAGACGATGTCACGGCCGCCGCTCTTGGCAAGGAGGTCGTCGAAGACCGCGGTCCACTGGCCCTCATCCGACAGCTTCGCCGTCTTGCCGGTGTCCACGCCGTCGGCGAGGAGCTTAACGGTCACGCTTGCCGGGCGCAGGCCGTCTTGATTATCCGCGTCGTCCCATTTCTTCTCAACTTTGACTGAGGTCTTCTGAGGGTTGTGGGCGTTGGTGATATCGAACGCTTTCGAAGTGGCGACGTATCCCGCGACCGCGTCTTCGGTCAACGTGTAGGAGATCGCGTGGCCATCTTCTTTGTCGAATTTCGCAAGGCCATCGAACGACCATTTCCAACCATCGGCGGCCGTCACGGTCTTGCTCGCCTTCTCAACCCCGTCGGCGAGCAGGTGGACGGTGATGCTCTCGGGCCGCATGCCATCGCGGTCGCCATCGTCGTTCCAGGTCTTGGAGCCCGCAACATCCACCGTGGTCGTGTTGACGTTGGTGATGGTGAAACCCTTTTCCGCAGTTCCTTGAATGGGTTGCATCATATACGTATCACCGTCGACGTCATCGATGCGCGTTTCCCTCACACTATAGGAAATCAAGGCACCTTTCGAATCACGCTTGGCAAGACCCTCGAACGTCCCCTTCCAGGAATTTTCCGCATTCAGTGGCAGCATCTTGCCGGTCGGCTTGCCATCGGCCAAAAGCTCGATAACAACCGATTTGCCCTCATCACCGATCCACTTTTTTTCAATGGGGATTGCGATGGTCTCGGGAATCGGCTCATTGGTCACTGTCCCCGAGAGGGTTTTCGTCGTCTCGTCTTTGGTCAACGTGCTGTACGAAATGTCCCATGTATTGGCCGGTTCGACCGGAATTGCCTTCCCCTCTGCATCGAACGTCCCCTCGCGAACCTCGATAACCCCCACCGAATCAGGGTTGGGCAGCCCCTCGAACGCGGCTTGGTAGCCGTTGTCCTGGGAAAGCACGACATGATCAAGCACCGTACCGTCGATCACGAGATAGACGGGGACCGCCTTCTTCGAGGATGCGGGAACGGCATCACCCCACACCTTGTTGACAGAAAGCTTCCAACCTTCGTCGTTCTTGCCGCTGGTGAAGCTGCCGTTGGTGGCGATGCCGCCGCCCGCCTTCGCCGTGTTGCCGATGATGACCGTGGTCGCCTTGAGCCTCGCTGCCCGCTTCGCATCATCACTTGCGACCGACTTCAGGGCACGGGATTCAAGCGTTCCATCGATATGGACGGGATCCCCCGGATTGGAGGCGTCGAAACGCGGAGCAGCAGGATCCGCCTTCCATTTGTCAAAGAACTTCGCTCCGTCAGGTGCATATGCGATCGCGCCATCACGGTAAAAGGAAACGACACCACCGCCGAGCATGCGATCGGAAACCGTAACCTTCGCCCCCTCGCTGCTCGACTGGTTCAGGTTTGCGAAGTCATCCCCTGCCGAGGGGTCGTCCGTCGTCGAGTTATCGAAGATCGCCATGCCATCGGTGACCCCGATGGTCGCCTCGCTCGTCGGGCAGCACCACACGCCGCCGCCCATCAGCGACGCGGTGTTGCCTGTGACGAGTGCGCTATCGATTCGCAGCGTGGATACGGTGGAGTTGATGTACACGCCGCCGCCCAAGCTGGCGGCTGAATTCCCCGAGATCGTGCAGCCGGTGATGGTAAGGTCGTTGCTCTCGTCGGCATAGATGCCGCCTCCCGATCCGTTTGAATGATTGCCGCTGATGGTTCCACCAGATATGACCGCGGTCCCCGCATTACGAACGCAGATGCCCGCGCCTGGGCTTATCACCTCGCGACCATCGTCGCGCATGTAGCCCGCCTCGTTGCCGGAAATCGTTCCACCCGTCATGGCGAGGGTCGTCCCCGAATTCACCTTGATGCCGGAATTGGTGTTGTTCGATATCGACCCGCCGGAAAAGTCGAAGTTGGATTTCCCCGTCAATATGACACCGCCGGCATTTCCGTCGATGGAACCGCCCGTCATGCTCATCTGGGAGCCCGATGTGATCACCGCCCATCCGGAAATGGCACGGTTGCCGGTGATGGAACCACCGGTCATGGTGAACGTGGAGCCGTCCCAAACGAGCACCGTCGCCGTGGAAACCGTACCCGTAGCGCCCTTTGGCTCGCCGGTGATAAGCCCGCCGGTCATGGCAAACGTCCCACCGAAGACGGCAACCGTGCCCTCGACCGCAGCGGTTGCCGCACCGCCCGTGAACGTCCCGCTCTTCAAGTTGAGCGCACCGGTGACGGTTGCAACCGAGCCTTGGCTCGACGTCCCGTTCGAGGAACCAAAAAATCTCAGATTAGCATCGGACGTTGCCGCGATTGTGAGGGTTCCCTCGACCTTGAACATCGGCTCCGCCGTGCTCTTGATCGTGCGGGCGGTTCCATCATCGGTCAACGTGATGGATTTCCCGGCAGGGATCACCACGGTTTCGGTCAAACCCATATCGCTCGTGATGGTCACTGTACCGCCGTTTGGAGCATCATCGATCATCTGCTGAAGCGGCGAAGGGGCGGCAGGCGCCCGCAGAGGAGCAGCCCGTGACGCAAGCGGTTCCGAATCGGCAGAGGTGGGAGGCTCAGCCGAATCCGCAGGATCGGATGGGTCCTGCCCATCCTCCGTTGAAGCGTCTGCGGATTGGGTTTCGCTTGAGGACGAAGCTAGCTGCGCGGATGACGGAACCTCGGTTGGATCGACATCGGACGACAACGCCGTGCCATCCCGCAATGCGACCCCGTCGGCCGCGGGCAGCACCGCCGACGAGGTCGACGAGGTCTCATCGGCCAGCGCCTGCACAGCGCCGACGGTGAAGCAGGAGCATGCTATCAACACGATGCTGGCACAATACCGGAATCTCTTTTTCATTCACGCCCTCCATAAGGAAAAACCCCCGCATAGCCATACGGAGAAAGAAACCTCGCCTATATTACACGCATCTAGTTAGGATTGCTAACTTTCTCATGAGCGCACGTCCAGTAAGAGAATCAAACCTGAGATGCGACCCTTGCTTCTCACGTTGGAAAAGACTTCCCCCATCAACACGGCAAGCCGGCGCAACATCGATCCACCCGCTTTTCGGCAACAGCTCCATCTCCCGTCTCGACATGGGTCGATCCTTGGCACGTGGAGATTCCGTGGACGCGAATCTGATGGACTAATATGAGAATGCTTCTCAATATCAGTTTCAAAGGGGTTTCTGTGCGTTACAAGACGAAGCAGCAGGATGCGATCCTCTCCGTGCTTTCCCGCGAACAGCACGTCACCGCCGACGAGCTCGTCGATGCGCTGAAGGCGGCGGGCACACCCGTGAGCACCGCGACCGCCTATCGGGCGCTCACGCGGTTCGAGGAAGAGGGGTTGGTCCGCAGGATGCCGACGTCGGGCAAGCGTGCAAGCTGCTTCGAATATCTCGGCCAGCGCGGCGATGACGCGATGCCCATCTCGGTCCATTGCGAATGCCGCGAATGCGGGAGGATCATCCACCTGCGATGCCACGAGCTCGACAGCCTGAAGGAACACATCGCCGCCAAGCACGGATTCGACATCGACCCGTGGCAGACCGTGCTGTTCGGCATTTGCGATGACTGCAAGTCGAAGAAGCCGCACCGCGAAGAGACCCCGACCGACCGTTTCCAGGGAGGTAATGGCCGCATCGTCTGATCGAGCCGCCATGCTCCGCTTCGCCCTCGCCCACCGCGCCGCGAACGGAGTGTCCACGCGTATCCGAACCCACTAATCAGAGAGAAAGAAGACTATGAAGAAAATCATCGCCGTCGCCGCGGCACTTGTCATGTGCATCGCCATTTTGGCGGGCTGCTCGAGCCAAGGCAGCACATCGACCCCTTCGAGCGACGAGAAAGTCAAAGTCGTCGCGACCATCTTCCCGCAGTACGACTTCGCCAAGCAGATCGGCGGAGACCGCGCCGACGTTCAGATGCTGCTGGCCCCCGGCGCCGAGGCGCATTCGTACGAACCCACCCCCGAAGACATCAAGACCATCCAGAACGCCGACCTGTTCGTGTACGTGGGCGGCGAGAACGACGAATGGGTGGAAGACATCCTGGAGTCCATGGGAGATAAGGCGCCCCAGACCCTGAAGCTGGTCGACTGCGTGAAGACCGTCGAGGAAGAGACCGTCGAGGGCATGCAGGAAGAGCATGAGCACGCGGACGGCGAAGCCCATGAGCACGCCGAGGGAGAGGCGCATGAGCACGAGCATGAGCATGAGCACGCCGACGGCGAGGAGGCCGAGATCGACGAGCACGTGTGGACCTCGCCCAAGAACGCCGAGGCCATCGTCGATGCGCTGTGCGATCGCATGTCAAGCGCCCGGCCGGCCGATGCCGACGCCTTCAAGGCGAACGCGACCGAGTACAAAAAGCAGCTGGAAGAGCTGGACGGCAAATTCCGCGACGTGGTGAACAACGCGAACCGGAAGACCATCGTCTTCGGCGATCGCTTCCCCCTGCGCTACTTCGTCGAGGAATACGGCCTGAACTACTACGCCGCCTTCCCGGGCTGCGCCACCGACACCGAGGCGAGCGCCGATACCGTGGCGTTCCTGATCAATAAGGTAAAAGAGGAGAAGATCCCCGTCGTGTTCTCGATCGAGCTCTCAAATGGTAAGATCGCCGACACTATCGCAGAATCCACCGGTGCGAAGCGCCTGACGTTCTATACCTGCCATAACGTTTCGGCCGATCAGATGAAAGAGGGCGCGACGTACATGTCGATGATGACCGAAAACGTCGATGCCCTGAGGAAGGCGCTCGCGTAACACATGAGCTTGATATCCTGCCGTGATGCCTCGTTTGCATACGATGGCGCGCCCGCCGTGCGCAAACTGAACTTCGCCGTGGACAGCGGCGACTACCTGTGCGTGGTGGGCGAAAACGGCGCGGGGAAATCCACGCTGGTCAAAGGCTTGCTCGGGCTGATCAAACCCGCTTCGGGCAGCGTCGAGTACGGGGACGGCCTGAGGCTGGACGAGGTGGGATATCTGCCCCAGAAGAGCGCGCCGCGCGCCGATTTCCCCGCGAGCGTGGAGGAGGTGGTGCTCTCAGGGTGCTTGAACAGCCTGGGGCGCCGCCCCTTCTACCAGAAGGCGCACCGGGACAAGATGGCACACAATCTGGAGCTCATGAGCGCAACCAACCTGCGCAAACGCAAGTTCAGCGAGCTTTCGGGCGGCCAGCAGCAACGCGTGCTGTTGGCCCGCGCCCTGTGCGCCACATCGCGCCTTGTGCTGTTGGACGAGCCCGCCTCGGGCTTGGACCCCGAAGCCACTACCGAGCTGTACGACCGCATAGATGCCGTGAACGACGCGGACGGCATCGCGGTGATCATGGTGTCGCACGATACGCAGTGCGCCGCCACGCGCGCATCGCACATACTGCACCTCTCGCTCGACCAGCTGTTCTTCGGAACGCGGCAGGAGTATCTTGCCACGGAGCTGGGACGCTCCTTCTTGGGCGTCCGCGCGGAAGAAAGCGGGGGCCGCTGATGGCGCTTGTTGCGGAAATGCTCTCCTACCCGTTCATGGTGCGCGCGTTCATCGTGGGCACATTGGTCGCGCTGTGCGCGGCGCTTCTGGGCGTGAGCCTGGTGCTGCGGCGCTTTTCCATGATCGGCGACGGGCTGTCGCACGTGGGCTTCGGCGCCATGGCCGTGGCGACGGCCGTGAACGCGGCGCCGCTTGCCGTGGCGATCCCCGTGGTGGTCGCCTCCGCCTTCCTGCTTTTGCGCGTCAGCGACGGCAGCAAGATCAAAGGCGACGCCTCCGTCGCGCTCATATCCACGGGCGCGCTCGCCGTGGGCGTGTTCGTGATCTCCATGTCCACCGGTATGAACACCGACGTGGACAACTACCTGTTCGGCAGCATCCTGGGGCTCTCGCAGACCGACGTGGTGCTCTCCATCATCGTGTCGGTCGCGGTGCTTATCGTGTTCGTCATCCTGTACAACCGCATCGTGGCCATCACATTCGACGAGTCGTTCGCCAAGGCCACGGGCACCAACACCGGCGCCTACAACGCCGCGCTCGCCACGCTGGCGGCACTGGTCATCGTGCTGGGCATGAAGCTGATGGGCGCGCTGCTCATCTCCAGCCTCATCGTGTTCCCCGCGCTCACCTCCATGCGCGTGCACGACTCGTTCCGCCGCGTCACCATCAGCTCGGCCGTCGTTTCCGTGGCGTGCCTGTGGATCGGCATCACCGTGTCGTATGTGTTCTCCACCCCCGCCGGCGCGAGCGTAGTGCTCTGCAACATCGCGGCGTTCTTCCTGCATTGGGCTGTCGGAGCCATCCTTCGCCGCGCCCCGAAAGGGTCGCAGCGCTAGGTCTCGCAGTGCGCTTGCACCCTGTTGCAGCGTACGCCGGTTCTCTGCGTGCAGCACGTGCTCACCGTTCTCCGCGATCCACCCCGCAACGCCTCTTCAAGTCCGCGGCGATGCCAAGCCCCGTATGCCGCCCCCTTCCGCCATCCCCTCCTTCGCGAGATTATCGGTTATCGAGGCTGTCCGGATTTGCCCCCCTCAGGCTGTCTAGAAACTCCTATCAATCTGTTCAAGCATACATCACATAGTATCTATATGTTTATTGAAACACTATATGTCATATGAACAGAAGTCTCAGAGGGAGTTTCGAGACAGTCTCCCCTCATAAGCATCGCGCGTAAACCTTGTAGCTGACAGACTCCTCCGCCGCGAGCGTCCTTGCCTTTTCGCAAACACTGCACGCCCCTGATTACTGCAACCCGTCTTACGATGACAGAGCCTCGGGCTCTCCCCCGGTGCCAACGCCGAACGGTCGCTCCCATGGTACGATACCCACGCAAGGAGGCGCCGTGCAAATCGAAGCTGCGCATAACCGATGCGTTGCGTGGTGGGAAGCGCTCACGATTGCAGCGTTCGCGCACGCGCGACTCGTAGGAATCCACCCGTTTGCCGACGGGAACGGGCGCGTTGCGCGGCTCCTTATGAACCGCGAGCTGCTACGACGGAATCACCCGCCCGTGGCAATCCGTGAAGAACAGCGTCTGGCGTACTACGGCGCCCTCGACGCCTTCCATCGCGAAGGCGACCTGGACGCACCGGAAGCTTTCCTGAAGATCGCCTGCATTTCCGACTGGAGAGGCAGATCGTAGCATGCGCATATGGAAAGACGAGAAAGGCAACTTGTTGACCGACGAGCAGGTGCTCAAGGCGGTTGCGGCTTGCGGCTCCCTTTCCGCTGCGGCAGCGGCGAACGACATTGCGCTCATGGACGAGTCGGAATCGGCAACCTGTAACCGCGTTGAAGCGCAACCCGGCCAGATGCCGCGGCGATCGCTCGAATACTATCTGGCACAACTCGATTAGATCCAAATCGCATCCCCGAAGTCCCTGCGCCCTGCGGTCAATCGCGGGGCGCAGTGCCATTGCGGGGCGCAGTGCCATTGCGGCACGCACGGCAACCCCGGAATGCACTCGACGCACGCGAAAATTGACAAATAGGAAAAAAAGGAAAGAATAGGAAAAAAGGAAAAGATGGAGGCATCATGGTCATCGATTTCATTTTCTCGCCTGCCTTCGGCAATCGCCCGTCGCATCTCGTCGGCCGCGAGCCGATCCTGCGCGCATTCGAGAGCGCTCTTAGGTCAAAGCCCGGCAGCAAAGACCGTGCAATCGTTGTACTGGGGCAACGAGGCAGCGGCAAAACCGTGCTGCTGTGGGAATTCGCAGATCGCGCCCGTCAGCAAGGCTATGTCGTCGCTTCCCCCACGATCGCCTCGGAGGGCATGTTGGAGCGTGTTGTCGAAAAGGTGCAGGACGACGGGGAAAAATATGTCCACAATAAGACGAGTTACGTCTCAGGGGGTTCGGTGGGCGCCCTCGGCTTTTCGGCAGGCCTTCAGTTCACACGCGACGTCCAGGAGTCCAAGACGTTCGAGTACAAGCTCGCAAGCCTGGCGCGGAGACTGAGCGAACGAGGCCGGGGGATCGTCATACTGATCGATGAGCTCCAAGCCAGCTCGACTGAGATCCGCCAGCTCGTGATCGCTTACCAGGAGCTCGTGGGCGAGGGGCTCGACGTCGCCCTGGTCATGGCGGGCCTGCCCGGCGCGGTTTCCGCCACGCTCAACGACAAGGTTCTCACGTTTTTGAACCGCGCCCGCAAGGTGGAGCTCCCGCCCTTGGCACGCGGCGACGTGGATGCGTTCTTCCTCCAAGCGTTCGATGAGCTCGGCGTCGCCATTGCCCCGGACTTGCGGCACGAGGCGTCGAATGCGGTCCAAGGATCGCCCTACATGCTCCAACTCGTCGGCCACTACATCTGCGCATATGCGCGAGACAGCGGCAAAGTCGAACGAAAAGAGCTGGATGCGGCGATCGACGAGGCGCGAGCCTATTTTCGGATGGATGTGTGCGAGACGACGTTGGCAGCGCTCTCCCATCGCGATGCCGATTTCCTGGCCGCCATGGCGGAGGACGAGGGGCCAAGCGCCATAGCGGATGTTGCGACACGCATGGGGGTGTCGCAAGACTATGCTCAAAAATACCGTCGCCGCCTTATCGACGCGGGCGTGATCGAAGCCGCGGGACGCGGCAAGATAGCATTCGCCGTCCCCTATCTGGGAGGCTACTTGAAGAACGGCTAAAGGAAGCGAGACGGGGCCGGACGCCGCCGCGGGAAAGCAATGCAACAGCTTAGAGCGTGGTCTGCGACGACGGACAGCGCCCCACCGCCGCTTACCGAAGGAAGCATCGTCGATGACGCAGATTCAGCAGCTCGCCTTCGTCCTGGCCCACGTCCCCAAACTGCTCCTGCTCGACGAGGCGACCGCCGGCTTGGACCCCCTGGCGCGGGCGGAGACGGTGGATGTGCTCCGAGATTTCGTCTCGGACGGGCGGCGCGGCATCCTGCTCTCCACCCACATCACCTCCGACCTGGAAGAATGCGCGGACACCATCACGTGCATCGATAAGGGGCGCATCGCGTTCTCCCTCTCCAAAGACGACATCAGCGGGCTCGCCGGCATCGCGCGGTGCTCCGCGGCCGATTTTGCAACGCTCGAGGGATCGGGATACCTCTCGCGCGAAAACGTGGAGGTGGCTAAAAAAGCTTACAGCACGGATGTGCTCGTGCCCGACCGCTTCGCGTTCGCGCGGGAATTCCCCCGCATCCCCTGCGATCCTGCGACCATCGAAACGTATCTGCTAATGACATTGGGAAGGAACGAGCTATGAACGCCTCGATGAGAACCGATTTCGTCTCGATGAGGAATTCGCTCCTCTCGCTTTGCATCCTCTGCCCCATCGTCGGCATCCTGATGGCCTATTGGGGAAATGCGCCGTTTCTCGCGGGAGCGCCGCTTGCCATGTTCATCCCCTATTCGTTCTCCATCAACCAATGGGCGGTCGACGAGAAGAACGACTGGGGAAGGCTTCGGGCGACGATGCTGCATTCCCGACGCGATCTCATCAACGGCAGGTACACGGGAACGGTCCTGTGCCTTATCGGCGGCATACTCTGCGGATGGGCGCTTTCCATCGCAGCCGGTGCGGCAACGGGGAATTTGCACGGAGAAGTCGAAGGGATCGCATCGATAACGGGCGGTATGGACATGGTGGCGTTCTCGCTCATCATCATGGTTTTCGTCGCCTGCATCACCGCCTTGGCCGCTGCGATCGCCACACCGCTGCTCGCTATGAAAGAGGCATCGTTGGTCGCGCAGGCCCTGCCGCTTGCCATCATGTGCACGGCGGGGCTCATGCTGCAGGTGGCGGGGAAGATCGCCTCGTTCTTCGACTTCAAGGACGCGCTGCACGCCGTCGCGCCGGAGCTTGCATCATCCCAGATGGGGGTGTTGATCGCCTTACTTGCCATAACGGTCGCCGTCATCGCGGTGTTGCTGGCGGTCAGCTGGCGCATCAGCCTGAAACTCTACGCCCGCCGCGAGTTCTAACGCACCGGCCGGCCGCCCCCCAGCCGCTCACCCGGACGCGACGGCCTCATGCAACCACCGCAGCCGTCCGCGATCCCTCCCGCGCTACCTGTCCCGCATGCAAAGGAACTCGGCAACCCGGATAAGACGGTCGCGCACGGCGGAACCCAGGACCACCAGAGGAGGCGAATCGGCGTCTCACGGCCGCAGAAAACAAACAGCGTAGAGCGGGATGTTCGTCATCCAGGATTCTTCTCGATAGCCCGAAAGCGAGAGCCTGACTCCATTTGCGAGCTCATTGTCACGGCAGAATTGTGCCAGGCTTTTGGCCCGAAGATTCTCCTCGGCCTTCACTTCCACAGGCACGATTTCGCTACCGCGCTGGATAATGAAATCGATTTCACCCGAGCTTTTTGCCGCAGACCAGTAATAGGGGAAGAACCCGCAATCGGAAATGATCTGCTGGCATACGTACTGCTCGGCCAATGCGCCTTTGAAATGCGTGAACAGTTCGTTCCCGTCGATAATCATGGCACTGCCAACTCCGGCCAGCGCCCCCAGAAGGCCTACGTCCACGCAAAACAGCTTGAACGCGGATTCATCCTCGTACGCGGCAAGAGGCAGGCCCGCGCGGGACACCCGATTAACCTTCACCGTGATACCCGAGTCGCACAAAAACTGCAGCGCATCATCTAGATCGCGTCCGCGTGCCCCCTTTTTCACCACGCCATACACAAACTTCTTGTTCTCTTTGGCAAGGTGGCGCGGCAATGAATCGAATATCAGGCGGCAGCGCTCCCCCACGGTGGTGCCGGCATGCTTTGCGAAATCGCCCCGGTATGCCTGCACGATGTCCTGTTGCACCTGGCGGATTTCAGCGAATCCCCGACCGTCTGCATAAGCGCTCACTGCTTCAGGCATTCCGCCGACGAAATAATACACGCGCAGAAGATCTTGAAATCGTTCCTTGAAAACGTTGAGCATATCAAGGTCATGTGCGCGAAGGCATTGTTCCATCCGCTCCTGCCCAACGGCAATCAGGAACTCGCGGAAATTCAACGGATGGAGATCTAGGAAAGTGACCTTGCCAACAGGAAAGGAGATGCCGGAATTCAGGGCCACACCCAGCAAGGACCCTGCAACGGCGACTGCGTATTCGGGCGCGTCTTCGCAGAAGTACTTAAGCGCGGTGAGAGCGCGAGGGACTGCCTGCACTTCGTCGAGGACAATAAGCGTCTTCCCTTCCTCGATTCGCTCTCCCGTCTGGGCCGATATGCCGGAAATCAGTCGTGCTGGCTCCAGCGACCCATCGAACAATTGCGCCATTGCCGCATTGTCCTCGAGCCGCACATAGGCCACATTTTCGAAATGGGTTCTTCCGAACTCCTGCAGCAGCCAAGTTTTCCCGACTTGACGTGCGCCGCGCAGCACAAGAGGTTTGCGATTTGGCGAGTCCTTCCAAACGGCCAATTCCTCAATCAGAAAGCGCCTCATCGCAGCCTCCCTTATTTAAAACACACATTATTCGGCGGAATTTTGTGTGAGTCTACCACAATTTTCGACTGAAAATTGCTTTACAGCAAGATTCACCCCCACGGAAGGCATCAACCGGTTCCGTTGGGAGCGCTCACACGCTCGAGGATGCTCGACAACCACCGTGTCGTCCACAGCCTTCCTCTTGTTCGCCATGTGCACCTCCACCTGCATAGGTACGATTTAGCGTAGCGCCTACGACAATATTCGGTACTTCCGATCGTCTTTGCCGCATCGTAAAATCTATCCATCAAATGCCAAACGAGAGAAAGCTCCCCTTTTCCTCAGAGTTCTTCGCTTGTCAGAGCATAGCATCCCAGCAGCCAAAAACCGCGCCCCGCATTCGCGAATGCGGGGCGCGGCTCTAGAAGGACTTCAACGTAGCATCCAACAAGCAGGACGTGCGTGATGCCAGGTACAAGGGTATGTTGAGCACACCCCCGTCCAGCGCCAGGTTGCGAAGAGAGTAGCGCACAGCGATTGGGGTTCGGTCGGCGTACTTTTTCCGGTAGTACGCCAAGCTCTTCGCGGTCACATTCCCGCCCGCTTTTACCTCGCACGGCACTATCCTGCCTGCATGCTGCACGATGAAATCAACCTCGTGCTTCGGCTTGTCCCACATCCAGTAGAGAGGCTCCTCCCCCGCTTCTGCCACAAGCTCCTGCAGCACGTAATTCTCCGCGAGCGCACCCTCGAATTCCTCAAACAGCCGCGAACCCTGCAGGTAGGCGGAAGGGTCGAGGCGCGCCATCCTGCGTACGCAGCCAACATCCAGGCTGTACAGCTTGAAGGCCTTCTTATCGACATAGGAGTTTAAGGGAATGCCGGGCTTTTCGATACGCCCCACGCGATGCACCAGGCCGGCGCTGCGCAGCCACTCTATAGCGTCTTCATACTCACGCGCCCGCGCCCCTTTACGCACCAGCCCGTACAGGAACTTCTTGTTCTCGCGCGCCAGCTGGGACGGAAGGGATTGCCAGATATGCTCGGGAGGATATTGGACGATGCGCCTCGCGCGCCAGCTGGGACGGAAGGGATTGCCAGATCGCCGAGATCTTCGCGAACTGGGCAGCCCCGGCGTGCTTTGCAAAGTCTCTCTCGTAAGAATCGAGCAAGTCCGACAAGGCGCGCTCGACTTCGGCGACATCGTGAGTCTGTGCCCACGCATTCACCACATCGGGCATACCGCCCGTGACGAAATAGCCCTTGAGCTGCTCTTGCAAACGTCGAGCTGCGGGGAATGAGGCCTCTAGGAGAGAAGGCCATAAGGAAGGGGCCCCGAGAGGCCCCCTCCTGTCGCTGTTCGCGCTTCCACGTGTTCCGCTCTTTAGCGCGATTGTACTTCACGTCGCCGTGGACTCCGTGCCCGATGGCGTACGGGTTGTACTTAGGCATCGCGTCGAGCGTCACCTGCTCCGCGCTTCGGTGCCAGACTGGGGATTCCCTCCCCGTTCGCTTGCGCTTCTTCGACATCGGCCTCACCTCCTTCAGCATCCGGTTGCCTTTTCGCTTTTCATTATCGCACCGTTCCGTGTCTGTGAGCCAGAATCTGCAGTCCGCAATTCTTGGTCAGCTCCTGTTTCCGAAAAATGGGACGGGGAAAGCAAACGCAACGCGTGTTTTCCCAGATCGTAAAAAATCGGGAAGCCACCATGCCATCTCATGCGCACCCCAACAGGCGCCCAAAAGTTGGCGGACCGATATATAGCGCAAACCAGCCGGAGAAATCCGATGCGGAATTGACGAGCCTCGATATTGGCGCATCTAGCCTCACGTAAGGGAGGTGGTCAACCAGCTTGCGATGGAGCCGAGCCCTACACCAGGACTACCTCAAGAAGCACCCCGACGGATACTGCCACATCAACCTAACCTGACGCTTGACGAGTTAGGCCGAGTCGGAGGCGAAGTAGGGACAGGCTGTGCCGATGCAGACGGTGTTCTGATCTGCGACCGCGCAGGCTTTTCGGGGACCTTTCACAGGTGGGAAGGCTACGCCGAAGTCGCGGGTGAAGACTTCCGTTGCATGCTCGACCGCGATGCGCGCGTCGCGCTTGCAGCAGCGGGGCGCGCCCGCCTGCGCAATCTGGGCGGTGATAGAAGCGACCATGGCCTGGCCTTCGCTCCAGCCCTCGCGCTTGAGCGGCGCGGTGCCAGCGGCAATGGAGTACACCATGCCGGCCGAGATCGCGGCGGCGCAGATTCCCCACTTGGCGCAGGCGGCACCGGGAAGCTGCAACGATCGGGCGAACAGCTCTTCCAAATCCGCCTCGAGCTTCGCGCCGCCTTCGTCCTTCGCGCGATCCAGGCTCGTGGTGAGCGCCGCGCCGACAAGAAAGTGGTGCGCCGGGCCGAACGCCGCGCACTTGGGATTCGCCATCAGCTCCTCCAGCAGTTCACCGGGGTTCGGGCTCTGGGTACCCAGGCACTTCTCGCGCGCCCAGACCAGGCTGTTCTCTTTCAGGTCCATGCTCGTTCTCCTTTTCTGGCGCGCATCAGCTGCCGACAACCTGCACGAAGAAACGGCGATGGCGCGGACCGTCGAATTCGCAGAAGTACACGCCCTGCCACGTGCCCAGCGCCAGGCGGCCGCTGGATACGGGGATGGTCTCGCTGCACCCCATCACACTGCTCTTCAGATGGGCGTGGCTGTTCCCTTCCATATGGCGGAAGGCGGCGCGATCGGGGAACGTGTCGCCCAGAGCCAGCAGCAAATCGTGCACCACATCAGGATCCGCGTTCTCGTTGATGGTGATCGCGGCAGTGGTGTGCGGGCAGTACACGCAGCAAAGCCCCTCCTGCACGCCCGACTCCGCAACCGCCTGCTCGACCTGCCGCGTGATGTCGATCAGATCGTAGGCCGGCGTGCTCAGCTCGAATGTCTTCATAACAACCCCTCTTTCAAGCTGTGCCCAGTGTAGCGCACGCGCAGGTCAGCGGAAATGCACAGGGAACGGAGCGGCCCCCTGTCAGTCAGCCAGCCAAGCAAGACACCGTGTATATCGCCAGTCACGTACATCACTGAAACATCACCCCATTTGCAGCAAAAAGAGCTGCCGTCGTATGTACGAACGCGAGGAAAGACGGATAGTCTCGGATGCACTCGCCGCGTCGGATTACAACTATGCGGCGGCGGGCAAGATCATGGGTACCCCACCAAGAAGACGCTTAGGGCGCGGCACGCGGTGGCATGAGACGGCACGATTGCAAGCCACCCGCCGACATCTTCACGCCATGTCAGGATCCATGCTGCAGAACAGGCGGTGAAATCACCGCCGCCCGGAATCCATGCAGCACGTGCCGGCCTGCAGCAGGGGCGCGACGGTGTCGCCGCGCTCCGGATCGTTTTACGCGCGGAGGGATTTGCGCATCAGGAGCATGCCGACGACCCCGGCAACCGCCGTGGCGGCGAGCAGGGATTGCGCGTCGCCGAAGTGCAGGGCGGGCACTCCCATGAACATGCCGCCTGCGTAGGGGACCAGCCAGAACAGCCAGACCGCCGTGCTCAACTTATGGAAGCGCTGCTTGCTTTCCGGATTGTTGCGGATAAGGACGATGGTCGCCCACAGGGCATGTCCCAGCATCAGGGCCAGTGCCAGCGAGCCCGTGATCAGATGCGTCGAGGCAACCGCGTCCGAAGTCTGGGCAATCGCGCCCATCAATGACGTGCCAATCGCATCGAAGGTGAGACCGCCGATGAAGAACAGCAGATGGACGGGGCGCAAGCCGCTTTCGCTGTTGCGCTCCCACATGACGCCGATGGTGTACAGGACGAGGGCGAGCGTGATTGCGCTCGTCGCGAATGCAAGCGTGGTGGACATTGGTGCTCCTTAGGATGGGCGCCGGATTCAGCGGCGCATTTCATGTGGCACCTTCATCCTACGGAGTCCTATTTGAACATCAACGATGCGATGTTCAGCTCTTTCACGCCTCCCCCACATCAGACGGCGAAGGCAATCTAGCAAAACAGCCCTCTGCTTGGCGCACGGACTGCAAGCGATTCTTGAACCAAGCGGAGGAGAAGCAGTAAACTTGACCGGTTGAACGTTCGGGGAGGTGCCGATGAAACGGGATCGGATTTCGACAGCGATTTCCCTCATATGCGCGGCCATCACGGCAGCGACTTTCGTGCATCTGCTGCTGAGCTGGGTAACCATGCCCGACATCATCCCCACCCATTATGGAGCGGACGGCACCATCGACGCATGGGGAGGGAAGGCTCGGGCTTTTTTCCCGCCCATTGTCATGCTCCTCATGCTCATCCTGTTCGAGTGGGTCGAACGGCATCCCAAGATATGGAACACGGGAGTGCGGGTGACGGACGAGAACCGCGTGCGGGTGTACGGATGCCTGCGGGCGCTGGTGATCTCGCTTAAGCTCATCATCATTGTCGCATTCGCTGTGATTTCGGCTACCCAAGTCAGCGGCACGCCGCTCCCCTGGCACTTCCTGCCCACATTTTTGCTTGTGACGTTCGGCGATCTCGCGCTCTGGCTCGTGCCGCTTCGCCGTTTCAAATAAGGAGCTCAACGGGAGCAGAAGCCGCCGCCCATAGCAGAGCCAACTTCGGGGGTTCCCAGCCTTTTCGCAAGCTGGCATTACGAAAATCAAGGTCCTGGAGCCAACTTAGGGGGTTTCCAGCCCTTTCGCCACCTGATCTTTTCAGGTCGATGAGAAATCAACCAAGTTTCCCCAGGTTGCAGCTGCCCATTCGATCTTCTTCTTTTTTCATAGCTTACGAAAAGGCTGGGAACCCCCGAAGTTGGCGCTAAAAGGACCTATTTCGGACTTCCAGATCGAAGTAAGGCTAAAAACCTCCGAAGTTGGCTCCACCGGCGACACTACGAGAGCGGCTCCCGCAGTGTCGAAAGCCCTCATCGGGCACCGCGGCATTCCTCTTCCGCAACGCCGATCAGCCGGCTATGGTCACGGTGGGCTTCAATCAAAAAAGCCGGGCTGCACGGACTCGCCCGCACGGCGCCCCGAGAACGGCAGGCAATGCCCCGAACCGCTTGAAGCCCTTTGCAGAGTCGAGACCAGGAAGAAGATCGCATCTGTTATCGAAAACGAAGGCAGGCGGCAAAGTCCGCAGAACGGAGAAGGGACTGCCGCAGATGAACCTGGTCGGGGACGCAGGCAGCTAAAGCAAAGCCCGAGCAGGTCGAAAACGCACGTCGAGGCGGTTCTGGGCACGGTTGCAGAGGGCAACCAGCGCGCGGGTTGAGGACGCCGAAATCGCGCGCTAGTTCCGATACAACCCGCGTTCCAGGAGGTAGAAGACCGCGTCGCACGTTCCCTGACCCCGCACGCGCTTGACGATGGCATCTAAGACAAGCGCGCTTATCGATGCGCCGTCCACCCCTTCAGGCAGCGCGTCGCGGTCGATGTCGGGATCGCGGTCGAACGCGTACACGAGCCCGCGTTGGATATGCTCCATGACCTCCGCTTCGCGCGTTTTTGCAGCCTGCACCTCCTTCGCGGGCAACGCTTCGGCGCCGCGCAGCCACTTCGTCATGAACTCGCGCATCGCGTCTTCGATCTCCGCATCGACGCGCTTGCAGAATTCAAGGTAGTCGAACCCTCCGCTGGGCAGGCAGAAATCGGCGAACAGCTTGCGACGGAAAAACGTCTCGATGACCGCGACGCTCAGCTCGCTTTTCGTCTTGAAATGCAGGTACACCGCGCCGGTGGACACCCCGCACTCCTGCGCGAGCCCGCGGATCGTGAGCGCGGCGATCCCATGCTGCGCCGCTATGGCGCATGCGTGGTCGATAAGCTGTTGCCGTGTGATTCCCGGCATGGTTCCCGCCCTTTCGACATGGCGTGCAGATATCTGCAGCAGGGGTTATTGTGCTCCCTTATCGTCCGGTTCGCCATCCCCCGCATCCTTGGAATCCTTCCCGATTATCTTGGGGAGCATGAGCGGCGGGAACGGTTTGCCCTGTTTGCGGATGGGCCATGCCCACAGCGGTTCGGGCAGGCTGATGGGCTCCACGCGGCCCGTGGACCGCACGCTGTCGTCCATCTGCTCCGCCACCGCAGCGACGGTGTCCTCCACCAAGCGCGATCGAAGCAGGCGCCTCTCGCGGCGCACGATCCATTCGTGTTCCACCGAGAGGTCGCGCCAGAGCGCAACGCCCATGCATATCATGAGTACGCTCATGGGAAGCGCCACCATGATGACAAGCGTCTGTAGGGCTGCGGTACCTTGCAGCCCTTCCCCGCCGGCCGCGAGCAGGCTGGCCGTGACCGCGCCGGTGAGGATAGCCCACAGCAGGCGCACCGACATGGGAGGCGTGGTGTTGCCTCCCGTGGTGAGCATCGACATCACGTACGAGCCGGAATCGGACGAGGTGACGAAGAACACGATGAGGATGATGAGGGCGGCGCCGGACAGGATCTTGCTCGCCGGCAGGTTGTCGAGCATTTGGAACAGCGCCCTGGAAGCATCCACCGCGCCATCGGCGCCGATGAATTGCACGCCGCCGAATATCTGATGGTACAGCGATGTCCCTCCCATCACGCCGAACCAGATCAGCGTGACGAGCGTCGGCACCAGCACGACCCCCATGACGAATTCGCGCACGGTTCGCCCCCGCGAGATGCGAGCGATGAAGATGCCGACGAAGGGCGACCAGGAAATCCACCATGCCCAATAGTACACCGTCCACGCGCCCATCCAGTCGGAGCCCTCCTGCCCGCCGAACGGCAGCGTCTGCATCATCAGGGAGGGCATGCGGGCCAGATAGTCGCCGACGTCCTGGACGATGCCGTTGAGCACGAACAGCGTGGGCCCCAAAAGGGCCACCATGACAGCGAACACGGCCGCCATCACGAGGTTGGCATCGGAGAGGAACTTGATCCCCCGGTCGAGCCCGGAGCTCACGCTGATCGCCGCCAAGGCGGAGATGGCAACGGCGATGGTGATGACCTGCGACTTCGAAAGCTCGATCCCGGTAAGGTATTCCACGCCGGAAGAAAGCTGCATGACCCCGAAGCCGAGCGAGGTGGCGACGCCGATGAGCGTGGCGACGGTGGCGACGATGTCGATCGCATCGCCCGCCTTCCCCGTGGCATGTTCGCCCAAAACGGAGGAAAGCGTCCAGCGCAGCGATACGGAACGCCCCTTGCGATGGATGGCGTAGGCGACGGCGAGCCCAACGACGGCGTATATGGCCCACGCGCTCAACCCGAAATGGAAGATGCTCGTCGTCATCGCGCTTTAGGCGCGCTGGGTCACCTCCAAGGGAACCCCCGGATGAGGGTTGGCGAACTGCATAAGGGGCTCGGCGGCACCGTAGAACACCAAACCGATGCCCATGCCCGCCGCGAAGAGCATCGCGAACCACGAACCGAGCGAATGCTCGGGCTCGTCCTCGTCTTTGCCCAGCACGATATCGCCCTTGCGGGACAGCGCGACGACGAAGACGAAAACCACCATCGCCGCTACGACCAGCACGTAATACCAGGTGAACGATGTGACGATCGCATCCGAGATAGGCTGAATGAACGCGTTCATCTGTTGGGGCGCCGCAATCGCCACGCCTACGAGCAGCACGAGGACGATGACGGAGGGGAAAAAGACATTGCGCGCAACCGAAGCGAACCTTCCCCGTGGCGAAACCTCGTGCGAGTTCCCGCCCACAGGGGATCGATTGCCCCGACCGCGCACCCGCATACACACCTTTCATTAATCCGAGAGTAGCGAATCGTGCGGATAAAGAAGTGACTCCCGGTCTCGCCTCTAAATCGCAATGGTAACATGGCCTTGCCAAACATAGATTTGCCCAAGTGGCCATCTGGCCCTATGTTTGGCGACATTCCAGACCGGATGGCCGCTTGGGCGGATTGGAATTCGCCATGGTTGCCTCCAACCCTTATGCGGGCATGGTCTCCGCTCTCGACGCCCGCGAATTCGACTTGCTCAGGTCCGCCATCGCCGAGAGGCATTGCCGGGAGCTGATCGGCGTGGGCAGGCTTTCCGAAGCAGCCGATCTCTGGCGCCCACATCCGCCGTGCCCTTCGTGCGGGTTCCCGGATTGCACGCGCAACGGGAGCACGCCGGCCGGCCGCCAAAGGTGGCTCTGCCCTGCATGCGGCGAGCCCTTCTCCGCGCTCACCGGGACGGTGCTCGAGCACGTGAACAAGGAGCTCCCCGTATGGGAGCGCTTCATCACGTGCATGTGCTACAACGCGCCGATCGACCTCATCGCAGAGGTCTGCGAGGTCGCGCACACGACCGCCTTCGAGTGGCGCCACCGCGTCTTCGCCACGATCGACGGTTACCAGGACCGGCTCGTCTTGAGCGGCCGGGTCTGGATCGACGAGCTCTACATGACCGACTCCGACATCGTGCGCAGCGCCGGCTTCGTCCAGAAGAGGGGCCTGTCCAAGAACAAGATCTGCATCGCCGTCGCGATAGACGCGTTCAAGAACGCGGTCGTCGTGGTCTGCGGGCACGGCAGGCCCTCCTCCAAGCGGATCAAGGACGCGCTCCTCTCGCACATAGCGCCGGGTTCGGTGATCGTGCACGACATGGAGCGCTCTCACCCCTCTCTCGTGAAGGCCGCAAAGTGCACCGACGAGGCCTACAAGGCCGACGTCAACGACCCGACGTACCTTGAGGCGATGGGGCTTGTGAACAACCTCTGCTCGTGGCTCAGACGATACCTGTTCAGGTTCCCGGGAATGAAGAAGGTGAACCTCCAGTCCTACCTGAACTGGTTCGTGTACCTCTTCCGAGTCCGCAGGGACGAGGAAAAGTGGCCCAAAACTGCAAGGGTGCTTCGCCATTTGCTCATGTCTGACGCTCATTACCGCAGCTCCCGATAGGTTAGTTATCCACACGATTCGCTACTCTTAGATTCATTAAAAACCGCACATTATGCAAAAACCTTATCATGTATTCGTAGAATCCAAAGTATTGCCACACTTGGGGCGAAATACGGATGCCTCCTTCGGGATACCGCGGCGCGAAAACGCCCCCAAGCACCGCTCGCACGAGCACCGCAGCGGTTGCGGAACAGAATGCGCCTTTTGTGGTAGCATGCCTCCCGCTACCATATCCTCTTTCCGAAGGCACACCATGAAGAAGATTCTAACCAGCCTGCCCTTTATCCTACTAGTTGCCGTCATCGCCGGCATCCTCATCGGGCTTGTCGCCAACGAGCAGTTCATACTGGTCGTCATCACGATCAAGTACATCTTGGGGCAGTTCATAAACTTCTGCGTTCCGCTGATCATCATCGGCTTCATCGCTCCGTCCATCACAAAGCTTGGCAGCAACGTAGGCCGCGTGCTGGGACTCGCTCTCATCCTCGCCTACATCTCCTCCATAGGGGCGGCGCTGTTCTCCATGGGTGCGGGCTATGCGATCATCCCCAACCTGTCGATCGACACGAACCCCGACGGGCTCCGCATGCTGCCCGAAGTGCCCTTCCAACTCGATATCCCGCAGATCATGGGCGTCATGAGCGCGCTTGTGTTCTCCATCCTCATCGGACTCGCCGCCGTATGGACGCGCGCCCAGCTCATCCCGCGCCTGCTCGACGAATTCCAGCGCATCGTGCTCGCCATCGTCACGCGTGTCGTCATCCCCATCTTGCCGATTTTCATCGCCGCGACGTTCTGCGGGCTGGCGTACGAAGGATCCATCACCAAGCAACTGCCCGTCTTCCTCGTGGTCGTGCTCATCGTGATCGTGGGCCACTATATCTGGCTCACGCTGCTGTACGGCATCGCGGGCGTGTACTCGAAGAGGAATCCCCTCGACGTTCTCCGCCACTATGGCCCGGCATACCTGACCGCCATCGGCACCATGTCCTCCGCCGCCACGCTTGCCGTTGCCCTGCAGTGCGCCGGCAAGGCGAAACCGCTACGCAAGGACATGGTCAGCTTCGGCATCCCGCTGTTCGCGAACATCCATCTGTGCGGCTCGGTGCTGACCGAGGTCTTCTTCGTCATGACCATCTCGAAAATGCTCTACGGCACCATTCCCGGCGTGGGCACGATGATCCTGTTCTGCCTGCTGCTGGGGATCTTCGCCATCGGCGCGCCCGGCGTGCCCGGAGGCACGGTCATGGCATCGCTCGGGCTGATCACCGGCGTGCTGGGCTTCGGCGACACGGGTACGGCGCTGATGCTGACGATCTTCGCGCTGCAGGACAGCTTCGGCACCGCCTGCAATGTGACGGGCGACGGAGCGCTGACGCTGACATTGACGGGCTATGTGGAGAAGCACGGGATCGAGCCCGACGAAAGCCTGAACCGCAAGCTGTTCGAACCCGAAGACGAGGCCAAAATCGGATTCTAGAAGCACTGATGAATTCTGCCTTGGCCGGGGATGGCATGCTGAGCGCCAAAGCGGCGGAAGCCGAGCGGGCGCAGGCGTGCGCGAACGGGGATCGAGCCGCTCCGGCGCTCAGCATGCCGTCCTTGGGCTGGCGGAATTAACCAGCGGGTCATATCGTCTAGCTCGAAAGCGCATTTCCACACGGCTTGAACGGGCCGCCGACCATGGCATCGGCGGTTCTATCTCGCTCGCCCGATGGCGGCCATGAAGCAGATCGCTTCGCGCCCCGCATTCTCAACAAGCGGTCGCTTCGCCATAGGCAGGACCACGCGAAGAGATTCGCGAACAACCCCCAAAAGCATGGATGCCGCCAAACGCCCTGGGAAAGCTCGACGTGGGCGAGGGCATCGACGCGGGATACTCGCACAGAATGCGAAGGCGGAGCGCAGACGCGGGGAGAGTTAACCTGCCCGAAATGCATCTGGGGTACATTCTCTAAGCGTTTGCGAAGAAATCCTTCGCCTCGATGCGGCCAAACGGTTACGTATTAGAATGGCTGCATCACGAATTGCAGAGCGAGAACACCCGGAGGAGAGGGGCGTGCATGATAGAGCTGAAAGCGTACCAGGGGCTCATCCGCAACCATAAAGAGCTTGCCGAGGAGCTCGGCGCCGAGATAGCGGGATGCACGCGCCGCGAGCGCGAGGAGAAGCTCATCGTCGCCGCCTACCAGGCATGGGGCGATCGGATGGGGCTGCACATCAACGGCCAGTTCGGCGTGGCGCTGTACGATTCCGAAGCCGACGAGCTGTTCTGCGCGCGCGACATACTGGGCGCCGAGCTGCTGTTCTATTACGTAACCGCCGACGGCGACCTGCTCTACGGCACGCAGATCCGCGACCTGTTCGACCAGCCCGGCTTCAAACGCGAGCTCAACGAGGAGCTCATACAGTTCTACCTGGGCTTCTCCTACGTCCCCGGCGAGGAAACCCTGTTCGCGGGCGTGAACAAGCTGGAGCCCGGCGGGTTCCTGAAGTTCGGGAAAGGCGGCCTGCAGCTGGGAAGGTACTGGGAGCTCTCCTTCGAACCCGACGAGACGAAAACCCTCGACGATTGGGCGGACGAGATCTCCGACGCAATGGACGCGAGCATGGCTTCCATCTGCGACGAGGGGGAAGAACCCGACAGCTTCCTCTCGGGCGGGGTTGATTCGTCGTATATGCTGGCGAAGAGCCGCGCGAAAACCGGTTACTGCGTCTCCTATCAGAACCAGGAGGCGAACGAAGAGGACCAGGCCCGCGCGACGGCGGAGTATCTGGGCCGTGGGTTCGAGGGAATCGAGGTGACACCCGAGGACTTCTTCGCCACGCTGGACGAATTCCTGCTCGCCTACGAGCAGCCGACGTCGGATGCCGCCGGCCTGGCGCTCTACTGCGCGTGCAAGCAGGTGGCATCGCGCACCAAGCTGTGCTTTTCCGGGGAAGGCGCCGATGAGTTCTTCGCCGGATACAACGGCTACCAGGACGCCGCGCGCTTCGAGAAGCAGTCCGACCCCGTCTACTTCGGGGCGACGCGGGCAATGCGCGACCTCGACCAGAAGCACTATCTGAAGCGCTTCCACAAGAATCGCTCGGAAAGCTATTTCATGCGAAAGCGCGGGGCGGGCGGCCGGAAATACGACACCGTCTCCTGGATGCTCTACGTCGACCTGCGCAGCTATTTCGAGGGAAGCATACTGCTCAACTCGACCAAGATCGCGCAAGGTACCGGTCTCGATATCCGTATGCCCTTCTGCGACCTGCGCATATTCGATATCGCCCGCCGCATGCCCTCCCGTTTCAAGGCGAACGCGGGCGAAAACAAGATCGCGCTGCGCAAAGCCGCATCGCGCGTGCTGCCTGACGAGGTCGCCTACCGTAAGAAGCTCGGTTTCCCCGTGCCCATCCGCGATTGGCTTGCCGACCCCGCCTACAACGGGGATATCGAGCGCGCGTTCAAGGGCGAGGCTGCGGCGAAGTTCTTCGAGCCCAAGGAGCTGCAGGCCCTGTTCGGCGAGTTCACGGGTGGGAAATCGAACCTCTGGCATAAGCTGCGATACCGCGGGAACAAGACCTCGCTCTGGCGCCGCGTCTGGTCGATCTACGTGTTTATCCGCTGGTACGAGCTGTTCTTCGAGCAATCCGCGAAATAGGAGCCGCCATCAGGCGGTTCCCGCACGTGTTTAGAAGCCGACTTCCATGACGTGCGAGAATTGCAGAATAAACTGATCCGCCGCCGACTTGGCAAACCATTCGGGGGCGGAGTCGTTCTCCCCGAGAATCGCAGCGAGCTCGTCTTCGAAGCCGTCGAGCGCATCCGGGTCGAACCAGCCGAAGTCCTCGGCAAATGAAAGCTGCTCGCACGAGAAGGAGGAAAACGGCTGCGATGCGTGCGGATACACCCCCGCAGTGAAATCATTCTCCTTATCAGCATCGACATAAAAATACCGACTGTGGCCGAATAGAGGGGCAAAGCGGAGGAACGACCCATCTGCGCTCGAACGGATCAACCCGAATTTTTCGAACGTTCTCCCCGTGTTGGCCCCCAGAAAGTCGCAAACGATCATCTTCGCAAGACGCTCGCGCGCATCGCCGATGCCCAGTTTCAAAAGGAGGTCGCGGCATTCCGCGTAGCCGCCATCGAAATCCGCCCCCGCATAGCATCGGATGACATCGCGCATCGGAACGAAATGCGTATCCTCATCGACGATGCTGGTGCTTACCGAGCACGTGCCGTAATCTTCGAACGAAATATCGCAGGGCGCATACTCCCCTTCCGCAAGCAGCCGGCGAAACAGCGCCGTGGCGGCCTTTTCGGCGAAGGGCTCTCGCTCCGAATCGCCCGCCAACTTCAACAATCGGCGCGCGCCGTCGCGGCATTCCCACCATTTGAATTGCGAGCCCGGGGTCGCCGCCCCCGGACCGATCCCATCGACGTCGCCTTCGAACTCGTTCTCGAAGAAATTGACGTCGTGCCAATCGATTGCGGAGCCGGTCGGCTTGAACCAGTATTGGTCGGCCAAACCCTGCCCAAGGTTCTTGAAAAGGAGGGCGGCGGGGCTTCCCGCCCCCTGCACCTGCCCCATGTAGTCCCAATCGAACCGATCGTCCGGGACAGCGCGCGCTGCCAGCCACAAGGAGAGCGCCCTCTCCGTCGGATACCCCGGGGCCGCGCAGGCACCCGGGGGCGCGAGCTCTGGATGGACGATACGCCCGAGAGAAACGACATGCTCGGCATCTCCGTCGTACCGGAAATCGAGAACCTCGACGTTCTTCAGCATCAGCGTGTGATCTCGCAGGCGACGCTCATCGCTCTTCAAAGCCATGGGAGGCATCCGCTCCTTCATTCGGTATCGCTTTCCCCGCGCCGCAATCGCTTGCCCGCTTCCCCCAAAACGATCCGCATGCCGGCGCCCCTACAGGGTACACAATCATCGCATTCCGTGCGCGCGAAATCTGCCCGACGCGTTCCTGCGAACGCACGTGATCTGACGTGCGGCAGCCCTCGCGCCATCGTGCGGCGGCAGCCCTCGCGCCATCGTGCGCGCGGCAAAAAACGGGGAAGCAGCCGGTGCCGGGGATGACGGAGGGGCGCCATCCCCTTTCGGGCGCGGGCGGTGGCCAAGCGGAGCAGAAGGTCGGCGAACCCCGCCGCCCGCTTCCTTCCGGGCATGGGCGGCGGAAAAGGAGGCTCCGAGGCAGGATTCCATCGCCGCCCACGAAACCGGTACGGAGAGCGCTCGCAAGCGAACGGGCGCAGCGCGCTTTCGCCAATACGTTACAATGGCCATCGGAACCCGGGAAAGAGAGTTAGCGTGGCAACACATTCGACCGACAAGGACAAACCGCTCATCTGCACGAGCTGCGGGGCGCCGCTGAAAATAGATTCAGCTGGCCAGGAGTTCGTCACCTGCGAATACTGCGGGAGCAGCTTTTCGGTTTCGGACCTGCTCGACGAAAACGAAAGCGAACGCGCCGCCCGCGCGGTATCGAAAGCGTTCAAGAAGATCCTTTCCAGCGCAGCCGCCAAGCACCCCGCTCCGAAAACACCGCGGTGCATCCTTAAGAAAGAAGGGCGCGTAAGCGTCGCGCAGATCCTGCTGATCATCCTCATAACCCTCGCCGTGGTCACCACCTGCGCCAGCTTCGCCATCGGCTTCCCCGCCGGCGCCGTCGCGCTGATCCAGCTCGGATTGCTCGCCTATGCGTTCGCGCAAGGACCGGGCGCGGGCAAGAGGCGCGCCGCCGCTATGGCGCTCGCGGTCGTACTCATCGTCCCATGGGCGTATGCGGCCGGCCCCGACAGCAGCACGTCTTCGTCGCACGTATACTCCGACTTCGATTGGAGCGACGCCGTGCTCGCAGAGCATATCCCCCCGTCCAACCTGACGCAGGCATACGTGTATTCCAACACAAGCGAGCGCCTGAGCATCGATTTGGCGAACGCCACGGAAGATGACTTCAATGCCTACGTGACGGCATACCGGCAAAGCGGCTACACCATCGAGCCGGCTATCTACACCACATCGTTCGAGGCATTCAACGAAGATGGATACAAGGTTTCCGTCAACCTCTACCGAAGCCTCAACGAGATGGACATCCGCATGAAGGCGCCCAAGCCGATGAGCGCGATGATCTGGCCGTCGGGAACCGTCGCCGACACCATCCCCCAACCCGATTCTTCGAAGTGCTACATCGAGTCCGCGAGCGCAACCAGCCTGAGCATCTATGTGAATGACATGTCCGTGTCCAAGCTGAAAGAATACGGCCAAGCATGCGTGAACGCAGGATACTCTGCGGTGGAAGCCCAGAACGACGACTACCTGTGCGCATCGAACAGCGCCGGGCAGACGCTCAGCATCCGCTATGAAGGCAACGGCGTCGCTGCGATCAGCATCTACTGACGCAATCGGCCGCAACCGGGCGGCAGCGGCGCATCGACGGGAAGGGCCGGAACGGGTACGGCGCCTCCGCCCGAGGGCATGATCGCCCGGCGCGGAAGGGGCGCCGAATGCCTGGGCGGCATCTTTCAGCACCATACGCGAAACCCGTTTGCCATGCCGCCGCGCTAAGCTTCTTCCCTCTGGGCGCCGTTCGGCATCCCCCACGCATCAACCCGGCTTCGACGGCTGTGGGAATCGCGCATGCCGCCATTGCCATCCGCAAACCCATAAGGAGCTTCCAACGTCGCAAGCGGAATTCCATTTGAGTTGCCGCCCCGCTTGGATTCCTTGCAAGATGCCGTTCGGCATTCCCCCTCCCCATCGACCCGATGATTTTGAGCTCGGTCGGGGGAATCGCACGCGCCGCGATGATCGGCTGCGCACCTGCAAGCAGCCCCGGCCATGCTAGCTTGCCGGGTAGGCGAAGCAGCAGGGGGATGGCAGCGCCCGACGATATCCTGGAATATTCAGGAGCGTCCCCGCAATAAGCGCGATCCCATGAGGAATGATCGCGCTGACGGCACGCCTACTCCTGCGCGATGAACTCGTCTTGGAATATTCCGAGCGAGAGCAGGCGCCATAAAAGGATCGTCGAATCGTCGAACGTCTTCATCTGCGGCATGCCATCCAGCAGGCTCGCCACGCCCTTCGCATCGAGCACCGGGCTGCTCTCGAGATCGATCCGAAGCGGCTCGAACCATTCCGCCTCGGAGATGGCGCGGATGTAGCGATCCACCGGCATGGAAAACCCGATCTTCGGCCGGTATGCGAAGTTATGGCCGAACACCTGCGCCGCATGCTCCTTGAGCACGTATTTCCCTTGAATCTTAGCGCCCACCTTGCGAGCAAGGCACTCCGGCGCAAGCGAGAAGGCGAATTCGAGCATATTGTTGTCAAGGAACGGCACGCGGTTCTCGATCGAGGAGGCCATGGTCATCTTGTCCTGGCGAATGAGCAGGGCGGGCATGCGTACTTCCAAATCGTACACGCGCATCAAGTCCCATAGCCCCAGGCCCATCTTGCGCAAGTCTGCGATCTTCGCCAAGCGGGGCGCGAGAATCTCCTGCTCGTAGCGGCGCAGGCCGGGACAGCAGCGTTCGATCACCCGGAGATCGATGCCGTCCCCGTTGAACAGCAGCTGATCCTCGGCGAATGAGATATCCGTATCGTAGGTGTTCCCCGCGTAGCTGCGTACGTTGAGATCGGCGGCGAGAGCGCGCACATCCCCGCCCAGGTCCGCCTGGGTGATCAGCGCGACGTTGCGCACGATGCGATCGTAGCCGGCGAACAGCTCGTCAGCGCCCTCGCCGGACAGCAGCACCGTCAGCTGCTCGCGCGCCTTCCGAGCAAGCTCCATCACGCCGATTTCGCTCGACATGGCGGGAATCATGTCCATGTGCCACACCGCATCGCGCCAGTCATCGATGGCAAGCTCGTCGCTCACCTGCACAAGCCGCAGCTCCACGCCCGATACCTGTTGGGCGTGGCGCATCCATTTTTCCTCGGAAAGCTTCGGGTCGGACCCGATCACGCCGATGCCCACCGGGTGCAGGTTGTCGTTGTCGAGCGAGGCGCGGTTTTGCATCATCTCATAGGTGATCAGCGAGCTGTCCACGCCCCCGGAAAGCTGGCACCCCAGGGCGACGTCGGTCACCATCTGGCTGCGCACGCAATCGCGCAGCACCTGAGGCAGCATCTCCTGCGCCTTCGCCAGCCCGATGCGCTCAGCGGATAGCAGGACGTCGGTCGCGCGCCAGTACGTGCGCTCGTCGCAGGAAAAGGTGTCGAGCGAGACCTCCATGATCGTTGCGGGGGGTAGCTCCCGCACGCCCTTCACCAGCGTGCGGCCATGGCAGAAGCTGAACACGACCGTTTCGTAGTAGGCGGCAATATCGAGCTGCGGAACCACCAGCCCCGAGTTGGTGATCGATTTCATCTCGGAGGCGAAGGCGAACGTGGATTCGTCGCTGAACAGGTACAGCGGCTTTATTCCCACGCGATCGCGCGCGAGGAAAAGCGTGCGGGTGGAAGCATCGACGATCGCGATGGCGAACATGCCGTTGAGCAGCCTCACCGTACGATCGAAGTCGAAGCGCTCGTACAAGCGCAGAATCACCTCGGTGTCGCCCGTGCTCTCGAACGGCACATCCGCAAGGTAGCGTTCGCGCAGCTCATCGGCATTGTAGATCTCCCCATTGAAGATGAGGGCCGAATTGCCGTCGCGGCTGACCATCGGCTGATGGCCGCGTTGCGAGACATCGCGCACGCTCAGGCGATTGAATCCCAGATAGCCGGCGGCATTCGGAATATCCCGGTCGAGCGCGATGCGCAGCGCACCGCCTTCGGCGGCAAGCGCAGCGGTTCCCTCGTCGTCGGGCCCGCGATGCGTTTGCGCGGCCATCATGCTCCGAATGACGGCAGCCGCGTCGAACGAGTCGGACCGATGCCCGCCGAAGAAACCGGTAATCCCGCACATAGAAGCCGCCCTTCCCTCTTGGCTTCGCAAAGCCCCAGGTAATTTAGATGCCATTGAATTGTACGGCGCGACGGCCCCTAAGCGCCGCCGGCAACAAAAACCTCATGGCGTGGCAGGCAACCGTGACAGGCAACCGCATCGTGACAGGCAACCGCATTGTTTGTCACGCTTTTCCCACGGGGGGCGGACGAAAAGTTGGACCAATCTAGGTCCGGTTGGGAGTCCGCATGGATGCAAAAAGCAAGGCAGTCAAGTTATATGCTTCGGGCTATACTTTCCGCGAGATAGAGGAGATGCACGCGTGACGGGCAACCGCATTGTCTGTCACGCTTGCGTCGCCCCTCAGCTTGGGCTGGTAGGGTCGCTGTCCCTTGCGCGGCTGAACAATGTCCTGCCTGCTCTGCACTCCTTCCAGCGCGGCAAGCCTTTTCATCAGACTTTCGCTCGATGAAATCGTAGAAAGCGTCGCGACTGCGGGCAAGCGGCTTGTAGTTGATCCTCAGCGATTACTCCAATCGCGGGAAAACTCCTGCGGTGCCATGCGCACTGCAATTGGACGTGACAAACAATGCGGTTGCTTGTCACGTCCGCACGTCGGCCCGCCTCGCTTCGACAACCTTCATCGCAGCTCAAGCCGCGGGACATCCACTACGCGAACACCTTCACACGTGCGTCGATGTCCTCCGCTGGCTTCTCCTCGGGGCGGGCAACCACGCCGCCGAACGGCATCTGGGCGACCAGCTGCCAGCTTTCGGGAAGGCCGAACATCGTGCGGACAGCTTCGTCGATGACGGGGTTGTAGTGCTGGAGGTTCGCACCCATGCCCATCTCGGAAAGCGCAGTCCAGACGGAGATCTGCAGCATGCCGTTCGCCTGGTTGGCCCAGATGGGGAAGTTGGACGCATAGAAGGCGAACTGCTCCTGCATCCCCTTCACGACGGCGGTGTCGATGAAGTAGAGGATCGTGCCCGCTCCCGCGGCGAACCCGTCGATCTTCTCGCGGGCGACCTTGCCCTCGAATGCATCGTAAATCGCATCCCATAGTGCGGTGCTCTTATCGCCCAGAGCGACGACCACGCGAGCGCTCTTCATGTTGAAGGCGTCGGGAACCAGCTCGGTGATCTTCCTCACCTGCGCCAAGATCTCGCCCTCGGAAACGGGAAGCTGCTTGTTGATTTGGTAGATGGTACGGCGCTTGCTCAGCGAATCGGAAATGCCCATGACAACCCTTTCATTCTGTACTCTTTTCACGTGTTCGATATATTTCATTGTACACATATTTATTGCGTACAATCTAATAATCCTTCGACATCTTAAAATCCACACGGGATTCCTCTGAATTGGAATCGAATGCAAAACGCCTGATTCGGGAGATATCGCGAACCAGACGGAATATCGGGATTTTCGAAACAATGCCGCGGCTCGGCGGGTATTCTCTGCATGCCGCATGTTCAAGCTGCATTGCGGCGCAGCCTATCGTCCGCCCGGCAACTTTCCCCGGACGGGCGCGGGCATGCCGGCGGGAGAACCGGCGGAACGAAAAAGGAGGATTGCGTTGGAATCGAAGCAGGATGAGATCCGCATTCGCATCGCCACGCCGCAGGACGCTGCCGACCTGCTGGATATCTACACCCCATACGTGACCGACACGGCGGTGACGTTCGAAACCCATGTTCCCACGGTAGGCGAATTCGAAGAGCGCATCCGCTCCATCCAAGCGATGTACCCGTACCTGGTCGCCGAATGCGGATCGGAGATGGTCGGGTACGCCTATGCTTCGCGCTATCGTGCCAGGCGGGGCTACGATTGGGACGTGGAAACATCCATCTATCTGCGACGCGAGCACAGAAGGCTCGGAGCGGGAAGGAAGCTGTACACGAAGCTCGAAGAATGCTGCCGCGCGCAAGGCGTGGTGAACATGCTCGCATGCGTCTCGTATTCCGAAGAGGAAACCGAGCACCTTTCCCACGACAGCATCCGCTTCCATGAGAGGCTGGGATACCAAAGGGTGGGCCGCCTCGACCGCATCGGGTTGAAGTTCAACCGCTGGTACGACATCGTCTGGATGCAGAAGTCCATCGCCGACCGCACCGAAAACCAAGCACCGCTGCTACCTTTTACCCCCGACATGCTCGGATAGCGGAAGCGACCCACACGGACAAAGGTCCCGGAGACTTTTGTCACCCGCCCGACGCACGGGGGCAGAGGTCTTGGACTTTTACCACCTACCCGATGGAAGAGCCGGACATGGGACGCGCTGCGTCCCAAGCGCGCTGGGCGTGACAAAGGTCACCGGGACCTTTGTCAGGGACCTTTGTCACGCCCGTGCCACGCCTCCCGCTTTCGCCGATTCGGCCACGGCCTGAGCCACGGCCCGGGCCACGCGCTCGTCGAACGCATCCGGGATGATGTACTCCTTGGACAGCTCTTCGGGGGAGATGAGATCCGCGATCGCACGCGCGGCGGCGATCTTCATGTCCGTGGTGATATCGCTCGCCTCGACGTCCAGCGCCCCGCGGAAGACGCCGGGGAACACGAGCACGTTGTTGATCTGGTTCGGGAAATCGGATCGTCCGGTGGCCACCACGCGCGCCCCACCCGCCTTCGCCTGGTCGGGCATGATCTCAGGGATGGGGTTGGCCATAGCGAACACGATCGCATCCGGCGCCATCGCGGCAACCATGTCCGCCGTCACGATGCCCGGGGCGGACACGCCGATGAAGACGTCGCGATCGGCAAGCACGTCCGCCAGCGCTCCATGCACGCCTTCGGGATTGGTTGCCTTCGCCATCTCCGCCTGCGCGGGATTCATCCAGCCCTCGCCCTCGGCGAGCGCGCCCTTCAAATCGACCAGCACGATGTTCTGCGCGCCCAGCTCGATCAGCAGCCGCGCGATGGAAATGCCCGCCGACCCCGCACCGTTGATCACGATGCGCACGGATTCAAGGCTCTTGCCCACCACGCGCAGCGCGTTCAACAGCCCGGCGGATAGCACGATGGCGGTGCCGTGCTGGTCATCGTGGAAAACGGGGATGTCAAGCTCCTCGCGCAAGCGGGTCTCGATCTCGAAACACCGCGGTGCCGAGATGTCCTCCAGGTTGATGCCGCCGAAACCGGGCGCGATGCGCTTGACGGTTTCGATGATCTCGTCCGTATCCTTGGTATCAAGGCAGATGGGGAACGCATCCACGCCGCCGAACTGCTTGAACAGCACGGATTTGCCCTCCATGACCGGTAGGGCGGCCGCAGGTCCGATATCGCCCAGCCCCAGCACTGCAGTGCCATCGGTCACGACCGCCACCGTATGGCTCTTCGATGTGTATCGATATACATCATGCGGGTTCGCGGCAATTCGACGGCAAGGTTCTGCCACGCCCGGGGTGTATGCGGTGGAAAGATCCTCGCGGGTCTCCACCTTCACCTTGCTCGTCACCTCGATCTTACCGCGATGCGCTTCGACCATCTTCAGCGCAAGCGCGCCATAATCCTTCTTCTCTGCCATGCTCCGCTCCCTCGTGCGCAGTCGGACGTGCTGGTTAGCCAGCTCTTTGTGGTAGTACGCGCATTCGAATCCTACCCACTTGGATCGAACGCACGGCTTTCAGGATACTGCTCATACCCTGCATCCGCCGGGGAAAGCTCCGTCCCCACAAAAAGCGGTGTATTCTTGGAAGGAAAGCGGAAGCTATGAGGGGGGGCTGTCTCGAAACTCCCTCTGAGACTTCTGTCCATACGGCATATAGCGTTTCAAGAAACATATAGATACTATACGGTGCATGCTCGAACGGATTGATAGGAGTTCCTAAACAGCCTGAGGAGGAAGCATGGGTCGAACGTTTGCGCATGGTGCGGCGGGCAAGTCCTGCTCGATGGGCAGCCCATCGGAGCCTGGGCATTCCGACCCCTCGTCGCAAACCCCCGCCGCAACGGAGTCGGAAGCGCGCCGAAGGGCGCATCATCGTTGCGACCCACCTCCTCGATCCTCCGTCGCAGCGGAGTCCTTCCCCGCCTCCGACCGCATGGCTCAATCCGGTTCCCCTCTTCCATCTGCCACCGCGGCAAAGCAGGCAGCTTGCGCGCCGACGAGGGATCCCCTGCGGAGAGCACCGCGCCCGCAATCCACCGAGCACGAACCCCTTAGCACATTTTCTTCCGCCCCTCCCGGTAACCGTGCAATGTGCGTGCACGCCACCGAACCTGAGTACCGCGACCGTGCCGCCGCATTGGCGGAGAAACTCGATGCCCGCGTGGCAATCGAAGCGTCTGATGTGCGAGCGTCCGATATCGTGCTGCGGTTCGACCGATCCGGCCTGGCGCTCGCAGCCGACGGGATGGAGCTGCGCCCCGATTTCGCCGACCTCCTTCCCCGCCTGAGTCCGGCGCGGCTGAATTCCGAGCTGCTGGTGAAGGCCGCGAAGACCGGCACCGCATACCCCCGAGCGGTGGATGCGACGGCGGGCCTGGGAAGCGATGCGCTGCTTCTGGCCGCAGCCGGCTTCGACGTCGACCTCTATGAGAGCAACCCGGCCATATTCGCGTTGTTTGCAAACGCGCTCGAACGGGCACGCGAGTCGGATGAGCTCGCCCCGATCGTCGCCCGCATGACGTTGCATGGGGCAGACAGCATCCCCGCCCTGCGCAACCTCGGATACCGACCCGACGTCGTCCTGCTCGACCCGATGTTCCCCAAGCGCAGCAAGAGCGCGGCGGTCAAGAAGAAGTTCCAGCTGCTGCATCTGCTGGAGCTGCCCTGCGCGGACGCCGAAGACCTGCTTGAAGCGGCTCTCGCCGCTCATCCGCGCAAAGTCGTGATCAAGCGGCCTCCCAAAGGCCCCCACCTTGCCGGCGTCAAGCCCAGCTATTCCCTTGCCGGCAAGGCCATCCGCTACGACTGCATCGCCCTCGCCTAACGCGATTCGATGCGTGCCCAGTCCGCCCTCCTCCGATTCGCGCCCGACACGTGGCCCCCTGGCTCGTCGCGAGCTCGCGATCGCCCAAGGAAAGCCAGATCGCCCTCATGGCCGCCATGCCCCGCTTCCGCGGCGGTTTCGCGATTCCCGCCACCGGGCTGAACCGCCCCACCCCCTCAAAGGCGAAGCGCGGCGCGTCATGGGGTGCCGCGATCGTCCCCGACCTGTACTGGGAGCCGTCGGCACCGTCCCGGAATATGGCACACGACGCCCGCAAGCGCGACGTGCACCAACTGCTCGGCCTTCCCCCATGGGGCTCACCCTCGAGCAGCTGGGCGACTACGATGCGTTCAACGGCATCATGGAAGGCATCAAGAAGAGCTTCGGCAAGCGTCAGCGGCCCCTCGCCGATACGCAGATGGAGGCCCGCCGAGCGCTCCATTGGCGCCTGCTGCACGGTGCGCGCCGCGAGCGTTTCGCCGACCCGGCGTTCGCATAGGAGAGGCATGCGGTCGTTGCCGCGCCGATCGAACCCGTTTACAGCCAAATCCGGGCACGCGTGCTCCGGGATATGCCGAAGAGCCCCCGATTCGGCATCGGATTATCCCGCTTTCTGCTGAATAAAACGGGAAACACGTGGTCAAGTACCTATTTCGTATCATGACCGTTATACATTCATATATGCTGAAAATCACAGAAATCTTGTATTTATGTATTGCGATTGGTACACATACCTAAAAATAAAGCCGATTCGATAAAAATGGCCTAAATAATAAAAAATGGCTTTTCACCTGCATAAATAGAAATAATTTTAGAAAATCGAGAACAGTTAGCTTGACTCCAATGGCCATGAAGCTATAATTCCAAATGTAGGAATTGTGTGCTTCCCACTTCTTCAAAGAACAGGGCACTGTACCGAGAAGAAGTTCTTTATGTGATGCGGGTCATCCCTTTGCGCGATTGAAGGCGTGTATTGCAAGCGCCTTATTGAAAAGTCAGCACCCCTCGTCTCGCAGTTGGTTGCGTCTCGGGGGCAAGGAGGAGAAGAGGGGAATCGGAGGCACCTATGGCAAGCAAGTTCGTTATTGCCGATCCTCGTGTATGCGTGGGATGCAAGGCGTGCATGGCAGCCTGTCTCGTCAAGCATTATGTTCCAGGCGATATACCCATAGCGCGTTTGAACGTGATGCAGATAGCAGACGACATGACCGCGCCCATCCTGTGCCGCCACTGCGAAGACGCTCCTTGCGCGGCCGCCTGCCCGACAGCCGCGCTCTATCGCGATGGTGATCGCGTGGGCGTGCGCCTGGAGCTTTGCATCGGATGCCGCAGCTGCGTGATCGCGTGCCCCTTCGGCGCGGTGGATGTCATCGAGCACCGCAACGCGGCAGCCCTCGGCGACCTTCCCGTCGCCGCGACATCCCAGGCGGCCGTGATCAAATGCGACCGCTGCGTCGACCGCCCGCAAGGCCCGGCGTGCGTCGAGGCGTGCACATCCGGCGCGCTGCAGCTTACCACCGCCGAGGACCTGCAGCGCCAAAGCATCGAGGGGGCCGCCGCCGAGCTCGCGGGGCACGGCAGGCCCGGCCGATCGGTTTCCACGCGCACATGATGCGCGTTCCCACAGATGAGAGGGCTTGGAAAGAGAGGATGGGAAAGTAGCATGGAACGACACATGGCAGTCTGCCCCTACTGCGGTACGGGATGCAAGCTCGACCTGCTTGTCGAGAACGGACGTGTCGTCGGCGTCGAGCCGCTGATGGGCCTCGCGAACGAGGGCGAGCTATGCCTCAAAGGCTACAGCGGCTACGATTTCATCAACGACACGAAGATTCTCACGCCGCGTCTTCTGCATCCCATGATGCGCACGGCGAAGGACAAGCCGCTGAAGCGCGTCTCATGGGACACGGCGCTCGACTACGTGGCCGAGAAGCTGACTCGGATCAAGGAGAAGTACGGCCCCGACGCCATATACACGACCGGTTCCTCGCGCGGCACGGGCAACGAGTCGAACCTGGTCATGCAGCGCTTCGCCCGCGCGTGCATAGGCACGAACAACATCGATAATTGCGCCCGTACTTGACACGGCCCCACGGTCGTCGGTCTGATTGACACAGTTGGAGCAGGTTCGATGAGCTGCGGCACCCCCGGCATGGAGGACGCCGGCTGCATTTTCCTGTTCGGTTACAATCCCAACACCTCGCATCCCCTCGTCGCGCGCCGCGTGGTGCGCGCCAAGGAGAAGGGTGCGAAGATCATCGTCGCCGATCCGCGCTTCATCGAGACGGCGCGCATCGCCGATATCTACCTGCCGCTCAGAAACGGCAGCAACATCGCGTTCTTGAACTCGTTCGCCTACTCGATCATCGACCAGGGGCTCGTCGACGAGGAATTCGTACGCGACCACACCTCCGGATACGAGGACTTCGTGAAGGTCGTATCGAAGTACCCGCCCGAGGCGACCAAGGACATCACGGGCATCGACCCGCAGATGATCAATGAGGCGGCGCGCATGTACGCGACCGCCGAGCCCTCGTCCATCCTGGGCTGGGGCATGGGCGTGTGCCAGCACCGCCAGAACGTCGAGGCGGTCCACACGTGCGCGGCCATCGCCTGCATCACGCATCAGATCGGCAAGCCCAACTCGGGCCTGGCGCCGGTGCGCGGGCAGAACAACGTGCAGGGCGCCTGCGACATGGGCGCGCTGCCCAACTTCTTCCCCGGCTACCAAAACGTCACGAACCCCGAGGTGAAGCAGAAGTTCGCCGATGCATGGCACATCCCCGTCGAGAAGCTCTCCGACCATGTGGGCTACAAGGTCTCCAATATCGGGCACCTCGCGGAAGAGCGCAAGGTCCGCGCATTCGTGAACATGGGCGAGGACCCGCTGCAAACCGAACCCGACGCACGGCACCTCAAAGAGCAGCTCTCCTGCCTCGATCTGTTCGTGTGCCTCGACATCTTCATGACGCAGTCCTGCGCCGAAGCCGACGTCTTGCTCCCGGCGACCAGCTGGGGCGAGCACGAAGGCGTGTTCACGGCCTGCGACCGCACCTTCCAGCGCTTCACCGCGGCCGTGCCGCCCAAGGGCGAATGCCGCCATGACTGGGAGATCATCTCCGACCTCTCGACGCGCATGGGCTATCCCATGCACTACGAGAACACGCAGCAGATCTGGGACGAGGAATGCCGCGCGTTGTGGCCGGGGGCATACGGCGCCACATACGAGAAGATGGCGGGCGTGGGGCACGCGCAATGGCCGCTGCCCACGCTGGACCATCCCGGCACGCCCGACTTGTTCTTGGGCGGCCAGTTCTCGACCCCCGACAGGCGCGCCCGCCTCATCGCGCACGACTTCGAGCTTCCCTCGGAGCTCCCCGACGAGCAGTACCCGCTCGTGCTGTGCACGGTGCGCGAGGTGGGCCACTACTCCTGCCGCTCCATGACGGGCAATTGCCGCGAGCTCACCGATTTGGCCGACGAGCCCGGATACGCGCACATCAGCCCCAAGGACGCGGCGGATCGCGGCATCAGCCACAACGACCTGATCTGGGCGTACTCGCGGCGCGGCAAGATCATCACGCGCGCGTTCGTGGACGACCGTGTCAACGACGGCGCGCTGTACATGACCTACCAATGGTGGATCGGCAAGTGCAACGACCTCGCCCTGCACCATGTCGACATGCGCTCGGAGACGCCGGAGGACAAGTATAGCGCCTGCCAGGTGGAGCGCATCGACGACCAGGTGTGGGCCGAGCAGCACTGCATGGAGCTGTACATGGAATTGAAGGAGCGCCTGGAGATGAAGGCGAACCTCCAGTACGGCCCGCGCGAGGACGAGCAGGTCATAAACGAGATCGAAGGCAAGGCCGAGCTGCGCGAGCGCGCCATGGCCTGATCGTCATGGGAGTGCGGCGAGTTGGACGAGGAGATCCCGAACTTGCGCAGGCATTTCGATGCCTGCCCGGGCTTCTCGTGCCATGTATATCCAACAGGCGAGCTGCTATTCCGGTGAGGGGTGAATAATGAATCGCTTTATCGCAATAAATCCGAATCGATGCGTGGCGTGCGGCACTTGCCGCGCGGAGTGCAGCGAAGGGCATCGCAAGGCCGGCCTGCTCGACGAGCCGCGCCTGGCCCTATACGAGAGCCGCGACGTGGTCGCCTCGGTAACCTGCCATCATTGCGCGGGGGCGCCCTGCTTGAAGGTCTGCCCCGTCAATGCCATCCGGCGCGATCCCGACGGTTGCATCAGGGTGGACGAGCATCAGTGCATCGGCTGCAAACTATGCGCGGTCGCCTGCCCGTTCGGCGCGATACACATGTACGGCACGCCCATCTCGGGCATCGAGGGCAAGGAATATCTCACACCGACGTTCCCGGCATCCCTCAATCCGATCCTGCGATGGGAGGTCGGGGTGTACGCCGCAGCCGTCAAGTGCGACCTGTGCGCATACGATGACTGCCATCCGCATTGCGTGGATGCGTGCATCACCAACGCCCTGCGCCTCGTCGAGGACGCAGACGACGAGCACGAGATTGCGGCCCGGCGCGTGAAGGCGGGGCAAGACAGCCTCGCCATGCTGGGGGCCAGCAACCCAGACGACGGGGACGACGTCGCTTCGGAGAGGGGGGAGGCGCAATGAACTTGCTCATCGCATCATTGGGCGTATCGTCAATCGGCGCCCTGCTCGCACTTGCATGCGGGAAAAACGAGGACGCCGGCAAAGTCGCCGGCTGCACGGCGGGCGCCATCGCGGCGATACTCGCGCTCATCGCGGGCATCCAAGCTCTGTTCGCCCCCGTTGCGAGCTTGAGCGTGGAGACGGTGTTCTTCACGTTCTCGCTGCGGCTCGATCCCCTCGCGGCGATCATGGTGGCCGTCATCTCGACGCTTGCCCTCGCGGCATGGGTGTACGGGTTCTCGTATTTCGACGAGTACCGCGGCAGCGGCATCGGGACGATGTGCTTCTTCATGAACCTGTTCATCGCGTCGATGGACTGCGTCATCTGCGTCGACAACATGTTCTGGTTCCTCGTGTTCTTCGAGCTCATGTCGCTGACCTCGTACTTCCTGGTCATAACCGAGCAGAACGAGGCATCGATCAAGGGCGGCTTCATGTACTTCGTGATGGCCCACGTGGGCTTCTTCATGATCATGATCTCCTTCCTGATCATGGCGGCCATCACGGGGAGCTTCGAGTTCTCGGCGTACCGCCAGACCCAATTCGCCCCGGCGATCGCATCGCTGTGCTTCGTGCTCGCATTCCTCGGCTTCGGCTTCAAGGCCGGCATGATCCCGTTCCATTCCTGGCTGCCCATGGCGCATCCCGCCGCCCCTTCCAATGTGTCGGCGCTCATGTCCGGCGGCATGATCAAGATCGGCATCTTCGGCATCGTCAAGGTCGGCTTCGACCTGCTCGGCGCATCCGGGTGCCAGCTGTGGTGGGGCGTCATGGTCGTGCTGTTCGGGGCCGTCTCCTCGGTGCTCGGCGTCGCGTACGCGCTGGCCGAGCATGATATCAAGCGCCTCCTCGCCTACCACTCGGTGGAGAACATCGGCATCATCCTGCTCGGCGTCGGCGTCGCCTTGATCGGCGCGGCGGCGAACTTCCCGCTGCTCACGGTGCTCGGCCTGCTGGCGGGGCTGTTCCACCTGATCAACCATGCCATGTTCAAGGGGCTGCTGTTCCTCGGGGCGGGCTCGGTGCTGTTCGCCACGGGCACGCGCAACATGGAGGTCCTGGGCGGCCTGCGCAAATCCATGCCGACGACGGCAATCTGCTTCCTCATCGGGTCGCTCGCCATATCTGCCATACCCCCGCTCAACGGCTTCGTGTCCGAGTGGTTCACCTATCAGGGGCTCATCACGGCGGCCATGGGCGCCGACCCGGTCATACGCCTGGTCTGCGCGTTCGGCACGGTCATGCTTGCCATCACGGGCGCGCTTGCCGTCACCTGCTTCGTGAAGGCGTACGGGGTCACCTTCCTCGGGGACGCGCGCAGCGACGCCGCGCGCAGCGCCAAGGAGGTTCCCGCCCCCATGAAGCTCGCCATGGTCCTTTTGGCCCTCATCTGCATCGCCTTGGGCGTGTGCGCCCCCTGGATCGTGCCCACGCTCGTCGGAGCCGCGGCGACGATCGCCGGGCAGGCCGCCATCGATGCGGCGAGCGGCACGATGCTCGTGAACCCCGCGATCTCCGCGGCGATATCCACGCCCCTGCTCGCGGTGCTCCTCGTTGCCGCCATCGGGCTTGTGGCCGCCATCTTCGGCCTCAAGGCGCGCAAAGGCGTCTCGTGGGAGCCCGATCCATGGGCATGCGGATACCAGCCGACACCGGATATGCCGCTGGTCGCCAACAGCGTCGGAGCCCAGGTCAAGCAATTCTGGACGCCCCTGTACCGTCTGCGCGAGCAGCTCTCCGCGACAAGCCCCGCCTTCGCCTCGACTTTCACGAGGCTCCAGTCATGGGCGGAACATGCCCAGAACTGGGGGGACGTCGCCTTGGTCGAGCCGACGGGCAAGTTCGTCAACTGGCTCGGAAATCTGTCAAGCAAGCTGGAGGGAGGCGACTTCCGCGTCTACATCATGTACGTGGTCATCGCGCTCGTCGTCTTCCTCGTCCTCGCCGTAACCTTGGTGTAAGGGGGTGCTCACTATGACTATCGATATCCTTCAGATCATCATCGCCTTGGTCCAGGGCATCCTGCTCGTGCTTCTCGCCCCGCTCTTCTCGGGCATCGGCCGCAAGTTCAGGGCGCGCATGCACACGCGCAAGGGCCCGAGCGTCTTCCAGGACTACTACGACATCGCCAAGCTGCTCAAGCGCCCCGATGTCCACAGCAACGCCTCGAGCAAGATCGCGCGCCTCACGCCGCCGCTCTACATCGGCACCATGGTGGTGCTCGCGATGGGGCTGCCCATGGCAACGCGCTTCAGCCCGCTGCCGTTTCTGGCGGACGCGATCCTGATCATCTACCTGCTCGCCCTGCCGCGTTTCTTCTTCTCGCTCTACGGCCTCGACTCGGGCTCAGCCTACGCGGGGACCGGCGGCGTGCGCGAGCTTCTGATCGGCACGCTTGTCGAACCCTCGCTCATGCTCGCACTCTTCGTCGCCGCCATCTCATGCGGCACCACGAACGTCGGCGACATGGGGATGGCCGTCGGCGCCGGCGAGATCCGCAACGTCCTTGGCTTCGTCATCGCGGGCGTCGCCTTCGCGCTGGCATGCTACGTCGAGATGGGCAAGCTCCCGTTCGACCTCGCCGAGGCCGAGCAGGAGCTGCAAGAAGGCCCACTGTCCGAGATGTCGGGGCCTTCGCTCGCGATGATGCACATCGCGATCCCCATGAAACAGGCCGTCGTCGCGACGCTTTTGATCGCGATCTTCATCCCCTTCGGCAGCGCAGTCGATCTCTCGCCTGCGAACGTGCTGATAGGGACGGGATTCTACCTGCTCAAGATGATCGCCATCCTGCTCGTCACGATGGTGGTGGAAAACGTCGTCAGCCGCGTGCGCTGGAAGCTCACGGGCCGGCAAACCTGGTTCATCGTCACCGTCGCAGTCTGCGCCTTCGCATTCTGCCTGCTGGGAATATAGCGAAAGGGGGGAATCATGATGATGCTGTTAACTGCCTCTCTTTCAATCCTCATACCTCTCGCGTGCGCGTTTCTGATCGTGGTATCGCCACGCAAGGCCGATAAGGCGCTGTGCATCGCGGGTGCGGCCCTTGCCTCGCTCGCTGCGCTCGCCACGGCGGCGCTCTTCGCGCAAGGCGGCATGGAGCCTCAGACCGTGACATGGCTCTCCTTCGGGACCGTGCCCATCATGGGTTTCGTCTTCGACAAGGTGAGCTGCCTGCTCGCTCCGACCTTCGTTATCATCGGCCTATTCGTCGCGATCTACTCGACGGCGTACCTCACGCCGGCCAATCGCGAGCATCCCGATGAGCCCCGCCGCCGCTTCTACGTGTTCCTCATCATCTTCATCGCGGCCATGCCGGGGTTGGTGTTCAGCTCCACAATCGTCAGCCAGCTCGTGTTCTTCGAGATCACGGGCGCCTGCTCGTGGGCGCTGATCGGCTACTACGACACGGCCTCCGCTCGCGCATCCGCGATGAAGGCGCTCATCGTCACCCACATCGGCTCGCTGGGGCTCTACATCGCCACCGTGGCCCTGTTCGCCCAGACGGGCTCGTTCGAGCTCGCCGCCATCGAAGGGCTCGCCCCGGGATGGAAGACCTTCGTGATGCTCGCGATCCTGTTCGCGGCGTGGGGCAAGTCGGCGCAGCTGCCGTTCTACATGTGGCTGCCCTCGGCCATGGACGCCCCCACGCCGGTCTCGGCGTATCTGCACGGCGCATCGATGGTCAAGGTCGGCGTGTGCGTGTTCGCCCGCGCCCTCATCTGCGCAGGCGCGGTCTCCGAAGTCGTGGGCTGGGTAGTCGTTATCGGCGGCATCCTCACCTGCGTGTTCGCACTGCTCATGTACCTGCCGCAGACGGATATGAAGCGCCTTCTGGCCTTCTCGACGATCAGCCAGCTCTCCTACATCTTCCTGGGCTTCGGGTTCTACATCTTCGGGAGCAGCATGTCGTTCGAAGGCGGCATCATGCACATCTTCAACCACGCCTGGGCCAAGACGCTTTTCTTCCTGCTCGCCGGCGCGTTCAGCGTGACGATGGGAACGCGCATGCTCCCCGCTATCAGGGGCCTCATGCGCAAGCGTCCCCTGCTGGGCGTCTGCTTCGGCGTTGCGGCGCTCGCCATCGCGGGCTGCCCGCCGCTCAACGGGTTCTTCTCCAAGTTCTACATCTTCTCGGGAGGATTCATGGCCGCCGCGGGCAACGGTCCGCTCATGTTCATCGTCGTCGTCGCGCTCATCGAGACGGTCGTCTGCTTCATGTGGTTCCTCAAGTGGATCGGCAGCGTCATGTCCGGCGAGCCGAGCGAGGCAGTCGAGAACTCGGCACCGGTTCCCAAGGCGATGAGCGCCGTATTCATCCTGCTCATCATCATGACGTTCTGCTCCAGCTTCATCGCTGCTGCATGGCTCGGTTAGGGGGGAGCAAATGACCACAGGCTATGTACTCGTCAATCTGCTCGGTTGCGTACTGGTGATCACCTCTACGCTTGTCGTGCTATCCCGCAAGCTGCGCACCGCTGCATTCATGTACGCCTTGCAATCGCTCGTCTTGGTCTCGATGTTCGTCGCGTTGGCATTCACAACCGGATCGGTGCAGCTGTTCACCTGGGCGGCGACGGCCTTCGTCACGAAGGTCCTGCTCGTCCCCGGCATCATCCTGCACACGATCAAGAAACTCGGGCCGGATGCCGACGTGGAGCTGAAGACCAAGCTCTCGCCTATCGCGTGCGTCATATTGGTCGTGCTCGAACTTATCATCTGCTATCTGGCGGTGATGAACATCGCGCTGCCCACGGCCGCCGAGGTGCATCCGGCCCTGGCGATCTCGCTCGCGCACTTCTTCATCGGCCTCACCTGCATCGTGTCGCAGCGCAACATCGTCAAGCAGGTCTTCGGCTACTGCCTCATGGAAAACGGCTCGCACGTGACGCTGGCGCTGCTGGCGCCGACGGCACCGCATCTCGTCGAGACCGGCATCGCGACCGACGCCGTGTTCGCCGTGGTCATCATGGTCATCATCGCCATGAAGATACACCGCGTCAACGGCACGCTCGACGCGCACAACCTCATGGATCTGAAGGGTTAGGTGATATCGCATGGGCCTTTCGACTCTGCTCATCGCACTGCTGATAGCACCGCTTGCCGCCACGCTCGTCATGGCAGTGCTTCCTAAGTCGGTGTCGCGCTTCGCATTCGAGACCATCCACGTCATGTCGATCGCCGCCGTGCTCGTGTTGAGCGTGTACCTGGTGTTCGAAGGATTCACGACCGGCGAGGTCATCACGGCCGGCGGGATGTGGTTCAGGCTCGACGCGCTCTCGAGCATCTTCGTCATCCTGATAGGGGTCATCGGCGTGCTCGTGGGCATCTTCTCCATCCCCTATATCCAGCATGAGGACGACGCCGGCAAGCTCTCCGGGCGTCAGGTGAAGAACTACTACGCCTTCTTCAGCCTGTTCCTGTTCACAATGCTGCTCGCAGCCACGTCGAATAACATCGTCATGATGTGGATATGCATCGAGGCCACCACGCTGGCGACCGTGTTCCTCGTCGGGTGCTATGAAACCAAGCTCGCCCTGGAGGCGGCGTGGAAGTACGTCATCGTATGCACGGTGGGCGTCGCGTTCGGCCTGTACGGCACGCTGCTCATCTACTCGAACGCGGCGGACGTCATGGGCGACAGCGAGACGGCCATCTTCTGGACCTCCATCGTGCCCATCGCCCCGCAGCTCGACCCGACGATCGTCACCATCGCCTTCGTATTCGCGGTGATCGGCTTCGGAACCAAGGCGGGGCTCTTCCCCATGCACACCTGGCTGCCCGACGCGCACTCCGAGGCGCCGAGCCCCGTATCCGCGTTGCTGTCGGGCGTGCTCCTGAAATGCGCGGTGCTGGTCATCATCCGTTTCTACATCATCGCCGTCGGCTGCATCGGAACGCAGTTCCCGCAGACGATGCTCATCGCGCTCGGCGCCCTATCGGTCTTCGTCGCGGCGGGCGCGGTCTTCGTGCAGGACGACCTCAAGCGCAAGCTCGCCTACCATTCCTGCGAGAACATCGGCATCGTGATCCTCTGCCTGGGATTCGGAGGCCCGGTGGGCGTCGCGGCAGCCCTGCTGCATTGCGTGTTCCACGGCTTCACCAAGGCGCTGCTGTTCTGCCTGTCGGGCAATGTCCTCATCAAGTACGGGACGCGCGACCTCACGAAGGTGGCGGGCGTCCTGCAGGTCATGCCCACGACCGCCGTGCTTCTGACGGTCGGGTTCTTCGCGCTGGCCGGGTTCCCGCCCTTCGCGATGTTCACGTCCGAGATGGGCGCGTTCGTGGCCGGATTCCAGGGCGGCTATCTGGGGATACTCGTGCTGTTCGCGCTGGCGCTCACCGTCGTCGTCGCGGCATGCGTCCACGTCGTCGCCACCTCGGTCTTCGGGCAAGCGCCCCCTGACATGGAGAAACGCGATATGCCGTTCCTGGCGCTTGCGCCCGAAGTCATCTTGGCATTCGTCATCCTATGGTTCGGCGTCGCACTGCCGCAACCCCTCATGACGGGCGTCAACGATGCGACGGGCATCGTCATGCAGCAAGATGTCGATCCTGGCGATACGGGCTCGCTCCTTTCGGGCGTCGCAACGCTCGCCAGCAGAAATTAGAGAGAGGAGGCACCATGCCGAAAAGCAAGGCAAAGGCCCGTCCCGGCGCAACGCACATCGAAGCGGTCAAGGAGCGCTTTCCGGGCGCCGTGCAGGATGTGAACTGGGCTGCCGAGAACCAGCCGGTGATGACCGTCAAAGCGGACTCGGCGCCGGTGATCATCGAATACCTGTACTACCAGCGCGGGGGATGGCTCCCCGTCATGGTGGGCAACGACGAGCGCCCGCTCATAAACAAGTTCGCGCTCTACTACGTCCTGTCGATGGAGGAAGAGGACCGCTGCATGCTCCAAGTGCGCGTCGAGGTTCCCGCCGACACCTGCGAGTTCTACGCGGTCTCGCCCAAGGTGCCCGCTGCTGTGTGGAGCGAGCGCGAGGTGCAGGATATGTTCGGCCTGCACGCGATCGGCATCATCGACAACCGCAACCTGGTGCTGCCCGATGATTGGCCGCAGGGGATGTACCCCCTGCGCAAGGACGCGATGGACTACCGCTACCGCCCGGCGCCCACGCGCGATATCGAGAACTACGAGTTTTTGAAAGACACGCAGGGCCGCGAGACGACCACGATCCCGATGGGGCCGATGCATATCACCTCCGACGAGCCGGGGCATTTCCGCCTCTACGTCGAGGGCGAGGAGATCGTCGACGCCGACTACCGCATGTTCTTCATCCACCGCGGCATGGAGAAGTGCGCCGAGGCACGCTTGGACTACGATGCCGTATCGTTTTTCGCCGAGCGCATATGCGGCATCTGCGGCTACGCCCATTCCGTCGCCTACGTCGAGACGATCGAGCGCGCTCAGGGCATCGAGGTGCCCCTGCGCGCCCAATACATCCGCGCCATCATGCTCGAGACGGAGCGGCTCCACTCCCATCTGCTCAACCTCGGGCTCGTTTGCCACTACAGCGGCTTCGATACGGGTTTCCAGCACTTCTTCCGCGTGCGCGAGAAGGCGATGGACCTCGCCGAGCTGCTCACGGGAGCGCGCAAGACCTACGGCTACAACCTGATCGGCGGCGTGCGGCGCGACATACTGGCCGAGCAGAAGCTCGAGACGCTGCGCCTGATCGGCGAGCTGCGCGATGACGTGAGCCGCTTGGTCGCCGAACTGATATCCACGCCGAATTTCATCAACCGCGCCAAGGGCGTGGGAGTGCTCGACCCCAAGATAGCGCGCGATTACAGTCCGGTCGGACCGCTTGTGCGCGGCAGCGGGTTCGCACGCGATGCGCGCTGGCTGCACCCCTTCGACGGGTACAAGGCGATAGCCGATAGGCACAAGCCCATCACGGCCGACACCAACGACGTCCTCGGACGCACCCTCGTGCGAGCCGGCGAGGTGAACGACTCCTTCGACATCATCGAGGAGCTGCTTTCGGCCGAGCTTCCCGCGGGGCCGGTCCTGAACGACAAGTTCGACATCGTCCCCGGCAAGTTCGCCCTGGGCTGGACCGAGGCGCCGCGTGGCGAGGATGTGCATTGGTCGATGATCGGCAACGACCAGAAATGCTACCGTTGGCGCGCGAAGGCCTCGACGTATAGCAACTGGCCGGTGCTGCGCTACATGTTCCGCGGCAACACCATCTCGGATGCCGCCCTCATCGTCGGGTCGCTGGACCCGTGCTATTCATGCACGGAGCGCGTGACCATCGTCGACGTCACGAACGACAAAGAGCAGGTGGTGACGAAGCAGCAGCTCGAAAACTACTGTCGCACCCGCCGCCATAGCCCGCTGGACATGTGAGGAAGGTGGCAAGATGCTCAAAACCATCAAGGAGGTCCTCAGGACCGGCAACGCGACAACGGGCTATCCGTTCGAACCGCTGCACCAGCACGAGCATTACCGCGGCAAGCCCGTGCACGATGTGGCCGACTGCATAGCTTGCGCGGCATGCGCGATCGCCTGCCCGCCCAATGCCATCCAGATGAAAATCGACGTCGGCAAGGGGCTGACAACATGGTCGATCAACTTCGGACGTTGCATATTCTGCGGGCGCTGCGAGGAAGTGTGCCCCACGAAGGCCATCAAACTCTCCAAGGAGTTCGAACTCGCCGTGTTCGACAAGAACGACCTGGAGGAGACGGCAAGCTACCCCCTGCAGAAGTGCGCCGAATGCGGCGCGTACTTCGCATCGCAGAAGGAGGTCGATTATGCCGCGCGCATCTTGACGCAGGATGCCGACGAAGACGAGATTCGGCAAGCGCTTGCGCTCGTGCGCACCTGCCCCGACTGCAAGCGCAAGGCAGATGCTTACCGCGCCCGCGACCGGATACAGGCAATGGGCGATCCGACGCCCGAGCCCAGCGCCGACGCCATGGCCGAAGCGCGGCGCATCGCCGAGCAGAGAAGGGAAGGTGCATCCCGATGATCATCGACCACAGGGTATCGGAACGGCTGCAGTACCGTCCTGACAAGATCACGCTGGATGAGAGCGTGCAGGCCGCAAAGCAGGCGCTGCTCAACGACATCAAGCGCTCGGTGTACATCTACCGATGCGATCTCGGCGGCTGCAACGGCTGCGAGATCGAGATCTTCGCGACGATCACCCCCGTGTTCGATGCCGAGCGCTTCGGCATCAAGAACACGCCCAGCCCCCGCCACGCGGACGTCCTCGTGTACACGGGCGCGGTCACCCGCGCCATGCGCATGCCGGGCCTTCGCGCCTACCACGCCGCCCCCGACCCCAAGCTCGTGGTCTCCTACGGCGCCTGCGGATGCACCGGCGGCATCTTCCACGACAATTACTGCGTGTGGGGCGGGACGGACAAGGTCATCCCCGTCGACGTCTACATCCCGGGATGCCCGCCGACGCCCGCGCAAACCGTATACGGGTTCGCCCTCGTGCTCGGGCTGCTAGGGCAGAAGCTGCACCATAGCGACACCGTGGAGGAGCCGGGCGTCAAGGCGACGCTGCGTTTCTCCGATGTGCCCTACAAGGTGCGCACGGCGATCGAGCGTAAAGCGCGCCTGTACTCGGGATATCGCTATGGGCAGGACCTCTCGGACATCTTCCTCGAGACGCTCGAGAAGGACGGGAGCGTCTACGCCAACCTCAACGAGCTCATCGTCCGCGAGAGCGATCCGCGCAAGGTCGAGGTCTATCGCACGCTGCGCGACGATCTGATGGCCATGGCGGTCGGGCCCGAGAAGGAAAACGAGCTCTTGCGCGAAGGGCTGCGGCGCATCGTCCCGCCCGGGACGATGCCCGGCGAGAACGCGCAGGCGATACTCGACGCCGCCGAGAGGTGAGGGGCATGGGAACCGCCATCTCGAGCCAGGCGCAAAAGGCGATGCGGGCGAAGCACGCCGACCCCGCCTCGCTCGTCATCGGCCCCGCGCGGGCGCCGCAGGAGCCGGTTGTGGTGTTCTACCAGCTCAGTCGCAAATTCGTCGACAACGAACGCTCGGTGGACCCCGACTCGACCGATATCGTGTACTACACGCTCGCAGTCGGGCACCACACGGGCGTCATCGATTGCTTCAGCGCACGGCTGAGCTGCCCGCTCGCGCAGTACCGCCGCATATGCGCGCTGGTGGAAGACGATGCGGCGCGCTACAAGCTCGAGGGCATCCTGCGCCAAGGGGAGATACAGGTCGACCAGGAATCGCTCGCCGTGCTCGACGAGCCGATCGCCCGCGCGCTCGAGGCGTGCGGGCGGGCCCAGGGTGCCGACGGCGAGTGCCGCGCCTGGCTCGAGGAGTTCTCGGGGATGCTACAGGCGATGAAGCGCGACCGCGTCCTCTACCTTATGGGAAGGGAGCGCAGGCCATGAGCGGTAAGACGGTCCTGACGGTGGGCGCGGTGCTGCGCGGCGACGATGCCGCGGGCCCGATGCTCGCCAAGATGATGCTCGACGAGCCGATCGAGGGGTGGGATGTGCTCGATGGCGGGCAGATGCCCGAAGACTACCTCTCGGTCATCCGGCGCAGCAAGCCCGACCTGCTGGTCGTCGTCGACGCTGCCGACATGCAGCTCGCGCCGGGAGAGGTTCGCACCCTCACGGCCGACGACGTGGCGGCAAACTATCTCATGACAACGCATTCGCTGCCCATCTCGCTCATGCTCGAGGAATTGTCGAACGCGTGCGGGCAGATCGTCTTTCTGGGAATACAGCCTGCCCACATGGACTTCTTCGGTGCGCTGACGCCCGCCGTGCATGACTCGGTCATATGGATTTACGAGCGCCTGAAGGAGGGCGGGGAATTCCCCGATGTGAAACCCGTGGCGGCACGCTGAGGAAGGCCCCGTGCATCCGAAGCTATTCACGCCGCCGATTTGCAAGCAGTCCAGACCCGCTTTAAGGAGGGAAGGAACGAGGATGGAACATATCACGAAGGAAGACATCCTGTCTACGAAGCCCGATTGCATTTCCGCAGCCGCCCTCGAGGCGAAAGCCGAGACCGTCGGTACGGGCAAGGCCAATCTCGAGTTGGGGCGAACGGTTGTGCTGGCCATCATGGCCGGTATCCAGATCGGCATGGGGGCCCTGTTCATGACATATGTCAAGGCCGATCAGACGCTGGGATTCGCAGCGGCGAACGTGCTCGGCGGCCTATGCTTCGCGCTCGGCCTGATCTGCGTCATCGTTGCGGGCTCCGAGCTCTTCACGGGCAACGTGCTTCTGGTCATGGCAGCGGGCAGCAGGAAGATCCGCTGGAGCGCCGTGGCGAAGAACTGGGCTGTTGTCTGGCTGGGCAACTTCATCGGCTCGCTCATCTTGGTGGGCATCATCTTCGGCTGCGGCCTGATGGGCACGAAGGCTGGGGACAACACCATCGGCGCGCAGATGGTCGCGGTTGCCGCCGGCAAGATCAACCTCGGCCCCGACCAGATATTCTTCCGCGGCATCATGTGCAACCTGCTCGTATGCCTGGCGGTCTGGATGGGCTTTGCGGGGCGCACGGTCATCGACAAGATATTCACGGCGATCTTCCCGGTCATGGCGTTCGTCGCCATGGGTTTCGAGCACTGCGTCGCGAACATGTTCTTCCTCCCCATGGGCGTCATCGCGTCGTCCTTCGGATACGGAGCGGCACCCCTCAGCTGGAGCGGCGTCATATACAACATAAGCTTGGCGACGGTCGGCAATATCGTCGGCGGTGCGATCTTCGTCGGGCTGATCTACTGGCTCGGCTACCGCAGGAAGGAGGCTGCCGCATAGCGCTGGAAACCCCGCCCGCATGCCGCAGTATTCTCCCCCGCCCGCGCCCAACCGCATCCCGGCATTCCGATTGATGGGGATGCGCGCGATCGCCGACGGGCGAAGGCGGGGCGGCATGCGGGGATTCGCAATCCGATGACTCGAGAAAGTGATAACCATGACACTCATCAATAAGCAGATCGACGACTTCTCGGTACGTGCCTACCAAGACGGTGCGTTCAAGACGGTCACCAAGGACGACGTGCTCGGGCACTGGAGCGTGTTCTTCTTCTACCCGGCCGACTTCACGTTCGTGTGCCCGACCGAACTCGAGGATCTCGCCATGCAATACGATCGATTCGTGAACGAGGGGGCGGAGGTCTACTCCGTATCCTGCGACACCGAGTTCGTGCACAAGGCCTGGCACGACGAATCCGAGCGCGTCTCGAAGGTGCGCTTCCCCATGCTCGCCGACCCCGGCCACGTGCTCGTGAGCGATTTCGATGTCATGCGCGCCGAAGGCGGTGTCGCCGACCGTGGGGAATTCATCGTCGATCCCGAGGGCCGCATACAGGTGTACCAGATAAACGCCGACGGCATCGGCCGCAATGCCGAAGAGCTGCTGCGGCTGCTGCAGGCTGCGAAATTCGTCGCCGAAGCCGGCGGCGCGGTCTGCCCGGCGAAGTGGCATCCCGGCGCGCCGACCTTCACCCCGGGCATCGGGCTGGTCGGCATGTAGCCGTGCGCGGTCCCCGGGCATCTCGACTGTTGATATAATGGTAGCGAAAAGCCCGCACCGCAGAGACTGCATGCGCAATATCGAGGAGGTCACACGCATCGATGGCAAGACCGAGAAAGCAGGCTCCCGTCGAAGAACAGGAATCGACACGGCATAACGTACATGCCGTCATCGCCGTCCTCATCCTGCTCGTCGCCGCTTCCGCACTCGCAGTCGAAGCGCTTTGGACAGGCAGCCTGTTCGTGAAGGTCGATACGAACGCGCAGGTGGCACGCGATGCCTGCCTTGTCTGCGTCTACGAGGGAGCCGTGCAAGATGAGCTCACCGACGATGCCCGCTCGGGCATCGTGCAGCTCCAACCGCTTGCCGCGGTCAAGGTAGCTCCGGGCACCGAGGTCCCCATCCCGGGCCGATGGAAGGGGACCTACACCCTTGCCGTCATCGACCCTTCGGGCGCGCTCGACACGCGCGCTTGCGTTATGGAAATCAACGTCGGCAAGAACGAGATGCATGTGGGCTTCATGCTCGCAGGGAATACCGCCGCCTCAGAGGACGGAACGACCGCGGGAGCCGAGCAGGCAGCAGGCAGCTGACACGTTGCGAAGGGAAACGGGCGGCGCCTTGGGGATCCGCGGCCTTCAGAGTCGTTGCGAGGCGCGTGCGAATCGAGCGCGCCTCCGCCGCTCCCCCTTGCGCCCTTACAGCATGAGCGTCCGCTTGAGCAGGGGTTTGTCGAAGGACATGATCTGCTCGCCGTGCAGCGCGTTGCGCCCTACGAGCAGGCAGTCCACGAAATCGAGCATGCTCGATCCGAATAGCCGCACGGCATAGCGCACCACATCCTCTTCGACCACGTAGATATCGTCGAGCAGCTTCTCGAGCGTGTAGCCGATCTGGGTGCGGGGAACGCCGTAGACATCGCGCAACGCGACGGCCACGCGCGCGATGATCTCGGGATAGGTGTAGGCATCACCGGACGATATGGCCGAGCACGCTTTCCGGAAATTCGTCTTGCTGTCCTCAAGCAGATACCTGAGGATGACGGTCTCATCGATTAAAAGTCTCATATTTATCACTCAGCGATCTGATCCAAGCCTCGCGCTCCGCTTCGCGCTTTTCCTGATGTGCGAACACATGCAGAATGCCCTGGGCTTTCATCTGCCCCTTCCCAACGGTCGAGATGGGGCGGAACGGCAGGCCGTTGGCTTTGATGGCCTCGTTCACGAAGACGCGCGTCGCCTCTGAGAGGCTGCTGCCCATGTTCTCGAAAATCTCCTCGGCCGCTTCCTTCGCCGCGGGATCGATACGAACGTGCATGGTGGCATCTTTGCCCATACAACCTCCTTAAGATGAGATGCTGCCATACGATTGTAATACATGAAGTCGTCTAAAATGGGGGGCGGCGGGAACAACAAACCGAGTGAGCGGAGCCGATCATGCAAACCACTGACGAACGCTATCTGGAACTGCTGTCGCAGCGCTTCCCCACCAAGGCTGAGGCGGCGGCGGAGTTGATCAGGCTCACCTCCGAGCTCGAGCTCCCCAAGGGGGCTGAATACTTCTTCTCGGACGTCCATGGCGAATACCGCGCATTCGCCCATATCCTGCGCAACGGCAGCGGCTCCGTCCGCAAGCTCATCGACGAGGCCCTGGGGGATGCGCTCCCCGAGCAGGACGCGCAGGCGCTGGCGACGCTTGTCACCTACCCCTATGGCAAGCTCGAGTACGCGCTCGCCCACCAAGCCGACCCCGATGCCTGGTGCGTCTCGGTGCTGCGGCACCTGGCCGAGGTGGCGAAGCACGCCGCCGATGCCCTGCCGCTCTCCGTGGTGGACAAGATGCTCTCCGGCCCCACCGCACAGGCCATCGACGAGCTCATCGCGGAAAAGGGCCCGGCGAAGGAGGCGTACCGCGATGCGATCATCAACACGATCGTGGACACCGGCGAGGCCACGTCGTACATCCAGGACCTCTGCTTCCTCATACAGCGCCTGACCGTCGGCCGCCTGCACATCATCGGGGACATTTTCGACCGCGGCCCTTCGCCCGACGCCATCATGGACCTGCTGATGCGATACCCGTCCGTCGACGTGCAATGGGGCAACCACGACATCGTGTGGATGGGCGCCAGCCTGGGCCAGCGCGGCTGCATCGCGCACGTGGTGCGCAATTGCGCGCGGTACGGCAACCTGGACATCCTGGCGGACGCCTACGGCATCAACATCCTCCCGCTGGCGACCTTCGCGTTGGAAACGTACCGCGACGACCCCTGCACGGCGTTCGGGCTGAAGTCGGATCCGGGGCTTTCGCCCTTCGAGGCGCAGATGAGCGTCAAAATCCAGAAGGCGATGGCGATCATCCAGTTCAAGGTGGAGGCCGCGTTGATCGACGAGAACCCCACGTTCGGCCTGGAGGGGCGCAAGCTGCTTCATCGCATCGATTGGGAGGCGGGCACGGTGATGGTGGAGGGCGTGGAGTACGAGCTCACCGACACCTATTTCCCCACGGTGGATCGCGCCGACCCCTACGCGCTCACCCCGGAGGAGGAAGCAGTCGTCGCTCATTTGGAGCATGCGTTCACCACGTCGGAAAAGCTGCAGCGCCACGTGCGCTTCCTGCTGGAATCCGGAAGCCTGTACAAGATATGCAACAACAACCTGCTGCTGCACGCCTGCGTTCCCATGAACCAGAACGGCAGCCTAGAGGAGGTGGATGTGTTCGGGCAGCGATGTTCGGGAAAGGCCCTGTTCGACACCATGCAGGAATGGGTCTACCGCGCGTTCACCTCGCTCTACCCCGAGGAGCGCAAGCGCGGCCGGGATCTGATGTGGTACATGTGGCTGGGCGAGGGATCGCCCCTGTTCGCGAAGAGCAAGATGGCGACGTTCGAAAGCTATCTTGTGGCGGAGAAGTCCGCGCGCAAGGAGAACAAGAACGCGTTCTACAAGCTGTTCGAAGATGCCAGCAGCTACGATGCGGTGTTCGACGATTTCGGGCTGGACAGGGAAACCGCCCATATCATCTGCGGCCACGTGCCCGTGAAAGTGAAGGACGGCGAGGATCCGGTGAAGGTGGGCGGCAGGATCATCTACATCGACGGCGGCATGTCCGCCGCGTACCGGGAAACCACGGGCATTGCCGGATACACGCTGGTCAGCGATGCGCACGCGCTCACGTTGTACTCGCACGAGCCCTACCCCACCAAGGAGGAGGTTGTCACGAAGGACGCCGACATCCATTCGCACGCACGCGTCGTGGAGCGCTACGACCCGCCGCGCCGCATCGCCGACACCGACGCCGGAGACGACTTGAGGAACCAGGTGGCAGACCTGCTTCGCCTGCTGGACGTGTACAACTCGTAATGCCGCGCCCCGCCGCGGGGCGCGGCCGCCCCGGCAAGGCCCCGTCCTCGAATCCGCCACCCATTAGCGCGGTCATGCGGGAAAGCCGATGAACGCGAATTCATCGGCTACCCGCTTCGGGTGCAACTGCCCAAAACTGAATCAATCCACGTAGTTCTCCAGAACATATCGATCGAACAACGGAAGGGTGAAGGCGACGTATCCGCGTTCCGAACCGGAAATCAAGCCCTTCCTTATCAAGCGTATCCGGTAGGGGCTGAACTCGTTGCTCTCCATGTTCAGAAGCGACTTCACGTCAGAGACTTTTCCCGTGCCCGCCTTCGCCATCCCAAAGAGAACGAGCTTGTCCTTCCGTGAAAGCTCCGACCACATCTTGTCATATACGAACTCGTCAAGGTAAAGCTTGTAATTCCCGAGAGCGTTTTTATAATCGCCCCCGTTCTTCCATGTCAAATAACCGAGCACCTGGAACGCGAAAGCATAGCCCTGCGTGAGCTTCGCCATTTCAAGAGCATCTGAATGGCCGAGCCCGAATTTTATCGTCGTTTATCGTTTATGAATTTTTTTATCGTCGTTTATCGTTTTCTTCAAGGATCACCTGAGGATCGCATGAGTAAGGAATTTACGGGCCGGGGATCTATCCGCCCGATTTGGCGGCACGCCGATCGACGGCCTCGCCACGATGGGCATCGAAGGATCTGGGGATCGGGATCCAAGCCGATCCCTCCGATCCCGCCCTTCCCCGTGAGAAAGCCTACCCCTTGCACGGGCGGGCCAATGATGGTCTAATGCGGATACGACAATTCAGCGTGAAAGGATAGCAATGGCAACCATCGATGCGATCAAAGAGGTCCTGAGCGAGAATCTCGATATCGACCCTGCGACCGTCACCCCGGATTCCACCCTCGATTCGCTCGGCATCGACTCGCTCGACCTGGTCGAGATGACCGTCGACCTGGAAGAGAAGCTGGACATCGAATTCGACGAGACCGAGGGCATCAAGACCATCGGAGAAATGGCCGCCTACATCGATTCTCTTATGTAGGAGCCCGGCGCGCACTGCCGCCGCTTCGCATGAAGGAGCGCCCGACCGCTGCTGCAGAGCGGCCAGGCGCTTCCATAGGGATGGTGCCGCGCGGGAGGGTCGTTGCGGCACCATCCGCGAACCCGCGCGCCCAACGGGTGAGGCTGCCGGACGCACGTACGGTTCTTTTCGGGAGGCGCTACATCCCACCGAGCCTCTTGCCGATGACGTAGCCTTGGGTGTAGTTGCGGCCTAGATTGATCCCGAACACCGCCAGCGGGTAGTCGATGCCGCCGTAGAAATTGCCCGCAACGTTGCCGACCGCATACAGATTGCCGATGGGGGAGCCGTCGGATCTCGTGACCTCCAGGTCGTCGTTCACGTTCACGCCCGCGCAGATGCTGCTCATGCGCACCTTCAGGTGCACGCCGTAATACGGTGGGGTGTCGATGGCCTTCAGATATTGCGCGGGCAGGCCGAAATCGGGATCGCTCCCATTGGCGCAGTTCTCGTTCCAGCGGGCGATGGTCTTCTTGAACTGGTCCACATCGGTGATCTTCAAATGGCCCGCCAGCTCTTCGAGCGTGTCGGCCTTCCACGTGTTGATCTGGCTGTCGATGACGCCCGTGTGCTCGACATCCTCGGCGGGCATATACTGGCGCAGCGCCTCGGGATCGACCAGCTTTCCGGGGAAGCCCGCCGCCTTGTCCATGTAGGCGCTATCGAAGACGTACGTGTAGTTGCCGGAATCCTCCTCGCTGCGCAGGTAGTTGTTCATGACCGACATTTCCTCGAGTTCGTTGCAGAACCGCACGCCGTTCATCTTCATGCGCAGGAACGGCATGTTGCACATGCTGGCGGGCGCGGCATCGAAGTCGTGCAGCATATGGGTATGGCCGATGTTCTCCACGGAACCGCCGGCCCACACGGCCATCTTATGGCCGTCGCCGGTGCGGCCGATCTGCTTCTGGTCGAAATTCCTCATGTCGGGCAGATAGTACAGCAACATCTCCTCGTCGCTCTGGTAATCGCCCGTCGCCAGCACCACGCCGCGTTTGGCGTTGAACTGGATATACCCGCCGCCCGGCTTCATGGCGATGACGCCTGCGACCGCACCGTCGGAAGCTTGGATCAGCTGCTTCGCGGGGGTGCGATAGAACACGTCGACGCCCTGCTCCTCGGCATACTCGGCAAGCGCCTGCATGCCGTCGCCCACGCAATACGGCTTTGGCCCGAAGAACGAGGTGACCATATCGAGCGTGTACCCGTATTTGTTGATCATGGGCACATGCTGCAGATTGCCCTGGTCGACCACCTGGGCGCCGGCTTTTTTGCATCGATCGATCACCCAGCTGACGGCTTCTCCGGAGTTTTGGGCCCACATCTCCACCAGCTTGCGGTTGGGGCGCCATTGCGACTCCTTCATGAGCAGCGTGACCAGGCTCGCTATGCTCGCGGGATCGCTCTTCTCCAGGTTGATGCCGCTGCCGCTGTTGCCATGGGCGCTCGCCTTGTTCTCCTTTTGGATGAGCGCGACGCTGGCGCCTTCCTCGAATGCCTTCAGCGCGCAGGGGACGCCGCCCGAGCCCGCGCCGATCACCACGACATCGTATTCCCTCACCTCATCGATGGCGGTGATGGGGTCGGGGGCCTGCAGGAAGCTCGGCAGCTCCTCGCGCTGATGGCCCGCGGCCGTGGTGTATTTCGCATGCCCCCCTTCGCGGACCATCGGCGCCGCCTGCGCCCGCTCGGGAGCCACAACCGCCCCGACGGCGGTGCCGCCCACCATTGCAGCTGCAGCGATGCCGCCGAATTTGAGCATGTCGCGCCTACTGATATTCTCCTTCATCATGCATCCCTCCCCTTTGCTGCGATCCCGCGCGGTTTTCCTTGTCCCGACGCTGTTGATTGCGGATTCGCAACATCTGATAGGGAGATGGTACGCTCCGCAGACGAACGATGCGTCGCCCATTGGGAAACCCCTGGGGTGATTCCCATCACCCATTCCGCCTCACCCTATCTCCGACATCGGGTTTCCCAATTTCCCTTCCTCGACTACACTTGCCTTTCGAAGGGACGATCCCCCTTGCGCATCGGGAGAAGGACGGACGGCATGGGAACGTTGTCGGCACAGAGGGCGACCGCATTGGCCGATCGGGAGCTGCTCGGATCGAACGCGGACGGTGATTTTTCGAAGGCGGCAGACGAGGCGGAGCGGCTGCCGGGATTCTGGCTGGTCGATAAGCTTCCCTACGTACCGCTTGCCTTCCTCGGCCTCGGCCTGTACCGTGCCTGGATCGAACTAGTGTTCGTCGGGTCGTTCACGTCGTTCGCCTTCGACGGCTCCCTGATCCACAACGTATACGATACATCCATGATCGTCGTGCTCTTCGGCTGCGCCGCCGCGCACCGATTCATCGAGCCGCTCTACGCGCGCCGTCGCTTCTACTTGCTCACCTGCCTCTGCATGACGGCGGGCGGCGCATGCGCGTTCGCCGGCATGGGCTTCCCCGATTCGGGCCGCGCCCTAGGCATCGCCGCCGCCATCGTGGGCGGAGCGGGCACGGCGGGCATCATCCTCATCTGGTCGGAACTGTACAGCTGCCTCCCACCCGCACGCGTGGGCCTCTATTACTGCGCCTCCATCATCGCGGCGGCGTTCATACTGTACTTCTGCAAGGGCTTGGCGGCCCCATGGCTCGCGGGAGCCGCGATCCTGCTCCCCTTCGGGTCGCTGGCCTTCGCGATGCTCGGGTTCATCGGGCTGCCCCGCCTGGAACGCCCCCATGCGTCCGCCGCGCACTTCTCGTTCCCCTGGAAACCCGTGCTCATCATGGCGGTATACGCCTTCGCATGGGGCATGCGCGAGACCAGCCAATATGCCACGGGATTCGGACCCCACTCCGCACCGGGAACCATGGCGGTTGCAGTCCTCCTGTTCGTGCTCATCTGGCGCAAAGGCGAACGCTTCGAGTTCAACACGTTCTACCGCATCGCCCTTCCGCTGATGATGGGAGCATTCCTGGTGATCCCGGCATTCGGATCGCTCAACGCGCAGGTCTCGAACTTCTGCGCGATGGCGAGCTACACGGCGTTCAGCGTGCTCATCATGCTCATACTGGCGCACCTGTCCTACCGGTACAGCATCTCGGCGGTATGGCTTTTCGGGATCGAGCGCGGCGTGCGCGCGCTCTTCTCCATTGCGGGCCGGATGACCGCCGAAAGCTTCGCCCTGCTTGCAGCACCTCCGATCGCAAGCCTCATCATCGGCTCCGCCACCGTCGCGCTCGTGGTCATCGGCACCATGCTTTTCGTGTCGGAAAAGGATTTCGCCGGCCGGTGGGACGTCTCGTTCAGAAGCGCGGGGGACACGCCCTCAGAAGCTGCCCGCCTGCGTCGCGGGGACATCGACAGACGCTGCAGCGAGATGGCCGACCGCTTCGGGCTCTCCCCGCGCGAAACCGACGTGCTGAAGCTGCTGGCCCGCAAGCGGACCGTGGGGCAGATCCAAAACGACCTCACGCTCTCCAAGGACACGGTGAAGACCCACGTGAAGCACATCTACCGCAAGATGAACGTGCATTCCCGTCCGGAGCTGTTCGACCTGCTGGGCATCGTCGAGGATTAGAACATGCTCCGAATGCTCGCGTAGTGCAGGAACACGCCCCGCGCACCCAGCTCGGCGATCTCCTCGGCAGTTGCCAGCTTGAAGCCCGCGACCTCCTCTTCCTGCACGCGCACGTCATCTTCCGAGAAATCGAGCACGAAACGGTACACGTCCATGAAGTAGTTGTTCCGCTCTTCCGGCGTCTCGCGCATATAACTGCAGGCGACCTCGCCCCGGACGCCCGACACATCGAGCCCCGTCTCCTCGCGCACCTCGCGCGCGACGGCCTGCTCCGGGGTCTCGCCCGCCAACACGCCTCCGCCGGGAAACTCCCACCAGCCGGCACCCCATTCCTTGTCCTCTTTGCGCTGGGTGATCAGATAGCGTCCATCCGGCGTCTGCACCGCTCCGATAACCGATGCGTGGAACTCGCCAGATTCCATCCGCCAATCGTTGCGCGCCATGGTGCGCCCCGTCTTGTTGCGGTTCCCGTCGTAGATATCCCACCGTTCCATCAGCGCTCCGCCCTTCCGTCCACGCAATTGTCTGCAAGGGATTATAGCGCGTCGGCTCCGGTCGACGGCCCCCGGCCGGAGCCGACGCCTTCGCCCTCCGCCTCCCGTGATCGCCCAGGAGCCCATCTCCGCAGCGCTCGCGTTCCCCCTATCTTGCACCGGCAGGCAGATCGCATGCGAGCAGCGGTCCCCGATGCTCAATCGGCCCCTCACCCGTCCATGGCCGGCGCAATCTCACCCGTTCCCGGCCTTTTCCACCCGTTAAAGCAGCTGACGGAACGCCCTGAACCTCCTATCATCGGAATATCTTCGGCACAGGGAAGTCGAACACACATAACAGGGGGACACCATGGAACTCAATAAAACTCTGTCGCGCCGGCAATTCTTCGGATTGGCGGGCATCGGCTTGGCAACGGTCGCGCTTGCCGACCTGACGGGCTGCGGCAAGGCAGACAAGGAAATTAATTGCGACGTGTTGGTGATCGGCGGCGGAGGTGCGGGCACCACGGCGGCGGCGATGGCGGCGGACTCCGGCGCCAAAACCATATTGATCGAGAAGATGCCGTGGCAGGCGGGTTCCAGCTCGCTTGCCCTGGGCACGCTCTACGGTGCGGGTACCAAGCTGCAGCAGGCCGCCGGCATTGATGACACGCCCGACGCGTTGCTGCAGTACTTCCTCTCGCGCAACGGCAACAAGCTCGACTACGACATGCAGAGGTTCTGCGCCGACCATTTCGGCGAGACCATCGACTGGCTGCAAGAGCTGGGCGTGCCCTTCAAGGAGCAGGTCTCCATCAAGGGCAAGGACACCGTGCCCCGCGGGCACAACGCCGTGCACAACGCCCGCGAGTACCTAGTGCCGGTCACCGAGCTCGCCTATAAGAACGGTGTCGAATTCCGCTTCAACACGCCCGCTGAGAGCCTTATCGTCGACGGCTCGGGCAAGGTTTGCGGCGCAACCGCACGCGTCAACCACGAGACGCTGCTGCGCTTCAACGCGAAGCAGACGATCATCGCCTCCGGCGGATTCTGCCGCAATGCCGAGATGATCGACAAGTACATGCCCGACTACTCCGGCGTATACACCGAGGTCGGCCTCGGCCTTACCGGCGAGGGCCTGCAGATGGGCCTCGACTTGGGCGCCGCCTACATCGGCCACGGCGGTACGAACGGCATCCTCGCCTGCCCCGTGGAACCCGGCCAGTCCAAGCTCATCAACGGCAACACGTTGTGGATCGATTCCGCCGGCAATCGCTTCGCCAACGAAGCTGGCCAGACCCACGACATTTATTACACCGTCGCGCATTTCGCAGATCAGAAGTTCTACGCCATCTACGACCAGGCAGCCTATGACGCGCTCACCGATGCGCTGAAGAGGAAGATGGAGTTCGGCCTGCGCCGGGGCATGTTCGCGAAAGCGGATACGGTATCCGATGCGGCTTCGAAGCTGGGGATCGACGGCGCCACAGCGCAGGCAGCGCTCGACAGCTACAATGCGCTCGCCGCCGCCGGCGCGGATACCCAGTTCAACAAGAAGGCCGACAAGCTGCTGCCGCTCACGCAGGCACCGTACTACGTGCTGCAGATGGGTGTGTGCACACACGGCAGCTTCGGCGGATACCACGTTGACACGCAATTCCGCGTACTGGACGAGCAGGGCAACCCCATCCCCAACCTGTACGCGGCGGGCGAGGTATGCTGCGGCACATTCATCTACGACGACTATCCCGCAGGCGGTTGCGGCTTGAACTTCGCCTACACGTCGGGCCGGTTCTCAGGCGCCAATGCCGCCCATGCCGCTTTGGCCTAGCCCCTCCTGGCGGGCAAGTTTCCCTGCAAATCGACCTGCCCACACATTCCCATCCCCTGCCGCTATAATCTCATAACGGCAGGGGATACAACGAGGTGGGACCATGGCAAACGAATTACGCCGCACATCCGGCAATGCGCTCTCGCGCGCGTTCGCAGGATTGCAGCTGTCGTTTTTCGGGCTCGCCCTCGTCCGCGTATGGATTCAGTGCATCCTTTACGACCGCTACCTGCTCAGCGATGCCGGCGTGGTCAGCTTGGGAATCAACTTTCCCCGCGCTGCGATCACGCTCATCCTGGTAGCTATTATCGTGCAACGCGGCTTCCCGCCCGCCTTCAGGCGGGCGCTCACCTGGCTTTCCATCCCGCTCATGACGCTTGCGGGCGTGCTGTTCCTGCTGGGGACGCAAAGCCGGATTCAGGGCTTCGATGCCCTTGCCTGCTGGTTCGCCGCCACGGGCATCGTTTGGGGTGGCGGCATGTGGATGCAATTCTACCTGCGGCTCGAACCCGTGAAGGCGTTCATCTGCGCCATGGGCTCACTGGGACTGGGGTCGCTGTTGGGCCTGCTGGTCGGGTTTCTCCCGCAAGGCACCTGCTATATGATCAGCATCGCTCTGCCCACGCTCTCGCTCGTCTCGCTGCGCCGCGCCATGGCTCTCACCGGGGCTGCGTCGCTCTACGAGGAAGACCCCGCATCGCAGGACACCGTCTACGACCGCGAACCCGTGTCCACCGTGGTGCGCGTCAACGCCGGAATCGCGCTGCTCATGTTCGCCGTCGGGGTGCTCAGGGGGTTTCCCACCGGAGAACCCATCCCCTTCACGCTCGCGCAGCAGCTGTTTCACCAGCTTGGCGTTGTGACGATCGTGGCTGTGGGGGTGTACGCTGTCTGCGGGCGCGGGTTCAAGATCAGCTATGCGCTACTCTGGCGACTCGAGATCGGGCTCATCCTGCTGAGCATCGTCCTCATGGGGTCATTCCCCGGCGGACTCCCCTCGCAGCTCGGCACATCGATCGCATCGATCGCCAACACGTGCATGCTCTGCATACTATGGTTCACCTGCTACGATATTGCGCGCCACAGCTCTACGTCACCCTATGCGACATTGGGGATCGCCTGGGCCGTGTTCCTGCTCTCCCGCGAGATCGGCCGTTGGACCATGCTGACCCTCGCCCTGGATTCCGGGAACAGCATCGTCATCGTCGCCGCGCTCATCTGCATCGTCTCCGCTGCCACGGCGGTGCTGATCAGCGACAGCATCCCCCGCGTGCGCCCGTTCTATTCCGACCTCTCGAACAGTGCCGCAGGCAAACGAAGCGCCAAGGATGCAGCTTCGGGAAAAAGCGGCAGATCCGAGGCTGATTCCCGAACCAGCGCGCGTGGAGCTACCGCCTCAGCTGGAGCCGTCGCAACAGCGGATCCCCCCATCGAACCAGGGCGGGCACCGGGAAGGGCAGACTGTACCGGAGCTGTCGATTCCGCTGCGCCGGACGGGATGGCGGAGCGGATCGGCCAGACTTCCCCAGCCGCCCAGGAATCGGATCTTGCCGCCCCTCCATCAGCAACCGCACGCGGCACGGTGGCCCTGCAACCGCGGCTCATCGCCGAATGGAACCTCACGGAACGCGAGGCGGAGGTCGTCGAGCTGATGCTGCGCGGCAACAGCAAAGCGCGTATCGGCGACCTTTTGTTCATCAGCGAGAACACCGTGCGGAGCCACGCGAAAAGCGCTTATGCGAAGCTGGGCGTGCACAATAAGAACGACCTCCACGAACTGCTCGATTAGCTATCCCACCCGACAGTCCGCCATCGAAACGATGCATGCGGCGCTCGGCAGCGAGACAGCTGCCTACTCGGGGCTTTGGCTGGTCATGCTCGCACCCATCTCCGCGACGCTCGCGTTCCCCCTATCTTGCACCGGCAGGCAGATCGCTAAGGGTTTCCCCTAAATCGATTCCTTTGGCAGCGTGGGAGTTCCCGCCCGTTGCCATCGCAACGTACTTCGCCACCCATCAGGTGAGATGATGTCCCCGGCTTTGGCGCAGGATGTCCCCGCGCTGCGGAGAAGGAGGAAGCGCATGGCGCAATCGCAAGTTGAACCTATCGCGGAGCTCGGACCGAACCCCACACGCAAGGACATCATCGCCCATTGGGACCCCGAGAACCCCGTGTTCTGGGAGAAGTACGGCAAGGGCGCGGCAAACCGCAATCTCGTCGTCTCCATCATCGCGCTGCTCATGTCGTTCTGCGTGAACACGCTCGCCGCGCTCGTCAGCGCGCAACTGGGCAACGCCGGATTCGATTTCAGCGCAAGCGACCTGTTCCTGCTCACCGCGCTCCCCGGCCTGATCGGCGCCACCGGGCGTCTGGTGTTCACCTACCTGCCGGCCATTTTCGGCGGACGCAACTTCACCTTCGTCTCCACCGCATTCATGCTGATCCCCCTCGTCGGCATCGGCATGGCGGTGCAGGATGCCTCCACCAGCTTCGGCATGTTCTGCTTCTGGTTCGCCCTGCTGGGGCTTTCGCTTTCCAACTTCGCGGCGAGCATGGCCAATATCGGCTTCTTCTTCCCCATCGCCAAGAAGGGCACCGCGAACGGCCTGAATGCCGGCATCGGCAACCTGGGCGTGGCGGTCACTTACTTCGTCACCCCTATCGTCATAGGCATGAACATGGGCATCGGCGGCGCGGCGACCACCCCTGTGGGAACGCAGCTGTTCCTGCAGAACGCCTGCTTCGTCTGGATCGTCCCCATCGTCGTCTCGCTGGTGCTCGTATGGTTCTTCATGGACAACCTCCCCATGGAGAAGCAGAGCCCCGCGCAGATGCTCGCCATCTTCAAGAACAAGCACACCTGGTTCATGACCATCATCTACACGTGCGGATTCGGATCGTTCATTGGCTACTCCATGGCGCTCGCGCTGATCATCAAGGCGGTCTTCCCTGAGGTAGACGCCTCCATGATGATGTTTTTGGGCCCCCTCATCGGCGCCGGGATCCGTCCCGTGGGCGGCTGGCTGTCCGACAAGATCGACTCGGGCGCGAAGGTCACCTTCGTGAGCCTGGCCATCATGCTCATCTGCACCATCCTGGTCATCATCGAGATCCAAGCACACAACTTCGCGCTGTTCTTCATCGCCTTCCTGGTGCTGTTCCTGACCACCGGCATGATCAACGGCGCCACATTCCGCATGGTGCCCAACATCTTCCACGACAGGCAGCAGGCCAGCCAGGTGACGGGCTTCACGGCGGGCATCGCCGCGTACGGCGCCTTCATCATCCCCATACTGTTCCGCAGCGACTATTTCACCGCGCTGGTGGTCCTCGCCTGCTTCACCGTTGTGACGCTGGCCCTCACCTGGGTCGTGTACACGCGCAAGAACGCGGAAGTGAAGTGCTGACACGGGAAATCGATGCCGGGGCGAAACGCTCCGGCATCTTAGTTTGAAAGAAGGAGGGCGAGAATGGGAAGGTTAGACGAGTTTTCCCACATCCGCCGCGCCGACGACATCCCCGCAGACATTGCGCCGGGCGTCTCGGCTTCCGGGTACCAGGAGGTGCGCAACGGGGGACGCGATTGGGAGGACATGTATCGCGACCGCTGGGCGCACGACAAGGTCGTGCGAAGCACCCATGGCGTGAACTGCACCGGATCGTGCAGCTGGGACATCTACGTGAAGAACGGAATCGTCACGTGGGAGAACCAGGCGACCGACTATCCCGAGACCGAGGAGGGCATCCCCAATCACGAGCCGCGCGGTTGCCCGCGCGGGGCGAGCTTCAGCTGGTACCTGTACGGACCGCTGCGCATCAAGTATCCCTACCTGCGCGCGGAATTGGCCGAGCTGTGGCGCGAGGCGCGCAAAACGCACGCAACCGCCTACGAGGCGTGGGCCAGCATCGCGAGCGACCCGTCGAAGATGGCACGCTACAAGAAGGTGCGCGGGCTGGGCGGCATGGTGCGCTCTACCTGGGAAGAGGCGAGCGAGATCGTGGCTGCCTCGTACCTGTACACGGCCTACACCTTCGGCCCCGACCGCAACGCGGGCTTCTCGGTCATCCCCGCCATGAGCATGCTCTCGTACGCGGCGGGCGCGCGCTTCATCCAGCTGATGGGCGGCGCGCAGCTTTCGTTCTACGACTGGTACGCCGACCTTCCGCCCGCGAGCCCGCAGGTATGGGGCGATCAGACCGACGTCCCCGAAAGCTCCGACTGGTACAACGCGGGCTACCTGATGCTCTGGGGCTCCAATGTGCCGCAGACGCGCACGCCGGATGCGCACTATCTTTCCGAGGTGCGCTACAAGGGCACTAAGGTGGTGGCGGTCTCCCCCGATTACGCCGAGTTCTGCGAGTTCGCCGACACGTGGCTGGCGCCGGCAACCGGCTCCGACAGCGCGCTCGCCATGGCAATGGGCCACGTCATCTTAAACGAGTACTATTGGAAGAAGCCCGAGCCGTTCTTCCTGGGCTACGCCAAGCAGTTCACCGACATGCCGTTCGTCATCTTCATGGACGAGCGCGACGGCTATTGGGAGCCGGGGCGATTCGTGAACGCCGCCGATATGGGCGCGAGGGCGAAGAACCCCGAATTCAACTTCTACGTGCTCGACGCGGCAAGCGGCGAGCTCACGATTCCCAACGGCACCATGGGCGACCGTTGGGGCAACCAGCGGAAGTGGAACCTGAAGCTGGAGAACAGCCTGACGGGCGAGGCGATCGATCCGGTCCTCTCGTTCGTGGACACGCGCGATGACGTGGTGAGGGCGGCGTTCCCCTATTTCGGCGATGACCGCGAGGGCGTGTTCTACCGCAACGTGCCCGTGCGTCACGTGACGCTGGCGGACGGAAGCGTGCGGCCGGTGGCGACCGTGCACGACGTGCTGCTTTCCCAATACGGGATCGATCGCGGCATGGGCGACGGCGCCCGCGGCTACGATGATGCGGAATGCCTGTTCACTCCCGCATGGCAGCAGCGTATCACCGGCTGCGACGCCGCGACCGTCATCCGCACGGCGCGCGAGTTCGCAGACAACTCCATCGCCACGCAGGGGCGCAGCATGATCATCATGGGCGCGGGCATCAACCACTGGTACCATGCCGACGACATTTACCGCACCGTGCTGAACATATTGCTGTTCACGGCGACCGAAGGGCGCAACGGGGGAGGCTGGGCGCATTACGTCGGCCAGGAGAAGCTGCGGCCCGCCGAGGGTTGGGCGGCGATGATGACGGCCAGCGACTGGCAGGCTCCCCCGCGGCTGATGAACGGCACCAGCTTCTGGTACTTCGCCACCGACCAATGGCGCAGCGACGAGATCGACGTCAAGGATCTGGCGAGCCCCTTGCGCGAGCCGCGCTACCGCTTCAGCGGCGACTACAACGTGCTGGCGGCTCGTTTGGGCTGGCTGCCCGCCTACCCCACGTTCGACAAGCCGGGGGCCGCGATCGTGGCCGACGCGAAGGCCGCCGGCGCCGCAGATGACGAGGGAATCAAGGGCTACTTGGTCGATCAGCTGAAATCGAAGCGGATCGGCTTTGCCTACGCCGATCCCGACGCGCCCGAGAACTGGCCGCGCAACCTGGTGGCATGGCGCGCCAATCTGCTCGGCTCCTCCGCCAAGGGCAGCGAGTATTTCTTCAAGTACCTGCTGGGCGCTCAGAACAACATCGTGGAGGACGAGCACCGCGCAGTCGAGCCGGAGGAGATCAAGGTGCGCCCAGAGGTGTTGGAGGGCAAGCTCGACCTGATGGTGAGCCTGGACTTCCGTATGACCACCACCCCGCTGTATTCCGATATCGTGCTGCCCACCGCGACCTGGTACGAGAAGGTGGACATCAGCTCCACCGACATGCACCCGTTCATCCATCCCTTCAGCGAAGCCGTGAAACCTGGCTGGGAAAGCCGCAGCGACTGGGACATCTTCCGGACGCTCGCCGCCGCGGTATCGGATGTGGCGCGCGAAGCGGGCCTCCAGCCGCTCGATGACATCGTCGCCACCCCGCTGATGCACGACGCCCCGGCAGAGCTGGCGCAGGCCGAAGGCAAGGTGCGGGACTGGGCGCGCGGCGAATGCGAGCCCATCCCCGGCAAGACCATGCCCAACCTTGCGCATGTGGTGCGCGACTACACCACCACGTACGACAAGTACATCGCGCTCGGCCCCAACGTCAGCAAGACGATGGCCCAGAGGGGTTTCAGTTGGAGCACCGAGCAGGCATATAGGGAAGTCGCCGACCGCAACGGCGTAATCAAGGATAAAGGGCTGATCAGCTGCGGCCTTCCTTCCGTGAAGGAAGCCGAGCATGCCGTGGACGCCGTGCTGCACATGTCGACCACGTCGAACGGCAAGCTTGCCGTGGCGGCGTTCGAAGGACTTGAGAAGATCAGCGGCTTGGACAACCTGGCCGACCTGGCGCGCGGCAAGGAAGACATCGCCGTCACCTACCGTCAAACGCAGGTGCAGCCCGCCGAGGTCATCACCACGCCGGCGTTCACCGGGTCGAACACCGGCCGGCGGTTCACCCCCTTCACCATGAACGTGGAGGAGAAGCTGCCCTTCCGCACCGTCACCGGGCGCCAGTCGTACTATCTGGATCACGACATGATGCAGGAGCTGGGCGAGGCGCTCGCCACGTACAAGCCCATCCTCACCTACAAACCCCTGAAGATGGCGCATCAGGCGGACGGGCCGGAGATCACGCTGAAGTACCTGACGCCCCACAACAAGTGGAGCACGCACAGCATGTACTTCGACAGCCAGCAGCTTCTGCAACTGTACCGCGGCGGGCAGACCGTGCTCATGAACGAGGACGATTGCGCTGCCATCGGCGTCGCCGACAACGACTGGATCGAGGTGTTCAACCGCAACGGCGCCGTCGCCACACGCGTCGCCTCCACCAGCCGCCTGCCGCGGGGCACCCTGTACATGTACCACGCGCAGGATAAGCATATCTACGTGCCCGGCGTGAACGTGCTGGAAGGCACGCGGGGAACCGGCCACAACGGCCCCACCCATATCCACGTGAAGCCCACGCACATGATCGGAGGCTACGGCCAGCTGAGCTACGGCTTCAACTACTACGGGACCACGGGCAACCAGCGCGACCTGCTGGTGGTCGTGCGCAAGCTGAAGGAGGTCGATTGGCTTGAAGATTAAAGCCCAGATCTCGATGGTGATGAACCTGGACAAATGCCTGGGATGCCACACCTGCTCCATCACCTGCAAAAACGCCTGGACCAACCGGACGGGCACCGAATACATGTACTTCAACAACGTGGAGACGCGCCCGGGGCGCGGTTATCCGCGCGATTGGGAGGATCAGGACCGCTGGCTGGGCGGCTGGGAGCTCGTGGACGGCAAGCTGCGCCTTCGCAGCGGCGGCAAGCTGGCACGCTTCCTGAAGCTGTTCTACAACCCCGAGCAACCCGGCGTGCACGACTATTTCGAGCCGTACACCTACGACTACGACGAGCTTGTCGAGTCCCCGCGGCGCAAGCACAGCCCCGTCGCACGGCCCCGCAGCCTGGTGACCGGCAACCGCATGGACATCACCTGGGGCCCCAACTGGGATGACGATTTGGCGGGTACCGAGCACGCGCGGCAGGATGCGAACCTGCAGAAGGCGAGCGAGGTGGGTACGCAGATCAAGCTCGATCTCGAGGACCTGTTCATGAAGTACCTGCCGCGCACGTGCAACCATTGTCTGAACCCCGCCTGCGTGGCGGCATGCCCCAGCGGCGCGCTGTACAAGCGCGACGAGGACGGCGTGGTGCTCATCAGCCAGGACCAGTGCCGCGGATGGCGCGCGTGCGTGCCCAGCTGCCCGTATAAGAAGATCTTCTACAACTACGAGACGAACAAGTCGGAGAAGTGCACCTTCTGCTACCCGCGCCTGGAAAGCGGGCTGCCCACCATCTGCTCCGACACGTGCGTGGGGCGCCTCCGCTACAACGGCGTGCTGCTCTACGACGAGGACAAGGTGAAGGCGGCCGCCTCCACCGAGGACCCGGCGCAGATCTGGTGCGCGATCAAGGACGTGCTGGCCGACCCGTTCGACCCTGCCGTCATCGCGAGCGCCAAGGAGGGCGGCGTGTCCGATTCGTGGATCCTCGCGGCGCAGGATTCGCCCGTGCACAAGCTGATCTGCGAATGGAATCTGGCCCTGCCCCTGCACGCGGAATACCGCACGTTGCCGATGGTGTGGTACATCCCGCCGCTGAGCCCCATCCTGTCGCGCGTGGCCGCGACCACCGATTTGGCTGATGCGGACGAGATGCGCATTCCCGTGGCATATCTGGCAGAGCTGTTCTCCGCCGGCGACCCGCAGCCCGTGCGCAGCATCATCAACAAGATGACGGCGATGCGCCAGCATATGCGCGCGAAGGGCTTGGGGCTCCCCCTGCCCGAGACCGCCTTTGATGCCGAGGAACTGGAGGAGATGTACCAGCTGCTGGCCATCGCTGACCGTGCGGATCGCTTCAACGTCCCCGAAGCGGCGACGCCCGTACGCGCGGAACGTCTTGCCGCCCAGCGCGAATGCGGATTCTCGAACGCCTCGAAGCAAGGGAGGTTCGACGTATGAGCACCCCGACTGAAAAACAGCGTGCGCTCGCGCTCATCGCGTTCCTGCTGGACTATCCCGACCGCGCATGGCGTGACGCACGTGCGGAAGCGGAGTCGGCGATCGACGGGCTTTCCGACAAGGCGGCAGCGCGGACGATGCGCGCGTTCCTCGCGCATGCGGATAAGGTGGGTGCCACGCGGTTCGAGCAGAGTTACGTGGACGAATTCGATTTCGGGAAGACCACAGGGCTCTATCTGACCGCGCGCGGCTACAACGACGACAACCAGAAGCGCATGGGGCTGCTGGCGTATTCCGCCTATTTCGCCGAATCGGGCTTCGAGCCGCAAGGCGAGACCCCCGACTTCCTGCCGGGATTGCTGGAGCTCGCCGCGGCGACCGATTCCGCCCAAGCGGACAGGATCCTGCGCGGTTCCCGCGACGACATGAAGCTCCTGCGCGATGAATTGGCCGAGTGCGGGCTGGGCGAATATGCCGACCTCGTCGGCCTGGCGCTTTCGATGGCCGGCAAGCCCGATAAGGAGGCGGCTGCATAATGAGCGGTTTCGAAAACTTCCTCTGGGGCATCGCCCCGTACATCTCGTTCACGATATTGATCGTGGGCACCATCATCCGCCGCGTGTTCTTCGCCCGGACGTGGACGGCGAAATCGAGCGAGTTCCTGGACAAGGGCGGCGAGCGCCTGTTCACCCCCCTCTTCCACCTGGCGATCCTGTTCATATTGTTCGGCCATATCGGCGGCGTGCTGGTGCCCAAGACACTGGTCGACGACATGATGGCGACGTTCATGGGATTCGACGAGCCCACGGCGGAGCATATGTACCATCTGATGGCCTTCGGCATGGGCGGCCTGTTCGGCATCGTGTGCGGCATCGCCGTGATCATGCTGCTAAAGCGCCGGTTCGGCCCCGGAAACGATTATATGAAGGCGAACACGTCAACCATGGACAAGGTGATGTACGTGTTCTTGGCGCTGACGATCGCGTTCGGGCTCATCGCCACGTTCACCAACGCCGGCGGCGATTTCAACTATCGCGAGAGCCTGTCGCCGTGGTTCCGCAGCGTGCTGGCGCTGCAGCCGCAGACCCAGCTGATGGCGAGCGTGCCCATCTTCTTCAAGCTCCACATGTGCTGCTGGATGTGCCTGTTCGCCGTGCTGCCGTTCACGCGCCTGGTGCACATGTTCAGCGGCGTGACCGCGCCGTTCCGCTACGCGAAGCGCAAGGACATCCTGTACCGCCGACGCGACATCCCGCAACCCGTGCGCGATGACCAGCGTGCCCTCGAGTTCCCCAAGGGAGTCACGCGCAGCTGATACGCAGTGTCAAGGGCGTGATTTCCCACCGCCGGAGCACCCATAAGCATCCTGCGAGCCCCGCTCTTGCCCCTTAAGCAAGGGCGGGGTCGTGCCATGCGGCCCCCTATCGGGAGCACGCGTCGGACGGCATCGCAGGGGGCGGAATCGGCTCCGGGGGGGGCGGTTCGCCCGTCGCGCCGCCGGGCCACCCCATCGAGGGCGCGACCGAAGGCGCCGAATCACCGCCGGCGCCCATATGCCCCGCGCCCCTTCGCGGCGAGCCGGTACGCCGTCGACCTCCCGGCGCCGACCGTCGTTATCTCGCCAACGCCGACCATCGAGGCGAGGCGGCGGACCGTGCGGTAATTCGCGCCGGTCAGCCGAACGGCCTCGGCGGTCGTGGTCGTCCCCGCCTCCGAAAGCCTCCGCAGGACGGCGCTGCGGATGCCGTCGCCGTCGGACCTTCCATCGGCGTCGGCCCCCTCGAAAACCCGCGCACCCTCAATCCCACTCGCCCCTTCTACCCTGGCAGTCCTTCTGCTCTTCCACGCATTGCTCCTATCCTGTTTGACAAGAGGCGTTGAGCAAATGCGGACAGTCTAGGACGTCGAGTGGCTTTCTCGTCCGTGTCTCCGATTGTCCTCTGCTCCGACTCTCGTTCAACGGAGCAAACCGAGCATGCCCGCACCGTTGAACTGCATCCGCTATTCTGCGCACAGAGCATGCAAACGGTGGGTGCGCCAATCGAGCTCGCACAACGTTATCGGAAACGGGTATCGAACGGAGCGGCCCAAGGAAACAGATCGTTGTACAGCATGATCCGCCGACCCCTGTACTTCCCCATTCGCTCCCAATGTCTTTTCGTCCCGATTTCCCGTGCAATCTTTCGAGCAATCACTTCCATATCGAAAGGATCCATCACCTGAACGCGAGTGATCGAATCGCATTGATAACCATCGTATTCCAGCGCATGGACTCGCCGGGAATCACGCTCGATGGATGTTTGGCCTTCGTGGTCGATCTTTCCCAGATACTCCAGATCGTACTTGACCCCTTCCCAACTCAAATCAAGACGGCATGTCTTTCTTCCTGCCAGGTTTCGCGCGGTTGGCGAAAGAAGCACTTCTCGGTTGAAAGAATGCCGTGGCAAACCGAAACCCCCATACCGCATCGGGAGATGGAGAATCATCCCCACCGCCGTTTCCATAGGGGACGCCGCGTTTTCAACCACCCAGGGTAACGCATGCATCGCCCGAGCGCGTCCGTGCGCATCCGGGTAGCGAGCTAAAAACGTTTGCGTATTTGCCACGGAAGTCAACGGGCGCGCTTCTATGAAACCGCGCGGCGTCCCACGCTGCATCGCGTAGCTTCCGCATATTTCATGCCCGTAACGGATAAGCCGATAAAAGCTCAATTTCGATGCCATCTGCAAGAAGCAGAACTCCGGTGAGGCAACGAAGAGTCCGTTTCCCAGCGAGCGCAAAGCACCTCTGGGGATATCCGTCGTGCACATGTGCGTCACGTGCTTGGATGAACTTCGCAACAGAGCGCCGTCTCCAACAAGAACATGCACTTTCGATGATCGAGCCAGTTCCCAGGCATCGGGAAAGGCTCGGATGTCCCGCAAGTTCGAACAGGCGTTTTCCAAACCACAATAGCTTTTCCGCGGTATTCGCGCATCATGAGAGGAGGAAGCGGACGGATACGAATACCGCCAATACCTCACGGCAGATGAATGTGAGAGAACAACAACCATGCAGATGAGGCTATCAGCGAAATGTCGCGCTCGATACTCCCTTTTCACACCCCGACGATACTCTCGGAGTCACTTGCGCTCCACGCGCCAGACGGATTCGTGCGCAGCGCACGCGAAGGGGCCTGCGAAGATCCGTGAGCCACATGGGCCAACTTCAGGGGTTTCCAACTTTTCCATGAGCTGGATTGCCGAAATATGCCCCTCGAGAGCCAACTTTGAGGGTTTCTAACCTTTCCATAAGCTGAAATTCTCTTCGTCGATAAATCCGGCTTCAATCCGCTATCCATCTCCCCAGTTCAGAAAGGTGTATATGTCAATATCGGCACCAGGCGACTTTTCTCTCAGATAGGGAAAAAGCTGGAAACCCCCGAAGTTGGCCCCGAAAGTGTCGGAATCCGCCGTTCAGCTTCCCTAAAGGCTAGAAACCCTCAAAGTTGGCCCCCAATGCCGAAGATTCGGAATCGGATTCTTCGCAACTCGATGCAACGAGACCCCAGCGAGCGTGCGGTTGCGTACGTCGCCGGAATCGGATTCTTCGCGGTTCGCCGCAACAAGACCTCATAACTCGGTCCACAGGGTCGTTCCGTAAATGCGCTTCCACACTCGCAAGGAATTAATTTGGGCACACGCCCACCGAGCAGGGTACTACCCCCCCGTCGAAGGAGGCATGTACGGCCACATCGCGACGCACACCTCGATCGCGCGCATCAACACCACCCGCGAAGAAAAGCCTATTCCGATTCGTTTTCCAAGCCACCTCGGTACTGAGGGGAGAGGTTAGCGGAATTCCATGTATTTGTTGGAATGACAACAGAAGTGTCATTGGGTCACCCGTAAAGTGCAGGATGAAACGAAACGAACGAAGGAGTTCATCATGGCAGATCAGAAATTCAACTCGAATATGCTGGTGGGAGACATCATCCGCATGGACCCCAGCGCCGTTATCAAGCTTGAGCAGCTCGGCATGGGCTGCGTGGGATGCCCGGCATCCCAGAGCGAATCCCTTGCGGACGCCTGCATGGTTCACGGCATGGATGCCGCCGATGTGCTGGCGCAGCTGAACGGGAGCAACTAGCATGAGCGCGTTCCTGGGACCCATCCACTACCGCATGTTCCGCAAGGCGCTCGCCGTCGACAGCTTGGCGCGCGACATCGCAGCCTATGCCGATGGCGAAAGCTGGACGGACGGCCTGGCAGCGGCCCTGGACGCGGAGCATCCGCGCCTGCAGGGCGAGATTGCCGACCATATCGACCTGTCGTCCATCCACGCGAGCCTGAACGCGCTCGTGGGCAACAGCGAATCCGCGCTCGCCGCCGCCACCGCCCCGCTGAGCGGGCACATGGCCGATCTTGCCGCGCACGTGCGCGAGGTTGGCGCATCCGCTGGCAAGCAGGCGGAGTTCGGCACGCTGCAGCAGGCATGGAACGCACTTGACGAATCATGGCTCGACGGCATGCCCTGCGATGGCTTCGTGAAGTTCGGCGATAACGACGACTCGACTGTGAGCTGGAGCGTCAACCTGGACGCACATAAAGCACTCGGATACGCCCAAATCCGCGCCGCCTGGCTCGAAGGCTTCTGCCAGGGTGCCGGCCTTGACTTCTCGTCCCCCGAGGCGGGCTCGTATCGCATCAGCAAGGCGGCGTGACATGGCGGCCGTCGATCTTTCCCAATTCACCGATCTGCCCGACACATCCGCCATGGGCATCGTCGATGCGATGGTGGCAGAGCACGAGCGAATCCTCCAGGAGGCGGACAGGCTTGAGCAGATGAGCCTTGCTTTCATGGTCGAAGGTTCATTCGATGCGGAAGAATACCGGCAGGTCATCCGCTTCGTTCGAGAGTACTCCGATGCCGCGCACCACTGCAAGGAAGAGGACGTGCTGTACGATTACATGCTGAAGCACCTGGGCAGGGTGGCGGAAAACCTGATCCAGCACGGCATGCTGGTGGAGCACGACCTGGGGCGCAACGCGGTGCGCAATCTCGACGCCGCAGTCAGCGCATTCGAGCAGAACCCCGAAGCGGATTCGAAGCTCGAGATCATCTCGTGGGGCATGGAGTACGTGCATCTGATCCGCCGCCATGTGGAGAAGGAGAACACGGTCGTGTACCCCTTCGCGCGGCGCGCCCTCGGAGACGATGTTCTCGACGAGCTGACGCTCCAGGCGCGCGAATACGTTCCGCAGGTGTAAACGGTCGAGAAGCTCCCCGTATCGAATCGGCGGCAGGGCCATCCGTCCCGCCGCCGATTCTTTCCCCGCATCCCTCCTGTCCGCCTCGACGCCTCACGCGATACCGCTGCCTTTGATCGGGAGAACGTGTCCGATTCGCTGCGCAGCCTACCGCGGACCAATCGGAAAGGCGAGCCGGACGCCGGCAGACGGGCGCATCGAGGACGGCGCATCCCCATTACAGTCGAATTCGGCCATCAGAGCGAGCGAAGCGATGCTCGGCCGCAGCGCGGCGCCCGCCTGTTGGCCTAGGATGATGACAGCCCTTTCCAGGGTTGCCGGCCGGCCGCTCCGGATGGCCTGAGTCCCCTGCAGCCGAGGGCCCGGGGGGTGTTGCCACCCCCCGACACTCTCGACAGAAGAGGCGGGACAGGCAGCTGCGAACGCCAACGCCCGCGCAAAAGCGGGCATTTTACCTCGCGCGGACTGCAGGGGCAGGCGGTGAATCCCCAGAAGCTGCAAATCGGCTCGGACGGCAGCGGCGCGCGAGCCGCCATCCCCGCTTGCAAGAGGGGTCCCGCTTGCCGGAGGGGCGAACGCTCACCCTGGATCGCATGCGAAAGACGGGAAGGGACTACATCCGGACCGCTTCCTTGACGAAGTAGGCGATCGTGCCGATGACGCCGATGACGAGCACGACCAATACAGCCGGCAGGCTCCGAGCCCTTTGCATCAATACGATTGCCACGTTGTAGAACGCGAAGGTCGCCATCTCGGCTTGAAGGACATGCAGCATAGAGGCGATCACCTGGAAGGTCGGCGTTCGACTCCGTTCGGTCGCGCTCGCCGGCACATTCCGATGGGTGCTGGAAAGCCGGCGGATGACCGACTCGGATCCGAGCATGCACGCTCCTATGATCGCCGGCATGGAGAAGAGGAAAAGCGGGGAGCCATACCGTTCGGGGATCCCATTGCCATCGAAGAGCACGGGAACCTGGCCGGGCGAGAGAAGCGCGCCGAGCACCGCCAACAGCACCGACGAGCCGAGGATCGCCCAAGATGCTCTGCCGATGAAGCGGCTGGGAGGCGCGACAGACGAATCGTTCACCCCGTATCACATGTCCCTTCCCTAACGGAAAAGCCGGATGGCGCGACCGCCATCGCGCCATCCGGGCAAATTCGCCTTAAGATGCGAATCAGCTGTGCGACGTTGCCAAATCCGCCACGCGGAACGAGTTCAATATATCCTTCGCGATCGCATAACTGGCCGCATCGTCCGCTTTCTTTGGATAGGTCACGTAGACCTCTTGGATCGAGCCCGTGCCTACGGCGATTAGGTACACGACGGTCTCGTCATCCTCGCTCGCTTTGATCACGAGATATCCGTCATGGCTTTCGACCTGTGCATCGGCATACTCCGACTTGTAACCGTCCTCAACGTCTTGGAGGGTCAGGCCGAATGTGTTGTCTATCGCCATGGCGATGATCCACATGTCGGCCGCGAGATCGGCGAACATCGCGCTATCCTCGTCGTCGGTGATGAATTCGAAGCCGGTGGGGACGGTGAGGCTCCATCCGTATTTATTATTGGCATACACGGTGGGCGCGGTGAGCTTGCCGCTCGGCATCGCGGTTCCATTCGACGCCGACGTCCCGGGCTGCGCCGAGGACGAGGTGGATGCGGAATTCGACGAGAAGCTGGGCTCGGAACTCGACCTCGGGATCGTTATGGAAGAGGATGACGATGTCGAAAGAACCTCGGGGTTCTCCTCGATGTACTTGAACAGGGCAACACCCGTCACAATCGAGAAGATCAGGATGATGGCGGAGATGATGATGCCGATGATGCCGCACACCTTGCCCGCCTTGCTTTTGCCGTCGGGCGCGATCTTCCCCGCCGAACTCGCCAGAACGAGTGCGACGATACCGAGGATGATGCCGAAGATGACGGACGGGCTGAAGACGATGGCGAGAATGCCGCAGACGAGCGCACCGACCGCCTTGCCGCTGCTGACGGCTTGCGGCGGGGTTGCGGGGCCGGATGCGGAGGCGCTCGCCGCCGTTTGCGGCATGGGCGGAACCGGAGGGGGTGGCACCGTCTGCGAGGAGGTCGGCTGCGGGGCCGCATCCCCCATCGGGCTCGCCGGAGCTGGAGGAGGCGGTGTCTGGGCAGGGGCGGTCTTGGCCTCCGTCTGCGATTGCTCGGTTGCCGCCGCGTTCGGGGGCGGGGGCGGAACGGGAGCGGCCTGCGCCGGAGCGGAAGCCGCGGGGGGCCGGGGAGCGGGAGGTTCGGGGCTATCCGCCACGGAAGCGGTCCCTACAGCCGGGGGGACCGAGGCGGGTTGCGCAGTCTGCCCTTGCCCCGCCACACCCGCGAGGGGGGCGCCGCAGTTCTCACAGAATTTCGCCTGCTCCTTATTTTCGGATCCGCAGTTCGGGCATAGCATAGTGTGTCCTTTCACGCCGTTTCACCGTTTGCGCATATTCTACCGCTTAATGGGCCTTAAGACGATATAAAGACGCATCTCCGGTCGGATGACCCGACCGCGAAGCCTATTCCCACTTCCGCGCGTTCTCGCGAGCAGCTTGGTCGATCGATTCGGCGTACCCTGCCAGCGCAGCGAAGGGGGCGAATTGAGCGGCCCTGTTCTCACGCGACATGCGCGGATGCTTGCGTGACGTGGGATGCGGCATATCGATGATGTCCCCGTAGCGCTCAAGCGCGGCCGCTTTGTCGAACGGGGTCTGAGGCTTCGGCGCGGTCATGCCCGATGGCCCCCGATCTGGCTGTTCCGCTGCACGGTGGTGGCCCCTTCTTTCAAATCCATCCCCTTCAGCACCGCATTCTTGCCGAAGCGGCTGCGCAGATCCACGATCGCCTGCTGCATGCGCTTCTCGCGTGCCCGCGCGGCGGCCTCGTCAGCGCGGGCGGCATCCAGCGCCTCCGCGTCATCGAACAGGCTCATCTGCTCCCCCACCGACGCCTCGAGCCGCAGGGCGGCGTCCTCGGGCAGCACGTTGCACGCGGCGACGTTGATGCGGCGGACAAGCAGGCGCGCGTCCACCTTCGCATCGAACACGGAAAGGACCGCCTGGATAATGGCCCGGGACGACGAGGTGAACCCGCCCAGATGCACCATTCCGTGGGCGTGTTTCGGGACGGAACGGCCATAGTGATCGACCGACACCTCGCCCCCATAGCCCGCCGCGCGGTCCGCGTCCTTCAGGTTGCCGATGTCGTACCCGACCGAAAGCACCACCTGGTCGCACACGAGTCCCTTCCCCACCAGGTCGAATGAAAGCGCATCGGCCATCTCGCGCACCACCAGGCGCGCCTCGTCGCACTCGTAGGCGCGCTGCAGCACCTGCCCTTGGCCCATGCTCTTCGCCTGGGGCATGTAGGCCTTCACATCCGCGATGGTGGCAGGCTCCCACCCCCAAGCGTGATCGATGAGAAGCTCGGCGTTCACCCCGAAGAGCCGGTAGAGCGTTTCCTCGTTGGGCCGCACATCGGGATCCGCCACGCTCGCGCGCGCGATGTCCCCCATCGTGCGCATCCCGTTCTCCGCCAGCTTCCGCGTGTAGCCTCGGCCCACCCGCCAGAAATCGGTGAGGGGTTCGTGCGTCCACAGTAGGCGCCGATACCCCATCTCGTCCAAGAACGCCATGCGCACGCCCATGGCATCCGGCTGCGCGTGCTTGGCCACGATGTCCATCGCCACCTTGGCCAGGTACATGTTCTCGCCGATGCCGGCAGTGGCCGTGATGCCCGTCTCGTCAAGCACCTCGCGCACCAGCATCATCGTGAAGGACCGCGCATTCAGCCCACTGGCGTGCAGATACCCCGTGATGTCGATGAACACCTCGTCGACGGAGTACACGTGCACGTCCTCCGGGGCGACGTGCCGCAGGTAGATCTCGTAGATCTGCGTGCTCCGCTCGATATAGAGCGCCATGCGCGGCGTGGCTGCGATGTAGTCCAGGGCGAGGGAGGGGTTCGCATGCAGTTCCCGCTCGTCGCACGATTTCCCGCGGAGCCGACCGCCGGGCGCATGCCTCCTCCGCTGAGCGTTGATGGCGGCCGCCTGCTGGACGACCTCGAATAGGCGCGGCCGCCCCGGGACGCCCTGCGCCTTCAGCGAGGGGGAGACGGCGAGACAGATGGTCTTGTCCGTGCGGCTTTTGTCCGCGACCACGAGGTTGGTGGTCAACGGGTCGAGCCCCCGCTCCACGCATTCGACCGACGCGTAGAACGATTTGAGATCGATGGCCGCGTAGATCCTATTCCCCATGCGCAAGCCCCCTGGGGGAAGGCGGGATGGGAGCGGAAGCGTCCGTCCACTGGCGCACCCGCTCGAGCATGCCCTCCGCATCCAGCACGCCGAGCGCGAATCCCTTGCGGATGAGCTCTGCGGGCACGAAACCGTCGTACTTCTCGAAATACGGAACCTCCCCGGGATACAGAAGGTCCCGAGGATCGACCCCTGCGGCGGCACGTGCGCCCAGCACCTGCCAGAATCGTCCGGCCGAGGCATCCATGCGGAATTGGAGGAAATACGGGCGCGACGAATCGAGGCCTCGCAGTCCCAAGTCGGAGGCGCATATGCGTTTCAGGAACCGCTCGAGGGCCAAAAACGCGTAGCTGCCCAGCCAGGGGAACAGGCCCCAGGTGTCGCCGCCCAGGTTGATGAGCGGGTTTCGCACGAGCCCGGCCATGAGGGCCGTGGAACGGGCCTGCCGCAGGCGCGCCTGGGCGTTGCGCATGAGGTACGGGTACGGCGCATCCTCCGCCAGCACCCGCGCCATGCGCTCCAGTATGCGCGTGTGGATATCTCCCGCGCATTCACCGAAGTAGGCCGGAACCTGCCCCTTCACCTGCGTGCAATACACCACCCTGCGGTCGTGGTCGATCTCCCCCACCAGCCAGGTATGCCCCGCGATGGCGATCTTCTCGCCCAGGGGAGGCGGTTGCACGATGGTGCCGAGCTCCTGGGAATCCGATCGCACGGTGTATTCTTCGCTTTCCACGAACACGCCGTAGAAGCGGAAACTGTTCACCACGCGCTCGCCCGCCAGCCCGACGATCAACCCGCCCTCGTCGGTCGTCTGGATATGGTCGATCTCCAGCAGATGCCGGAGCAGGATGCGGTAATCGCCGGCGGACACGTTGCGGAACGGCGACAGCGTGAGCACGCGTCCGGCAAGCTCCGCGGGCGTCATCTCGCCGCCGCTGGCAAGCGTCGCCATGGTCTGGTGGTACAGCAGGCTGAAGGGCAACGCATGCGGCCGCGGAGGCTCCACCCATCGCTCCTCGAGATACAGCTGGACCAGCGCGATGCCCTGCAGCAGCTTCCAGGGGATGGTCTCGCCCAGCAGCGCGCGCGGCTCGGGGCGGTCCTCCCGCATCACGAACCACATCTCGCTCGGCTGGCCGCGCCGGCCCGTGCGCCCCATGCGCTGCAAAAAAGCCGACACGGTGAAGGGCGCGTCGATCTGGAACGCGCGCTCCAGCCGCCCGATGTCGATGCCCAGCTCGAGCGTGGCGGTGGTCACCGTGGTCAGGGACGATTCCCCGTCCCGCATGATATCCTCCGCCGTCTCGCGATAGCTGCTGGACAGGTTGCCATGATGGATGAGGAACCGGTCGGGCTCGTGCACGGCCTCGCAGTACGAGCGCAGCGTGGTGGTGACCGCCTCGGCCTCCTCGCGCGAGTTGGAGAACACCAGGCACTTGCGGCCCCGCGTGTGCTCGAAGATGCAGCCCATGCCCGGATCCGCCGCCGCGGGCGCCGTGTCCGTCGGCGCTTCGGCGACCACCTGCGAGCAAGCCTCGCCCAAACCCGTTTCAGCGGGCGAACCGGAAGCCCCGTCGCCGATGTGCCCTTCGCCGAATTCATTTCTTGGATGCACGCCCCCGAAGGACTCGGGGATCTCCGGGCCGCCCGCCGTGGCAAACGCGGCGGATGCCCCTCCGGCAGGGGAATGGCCCGCAGATCCTGAGAAACGCTCCCGCGCTATCCCCGACGCACCCGGCGTGCGCCCCTTAGGCAACCGGGTGCCGTCGGCCTCCTCGGGAAGCGTCATGTCCGCGGAAACCGCCATATCGATGACATCGTCGTCGGGGGCCTGGCGGTCGCTCGTGTAGAAATGCTCCATGGAAAGCCGCCAGCGCTGGTTGCCCTCCTGGATGCGCGGGACGACGGTCCCGCGCCCGCTGCCCCGCGCGAGGAAGTCTCCGGCGAGCTTCAAATTCCCCACCGTGGCGGAAAGCCCCACGCGGCGTGGCTGCACGCCGGCCGTGCGCGCCAGACGTTCCACCAGGCACATCGTCTGCCCGCCGCGATCGCCCCGCATGAGGGAGTGGATCTCGTCGATGACGACGAAGCGGACGTCGCCGAACAGGCGCGGGATGGCGCTATGCTTATGGAGAAGCAGCGACTCCAGCGATTCGGGCGTGATCTGCAGTATGCCGCCGGGCTTTTTCAGCAGCTTCGCCTTGCGCGAGCTGGAGACGTCGCCGTGCCAGCGCCATACGGGGATGCCCGAATCCTCGCACAGGACGTTCAGGCGCCCGAACTGGTCATTGATGAGCGCTTTGAGCGGTGCGATGTACACGATGCCGACCGATGCGCTGGGCCGCTCCTCCAGCAGCGTGAGCATGGGGAAGAACGCCGCCTCCGTCTTGCCCGAGGCGGTGCTTGCCGCCAGCAGCACGTTCTCCCCCGTGTTGAAGATCGCATCGGCGGCCGCCATCTGGACGGCGCGGAGCGAATCCCAGCCGTTGCGGTATATGAAATCCTGGATGAAGGGCGCATAGCGCGCAAACGCATCCACGACGCGCCCCTACAGCGTGAATTCCGCGAAGTCGGCCGCCGTGCGCGGGGCCGCTTCGCCGCGGGGGGCATCGAGCTTATCCGCGCCCTCCATGACCGATTCCAACGTGGCTTCGGGATTCTGGTGCAGTATGTCCAGCAGCTCGATGAAATCGCGCGCGACCTCGCGCGGGGTGATATGCGTGGAAGCGCCCACGCACTCGAACTCCCCCGCGACGAGGCGCGCCAGCTGCTCGTCGGACAGCTGCGGCTCGTAGCCGAACAGCCCGGCGTGGATGTCCTGCAGCTTGCCGGCCAGCACCAGCAGCTCCTCGTAGGTGAGCGGCGCCAGCTGTATGACGGGCGCGAGCATGTCCTTGTAGCGCTCCCCCGCGAACCGCCCCTCGGAAAGCCGGCTGCGCAGCGCCTCGTAGCTGTACACGCCCCGGCGCCGGTCTTCCACCGCCTGCGGCGTGCCGCCCATGACGATGCCCAGGTACCGCGCCTTCCCCTGCATCGTGTCGTTGTACATGGCGAGGATCTTCTCGTAGTTGTACTGGCGGCTGATGGCGTTGGGGATCTTGTATACGTTCACCAGCTCGTCGATGAGCACGAGCATGCCGGCGTACCCCGCCTGCTTCAAGAACACCGCGAACAGCTTCAGGTACTCGTACCAGTCGTCGTCGGCGACGATGATGTTGACGCCCAGATCGCGTCGGGCCTCCGTCTTGGTGGCGTACTCGCCGCGGAACCATTTCACCACGCGCGCCCTCGCGGCATCGTCCCCCGCGGCCGTCGCGCGGTAATACACCACCAGCAGCTGGGAGAAGTCGAACCCGTGCACCATCTCGGAAAGGGAATCCACCACGGAGCGGATGCGCGCTTCCACCGCTCGGGCGAACGCGGGCGTGCCGGAGTCGACGCCCTCCGCCGCCACCGCATTCTGCACCCCGGCGATCCACCGATCGAGGATCAGCGTGAGGGCGCCGCCTTCCGGGCGCGTCTTGGTGCTCATGTTGCGCACGAGCTCCTTGTAGGTGGCAAGCCCTTGGCCGGCGGTGCCGTGCAGTCTGCGATCGGGGGAAAGGTCCGCATCCACCACCACGAAATCGCGGTCCATGGCGTACGAGCGGATGGTTTGCAGAAGGAAGCTCTTCCCGCTGCCGTATTTGCCCACGATGAACCGGAACGCGGCGCCCCCGTCGGCGATGATATCCACATCGCGCAGCAGCGCGTCGAGCTCCGCCTTGCGCCCCACGGCGATGTACGGCAGGCCGATGCGCGGGACCACACCGCCTTTCAACGAGCTCACGATGGCATTGGCAATGCGCCGGGGCACCTTCTTCACGCCAGCATCCCTTCCACGTCATCCCGATAGTCGTCGATGAGCGCGGGAGGATCGGCCGCGGCATCGATGACGATATCGTCGAATTCGTCGAAGAGCCTCGCGTTCACGGATTCCGCCAGAATCGACGCCATGGCGTGGTGCTCCCGCTCGAAATCGCGCACGGACCCGCCTGCGAGCAACACCTTCAAAAACGCCGCCTCGTCGACGGAAAGACCGTGCCGTCGCTGTTGATCCGCCTGCTTTTCGACGAACATCTGTTCTTCCTTTTCCGGCATTATAGCACAGATGTTCGGGTTGGTTTCGTCATCCTCCGGCTCGTCGACGATCAGCCTGTCGGATATCTCGTCGGCATCTGCGCGGATGGAGCCCAGCTTGCCCATGTCGATACGGACCACCCGCGCCTCGGCATCGCGGCGGCGCTCGAATGCCGCGCGCGCCTCTTCGTCGACGATCTTCAACAGGAACTTGGCCTTCAGCGGAGCGTCGAGCGTCCGCGGGTCTCCCCCGATAAGGCGCATGCGGGCGTCGATCGTCTTCAGCAGATCGCCCACCTGCCTGCGCGTCTTCTTCGCGTCGGCGTACCGCACGCGCGACCATGCGCCCCCACGGCAATACACCGTATCGAGCGGTCCGATCCGATAGGAGTACTCCGTCCGCCGCAGGGGATCGCAGAACACCGCGCGGGCGAACGGCTGGTACGCAACGGCTTTGCGCGCGCCCAGCAGCCGCTCGGCATACCCCCGGGACAGCTTTTCGTAATGGGTCGCAAGCCGGCGATAGCAGCGCGCCGCCACCGATTGGAAATCCTCCGCATGGGCGCCGTAGAACGCCGACGAGGCCACCCGATATCCCGAAAGCACCTCGAGGGCCGCGAACAGCTCGGCATCGCCGCACCCGTCCGCGTGCAGGAGCACCTCCCGCGCGCCGTCCAGCACGCGTTCGGGCAGCACGCGCAGCATATCCGCGGGCAGGCCGTAATACACCGCGTAATCATCCGCCCATTCGCCCACGAACCGCATGATGCTCGGATCAACCGCAGCATACGCTTCCCCGAAGGCGCGCAGATCCTCCCATCCGGCGCGCTCATCCTGGTCGCGCACGCGGTTGATCAGCTCGTACAGGTACACATAGGCGTACGACGTGCTCGTTTTGCGCACATCGCCCCGGCGCACCCGCCCCCGCCATGTCAGGTAGGTGCGCAGCTGATCGTTGTCCATATCGTCGAAGGTGGGGAAATAGCATTGGAAGTCGGCGAAGCCGGAGAACTCGTCGTCGCAATCCGCCAGCACGCGCGCCTCCGCGACGAAGCGCTGCGCGATGGAGAGGCGCCGCGTCCCCTCCTCCTTCGCCAGCGCGCGCATGGCCCGGATCGGCTCGGGTGTGAATGATCTCAGCTGGTTGGCCGTCATGATGATGGGGGCATCGCGGTAGACGGCGCCCGAAAACGCCGCCTTCTCGCTCGCGCGGGCCGCGATGCGGTCCCGCAGCTCCCGCACTTCATCCCGCCGATCCATACCCGACCCCGCCGCGATGCGCCGTTAGCCCTGCTCGGATTCGAGTTCCCCCAAAGCGAGGCGAACGTATTTTTCCAGGTGGATCTGGTGCGCGGTCGTGCTGACCAGGCGGACGAGCATCTCCTTCAACACCGGAGCCTCCCGATGGGAATCGTCGGCCTCGCCCCCGCCCAGGCATATCCGCTGGATAGCCTGCTCGAATTCGGCGCAGAAGCAATCGTATGCCGCAGCGGGCTCGTACACCTCGCGTTGGATGAGCAGCATGCGCTTGATGTCGTCGAGCGGCAGGGCGGTTTTAGCCACCGCGATGAAGATCAGGCTGGCGATCTGCTCGCGGTAGTAGAGTTTCCGCACGGGCCGGGCGATGATGCCCTGCTTCACGTAGTTGCTGATCATCGACGAGGTGAGGTGGATGCTCCCCAGGGGCTCCAGATACCCGTTCACCAAGCGGGCCGTCTGCTCCAGCATCAGGCCCACGTCGGGCACATCCCTGAAACGCGGCAGGTGGAACGCATCCAGATCGCTTCGGATCGCACGTTCGACGTCGTTGTCCATAGGCACCCCCCGTTCGTTGCCACGCCATTCTACGAAAAGCGCGAAGACAGGTCAATAACAGGATTCGTGGATATACTAAGCGGTTTTTAAAAACCTTATGATATGGTTTTCGAATTGATATACTGAACGCGACAGAAAGGAGAATCCCATGGATGACGCCATCACCCGCAAACCTGATCCCGTGGAATGCGCCCCAACGCTTTGCCGCATCACGCTCCCCAGCTATTCCCTCGGCCAGGAACGCTTCAACACGATCTCCCACGCAGTCGGAGTGGCATTGGGCGTCTTCGCCTTGGGATGGATGATCGCCGCCGCCCAGCCCGACCCCGCGCCCAACGTCATCGCCGGCATCGCCGTCTACGGCGCCGCGCTCATCGTGCTCTACGCCATCAGCGCCCTATACCACGGCCTTCCCGAGGGAAACGCGAAGCGCGTGTTCCGCGTGCTCGACCACTGCTCCATCTACCTGCTGATCGCAGGGTGCTACACCCCCGTGCTGCTGATCGCGTTCTGGGGTTATCCGTTCGCCGTGCCGCTGCTGGCGGCGGAATGGGGCATCGCGGCGGCGGGGATCCTGGCCAACGCCGTCAACATGGCCGCCAAACCGGTGAAGATCGGCAGCATCGTCAGCTACCTTGCCATGGGGTGGGCCATCGCCTTCATCCCCTGGCATGACCTGATCACCGTGGGGGCGGCATGGCTCCCTTGGGTCGCTGCGGGCGGACTCGCCTACACGGTGGGGATCGTCTTCTACATAGGGGGGAAGAAGCGCAGCATCATGCACGGGATCTGGCACATGTTCGTGCTCGCCGGCAGCGTGCTGCAGATGGTCGGCTTCCTGCAGATGCTCTAGGGAAGCACTGATCAACCTATAAGTTGTTTTCTATTGTACGACGCATTTTCGGATGGCCGGACGGTCAGCTCCGATTAGCCCGGCCGAAGGCGATTCGCGCGTTTACGGGCATGCTGGCGCCGCCCCTGCTAGAA